>CAWAKG010000008.1:0-213598 GCA_963782505.1 uncultured Acidobacteriaceae bacterium | reverse complement strand
ATAAACCCCTCCAAGGTATCCAATAGCGTCCATCAACTCGCCGGAACCGGCCGATTCTCCATTTTGAAGTTCTCCCTGTAATACAGCAATGACAGGGCGATGGTGTGGCACGCGAGGTCCCAGGCAGCGTACCAGGGATACTCCCACTTGCCGGGCATCGAGATGAGGTGTCAGTTCACCATGTGGAAGCATTCGCGGTTCCGCATGAAGCGTCCGCCGGGCTTTAACGGATCGATGCCGCGTTCGTCGAGCCATTTGTCCACCTCGAAGAGAAATACTGCTTGGACCACAACAATCCGGCTAGCGCCTGCCGCATGACCAGAGCCTCGTCTACGCTGGCACAAGTCGGGGCTATGGATTGTAAAACTCATCGGCCTCGCTGTGACGGGTCCGCAGGTTCGAATCGAACGGCTTCGTGATGGTTGCTCACCCTGAGTTGAAGTGTTGAAGTCGCTGTTCATGGAGGGGGAATTACTCTCGTTTATTCGTTCGAGGCATGAAAAAACCCTCTCCCGGTTATCAGGGAGAGGGCCATTGCACTGGGAACGTGTTTTAGTCTTTGTCGGCGATATTGGGAGCCGAGTTGTTGAATTCGCTCGGGGGCCGAACCGTCTTCTCACCGGGGAAGGGCCGGGTAAACCCGGTGGCCTCATACCAGTTGTAGTGGGCGACGGTGTTGGGATCTTCGACGTCCGGCTTGTGCTGATTGCCGGCGAAGATCTCCGCCTTTTTCTGGAGCCAAGCAGCCCGCATAGCCGCAACCGCAGGGGTGTCCTTCGGCTCGGCGGTCTTAGCGGATGCCAGAGAGTTACAATTCGTGCCCGACCTCAGATCGTATTCGGCTGGCACGTGGTCCCAGGGCTGGAAGTTCTCCTGGGGTGGGTTGTCGGTGAAGATGGTGCGCATCGGCGAAGCCCACAGGTCGAACTGGTTCATCGGAGTGATTCCGAGAATCTGCTCGATCGTACGGGTCATGTTGACCTGCGTGTAGAAGGTGTGGTCGGTGGGACCGTTCTGGTTTACATAGGGGCTGATGACATAACCCGGACTGCGGTGGCCGTCAACGTGGTCGACGCCGTTCTGCGCGTCGTCTTCTTCAACGAAGATTGCCGAGGTCGCCCAAATCGGGCTGTGGCTGATGTGGTCGATGAAGCGGCCAAGCGCCAGGTCGTTATCGGCTTGCATCGCCATGGCGTTCGGCGGCCCACCGGTGTGGTCGGAGCTGATCCACATGAACTCCAGTTGGGGCACGTTATTGGCAGCCACGTCGTTATCGAAGTCTTGGTACCAGATATCGTAGCGGAACTGGTCAGGAATACCCGTATCAAACTGTGGGTAGTTCTGAACGGTGTGAGCGATTACGTTGGGGAGCGGAGAATAAGAGGAGACCGTGTTGTAGTAATACAGCTGCGGCTCCTGCTGGGATTCAAATTTGACCGTGTCGTCGTAGAACTGACACCAGGTCGGCTCAGTGTGCCCGCCGCCCGGAGGCGCGAACAGGTTGTACTCGATGTACTCGCCATAGTTCTTCAAGCTAACGCCGGCTTTGGACGCCGCGTCGTAGAGGTTGCCCTTCGTCAGATAGGCGATCGCCTCGCCACCATTGGAGGGATAGTCACGCAACCAGTCGGGCGACTGGATGTCGTCGGAGTAGGGCGCCATGGCCTGGACGATCCAGTTATGGCCGTCGGCCGACTGGCGGCTCGGATCGTAGAAATTGTCCAGCAGCGGGAAGCGCTGCACCAGCGTGTGGGCGTTGGGAGTGTAGATACCGCCGAAGACAGCCAGGCCTGGATCGCCATTGCCGGCGGCCACGTCGCCCAGGATTTGATCATAGGTGCGGTTCTCACGAACGATCACGAACACGTGCTTGATGAACGACGGATCGCCGATCTTCACCGGGATTGCGACTGGCGGGGTATTCGGATTGCCGCCTGTGGCCCCGTTGATATTCAGTGACAAGTCCCAGTGGTTGTTCTGGAAGACCTGCGCGGTGTCCTGCGCCAAAGTTGCGGTGTCCGGAACAGGAACGATACTGACGTTGCCGTCGTCCTGGTGGGAGTTGAAGCCGCACACACCGTAATAGGTTGCGCAGTTGGTTCCGATGTTGGTGTTAGCGGTGCCGAGGCCCTTGTCGTTGGCGACGATCAGTACGTTGTCCGCCGAGTCGAGCACAACCGAGCTCGGCGCGTAGCCGACCGGAATCATTCCCTTTACGGCGTTTGCCACGCCAGCACTAAGGTCGACGACGGCGACAGCATTGGCGTTGTAGAGTGCGACGTACGCGACCGCTTTCGCGGTGTCGACGGCAATCGAGTTCGGAGCTGCACCATAGGCACGCGGACTATTGGCCAGGCCGGATGGCACTCCGATCGGAAGAGCAAGGCTGATCTTACGAGTCTCAGCATTACCGTTGGTATCGATGACGGACATGACGTCGCTGTACGTATCGGCAACCAGGAGGTACTGGCCCCACATAGCCATGCCGGTCGGGTGCAAACCAGTCAGATTGATCGCGCCTCTCACCGTGAACGAGGGCAGGTCCACGATGGAGATCGTGGCGGTGGCAATGGAGCCGGCTGGATAGTTGGCGACCACCGGAGTGCCGTTGGAATATTCCTGGAAATCGCTCTGCTTAACGATCCGGCCAGCCTCATTGGAGACGTAGGCGGTGCGGCCGTCGGCTGACAGGACGACGCTGTTCGGGACGTTACCGACGCGTACCTCGGCAACCTGCACGGGAGGATTCTGGGTAAGGTCGATCTTGGTCAGCGTATCGTTGTTGTCCAGCACGGCGTAGGCGGTCTTGTTATCCGAAGTGAGGGCGATGCCGAGCGGGTAGGAGCTCTTGGTGCCATCCCCGGTAAATGTGACGGTCTGTCCGCAAGGGATGGGAGCGCTGCCCGTGGTTCCCGGAGGGCTATTGGGGTAACAGGTGACGGTGGTCAGGTAGCCGTTAGAGTCGATGTCCATCGGAACCTTCACCTGGGCATAGTCTGAGAGCAAGCCCGTTGTGGCATTGACGCTAGAGACGGCGACGTAGCTGCTGTCCTGGCTGTACAGCAGGTACTTGCCATCCGACGTGTACACAATGCCGGAGGAGCTGCCGTGCTTATCTTTATAACCATAGTACGACTGCAGGACCGCGCCGGTCGTCACGTCGAAGACCTGCACCGGCCCGAACGCGGTCGTGGCGCCCATGGTAAGGACCGCGGCGGTGTAGTGGCCGTTGGGGAGAGGAACGGGGTTGAGCGCGATGGCTTTGGCGCGGACGCCGGTGCCGGAGCTCTCATTGACCATCAGGTTGACCATGATTCCGGCTGGGGTGATGATCTGCCCACTACCGACGACCCACGCGCCGTTTCCCAGCGGGCCGGGGGTGTAGGTCGGGAAGTAATCGGACGCGCACGCCGACACGCTCAGCCCCGTCAACAGCAGGCCTGCGAGCAAAGTCCCCATTATTAGAGAACCGTTGCGAAGCGATTTTAGTTGCATAAGGTGTCTCCTCCGAAAGGAACTGCCAAGGGTTTTCAGTTGATCGGTGACAAAGGTGAGGCCGGACAACAAGGCAAGTTTAGTGAGGAATCCGAACAGCCAGATGACGCAAACATTACGTTTTTGTCATGTGATGAGTGGCCACTGCGGCCGCCTGGCCTTGCCCGGCGTCATCTGTCGGCGGCGATTGGCAGATGGAGCGTGACCCGGGTGCCCTGTCCCGGTTGGCTGGCGATTTCAACTTTCCCGCCGTGCAGCAGCATAATGCTCTGCACGATCGCCAGACCCAACCCGGTGCCGCCCGAAGCCTGGGATCGTGAGGAATCAATCCGAAAAAACCGATCAAACACTTTCGGAAGCGCCTCCGAGGGAATGCCAACACCCGTATCGCTCACTTCAATGCGAACGGCGGAAGCTTCTGAGTTGGCAGCCAACACCACGGATCCTCCCGGTGGCGTGTGCGCTACGGCGTTTGAGACCAGATTGCTCACTGCGCGCTGTACCAGGGTGCGGTCCAGTTCGGCAATTACCGGCGCCCTCGCAGTAGTCGTGAGGGAGATACCAGCTTCCGCGGCTGAAGCTTCGTAATACTCGCGCATGCCGCCCAGCAACTCAACCACGTCCACCGGCTCGCGGCGCAAATGGGCTAATGGGCTTTCTGCCCGGGCCAGGAACAGCAGGTTGCCGATGAGGTCCGAAAGGCGCACGGCTTCTTCCAGGCAGGACTCAAGCACGTCGCGGTATTCCGTGATGGTCCTCGCCCGGGCCAGGCCCACTTCGGCTTCGCCGCGGATGTTGTTGACCGGGGTGCGCAGGTCGTGTGCGATGTCGGCGGAGAATCGCGAGATCCGTTCGAACGAATCTTCCAGGCGGTCCAGCATTTGATTGAAGGTGCTGGCCAGGGATGCCAGTTCGAATGGATAGCCCTCCGCGAGGATACGCTCCCGCAGATTCGTCGAACTAATGCGGCGAGCGGTCGCCGCCATGTCTTCCACCGGGCGAATACCGTGACGTGCGATCTGGTACCCGACGAACGGAAAGACGGCGAACGTGCCCAGCAGAATGCCGAAGAACCAAAGCCGGTAGCGCTGCAGGAATTCTTCCTGCTGCGAGACGTCAATCGCAATCTGAATGGTATCGGTCTGCGTAGGAGGGGAGCCGACCGCCGCCCTCGCGCTGGTAACCCGAAAGGCTTGGCCCTGGATTCCCTTCATCCGAATGGTGCGGCCAGGGCTGATTGCTGTTTGAGTGGCGAGTTGCTTCAGGTCCAACTGCTCCGCCATGCCGGACGTGGTCAATAGCGGTTGGTTTCGTTCATCCAGCAGTCGAATGTAAAAATGTTCGTAGTGGCGCGCCGCGGATTCCAGTTCGATTTCTTCTTGCAGGCCTTCCCAGTCGTTGGGACGCTCCCGCAGCATGGTGCGTAGCACATTCAGCTTATCGTCGAAAAACAGCTTCGTGCTTCTCTCCATTTCGGTGACCGTCAGCAGATAGAGACTGGCGGTGGCGAGGAACACCAGAAGCAGGCCGGCAAGCGCGTACCCGGCGGTCAATCGGAAGGCCAAAGTCTTCCACAGCCGCGAGACCGGGGCGATGTTGCTAGTCGGATTCCATGACATACCCTGCGCCCCGAACCGTATGGATCAGTTTCTGCGGGAAGGGATCGTCCAACTTGCTGCGCAGCCTTCTCACGTTGACGTCGACGACATTGGTGTCGCTGTCGAAATTCATGTCCCATACCGCTTCGGCGATCAGCGTCCGCGACAGTACCTCGCCGGCATGTTGTGCCAGCAGGGACAGCAGAAGGAACTCCTTAAAGGTCAGCTCCAGCCGTTGGCCGGCGCGTGTGACACGCTGGCGCAGAAGATCGATTTCCAGGTCGGCCATGCGGATGACTTCTTGCGGCCGTTGTGGCGCTCGGCGCAGCAGTGATCGCACCCGCGCCAACAGTTCGGAGAAGGCAAACGGTTTCACCAGATAGTCGTCGGCGCCCAGCTCCAATCCTCGTACCCGCTCGTGGACGGCGTCGCGCGCCGTGAGAAAGAGCACCGGCGTCTGACGGCCTGCCTGACGCAAGCGCGTCGAGAACCTCCCAGCCATCCAGGCGGGGAATCATCACGTCAAGAATGACCAAATCGAATTCCGCTTCCAGCGCCAGGTGAAGCCCGTCCAGGCCATCTCCTGACACTTCGACGCCAAAGCCCGATTCAGCAAGCCCTTTCTTCAGGAACTTGGCGGTTTTCGCTTCGTCCTCGATAACCAGAATTCTCATGTCCAGCACTTCAGCCATGACTCGTGGGCATGGCGATGCGAAAGAGAGAAGACGAAAAGAGAATGTCTTCCAAAACTGGATCGCACTGTAATTACAGTTTCGTCATTTACATGAAAGCGCAAGAATATGGCTGGAACGTGAAGGCGCAGCGAAGGTTCTATGAAAATGAAGACGAAAAGCGCGGGATCGCGGAGCTGGTGCGCGGCGCGGGTCAGCTGGCAAAGGACTACCAGCTGAAGCCATGATGACACGGCGATTGTTCGTGGGGCTCGCGTGTGCTGGCACGCTTGCGGCGCAGACGTTCATTCAGATGTCGGACCCGCAGTTGAAAGCGGCGCGACGGACGCGGACTGCACGCAGTGCTCCATTGCCGTCTGCACGACTGCGGTCAGTCGATGCCCGCGACGGACATCGCCCAGGGACGATCATCAATAGATGTTCTCGGAGCCAGAGGTTTTCGGGGCAGTCAATATAAAGATAAGGTTCGCCGAGCCATGTGAATACGCGAGCCCGGTCGCGGCCTTCCGGAGACGACCCGGATGGTAGCAGCGACCGGGAGAATAGGTATTGGCGGAATCTGGTGCAAGGATTAGTGGCTGAAAGCGCCGATCGCTACAGCCTCGTCGTCCTTCACATCGAAGACGGTGTAGAGTTTCGTGATCTGCAACAGGTCATGCACCTTCTTGGTCAGGTTCAGCAGCTTCAACTCGCCGCCCTGCCGCTGGACTGAGGTGAAGGCGCTGACCAGCTCGCCGATCCCGGAGCTGTCAATGTAGCTCACATCGCCGAGATTGAGCAGGATTTTCTTGTGGCCTTTCCCCAAAAGGTCCTTGACGGTGTCGCGCAACACGACACTGCCTTCGCCCAGGGTGATACGCCCGCTCAAGTCCACAATGGTAACCCCGTCTACTTGCCGGGTGCTCGCTTTCATGCTCACGTAGAGGCCTCCTTGCGGTCCGGGTCAGTGTTCCGGGACACGCTTGATCAAAGTGATTTCAGTGCCGGGCTCGAGTTTGCGGAATTTGACCTCATCCATGAATGCCCGCATCAGAAAGATGCCGCGTCCCGACTGCTTCATGAGGTTTTCCGGCGCCAGGGGATCGGGGATGTCTTCCGGATTCAGTCCCCTGCCTTCATCTCTTATTGTAATAACAAGGTTGCCGCCTGACTGCTCAAAGCTCAGGTTGACGCGTTTGTCGGGGTCGTAGCCGTTGCCGTGCATCACTGCATTGATCATGGCTTCGCGCACCGCCATCGAGATGCCGCTGCCGGCGTCCTCATCGAAGCCGGCTTGCGCGGCGGCCTGTCCGGCCATCTCCTCGGCCCTGTTCACGCTTTCCAGCGTGGACTCCATGGTGTGCGATACAGGTGGCTGCACGGTCATTAGTAGGCTGATCCGCCTAACTGCCTCGGGTTGCTCGGTGGCGGAACAAATTCAACAAGATTATGCAGTTTGCCTTGCCGGGCAGATACTTGTCAAACGGAGCGTTCTCACGCAAGCTCCCGGGTGTGACGCGTTGCAGAGCGCACATCTTCCTTATCTCTGTTGTGCTTCCCGCGCCACTGCTCCGGCTTTTTCTCGTCACCATGGATTGGAAGCGGCCTTTGCGCAAGCACGTGGCTGGTATCGGCAAATGCCGGTATGGCATTGGTAATTGGCAGGCTTGCCCCCATATCGCGAGCGGGCTATAATTGGAACGAACGTTCGAAAGAATATCTTGACCCTTCGAGCAGGCATGGCCTCCGGCATCCAGACTCAGCCCAACCTCGCCGCGCAAGACACGCGCTTCGACCGGCGCCTCGCCGAAATCCTCGATTTCGCCACCGCGGTGTTCGCCGAAAAAGGATACGAGGGCGCTTCCATGCGCGATCTTTCACGCCTGAGCGGCATCTCCCTGGCCGGCCTGTATTACTACTTCGACTCCAAGGAGAAGCTGCTGTACTTCATCCAGAAGCACACCTTTAGCACCATCATGGTCCGCCTGCGCGAGCGGCTCGCAGGTGAGAGCGACCCCGAGAGGCGCCTGCGCATCTTCATCCACAATCATGTTGATTACGCACTTGCCCGGCACAACGCGATGAAGGTGCTGTCCCATGAGGATGAAGTGCTGAAGAACGGCTACCGCTCCGAGCTGGCCGCCATCAAGCGGGAGTACTACCAGATTTGTGTTGCCCTCGTGGATGACGTCATGCGGCGACACCCGGCAGTTGCGGCCGCACACCGCATTAACACGCGGACGGCGGTAATGACGCTGTTTGGCACCATGAACTGGCTATACACCTGGCACAACCCCCGAGTCGATCCCGGAGCCGAGGCTCTGGCGCAGCAGATCACCGACCTGTTCCTGCGAGGCATTCGCGGCGGAACGACACGGCGGCATCCGGCGCGAAGCAAAAGCCAGCGCAAACCGAGATCGCGCAGCGCGACAAGAAAAATTCAGCAGGGGCGCCAATGAGTAATCGTTCCATCGCGACAGAAACGCGCGAACTGATTCACTATGTCGTGCAGTTGGGCATCGCGGTCATCCAGCTTAACGATCCTCCCGCTAACACCTATAGCTATGACATGAACCGTCAGTTGGACGAGGCAATCCTGCGCGCGCGCATGGATGAAGGCGTGCACGTGATTGTTCTGACGGGAGCAGGTGAAAAGTTCTTTTGCGCGGGGGCCAACATTCAGATGCTGGCGAAGGCTGATCCCACATTCAAGTACTACTTCTGCCTTCACGCCAACGAGACCCTGCTTCGTCTGGAGAACACTCCCAAGCTGGTGATCGCAGCCATCAATGGACATTGTGTAGGTGGGGGCCTGGAAGTCGCGCTTGCCGCCGACCTGCGCGTGGCCCGCAAGGGTGCAGGCAAGATCGGGCTGCCGGAGGTAAAGTTGGGGGTCCTGCCCGGCACCGGCGGCACACAACGGCTGTCGCGGATGTTGGGCAAATCCAAAGCCATCGAAATGATGGCGACTGGCGAAACCTTCGATTTTGAAAAGGCCAGGGAACTGGGAATCATCAACGAGATCTTCGCAGGCGAGAATTTCATGGAACAGGTCATGGACTACGCTCGCCAGTTCTGCCCCCCGAACAAGGCCGCCAAGGCTGTGGGCCGCATGAAGCGTTCGGTGCAGGCAGGCTGGGAGGTCCCGCTGGAATCGGGGCTCGCCTTGGAGCGCGAGAACCAGCAGCTTCTGTTCGAGAGCGAAGACGCGAAGGAAGGTCTGGCGGCCTACCTTGAGAAGCGCCCCGCAGTATTTGCGGCAAAATAGATGTTCATGCCGTGTCATCCTGAGCGACGACCCCGAGCAGAGCAAGGGGGAGGAGTCGAAGGACCTCTATACGGCCCCAAAAGGCCGTTTGTAATTCAATGAGCAACGCGACACAATCCGATTTCACCCGTATCACGGTCGAGCTGCACCCGCCGGCAGCGCGCATTACACTCAACAATCCTCCACTGAACATTATTGACGTCAGGATGATGGAGGAGCTGCGCGCCGCATTGGAACAAATCGAGGGCCATCCCGAAATCGGCGCCATTATCTTCGCCGGTTCGGACCGCGCCTTCTCCGCCGGCGTCGAGATCGCCGAGCACACCGCCGAAAAGGTTCGTGACACCCTCTCGGCATTCCACAGCCTCATTCGCTCGGTGGTTGCGACCCGGAAGCTCACGATTGCCTGTGTCCGGCGCCATTGCCTGGGCGGAGGCGCTGAACTTGCACTTATGTGCGATGTGGTTTATGCCTCCGCAGATTCGGTCTGGGGTTTCCCCGAGATTAAGCTGGCGTGCTATCCACCAGTGGCTAGCGTCGCCTTGTCCGCCATTGTGGGACAGAAGCTTGCGGCCGAGATGGTCCTGACCGGCCGGACGCTGGCCGGGCAGGAGGCGCTGGCAGCAGGACTGGTGAACGGCATTGCCGACGATCCGGAGACGCTGGTGGCGGAATGCATTCAGCGCGTTTCCCAATTGAGTCCTGCCGCGGTCGCGGTTGCCAAGAAGGCCCTCTATTCGTGGGACGCCATTCACTTCGACAAGGGACTTGCCCGCGCGGAGCAGATCTACTTTGATGAACTGATGAAAACTGCCGATGCCCACGAAGGCATCGCTGCTTTTATGGAGCGGCGGCGGCCGAACTGGACGGCGAAGTAGGGTCGATGGATTACGAGATTACACATGCGGGACTGAAATCGCTGCTGGATACCGGGGCCGAGATCACCCTGCTTGATGTTCGTGAGCCCTGGGAGTATCAGGCGGCGCAAATCGCAGGCAGTAAGCACATACCGATGGGAGAAGTTCCGGCACGCTTCAATCAGGAGCTCGATCCTGAGTCCCACATTGTGGTAGTTTGCCACCACGGCGTGCGCTCCATGAACGTGACGGCGTGGCTGCGGCAGCAGGGATTTGAAAAGGTGCAGTCGTTGCAAGGAGGCATCGACCGCTGGGCGCGGGAGATCGATCCTTCAATACCTCTGTATTAGGCAGGATTGCTGACATGAAGAAACAACTGATCGAACTTCGCGTGAATGGCCGACCGTACGAGCTTGCGGTTGAGCCGAATAAGCTTTTGCTCGACGTTCTGCGCCAGGACCTCGACCTGACAGGCTCCAAGCGCGGCTGCGACGACTCTTCCTGCGGCGCGTGCACAGTGCAGGTCGACGGCATCCCGATGCTTGCATGCACCATGTTGGCTGCCAGCTTCGAAGGTTGCGACATCACGACCGTGGAGGGCTTTGCCAGCCAGGCGGGATTGGCCGCGCTACAGAAAGCGTATGGCGACTTTGGTGGCTCCCAGTGCGGATACTGCACGCCTGGCTTCATGATGACCATCAAGTGGTTGCTGGCGAACAATCCCGATCCCAGTGAGCAGGAGATCCGCGACGCGCTAAGCAGCAATCTCTGCCGCTGCACCGGCTATACGCAGATGTATCAGGCCATCCGCGCTGCGATCGACGCCGAGCGCAAGGCCGCGGAGCATGAACCGGTGGGCGCGGCGACGTGAGCGTGGTTTTAACTAATTGCTAATTGCTAGTTGCTAGTTGCTAATTGCTAGTTGCTAATTGCTGGTTTTCTTATGTCTGACTATTCCATTATCGGCAAATCTATCGCAATGGTCGACGCCGCTGGCAAAACCACCGGCGCCGGTAAGTACACCGACGATCTCAGCCTTCCCGGAATGCTGGTCGGCAAGATCCTTCACTCGCCGTATCCACATGCGCGGATTGTGCGCATCGATACCTCTCGCGCAAAGGCGCTGGAAGGCGTTGTAGCGGTTGTGACCGGAGAAGACGCCCCTAATCAATACGGCATTCTTCCCGTCGGCCACGATGAGACCGCGCTTGCGGTCGGCAAAGTGCGCTATATCGGCGACAACGTGGCGTGTGTTGCCGCCATCAACGAAGAGATCGCCGAACAGGCGCTCGAGTTGATTGACGTCGAGTACGAGGCGCTTCCCGCTTACTTCGATCCCGAACAGTCGATGAAGGCGGAGTCCGACCTTATTCACGAGCATCGGCCGCACAACATCGAGAAGGACTATCACCATGTCTTCGGGGATCCCGAGCAGGGTTTCGCCGAAGCGGACTACGTGCATGAGGCACGCTACATCGCCAATGAAGTGACTCATGCGGCGATGGAACCGCATTCAACGCTCGCCAGCTTCGAGCTTGACCCCTACACCGGCACGCTCGGGCGGCTCACGGTGTGGTCGTCGACGCAGGTGCCGTATTACCTCCAGCACAAGCTCTCGCTGGTGCTGGAACTGCCCATGTCGCAGATTCGCGTCATCAAACCACTGGTCGGCGGAGGCTTCGGCGGCAAGAGCGAGATCATCCCGCTGGAGATCATTGCCGCCGTCGCAGCGCGAGCGGCGAAAGCTCCGGTAAAGATCACCTACACTCGCGAAGAGGTCTTTTGGGCGCATCGCGGCCGGCCGCGTACCATCGTCGACCTCAAAACCGGCGTCAAGAAAGATGGCCGTGTCACCTCGGTTGCGTGCAAGGTCATTCAGGATGGCGGCGCCTACTGCTCCTACGGTGTGGTAACGATTCTTTACTCCGGCGCGCTGCTGGGCGCTCTGTACGATATCCCGAATATTCGCTACGACGGCTATCGCGTACTTACCAACAAGCCAGCCTGCGGCGCAATGCGCGGGCATGGCACCGTAAATGTGCGCTTCGCATTTGAGTCGCAGATGGATGAGATTGCGGCGAAGCTTGGCCTCGATCCTGCCGAAGTGCGGCGCGTCAATCTGCTGAAGCCGCCGACCGTCACGGTGAACGGACTTCGGGTGCTGAGTTACGGCCTGCCCGAATGCATCGATCAGGTGGTCACGCGTTCTGGGTGGAACGAGCGCCGCAACCAGATGCCACGCGGCCGCGGCCTGGGTATCGCGTGCAGCCACTATGTCAGCGGCGCGGCGAACAGCATTATCCGCTCCGACATGCCGCATTCGACGGTGAATATCAAGATCGACCGCGACGGCGGAGTCGTCGTCTACACCGGAGCGTCGGAGATCGGGCAAGGCTCGGACACGATGACGGCCCAGATTGTCGCGGAGGTGCTTGGTTGCGGCCTGTCGCGCGTGAAGGTGATTGCCGCCGATACCGACCTCACACCGATCGATCTCGGCTCTTACTCCAGCCGCGTCACCTTTATGGCCGGAAATGCGGCCCTTCGTGCCGCTCAGAACGTCAAAAAGAACATTGTGAGCGCCGCGGCAAAGCGCATGAATTGCGATCCGGAAGAGGTCGTGATGCGTGAGGACCACGTCTGGCGCGCTGGTACCACAGCGTCGGATAATACTCCCACAGCGTCAGACCCACTGGAGGAGACTGTTGCGCGCGGCCACGTCGATGGCCAGATCCTGCGCGGGTCGGTGCTGCAAACGCGAAAGGAAGAAGGCCCCAGGGAGCACATGAGTTTCGAAGAAGCCATAGTTTCTGCCATCGACTTCCACGGTGCGCTGACGGGAACGGGCTCGTATGCACCTCCACTCGAAGCTCGCGGCGGCAGGCACAAGGGAGGGGGCGTTGGCCCGTCGCCGGCGTATTCGTATTCCGCGCAAGTCGCCGAGGTCAGCGTCGATGAAGAAACCGGCGAGGTCACGGTGCACAAAGTCTGGGCCGCGCATGATTGTGGGCGAGCTCTGAATCCGGTTGCGGTCGAGGGCCAGGTGGTGGGCTCCGTGTGGATGGGACTTGGCCAGGCCTTGCAGGAAGAGATGGTTTGGAAAGACGGCTTGCTCATGAATCCGGGCTTGCTTGAGTACCGCAGTCCGTCGTCGGTCGAATCGCCTGAAATCGAAACCATCATCGTGGAGAGCATCGATCCCGAAGGCCCATTTGGCGCCAAAGAAGCAGGCGAAGGCTCGCTGGCAGCTACGATTCCTGCTATTTCCAACGCTATCTACCACGCTGTGGGAGTCCGGTTGCGCGAAGCGCCTTTCACTCCCGAGCGCGTGCTCGCCGGGCTGCGAGACAAGCGCGGCGACAAGAAAATACAGATGACCGAATCGGTCGATCCGACGGCTCCGGTCACCTTCCGCGAGCACGGCGGTTCTCTCTGGTTCAACGGCAAGGGCCCGATGCGGCATCCGCTCGATCCGGCAAGACACAAGGCGTCCGCCAATGTGGGAGGTGAGCGGTGAGCCTGCCGAGCTTTCAACTCCTGCGCCCGCGAACTCTCGACGAAACGCTCTCGCTCCTGGCGAAACATGCCGGCGATTTGAAAGTCGTCGCCGGTGGCACCGACCTGCTGCCGTCCATGAAGCAGAAGCTCTTCACCCCGCCTTACGTGCTCGACCTGCGCGGAGTGTCTGAATTAAACGGGATCATTCCGGCCAACGGCGACGGACTCTCCATCGGCGCGCTCACGCCGCTTGGCGTGATCGAGCATTCTCCGATCATCCGGCGTGACTACGCCGTCCTGCACGAAGCGGTAAAGACGGTGGCATCTCCTGTCATCCGCAACATGGCGACGCTGGGCGGCAACATCTGCCTCGACACGCGCTGCCTGTGGTACAACCAGTCGCTGTTGTGGCGCAAGAGTTGCGGCTTCTGCCTGAAGAAGGATGGCGACCTGTGCCACGTCGCTCCAGGCGGAAAGTTTTGCTGGGCGACGTTCTCCGGCGACACGCCCCCTGCCCTGTTGTGTCTCGATGCCGAGATTGAAATAGCTGGGCCGGATGGCGCCAGGCGGGTGGCACTGCGCGACTTCTACATCAACGACGGCATTGTTCGTCTACATCTCGCGCCGGATGAGATTGTGACGCGCTTATTCCTGCCTGCTTCCTCCGCCGGATGGCAGGGCAGCTATCAAAAGCTGAGAGTGCGTGGCAGCATCGATTATCCGTTGGCGGGAGTGGCCGTGGCGCTCAGAGTTGATCCGGGTTCGCGCCGAATCCGGGATGCTCGGGTTGCGATTACGGCTGTCAATCCCGCTCCGCATCTGGTGCAGGATGCCGATGCACACCTCGTTGGCGCTTTCGTCGACGATGTCACTGCTGAGAAGATTGCAGAACTTGCCATGCGCACGGCCAAGCCGCTGACAACGTCCGCGCTGACTCCTGAATACCGCCGCGAGATGGTGCGAGTGATGGCCAAACGTGCGGTACTGGCTGCGGCGAATTAGTTGTCAGTTGTCAGAAAAGGACCGAGGATCGAAGGAATTCGAGGAAAGAGCCTGGATGCCCGAAGGAGACTTATTGTCTGTTGTCTTCACTGACAACTGAGAACTGACCACCGACAACTCCCAATGATTACTGACTGCCACATCCACATCCAGCCGCTGGAGGAGTTCAAGCCCGATGCGCTGGCGCTGATGAAAAAGTCGCGCAAGGACTTCGCACAGATCGAAGAATACTGCCGCTCGCCCAAGGCGTTTCTCGCCTACCTCGACCGCGCCGGCATTGATCGTGCGGTACTTATCAACTACGTAGCGCCCGAGGTGATCGGCTTCACCCCGGCGGTAAACGAATTCATCGCAAACTACGTTAAAGCTGACCCGAAGCGACTCCTACCCTGTGGGAGTGTGCATCCGCGGCACACGCGCAATGTGCTGGCTGACATGGAACAGATCGTTCGGCTCGGCATCCGCCTGATCAAGATTCACCCTCCGCATCAACAGCTTTATCCCAACGACTATGTAAATGGGGTGAAGGAGCTGGAGATCATCTACCGCGCGGCGGAAGCGAACGGTATTCCTATCATGGTGCATACCGGAACATCGATCTTTCCCGGCGCCCGCAACAAATACGGCGACCCGATGTACGTGGATGACGTTGCCGTCGATTTTCCCCGGCTGAAGATTCTGCTCGCGCACGGCGGACGTCCACTCTGGATGGACACTGCATTCTTCCTGGTGCGCCGCCATCCCAATGTGTATCTCGATATCAGCGGCATCCCGCCAAGAACGCTGTTGACCTACTTCCCCCGCCTGGAAGAGATTGCGCACAAGACGCTGTTTGGAACGGACTGGCCAGGTCCCGGCGTGCCGGACGTCGCCAGGAACCTTACAGAGTTCCGGCAACTGCCGATCTCACCAGCTTCGCAAGAGCAGATCCTGAGCAAGACAGCTTTGGCCATCTGGCCGGAATAGCCTAGCCTTCGGTGCCGTTTGCCGGGATGGATTCCTCGGCGGCCTCTTCCAGCCGGGCGGCAACGCGAATAGCGCGCCACAACTCGTTCTGCCCGATGTTTGCCTTCGTGGAGAACGGAACAATCTGCGACGGGTCAACCTGCAACTGCTGGCAAAGCTTCTGCAACGAGCTACGAAGCTGATTGTTAGAGATGCGATCGGCCTTGGTGGCGACGACGAGGAAGTGGCGATTGGCGTGGCGCAGCCACTCCAACAGTTGAATGTCGAGCTGCTGCGGAGGAATGGTAACGTCTACCAGAGACAGGCAAAGCGCCAGCGTGGAGCGCCTTTCCAGGTAGGGATTAATGAACTCGCTCCACTTCGCGGTGATATCTTTCGGCACGCGGGCGTAGCCGTAACCGGGCAAATCGGCAAAGACGAACTCCGCCCTGGGGTTGCCATGGCGCCGCACTTCGAAGAAGTTGATGGTTTGCGTGCGCCCGGGCGTGTTGCTGGTCTTGGCGATCTTGCTTCCGACCAGCGAATTGATCAAGCTCGACTTTCCGACGTTTGACCGGCCAAGGAAGGCAATCTCCGGCGCACCGGGCGGAGGGAAGCGCCCGGGGTCGGCGGCAGACGTTATAAAGCGCGTCAGGACCTTCATCTTCAAACTATGGGCGGAACAGCGCGAAATCGCAAGTTACAAAGTGTTATGTGACGTTGCGAAGGCGAGCGGCATGCCTGCTGCAGCTAGCTAAGCAAGCCGTCCGAGAAACACACCTCACTGGTGCGCGGTTGGAGACTGCTCCGGAGCAGGCGGCAGAGGTGCTATGCCGGGCGCCTCATCGGCGATTTCCGGCAACGGATGCTCCAACGCCACGGCCAGCACTTCGTCCATGGTATTCACGAAATGCAGTTTCATCGTAGTGCGCAGGTTTTCGGGTACCTCAGCCAGGTCTTTCTCGTTGTCAGCCGGAAGCACGACTTCCATGATCCCGGCACGATGAGCCGCCAGTAGCTTCTCTTTGAGGCCACCGATCGGCAGCACCTTGCCCCGCAGCGTGATCTCGCCTGTCATGGCCACATCCCGCCGCACGGGAATGCGGCTCAGCGCGCTCGAGATGGCGGTCGCGATGGTGATGCCGGCTGACGGGCCGTCTTTGGGTATGGCTCCTTCGGGCACGTGCACGTGAATGTCGAGGTTGCGATAGAAATCGCGCGGCAGACCGAGGCGATGCGCGCGGGAGCGTACATACGACATGGCGGCCTGGGCTGATTCCTGCATCACGTCGCCCAGTTTGCCGGTGAGCGTGAGCTTGCCTTTGCCATCGACGGTGGCGACTTCGGTCACCAGGATCGAGCCGCCCAACCTCCGTCCATGCCAAGCCCGTAACCAAACCCACCTCGCTGCGCTCGTTGACTTCCATGTCGCGGAACTTGGTCACACCCAGGAATTCATTCACGTTTTCAGCGGAGAGCGTGAGCTTGTATTTGCCGCCTTCTTTGACTACCTTGCGCGCGACCTTACGGCAGATATTACCGATTTCGCGCTCCAGGTTGCGGACCCCAGCTTCGCGCGTGTAGCTGCGAATGACGGTCTGCAAGGCTTCGTCGGTGAAGGCGATGTTCTCTTCCGTCAGGCCGGTCTGCTGGCGTTGCTTGCGGACCAGGTATTGTTTAGCGATTTCCACCTTCTCCGGCTCGGTATAGCCGTGCAGGCGCAGCACCTCCATGCGGTCCTGTAGCGCCGGAGGAACGGTGTGCAGCACATTGGCCGTGGCGATGAAGAAGACCTGCGACAGGTCGTATTCCACATCGAGGTAGTGGTCGACGAACATGAAATTCTGCTCGGGATCGAGCACTTCGAGCAGCGCGGCCGACGGATCGCCGCGGAAGTCCATCGACATCTTGTCGACTTCATCCAGCATGAATACCGGGTTCTTGGTGCCCGCCTTCTTCATCATCTGGATGATCTGGCCGGGCAAAGCTCCGATGTAGGTGCGGCGATGTCCGCGAATTTCGGCCTCGTCACGCACCCCGCCCAGCGACATACGCACGAACTTGCGGCCCGTGGCCTTGGCGATGCTCATGCCCAGCGAGGTTTTACCTACGCCCGGAGGTCCGACGAAGCACAGGATCGAGCCCTTCGGATTCTTCACCAACTGGCGAACCGCAAGAAATTCCAGGATGCGCTCTTTGATCTTCTCCAGCCCGTAGTGATCTTCGTTGAGCACCTTCTCGGCCAGGTCGATGTTGCGGATTTCCTTCGAGCGTTTCTTCCATGGCACCGCCAGCAGCCAGTCGAGGTAGTTGCGCGAAACGGTCGACTCGGCCGACATGGGCGGCATGGCTTCGAGCTTCTTCAGTTCCTGCGAAGCCTTCTCGTGAACTTCGTGCGGCATTCCCGCCGCGTCGATCTTCTTCTTCAACTCGTCGAACTCGCTCTTCTCGCCGCGGCCAAGTTCCTTCTGGATGGCCTTGATTTTCTCGTTGAGGTAGTACTCTTTCTGGGCGCGCTCCATCTGGCGCTTCACGCGCGACTGGATGGTGCGGTCCATGTTCAGCTTCTCGATTTCGACGTCCAGAACATCGGCAATGCGGTTCAGCCGTTCGGCCGGATCGAAGATCTCCAGCAGCTCCTGTTTCTCCTCGATCGAGAGCTGCAGGTTGGCGGCAATGGTGTCGGTGAGCTTCGCCGGATCATCGTTGCGGACGGCGGCGATCATGGTCTCGTAGTTCAGCGACTGACAGAGCTTTACGTATTGCTCGAACAGCCCTGTGACCCGCTGCATAGCGGCTTCCACCTGGGGCGTCTGCTCGGCGCCGTATTTGGCGGTGCGGACCGTGGCTTCGAAGTAGCCGTCCGTGTCCACCACTTGCAGGATCTTGCCGCGCTCCAGGCCCTCGACCAGGACCTTGATGTTGCCGTCGGGCAGCTTCAGGCTCTGCACAATGTTGACGATGGTGCCGACCTGGTAGATCTCGTTGGCCTTGGGCTCGTCGATGCTGGCGTCATGCTGCGTCGCCAGGAAGATCTTCTTGTCGCTGGCCAGTGCCTCTTCCAGCGCGCGGACGCTCGACTCCCGGCCTACCACGAACGGCGTCATCATATGCGGAAAGATCACGACGTCGCGGATGGGCATCATGGGAAGTTTCTTGGTTTCGAATTTCTCGCGCTGACTCACTAGGAACCGCCTTCTATATTTGAGAGCGCCTGGGCGCTCGGAAAAGAAAAACTACCAATGATGGCCGCCATTCAGCAACGGGCGTGCGCATTCGTCTCCAACCACTCTTTTCAACAAAGCATATCACGCGGTCATCCTGCGAAACGACTTGCCCGGATGCAGCTAAAGACTCGCTGCCCAGCATCATCAATAACTGCAAATGTACTCGCGCATCAGTTGTGACCGTCGCCTCCGAATTGTGATTGTCACCACATGGCCATGGTGATATTGATGCCTTGGGGTTCGAACCGATGCTGGAAGGGCCCCGCCGCGATCACCATTGTGACCGTCGGAATCGAGGCTTGCGTTGACCAAACCGAAGCTGGAATCCTTTGTTGATCTTGCGGCCGATGAAAGCCCGGTGCGGGGAACACTGCACCGCGCTGCCGCTCCGTCCGCCGACTTCCTCGTTCTGACCCACGGTGCCAGCGGGAACTCCAACGCTGCGCTGTTGGTCGCGCTGGCCGAAGCGTTCGCCGAAGCGGGAATCAGCGTGCTGCGCTGCGATCTGCCCTATCGCCAGCGCAAGCCCGTGGGGCCGCCGTCTCCTGGAGATGCGAAACTTGACCAGCAGGGACTCCGGCGCGCGGTCACGTTGATGAAAGCACAGTTCCCGGGGCGGGCTTTTCTCGGCGGCTCATCCTATGGCGGGAGGCAAGCGAGCATGCTTGCCGCTTCCGAACCGGCGCTCGTGGACGGCCTGCTGCTGCTGTCCTATCCGCTGCATCCTCCGGGAAAACCGGCACAATTGCGTACTCAGCACTTCCCCACCCTGCGCGCCCCGGCGTTGTTCGTCAGCGGAACACGCGACGCATTCGGCAGCATCGAGGAGCTAAAGGCAGCAATCAAGCTGATCCCGGCAAGGACACAATTGATCGCGGTTGAGGGCGCCGCGCACGGGCTCAGCGACAAGAAGAAGCAGAATGACGTAGTGAGGCTGGTCATCGCCAGCTTTTCGCAGTGCTTTGGCAGCTAAATCGAACGCGCCGGAAACGGCGTTCCGCGGCTTAGCTCACAAGCCATTTGAATGATGGCCCGCGGTTGTGCTTTCTCACTTCCCACAGTGCCACACGTTCCATAACCGATACGCTGGGCGTTTTCGACAGGCTGGTACCACTTTTTGCTAGTTGAACTGGCGCGTGGAAGCTGCTAATTTCACCTCCACCGACTAAGCTTTTGTCTATTCCTGCTGCCAGGAAAGAATGTGGGCGCACTGTCATGCCTAAAGACAAGAACAACAAGAACAACAAGAAAACCAGGAACACGGACGCACCTGTAGCTTCCTTCGAACCGACCCCGCCTCCGAAAAAATCGGCAGGGGCCTACGCCGATGGCACGCCGCTCGATAGAGTCACCTTTCTGGAGGCGAAGCTCATCCTGAAGCCGGACCGCTTCACATCGGTCCAAAGCTTCCGCGACTTCGGGAAAATCGTCAAGGCAACAGCGAAGAAAGTGGGGGTGGGATTTATTCCCGATCCCCACACCGACCTTCGTCCCGAAATCCGCGAGATCATCTTCATGGACACTCCGGACTTTCGCCTCTACAACAACGCCTTCATCCTGCGGCGGCGCGTCTGTTATGTCGATGGGTTTCCAGTAGGCGATCCAGAGATCGTCTTCAAGTACCGCCATCCCGACGAGCAGCTTGCCACCCAGATGGATGTGCGCCCGAAGATCGCGGGCCAATATCGCATCAAGTTCAAAGCCGAGGCCCTGCCCCTGAAGGACGAAGTGGGAGGGTATCGCATTCTCTATTCGCACAACTGCCAGTTCGGCTTGAGCCAGGTCCATGATGCCGACAAAAGCTCAATGGCGACCCTGGCGAAGATGTTGCCGGCCCTGGCTTCGGTCAAGAAGTCCGACGAGGAACACGTATGCCTGGTCAATGAAGGCATCGTGGAGGAAGTGCTGCTTCCGCTTGGGCAATTGGATTTCGGAAAGGGACAGGTTGCCAAGTGCGATGTCGCGCTCTGGCGGACTCGCGGTGAGCACAAGCCGCTGGTGGGAGAGTTCGCTTTCCAGGTCAAGTTTCCCAGCAGGGAATCGGTTGCCGAGAAGTCCAAGAAGCAGGCAGAGCAGTTCTACATCTCGCTGCAGTACGACGTGGAAGGCTGGCTGGCACTGGGCGTGACCAAGACAGGCATGGTCTATCGCCTGAAGGGGAACGAGCCCCAAAGCCATGAGTAGCTCAGCAGCGGCGCCAACGTTACCCGCCGCAGTGGCCACCTCCGAGCCGCGAGCCTCCCTGTGGGAAGTCTTCCTGGAATTTCTGATCATTGGGGCAACCAGCTTTGGCGGCGTCGTGCCTTACCTTCGCAGCAATCTGGTCACCAAGCGGCAGTGGCTGGATGACAAAGAGTTCGTCGAAATGCTTTCCATCAGCCAGTCCTTGCCTGGCCTGAACGCCACCAACATGGCAGTCCAGGTCGGCGAGAAGCTGCAAGGGTTTATCGGCTCGGTGGTGGCGGTCATAGGCATCTGCCTGCCTGGCGGCGTGCTGATGTATGGCGCGGGCATCTTTTACCGCCTGCATGGCGATCATCCCTGGTCAACGGCAGCGTTGAAGGGCGTTGCCGCTGCCGCGGTTGGCCTGCTCCTGGCGACGGTTGTGAGCCTGAGCAAGAAGGCGCTGGCCCAGAACTTCGACTTCGTCTTCGTGGCGGCCACGGCGCTCGCAGTGCACCGCCTGCACTGGTCGGTGCCGCGCGCTCTGATCATCATGGGGATCATTGCCATTCTGTTTCACTACCCGCGCAAAACGCAGAAAGCGAGTACCACGAATGAACCAGTTACCGGCACTGATTCGGGTGTTTAGTTACCTGTCGCTGCTGACGGTTGGCGGGGGCATGGCGGCGTTCCCCGAGATGAACGTCCTCACGGTCGACGTGCACAAGTGGCTGACATTCTCGCAGCTCATCCACCTCTACAGCCTTGGACAGATGGCGCCCGGTCCAAACATGATGATGATCGTTTCCATCGGGCAATGGACGGGCGGCCTCACGGGGGCGATTGTCACGGTCATCGCCTTCTTCGGTCCCACGGCGCTGCTTGCCTTCGCCGTGACCAAAGCCTGGAAAAAGGCGGGCAAGTGGCCGTGGCGAACTTCCATTGAGCAGGGACTGGCTCCGGTATCGATCGGCTTGCTGCTGGCCGGCACCTTCAGCATGGCCAAAGGAGCGATTACCGGATTGGAGACGGCCACGATTGCGGTCGTCACCTTGCTGATCCTTATGCAATACAAGGTCAATCCGGCGCTGCTGGTAGTTGGCGGCGCCGTCGTCGGCCTCCTGACCTATCTGCCCAAGTGAGTTGGCAGTGACTCTGTAAAGCGTCTTGCTTGCGGTGCCTCCGAGTCGTATCATGCGCCTTCGGTCTGGAGGTGCGTTGTGCTCGATCGTCGTCAGTTTCTCTCGCGCGGCGCAGGGCTGGCCGCGACGGTCGCTTTTGCCGAGCCGCTGCTCGCACAGCTTGCCAACTTCCCTGCTTCACTTCCCGATCGCAGCCACTACGCCAACAACGAAGACGCTTACTGGGCCGAGCTGCGCAAGCAGTTCCTCATCCCTGAAGACGAAATCTACTTGAACAACGGCACCGTGGGATCAAGCCCCGCGCCGGTGCTGCGTGCTGTCTTCGACAGCTACACCAAATCGGAGGAGCTGGACGAGTCCGATCCTGAGGACTACCCCATCTGGGGCTACGGCGCGTGGAACCAGTATCGCGATCCGCTGGCCGCGTTCGTCGGTTGCAGCCGCGACGAGATCGCACTGGTGCGCAACGCTACCGAGGGAAACAGCTACATCGCCAACGGCGTCGACATGAAGCCGGGCGACGAGGTCCTGATGACCGATCAGGAGCATCCCGGAGGCGAGCAGCCCTGGCAGCTCAAGGCCAAGCGCTACGGCGTCGTGGTAAAGAAGGTCACTCTTCCCAAACCCCCAAAGGCGCCGGCCGATGTACTGAATTTGTTCAACGATGCCATCACCCCGCGTACCCGAGTGATCTTCTTCAGCCACATCACCACGGTGACAGGAGTGGTGCTGCCGGCACAGCAGATCTGTGCCCTGGCGCGCAGCAAAGGAATACTGTCGGCCGTCGACGGCGCGCACGTCCCCGGAATGATGCGGCTCAACCTGCAGGAGGTCGGCGCTGACATGTACTCCGCCAGCCCGCACAAATGGCTGCAGGCGCCCAAGGGAACGGGATTCCTTTACGTTCGGGATGAGGTGATCGACCGGGTGTGGAACACGCTGGCGACCGAAGGGTGGGACGAGCCCAAGCTGCGCGCTGAACGCTTCCAGCGTATCGGGTCCTCCAATGTGCCGGCCATTGCCGGCCTGCGCGCTTCCATCGAGATGGCGAACGCAATCGGCATGGATCAGATTGAGGCGCGCCAGCGGCAGCTTGCCAATTACATGCTGGCCGAGATGACCAAACGAGGCGCTGAATCATGGACATCACCTGACGCGTCCATGCGCTGCGCGATTGTCACCGTTAACGTGCCGCCGGTCCAGCGCATGAAGCTGGAGGACTGGATGTGGAAGACGCAGAAAATACGCATTCGCGGCGGCGACCCCTCGAAACTCAGACTTTCGACCCCTTACTATTTGCAGAAGAAGGACATCGACCGCTATCTGAGCGCCTTCGACGAGTACAAGCGGACGGCGGCATCCTAGTTGCCAGTCAGGATCGCTGTGCACCGAAAGTTGTATACGACTGTAAATAGCTTGCAAAGATTCGCACTCCGCACGCTCGGGGCGGTATCCTAAACGAGCGTTCCGCTCAGCACAGAACTCGATGGCATCCAACCAGACCCTGCAAAGACCTGCGGTAAAAGTCTTCGTCGCCACCACGGTGATGTTGACTTTCATTTCCTTCTGGCGCGCCGCTGCCATTGTTCTTTCTGACCTGGCTTCCTCGGCATATTACGTCGGCGGCGACGCCGAGAAGGTCATCGGCAAGAGCGCACCCTGGTTCGTGCTGGCGGTCATGCTGTTCAGCTACGCAGTGCGCGCGCTTTACATCGAGTCCAGCGCAATGTTCGTGCGCGGCGGCGTGTATCGCGTCGTGAAGAATGCATTGGGCGGAACTCTCGCCAAGCTGTCGGTCTCCGCGCTGCTGTTTGACTACATCCTCACTGGCCCCATCAGCGCCGTCGCGGCGGGACAGTACGTTGCCGGTCTGATGACCGACACCCTGCACCACCTCGGATATGTGCACGCGCACGTTCCGGAAAACTCTTTTTCCGCATTCTTTGCCGTCCTGGTCACGATTTACTTCTGGTGGCAGAACGTCAAAGGCATCCACGAGTCCAGCCAGCGCGCCATTCAGATCATGCGCATCACGACCGTGATGGTCGTGTTGCTGATTGTCTGGTGCCTGATCACCATCTCGAAGATGGGCTCGCATCTGCCGCCATTTCCCCATGCCTCGTTGATCCCTCACACCAAGGAGTCCCTGGGATGGATTCTGGGCACCTGGGCGGCGAAGCTCCCCCTCGTGCTGCTGATGGTGGGCTTTGGGCACTCTGTGCTGGCCATGAGCGGCGAAGAGTCCCTGGCCCAGGTCAACCGCGAAATCGAGCACCCCAAGCTGAAGAACCTGGAAAAGACCGGGCTGGTGATCTTCATCTACAGCCTGCTGTTCACCTCGCTGGTCTCGTTCTTCGCGGTGATGATCATTCCCGACAAGATCCGCCCGGACTACTTCGCCAACCTGATCAGCGGCCTGGCGATGAACGTGGTGGGTCCCTACAGCCTGCGGCTGTGCTTTCAGGCGTTTGTGGTGGTGGTGGGCGCGCTGATTCTGTCGGGAGCAGTCAACACCGCAATCGTCGGGGCCAACGGCGTGCTCAACCGGCTGGTGGAGGACGGCGTCCTCACCTCGTGGTTCAAGAAGCCCAACAAGACCTTCGGGACCTCCTACCGTGTACTGAACCTGATTGCCGGGTTACAGGTGCTGACCATCCTGGCCAGCCGCGGCGATGTGTACCTGCTGGCATCGCTCTACGCGTTCGGCGTCATCTGGAGCTTCTCGTTCATGTCGCTGGCCGTGCTGGTGCTTCGCTACAAGTCGCCGGAAGGGCGGGAATGGAAGGTCCCTGGCAATATCAGGATTCGGGGCGTGGAAGTCCCTGTCGGGGTGGCGCTCATCTCGGTCGTGCTCTTTGCCACCGCAATCGTTAATTTTCTTACCAAAGAATTGGCCACCATTGCGGGCGTCAGTTTCAGTGCGGTCTTTTTCGTGGTGTTCACCATTACTGAGCGGGCCAACGCCGCGGAGCACCTGAAGGGTGAGTCGGAGCTGGAACAGTTCCGGGTCGCCGCCCAGGAGGAGCTGACCGCCGACGCCATGGACGTGCGGCCTGGCAGCATACTGGTAGCGGTGCGCGATCCGAAAAATCTCGCGTATCTCAAGCAGGTGCTTTCCGAAACGGACACGACCCAGCGCGACGTGGTTGTTATGACCGCGCGCGTCTACCACCGCGAGCATTCTTTCAGCGGCAATGAACGGGTGGACAGTTCCGATCTGTTCGAACAGTACGAACGTGAACTGTTTACTTCCGTAGTCAATCTCGCGGAGAAGCAGGGCAAGCACGTCTCGTTGCTGGTCACCCCGACCAACGACGTCTTTGAGGGGATTGTGGCCACCGCGCAACGGCTGGGCTCGACTCGCGTGGTCTGCGGCCTGTCGAATAAGCTCGCTCCCGAGGAGCAAGGAAAACTGACGGGCGACGCCTGGGAGCGGCTGCCCGAGCCCAAGCCGCGTATGCGGCTGGAGGTCTACGCGCCCGACGGACGTAAGTGGGAGTACATCCTTGGGCCGCATACCCCGCGCATGCGGCCGCAAGATCTCAAACTAATGCACGACATCTGGCTGCACGTCACCCGCGACCGCGAATTCAGCCAACTGCACCACTACCATGTGGTCGCCGTTGCGTTGCGAGAGTTGAACGACCGCCTGCGCGGGGCGGGAAGAGCGCAGGCCCTTGAGGACTTGAAGGACGAGATCGACCGCGACGATTACACCTGACGGCGCCTGAGGCGCAGATGGTATCTGCGCCCTCGACTCTCTCCCTCTTACTTTGCTTCGCGGCGCGTATCCACTTCGCGCAGACGGGCAGCCTTGCCGCGCAATGCACGCAAGTAGTACAGCTTCGCGCGGCGCACGTGGGCAGAACGCAGCACATCGATCTTGTCGATGACCTTGGAGTTGAGCGGGAAGATACGCTCCACGCCCTGCCCGAAGCTCATCTTGCGCACCGTGAAGCTGGGTTGCGTGCCGCGGCTGCGGGCGATGACCAGTCCCTCGAAGGCCTGCAGACGCTCCTTGTCGCCTTCTTTGATCTTCACCAGCACGCGAACGGTATCGCCGGGCTTGAATTGAGGCAGATCGGTACGCCGTGTCTTGGCGACCAGACGATCGATAATCGGTGAGTTCGACATTTCCTTTTTTCCTTCTCTGTTTGCGCGCCTCGCGGCGGCTTAATCTGATTCCTTGTCTTGATCCTGTCATCCCGACCCGCCGCGGCGGGAGGGACCTGCTTCTATTTCTTCCGCGCGTACTCGCTCGCGCCCGTGAAGTGCAACGAGACATAAGGCTCATTGCCGACGACCCAACTGTCATGTCCAGGCGGAATATAAAACACGTCGCCCGGGTGCATCGCAATCACGCGCCCATCATCCATCGCTGCCGTAGCGGTGCCGGAAACGACCATACCGACGTGCTCCACCTGGCAGCTCGTCGCGCCCATCGCCCTGCCGACGTGCTCTGACCACTTCCATCCGGGCTCATAGCTGGCGCGGCCAATTGTCATAGCGCCGAGGACGACCAGCTCCAGCTTGCCCTTCTCGAACACCCGTGTCTCGTCGGGCTTCTCGAACCGCTTCAGGATCACATCCATCATCGCGACACGCTCTCAGCTTCAATTTCGGCGAGCAATCGGCGATCTTCCTTGCTCAACTCCGCCGCCGGCAGCAAATCCGGCCGGTTGCGCCGATGTCTTCTCCAGCGCCTTGCGCCGCCGCCAGCGCCGGATCTCGTCGTGGTTCCCGTTGACGAGCACCTCCGGAACCGTCATCCCTGCAAAGTCGGCCGGCCGCGTGTAATGCGGATAGTCCAGCAGCCCACCGGAAGCGCAGGTTGAACTCGGCGGCTCGCCTTCGGCCCTCTCCTGCGGTGCGCTGTTGCCTGTCGTGAACGACTCCTGCTGCGACGAGGCCGCATTGCCCAGCGCTCCCGGCACCAGCCGTGTCATCACGTCCACGATCAGCGCCGCGCCCAGTTCGCCGCCGCTGAGGACAAAGTCACCGACCGAAATCTCGCGGTCGGCAAGAAACTCGCTCACCCGCTCGTCAACGCCCTCGTAGCGCCCGCAAATCAGCACCACGCGCTCGTGCCCCATCAATCCTTGCGCGACGCTCTGGGTGAACAGCTCGCCCTGCGGCGACAGCAGGACGACAGTCTCAGCCGCTCCATCCCGCAGACGCTCGCGACGTGGACTCACGCTCAGCGACTCGAGGCATTCAAAAATGGGCTCCGGCTTAAGCACCATGCCTTCGCCGCCGCCAAACGGCCGATCGTCGACCGTGCGGTGGCGATCGTGAGTGAACCCCCGCAAATCATGGATCCCGATTTCAATGAGCCCAGCCTCGCGCGCTCGTCGCACGATGCCGTAATCCAGTGGCCCGCGAAAGAAGTCCGGAAAAATCGTGACGATCTCGAACTTCATATCGCGCCGATTCCGCTTTGTATCAGGGCACGACTTCAGTCGTGCCACCAAGCGCCCCTTTTTTGTTTGTCATCCTGAGCGAAGCGAGGCGCATGCCGAGCCCAGTCGAAGGACCTGCTGTTGTTTCCTTCCCTCAACTTTCGTTTCCACAGCGACAACTCAGCGGCTAAAGCCGATTCCTTCTCCGCTGATCTTCGGCGCGACTTGAAGTCGTGCCCTGATACAAAGCAGAGGCGGGACACACCAACAATGAAAACTGCCCGTTTACCTCACACACCACAAATGAGCGCGATCGAAACCTTACCGCCGCTTCTTTCCCTCGCCTGCCGCCCTGGCCTCATCAGCTTCCAGCTTCTGGCGCTGCTTCTCTTGCGCATTCAGCGGTGCCTGCAATTCCAGCAGGCCCTCCGGCAAATGCATCTCAATCCGCCGTCCCTCAAGATCGACGGCCCTCAAAAACTCTTCCGCGTACGGCAGCAGGTACTCTTGCTCGCCCTCGCCGCGAACCACCAACAGCGGAGCCGTTCCTGCGCCGAAATCTATCCCGGCAATCTGCCCGAGCAACCGCAAGCCATCTTCGCCAACTATCCAAACCTGGCAGCCGATCAGCTCGCTGACATACGCTGCGCCCGACTCCAGTTCGGCGCGCTGCTCGCGCAGGAATTTGTACTTCCCATCCTGCGAGTTGCTCAGCCTCGCTGATCGAGTCGACGCCGGCAAACTTCAGGACGACGCCGCCCTTGTGAAACCAATGCTCTTCCAGCCGCAACTCGCGTCGCGCCCCATTCGCCGCCAGGCCTGACAACTCGCGCCGTTCCTCGAAGCGCTCCGGAAAGTCGGTATGCAACTCGGCCAGCACTTCGCCGCGCCGGCCTTGCGGCCCAAGCACCCGCGCGATCGTGATGAAGTCTCCGGCTATTCCACGATCTCCAGCTCGTAGCGCTTGTGGGTGCGGACCGCGGCTGCATTCATGATGGTCCGCAGGCTTCGCGCCATGCGGCCCTGGCGCCCAATGAGGCGGCCGACTTCTTCCTCTGCCACCTCGATTTCAATGACCTTGTGGCCGGGCTCATCGAACTCTTCGACAAACACGTCGTCGGCCTTCTCGACCAGCGACTTGGCGAGGAGTTCCATCAGTGCCACCATATCTACCGAGGCCGTATTGGCCATTGTGATCTCCCGCTGTTACAGAGGCTAGGCGACCGCCGGAGACGACGGCTCAACCGCGCTCGCCGGAGTGATGGGCTCCTCAGCCACGCTCGCCGGAGTAATGGGCTCCGAGGAAGCCGCTGCCGGCGCAACCGGGGCCTTCGCCACGATCTTACGCACGCGGTCGGACAACTGCGCGCCCTTCGACACCCAGTAGTCCACGCGCTCGTGCTTCAGCACAATGCTGGCGGGATTGGTGCGAGGATTGTAGGTACCGACCACTTCCACCGAGCGTCCGTCGCGGGCGCGGTCCTTTTCAATAACAACGATACGGTAATGGGGCTGTTTGCGCGCACCACGGCGCGACAATCGAATCATCAGCACAGATTCAGTTTCCTTTCCTGCTTGTCAGGGTACCGGCTCGCCTTCGATGAACCAAACGCAAGCCGGACAGCTGTCCCTTCGTCGGCGGGTGCTCCAGCGACTTGCGATCGCTCCACACCCCAACCTGTGCCTGGTGTGGCACAGGTCAGACCTCCGCTGTTAGAGGCGAAGCTTTATTATTACGTAGAGAAGCTCCCTTTAGCAAGCCGGGCCCACATCAGACGATGCCTGTGACTGCCGCTCCAGAAGCCGGTCTTAGCGGCCACATTTGGCCCGTCGCGGAGCTGATGTTCTTAATGGAACAACAAGGCATCAATACTGCCGCTTAGACCAAAGTTCTATTGACCCGTCACGAAACCCTGCGCTACGCTTGCACGTCTAATGGAATGAAGTCCGAAGAAGCTGGTTCCTATGTCCCCACAAGCAGCGGCACGCCTCGAAGCGCTACAGTCTGCCCCACTGGATAGCTGGGTTGCGCTTTCAGAAGACGAGAGCAAAGTCGTAGCGGTTGGCGCGACCTATTCTGAGGCGGTAGAAAACAGCGAGCGCGCCGGCGTTGAAGACCCGATTATCGTGAAAACTCCAGCTAGCTGGGCCCCGCTCTCCGTTCGCGCATAGTGAAGCCAACAATCGTCCAGTACAGGGTTTTCCCCGACGCCTTCGGCGGACACACGTGGAGCGCAATGCTCCATGTGCAGATTGCAATGCCAATACCAAACGCGCCGCGCACCAAGCGTTTTGAAGCAGTGATTGATTCAGGCGCGAGCCGTTGCCTTTTCCACTCTGATCTTGCGATACATCTTGGAATCGATTACAAAGCGTGCCCAATTCAAATGACTTCCGGCATCGGCGGGAATGAGAAGATCTATCTTCACGACATCACCCTGTACATCCCCGGCGGGGCAACGGTAATCAAAGCAGGGTTTAAAGAACAATTGCCCGTTGCGGGATTGCTGGGGATGGCGGGGTTTTTCGAGCACTTCAAGATTCTTTTCGATGGCCCTGCGCAGTGCTGTTCTCTGGAAAGAGTCTACAAGACCTAAGAGAATTCAAACTGGCCCATTACCCCACGGTCGCATTTAATTTCAATCGAAATGCTCAAACTTCTCTGCATCACCGCCCATCCTGATGACGAGGCCGGCGCCTTCGGCGGCACGCTGTCGCTCTATAGCGAACGCGGCGTCGAAACCAGCGTCATTTGCCTGACAGCGGGTACAGCAGCCCGCAATCGCGGCTCCGCACGGACTGACGCCGAACTCGCAGAGATGCGAACGCGCGAACTCGGTGATTCGTGCAAGCTGCTAGGCGTGAAGCAGTGGGAGGTGTTGGGATATCAGGATGCCCATCTCGACCGGGCCGACCTCTACACCGTCGTCGGCGACCTGGTGAAGCGCGTACGCGAGATTCGTCCCCACGTAATCATCACCTTCGGTCCGGACGGCGGCATGACCGGGCATCTTGACCATGCGATGGCAGGGGTGTTCGCCACCATCGCATTTGAATGGGCTGCACGCCCGGACCGCTATCCGGAACGAGGCGCTCCGCACGCAACGCAAAAGCTCTATTACCACACCGCCGATTACAAATTATCCGGACGCCAGCCGACCGCTCCGCCGGTCGTCACCACGCAAATTGACATCGGCCCAGAGGGCTTCGAGAAGAAAAACCAGGCGTTCAGGCAACACAAAACGCAAGTACCGCTTTTTGAGCGTCTACGCAAAAACCTGGACCATCCGCCATTCGTCGAGTTGTATCACCTTGCCTGCACGAGCGAGCCGCACAAGGCCAGGTTCGAATCCGACCTGCTGGATGGATTGCAAGAAAGCTAAGTTCATTTCATAAATCTGACGCGAGACGATAAAGAGGAAGCCCCGCTCTACTTGCGCGTGCGTTTCGTCTTGGCTGGAGCGGCGGCTGGCGAGCCTTCTATCTGTTCCTTGGCATTCGCCACGAGTTTCTCGAACATTTGTTCCTTGGTGGGCTTGCCCGAGTCGTTGTGCCGGTACTTATGTTCGGTGTGACAACTGCGGCAGGTTACTTTCTGGACCTCTTCGCCAACCATCGCCGCGATTGAGTGGTCCGTCGTCCGTTTGCAACGGGTACAGTAATCGTCGATGTAGTCGCCGAGGCGCAAAGTTCCTCCTGCACAAAGCAGGCAGTTTAGCACGGCAGCCATTTTACTTGTTCTGCGATTCCAGGAAGGTCACAATCTGCCAGCGCTGCTGCTTTGGCAGGTTCGACCACGAGGGCATACCGTTGTTCAGATTTCCGTTGGTGATGAACCAGAAGAGCTCGCCGGGTTTGGCCGACTTCACGCTATTGCTCTGAAGCGGCGGCGCCGGCCCCATTCCCTGAAGATTGTTCCCGTGGCACTGGGCGCAGTTCTGCGCATACAGCTTTTTTCCGCCGGCCGCTGCCGAAGCGCTGCCGCCGTAGGGGTTCGTCATAGATGCGGCAGACGGCGGCGCGCCACGAAATGAATTGCTCTGCGCGGAAACCAGAGTGATCAGACCTGCGACAAAGAGACTGCAAGCGAACACGAACCGGCGCTTTGCACTGGAACTCAAACCATCCTCCTCCGGAAATATTACCGTCCCAATCGCCGCAGCGAACGGTGCCTGCATTGACCAGCGTGCCTTAGCGGTTGGATGCAAGATCCAGGTCAGCGCTCGACCACCCGCTCCAGATCGTCGAAGAACCCCGGATATGATATCGCCACGCACTCTGCGTTGCGAATCACCGTCTCGCCTTCGGCGCGAAGCGCGGCAATGGCGAAGGCCATAGCGATGCGATGGTCGTGATAGCTCTCGATTTCCGCGCCACGCAGATGCTGGCTGCCGGGGATACGCCAGCCGTCCTCCGTCTGCTCCACCTCCGCGCCCATTGCTCTCAGGTTGCGGGTCACTGCGCTGAGCCGGTCTGATTCCTTCACCCGCAGCTCAGCGGCATCGCGGACCTCAAGCCCGCCCGCAGTGAACGGAGCAATCGCGGCCAGAACCGGCAGCTCATCAATCAGCAGCGCCGTCTGGGCGCCGGAGATCACGACGTGCTTGCCGCCCCCCGGAACCAGCGCAATGGTTCCCGCCAACTCGCCATGCTGTTCTTCCACGCGCAGCATTGACACGCGGCAGCCCATCGCCGTGAGCACATCGAGAAGCGCCGAGCGCGTCGGGTTCAGCAGGACTCCATCAATCACCAGATTCGACTCGGGAAAGATCGCCGCGGCGCAGAGAAAGAAGGCCGCGGACGAGCTGTCGCCGGGCACATACGCCTCCAGCGGCTTTAAGCTCTGTCCTCCCGCAATGCTGACAACACGGCGCGAGCGGTGCAGTTCAGCCCCGAAGGCGCGCAATGCGAGCTCGCCATGATCGCGCGTAGGATGCGGCTCTTCCACCGTCGTCGTGCCCTCCGCCAGCAGTCCGGCGAACAGCAGGCACGTCTTCACCTGGGCGCTGGCGACCGGCGGCTTGTATGTGATGCCGTGCAGCTTGCGGCCCGTGATTCGCAACGGCGCGTGACCCTCGTCCGAATCGATGCGCGCTCCCATCTCGATCAGCGGATCCATGATCCGCTTCATGGGCCGGCGGCAGAGCGAGGCATCACCGATCAGCTCGCACGCAAACGGCTGCGCAGCGAGAATGCCCGACAGCATGCGCATGGTCGAGCCCGAGTTTCCGCAGTCCAGTGCCTGGCTCGGAGCCTTCAATTGCGGGCCGACGCCTTGAATCACGACGCTACCGTCGTCACCTCGCTCAACTGTGCAGCCCAGGTTGCGCACGCACTCCAGCGTGCTGGAGCAATCGGCGCCCGGAGCAAAGTTCTCAAACCGCGACTGTCCCGCAGCAAGTGCGGCCAACATCGCGTAACGATGCGAGATGGACTTATCTCCGGGGACCCGCAAGCTTCCCAGGATGTTGCGCGCGCTGCGCACCACGACGGACTCGCTCATTTCCGCAGTATCTCCGCTCGCTGCCGGAAGTGGATTGCGAATACCGGCTGCGTTTCCTTAGAGAAGCTCTGATCAAGTCCGGCTTCTTGACGGGGACGGCCTTCAGGCCATCCGTACGTTCCGCCAAACCATTTCGGCTTTAGCCGCCGAGGGACCTCGACAGGACTTGATCAGAGTTTCCTTAGATTTTAGAAGCTATCTAGATGACTTATAGATTGTTTGAGAAAGCCGATACCGTTACGACACCGTAATGAATTTCCGCGATTCCTCGAATCGCCAAGGAAGAGATCAAGACGCTCAACGGGAGCCGGCTGACGCTCGTTCTCGAGCCTCGTCCAACAGTTCGCGCGGAACCTCACGCAAGCGGAGACCGATCTCAAAACGTGCTGTGTTCGGGCCACGCCCCCAGCGATTCACGTCCCAGTGCGCGCGCAGCCAGCGAACCTTTGGAGACTGCGACAGATCCAGCAGCAGCGGATACTCACCGGGGTAAAACTTTTGCGGCAGGCCGGCGACGGGTTTCGAGTCCGAGGCCGCTCCGTCCTCGGAGGTAAACAAGCTTATCTCAATCGACTCCTGCTCTACCACGCTGTAGATCACGAGTGTTAGAAGCAAGGTTCGGCTGCTGGCGGAGCTGAGCTCCACGGACTCACTGTCGCCGTTGGCGGTTATAACGGTCCGTTCGGGAACAAGGAAGGCATCGAGCATGACGATGTGTATTCTAGCGAAAACCACAAGCCTTTCCCCGTGACTGCCGTCACAATTTCACCTCGACACCAATGGTAGTGGGTCAGTCTGATTTCCACAGGCAGGCTAAACTAGGGGGCTCGTCCTCGACTTGGCCAGTGGGGCTTTAGCGTGGAAATAGGAAAACTCGTATAAGGCAGATCACGCCGAGAATAACCAAGAACACCAAAGATGGCATTAAGAACTGGCGAGCGTCGCTCTTCGCAACCTCACGCGACTTGTTGTATCGCCATCCAAAAGCACGACCTCCGAGCGCGAACATCACATTGCCGAATGCGAGGATTCCAAAAATTACCATCGCCCGTCCGCTCCCAAATAACACGAGCAACAGGAGCGAACCAATCGCACATATAACCCATGGAAGAGCCGGTTTCATTGTCAACTCGCATTCTTCCCTAGCGCCCTAAGTGTAAGCCCCTTGTCAATCCGCTTTGCAGCGGATTCGGCCTGGGGCAGCAACGAGCACATTTCCTCGATGCTCCAAACGTGATCACTGATTCCAGCTTCCATCGCTGCCGTCACGCGCAACGCGCCATGAACGCGACTGAAGTTATACAACATGAAGTAATCAGACTGACCCACTACCGAACCAAATTCGAGCATTGACAAGGCCCCAGTCCCAACATAAGATTTCGCCGCTGAAGCGCCACTTCTCTGGGTCCCTCAAAAGCGCTCGGCTGAGGAGAAGAGACAACGATGCGAATACAAAAATGGGCGTTATTGATCTGCGTGTTGCTGGCGCTGGCCATCGCTGCATCAGCCCAGATGCAGATGCCGAAGCCGGCGCCTGAACTCAAGCAGCTCGACTGGATGGCCGGCCAGTGGAAGCTGGACGGCGATACCAAGCCTGGCCCCATGGGACCCGGCGGCAAATGGACCATGACGGAAGATATCCACTGGATGGAGGGTGGCTTCTTCCTGGTGTCGCACTCCAAATTCTCCGGCGGTGGGATGGGCGAAGGCGCGAGTCTCTCTATCATGGGCTACGATGCCGACGCCAAGAAGTTCACCTATAACGAATTCAATAGCTGGGGCGAGGCCGGCAAGTCTATGGGCACGGTCGACGGCAAAACCTGGACCTGGTTGGGCGAGGACACCAAGATGGGCAAGGGTAGGTTCATCATGAACGTCACCTCGCCAACTTCTTACACCATGCAGTACGACATGTCGCCGGACGGCACCAAGTGGACGACAGTGATGACCGGGACGGCGACCAAAGTAAAGTAATCGGTCATCTTCAGAAGAGCCGTCACTCCCCTGCGGGCGACGGCTTTTTGTGCCCCCAGATTGAAGGTGTCGGAGTTCGTCGAAAAACTTCTTGCTTACTCCGCCAGTCGCAAACGACTGCGAATCTTATTGCTGGGAACGACGGCGCATGCAAATTGCAGATCGCTCCGCTCTCCTCTTCGCGCGTCGCTCGATCCAAGCATTAGTTCGCCGCCAGCACATCGTTGAAGTAGTTGATCATGGCCCGCTTGGGTTGCTGCTTCAGTCCTTTGAGGGCCACCTTTTGCTCGATGGTGGCATTGCCGTCAGGTGAGGCTGCACCCAGCCGGACGATGCTTCCGTCGGCTAATTCCAGGTAGACCGGCACCAACATGCGAAATTTTTCCGTGACGCCGGACTGAATCAGCTTCATCGACATTACGATTTCTCCGCCGGGTGCGGTCTCGAAGGAGTAGGTGAAGTTATACGAAGGCAATGCTGTTCCGTATACGTACTCGTTGAAGAACCAATCCATCTTGTGATTGCCGTCCAGGTCCATCTGCGGCGTCATGTGTTTCTCAACCACGGCTTTGAAGTCTTCGGTCGTGGCGGCATGTCCGGCGTAGGTAGCGACAAAGTCGTGCATCGTGTCCTTGAAGCGCTGATCATGGTCTTTGTGGTCATACATCATCATCCGGATCATGTGCAGGATGTATGCCCCTTTGGGGTAAACCAGTCGGCGATAGATATCAAAGCCTTGCCTGCCGTTGCTAAGCCTGAGCCCCAGCGTTACCGGGCCGGCATCGATGGGGCGATATCCTTCTTTGCTCTTCTCCACGAGCGCATGGCGCTGCTCGCGCCAGAACTCCGCGAACTTCTTCGGATCCTTGCTCCAAACCATCTGCAGATAGAGCGAAGCCGACATCTGGGCAAAGCCCTCGCTCATCCACTGGTCGCGATAACATGAAAAACCAACGTCGTGGCCCCACCACTGATGCGCAACTTCGTGCGGAGCGACCACGGTGAAGTAACCTGTGGGATCGTCCATGCCGAGAAAATGCCGGGCGGTCTCATCGAACAGGTAGCTGATGGGCAGATAAACCAATTCCGGCCAGGACTGACCGTAGTTGGTGGCTGTTTGCTGCGTCATCGCCAGCCGCTTGTAGGGCAGCGCTCCGAAGTAGTCGGAGTAGATCTGCAGCGCAAATTCCCCCTCTTGCAGCGCTTTCTTGCTTAACTGTGTCGTATTCAGGCTGCCAATCGGCCCCTGATTCACGACGCCATGCGCCGCATCCGGCGGGGCGGTGTTCGCATACGCCTCAACGACCATGGGCGGCTTTTCGAGCTTTGCCGTCTCTTCCTTAAACTCCCCGAAGTTGAAGCCGGCCACGGTGAGCGGCACCTCGCTCTTCCACACCGTCACTGAGTGATTGCCTTCCGTGCTTTCGCTCACTTTGCTGCCGGTGGCGGCGATCTGCATGCCCTTGGGGATACGGAAGGTCATGTCGTAATTGGTGTACTCACCCAGCAGGCCGTAGGCGGAATTGGGGTACCAGTCCTCGCGCGCGACCGGATAGAAGTTCCCACCGCCTTCTGCGATCACCGCGTCTTTGCCGCCGTAGGTGATGTTTAGTGAGTAATGCTCGCCCTTGGCAAGCGGCTTCGAAAGCACAACCCAGAACTGCGGGTCCTCCATCTTGTCCTCCTGGACGAAATTCAGAGCTTCCCCGTTCGGTCCGGTGACACTCGCGGCGCGCAGGGTCGGAAATAACTTGAACGGAACAATTCGGACACCCGCCATTTGGGAGGTGAACGACACGGTGGCTTTGCCGTCGAGCCGGCCGCTCTTTTCGATCGTCGTGTCGAGTTGCTGTTGATCGATGAGAATGACTCCGTTTTTCTGCGAACTGCTGGCGGTACGGTTCGCATATTCGGAGGCGAGATGAAAGGAGGCCCAAACGCCGAACTTGTCAGCGCCATACGTCATCAGCGCAACTTCTTCGGGCTGCAGTTCCGGTACGCCGTGCGGATCGATGACGAACATTGTCTTGCCGTCATAGTGTTTGCCGTGTATGAAAGCCACGAACAAACCCCCCGGCTCGGGACTCAGAACATCCTGCAAGATGCGTGCGTCGAGGTTGTAGTTCATGTCCTTTCGGGTCGCAAGTTGGCTGCGGCGCAGAAATTCCGGATCGCAGCTGCCAGTTCCCGGCTTGGACGATCGCTTGAGCTCTTCGTAGGTGCCGTCGGTAAAGCGCAGGACCATGTGGTCGAAGGATTCGCTGTACTCATTCTCTTTTGTCAGCACCGACAGGCTGGCCCGTTCCATAGGTGTCGGCGGGTCGAGCAGCATGCGTCCCTCTCCGACGAATATCGCTCCGGTAGTCTTGCCATTCACTGGCTTTAGAAAACAGATGTTGCCGGATCTTAGTTGGAAAGTGGCCGCATCGCGTTTTAAGACGATGTCATCAGCGCCCATCGCTTCGCCCGACAAGGTGATGTTTCTGAGCTGCTGGTAGTTCCCGTCAGAGTTCGGCGCAATCTGAGCCACGGCAGGAATCGTGAGGATGAGGACGACTATCAACAAAAGACGGGATCTCGCAAGAAAATGGCGCATGCCCGGCAACCTACCACCGAACTGACCATAAGGCAATGCCACATTTGGAGAATTCTGGAGCGTGATACCGCAATGGGCCAGGAATCACCGCTCGCGAAGGCGGCTCTTAGGCTCGCTGGTAAACCGAACGAGCAAATTGAAGAATTATTTCCGAGTATTCCGTGGGTTGCTCCATCGCGGCGTAGTGCCCGGCTTTAGCGATTACCCGTAGCTCGCTCCCCGGAATGCGGTCGCGCATCAACTCCGCCGCGCTCAAAGGAGGGATGTCTTCCGCACCCGCGATCACCAGCGCTGGCACGTCGATCGTGCTCAGGGTCTCGATGGAATCCGGACGGTCAGCCATTCCGCGCTGCACTCCTGCGATGTCCTCCGCCGACATGCGCTGCATCATTTTGCGGGCGGCGGCCACGACCTCGGGCCGCTGCGATCTTGTGGTCGAACCCAGCAGCCTAGCCAACATGTCTTCGATGAAGGCGGACGTGCCGTCCTGTTCCACCTGGTCGGCAATACGCAGGCGATTCGCCCGGCTCTCTGCGGTCTCTCCCGGCAGCGCGCGTGTTGGAGAGCACGAGCCCGGCGAACCGTTCTCTGTGCCTCCGCCAGAATTCGAACAGCACGTACCCGCCGATGGACACGCCAACGAATATGGCTTTCGTCACGCCCTCAGCCTGGCAGAGCCAATCGAGGTCGGCCGCATGCTTTTCCATCGTGGCCGGGCCATTGCCCAACTCCGAATCGCCATGGCCGCGCAGATCGGGAGTGATGACGCGATGGCTCGCGCTCAGTGCAGGCAGAAGCTCATCCCAGAAATGATGATTCAGCGGAAAGGGATGCAGCAGCACCAGGTAAGGGCCGGAGCCCCGGATTTCGTAGCACAAGCGGGCATCATTGGATTGCAACGCGGGCATGGATGTCTTTCTCTTCGGTCAACAAAGGTCAACAAAATCGAGGCATGCAGCATTCTGCCGCAACTACCGCTTCCCAACACAACAAAAAGGGACGCGGCCCCTTGCGTCCCCTTCAACACGACTCTCGGCGTGCCTGCTACGGATTTTGATACGGCTGCACGTTCGCGGGCGGCGCCGACAGCGCAACCTGCTGCGCCTCCGGAATCACGATCCAGGCGACGATGTAGGCCAGCAATCCGGTGCCGGCGCACAAAACGACCAACACCCAGACAACGCGAATGATGGTCACGTCCAGATCGAAGTATTCGGCGAAGGCCGCGCACACGCCGGCGATCTTTCGATCCGGGCTGCCCTTCGGGGGACGCAGCAGTTGGGTGCGCCCGGCCACAGCGGCCACCCGGCGCCCGCAATAGGCACACAGGTTCGCGTCGTCCTGAATCACCTTGCCACAGTAGTTGCAATACATAATCCCCTCCACACCTGAGATACGAAGCAGCCGCCGAAAGGTTCCCCGAAGGCGACGGCCTTCCACCGAGTCGAAGGGGACGGTCTTTAGACCGTAGACCGTCCGCGAATGCCCAACTAAGCTTGGGCTTCAGCCCCTGAGGAAATTAAGGCGCAATCACACTTCCCTACCGCTCCACCGCCATGGCGACAGCATTGCCACCGCCCAGGCAGAGTGCAGCGATTCCCTTGTGCACGTCGCGGCGCGCCATCTCGTAGAGCAACGTCACCAGAATGCGCGAGCCGCTCGATCCAATCGCGTGTCCCAAGTGCGACCGCTCCGCCATTGACGTTTACCTTGTTCAGATCGATCCCCAGCTCGCGAGTAACGCCGATGGCCGCGACCGAGAACGCCTCGTTGATCTCATAGAGGTCGACGTCTTCGTTCTTCCAGCCGGTCTTCTTCCAGATCTGCCGAATCGCATCGACCGGCGCCATCATCACCCAAGCGGGATCGAGCCCGCTCACCGCCTGGGCCACAATGCGTGCCATCGGCTTCAGGCCAAGCTCCTTCGCCTTTGCTGCGGACATCACCAGTACCGCCGATGCCCCATCGTTCACACCGGGAGCATTGCCGGCCGTCACCGTGCCGTCTTTCTTGAAAGCCGGCTTCAGGCTGCGCAGCGCTTCGATGGTCGAATCCTCGCGCGGCGACTCGTCCCTGGTGAAGAGCTCAGGGGGCGCGCCCTTCTTCTTGCTGGGCAGCTCGACCGGAACGATCTGGTCCTTGAAACGGCATTCCTTGATGGCCGCGACCGCCTTGCGGTGTGAGTTGAGGGCGTACTCGTCCTGCTCGTCGCGGGTGATGCCGTATTTCTCGGCCACGTTTTCGCCGGTGTTGCCCATGTGGTAGTCGTTGTAGGCGTCCCACAGGCCGTCGTGCACCATGGAGTCCAGGATCTTGCCGTCGCCCAGGCGGTATCCCTTGCGCGCCTGCGGCAGAAGGTAAGGAGCGTTGGTCATGCTCTCCATGCCGCCCGCTACCACAATGTGAGAGTTGCCGGTTTGAATCGCCTGCTGCGCCAGGGCGACCGACTTCAGCCCGGAGCCGCAGACCTTGTTGATGGTGGTGGCTGAAACTGCGGGCGACAATCCGCCTCCCAGCGCAGCCTGCCGCGCGGGGTTCTGGCCCAGGCCGGCCTGCACCACGTTGCCCAGGATGCATTCATCGACCGTGTTGGGATCGATGCCTGCGCGTTTGACCACTTCTCGAACCACAATTGCGCCCAACTGCGGCGCGCTGAAATCAGACAGAGCTCCCTGAAACTTTCCCACGGGAGTGCGTACGGCAGAGACGATGACGACATCTTCGAATGAAGGCATGGCGTGAAACCTCTCAGTAAAAGTAGAAACCCATCATTATATGATGGGCTCAAGTTGAGTCTCGACCTCCAAATTCCAGCTCCCCCCGCACCGCAGCAGAGCCACCGCCGGCTGCTGGCCCCCCCGTGGCACACGGCCATTCTGATTGTTTTGCTGCTGCTCGGTTCAGCCGCCGGATCCGGAAGCTACCATCCGCTGACGCACGGCAGCAAGCTGCCGCAATACCTCTGGGGAATGGCATGGGAATGGATTCTCGCCGGTGTTGTCTGGCTCGGAATCCGCAAGCGCTTCAGCATTCGTGACGTGATCGGCGGACGCTGGGCCCACTTTGACGATTTCTTTCGGGATGTTCTCATCGCCGCTCTGTTCTGGAGCCTGGCCGCCCTCGTTCTGGCGGGCGGAGCAAAGCTGATGCATCTTGACCAGACGCAAAAGCTCGACGCCATGCGCCGCCAGCTCGGGTTCCTCACCCCGAACACGCGGCTCGAACTTGGCGCCTGGTTTCTGCTGAGCGCGACAGCCGGCTTCTGCGAGGAATTCATTTTTCGCGGCTATCTGCAGTTGCAGTTCGCCGCGCTGACGCGTTCCATGTTCGCCGGCGTGGTGCTTTCCGCCGCCGTCTTTGGAGCGTCGCACGGCTACGAAGGCGGCGCACGCATGTTGCTGATCGGAATTTTTGGATTGATGTTCGGGCTTCTCGCCTGGTGGCGCCGCAGCCTTCTTCCCGGAATGATCGCGCATGCATGGCATGACGCGCTGAGCGGCGCAGTTCTGCGGATGCTGAAATAAGCAATGTTTATGCGGGTCGCGAGCGCGCCATGTCCTCGAGAGCGACACCGTCGATTGCAGCACTCTGCAACTGTCGGAGACGGCGGGTCCGCGAGCACTCGCGAGCGTTGACCAGATGCATACACGAGCGCGCGTTTTTTGCTTGACTATTCGTTGCGCGGACTCTATACAAAGAACAAATTGCGGCGAAGTGATGCCGCAAACTTCCATGAAGAATGGAAAAGGGAGAATAGAAATGGCAACTAAGAAGGCTGCAAAGAAAGCGACCAAGAAGGCCGCCAAGAAAAAGAAGCACTAGGCTTTGCATTGACCGGCCAAAGGGGGCGCGCAAGCGTCCCCTTTGCTTTTGGAAGGGGCGCGGCTTCAGCCGCGCCGATCAGGCCGTCTTTTGCATTCGGGCTTTAGCCCCTGAGGGAATTCGCCTTTCAACCCGCAATCGAAATGCCTCAGCGGCTGAAGCCGACTATAGCTATCTGTCCGGCGCTCCTGAAGGCGCACCCCTTCCTCACCTTTTCACGAGCCGCTCCAGCTCGTCTTCGTCGATCACCTTCACGCCCAGCTCGCGCGCTTTGTCGAGCTTCGATCCCGCTTCCGCGCCGGCGACAACGAAGTTGGTTTTCTTGCTGACCGAGCCCGACACTCGCCCACCCGCATCTTCGATCAGCTTCTTGGCTTCTTCGCGTGTGCGTCGTTGCAGAGTTCCGGTGAGCACGAAGGTCATGCCGGCCAGGGTGGTGGCCCGCTCCTTCTTTTTCCCGGTGAAGGTCAGGCCGGCAGCGCGCAGCCGCTCGACCAGCGCAACATTCTTCGGCTCGTCAAAGAACTCGCGGACCGCCGCCGAGACCCGTGGCCCAATCTCATTGACCTCCTGTAACTCTTCCTCGCTCGCTTGAATAAAGGAGTCCATCGAGCCGAAATGCTCCGCCAGGAACTGCGCCGTGCGCTCCCCGACAAAACGAATCCCCAGGCCGTAGATCACGCGCTCCAGAGGCAGTTGCTTGGATTGCTCAATCTCCCGCAGAATGTTCTGCGCCGACTTCTTGCCCATGCGCTCCAGACCGAGCAGTTGCGCTTCGGTGAGGTCGTAGATGTCGGCGACGTTCTTCACCAGCCCCTGCTCGACCAACTGGTTTACCAGCGCATCGCCCATGCCCTCGATGTTCATGACGCCACGGGACGCGAAGTGGCGAATGCTCTCCCGCAACTTGGCGGGGCAGTTCGCATTCACGCAGCGATGATCGGCCTCGCCTTCTGCGCGCACCACGTGGCCGCCGCATTCCGGGCAGCGCTCCGGCATGTGAAACTCGCGCGTCCCGCGCGGCTTGCTCTCGTCAACTTTGACGACCTTGGGAATGACATCGCCGCCGCGCTCCACCACCACCCAGTCGCCGATGCGCACGCCCAGGCGTTCGATTTCGTCCATGTTGTGCAGCGTGGCGCGGCTGACGGTCGTGCCGCCGATGGGCACCGGCTTGAGCGCCGCGACGGGCGTCAGCTTGCCCGTACGCCCGACCTGCACCAGGATGTCCTCAATCTGCGTCTCGCCCGAGCGCGCAGCGTACTTATAGGCAATGGCCCAGCGCGGAGCTCTTGCCGGTGAAGCCGAGCTCGTCCTGCAACGCGATGCGATCCACCTTGACGACGATGCCGTCCGTTTCATAGGGAAGGCTGTCGCGCTTGCCTTCCCATTGGGTGATGAATGCCCAGACCTCATCAATGCTGTGCGCCAGACGATGATTGGGATTGACCTTGAAGCCCGCCAATTGCAGTGCCTTCAGCACTTCGGACTGGCGATCGAAGATGGTTTTGCCGCCGGCGAGCAAGCCGTAGGCGAAGAAATCGAGGCGGCGGCTCGCCGTGATTTTGGGATCGAGTTGCCGAACGGTGCCGGCGGTGGCATTGCGCGGATTGGCAAACTTGGGCAGGCCCTTCTGCTCCTGCTCTTCATTCATGCGTTCGAAAGATGAAGTGGGCATCAGCAATTCGCCGCGGACCTCGAAGCTCTCCGGCAAGCCTGCCTGTTTCAGCTTCTGCCTGGAGACGTTCAAGGGGATGCTGCGAATGGTGCGCACATTTGCCGTCACGTCCTCACCCGTGGTGCCGTCGCCTCGAGTGATGCCCAACGCGAAGGCCCCATCCTCAAAGCGCAAGGCCATGGACATTCCGTCGAGCTTCAGCTCGCAAACGTAGTCCACCTTGGTCGTGCCGGTGAGTTCGTGAACCCGCCGCTCCCAATCACGAAGCTCCGCTTCGCTGGTGGTCTTCGCAAGCGACAGCATCGGCGTTGAGTGCCGCACGCTGGCGAACTGGCTGCTCGGCTTGCCGCCGACGCGCTGCGTTGGCGAGTCCGGGGTGATCAGCTCAGGATGCTCGGCCTCAAGAGCGATCAGCTCGTCCATCAGCCGGTCGAACTCGGCGTCGCTGATTTCGGGATCATCCAGAACGTAGTAGCGATGTTCGTGATAGCGGATCTTGTCGCGCAGCTTTTCCAGCTTTTGCTCTAGCTCTTTGGCGCTCGCAGGCATGGGTGCAATTATAGGGAGCCTCATGCGGTTCGCGGCAAGCCGCGGCTCATCCCGTACAATCGAGCTTCCGGTCCCGAACTCTGTTGAAGAAACTCATTGCCAAGTGGACGCACTATCTCATGGCCGTACTCGGGCCATTGGGAGTGTGGGGTGTAATGGGCTTTGCCGCTATCGATGCGGCGATCTTCGGCATGCCCATCGATGCCATTGTCTGCGGATATGCCTATGCCAATCCCAGCCGCCTGCTGCTTTACGCCATGGGAGCGGCCGTTGGCTCGACCCTGGGCAGCCTGGTCATCTACGCGATCGGCTACAAGGGCGGCGAGGTCGTGCTGCGCAAGCGGATGGGCGATGCCCGGTTCGAGAAGATCACCGCGTCGTTTGAGAAGCAGGAGTTCCGGATGCTGGCCGTGGTCTCCATGCTGCCTCCGCCAACGCCGTTCAAGCTGTTCGTTCTAGCGGCGGGCATGGCCGAGATGCGCCTGACCCGCTTTGTCCTGGCGATTTTTCTCGGCCGCTTCGCGCGCTTCACCATCGAAAGCATTCTCGTGGTTCGCTACGGGCCGGAGATAATTGCGGTCTTGGCAAAGGCGTTCCGGCATCATCTGAGCTACGTGATCGCAGCGGCGATTGCCGTCGTGGGGATTGGCTGGTGGATCTGGCGAGTCAGGAAGGTGCGGGGCCGGCGAACTTCGTCCGCGGAATCGATTGAATAGCGAACACCGCGCTGGCCGATTGCTATGAGGAGAACTGCTATGGATCAGGTTCAAACTGAAGTACAAAACGGCGTCCTTCAGCTCGCGATGAATCGTCCGGAGAAGAAGAACGCTCTGACCTCGGCGATGTATGAGGCCCTGGTCGACGCCATCCAGCAGGCCGAGTCCGACGACTCCGTGCGCGTCCTCCTTCTTCGCGGCAATGGAGACTCCTTCACCGCCGGCAACGACATCGAAGACTTCATACAGAAGCCGTGGAAGGGACAGGCGGTGCCGCCGGCCGAGCAGTTTATCCGGGCAGTGGCGTTTGCCAGGAAACCGGTGATCGCAGCCGTGCATGGGCTGGCAGTCGGCATAGGCACGACAATCCTGTTGCACTGCGATCTGGTGTATGCGGCAGAGGACACCAAGCTCCTCATGCCTTTCGTCAACCTGGGGATTATTCCCGAGGCTGGTTCCACGTTGCTTCTGCCCCGTCTGATCGGCCATCAGCGCGCTGCGGAACTGATGCTGCTGGCAGCTCCCTTCTCAGCGCAGCGGGCTTATGAGTTGGGCATTGTGAATCGCGTGCTGCCGCTGGATCAGCTAACGCCGGCCGCTCTCACTGCCGCTCAGCAGCTCGCGGAGAAGCCCTCCAGCGCTATCCGGCTTGCCAAGCAGATGATGAAGCAGCACCTCGCCTCCGATCTTGATCGCGTGATTCGCGAGGAGGTGCTGGCCATTGCCGGCCGCCTGGAATCGCCCGAGACCACTGAAGCCCTCGACGCGTTTGTTCAAAAGCGCAAGCCGGACTTTTCGCGCTTCCGGTGAGAGTTCGCTCTCAGGTAACTTTCCCTTAACTTACCCTTGACGACAATCCTGATCCTTAGGTAACGTTCTGTTCACGCGAGTAGCGCCCAAACGTTGTGTCTGAAATCCTTGTAGCGGCTGAAGTATACGACCGTTTGAAACAAGCGATGGCCTCGGATCCGGCGGGGTTCTGCGAACTCTACCGTGATTACCTCTGCGACGCCGGACAGGCGCTCAACCATCTTCATCTCGCTTGCGATCAGAACAACGGCGACGACCTTCGCTTTCAGGCCCACTACCTGAAGGGCAGCAGCCTGGTATTGGGACTTCCCGCCGTGGCTCAACTCTGTGTGGAAATCGGGGAAGCCGGCCGGGCCTCTGAGTTCGCACTTGCGTCCAGAAAACTATACGAACTGGGCGAATTGCTCAGCCGCGTGCAATCGGACCTTGAGCGGAGGTTGGGACCGGAGGTGATTCCCGCGGCGGCATAGATGGCAACCTCAACTCCAATTCGACTTCTGATCGCCGACGATCATCCCGTCGTTCGTATCGGCCTGCGAAACATGCTGCTGTCGGACCATCAGTTTCAAGTGATCGCCGAAGCGCGGGATGGTGCTGAGGCCCTGGTCCTGGTCAAGAAGCTGCAGCCTGAAATTCTCCTGCTCGACCTTGCCATGCCGAACATGCCAGGGATGGAAGCGTTGCGGGAGCTGACTTCGCATGAGATACAAACTCGGACCATTGTTCTGACCGCCAAGATCGAGAAGCAACAGATTCTGGAAGCCCTGCAACTCGGCGCTCGTGGCGTCATGCTGAAGGACGCCGTTGTCGAGCACTTGGCCGCCTGTATTCGTGCGGTTATGCGGGGCCAATACTGGCTCGATGGCAGGCCTGTCCAGAATCTGGTGCAGGTGCTGCGCGAACTCGCGGCACAGACAGCGCCTCCTCCTCGTAAAACCTTCGGGCTGACCAGCCGCGAACTCGAGGTTGTCACCCTCATCACCGAAGGATGCACCAATAAAGACATCGCCACCTCCTTTGGGATAAGCGAGGAAACGGTCAAGCGCCATCTCACCAACATCTTCAACAAGCTCGGGGTCGGCAATCGCCTGGAGCTTGCCTTGTTCGCACTCAATCACCACCTCTTGCCACCTGAGCCTGATGCGTCGAACTGAGCGCCACGCCTTTTCCGCAAGCCCTTCGGTTGGCGGCGGTATTGATGCCCGCCCGCTGTGTTACCCTTCGCAACAAGCAATAGCCTGATTCTTTGTCCGCGAGGAGATCAATGAGCGAGCGTCTCAACTTCAGCATGGATTACATCGAGTTTCCTGCAACCGACGTCGAAGCCACCAAGCGTTTCTACAACCAGGTATTTGGCTGGGACTTCAAGGATTGGGGCCCGGATTATGTCAGCTTCCACGATGGCCGGATCGGCGGCGGATTCACCACCGAGGCGCAGGTTGCCAAAGGCGGCAAGACCACGGGCGTTTTGATTGTGCTCTACGCCAAGAACCTTGAAGAGACTTACGCAAAGGTCAAGCAGGCTGGAGGGAAAATCGTTCGCGAGACCTTCGAATTCCCCGGTGGACGCCGCTTCCACTTCGCTGATCCCAACGGCAACGAACTGGCCGTGTGGAGCGAGTAATCACAGGCGATGTTCTTGAAGGGGCGCGGCTTGGTTTGAAGGGGCACGGTTCAGCCGTGCGGAAGGCAGTACTGATTCGCGGCTTCAGCCGCTGAGGTACTTCGTTTGTCGATTTGCGGAATCCACCGCAGTTGCGACTCGCCGGTTTTCGTGTGTAGATTCGCCAATTCATCCAACTCACCTGTCGCGGAACAGTGGAGACATCCATGGCCCGCATAAATTCCTACGTCCTGCGAGGCACCATCGTCGGCGCCCTCGGCGGACTGTTGTTTGGTTTCGATACCGCTGTCATCGCCGGAACCGAGCAGCAACTCATACAGGTGTTCGCACTCAATGACCGTCAACTGGGGATCACCGTCTCCATCGCCCTCGTCGGCACGGTAATCGGAGCCATCTTCTCCGGCGAGTTGGGAGACAAGATGGGCGGACGCGAGGCGCTTCGCATTCTCGCCGCCTGCTACGTCATCTCCGCCTTCGGATGTGCCTTCGCCTGGAGCTGGCCGGCGCTGCTGGCGTTTCGCTTCATCGGTGGCCTGGCAATTGGCGGCTCGTCCGTGCTTGGCCCGGTCTATATCGCCGAGATCGCTCCGGCGCGCTGGCGCGGGCTGCTGGTCGGAACGTTCCAGATCAACATCGTCATCGGCATCCTGGTCGCGTACCTGTCCAACTACGTAGTGTCGCTGTTTGGCCTGGGATTGAACGAGTGGCGCTGGCAGCTCGGCATTGCGGCGGTTCCGGCTATGCTCTTCTTCGTCATGCTGTTCACCATTCCGCGCAGCGCGCGCTGGCTGGTGCTCAAGCATCGCATTCCCGAGGCCCGCGAAGTCATTGCCATTCTTGGCTCGGAAAAGCGCCGATGCCGAGCTTAAGGAGATCGTCGACTCCATTCACATTGAGGGCATGACGCACTCCGAACCGCTGTTCCAGCGCAAGTATCTGCGGCCGATGTTTCTGGCGGCGACGGTCGCGGGCTTCAGCCAGCTCGCAGGCATCAACGCGATCCTCTACTACTCGAACTACATCTTCGAGAATGCAGGTTTCAGCAAGAGTTCGGGCCTGCTGCAATCGGTGGCATTGGGCGCAATGAACCTCGTCGCCACCTTGGTTGCCATGAGCCTGATCGACAAGCTCGGCCGCAAAACGCTGCTGCTGATTGGCAGCTTTGGGCATGGCGATTTGCCTCGCGGGCGTGGCCTTCGTCTTCTACAGCGAGCAGCCATCAAGACCTGCTGGTCATCTTCCTGGTGGCCTATATCGCGTGTTTTGCGATTTCGATTGGCGCGGTCATCTGGGTGTACATCAGCGAAGTGTTTCCCAATCGCGTGCGCGCAAAGGGACAGAGCCTGGGCAGCTCGGCGCACTGGATCATGAACGCCATCATCTCCGGCGTCTTTCCCGTGATGGCCGCGCGCTCGCGTTCCGTTCCGTTTATCTTTCTTCGCGGCCATGATGGCCGTGTTCTTCTTCATCGTGCTGTTTACCTACCCTGAAACTAAGGGTGTCACGCTGGAAGAGATGCAGCACCGGCTGGGGATTGAGTACTGAGGGTGGGAGCATTTTGTGGGTGTCATCCTGAGCGAGGACTGGCGATAATCCCCAGTCCGAGTCGAAGTCGAGGCGTTATGCAGGCGTCTGAGCCCGCAGCCGGGACCCTCCTGAGCGAAGTCGAAAGGGGGACCTGCATTTCTCTTGCGCTCGTGACTGTTCGCGCGGTATTGAAGGGGCACGGCTTCAGCCGTGCCGAAAGACATCTATTTTGAATTGTCATCCCGAACGGCTTTAAGCCGTGAGGGATCTGCTTTCCTTTCACTGGCGAAAAAGCAGGTCCTTCGCTTCGCTCAGGATGACAAAGGCTTCTTTTCATCATGAACAAAATCGACGTCATGCCTTTCTCGCCCTGATTCTTTTCTCTAGCACGTCGCCTTCGCCCAGTCCCAGCCCGCGCCCAACCCTTACGCGCCGACTCTCAACCGCCTGAACGAGATCACCGCGATCCCTCTAAGCGGATGGACGCAGATTCCCGGCGACATGCGCGCATGGCGAGATGCCTCCCAGCACGGCGATGACCATGAATGCTTCCGCGCTGAACCTGGGCGGAGAGTTCACACCTCCGACATGGATCTATCGCGAAATCGAGATTCCCAAGCAGCTTCTCGGCTATACGGTCCAAGGTTCGACGCTGAAGCTGAGCATCACCATCGGCGGCAACGAAGGCCTGATGATCACGACCTTCGCCAACGGCAACATGATCGCCCGCACCGACGAAGACAACCAGGTGCCCATCACGTTGACCACCAACGCGCAGCCCGCCAACAAGATCATCGTCGCCATCCGTGTGTTGCCGTCCGCCGGCGTCGGATGCTGTGGCGGTCCGCTGCAAGCGAAGCTCGAGCGCGCGCAACTTGCTTATCACTCCTCCGGTGAACCGGCCCGATCCCGCGGTGCTTCGCCTGGAAATCCTGTCCGCGCAGTTGCTCGTGGCCGCCTATCCCGATGGCAAGGCCGAACGTGAGCAAACTCTCGACGCCGCGGTGAAAGCCATCGACATCGCGGCTCTCGACAAATCCGATCAGCAGGCGTTCGACGATTCCCTGCGCGCGTCGCAAGCCAAGCTCGACGCGCTGCGGCCGTACATGAACCAGTTCAGCATCAGCGCCATCGGCAACAGCCATATCGACATGGCCTGGCTGTGGCCGTGGACGGAGACGGTCGAGGTCGTACGCAACACCTTCCGTACTGCGCTCGAACTGATGAACGAGTATCCCGACTTCAAGTTCACCGCCTCGACCGCGCAGGCCTACACCTGGATCGAAGAGAAATATCCCGAGATGTTCAAGCAGATCCAGCAGCGCGTGAAAGAGGGCCGCTGGGAAGTCATCGGCGGCATGTGGGTCGAACCCGACCTCAACATGCCTGACGGCGAATCGCTGGTGCGGCAGATTCTGTACGGGAAGAACTATTTCGAGGCCAAGTTCGGCGTCGACATCAAGATCGGCTGGAACCCCGACTCGTTCGGCTACAACTGGCAGTTGCCGCAAATCTACAAGCGCTCAGGCATCGACTACTTCGTGACGCAGAAATTGCTATGGGCGCACGAGTTCACGACCTTTCCCTATCGGCTTTTCTACTGGGAGTCGCCCGACGGCAGCAAGATCATGACGTACTTCCCCAGCGACTACGCCAATGCGATCGACCCGCAGAAGATGGCGCGCGATTCGGCAACCTACGGCCCGGCGATGTGGAAGTACAACGGCGGTACCAACTCGGCGCCGCCTGACGGCCTGCGCATGATGTATCTCTACGGCGTCGGCGACCACGGCGGCGGCCCGACACGCAACGATCTCGACACCGCGCTGCGCTGGCAGAAGCCCGACGTCGTCTATCCCAAGCTGCAGTTCTCGACTGCCACCGACTTCTTCGCCGACCTCGCGAAGAACGAGAACGAACTGAACCTACCGACGTGGGACGGCGAGCTGTACTTCCAGTATCACCGCGGCGTGCAAACCACACAGTCGGAAACCAAGCGCGGCAACCGCAAAAACGAAGTGCTCATCCTCAATGCCGAGAAGCTGGCATCGATCGATTCGCTTTTCGGCGCGGCGTATCCGCAGGCGGGCTTCAACACTTCGTGGCAGAAGATACTGTTCAACCAGTTCCACGATGTTCTTCCCGGCTCGGGCATCGGCATCAACTATGTCGATGCCGCGCGCAAGTACGCTGAGACCTCTCGTTTCAGCAACAACACGATCAACGCGGCGCTGAACAACATCGCATCGCGGGTGAAGTCCGATGGCGTCAGCGTGCTGGTGTTCAATCCGCTCTCGTGGCCAAGGACGGAAGAGGTCGAAGTCGAGGCGCAGTTTCCTACATTGCCTTCTCCGTTGGGAATCATCGCCAGTGATCCGAGTGCTGAGCGAGACAAGATGTGGGTGCTGTCCAATATCGTGAGTTCGGATGCAGCGACTGGAAAAGTTAAACTTCGCATTCTCGCGAGCGACGTTCCACCGCTCGGGTACAAGCTGATACACCTGCAAGCATCAAGCCCCAAGCTGGTGCTAGGAAATCCAAAAACAGACCCGCCCTCTATTCACATCACGCGTCCTCTGCTGACCGCCACGGCAACATCGCTCGAAAACGATTTCCTCCGTCTCACCGTCGATCCCGCGACCGGCTGCATCACCAGCCTCTACGACAAGCGCAACAACACTGAAGCTCTCGCGCCTGCGGTGCATGGCGTCGGCGCGCCTCCCACATTGTCAGATGGCAAGCCTTGCGGCAACCTGCTGCAAGCCTTCGTCGATAAACCCAAGCACTGGGACGCGTGGAACGTTGACGCCGACTTCATCGAGCATCACACCGACCTGATGCAAGCGGAAGAGGTCAAGCTCATCGAGAACTCACCTTTGCGCGCGGTAATCCGCGTGCGCCACAAATGGCAGAACTCGGAGTTCATCGCAGGACATCACGATGTATCCTGGCGTGCCGCGCGTCGACGTGCACATGCAGGCCGACTGGCACGAGCATCACGTCCTGCTGAAAGTCGCTTTCCCGCTGAGTGTTCACGCTGACAAGGCGACCTTCGAGATTCCTTACGGAACGGTCGAGCGTCCGACGACCCGCAATACGCCTGCGGAGAAAGCGCAGTTCGAAGTGCCCGCGCTGCGCTGGGGCGATATCTCCGACGCAACGCATGGCTTCTCGCTGCTGAACGACAGCAAGTACGGATACGACGCCAAGGACAACGTTCTGCGCCTCTCGCTGCTGCGCGGCCCCACCTGGCCTGACCCGAACGCCGACCAGGGGCATCACGAGTTCACCTACTCGCTGTATCCTCACGCGGGAACATGGCGCGAGGCGATGACGGTTCGCCAGGGCTACGACCTGAACTATCCGCTGCTTGCTGTCACCACCACGCAACATCCGGGAACGCTGCCCGCTGAGGATTCGTTCTTCGGCACGAAGGAAGACAATGTGGTGATCACCGCGGTGAAAGAAGCTGCGGATGGAAGCGGCACGATCGTTCGCTTCTACGAATGGGCGGGAAAGAAAGGCGACATCCATCTCACGCTGCCCGAGAAGGCGACGAGCAGCCTGGCAGACGAACCTGATGGAGCAGCCGGAGAATTCGCTATCTCCGGCGTCCGACGGCACCAGCGTCACGGTGCCCACCGGAGCGTACGAGATCAAGACGGTGAAGATCAAGTTCAAGTAAGCCGTAGACGCGAGATCGTGAACCAAGAAGTTCCGCGTCAGGCACGATGTTTCACGTGTAGCGAAGATCCGCATAGATGTGCGGGGCAGTCTGGTGGGGACCTTACCTCTTGTATTGCTTCTTGAGCTGTTTCCGTTCTGTTCTTTTTCGCTCTATTTGCTCGCCGTTTTCTTGCTCCACCTGCTTCGCAATTTCAAACTTGCGTGACCGCATAAAGTGCGGGAAGCGCGCTTCCTGTGACGTCGCTTAATGGGGCCCCAAAGGGGCAAAGCTTCAGACGGCTTTCGCTGGCCGGCCAAGGCCGGTGTCTACGCTACTCGCCAGCGGCTCAGTGTCTAGAATGGATCCGCAGTAACGCTCCGCATTCGCATTGGTATCACATTCGCGAGAGTAGATTAGCGTAGGGGTAATTCATTTTCAGTGACCGCCGTCACACATCTTTGGACAATTTCCCATCGCGAGTGCTATGCAGATGTGGTTACTTTCATGCTATCTTGGGCGAAATCGGGCGCAGCCGAACGCACGTGTCCGGCCCTATTCGCGTGAGCGTTAGTCTTGGGCAAGCGCAAACTGCGTGCTACTTACTTTGTCCTTTGGCGGGTAACTCTTGAACAGCTTGGTAATCCCTTTGTTCAGCGTATTGATGTTCTTGTTGGAGTTCTCTTTGATCGTGTCCGTTACCGAGCCGCGCCAGACCAACTGGTGGGTCTTGGCGTCAGCCATCTCGACCACCAGCGTGCCCTCGCGAGTAATGAAGGTCGTATAGGTTGTGGTTGTCGGACTGCCGCCCCACCACGGCCCCCAGTACCAGTTCGGGCCGTAATAGTAGCCATTGCCGACCACCTGCTTCTGGTCTTTGATATGGCTGGTGTAGACGACCCACAGATCGGGATCCGACTGCACTTCTTTCAGGCCCTTGGCCTGAAGCTGCTGATTGACGCCATCGATGACGCGCTGGTCCCACAGCCCCTGCGCCGGGTCAGGGCTTTTCTGCCAGGCGTAGGTGTGAAACTGAGAGAAGTTCTCGCTTCGGTCCCAATCCACATTGACCTTCTGTGCCAGGGCCGACGCAGAAACCAATAGGCAAAAAGCCAGTGCCAGGAAAAGACGGTTCGTTTTCAAGAAGATCTCCTTGACTGTCCGGAAACTTGAGCCGCACTTGCGAAACGCTGAATATACAATCGCCGACCGCCCTATGGGAAGCGTGTCGCTCGCACGACCCAGGCTTTCGTCAGTCGTGGGCGGCCAGCTTGGCTTCTGCGCCCCGGCTCGTCATATATTCCTCGATCACCTGCAGGAACTTCGCCAGCCACGCCGGATGTGCCGGCCACGCGGGCGCGGTCACCAGCATTCCGTCGACTACCGCCCCGGTCATCGCTACCTCGATGTACTTGCCGCCCGCCAGCTCCACCTCAGGGGAGCACGCCGGATAGCAGGTCAGGACCTTGCCGCGCACGATGTCCGCCGCCGTCAGTAACTGTGCCCCGTGGCACAGCGCTCCCAGCGGCTTCTGGTGCTGATCGAAGTGCTGAATCATCTTGAGCACGTGAGAATCGAGCCGCAGATACTCAGGCGCGCGCCCCCCGGGCAGCACCAGCCCGTCGTAGTCGGCGACATTGACCGAGTCGAACGTCGCATTCAAGGCGAAGTCGTGGCCGCGCTTCTCGCTGTAAGTCTGGTCGCCTTCAAAGTCGTGAATGGAAGTTCGAACCTTCTCGCCGGCTTTCTTCCCCGGGCAGACAGCATGAACCATATGTCCAACCGCTTGCAGCGCCTGAAACGGCACCATCGCTTCGTAGTCCTCGACGTAGTCTCCGACGATCATCAACAGCTTGGCTTCGGTCACGATCAGCTCCTTGTTGCTACAAAGTCTAGCAAGGGACGGGCGTGGCGTTTGTGAGGCGAATCACAAGTGGCTGTCAGCTATCAGCCGTCAGCTCGCTGCTCGCCTTTCGCTCGTGCTAGCTGCTCGTAGCTCGCTGCTGGTTCTGCAGCCGCCGGCTTTCGCTCACCTGGCAGCCGCCGGCATCGGCTGGATTCTGGTCGTCCAACGCCCAGGGCATCACCGTCGCAGCGTGGTGCAGCAGGCAGAACACGTCCCGCAAAGAACAGAATTCGAAAACACAATTCAACCCGGTTAGCTGCAATACTCGCTCGACCGGCTGCATGGTGTTCATCAGTTTGAACGTCATACCCCTCGCATGGGCCCAGTCTCGCAGGCGCAGCAATGCGCCCAGGCCCCAGGCGTCGATGCGGTCGACCTGAGCCAGGTTAACGACAAGCCGCCCGGCGTCAGCCTGGCCAAGCAGCGCGTTGCGCAGAATCGAACAGCTATAGCCGTCGATCACCAGCCGCCCTTGGAGGTGGAAAATAGAGGTGTCTCCCAATCTCTGAACTGTCGCATTCAACATTTGTTGCTCCTTGCCAAGACCGTCGGCTCCGGCTGCAAGCAGTGGATCGCAGTCGCCCAATCTCGTCTCTGCTACTAAAGACGAATGGGGGCAGGCCGGACAGACAACTTTTTCCATTTTTTAACCGCACGCCGGAAGTTCGGGCCGAGTCTCGCAGGTGGGGCCAAACGCCGTTGGCACTCGTCGCGCTAGAGTGCCAGTTGACATCGCGTACCCCGGCTCCCTAGAATACGAGAGGCAAAGCTTGTTGCTGAATTTCATCATAACTTATTGAAATTCAGTAGCTTAACTATAAATTTCATGGCAGCTTCCGACAGTTTCGGACGGCGTGAGCGCGATATTCTGACCGCCATCGTAGAGACCTACATTTCTACAGGTGAGCCCGTCGGGTCGCGCACGCTTTCACGCTCCAACCGGGAGAGCCTGAGTGCGGCTTCCATCCGCAACGTCATGGCAGACTTGTCCGAAGCCGGATTTCTGGAACAGCCGCATACCTCGGCCGGCCGGATACCGACAACCAAGGCCTACCGTTTTTATGTAAAGCAGTTGACCGGCGAGGCGCAGCTCTCGCCCTCCGACGAGGACCTGATCCAGGGCACGCTGCGAAGCGCCGGCGATGTGCAGGAGTTTCTTGAACGCACCTCGCATGTGCTTTCTCTGATTTCGCATGGCGTGGGCGTTACGGTCGCGGCCAGCGGCGCGCAGCGCAATGCGTTGGAGCACGTGTACTTTCAGCGCGTCGGCGACAGAAAAGTACTCGCCGTGGTGGTCACCAGCGGAGGTTTGGTACGCGATCGCGTGCTGCGCCCGGAGCGCGACCTGAGTGCGGAGGACCTGGAGGCCGCCGCCAACTACATCAACCAGAACTTTCGTGGCTGGGAGATGGAGGCGGTACGCAATGAGTTGGCCCGCCGGCTTCAGCAGGAGCGTAATGAATACGACCGGCTGATGCGCTCGGTTGAGCAACTGCAAACCGCGCTGAGCCCGGAGAGCGGATCGCAGAACGTCTACGTGGAAGGCGCCGCAAATCTGTTAGGCACCGAGCAGGACAAGGAGCGGTTGCGGCAACTGTTGGCGACTCTGGAAGAGAAGCAACGTATTGTCGAACTACTTTCCGCCTATCTGGACGTGCGGCAGGAGGCGGTCCGCGTTGTGGTGGGTCTGGAAGATGCCATGCCGCATCTAAATAACTTCGTGCTGATCGGCACTCCGGCGCGGGTCGGCGACGAGGTCATGGGTTCGCTGGCAGTAATCGGCCCGACGCGTATGGACTACGAGCACACGATTACCGCGGTGTCCTACATCGCGCGCCTGTTCGATCGTCTGTGGAACGAATCAAGCTAGAGGTTGCATGGCAGACAAGAAGCAAAACAACTCCGTCGAGCTGGAGCTGGATCACGAATTGCCTCCCGGCGAAGAGGGAGACTCGCCCCAGGGCGGACCTCCGCGCAGCGGAGGCGGTACTGCGTCCACGGCGGAGTCGGAACTGGAAAAGGCAAAGGCCGAGTGCGCGGCGTATCTCGACCGTGCCGCCCGTATACAGGCGGAGTTCGAGAACTATCGCAAACGCAGTGCACGAGAGCAGCAGGAGTTCAGAGAGTATGCTGTCGCCGATGCCATCAGATCGCTCCTGCCCATCCTTGACAGCCTGGACCGCGCACTCAAGACGGACACCACTTCTCTGGAAGACTTTCGCTCCGGCATCGAGCTGATCGACAAGCAGTTTCATGACGCGCTGGCGAAGCTCGGCGTCGAGCCGCTGGAGGCGCAGGGCCAGCCCTTCGATCCCAACCTGCACCAGGCGATTCAGATGGTCGATTCCGACGAAGTGGAAGATAATCACGTGATCGACGAGTTGCAGCGCGGCTACAAGCTGAAGGACCGCCTGCTGCGCCCGGCGATGGTACGTGTTGCGCGCAAGGTCTAAGGCACAACTTTGGCTACTAACGTAAAACGCGATTTCTACGAGGTTCTGGGCGTCTCGCGCACTGCGACCGAGCAGGAGATCAAAAGCTCCTATCGCAAGCTCGCCTTGCAGTACCATCCCGACCGCAATCCGGAAAATCCCGAGGCGGAAGAGAAGTTCAAGGAGTGCAGCGAAGCCTATGCCGTGCTCGCTGACACCGAGAAGCGCGCCCGCTACGACCGCTTCGGCCACGCCGGTGTCTCCGGCAATGGGCCCAGCGCCGGCGGCTTTGATCCCAGCGTCTTCAACGATTTTCAGGACATTTTCGGCGATCTGTTCGGCTTCGGTGAAATGTTTGGCCAGGGATCGCGCCGCCGTACCCGCGCGCAGCGGGGTGGCGACATGCGCGAAGACATCACGCTGGAGTTTGAAGAGGCGGTCTTCGGCGTCACCAAGCAGGTGCAGATTCGCCGGCTGGAGACCTGCGCGGAATGCAAGGGAGACGGCGCCGCTCCGGGCAAAGCGCCCATTAATTGCACCACCTGTGGCGGACGCGGCCAGATCCGCTATCAGCAGGGCTTCTTTGCCGTGGCCCGTACCTGCAATACCTGCGGCGGCACCGGTAAGCTGATCGTCGATCCTTGCAAAAAGTGCAAAGGCCGCGGCCGCGTCAAACGCGAGCGCATGGTCACCGTGAAAGTTCCGGCGGGCGTGGAAGAAGGCGCGCGCATTCTTTATTCCGGCGAAGGTGAAGCCGGAATCTACGACGGCCCTCCCGGCGATCTGTACGTCGTGCTGCATGTGAAGGAGCACTCCTTCTTTCACCGCGAAGGCAGCGATCTGCACTGCGTGATTCCGATCTCGTTTACTCAGGCCGCGCTCGGCACGGAAATCCAGGTGCCGACGCTGGAAGGCCAGCAACGTTTGCAAGTGGCGGAAGGCACGCAGACGGGAACGACCCTGCGGCTGAGAAACAAAGGCGTGCCGGTGCTCAACGGCCATGGCCGTGGCGATCTTTATGTCGAGCTGAAAGTGCAGACCCCTGCGAAGCTGAGCAAGCGGCAACGCGAACTGCTTGCGGAGTTGGAAAATGAGGGCGCGGTCGAGAACAAGCCCGTGGACCGCGGCCTGATCGACAAAGTCAAGGACATGTTTGCGTAAAAGAATCGCTTTTGGCTCTTGGCTTTTGGCTTTTCGCCAGAACGGTTTCGCCGGACATAGAGTCTAGCGCGGAATATCCTCTAGGCCAGCTTCGCCAACGTCTTCCCGCTGACTGCTGTCAGCCAGGAGAACAGAGGCCCTGGCATCCGGCAACGACGGGGCAAAAGCCGAAAGCTAAGAGCCAAAAGCCAAGAGCGATTCTTTTCGTGGACCACAACCTCCGCATCTACGCGTGGTTTCTGCTGCTGGTGACGACTCTGCCCGCGGCGGCGCGGCTGGCGCGGCCGCGTGAGTTGGCAAAAATTCTCCTCGTTCGCTACAAGGACCCCGGCCGTCGCCAGCGTGCGCGCATCGGCGGCTTTCTCTTCCTCGCGGTCGCCTTGATTGGCATGCCCTTCGCGATTCGCGCGCCGCACGGCGAATCGACCTGGCTCATCATCGCCCTGCTGGTGGGAGCGGTATCATCGCTCGAATTTCTGCTCGACAGCCGGCTACTTGAGGAAGAGCCGCTGACTCGGCAGAACCGCTATTTCGGCGGCGTCTACGCATCCATCGCTATCGCCACCCTGCTGCTGCTTACGATCAAATGACACGCCGCCGCTGGATCGCCGACGAGTACACCCCGCCAACCGCGGCGCTGACCGGCACAAATGCAGCGCACTTAGCTCGTACCTTGCGTGCTCGCGTCGGGCAGGAGTTCGACGTGGCCTGTGGCGAGCGGGTCTATCGCGCCAGGGTTGCTGCAGTCGCAGACGATCGCGTGGAATTTGCGCTGGGCGAAGAGGTAATGGCATCGACGGCGGTCGTTCCCGTCACGCTGCTGCTCGCCGTCTTCAAGTTCGACCGCATAGAATGGGCAATCGAGAAATGCACTGAGTTGAACGTCAGCAACGTTGTTCCCGTCATTGCGCGCCGTACCGAGAAGCATCTTGCGCAGGCAGCCGGGAAGCGCGTGGAGCGCTGGCGGCGCATCGCGCTGGAAGCGGCACAGCAATCACGACGCATCGCTCCGCCCGCGATAGCCGATCCGATGAAGCTGAGTGACGCGCTGGCCTGCGAGGCGGAGCGGAAAATTGTGTTAGCCGAGAGCAAAACGGGCGCGACGCTAAGCGAACTCCTTCGCGCACAGAGTGACGCCGGCTCGCTGGCATTGGCGGTTGGCCCCGAAGGCGGCTGGGCCGAAGAGGAATTGCAAGCCTTCGAGCGTGCGGGATGGATCGCGGCCTCGCTCGGTTCTACGATTCTGCGAGCGGAGACGGCAGCCATCGCGGCCTTGGCAATTGCGCGGGCCGAATTCGCCTGCTAGCCGTCTCATAAATCGGCTTGCCTTGTATCAGGGGCAGGACCTTGGTCGCACCGAAAACGTCCTTATGTTGCAAACGCGGGCGGACTTCAGTCCGCGAGCGCCCCTTCCGGAGTTTTCAGCAACTTATTCAGCCAAGCAGAACGAGCCGGTCCAGCATCGCTGGCTTCATCCCCCGAGGCAATCGCCGGGCTCCTCCCGTTGCTACAATGACACCAATGTCTGAAGCCACCACAACGCGCCTTACGGAGATGGTCAAGGCTGCGGGTTGAGCCAGCAAGCTAAGTCCGGCGGTGCTGGACTCGGTGCTTGGGAAATTAGCCCGGCAACATGACCCAAACGTGCTCATCGGCTTCGATACAGCCGACGACGCCGGCGTGTATCAGCTCACGCCTGAGCTGGCCATCGTGCAGACGGCCGACTTCTTCACGCCCATCGTCGATGATCCCTACGTCTTCGGACAGATCGCCGCGACCAACGCGCTGAGCGATGTCTACGCCATGGGCGGCAAGCCCATCAGCGCGCTGGCCCTGGTCTGCTTCCCTGAGGACGGCGATCCAACCATCCTGGAGCAGATGCTGGCGGGCGGATTGTCGAAGATGGTCGAGGCCAACTGCACTATCATCGGCGGCCACAGCATTCGCGATCCTGAGATCAAGCTCGGATATTCGGTAACCGGGACGGTCCACCCGCAACGCGTTCTGGCCAACAGCGCGGCGCGCCCGGGCGACAAGCTGGTTTCCACCAAAGCCATTGGCACAGGCGTGATTTCGACGGCCATCAAGCGCCGGGAAGCGCAGTTTGCCTGGATCCGTGGCGCCATTCACTCCATGACTGCGCTCAACAAGACAGCAGCCGAGATTGCCGCCGGCGGCTTCGAAGTGCACGGCATGACCGACATCACCGGCTTCGGGCTGATCGGCCATGCGCGCGAGCTGGCGCGCGGTTCGGGTGTAAGCCTGCGCCTCTTCGCCTCCAAGGTGCCGCTGCTGGAAGGCGCGCTGGAGTGCGTCCGCCACGGCTATATTCCCGGAGGGCTCAAGTCGAACCGCTCCTTCGCCGAGGGCTGCGTCGAGTACGCCGCCGATGTTCCGGAAGACGTGCGTACCTTGCTCTATGATCCGCAGACCGCCGGCGGCCTGCTGATTTCCGTCGCCCCCGCCGATTGCGACCGCCTGGTCGAGAAGCTGCGCGCCGCCGGCATCGCCGCCGAAGTGATCGGCGAGGTGCTGGAGAAGCAGGCGCCGCTGATCGCGGTGGAGGCGTAACTGCTCACCTCGTCGTCGGAAGGGGACGGCCTTCAGGCCGTCCATAAGTTTTGCAGGATTAGTGCGGCTTTAGCCGCTGCGAAACAGCCTTACTAGGCCCCATTGGATTCTGATCGACTGGCTGAGTCCTACCGTGAGTTGCGGTCGGTGAACAGGTTTGACCCCCAGAAATATCTTTGGTGCACCGGCGGTCTTCACGGGTATTCTGTCGGCTTGTCATCCCGAACGCAGTGAGGGATCTGCTCCTTGCCCGCGGCGCGAACCTGTGCGGGTTGTCGGCAGGTGAGGCCCTGCGAAACAGCGAGCCCGGAGGGCGATGACATGATAGCCCAGCGTGGAGCGGGTCCCCGATCTGCGCTTGCGCAGATTGGGGCTGCGGAACGCTGGGTATCGCGCCATCAACGATGTTGAGTCGGCTTTCAGCCGACGGCACCGCCCGATATCGCCTGGGCGAGTTATGCCGTCCCCAAAGGGACTCAGCACCTTTTTCATCCGCCTACCCAGCACTCCGCTCCGTCTGTTTCGGCGTGCCTTTAAAGACCGTTACCCAGCGTTCCGCTTCGCTCCACGCTGGGCTATCATTCTGGTCGCCCTCCGGGCTCGGTGCGTCGAAGTGCTTGCGACTTCGCAACTGTGAAGATCGCTCCCGGTCGCGTACTTTCGAAACCTACGCCCGCCCAGCGAACTCCCGCGTCTCGGTCGAGACCTTCACCTTTTCGCCTTCCTTGATGAACAAGGGGACGCGGATTTCTAATCCGGTTTCCAGCCGGACAACCTTGGTGACGTCGCCGGCAGAGTTGCCGCGCGCACCCGGTTCTGCGTAGGTGACGGTAAGCTCGACCTGAGCCGGCAGTTCCAGGCCGATGGGATTGCCGTTGTACTTATGCAGCTCGATCAGACTGCCGTCTACCAGGAAGTCGAGCGCGTCGCCGACCATCTCTTCGCTGAGAGTAAGGGTCTCGAAGGTCTCCTGGTCGAGAAAGTGTGAGCCGTCTCCGTCGCTATACAGGTATGAAGCCGGGCCGATCTGGAGGTCGGGTTCCTTGAACTTGTCACTCGCCTTGAAGGTCTTCTCGAAGACGGCGCTGGTGAGCAGGTTGCGCATCTTCAACCGGACCAGCGTCTGCGCGCCGCGCGCGCTGGGCGTGTTGACCTCAGATTCCAGACAGCAGTAGGGAGTGTTTTCAAACTCGAAAAACATCTTGCGTTTGACGCTGATGGCGTCGATCAGGGCGGCCATGCATTCCTCAGGGCTGGGATCCAGTCGATTATAAGGGGAGTGCCGCCGGCCGCGAACCTGAGGCGAGCGTCACCGCCTTGTTCGAGCTGCTGTGCTAGCATCGAGTTTGCTGATGCCTGCCGGTAAGCTTCAAGTTGTGCCTCTGGGTGGTCTCGGCGAATTTGGCATGAATTGCATGGCGATTCGCTGGGGCGATGACATCATCGTCATCGACGCCGGACTCATGTTCCCCGAATCCGAGCTGCTGGGCGTCGATATCGTCGTCCCCGATATCACCTACCTGCTGGAGAACCGCCGGCACGTTCGCGCCATTGTCCTCACCCATGGGCACGAAGACCACATCGGCGCCCTGCCCTGGATCCTCTCCGAACTGAATGTTCCGGTGTACGGAACCGAGTTCACACTGGCGTCGGTTGAGGGCAAGCTGGAAGAGCATGGGCTCCTCGACGACGTGGTTCTCAACGAGATTCGCGCCGGCGACGGCTTCAAGATCGGCCCATTCACCATTCACCCGATTCAGGTCACTCACAGCCTGGTGGATTGCGTTGCCCTGGCGATTCATACGCCTTTGGGGATTCTGATCCATACCGGCGACTTCAAGGTCGATCCTACGCCGACGGACAATCGGCTCTTCGATCTGCACTCCTTTGCCGAGTATGGCAAGCAGGGTGTGCTGGCGCTGTTTCAGGATTCGACCAATGTCGAGCGGCGCGGCTACACGCCGAGCGAGCGCGCGGTGCGCGCCCGCTTCCAGGAGATTTTCGCGCGCAGTGAGAAGAAGCTGTTCATCGCCTGCTTCTCCTCTTCCATCCATCGCATCAAGCTGGCGATGGAAGAAGCCTACGAGCACGGACGCAAGGTCGCGGTCGTTGGGCGCTCCATGATGGAGTCGACCGAGATCGCGCAGGACCTTGGTTACATCGATGTTCCCGAGGGGTTACTCATCCACCCCTCACAAGTGAAGGACCTGCCGCCCGACAAGGTCTGCATCCTTATCAGCGGCACCCAGGGCGAACCCATGTCGGCGCTGTCGCGGGCGGCGGTGGACAATCACAAGCACGCGCGCATCACCCCGGGAGACACGGTCGTGCTCTCCTCGCGCATTATCCCTGGGAACGAGAAGGCGATCTATCGCGTCATCGACCACCTCTTCCGTCGCGATGCGCATGTCATCTACGACGACGGCTCTTCCCCACCGGTCCACGTCAGCGGCCACGCCAGCCAGGAGGAGCTCAAGCTCATCATCAATCTGGTGAAGCCGCAGTATTTCATCCCCATCCACGGGGAGTATCGGCAGCTCAAGCTGCATGCCGAGCTGGCCGCATCGATGCATGGCTCGGTAGGAAAAGTGCTGATGATCGAGAGCGGTGACATTCTGGAGTTCGACGAACTGGGCGCGCGCAAAGCGGGAAAGGTCGCAGTGGGAAGGATCTGTATCGATTCGAACTCCATGGGCGATGTGGTGGAGGACCTCGTGATCCGTGATCGCCGTCACCTCAGCGAAGACGGCATTGTGTTGCCCATCATCGCCATCAACAAGCTGACCGGCGAAGTGGAGTCGGCGCCGGAGATCGTGATGCGCGGCTTCAGCGGCAGCATGGCCGAGAACGGTTTCCTCGACCAGGCGCGGCAGACGGTGATGAATACGCTGCAATCGTCAAGCGATGAGGAGAAGGGCGACTACGGCATGATCAAGGAAAAGATCCGCCAGGACCTGAAGCGCTTCATCGTGAAGAACACCTCGCGCCGCCCGCTCATCATGCCGGTCATTCTCGAAGTCTGAAGCCCAAATTACTCTGAGCGCAATACGGGTGGAGCACCGCTTCGCAGACTGCTGAAAACTCGCTGTCAACACGTTTTGTATCAGGGCCTGACTTCTGTCGGGCCGGCAAGTATACGAAGCCGGCGGGCTTCAGCCCCTGCCATAACTCGTCAGGGCCTAAAGGCCGCCTATTTTCATATTCGATGGCGGCACGGCTAAAAAGCCGTGCCCTGATACAAGTCCCGCTAACTTAAGCTTCTTCGAGTTGAAGTGTCGTTATTTCCTGCACCCGGCTCTGGGCTGCGCAATCACTTTGCCTTCTTCTGATAACTTGGCTGAGTACTTCGCATCCCATGCCCTCTTCGTCCCACAAATCCCGAATCCTCGCCTGGATTCTCCTGGGCCTTCTAATCGCCGTGATTCTGCTCTATCCCATCGCGCGGAATTACCTGCATGCCGTGTCGCTGCTAACCCGTATTGCCGATCCTCAAGCGAAAAGTTGGATCGCCCGCCATGACGTGCACGCCGTTAACACGCATGACGAGTCATTCGAAGTCAATGGCCAGGCTGTTCCCGCCCGCGTCTATGGGCCTGTTGGTGTCGCTTCCGCGCCCGGAATTGTGGTGGTGCATGGCATGCACGCGCTCGGGATCGACGAACCCCGCCTGGTAAACTTCGCACGCGCATTGGCGGCGAGCGGCTACTTCGTCATGACGCCGCAGCTTCAGGGCATCGCTGAATATCGCGTCGAGGCGGAATCCGCCGACGTGATCGGAACGGCCGCGCAATTCTTCGCGCATCAGCTCGCCGTGCCGAAAGTAGGAATGCTTTGCATCAGCTTTCTCCGGCGGGCTTGGACTGATGGCCGCCACCAATCCGCAGTACAGCGGTTCGATCGCATGGATCGCGACCATCGGCGCTTATTACGACCTGACGCACGTGCTGCACTTTTTTGCCACCGGAGAAGCCGAGCGCCCTGATGGCACATTCGAGCACCTGACCCCGCACGAGTATGGGCCGCTGATCGTGGTCTGCGACCGTCCCGGAGACTTCTTTGCGCAGCAGGATGTAACCAAGGCCCGCGAGGCGATCAAGCTGCTCCTATCGGATGAAGGCAAGAAGTCGGAAGCGGTCACTGCGCAAATGACACCGGCCGGCCAGGAGCTCATGCAGCACATCTACCACCATGAGCTCGACAGCTTCCGGCAAGCCATATTGCGGGAGATTGGCCAGGACCGGCCGCAATTGACAGCGATCTCTCCGGCTGGACGGCTCGGCGCAATCCGCGTGCCTGTTCTGCTGTTGCACGGCGCCGACGACACTGTGATCCCTCCGACCGAGCTTCTGTGGCTGAAGAAAAATGTTCCCCAGCAGTATCTGGCCGATGCCCTGATCAGTCCGGCCATCACACACGTCGAGGTCGGCCATGAAGCAAGCCTTCGAGAGCGGCTTGCCCTTGTACACTGGATAGCGTTGATGCTCCGTGAAGCGCGGAATCCTCCCGCTTCGCGGCAGCAGACGGCATTCCCGGCCGGAGCGTGGTTGCATCCGGCGTCATCGACCGACTAAGCATGGTCACACTCGACGACATCCAGGCAGCGCAGAAGAGATTGCACGGCATTGCGGCCCGCACGCCATTGGTGCGTTATTTCCCGCCCCCCGAGAAGAACAGCGCGCGTGCCTCCGCGCCAGCCATGGGCCAACTTTGGCTGAAGCCGGAGTCGTTTCAGCCCATCGGCGCGTTCAAACTGCGTGGCGCCTACAACAAGATTGCATCGCTTAGCCAGAGTGAGCGCGCCAGGGGCGTCATCTCGTACTCCAGCGGCAACCATGCGCAGGGCGTGGCGTACGCAGCCCGGGCCTTCGGGGTGAAGTGCGTGATGGTCATGCCGCGCAACGCGCCGAAGGTCAAGGTCGACGCGACCGCCGCACTCGGAGCCGAAATTATCACTGTCGGAGGCAGCAGCGCCGAACGCATGCAGAAGGCGGAAGAGCTCGCGGCGCAGCACGGCTATGCGATTGTGCCTCCATATAACGATCCGTTCATCATCGCCGGGCAAGGGACGGTGGGGCTGGAGATTCTCGAGGACCTTCCCGATGTTGATCTGGTGCTGGCGCCAGTGGGCGGTGGTGGTTTAATCAGCGGAGTTTCCGCCGCGATCAAGCTCAGTGGTTCCAAAGCGAAGGTAGTCGGCGTCGAGCCTGAGCTGGCGAACGACGCGCAGCAGAGCTTTCGAAGCGGCGAGATTGTGCAGCTTCCGCCCGAGCGCGTCTCCAGCACGCTGGCCGACGGCCTGCGCACCCAGTCGGTGGGGCCGCTGAACTTCGAGCACATTCGCAGATATGTGGACGACATCATGACGGTCAAGGAAGACGAGATTCGCAGCGCCATGCGCCGCGCTGTTATGACGGCACGCGTCGTCGCCGAACCCAGCGGGGCGGTGACCTTCGCCGCATGGCTGTTTCATCAGAAGGAGCTTCCGGAAGCGAACAAGACGGTTGCGATCATAAGCGGCGGCAATGTCGAGCCGCAGTTGCTGGCGGAGGTTTTGGTAGAGGGGACGACGCCGGGATAACCTAAAGTGTCTGCACCCGACTCCGTTACCGTGGCATGGAATCGGGCCCGTCCCGCAGGGAACAGCATATCTAAACCCAGCGCTTCAGAGGCTGTTACGAAACCCGTGATTCGGCGACGACGGTGGGACAAACCACACGCCCGTCCCCGCAGGGGACAGCATATCTAAGCCCAGCGCTTCAGCGCTGGGTGAGCGAAGGAAAAGTTCCCGAGTCCCGTCAGGGACGACATATGGCGTGCCTACGGCACTCGCGTTATCCTTCCCAGCTTCCCAGCGCTGAAGCGCTGGGCTGAGATATGCTGTCCCGCCCAGCGGGACGAGATGTTGGCGCTGAGAACGCGAATGGTCGAACTAATAGGTTCCGGTCCCGCCAGGGACGGCACATGACCAGACCTGATGTGTCGCGCGTCACCGAATCAAAGGGCGGCAACGGATACCCTGCATGTATGTCCCACACCCATGCTTGGGTCCTCGTCCATTGCGTTTTTAGCACGAAGAACCGCGCCAATCTCATTCCCGATCCTGACGAGCTGTGCCGATACATAACCGGCGTAGCTCGTGCCAAGAAGATTACGCTTCTCGCCGCCGGAGGTATTCCCAACCATATTCATCTGCTGATTGCTCTGTCGCCAGCGGTGCCGTTGGCAAAAGAGGTGCAAGAGTTGAAGGGAAACAGTTCGCGATGGCTGAACGAACGCGGCGTCCGATTTGCGTGGCAGGAAGGTTATGGAGCATTCGGCGTAAGCCAATCGCAAAAGCAGGTCGTTGTCGATTACATCGCGCGTCAGGCCGAGCACCACAAAAAGTGGACCTTCGAGCAGGAATTCATGACGTTGTTGCGAAAATCCGGCGTGGCCTACGATGCGCGCCACGTCTTCGGGTAAGACATATGCCGTCCCTGACGGGACTCCGTAATTTCTTTTCGCTCACCCAGCGCTGAAGCGCTGGGCTTAGATATGCTGTCCCCGCAGGGACGGGAGCGTGGGTGATCCCAACATTCTGGTATCACACGACTGCAACAAGTCGCCATCGCTGTCCGCTACAATCACCTGTAATGTTCTCCCATCTGCGCGTGTTGTTTCTTTTGCTGCTTGCATCCGCCTGCGCCTTTGCTGCGGTTGGCCCGCGCGGCGTCACCATTCGTGAGGGAATTATCTACCTCACTCCCGACACCAGCTCAAACAAGCTCTCGAACATCTCGCGCGGCCGTGAAGTCGTCGTGCTGGAGCGCACTCCGGGCTGGGCGCACGTGGTAGCCACGGTCGAATCCAATCCCGAGATGGAGACCGAGCGCAATGTTACCGGCTGGATGCTCGACAAAGGCATCATCACGCCCGACGTGCCCGATGGGGACAGGATCATCTTCGGCGAGGCGGCGAGTTCCGAGTATCAGGCCAGCGAGCGTGGAGGCCGCCGCGGCGCGGCCCAGGACGCCATGCGCCTTTACTCCGCGCTGGTGGAGTACTTCCCTTCTTCGCCGCTGGCCGGTGAGGCCATGTACCGTGCCGCCGATATCCGCTGGCAACTCGACCTGGCCGATCAGAGGACGCGTCCGTCGGCCAAGCTGCGCGATCCCAGTATGCGGGTACCCCTCGACGAGAGCTATATGAAGAAAGTCATGAAGAAATTCCCGGGAACCAAGTGGGCCGACCTGGCAGCGTATGACTTGATCGACAACAAGCTCTGCGGCGACTGGGAGGCGGAAGCCGAATGCCCGGTGAAAGAGACTGAGATCTACGTCAAGTACGTGGACGAGCATCCGAAATCGCCCAAGGCGCCGGAGGCCCTGTACAACGCGGCCTGGCGGCAGGCGGCGCTTGTGACCATCTACAAGGCAAGCAACCAGCAGAAAAAAGCCGACGACGCAGCCGCGCGCTCCGTCAGCATCTCCAAGCGCCTCATTGCGCAATACCCCGAAGCCAACGACTGGTCAACGCGGGCGCAGACTCTGATATATATGGTGCAGACTGGTATTCCTGCTTACGGGAATGCGGTGGAATAGTGCGGACCCACCTTTGCCCGGATTTCTTTTCTTTGAGTTGGGCGCTGTAGCCGAAACAACTTTTCAGCCGGGCACCAAATGCCCCTACCCGAGGAACCACTTGAACGACTACGTGCTGTCTGTCCTGCTGGGCATCATTGAGGGCTTGACCGAGTTTCTTCCCGTCAGTTCGACGGCCCACCTGCGAATCTCCGAGGCGTTTCTCGGCCTTGATCTCGCCAACGGCTACTGGAAGATGTTTTCCATCGTCATCCAGCTGGGCGCGATCCTCTGCCTGCCAATTTACTTCTGGCCGCGGATTGTCGAATTCATACACGACTTCCCGCAGGGCAAGCGCGGCGATCGCACAGTGCTCACCCATCCGTTCACGCTGACGATCATCGCCTTCGTCTGCACCGCGATTCCAGCGTTCTTGCTGACCAAGGTCATCGGCAAGCATCTCGAGAATATTCACATCATGGCCTGGGCGCTGATCATCGGCGGAGTCGTCATGTGGATTGTCGATGCCATGTACGAGCGCTCGCAGCACAAGGCCTTCGCCCGCGGCAACCTGACCACTGACATGGAGGAGATGTCGCTGGCACAGGCAGTGTGGATCGGTCTGTGCCAGATCCTGTCGGCGGTCTTCCCCGGCACGTCGCGTTCGATGTCAACCATCACTGCCGGAGAGCTTGCCGGGATGGACCGCCCAACCGCGCTGGAGTTTTCGTTCTTTCTCTCCATCCCGACGATGATCGTCGCCACCTGCTACGACTTGTTCAAGTCGCTACGGCCGCACCGCGGCGAGCCAAGTGTGATTGGAGAGTTACCCACCGACGCACACCATATTTTCGTGCTGTTCATCGGGTTCGTTGTCTCATTCATCGTGGCGTACGGCGTAGTGGCCTGGTTCATGAAGTGGGTGCGAACGCGCGGCTTCACCGTGTTTGCGATTTACCGGATTCTGCTGGGCGGGTTCGTGCTGTGGTGGGCGGCGGGACGCGCGACTGTGAGCTACCGGAATCGATGATGGATGCGGCGCCGCAGCGCGATGGCGGTACAGATAGATCAGCAGCAAACAGGCAGCAATGGCTGGAAAAATCAGGTAAGGCCACCAGTCATCGAAGCCAGGATTGTGCACCACTGCGTCAACCGGGAACGTCACTGAAGCCCGCTGAGACGCTTGTCCTGCGTCGACTCGAATCAGCCATGCGCCGGCCGAGGGTAACTCTATAGCGGCGGACTTCATCAGCTTGTTTTCCGAGTCGCTCTCCCGCCCATTTATCGCGGCCTCAGCGTCCTCATCCTCGCCCCTGCGCACCGCGCTGACTTCGATACGGCTGTCCAGAGAAGCGCCACCGCTTGCGTCTTGCACCAGGACGCTGATCTGATTACGGCCCACGATGAAATCGTCGCCGGGTGCATACACCCAGAGCACAACATTTCCACTCTGCTGCCGGGCGCGCAACGCAAGATCGTCCTCATCGGATCCGGAGAACGCCATCGCCATCGAGAACGCCAGCCCTGTGGCGACAAACAGAGCAACGAATGACATCGCGTCCGCCCCTCGGCCGCCGAATCCCACCTTTGCCGCAACACGCTGCCACTGGCCGGCGAAGACAGGCCTACGCTTTTTTAGCCGCGGCAATTGCAGCACAAAGCGACCGGGCGACAGGCACTGGGCGCCAATCAACATCGCCGGCACCAGGAATGCCAGTGAGCCGATCACCCACATAACCGCTCCGGCGACCGCCTGATCGTTCTTTGGCCCCATGCCAAAAACCTGAGGAGCGTTGAGGTACGAGGGATAGAGCACGCGATCGGCAAAGACCAGCGCGGCGGACAGAATCGTGTTCAGCACGTCGGCGATAAGAAGGTAGGGCACCATCGCCCATCGCGGCCACTGCGCGTGGCTTGGCCATGGCTGGATTACCGGCCACCAGAAGATCAGTGACGTCAGGAAGAAGCAGGCGTGCTCGACCTGGTGCCACGCGGGCGACCGCACCGCCAGTTCATACAAGGCGGGCACGTGCCAGCCGAGCATCACCACTCCCATGAGCACAAGCGCGAAGACTGGCTGGGTGAGTCCGCGGCCAACGCGTTGCGCCGGCCGCCAGTTGAGAAAGGGCCCGGCGAACTCGCGCGCGGCGAAGACCGGCAGGCCGCGGACCAGGGGAATCACCGGCGCACCAAGCAGGATCAGCGGCGGCGCCAGCATCATGAGCACCATGTGCTGAAGCATGTGCGCGGTCAGCAGCCATCCGTTCAACACGTCCATCGGAGAGGCCAGTGCAACCCAGAGCGCGAACATGCCGCAGAGAAACGCCCACACGCGCCATGGTGGAATCAGGGGAAAGCCGGCGCAGCGCAGCAGGTACCAGCCGCGCAGATAGAGCAGGACGGTGATACCGATTGCGAGAGTCGGCGCCCAGGGAATGGCCCAGGATGCGAGCGCGGCGTGCAAAACTGGCGCCATGTGAGCTGTTTGAAGGGGCGCAGCTTTAGCTGCGCCGGCATAAGCTTTACTTTTGTCATCCCGAGGCGGCTTCAGCCGTCGAGGGACCTGCAGTTTGGTGTCCTAGCCAACAAACCGCAACTTGGATACAACGTCAGCAAGATACAGCAGGTACATCTTCGCCGAGCAAACGAGAGCAGATCCCTCGCGTCGCTCGTGATGACAAAATGAAAAAACGCAGCTCGACACGCCTAAAGGCGCGCCCCTTCAAGGCAACGGGGCCGAGCCTCGCTAATGCAGTGGCGCGACGGCCTGCGCGGCGGCATCGCGCGCCGGAAGCTGGTTCGGCGGGCGCAGTGTCTCCAGGAACGAAACCAGTGCCGTCACCTCTGCCGGGTTCAGGTTCTTGCCGTAGGCCGGCATATTGCCGCCGCCCTGGATCACCTGCCGGACAAGCTGGTCATGCGTCATGCGTGTCGCCACGCGGTCCAGTTCCGGGCCGCGCTTGCCGCCGACGCCGTCCAGCGCATGGCAGTTGCGGCATTGCTTGCCCTGAAAGACCAGCGCGCCTTGCCGCTCCAGCGGCGTTCTGCCGTTCAGGAACTCTACCGGCACCGGATCGCTGCTCCAGCCGTCCATCACCGGGCTCCAGGGAGAGTAGGTCGCAAGCTTGGTAAACGTCCCCAGTGCCACTGCGATCAGCAACAGCGTGACCACGGCAATGGGCCGCCGCCGCCAGCTCTTCTCGCCTTCCCCGGAAATGAAGGGCAGTAGTACCAGCAAGCCAATGGCGATGACCGGGCCGATGAGCAGCAGCGGCGTCTCCATGTCAGGAGGAAGCAGCGCCAGCATGGCATATAGCCACAGGAAGAAGAAATCAGGCTTGGGAATGGTTTGGATGATCGTGGGATCGGGATATCCACTCGGCCCGAACGGGCCAAAGTATGCCGCGCACGCCATCACGGCGACGATGATCGCGGCGGAGAAGAACATGTCCTTCCATATGGCGACCGGGACGAAGGGCACTCCGCGTTTGTGCGTCAGCTCGTGATACTCCTGCAGGTAAGTTGAGCGGCGAACAATGCGCCCCGGCATCGGCCACTCGTTGATGCCCAGCTTCAGGACCAGCAGCAGGTGCAGCGAGACAAGCCCGATCAGCAAGCCGGGGATGACGAACACGTGCAGCGCGAAGAAGCGCGACAAGGTGGCGCCTGCGATGATGGGGCCTCCCAGCAGCAGGTGTACGACGTACGGCCCCAGCACCGGAACCCGGCCGGTGATCGCTGCGCCAATCCCGATGCCCCAGTAGGCGTCCTGATCGAAGCGCAACACCTGGCCGGTAAAGGCCATGCCGAGCGTCATCAGCAATAGGAAGACGCCGATGATCCATGTCAGCTCGCGCGGGAATTTATACGCCCCGAACAGGAAGACCTGGCACATGTGGATAAGCACCACGGCCACCATGAAGTTCGAGCCCCAGCCGTGGACGGCGCGCAGGAACCATCCCAAAGTGACAGCATGATTCAGGAACTGAAGGCTGTTCCAGGCTTCGGCGGCGCTGGGGACGTAGATCAAGGCGAGCAGGATGCCGGTGAAAACCTGGAGGATGAAGATCGTCAGCGCAGCGCTGCCGAAGACATACCACCAGCTCGCCGACTTCCGCGGGACCGGGTGTTCGGTGGCTTCGCGGATGGCTCCGCCGACCTGCAGCCTCTGCTCGAACCAGTCGCCGATGCGGCTTAGCCTTGACATCCGCCACTCCTCTTCGGACCGCGCAGCGCCGCCGTTGTTGAGAGCGTCGGCAACTGTCCTGCCTCGATCATCAACTTGCCGTCTTCCACCTTGTAGGCATATTCAAACAGTCCGCGCGGCGGCGGGCCGGACGCCCGCGAGCCATCCTGGTAGTACACGCCGCCGTGGCATGGGCACATGAACAAACCTGATTGCGGAAACCATCGCACCGGGCATCCCAGATGCGCGCAGTTAATAGCGAAGACCTGAAACTTCTCTCCCGACAAGCGGCGCACCCAACAAGGGATGTCGTCTGTCTTGCCATCGGAAAAGCCGGTGATCGGATTCTTGAACTTCGCCAGACGCGTCTGGTTCTCGGGAAACTCGTCCAGTTCGCCGAGCGCAATCCAGCGCTTGAAACCGTTGCGTTGCGCCTCGATCAGCGGCGATACCAGGTAGCCAATGATGGGCGTCGCCAGAATCACCGCCGCCAGTCCGTTCAGCAACACGCCAATCTTGACGAACACCTCGCGGCGCGAGATCTCATTCTTGTCCGCCGCTTCAGGCGTCGGCACGGGCTGCGAACTCATTGGGAGCCTCCGGAAGCACTAACTGCGGCTGGCGCCGGGTTCTGTACCGCCGCCGTGGCGGGACGATGCGAAGCCAGAAACGCCACCACGTCGGTGATCTCTTGATCAGTCATAGGCTGTCCGGGAACATTGTTGCGCCAGTCGGGTGCGTTAAAGTCGGGCCTGCCGGTAATCACAATGGTGCGCAGCCCCTGGTTGGTCACCAGGCTGAGGAATGCCGGATCCAACACCGAGCCGGCCTTCGAAACAGTGGCCTTGTCTTCACCATGACAGCTTGCGCAGAACTTGTTATAGGCAGCCTGGCCGCGTTGCGCATCGCCGGCCGCGGTGGCTGCGTAGGGCGGAGGTGTGGCTCCCGCTACCGCGCTTGAATTGCCCCAGCGCTCGCGAATGCCGCGCACAATCGCGTCGACCTGTGCATCGGTCAACATGCCGCCTTCTTTCTGGGCGAAGGCCGACATTGCAGTTCCAGGCCGTCCTTTGCTGATCACAGACCGCATCGTGTCGTCCGTCGCGATTGCCAGATACACGGGGTCGCCAATGCCAATCGCTGCGCCGTGCCTGCCGTCTGACCCATGACAGCCCGCACAGTTCTGGCTGTACAGCAGCTTGGAATTGAGAATGGTGTCGGGATCCGGGACCTCCGGACCGGGCGGCGGCTTGCCGGGGAGCTCACATCCCACGGCTGCCGACATTACCAGTGCAAGCGCGAGGACAGCTGCGAGGCGAACGCTCATCGCCCCTCTTCTCCGGAATCGCGTTCGTGCATGAGGCCAGGCGCCTCGATACCGGCACGCATGGCCAACGGCAGGTTCTCGGCGGTCCAGACCTTGCTATGCCGGACGACAACCAGCCCGGCGACCACGCCAAAGGCGACCTGCGATACGGTGAACCAGATCCAGTTGATCTTCGCGTCGAGCAAGCGGATTGACAAAGTCGAGCACGGAATAGACCAGCCCCGTCCAAATCAGGGGCGCGATAATGCCTCCCAGTACAATGGGCCGGCCGGGCAACATGGGAAGCATGGCGCCATATAACAATCCCACCAGCACACACATCGTCAGGTGCATTGCAAGCGCAAACAGCAACCACATGGGGTGGAAGTGCATAAGCTCTTCCGTTGAGGGCATGGCGTTGGACGCGTACAGGCTTCCGGCAACAAGGTTGATCGGGTACCAGATGCTGTGCACAACGATAATGCCGTACAGCAGGGCGAATATGGCCATGGCGACGCCGCCGGCCAGCCCACCTCTGATTCCGGAGATGACCGGGTAGACCTTTAACGGCAGGTATGCGCGCTGTATCTTTTCCGCGGCGCGAACGTATTGCACCTCGGGGGCCGGCGCGACTGCTTGTTCGGCGGGGACGGTTGCCGTCTGCGTCTCATGATGCTCATGCGGCAGCACCTGCCGGAACCATCCCACAGCGGCGATCACGTAGAGAATGGCGCCAAGGATGCTCACCGAGACGTTGGTCAGCAGACCGGCTAACAACAGCGATGCGCCCACGGCCATGAAGAAGGGCCATGCGGTCGGCGCAGGCAGGGCGATTTCCACCTGCTCGGGGTGGCGCTGCGCGGGTTGTTGCGGTGTTGCCATTATCTTTGAAGGGGCGCAGCTTTAGCTGCGCCGCTGGAAAGCCACCTTTTGTCTTCGCTGCTCCGCGTCAGGGCACGACCCTGGTCGTGCCGCAACGCCCTTTTCCCTTGTCATCCCGAGGGGACTTTAGTCCCCGAGGGACCTGCTCTTGTACCTCAGGGGCTAAAACCCTGGTCTTTACCAGCTCTGTTCGGCACGACCGAAGTCGTGCCCTGACGCGAATCTTTGTAACTCCACCGTTCGTTTCATCTCGCAATGAAGTACACAACGGATAAAACCACCACCCAGATGGCATCAACAAAGTGCCAGTACAGCGCGAAGACTCCGATGCGGTTCTCATGCTCGTGAGTGACGTAGCCGAGGGCAGTGAAAATCATGATGATCGTCAGGCCGGTCAACCCGACGATTACGTGAAAGGCGTGCAATCCCACCAGCGAATAAAATGTCGTGCCGAACAGGTTGGTGCTGATCGTCAGCCCTTCGTGATAGATCAGGTGATACCACTCGCGCGCCGTGCCTAGAATGAAAATCAGCCCCAGCACGATGGTGAACAGCCACCACGTTCCAAACAGTTTGATCGCATTGCGTCGCAGGGCACGCTCCGCCATCACGATGGTAAAGCTCGAGGCGAAGAGGCAAATCGAGTTGAACACCGGAACGTGCAGCACGTCGTTTGGATATGGGCCATTCAGGCTCTTCCCCGCGTAGTAGAGATACGCGACCACGAAAATAGTGAAGATCGCCGACTCCGCCGCGATGAGGCAGAACATGCCTACGCGGCCGCGCAGTTCGTGCGCCAGCGGCATTTCAGGCGGTTTCAGCGCAATGCTCGGTGCTGCCAAACCCAGTCTCCTCTACTCGTACTTCCAGTCTGGATCTTCCGGATGTTTCAAGTCCCACAGCGGACGGCGGCTGCGTACCGTGGGGATGACGGCAAAGTTGTAATCGGGCGGAGGCGATGTGGTCGACCACTCCAGCGTCCAGGCGTCCCAGGGATCGTTCCCGGCCTTGGGTCCCTTATAGGACGACCACAGCAAATTCACCACCCAGCACAGGATGGCCACGATCTGGAAGAGCACGCCGATCGAGACGATCAGGTTCCAGATCTCCCAGCCCCGGTTGGCCTCGTAGGTATAAATACGGCGCGGCATGCCCAGAAGGCCGGGGATGTGCATAAAGTCAAACGTCACATGAAATCCGATCAGGAACAGCCAGAAATGCCACTTGCCCAGCGTCTCGTTCATCAGCCTTCCGCTTACTTTGGGGTACCAGTAGTAGGTGGCCGCAAAGACGGCAAAGACAATGACCCCGAGGATGACGTAATGAAAGTGAGCGATCACGAAATAGGAATTGCCGAGTTGCCAGTCAAACGGAGCGGTTGCCAGCATGATGCCGGTTAATCCCGCAATCAGCATCTGGGCCACGGCCGCCACGCAGAACAACATCGCGGTGCTGAAGATGAGTTTCCCTCCCCACATCGTGCCCAGCCAGTTGAAGATCTTGATTCCCGTAGGAACGGCAATGGCTGCCGTCGAAGCCACAAAGAATGCGTTCGCATAAGACGGCATCCCAACGGTGAACATGTGATGCGCCCACACCCCGAGGCTGATGAACCCGATGGCGATGGTTGCCAGCACCATGATGTTGTAGCCAAAGATCGGCTTACGCGAGAAAACCGGGATCACTTCGGAAAGGATCGCGAATGCCGGCAGCACAAGAACGTAAACCTCGGGATGGCCGAAGATCCAGAAGAAATGCATCCAGATGACAGCCGAACCGCCGGCCTGGGTGTCGAAGAAGTGCGCGCCCAGGTAGCGATCGAGCAGCAGCATGATCTGGGCCGCGCTCAGCGGCGAAACGACTATCAAAACCAGTCCTGCCGTTATCAGGTTCAGCCAGACAAGCAGGGGCATCCGCCACAGCGTCATGCCGGAACAGCGCATGCAAAGAACCGTGGTGACGATGTTCAAGGCCGTGCCGATCGACCCGACGCCGGCCACCAGCAGGCCGATGATCCAGTAGTCGGTGCTGTGCCCCGGCGAGAACGCCTGCGCCGTGAGCGGAGCATAGGCGAACCAGCCCACGTCGGGCGCCGTCCCCGCGCCATAGAGTCCACTTCCGGCGATGAAGCTGAAGTACAAAACGATGCCACCCAGCGCGCTCATCCAGAAGCTAAACGCATTGAGGCGGGGGAAAGCCATGTCGCGTGCGCCGATCATCAGCGGGACCAGATAATTCGCGATCCCAAAGACGATGGGCATGGCCGCGAAAAAGATCATGGTCGTGCCGTGCATGGTGAACATGCGATTGAAGGTTTGGGGCGCAACGAGATGATTGTTGGCGACCGCCAACTGGGCCCGCATGATCGTGGCTTCCACGCCGCCGATCACCAGAAACAGGACGCCATAGCTGACATACATCAGCCCGATCTTCTTGTGATCGACGGTGACGATCCAATCGTGCAACCGCTCCAGGAACGGCCGGCTGGCCGCGCCGGCTTCGGGCACGAACATCGGTTGCGAGAGAGAGTCAGCGTCCAGCATTGTTGTTAGTCTCAGCGATATTGGAATGGCTCGCGTCCGGGCACGACTTCAGTCGTGCCAACAAGCTCCCCACCTTTTTTTCTTTGGGCTTTAGCCCTGGAAAAACCTTAGTGCAAACTCTCCATGTAATCGGTTACGGCATCGATGTCCGCTTCGCTCATTTGCATCGCCGGCATCAGCGCCCCCGGCTTGATAACGTCAGGGTCCTTGATCCACTGCCGCAGATTGTCGCGCGTGTTCAACGCCGCGCCGGAAGCAATCGTCTCCCGGCTCATAAGGTGCGTCAGGTCAGGCCCGAACTTACCCCGCGCATCCGTACCTGCAATAGTGTGGCAGTTAACGCAGGCGGTGGTTTCGAAAATCTGCCGGCCACGCGAAGCGCTCGCCCCCTGTACGGCCGGGCTCTTCTGCCCGTCAACCCACTTCTGAAAATCTTCCGGTGATTGCACGACCACCCGCAGCAGCATCATTGCGTGCTCGACCCCGCAATACTGCGCGCATTGCCCCAGATAGACTCCCGCTTCGTGCGGCTCAATCCACATTTCGTTCGGGTGATTGGGAATGAGGTCGGTCTTGCCGGCGAGTTGCGGCACCCAGAAACTGTGGTCCGTATCGGCGGAAAGCAGCTTGATGTGAGTGGGCATCCCCTCCGGGCCATGACTGACCGGCACATGCAACTCGTTTGCAGTCGTGAATCCTTGCTGCGGATATTGGAATTCCCACCAGAACTGGTGGCCAACGGCGACGACTTCCAGCGTGCTGGTCGGGAGCCTGGCGTCTTCTACGGCGTGAATGACACGCGCGGTGGCGAGGAACAGCACCACCACGATCACCACGGGAATCACGGTCCAGGCCAGCTCCATCTGGTTGCTGCCGTAAATCTGAGGCGGCTCACTACCATCGTCGTCGGCGCGGCGGCGAAACTTGACCAGTGCATAAACGATTAGGGTGAAAACGGTAACAAAAATCGCTCCGCAGATTGCCAGCACAAATAGAGACAGGTGATAGATGGACTGGGCCGGTGTCGAAGCGGGACTGAAGATGCTTGGAATATCAGGATCGAGTCGAGCAGCAGCCTGGGAGTAAGTCGCCCACATACCAAAGCCTGCAGCAAATAGGCTGCGCATGACAGATGCGGCTCGGCGTTCGAGATTCACGGCTACGGTTTACCCTTGTCGACCCACACAATATGAAAGTTTGATGAAGCGCGATGATCAGCTTCGATTCGGCCAGGTTGCAGAACTCCCCTTCGAACTGCAATCTTTGCAGGCCGCCCGAACTCTGCGTGTCCTCGGATGATTGCTGCCCGTGCGGTGCCTTGTCAAGGAAATTTCTAACCGTAGCGGACTGGCGCTGACTGGTTTTTGAATAAGGAGACGGCCGCTCCCGGTGAGATTTGACCGGGTCCCGGCAGACCGGCCCTCGCTGACGGGCCGCGCTCAGCTATCCGGCGAAGGCTTTTGCCAGAAATCGCGAAATGTGCCAGGCGTCCATGTACTTGTAGGGAGTCTCGCCCAAAGTGTAGTGGCCGCACGGCAGCGCTTTGATGGTGGTGTCCAATCCTCGCTTAAGGAACTCGCCGGCGGCCTGCATGGAGAACTCAGGCAGGAAGGTCAGGTCATAGCGGCCGTAGATCATCAGCGACTTCTTTGGCCAGCGGTGAAACTTCTGGAAGTAGACGATTGGGCTGATGCACATCCACGCGTCGCGCAACTGATCGTGGTTCAGTACGCCTTCCATTCCCTCGCGAATGTGGCGTGTCGACTGGCCCGTCCACACCACATCGCCAAAGGTGGTCGAAGCGTGGTTGAAGACATTTACCGCGACGCGCGGATCATGCGCGGCTGCGATGAAGGCATAGCAGGAGCCCAGGCTGGTGCCGACGATGCCCAGCTTGCTGTATCCCTGCTGCTCGAGCCAGTCCAGGCAAGAGCGGATATCGGCGATGCCCTGCTGCACGGAGTGGATCGTGCGGCCGATGTTGGCCGACACCGCGTAGTCGGCGCGGGTAAGTCCCTCCGGGCGGCGGATGTCGTGATACGGCATGCTCATGCGCAAGGCCGCAATGCCCAGCTTGTTGAAGATGCGGCACAAGCCGTTGTGGCTGATGCCGTCCGCGTTCCACTGCGGAATGACGACAACGGCGCGTTGTCCCTGCGCGGGAAACCACCGCGCATTCATCAGGTTGTTCTCGGGGTAGGGACTTTCGACCGCGGAGGTGAATCGCAGGAAGTCGGCGCTGTGATCCTTCAGCCTGGTTCTTGGCGGCTGGCTGCCGGTGTGGAAGAGTTCGACCTTGCGGGATTCAAGGCGAAAATCAGCCGGAGTCCTGTACGCGTAGAATTCGTCGCTGTTGTCAATGATGCGCCGGTTCACCGCCAGCCAGTAGTCGATCATCGCGGCAGTATCGTTGGTGTCTTGCGGGCAGGGAATATCCGCGGCCAGCGGCCAGTGCGACGTCCACTCCGTACCCCACTCCAGCGGACGCACAACGCGGTTGGTGTCGCGCGAAGTGAGACGGGATTCCCAGTTGTAGATCCAGCGCTTGTATCGGGTACGCATTTCTCATATTGATGATAATTGGCAAGGTCCGGCGAGTTCACGGAATAGTCGTTGAAATGTAGGCTGCGCCATCGAATGACGCGATGCGTGGGTTGAGTGGTGCTCGCAAAGCGAGTGTCCCTGCCAGCGAAAGCGCCGTCGCATCGGCACGACTGAAGGCGTGCCCCCTGACGCGAATCTTCGCAACTCCGGCCTACCCTGCCGCGCTTACCTTCTCCCGCAGCAGCGCCGCCAACGGTTCTGCTTCAAACATCGGCGGCAGGCAGGTGAAGTTCTTACAAACTATCGCCAGTGATTTCTTGTCTCTCAGGCCCGGCAGGTTCGGGATGGTTTCCGCCAGCGCCGGCGGCAGGTTCACCGCGACGGCTTCGCTGTCGGTCAGGTGCACGACCGATTTGTTGACGAGAAAAGTTGCACGCGCAGCCCTTAGCAGCTGGCGGGCGCTCTCGTCTTCGCCGACCACGACTACTTGTATATGCGGGCGTGACATCCAGGTGGCAGCAATACCATAGGTCCCGGCGTAAATACCAAACTGCTCAGCCACGCCGGCAAAGACTTCCAGCGTGTCCTCGGCTTTGTCGCGGTACTTCGCATCGTTGGTGTAGGCGTGCAGCCGTAGCAAAGCGATCGCAGCACCCGGATTTCCTGCCGGCGTCGGGGCGTCCTGAAACGGCTTGCGGCGCGCCGATAACGCTCCCAACTGCAGCTTCTCTTCAAGGGCGGCCTCGGTATCGAAGAAGCCACCCGACGTGGCATCACCAAAGCGCGCGATCATCTCATCCGCGATCTTCTGCGCGAAGTTGAAGTAGCTCATCGCCCCTGTGACTTCGTAGGCGTCCAGGCACGCGATCGCGGTGAAGGCGTAATCGTCGAGCAGCCCCTTCACGAACCTCTTCTCGGCCTTCGGGTCTGCATAGGCGATCACGTGCGACAAGCCGCGTTTATCATCCCATCCTTCCGCCAGAATGCGATCCAGCGAGCGCAAGGCGAACTTGCGCGCGTGGTCGAGACCCAAGGCCTGCGCGGCCTGCAAATACGCCGATACGCACATCGCATTCCAGTTCACATAAACCGTCTTGTCGACAAACGGCGTCGGCCGCTGGAGACGAGCGGCGTACATCTTAGTCTTAGCCGATGCAAGCAAGTCAATTACTTCAGCAACCTTGCGACCCATCTTGCTCGCGACTTCTTCCGGCAGCATGGCTACCCAAAGGACGTTCCTGGCGGCATTGTGGTGCATTTCGCCCTGCTCGCCGATGTCGAAGTGGAGCGACGCGGCGCGAAACTCATCTTCACGCAGCACAGCTTTGGCTTCTTCAACCGTCCAGGTGAAGTAGTCGCCATCATCATCCAGACTGATGTCGGCGTCCTGCGAGGCGTAGAAGCCGCCGCGCTCGCGATCGCTCAGCCACTCGTCCATCCAGCGAATGATGTCGCGCGCGATGTGCGCGTAGAACTCGTCGCCAAAAACCTGGTAGGCGTGTACGTAGTTCTTCAGCAACTCGGAGTTGTCATACGCCATCTTCTCGAAGTGGGGAACGATCCAGCGCTCATCGACGGAGTAGCGATGAAAGCCGCCTGCAAGCTGATCGTAAACACCGCCCTGCGCCATCTTCGTAAGCGTCGTCACGACGACGGTCTTGACGCGGTCTTCCCCGGTACGTGCATACCAGTCGAGCAAGAGATCAATTGCCGACGCATGAGGGAACTTCGGCGCGCCGCCAAACCCGCCATGCTTCTCGTCGAAGATCGGCAGCGCGGACTGCACCATCACACCGACAATCCGCGGCGAGAAATCGGCCTGCCGCCCGGCAAACATTTCCGTGCTCAGCATGTGCATGGTCTGGTTGGCCGAGTCCACAACTTCACCTCGCCGCTCCCGATAGGCGTCGGCAATGGCGACCAGAATCTTCTTGAAGCTGGGCCGTCCCCATTGATCGATCGGAGGGAAATAGGTTCCGCCGTAAAACGGCTTGCCTTCCGGAGTAAGAAAGACGGTGAGCGGCCAGCCGCCCGTGCCCGCAATAGCCGAGACGGCAAGCTGATAGCGGCTGTCGACATCAGGACGCTCGTCGCGGTCAACCTTTACCGCCACGAACTCCCGATTGATGATCTCGGCGACTTCGGCGCTCTCATACGACTCGCGGTCCATCACGTGGCACCAGTGGCACCACACCGCACCGATATCGAGCAGCACCGGCTTGTGCTCCTGCTGGGCGCGAGCGAAAGCTTCTTCGCCCCACTCATGCCACCGGATGGGCTGATGCATGGCGGAGCGCAGGTAGGCGGAAGAAGCGTGGGCAAGAGAGTTGGCGGCAGTCTCGTTCATCGCCCTTCAGTCTAGCAGTTGGACCGGAGTGCCCTGGAGCCGCGCGTGATGACGGAAAAGGCTAGCCACAGATGCACGGATCCGCACGGATCAAAGATAAATCTGGTTTGCGTTCTTAAGCTCTTCTGATCCGAGTCAATCCGAGTCAATCCGTGGTTGCATTGCCTGCTTCCATTTAAGGAAACTCTTGATTAAGTCCCGACGAGGTCTCCTCAGCGACTAAAACTGAAATGATCTGGCGAAACTTACGGACGGCCTGAAGGCCGTCCCCTTCAAAAAGCCGGACTTGATCTGGGTTCTTTAAGTCCCAGCTCTGGCTATGTTGGGACTCGCTCTCCGCGCGAGACTCCTTTATCTTTAACGAGTCATGAAACTGTCAGCTATCGCGTCTGCCCTGGGAGCAACTCTCGACAACGGCGACTCCGACCTCGACATCACCGGTGTGGCCGGAATTGAAGAAGCCTCTGCCGGGCAGATCACCTTCATCGCCAACCCGAAGTATGTCGCCGCGGCCAAGACTACCGCGGCGTCGGCCATCATCGTGGGACACGACTTTCCTGCCGGGGACACGGCCTTGTTACGCAGTGATAATCCCTATCTCGCTTTCGCGCATGCAATCGATCTTTTCTACAAAGCGCCCCACTATCAGCCCGGCATACATCACACCGCGGTGATCGCCAGCTCAGCCAAGCTAGGTGCGGATGCCCACGTCGGTGCCTATGTGGTGATTGGTGAAGATGTGGAGATCGGCGACAACGCGGTACTGCTGCCTCATGTTGTGATCTATAGGGGAGCGCGCATTGGCAACAACTTCCTTGCCCACGCCCACTCGGTAGTGCGCGAGTACTGCATCCTGGGCGACGATGTCATTCTGCAAAATGGAGCCATTATCGGCGCCGATGGTTTTGGCTTTGCCCGCGACGGCGAGCGGTGGCGTAAGATCGCGCAATCCGGCCCTGCCATTCTGGAGAGTGAGGTGGAAGTGCAGGCCAATGCCTGTGTCGATCGTGCCAGCATTGGCGAAACGCGTGTAAGCCGCGGCGCCAAGATCGACAACCTGGCGCAGGTGGGCCACGGTTCCGCCATTGGTGAAAATACTTTGCTGTGCGCGCAGGTGGGACTGGCCGGCTCCAGCGTGATTGGTAAGAATGTAGTGCTGGCCGGACAGGCAGGCGTGGCCGGGCATTGTCGCGTGGGCGACAACGTCATCGTCACGGCGCAGAGCGGGACGCATGGAGACATTCCCGCAGGCAGTGTGGTCAGCGGCAGCCCGGCCTTCGACAATAAACAATGGCTACGCGCCGTGGCGTTGTTCAACCGGCTTCCCGAGCTAGCGCGGGTCTTGCGCAGGCTGGCGCCGGAAGAGCTTGCGGATAAGGAGGCTCCCGAAGAGAAGAGCTAAATCGTTGACCGAAGATATTCGCCATTTTTCGGTCTGAAGTGACCTATAAGACCTCAGCCGACTCTAACTTCTTAGCATGAACGAAGACCCAACCAAATCGGCAGCCTCCAATGCGACTGGTCCGCAGCTCGTGCCAGCAAGTCCCATACGAGTACTCTTGCTCGACGATCGCGAAGACAACCTTATCTTGCGCGCGGCGATTCTGCGCCAGAAAGGCTATAAGATCGTCACTACGAGCTCCATCGAAGAGGCGCAAAACAAGCTACAGGAAATCGACATCGCAGTCCTGGACTACCACCTTGGCGCAGGGAAGTTTGGCACCGACGTGGCCGATACTTTGCGACGTACGCGCCCCCAGGTTCCTATCATCATCATGTCGGCGACGCTCGAGCGGAGATTCGGCGGCATCGCCGACATGCACCTGCTGAAAGGCTACAGCTCAGTAGACGATCTGCTGGGCGCACTTCGCACCTTCGAGGCGAAAAAGCGTGGCCGGCCTGTGGTGGTCGACGCGCGTGACTTTTACTACTCGCGAATCTCCATGGCTATGGGCGATGACATTGTGCTGGAGATCCTCGATCGCGATGGCATCTGGCAGTATGTGAACGACTACTTTGCGTCCATGAACGGCCATAAGCGGTCATGGTTTGTAGGCAAGAACCTGTTTGAGCAGTTTCCCCAACTCGAAGAGGAGTGGCGCGAGATTCTGCGGACAGTTTGTGACACGCGCGAGACCTACGTTGACCGCCGAGGATTTCGCGGCGCGTCCCACTTGCCGCTCAAGAACGCTCACTGGAACTGGAACGTCCTCCTCTTTCCCATCAAGCTGCATGACGACCGCGACGGCGCCGTACTGGCGGCGCGGCTGATCGAAAAAAAGTAGTCAGGCAAAAAAGCGCCCGGAATTCGGGCGCCTTGCTGGCAAACGAATTCGAGCGACTCCTAGGCCGCCTTGTTCCTTCTTCTTCTTTCCGCCCAGCGTTTCTTCATCATTTCAGAAATCCGCTTGCGGGCAGCAGCGCTCATCGTACGCTTCTTGGGCATCGCGACAATGCTGGCATAATGATTCGGGTTCTTGGGTGGGCGCCCGCGACGTGGTGCTGAAGAGATACCCTGAAGACTTTCCAGGGCCGTTATAGCCTGATTAACTCGATCTCGCTCCGTTTGTAATTGTTCAAGCACGCTCTTTAGATCCATTTTCTTCCTTTCTACAGCGAAGTAAGAATAGTCTAACAAATCTGAGAGCATTTTATGCCTCATGAGCTCAACCGCCGTATCTGATGAGCAAATATCCCTACCCAGTGACCTAATTGGACTCCGACCGTCGAAAGATATCCAGACTTTGCGCCTAAAGCGTCGCCAGCCTCATGGCTCGCGAACCGCCCGGGACGCAAAGGATGGAACGGCTTCGCCTGCCGATGTGAATGAGAGACGGGCAATCGATATAAGGAAGCCAGACCTCTCCGGTCATTAGCGGGGAGTCACTGGCGGGTGTTACCAAAGCGACGTAAAGTGGCTGCCGACAACCGGCAACCAGGTTCCGAGTTTGTACTGTGCTCCCACACGCCGAGACTAGTATTCAGTAGTTCACGCTGAAATTCAGCAGATGCCAGTTCGCCAGGAAAAAGGCATAGCCCATGCAAGCGAACATTAGCAGCGTATTCCAAACTCGTGTCCAAAACCAAAGGTCGTTTTCCCGCCACGAGCGCACAAAGTACCAGATACCCACCAGTGCTCCCAAAACATCGAACAACGCGAGCGCCTCCAGGACACGAAGCCTTCCATCAAAACGGCTGCTCAACAGGCCGATATTGTCCTGTGCCATTACCATCCAAATTCCGAGCACCACCAGCAGCGCGATGTTAAGAGCGCAAACCACCCGCATCCATCTCCTGGCGCGGCGATACTCCGCACTCAATGACAGCCTTTCAGCATAGTGCCACCGCAACAGAGCGTTAATCGGCCAGAAGAGCAGCGTCAGCACAAACATCGCTACCGGAAAAATCAGAACCGTGTAGTTGAGCCTTTGCCTCTTCCACCACGGTACCGGCTGCAGCACGAAAATGGGGGCATCGGTCACGATGATTCTTCGCCCGGCATAATCTTCCACGAACGCCAACCGGCTCTGCCCATGTTCCTCGCGAAACAGCATTGGGGCGATCTCGCGGAAGTGCTTCAAGTTTCCGGCAAAGTCTTTGGCAAAGCTGAGGCTGATGGTGCCGTCAGAATTGGCCCTGACTTTTCCCTCGTTCAACAACGAACCAGCGGAGACGATCGTCGTGTCTGAGCGCCGGCTCGGCCAGTAGCTTCCCACGACTGATCTTGCATCGCTGTCGGCGCCCGCAACTTTCTCTGCTTCCGGCGGAGTGTAGGGATAGTAGCGGTTCAGAAAGTTCTGCCAGAGCAAAGTGCGCGGAGAGCCTTCGCTATTCCCGGCACTGTTGTAGGAAACAAAGAAGCCGAGATTCTGATCGGGCATCAGATGCATATCGCTGTGGAACCATTGTGTGTCGCCGCCGTGGCCAATGATGCGGTGGCCGTTGCGTGTCTCTTCGTAGAACCCATAGGCCATCCCGTTCATCTCTGGAGCCAGCCCGAAGGCCCGCGAGTGCATCAGCTGCGCAGTTTCCGGTTTCAGTATGCGATTGCCCTGGTACTCGCCGTTTTGCAGATGAGCGATCATGAACCTGGCCATGTCAGCGCCACTCACCGACATGCTGCCGGCCGGATACGCCTCGACAAATTCGAACTCTTTCGCCGGCTCCGATGCTTTGCCGTAGCCTTGCGACATCAGCGGCTTCAAGTTCTCGGGCAAAGGTTGCCGGAAGGTAGAGTGCGTCATGCCTAACGGCTGGAGGATGTTTCGCTCAACATAATCGTCGAAAGGCAGGCCGGAGACGCGGCTCACAATGTAGCCGGCAAGCGCAGCCCCGTAATTCGAGTAGGCGGGCGTCGTTCCCGGGAGGAAAGATCTGCTTCGGCAGCCGCTTCTTGAGATAGCGGTCCAGCGGATAAAGATCTGGTGCGCCGGCGACGAACAGCTCCTTGATCGATTCTTCCCAGCCCGGAGTGTGCGTCATCAGGTCGCGCATCGTCACCGGCTTGCCGAAAGGGGCGGGGATTCGGAAGTCGATGTACTCGTTCACGTCGCGGTCGAGATCGATCTTGCCCTGTTCAGCCAGTTGCATCACCGCTGTCCAGGTAAAGGTTTTGGAAATCGATCCCGGGCGAAAGAGCGTGTCATCGACGCTCACTGGCTTACGGCTCTTCATATCGGAGAATCCGTAACCTTTGGCAAACAGCACCTGGCCGTCCTTAACTACCACTACGACCGCACCCGCTATGTCCTCCTTTTGTAGCTGGACCGGCACCACGCCATCGAGAAATGCCTCGATATCGTCTTTCGTGAGCTTCGGTGTGACCTCCGAGGCCGGTTGAACGCCTGGTGTCTGACTACCAGACAGCTCGGGCGCCGGCGTCGGTTGGGAGGGACTCGTTTCCTGCGGGACCTGAGCCGACAGGAGTGAACTGAGAACTACCGCAAAGAGCAACGCGCGGCCGGTAAGGTTCATCTTGGTCATGGTTTACGCCCCAGCTTACACCCCCAGACGTGAGCTACAGAGTTGCCTTGCGGGGCAACCGGGCAGGTCGCGCTTTTAGAGCGTGCTTCGCAAAAATCTTTCTCTGCACATAACTCCGTAACGCTGGCTTAACATTACAGTCTTGCGAAACATTTACAATCGCCGATTATGCAAGAGAAACCACTCGAGATCGAACGTGTTGAAGGCCCATCCGATACCAGCATTTTGCGGCTGCACGGTCCCTTGCTTCTGGGCAACTTTTTCAGCTTTCAGTCGACGGTTCGTGCCGACGAAGCCAAAGTGCTGATCCTCGACTTGGCGGACGTCCCGTACATTGATTCGGCAGGGATCGGGTGCCTGGTGGGCGCGCACGTTTCGCGTGAGCATGCCGGACGAAAGCTGGTCGTGGCCGGGGCCAGCGAGCGGCTCATCAATTCGCTGAAAGTGACGAAGGTCGACCAACTCTTCGTGTTCGCGCCAGATGTGGAGCAGGCGAAGGCACAGGCCAGTGGAGGCTAGCACAGTCTGTTTGAAGGGGCGCGGCTTCAGCCGCGCCGGTACAGTCATCTTCGGGCTGGGGGTAACCTTTGAGGCGGTTCGTGTTTGTTGCCTTGGCGCAAAACCTCAGTGGCTAAAGCCACTGCCACAGCAAAGCATTCACGGCGCGCCTAAAGCCGCGCCCCTTCAAAGCACTTCCTTCATCATGAGTAATGCAGACTGCGGGGGTCACTCTCCAGAAAATGGCGTGAACTCGCCCGTCTCCGGATCGGCCTGCCGAATCGAGCCGCTGCCGATGTCGTAAACCCAGCCCCGGATCAAAACCTCGCCCGCAGCCAGTCGGGATGCCACGCTGGGATGGGTCTTCAGATTGGCGATCTGCTGCAACACGTTCGCTTCGGCAAGGCGATTCAGCTTTTCCTCATCCGGACAACCTGCGCAGTCGCGCAGCACGCTATGGCACGCTTCGTTGCCGTGGCGCATCCACTGCTGCACTCCGGGAAGCCCCGCGGTGGTTTCAGGATGGAGAAGCGCCTTCATCACCCCGCAATCTGTGTGTCCGCAAACGACGATGACGGGCACCTTCAGCACCAGGTTGGCATACTCGACCCCGGAGGTTACGCCGCCGATGAAGTCGCTGTACGGCGGCACCATATTTCCGGGATTGCGCTCGATGAAGATCTCGCCCGCTTCGGTCTGTGTGATCAGGTTGGGAACAATGCGAGCGTCAGCGCAGGTAATGAATAGCGCCAGGGGCTCCTGCTTGTGTCGCAGGCGCTCGAACATCGCTCGCTGCGCGGGGAAGATTTCGGTTTGAAATTTGCGCACGCCAGAGGCGATGCGGTTCCACGCTGTCTCGATTTTCACCAGTCGATCCTAAATGAAGGGCGAGGGCCGCGGCACTCGATTCTCTTGTTGAATGCGGGGCCGCGCGAAGTTAGCGACGGAATTCGGCAGGGACGGCAGAATCTTCGCAGTTGCCGGTTGCTTGTGTAATGGCGATATTACGCAAGTTATCGCAGACCAACGCCACGATCACCACGTTCGATCCTCCGGGCTCCACATATACTTACCCGGACAGCATCAACGACGCCGGGGCGATCACCGGCGAGTTTGTTGGCACGGACTATGTGCATCACGGATTCGTTCGCATCCCGTGAGACGAATTAGTCACCCACGACTCTGAACGGCTTGCGATTCCTGTTGCGAACAGGCGACTATGCCGATCATCCGAATCCGGACCGCGCGGCCCGCTCGCTTGCGTAACCCGGATTTATCGCCAACTACCTTCTGGCCGTGTTAAGAGTCTCTGTTTCAAATCTTTGCATCTGGTCCAGCTGCGCGGGCTTGCGACGGCGCTGAGCCCTATGGATAGGTCAGCCGCACACGACGAGATTTGGCCATGTACAGAAAACCAGCAACTCCATAGACAATACCAAAGCAATAAAATGGAGCCATTTGGCGTAACAATGAATAGATGTCCGGCGCGAGTAGTGGTCCAAATGAACCCGATAGCGCCGAGGTCGCAGGCCTGGATATAAAACCGATCAATGTCAGTACCGCGACGAATATAATCGAATTTAGCACGCTAACCGCGAATGCGACCTTCGCCAGTCTTACTGCGGAGGGCCACTTATTCCATAAAGCAAGACCTGCGAATATACACAAGACATCCAAAGCAACAACAATCGGCATCCATAGCGTGAAAACCTTACCCAAGTGACTACTAGCGTGCAACGGCATTAGTTTGATTATTATCCACAATGAAAGGAGGCCGCCCAGAATGAACTGCGAGGCGATTACAGCGAGCCAGCCAGCTATCACCTGTTGTCCCAGCAGTATTTGCAGGTCTCTGTCCGCGGCAGCGCTTTGCCACCGCGGCAGAAGAAGGATCATTTGGGGGCTGTTAAGCTTCGATTCGAGTCGAGCCCTCCAATCGAAGCGGTAATCAGCAACGGCCTCTTCATCGTCTGCTTGCGATCCTTTCTCAAGATGGCGCTCCTCAATTTGTTTTCGCAGTGCGGCTAGGGCTTCTTCGGTAAGAGATGCGGAATCCCGTGCGATCGCTAACAACTCAGCGTCAGACATGTCAGCGTAGGTACGCGAATAGTCGAAGGGGGGCTGCTGCATCGGGAAAGTCCGTCAAGGACATATGATAAGTGTTGAACCGGGCGATTACACTTACGATCCTGCGCCGTCCGCTCGTTTGTGTAAAGTCGATTCAGCGTGACCGAACCCCGGGAGACGTTCACTTCGGGATGGGAGTAGATCCCTCGCGCCAAAATCGGGCTCTCGTAATGGCGCTCGTCGAAATTACCCGAACATTGGAACTTGCCGGGTATCTTCCGGTCCGTGTCCGCGCTGCTTCTTTTTCTCCCCGATCACGGCGATAACGTTCATCTCAGCCAATGCCGAGCGGGGGACAAAAATTCGCTGCGTGTTCGAACGGGTGTCGGGGGGAATAATAGAAAAACCGTCGCTGCCTTCTTGAACAAGATCGTTGGGCATCAGGCCTTCGATGATCTCGTTGTCGCGGAAGCGCAGGCGTACCCACAGCCCTTCCGCCCGCGGACGGGAGGCAAAAGTCTTGCGCGTAAGCGACTCAGGCTCGCCGAACTCACGCACAAAGTACACGCCTTTGATGTCGCCCATGGAGATCGTCACAACAGTGCCGGCCGTATTGAGCAGCTCCAGCTTCCCGTCGGCGATGAACTGCGAACCGACGTAGCCGGAGGCGGTGTCGCGATCCAGCTTACGGACGATGACTTTCTTGCGTGTGGAGGACATTTGAGTATGCTTCTACGCAGCCGATTGTATCGAAGGCGATGGTGGCCCGATGGCTGGTAGTCAAGGGCCGATGCTGCTCTCATTCTCGCATCTTTACTGGCCGAATTCCTCTTCATAACGAGCTTTGTAGCCAAAACATGAACCTTGTGTTATTGTTCGCTGTGCAGCGCTCCCGGAGCCGATGTCCCGTAAGTCTCAATTCGAGTAGAAGTTGCAGCTATCCGTTCCCAGGAATCAAAGACGGGCATTCCGGAATCTGACAGGCATTTTGGTGGCGGGGGGAGCAGTATGGAATTCTGCCGGTTAACTGGTCTGCCTTGCCGGAACGTGTTGCATCTGGAAAGTGTAATAGAGTCATACGTTTAGATGGCAGACTACATCTACAGCATGGACACCCGGCTCACCCCGGATCAGCAAAAGGGTGTGACCGTAATTCAAGAGATTGCACGTCATGCAGGGCTGAACCTTTACCTGACTGGCGGCAGCATCCGCGACCTGATCACTGGCTTTCCCATCCGCGATATCGACCTGAGCTTGCAAGGAAATCCTCTTAAGCTCCAGAAAGAACTCGAGAAAAGCGGGATCAGCGTGCAGGGCGTTGATGAAGACCTGCGGATCCTCTACCTGCTGATGCCGGGCAATGTGCGCGCCGAGCTCAACATGACGCGCTCGGAAGTCTACGACAAGCCGGGTAAAGCGCCAAGCATTACTCACGCCACCATTAACGAAGACATGCGCCGGCGCGACTTCACGGTCAATGCGATGGCGCTGTCGCTCAATCCCGGCTCGCGCGGACTGCTGCTCGATCCCTTCAACGGCACCGCAGACATCGAGGCCAAGGTGCTTCGCATACTGCACAACTACGCGTTCCTTGAAGACCCTATTCGGCTGATTCGCGCTACCCGGCTCGCCGCCCGCTTTCATTACACGCTGGAAGAACGCACCCAGGCACGCTACGACGCCGCAAAAGAGAACAACTACATCGAGTATGTGGGAAAGCGCTCGATTGGGCACGAACTGGAGCAGCTCGCGCACGAGGACGATCCCATCACCGTGGTGCGTGCGCTGGAGCGTGAAGGCTGGCTCAAGGTTCTGCATCCCCACTGGACGGCAGCCAAGATTGAGGCGGGAGATGTAGGGCTGGTAATCAAGCAACGCCAGCTAATGAACAACTTTGGCTATTTCCCCGAGACCGGGCCTATCACTATGTACTTCCTGACGAAGAAGATGTCGGACAAGGACATCTCCGAGATTCAGCGGCTGATTCCGCGCCGCGACTTCGTCGACAAATGGAAGCACCTGGAGAACCGGGCGCACGATCTGGCGAAGAAGCTCACGGGGCGCGAGGCGACGACAACCTCAGGCGCGTGGAAGGTGCTGACGAATGCTGCTCCGGAAGATGTCCTGTTCCTCAGCATCACCACCAAGCAGCAGTCGGTGGACGCGAAGCTGAAAAATTTCTTCGGCAAATGGCGCCAGGTGCGCGAGAAGCTTCCCTTCCCGGAGATGGCCGAGCTGCGCATCACTGCGCAGTTGCCGGAGTATCCGAAGATTCTGGACGAGGCGTTCCTTCTGCTGCTCGATGGCAAGCTCCGTTCGCACAATGAAATCGTCAATTTCCTGAAGCCCTACGAACCGCCTCCGCCTCCTCCTCCGCCTGCTGCGCGGCGTGGACGCGGGAAGGCAGCAGCCGCCCCGGCAGGAGTTGCAGCTCCCGGCGCTGCGGCAGCAGCGGCTCCAGCCAAGCGCGGACGCAAACCGAAAGGTGCGCCGGCAGCTGCGCCAACTCCTGCTGCTGCGCCAACGGCAACAACTCCAGCGGTTGTCGAACCCGCCGCAAAAGCTGTGAAACCGGCGGCATCAGCAAAGGCTGTCTCGGCGAAGGTGGCAAAAGAGCCGAAGAAGCCCGCCGCGAAAGCGCCAGCGAAGGAAAAGAAACTGGCGACGACCAAGGCTCCCGAAGTTAAGGCAAAACCGGCAGTGGCGAAGGCTTCAGCAGCGAAAAAGGCTCCAGCGAAAAAGGCGGCACCTGCCAAAGCCGCGAAGAAGGCGACAAAGGCTCCGGCGAAGAAAACCGCGGCAAAGAAAGCCGCGAAAAAACGCTAAACCGCCTTCAAGTCTGAGCTTCGATAAGCGCACCTTACAACGGTGGATTACAGAATTCGTTAGATTGGCGGGAAGAAAACGGCCGGGGACACGCGAAAGCGCCGGCTTAGCTTCGCGATATGCCCGCGCGTCAAAGAGCGCTTGCCGGATAATACAAGTGAAACCGTAGCCTCGCTTCCTAGTTCGGTCGCGAGATCGCGCTGTGTCAGGCCGTTTCGCTCGATCAAGAACCTCAGCACCTCAATCGGCGAGGCGTCAGGAACGGGGCAGCGCTCGGACTCATACTGGTCGATGAGGAGCGTAAGCAACTCGATGGCATCCTCTTCAGCCCGAGTTGGATGCGGCTTTGCCGTAAGACCGAAAAGCGCTTCAGTATAGTGCTGAAGTTCCCCGTCGGAGTGAATGAGGCGAGGAGCTCCTTTCTGAATCATCGTGACTGGATCGGCAAGCGCAGCACTCATTTTCTTATCCCTTTATCCCAATTGTTCCGGTCATCATATTGCTTGTGCGTTAAGAAAGACCTTATGTAAATGTGCCCTTCAGTACGTTTGCCTTGTCTCTCCCGGGAATAGTGGATGATCGTGATCAGCCGATAGCGATTACGGCGGATATTGAAAATCACATATCCCTCCACGTAATCGGCATCTCGGAAAGTCTGCCGAACCTCGGCAAAGTTGCGCCACCGGCTGTTCTTCGCGACCTTGTGCCAGGCTCGGAGTTCAATCGCTGCTTCTGGGTAGCGCTTGCCTGCCTCTGAGAGATGCTTCCTGGTGACGATGTGCATTTAGCAGCGCGGTGGCAAAAGTCGATTCCCGCAGTCAAAAGAACTTTGCAAATTGTAAAGCAAGACGCCCTCTGTTGCAAGTCGCCACTGGTGGCAGGAGGGTTCCGCGAGCTATGACTATGGCACCTTCAGGCATTACTTTGGTAACCGCACCCGAATTCTGTGTCAACTAGGAGAAATGCAACAGTTCCGAGCAACAGCTTGATTCGGCAAGAGATATAAATCCGGCAAAAACTAAAGATTCCCCTGGTCGATATGCTATTGTTACATTAGAGAGTCAGACAAGGCCATGTGCCGGTCTGGCTCTTTTTCGTTGTTGGGAACATATGAGTCAGTAAGGAGCTCACATTTGACACGCCGCGTCCTCGCAAGCATTCTCTTCCTCGCCCTATCCCTGTGCAGCCTCAATCTCTGCGCCCAGCAAAGCGAGAATTCCGACGCTCCGGCGGAAGCCCCTGCGAAAACCGCAGCCGAAAAAGGCAAGCCTGAAGCGGCCAAGGAAAAGCCGGCCGCCATGAAGGAAGAGCCGCCGGTGGTGACGCATCACCAGATCACGGTTGACGGCAAGGTGCTGCACTACACCGCGACGACGGGATACATGCCACTGCGCAATCCTGACACCGACGAGATCGAAGCCAATATTTTCTTCGTCGCCTACACGCTCGACAACGCCACGGGCAAGCGGCCACTGATGTTTTCGTTCAATGGCGGACCGGGCTCGGCGTCGGTGTGGCTGCACCTGGGAGCGATCGGCCCGAAGCGGGTGAAGATGCTGCCCGATGGCGAAATGCCTCCGCCGCCCTTTGAGCTGATCGACAACCAGCAGACCTGGCTCGACCAGACCGACCTGGTGTTCATCGATCCGGTGGGCACGGGCTTCAGCCGCGCGGCGAAGAAAGAGCTGGGCAAGAAGTTCTGGAGCGTTGAAGGCGACATCGCGTCGGTGGGCGACTTCATCCGCCTGTATCTGACGCGCTACCAGCGCTGGAACTCGCCGCTGTTTCTGGTGGGCGAAAGCTACGGCACAACCCGCGCAGCCGGACTCAGCGGCTATCTGATCAACCGCGGCGTCGCGCTGAACGGCGTTGTCCTGGTGTCGTCGGTGCTCAACTTTGAGACGCTGAGTTTCGCCGTGGGCAACGACCTGCCCTACATCCTCTACTTGCCGAGCTATACGTCGACGGCGTGGTATCACAAGAAACTGCCCACCGACCTGCAACAGCTCGATCTGGCGACTCTGCTGTCACAAGCGGAGCAGTATGCCGCAGGCCCGTATACGCTGGCGCTCGGCAAGGGCGATTCGCTCACGCCGCAGGAGCTCGACGAGATGATCACCCAGGTGAGCCGCTTCACCGGACTCGACCGCAGCGTGGTGGACTACAACAACGGACGCATCAGCGAATCGGTATTCACCAGCGAATTGTTGCGCAGCCAGAAGCTGGAAGTCGGACGCCTCGATAGCCGCTTCACCGGCACGCCGGTCAGCGCACGCGAGGCGCGCGGTTATTACGATCCCAGCGAGTCGGCCATACGGCCTCCATTCACCGCCACGTTCAACAATTACGTTCGAACCGAGCTGGGATTCAAGACGGACCTGGAGTATTACGTCCTCGGCGGCGGCGTCGGCGAGTGGCAGTGGGGTTCGGCCGGACAGGGCTACCCCGACACCAGCGAGGCCCTGCGCCTGGCATTCATCAAGAATCCGTATATGAGGCTGTTCGTGGCGTCCGGATATTTCGATCTGGCGACCCCGTTCTTCGCCACCCGCTACACCCTGAACCACATGAACCTGGACCAGCAGCAGCAGGCGAAGATCAGCCTGGGCTATTACGACGCCGGACACATGATGTACATCAAGTCGAGTTCGCTGGAGCACCTGAAGCAGGATGTGTCGGGATTTTTGGCGAAGGCGTTGCAGTAGGGGAGGGAATCAATCATGCGCATTACGTACGATCGCGAGGTCGATGCCCTGTACATCCGCTTCCGGGAGACCACCGTGACGACCCAACACCTAGCTGAGGGAATCGCAGCCGACTTCGATGCCGAAGGGCGATTGGCCGGCCTGGAAATTCTCGACGCTCAGAAGCGGTTGGGAGGTCCGGATGCGTTCAAGCGCGTCACCCTGGAAGAGCTCTCGATTGCGCATTGACACGATGGCCTACTTAGGACGGCCTTATTTAACCAAAAGCTAATCGTTCCAGAAAGTGAAGCGTGGCCCGCGGGGACTGCAGTGATTTGTTTGGGTGCTGACGCCTACAGAAGACCTGCGACATCACGGGCACCGTCGAGGACGCGGATGATTTGCACCGGCCGTGCCGCCGGATCGTAAATGACCCAGTAGCGGCCTGTCGGCCAAAAGCGTACGGGCTTATCGGTAAGGTCTTCCCGTACATGACCGATGCCCGGATGTTCGGCGATTCGTTTCAGCGCGATTAAGGTCCGCTCGCGAACTTTGCTCGCGGCTCCCGGCCGTTCGGCTGCGATGTAAGTGTAGATTTCGCGAATGTCCTGAGCCGCTATGGTCGTTAGAACAAAACGGCTCATGCGCTCTTGCGTTTACGAACCGAGGGCTTCTCTTCGCGTTCCAGGCGCCGGAAAAAGTCATCTCCGTCGATCAGGTCGCCGCGTTCGGCTGCGGCCCATCCTTCGTCGATTTTGTGGGTAAGCGATTGGAGTCTGGCTTCCCGGATGCGCTCGTGATCCTGAAAGAGGCGTAAGGCCTCGCGGACCACTTCACTGGCCGAGTTATAACGCCCGCTCTTTACCTTCTTTTGGACGAGAGATTCCAATTCGGGAGTCAGATTGATATTCATGTCCTATGCGCAAACGATAAAGGGGTTGGCAAACATTGTCAATCTTAGACAAGCTATGATTCCGCAATCATCGCTGAGCAGGGCGCTACGATGGAGCGCTCGGGCTCACGCCGTCGCACAAGAATGTCGCCGGTTGAAACCGGCTCCGATATACGAAATCAACGCTACCCAGGGTTCCGCTGCGCTCCGCCCTGGGCTCACTTCCGAGCCGACGCTACGCGTCTCGGGTGAACCCATGCGTGGGCATATCCCACAGCACAAATCTCTCGTCATCGAGACCGGACAGGAATTTCTTTGTCCCTATTGGGTCAGTTCTTAACTGAATGTCGGCAGGAAGAGCTTCGTATTCGCACACTCGTGTTACAACTGAAGCTTCGCCCATGCCAGCTCGAAAACTACCGTTCCGCGCAGGAATTCCTCAACTTGCGGCCGCGTTCCTATTGCTCCTCTTCCTCGCGCAGTGTATTTGGTTCATCGCGGTCGCTCCCATCAGCTCTCTGGAGAGCAGCTACATCGAAGACGGCCTGGTGCGGCTTCAGAACATGGCGAACGCCGGCCCACCGGTTCGCTCGCCCCTGGTGCCGATAATGGCAGCTCTCCCCATCAAGATGCTGGCCGGCAAGATCACCTGGGAGCAACTCGACGCCTACCGCTTCCTGATTCGGCTGCCATTCCTGTTTTGCGGCGTCATGCTGGGTGCTTCGCTGTGGTACGTTGCGCGGCGGCTCTACGGGAACTTCGGTGGCATCATCGCGCTTGCCCTCTATACGTTTTCGCCGTTGATTGTCATCCGCACGAACCAGGTGCAGGAGGACATCGTTGCCGCCTGGGGGGCCTTTGGCCTGATCTTCACCGCCATTGCTGTCGCCCATACGCTATATGCTCCGCGGGAAGTCATCCTGTGGAACTGGCGCCGCATCGTGCTGCTGGGAATATCGATCGCGCTGTGCGTCGGCGCCCAGTTCCCCATGTGGGTCGTGCTGGTCCCGGGGCTCGCCTTCCTGCTGTGGGTAGGTCACGTGCGTCCCGGAGCCGCTCTGGTGATCTTTGCTGCGGCGTGCGTGATTGCTATCGTGCTCATGCTGGGTTTCTACGGATTTCGCCCCATCATCTTCTTCCACTCGCTGCGGGATGCGCAATGGTTCCAGTTTGTGCCGCGGCAACTGGGCTCGGCGCTGAATTACAAGCTCATCGGGGAATTCTTCCTTCAGGCGGGACTGGGTCCCGTTGTCCTGATCCTGGGCGGCCTTGCTACCTTTGCGATCTGGGGGCACACACGCTTTTTCGGCACCGCTGCCCCGCTGATCACGGCTGCCGTGCTGGTGGTTGCCGCTGTGGGAACGGAGCAGTTTTCCGCCCTGCTTTTTCTGTTCGTCTCGCTCCCTTTTCTGATACTGTTCGTTTCAGGCATAGCTGTCGACCTGCTGGAGAGCCGGTACGCGATCTTCGCCAATGCCGTCGTCGTTGGGGCGCTCATCGCGAATGCCACACTCGACATTTACGGTTTGCTGGAGCTTCGGCATTTGGGAGTCCGGTAAGAACTTCCCGGCATCCAACGGGTTGTAACGAGCGGTTGAGGTTGTATGGCGGATCGAGTTGGTTTTGGCAAGCATCTGGCAAGGTTCAGCCAGTTCGCCACCGTTATCTGCATGGTGTTGCTTGCGCTGATCTGGGTTCCTCCCGCCAGCGCACAGATTCACGGCATTCCGCCGTCGGTTACCTCGATCCCTAACCATGTTCCGCCTTATGGCGTGCCGAACATTCCACCCAGCGCGACCTCGTTGGGCCCGTATGGCTATTGCTGCCAGGGGCCATCCAACATTCCTTATCGCAATCGGGCGTTCCCCAACCCCTACAACCGCCGCGGTAATAGAGGATACGGCGGTTACGGTTATGGATACGGATACACCTACGCGGTTCCGTACTACGTCTATCCGTCAGATGACCCGGGCTATTACGGATCTGGGGGAGGCGGGTCGTATCTTTACTCTGGTCCGCCGGAAGGACAGGCCCCGCCGGCCGAACAAACGTTGCACATCATCGTGGACACGGCGCCCACACACCCTGCTCCGCAAGACCAGGCGGTCGAGGAACCCTCCGCGTCGCCTCCGCCTGCTGCGCAGGAAGTCAGGCCCGGAGTGCCGACTATCCTGGTTTTCCGCGACGGCCACAAGCAGGATGTGATCAACTACGCGATCATGGGACAGACGGTTTACGTCTTCGATAACCGTACAAAGAAGGTCGCGCTCGCCGATCTCGACGTACCGGCTACGATCAAAGCCAATGATGATCAGGGCGTGGAGTTCCATGTGCCCAAGTCAAATCAATCTGCAAAGCCGGCGAAGAGTGCTCCTGCTCCGCAAAGTGCGCCGGCAGAGTCGCCGACCGTGCCTACCGGCGTGGCCAGCACAACGCCGTAACGCGGGCATTACAACAGCCCGCAATTCATCCTGTATCTCTATGATGTTAAAAGGCTTAGCTGACACAGCGCCGACTGTAACCGTGCTATAATCTAAGGTGCTCCTTTAGGTGGAAACTCCTCATACAGCAGGCACTTACGCGGGTCGTTGAGACCGCAGCCGGATCGCTTGGCCTGAAACCGCCAACCGAACGCGTGCTCTCCGCCAAGAAGCAGATATATAGGAAGGAACTCAGCCGTCACTGACGACTGACAACGGATTCATGCCAGACGATCCCAACCAGCAATTACCTCTTCCTCCCGACAATACAGGACCCGGCGCAGCCAACATTCAACCCGTCAATATTGAAGACGAGATGCGGCGTTCGTATCTCGACTACTCAATGTCGGTGATTATCGGGCGCGCGCTGCCTGATGTGCGCGACGGGTTGAAGCCGGTGCATCGCCGCATTCTATACACCATGCAGCAGATGGGCCTGCAGCCCAATCGCGCCACGCGCAAGTGCGCCCGCATCGTGGGCGAGGTGATGGGCAAATACCATCCCCATGGGAACCTCGCCGTTTACGATGCGCTCGTCCGCCTCGCACAAGACTGGTCGATGCGATATCCGCTGATTTTCGGCCAGGGAAACTTCGGCTCGGTCGATGGCGATCCGCCCGCCGCCGACCGTTACACCGAAGCCAAGCTCGCGCAAGTCGCGATGCCGCTGCTCGAAGATCTCGACAAGGATACTGTCGATTTCCATCCCAACTATGACGACAGCGAAATCGAGCCCGATGTGCTGCCCACGCGGATTCCCAACTTGCTGGTAAACGGGTCGAATGGCATTGCGGTGGGCATGGCGACGAATATCCCGCCGCACAATCTGACGGAAATTATCGATGCCTGCATCACCATCGTGAACAACCCGCACGCAACGCTCCTCGACCTGCTGAAGCATGTGCAAGGCCCCGATTTTCCAACCGGGGGATTTATTCACGGCCGAAGCGGAATCATGGAGGCATACCGCACCGGGCGCGGCCGCTTCATTATGCGCGCCAAGGCCGCTATTGAGCACCTGACGAAGGAGAAGGAAGCCATCGTCGTCACCGAGATTCCCTATCAGGTGAACAAGGCGAAGCTCATCGAGCGCATTGCGGAGCTGGTAAACAACAAGGTCATCGACGAAATCTCCGATGTGAACGACTTCAGCGACCGCGACGGCATGCGCATCGTGATCGAGCTGAAGCGCAGCGCCGAGCCGCAGATCGTGCTCAACCAGCTCTTCAAGCACACTTCGATGCAGGAGAGCTTCAGCATGATCTTCCTGGCCGTGGTCAACGGCCAGCCGAAAGAGATGGGCCTGGTGCAGGCCGTGCAGCTCTTCGTCGATCATCGTATCGACGTGGTGCGCCGCCGCACGGCTTATCTGCTGATGAAGGCGCGCGAGCGCGAGCACATTCTGGAAGGCTACCAGGCGGCCCTGGACCGGATCGACGACGTGATCCGCATCATTCGCGGCAGCGAGAACCGCGCCGATGCACGGCTGAATTTAGTCGAATATTTTTCCGGCAAAACAGTCAACGTTAACGAAGGAAACGTAGCCGCAGGAATTCGGAAGCCGCTTAGCCCTGAAGGGCTTTGTTCCAACGTCTTTGACGCGGCCGTTCGATACCATTCAAGCTGACGCGATCCTCGAGTTGCAACTGCATCGCCTGACACGGCTTTCGATCGACGAAATTCTCAAAGAGCTGGCGGAGGTTCGCGGCCGAATCGAGGAGTATGAAGCCATCCTTGCCAGCGAGAAGAAGCTGCGCGGCGTCATCATCAAAGAACTGGAAGAGATCAAGAAGAACTACGGCGACGAGCGGCGCACCATCATTCAGGACGAAGCTGCTGAGATCAATCTCGAAGACCTGATCGCCGACGAGCAGGTCGCGGTCACGGTCAGCCACTCGGGCTATATGAAGCGCACGCCGATTTCGACCTATCGCCAGCAGCGCCGCGGCGGCACCGGGCGCAAGGGGATGAGCACGCGCGAAGAGGATTTCGTCGAGCATCTGTTCGTGGCCTCGACGCACGACTACATCCTGGTCTTCACCAACACCGGGCGCGTGTACTGGCTGAAGGTGTACGAGATTCCCGAACTCAGCGCCGCCGGCAAAGGCAAGGCCATTGCGAGCCTCGTGTCGTTGCAGCCGGGCGAGAGCGTCCGTACGCTGATGCCGGTGCGCGACCTGGAGGAAGAAGGCAAGCACATCTTCTTCGTCACCCGTCAGGGCACAGTGAAGAAAACCGCGCTGAAAGATTTCAGCAACGTGCAGTCGCGCGGCATCATCGCCATCGGTATCGACAAAGGCGATGAGCTGGTGGCGGCAAGCTGTACCGATGGCAACCAGATCATCTTCCTGGCCTCGCACGAAGGCATGGCGATCCGCTTCGGCGAAGACGATGTCCGCTCCATGGGCCGCCCGGCGCGCGGCGTGCGTGGAATGGATCTGGACAAGGGCGACTACATCGTCGGCATGGCGGTAACTCCCAAGGATCGCACGAAAGGCAAGGACGGCGAGACCGACGAGCCCAGCCTTATCCTCTCCGTCACCGAGCAGGGTTACGGCAAGCGCACCGATGTTGATGCCTACCGCCTGCAAACGCGTGGCGGCAAGGGCGTGATCAACGTGAAGACCACGGCCCGCAATGGAAACGTGGTCGGCATCATGCTGGTGAACGAGAAGTCGGAGCTGATGGTCATCAGCCAGTACGGCAAGATCATCCGCATCGACAGCACCAACATTCGCGAAGCCGGCCGCTCGACGCAGGGCGTGCGCCTGCTGCACCTTGAAACGGGAGATCGTGTCGCAGCCGCGTCGGTGATTCCGCCGGAAGAGGCGAACGGCAACGGGAACGGCGAAACGGGAACGCTGGTGCAGTAGAACTGCCGCTCTTGGCTTTTGGCAATTGGCTCTTAGCTTTTGGATCTGAACTGGGTGCCCCATCCCGGCTTCGGTTGCCGGGGTGGGAGCGTGTCCAAAGTCTCTACTCGGGCAAGACCTGCCCGAGTAGGAACACACCAAACAAAGGCGACCTCAGGATGACAATGACAGAGTAAGTGATGACAGTGACAAGGTAAGTAAAAACAGCAAAAGAGAGGCGCCTCCAGATTACTGGTGGCGCCTCTCTCTTGCTGGAATTGATGGTGCCTAGAACTGCACCGCCGGCAGCACTGGCGTGCCTTCCAACTGCACCGACTGCAACGCGGTCGGATCAAGTCCCAACGCCTTCAGGATCGTCGGCGCGACCTGCATGGTGGTCACAGGCGCGTTGACATAGTTCGGCTTAAAGCTGGGGTTCGAGAACAGCATCATGACATTGGTATCGTCATGCGCGAAGCCGCCGTGCTCTTCCTGCTTCTTGCTGCTGGTGGTGTAGATGACACCGACGTTTGGCTCGATGATGATGTCAGGCGTGCGCGGATCGCCTCCATCCTTGGGGAAGGCCGGGCTTATTGAACATCGTGGTCAGCGAAGCTCCGTAGAAGATCTGCCCCATGCCAATCTGGTTGCCGTTGGCTTCAAGCAAGCGGAATCGCCTGTCGGCACCAGAGACGGATTGGTCAGCCAGAGCAGACGAGACATCATCTTCTGTCGATCCAATGCCGCTGCCGTTGTTCGGTGACTCGGAGAGTGGGATCAATCCGTTGTTGGCCAGCAGCGTGGCCGGCGAGAAGCCGTTGTTGTTCTTCCCGGGAATCGGGTCGAAGCGGTTGGGATCGATCGGCGACTGGCCGTGCTTCGCTGTAATGACGATCAGCGTGGAATCGTACAGGCCCTTGGCCTTGAGCTCGTTCACAAATAGGCCAATCGAGGCGTCCACCAGCTGAATCTCGTTGACCAGGTGGTCGCTGGGAGTGCCCTGCGCATCCAGGTAACCTCCCTTCCCGAAATTCTTCTCGATCAGCTTCTGGCCCACGCTGACCGACTGGAAGTTCATGCCGAAAATGTTCGGCACGGGCGCCGATCCGCTGCCGTCGTGCTTCTTGCCGTCGATCTGGTTCAGGATCGCGTTGACCTTCAGCGTGTCGTAGCACTGGATGTTCTGGAAGCTGTCTGTATAGGCACCAGTCTGGCTGGGATCGGGAATCGGATCACACTTCATGCCCAGCGCGGTGGTGACCGGCAGGGCGATGACGGTCGAATTGATCTCCGGAGAGTAGTAATCGTCGACGGTCAGGCCGTTGCTGCCATGACCGGCAACCGAGGAGTAAGCGGGGTGCTTGTCGGCCCAGGCCGTGTAACCGTTGGCGGCGTGGATGACGCCAAAAATCGTGTTGGTACGAACGAAGTCCCAAGGCCAGACTGGTTGGCAAGTCACAGGGTCACGCTCCAGGCGCGAGGGATCGATGGAGTTGATGCCGCCGTCGCCTGAGGGCGCGCCGCCATTAAGCTGGGTCTGGTCGATGTCGATGCCTTCTTCATACTCGGTTGTCGTGCCCGGGTAAGGGAGTCCGGCTGTCGCCGACACAGGCGGGCAGGGGCCGGCGGCGACACCGTTTCCGGTCGTCTTTGCCGGAGGCGCCAGGGTGCGATCGAACGCGACGTCATAGAACGCGCCGACAGAGCGCGGCGAGCCGCCGCTGACAATCGCCATCAAGCCAGGAAAGGAGTCGGACGGCTTCGAAGTCGAAGCGTTGGAGTAGGTCGTTCCGGTGAGGCCGAGAGCGGCCAGGTTGGGGCAAAAGGGTTGGCCATTGTTAATGCCCGGCAGGCCGGTAGCGCAGTTCTGATAGTCAAGCGCGTGCATGCCATCAATACTGATCAGCAGGACGTGCTGAAAGGGACCGTCCGAGACTTTGCCTCGGTTTGTCTGCGCAGCGTACGTGGGCGAAGTTACTCCGAACACAAGCAGGGCTTGGAGAGTCGCAACCAGGGCTTTCTTAAGCATCAGGGAAATCCTCCTAGAACCTCAGTGTTAGCAGAGAGGCGTTGCTGATAGGTAAACGTGGAGTTGCGTGAAGATGAATACGGAGGCAGTAGTGCCAGCAATGCGGCATGCTGTTGCAGTGCCGTAGAAGGCGGCTCTGGTTGGTATCTCGATCGAGTTACGGCTTATCGAGATTCAGCGTGGAAGGTGTTGTACGCGGGAAGTACCAGCAGCAACGCGAGAATCACGTGCAGAACGGATGCCGGCCAGAGCAGATAACCGGAAAAAACTCCACCAACCGCAAGATAGCCGAGAAAGAGTCCTGCCAGTAGGTTGTAGATAAACAGAGCCCGAATGCTCTGGCTGGTGGCTAGGTCACCCCTCGGCCAACATCCCACGCCAAGGGCCAGCAATCCAAACCCGGCGACCCGGGCCACGGCAATACCGCTGCCCGGGAGTTCGACACCTAAGAGCAGATGCCCCACCAAGACCGGCACGGCGATCAGGGCAAGTCCCGTCGCCGCCTCAATCGCGGAGGAAAGCAGCACAACCGTTCTTACATTCATCCATCGCTCCAGGCCGCTTAGGGGAGCGGTAACCGGAATGTACTGCCCCCGGGTGCAGAGGGCCCCGTTAAGACTTCGGCCACTGCTTGAACATTTTCTGGATGGCCTTTTGCACCGCTTCCTGATTCTTATTGCCCTTGTTGCTCAGCATGTCCTGGCCGATACCTCGCCAGACCAGGGATTGGTCCTTGGCGTCGTACAGATCGACAATCAGCGTACCTTCCACATTCTGCTCCGGCGTGATTCCGCCCATGCCTCCGCCAATGCCGCGCATGCCCCACGCGCTATAGGAGGTTTGCTGCTTCATTCCGCCGTTGGCGGTGACGATGAGGTCAGGGTTCTGCGATTCCTGCACCATCTGGAGACCTTTTCCTTGTAGCGCGGAGTTGATGTCCTGCTGCGCTACTTGCGCCAGAATGGAATTTTGTATCTGGTTGGTGTTGTTAGAGCCCCACGCATAGGTGTGATAGTTGGCAAAACTCTGGTTGTGGTTGTAGTTGACGGAAACCTGTTGCCCCATGGCTATCATGGAAGCGAGCAGCAGCGTCGCGCATAGCGCAAGTCTTGTTCTCATCATCGTTATCCTTTTCGTATTCAGCGCCCCAATCCTAGCCCCGCTGCGCTATCGGTGAGGACACGCAGGGAGACATCTAAAGCCATCCCTCGCGCCGCCTAATTGTTGACTCTGGCCACAGCGTCGTCCACTTTCTTCTGGTCCTCGGCTGACAACTGTGAGGGCCCCAGCTTATAGTTCAGTTTGTCGATCGTGCCGGTGAATGCGAACGGCACGTCGTAGGTGAAATCCACCGGTGACTGGTTGTCGAGCCCGATATCAAAGCTCTCATCGATCGACATCAGCAGCGGAATGGTGTGCTCGATCTTCTTACGGTCGACCTCTTTGCCATCCACGCTCAGCACGCCAGTGCCACCCTTGCCGGGTCCGGGTCCGTCGTACTTGAAGTCGAACACGATAGTGTGCTTGCCTTCGCCGAGCGATGGGCCTCTCCACCGGAACCGCTCCAGATCCAGCATGTTGTAAACAAACACCGGGCCGGCCTTTGCCGAATCCAAAGATATCGGTGGCGAACACGGCGAGGAGTCCCAGCGCCGCGATCAGCAACAGAGCATAGCCAAACCGCCTGCTCCAGCCTGGCTTACTCCGCCAGAGTAGAAACAATCCCAGAATGAGCACTACCCAACCGATGGTCTTGAACAACCTGCTCTTGAGCCACCAATTGAAGCTGTGGGTCAGGTAGAGGCCATAGCCGCCGAAGCGGCCGCCCAGAGTAGCGATCATTCCCTCCGCACCGCCACTCGGGATGGTCACCTCCGCGGTGATAGTGTAGTCCCTATCCAAAATGCTGGGAGCATTGCCGGCGGGAATGCCAGGATTCACGCCGGTGTAGGTGAAGTCGGTTACGCCGGCCGTGGCGCTGGGTTTCGGCGCAAGCAAGCGTATGAAGCCCGAGTTATCCAACGGCAAGACCTGGTATTTCGCTGCCTCCTTCAGGAACAGCGCCTGCATTTCCTTCAGCTTGTCGGGCATTTTCGCTGCCAGATCGTTGGCCTCGGAATAGTCATCGGCGATGTTGTAAAGCTCCCACTTGTACTGGTCCATTGGCGGCATTGCGCCTGTTCCCAGCTCCCAGGGCGGGGAAGGCGGCGTTGTAGCGGCAATCCAACCGTCGTGGTAGATGGCGCGGTTGCCGACCATCTCGAAATACTGGGTGTCGCGCTTGGACGGCGCGTTGGCGTTAGCCGAGTCAAAGGTGTAAACCATGCTCACGCCTTCGATCGGCTTCTGCTTAATGCCGTTGACCTCCTCGGGCGCCTGGATGCCGGCGGCTTCCAGGATGGTCGGCACAACGTCGATAACGTGGTGGAACTGGGTACGAATTGCCCCAGGGTCTTTGATATGGCCGGGCCAGGAAATGGCCAGGCCCTGCCGGGTACCACCGAAGTGCGACGCCACCTGCTTGGTCCACTTGAAGGGCGTATCGAAAGCCCAGGCCCAGGCCACCGACATATGCGGGTAGGTTTTGTCCGAGCCCCAGTCGTCATAGTGCAAGGCATTGTAGGCCAGTACGGGCTTGACCTCCGGCTCGTTAAGGATGCCGTTGTAAGCGGTGTACTGGTTGAAGGTGCCGTACACGCTGCCTTCCGCGCTGGTGCCGTTGTCGCCGTCGATGTAGATAATCAACGTGTTGTCGAGTTTGCCCATCTTCTGGATTTCGTCGATCACGCGGCCAATCTCATAGTCGGTGTAGGCGGTATAGGCGGCAAATACTTCCGCCTGGCGGGCGTACAGCTTCTTTTCCAGCGGGCTCAGCGAGTCCCACTTCGGCAGCTTGGCTCCGCCATACTCTGCCTGTCCATCGGGCCACGCCGTCAGCGTCGTGTTGGGCGGAATCACGCCCAGCCGTTTCTGGTTTTCGAAGATCTGCTCGCGCAGCTTTTCCCAGCCCATGTCGAACTTGCCTTTGAACTTATCAATCCATTCCTGTGTCGGCTGGTGCGGCGAATGCGAGCCGCCGGGCACGTAATAGAGGAAGAACGGCTTGTCGGGTGCGGCCGCGTTCAATTCCCGCAAGTACCGGATGGCGTCGTTTGCCATGTCGGTGATGAGGTTGTAGCCGGGGTGGCCAACCCACGGATAGATCTGGGTCGTATTACGAAACAGGTACGGAGTCCACTGGTCGGTCTCGCCACCCAGGAAACCATAGAAATACTGGAAGCCCATGCCGATCGGCCATTGTTCGAAGGGTCCTGCAGCAGTGCTGTACTGGAATCCCGGCGTGTTGTGGTCTTTGCCAAACCACGACGTGGCGTAGCCGTTCTCCTTCAGAATTTCGCCGATCGTGGCGTTATCCGTGCCGATGACGGAGTCATAGCCGGGGTAGCCAGTGGCCAGTTCGCCGATGACGCCGAAACCGACCGAATGGTGATTGCGCCCCGTAATTAACGCCGCTCGCGTCGGCGAGCACAGCGCCGTGGAGTGAAACTCGGTGTAGCGCAGCCCGGCCTTGGCAATACGGTCCAGGTTCGGGGTCGGGATGACGCCACCGAAGGTGCTGGGAACACCGTAGCCCTGGTCGTCCGTCATGATGAGGAGCACATTGGGCGCGCCTTTTGGCGGCACGATACGCGGCGGCCACCATGGCGTGGAATCCTTCGCGTCTTCCTTGATCACGCCGCCGAACTTCGGAGGTGGTGGCGGAAGCTGTTTCCCGTTGATGGTGGTGGTGGCGTCGGCCGAACCCAATGTGCCAGTGACCTGTTGTGCCGCCGCATTGCCCGCCGCAAAGAAGCTCGAGACGGCGAGCGTCCCCAAGGCAAGATTCCGGATACCTGCTCCAAGATCCATAAACGTTCCTCAATTGTTCAGCGTTCGGTTGTCTCCATCCCGGAGAGCTGTGCTGGAGTGGTTCGAGGGACACAGAGCGAGGGAAATCCGCCTGAAGAATCGACCAGCACCAGTGACAGGTTTTGAATAGGTGCGGCGAGTCTAAATCCCGGGCGCGTGTTGAGACAACTGAATTCTTGGAATTCATGCCTTCCCAATAGCGGCGGCAAGTAGCCTTACTACTGACGCTAAACAGCGTCGGGAGCCTTACTACTCCATTTGTAGTCCCGGGTTGTGTCATCCCTGAACGGGCTTAGGCATCTCACAACAGGCCACCTAAGACTTCGCCTTCAGCGTAGCCTGCCCTGAGCTATGTCGAAGGGTGCTGGGCTAGCATCCCGGCCGCCCTACGGGCTCTGAGTTTTCTCTCGTTGAGCGGTCTCCCAACTCATATCTCGAATCCACTTGTCACTACGAGCGAGGGAGCTAGCGGTTGTCATGCGAAGTGGGTGAGAACCCGCTTGAAAAGGGCTTTCTCGTCCCGGTGCCGCGCCTCACAAGGCAATGTGACCGGCATCACTTCGGCTTGGGCATTCGGTAGGCCAAAATCGATACATCGTTCGGTAGGTCTCCCTTCTTGAAAAATCTTGGGTGAGGTTCAACCGCAACGTAAGTTCATCGCGCCGGCGAACGGGGTAGCGCCTTACATACTTCATATCAATGCCTACCCCGGCGCCCGCAACAAAGGAAGCTCAACGATGGCCAAAGGATCGGTGCAAATCGTAGTCGAGCGATGTAAAGCTTGCGGATTCTGCGTAGAGTTTTGTCCCACCAAGGCCCTGGCGTTGTCCTCCGCATTTAATGCCAAGGGCTATCACCCGCCATACATGGTTCACCCGGAAAAGTGCAGTGGCTGCGATTTGTGCGGCATGTACTGCCCCGACTTTGCCATCTTCGGATACAAGCAGCCGGCGCCGCCGAAGCAGGCAGGCGCAGCGGAGCCGAAGCCTGCAGCTCAGGCCCCTGCGACGGGAGAGGAGGCGCAAGATGCACGCTGATCCTGCCGGCGTACTGACCGGCTCGCATTTTCTTGACGGCGACCACGCATGCTGCGAAGGCGCATTGGCAGCGGGCGCGCGCTTCTCTTCCGGATATCCCATCACGCCTTCGACGGAAGTGGTGGAGCGCTTCGCCCAGCGCGTGCCCACCGTCGGCGGAACGTTCATTCAGATGGAGGACGAACTCGCCGCCTCGATCACGCTGCAAGGCGCGGTGTGGGGCGGAGCGAAAGCCTTCACCGTTACTTCAGGCCCGGGCTTCTCGCTGATGATGGAGCACATCGGCTATGCCGCCATGACGGAGACGCCGTGTGTCTTCGTCGACGTGCAGCGCGGCGGCCCATCCACCGGATTGCCCACGCTGCCGGCGCAGGCCGACATGATGCAGGTAAAGTGGGGCTCGCACGGCGATTACGAGATCATCGCCCTCTGCCCTAACTCGCCGCAGGAGTGTTTCGACCTTACTGTGAAAGCCTTCAACTACTCCGAGCAGTATCGCTGCCCGGTCTTCGTCATGATGGACGAAGTGGTCGGACACATGACCGAGAAGGTGGTCATTCCCGAGGCCGACCAGATCGAAGTCACGCCTCGCAGGTACACGACGCTCCCGCCAGAAGAATTCCTGGCATTCGAGCCCAAGGACGACATGGTTCCGGATATGCCGCACGTCGGCCAGGGTTACAACGTCCACGTCACCGGCCTGACGCACGATGAGCGGGGCTATCCCAATATGACGCCGAAGATGCAGGACAGGCTAATCAGGCGGCTGCAAAACAAAATCCTGAAGAATGTCGATAAGATCACGCTCTTCGAAGAGAAGGACGTTGACGGCGCGGATGTAGTGGTCGTCTCCTACGGCATCACCTCGCGCGTGGCGCAACGGGCCATCGAGCTGGCCCGCGAAAAAGGAATCAAGGTCGGGAAATTCCGCCTGATCACCGCGTGGCCGTTCCCGGAGAAGCAGATCGCCGAGATCGCCGCCAGGGTGAAGGCCATCGTGGTGCCGGAGATCAACCTCGGCCAGATGGTGCGCGAAGTAGAGCGGGCTGCCGCCGGGAAATGTGCTGTACGGCTGGTTTCACATGCCGGGGGCAGCGTCCATAAGCCGGAAGACATTCTCAACGCCATCCTGGAGGTAACGCGATGAGCACGACGATCAACATTACGAACCCGGTTGAGCCGTTCCTGCGCACCGACCGCATGCCGCACATCTGGTGCCCGGGATGCGGTATCGGCACCAGCGTCAACTGCTTCAGCCGCGCGCTGATCGACTCCAAGGTGGACCTGAAGAACGTGTCCATCGTCTCCGGCATTGGCTGCACCGGCCGCGTCGCCGGTTACATGAACCAGGACTCATTCCACACCACACATGGCCGCGCGATTCCCTTTGCCACCGGCTTGAAGCTGGCGAATCCGAAGCTGAACGTGGTGGTCTATTCGGGCGACGGCGATCTGTTCGCCATCGGCGGCAATCACCTGATCCACGCTGCCCGGCGCAATGTCGATCTGAAGGTGATCTGCATCAACAACCTGATCTATGCGATGACAGGCGGGCAGACGGCGCCGACCACGCCGAACTCGGTGGTGACTTCGACCAACCCGTATGGCACCTTCGATCCCGCCTTCAACCTGCCGCACCTGGTGGAAGCCGCAGGCGCGGTGTATGTCGCACGCTGGACGACCTTCCATGTTCGCCAGCTGGCGCGCGCCATGCAGGAGATCTTCTCGAAGAAGGGCTTCTGCTTCATCGAGGTACTCTCGCCCTGCCCGACGCTGTATCAGCGCCGCAACAAGATGGGCGATGGTCTCGACACCATGGTCTATTACAAGGAATTCAGCAAGATCAAGAACGGCGCCCCCACCAGCGAGCTGGGTCTGGGCAAGTCGGGCGAAATTATTGTAGGCAAGTTTGTCGATCGCGAGCGCAACGACTATCGCGACCTGATGCACGACAAGATGGTCGAGACGCTCGGTGACCGCTATGTCGAGAGGGAGGCATGCGAATGCGAAATCTAACGGAAATCCGCATCGCCGGATTTGGCGGGCAGGGCGTGATCCTGTCGGCGATCGTGATCGGCAAAGCCGGATGTATCTACGAAGACGGCTACTCGACCATGACACAGGCTTTCGGGCCCGAAGCTCGCGGCGGGGCTTGCAGTGCGCAGGTCATCCTGTCGGACGAGCCGATACTGTACCCGTATGTCACGCGGCCCGACATTCTGGTCGTCATGTCACAGGAGGCATACTCGCTGTTTACGCCGCAGCTCAAAGACAACGGCCTGCTGATCATCGAGCAGGACCTGGTGCGCGTCGATGCATTGCCGCCTGGAGTTCGCGTCTATAGCGTGCCCGCAACGCGCCTGGCGGAAGATTTGGGCAAGCGCATGGTGCTGAATATTGTGATGGTTGGCTTCTTCGGCGCGGTCAGCGGATTGCTCAAGCCGGAGTCGTTGCGCGACGCCATCGCGGACTCCGTGCCTAAGGCCTTCGTCGATCTGAACCTGAAAGCCTTCGACAAAGGCTACGAATACGGACTAAAGGCGCTTGAAGGTCCGGTCGAAACCGAAGAGCAGCCGATCGAGGTTAGCACGCTGGAGAGCTGACAAGCTCCCGCGGCTAAGCGAAAAAAGAACCTCTACCTGTGGCTTGCCATCTCAAGTCCTTCCTGTGACAAAAGGCTGGCAAGCCACAACTCCTGCCTCGGGGAAAGCCGGAGCCTTCTTGCCTCTCGGCATAGCGTCAAACAACCGCAGCTTCCTGACACAGCATCCACGAAAACGGCTGTAGGCTAAGGCGTAGGCTGGCAGAGCGCCACGACTAAAATGCCGGCTTGCCCTGCTATGCACTGCCTGGTTGCGGCAGGCATTGCCAAAATCATCATGTCTTTTAGCAAAACAGCGGTTGCGCAGGAGGCAATCCCACTGGCCGAGTGCCTCCACCAGCTTACGGTAGAAAAGGAAGCGTCACTTCCGCTCTCAACCTACCGTTTGCAGTTCAGCCGTGACTTCCGTTTCGGGGACGGACAGCGGCTTGTGCCTTATCTTCACCGGCTGGGTATTTCTCATTGTTACGCCTCGCCGATCCTGAAGGCGCGCGCCGGGAGTGCGCATGGCTACGACCTGATTGACCATAATCTGATCAATCCCGAGATCGGCACCGAGGAGGAACTCCGGGCATTCGTGCACGAGCTTCATGCCCACGGTATGGGATTGATCCTGGACATGGTGCCGAATCACATGGGTATTGGCCCCGGCACCAATCCCTGGTGGCAGGATGTTCTCCAAAATGGCCTCGCTTCCGCCCATGCCGGCTTTTTTGATATCGATTGGGAGCCGCTCAAGGAGGAACTGCGCAACAAGGTCCTCATTCCGATTCTCCGCAACACTTATGGCGACGAGCTGGAGCGCGGCGACATCAACCTTAAGTTTGAGGATGGCCGCTTCTTCATTTCCTATTCCGAGAACGTCGTCTTTATCGACCCCCAAACAATCCCGCTGATCTTCGAGCCTCTCGGCGAGCTTGCGCCGGCGAAAGATTCCGAGAACGCATCGTCCATTCGAGAGTTCCGTACTCTTCTGGCTGACCTGCGGCAGCTGCCGCCGAATAGCACCACCGATCCTGACTTGGCGGCTCGAAGGCAACAGGAAATCCCCAAACTCGGCCAACGCCTGGCAAAGCTCGCTACGGAACCGGCGGTTGCGGCTGTGATCGCTGAAGCGCTGCAAGAAGTAAACGGCCGCCCAGGAGACCCGGCCAGTTTTGACCGTCTGCATGCGCTGCTGGAGGCACAAGCATACCGGCTGGCGTTCTGGCAGGTCTCGGGCGAGGAGATCAACTACCGGCGCTTCTTCGACATCAACGATCTGGTCGGCTTACGTATGGAGGACCCGCGTGTCTTTGCTGACACCCACCGCCTGATTCGCCGGCTTCTGGCGGAGAGACTTGTCAGCGGTCTACGCATCGATCATCCGGACGGACTGCTGAACCCGGCGCAGTATTTCACACGCCTCCAGATGTTGTTTGCCGCCGGCCGTTGCTGCGGGGCTGAAGCATCAAACGCGGCTGACGAGGACGGAATCGAGCTCGCCGTGAAACCCGCTTTTCGTGAGCAGGGTAACGGCGAGATGACTCCGCTGTACCTGCTGGTCGAAAAAATCCTGGAACGCGGTGAGCAATTACCTGCGTGGCCGGTGGACGGCACCGTGGGCTACGACTTCACCAACCTGGTAAACGGGGTGTTGATCGACAGCCGCAACGAGCGCTACTTCACGAACATGTACGACCGCATCGTTGATGACGTCGTGGATCCGCAGGAGATTGTCTACGAAAGCAAGAAGCAGGTGATGCTCAAGGCGCTCTCCAGCGAAGTCAATGTCCTCAGCCACCTGCTTGACCGCATCTCACTGCAGGACCGCCGGGCGCGGGATTTTACGCGGCTCGTGCTGCGGAACGTCATCCGCGAAACCATCGCCTGTTTCCCCGTGTACCGAACCTACATCGATGAACTCGGTAACATCTCGGACAGCGACCGGCGTTCGATCGAAGCGGCAATTGTCGAAGCCAAGCGGCGCAATCCGGACATAATTCCGGCCTTCGATTTCCTGCAAAACGTCTTGCTGCTAGAGCGCGCGGACGATGGTCCCACAGTTTATGGGTGTACCAAACAGCTCTACTTCACGCTGAAGTTCCAGCAGCTCACCGGCCCGGTCATGGCAAAAGGTTTGGAGGATACGACGTGCTATGTCTACAACCGGTTCGTTGCGGTGAATGAGGTAGGCGGCTCGCCGGCGGAGTTCGGAATCTCAGTCGGCGAATTCCACCGCGGCAACCAGCTGCGAGCGCAGCACTGGCCGCACTCCATGCTCGCCACCTCGACCCACGACACCAAGCGAAGCGAGGATGTTCGCGCGCGCCTGGATGTTCTATCTGAAATGCCGCGGGCATGGTCGGCTGCGGTGATGAAGTGGCGGCGCATGAATCGAGCGCGCAAGATCGAAATCCCGGACGGCCGCGTGGTTCCCGACAATAATGAAGAGTACCTGCTCTACCAGACGATCGTGGGGGCGCTGCCGATGCAGATGGAAAGCGCGGAAGAGCTGGAAGAGTTCACGGGGCGAATTCAGCAGTACATGGACAAAGCAGTTCACGAGGCGAAGATCAATCTGAGCTGGGTGAATCCCAATCCCGAATACGTTGAGGCCCTCAGGGCATTCGTCCAGCGAATTCTGAGCCGGCAATGGCGCGGGCGAGCCAACCTGTTCTACGAGTCTCTGCAAAAGTTCATGACGGCAGTTAAATACTTCGGCGCCATCAACTCGCTCACGCAAACGCTGCTTAAGCTCACTTCCCCCGGCGTACCCGATATCTACCAGGGCCAGGAGTTATGGGACTTCAGCCTTGTCGACCCCGACAATCGCAGGCCGGTGGAGTTTGCATTGCGGCAACAGCTCATGGATTCAATTTGCCAAGGGCAGTCCGACAACGATAGCGCGGCCTTCGTCGGAGATTTGCTGGAGAATTATCAGGATGGGCGAATCAAGCTTTGGCTCACCCAGACTGTGCTCAACTTCCGACGGCAGTATCGCTCTCTGTTCAGCCACGGAAGTTACGTCCCTCTTTCCGCGCGCGGCAGCAAAGAGGAACATGTCGTCGCTTACGCCAGAAGCTACGCAGGCGAGTTTGTAATTGTGGCAGCGGCCAGGCTTCCTTACACCCTCATGCGGGGATCGGAAGCTCCGCCCATTGGGCAGGTGTGGAACAACACCGGGATTTCGCTTGGCCCGGGTCTGGCTGTCTCAGAGCTTCGAAACATCTTCACCGGGGAGAGAATTGGCGTCGGCACTGGCGCTTCCCTGGAATGCAGAGATTTGTTCGCACATCTTCCCTTTGTGCTGCTCAGCCGCTGACGCCGGTTGGGTAGTGTCCTGATCTTTGCTCTGAGCCGCTTCGCGAAGGACGGCGTCGCGGTCCGTCAGTTCCACCAACCGCGCCAGCCGGGCTGCCAATTCCTCACTGAGTTCTCCCCGGCGCAGCCGCCACGACCAGTTACCCAGGATCTTACTGGGAACATTCATGCGCGCATCACTGTCCAGGCCGAGCACATCCTGCACAGGAATGATGGCGAGATTGGCCACCGACGTCAGAGCGCCGCGCACGAATGACCACGCGATGTCTTCCTCCTGCGTAATGTTGAGGTAGGTCGCGGCCGCGATGCGCTCCTCTTCCGACGCGGAGTTCTTCCACCATCCCAGCGTGGTGTCATTGTCGTGGGTACCGGTGTAGACCACCGAGTTCGGCTCATAGGAATGCGGCAGATAGATGTGCGCTCCGCGGTCGCCGAAACCGAATTGCAGCACCTTCATTCCGGGAATGTCCAGGTTCTCTCGCAATTTCACCACTTCTTTCGTGATGAGGCCGAGGTCTTCGGCGATGAACGGCAGCTTCCCCAATGCGTTGCGCAATGCAAGGAAAAGGTCTTCGTTCGGTCCTTTTACCCAGCACCCGTTAATGGCGGTCTCCTCGTCGGCTGGAATCTCCCAGTAGGCTTCGAATCCGCGGAAGTGGTCGAGGCGAACAATGTCGCAGGTCTCAACCGCCCAGCGAAGCCGGTCAATCCACCAGTCGTAGCCACGCGCCTTCAGCTTGTCCCAGTTGTAGAGCGGATTTCCCCAGCGCTGTCCGGTTTCGCTGAAGGCGTCAGGAGGAACGCCCGAGACTACTTCCGGTGACAGGTCATCGTGCAGCCGGAAGATGTCAGGATGCGTCCAGACATCGGCGCTGTCATAGCTAATGAAGATCGCCAGATCGCCGACGATGCGAATGTCGCGCTCGGCACAGTAGGAGCGCAGGCTGCACCATTGCAGGAAGAAAGCAAACTGGAGGAAGCGCTCGCGGTTGATCTCCTGCGTGTGCTCGGCAACGGCTGTCTTGACAGCCTCCGGATCGCATTTGACCAGTTCCGGTGGCCAGGACTGCCAGCTTTGGTTATCGAACTTCTCGCGCAACACGCTGAACAGGGCGTAATCGTCCAGCCATTCTTTGTTGTTCTTCTCGCAGAAGCCGTCATAGGCGCGTTTAAGGGCGGGGATCGGGTTCTCGAAAAAGCGGTCGGCGGCTTCTCGCAGCAGAGGAAGCTTGTTCTGGCGAACGCTGTCGTAATCAACGGGAGATTCTCCGTCCGGCAGCGATTCCACTTGTTCCCGGTCCAGCAGACCCTCTTCGGCAAGCCGCTCCGCGCTGACGAACAGAACATTTCCCGCAAAAGCTGACGTGCAGGAATACGGCGAGTTGCCGTAGCCGACAGGGCCGAGGGGCAGCACCTGCCACAGCGTCTGCTGGGCAGCGGCTAGCCAGTCGACGAACTCATAGGCCGCCGGCCCGAAGTCGCCTATCCCGCCACGCGAAGGCAGGGAGCTCGGGTGCATCAGTATTCCGGAGGAGCGCCGTGAGATCATTTTTGCTTTGGAATGAAAGCCGGCACGCCGGAACGGAGTGCCTGAATTCGAAGCAGCCGGTCATGAAAACATTGGGCCGGCATCAGCCGGCCCGATTGCTGGCAGGATGGAGCTAAGACCCTTCTCCCATTTTGGCCATTTTTTCCATCTCAGCCTTATTGATCTTGATCTTGCCTTCTTTCTCCAGACGCTCCCGCAGGTTCTGCACGTAGAGTCCCTCCAGTTCCTGCCGCTTCTGCGCGAGCAAGGTTTCCTTTGCGCTGTCCCAGCTCTTTTTCAGCTCGTCTTCGGTAGGCTGCTGCTTGTCAATCAGCATGACCACCACGCCGCTCGCCTGCAAGCCAATCGGACCACTGATGTCGCCCGGCTTCAGGCTGAAGATCGAAGCCGCAGCTCCAGTGAGGGCGCCTAGATCGGGTACCTGGTCCTTCGGGCCAACCAGGTCGCTGGTTTTCACGGTTGCACCCAACTCCTGGGCCGCCTTCTTCAGGTCGTGCTCGGAGTGGGCGCGGTCGGAGAGCTCCTGGGTCTTCTGCGCCAGCATGGCCTGGGCACGTTGCGTCTTGAATTCGTCCTCCACTTTCGCCTTGATCTGGTCGAATGTAGGCGTCTGCGCCGGCTCCACATCGGTCACCTGATAGATGGCGTAACCCTGCGGGATGGAAGCAATCGCGGGCGGATCCATCTTCTTCACGCTGAAGATGTCGCCCATCAGGTCCTGCGAATTCCCGACTCCCCGCAAGGAATCAGCCTTGGTCAGAAAATCCGTCGTCGTTACGGTCAGGCCTTTGTCGGCCGCCGCCTTATCCAGACCGTTGGTACGCGCCAGGCTCTCCACCGCGTCGGACAGCTTCTGCGCCTGCGCCGCCGCCTTCTGCTGCTTCAGAATCGGCTCGATCTGCGCCTTCACCTCATCCAGCGGCTTCATCCGCGCGTTCTGCTTGCCTTCCACGCGAATGATGTGGAAGCCATAGCTAGTGCGAATGATTCCAGTGGTCTGCCCCACGGGGGTGCCGAACGCCGCCTTTTCAAACTCGGGCACGGTGCGGCCGCGCGTGAGAGGCGGCAGCAGTCCCCCGTTCTGCGCCGAGCCAGGATCTTCTGAATACTTTTTCGCCAACTCGGCGAAGTCAGCCCCGTTCTGCAATTGCTTCTCGATGTCCTCAGCCTTCGCCCGGGCCGCATCTACGGCCTTCTGGTCGACCTTGCCGTCGGGGCCCGGCACCGGAGTCTTGATGAGGATATGGCGCACGGTGACGGTTTCAGGGATTCGAAAGTCATCCTGGTGCTGGCTGTAGTACTGCTGCAAGTCGGCTTGCGTGATCTGGACGCTGTCCGTCAGCTTCGACCGGTCGATCAGGATGTAGCGCGCCTTGCGCTTCTCCGGGATCGAACCCACATATTCCTGCTTGTTCTGGTCGTAAAACGCCTTCAGCTCCGCATCTGTGGGATGGACCTGCTTCTTGATGTCGTCGAGCGTAAGGGTCGCGTATTCGAACTTGACTTTGGTATCCTGCTTCTCAACCTGCTCCTGGATCTGCTTATTGCTCACCGTCGCCGTGGCGCCTATGGTGGCCAGCAGCTTGTCCGACGCGATCTCGGCTTTTACTTCCCTTTCGAACTGGGCCACGCTCAAGCCGAACTGGTTTTCCACGAGTTGCTCGTACGCCTCATCCCCAATGAAGTTGCCGCCGGGGAAGAAGACCTCGCCCAGTTGCCCCTGATGCAGGAAATCGCGAACTTCATCATTGCTGACGCCCAGCCCCATGCGGTCTGCTTCATACACGAGCGCTCCCTGCGTGATCATGCTGTCGGCCGCACGCTGCATCAGGAAGGGCATCAGTGAAGGAGGCACGTTACCGCGGAACTGCTGCTTGCCGATGACGCGGGCGCGCTGCTCCACCTCTGTCATGTTGATAGCCTGGTCGCCGACGCGCGCCAGTATGCCCTGCTGCGTCACGCTGCCGCTAAGGTAGTCGCCAAAACCGCCGGGGATGAGATACGCGCTCATCGCCAGACAGACAAACACAAGGATGCCGCCAAGGACATATTTCTTGACAGGGCCTTCTTTTTGCAGAAATCGAAGCATGTGGGTACGGAGACTCCAAGACTGGATAAGCTGTAAGAGCTGTAACCAAGATTATAAACCAGCGGTGGAGGGAGACGGGCGTCGGACGGTTCGATGAGTAAGCCCGTCAGCGGCCCAATATTACCGTCGAAGGGTCAATTTACCCCGAACACAGGTCCGAACTTCCCCTCCCCGCCATCTAATGTGTTGTAATCGAATCGCGAATCTATGGCAGAGATGTCTCTCAAGGCGCGGCGGCGGATGTTGACCTACAAACGCCGGCTGCGCGAGTACAAGCTGATCGTAAAGGGCGTGCTCTCGACCGACCACCCGGTGATGGCACAGATCATTCCCATGCGACGCTGCAATCTCGACTGTACGTATTGCAACGAGTACGACAAGGTCTCTGAGGCCGTTCCCCTCCCGGTGATGAACCAGCGCATTGACGATCTCGCGCGCCTGGGCACATCGATCGTCACCATCAGCGGCGGAGAGCCCCTGCTTCACCCGCAGCTTGACGACATTATCGCTCGCATCCGGCTGTATCCCATGATCGCCGGCATCATCACCAATGGCTATCTGCTCACCGCCGACCGCATCCAGCGCCTGAACCGCGCGGGCCTCGATCACCTGCAAATCAGCATCGACAACGTCATGCCAGACGACGTATCCAAGAAGTCGCTCAAGGTCCTCGACCGCAAGTTGCAACTGCTGGCCGAACACGCCGAGTTCCATGTGAACATCAACTCGGTGGTGGGCGGAGGCATTCGCAATCCGCATGATGCGCTGGTCGTCGGGCGGCGTGCGGTGCAGCTCGGGTTCACCTCTACCATCGGCATCATTCACGACGGTGATGGACAGCTACGGCCGCTTGGCGACGATGAGCTCGCAGTCTTCCGGACGATGAAGAAGATGACGAAGCGCCACTATGCGCGCTTCAACTGGTTTCAGGACAACATCGCCGACGGAAAACCTAACAACTGGCGATGCCGCGCCGGAGCGCGCTACCTCTATATCTGCGAGGACGGACTGGTGCACTACTGCTCGCAACGGCGCGGCTTCCCGGGCACGCCGCTGTCGCAGTACACGGTCGAAGATATTCGCCGCGAATTCCGCGCAGAGAAAAGCTGCGCTCCGAACTGCACCATCTCGTGTGTGCATCAAGTCTCGTATATGGATTTTTGGCGCGCTCCCCAGAGTGCTCCTTCGCCACAACCGCCGGCACCGATCGGTACCGGGCAACTTGTGCAGATCGAGTAGATCATCAGGTGTCAGGTATCAAATTTTAGTGTGATTTCAGACGGTCCCCGTTTCAGTTGGCGGCGGATTCGCCACGTTTTTCGTCAGATCTGAAACCTGAAACCCCAGCGCTTTGCAGGCGAATCGCACTATCACGCCGGCGCGCGATGATATACTGAAGCAGCCCTTCTGCAGTTTTTCCTCACAAGCGGGCGCGTAGCTCAACTGGCAGAGCAACTGACTCTTAATCAGTAGGTTGTAGGTTCGATTCCTACCGCGCTCACCAACCTTTTCAACAACTTATGGTTGGTCACATCCCTCCTGCTGGACGACTGTGGCTGTTTTTGTGGCTGTTGGAAATCCCAAATCCTTCTGTTGATTGCGGCGGTCGATCACATTCTTGATCTGAGCCGTTTCCGGGTGCAGATAAACCATGGTCGTACTCAGGCTCTCGTGACCCATCACCTCTTTGACCAAGCCCGGGTTTCTCGTCTCCGCCATAGCCACCGTCCCAAAAGTGTGCCGGGCACAGTACAGCTTCAGAACATCAGGTATACCGAGCTTCCTGGCAATCTTCCTGAACATGTGCTCGATTCCGCTCAACTCGATGTGCCCTGATCGAGACTTCTCTGACGGGAACACCCAGCCTTCCGTTCCTCCCTTCTGTTCCTGCTGGATGGTCCTCAGTATCCCAATCACGCGCTCACTCAGTGGCACGATCCGGCGGGCTTTGCGTGACTTGCCTTTCGGATTGAAGTAGAAGGCGCCTTCCCAACTGATTTGTTCAAGGCGCATTCTGACTACCTCCCCATTTCTCATGCCTGAATCCAGCATGATGGTCAGCACATCTCTCAAGGGCCTCGGGCACACGGGTAAAAGCGCCCTTTCATCTGTGTCAGTCACGATACGGTTCCTGGCATCGACCTTGACTGATTTCACCCGCGGAACTTCGCGGATGAATTTCCAATCGCGGGCCTTGCCCAACATGCGGCGCATCGTCCGGATGGCGCAGTTCCGGCTGTACGGTGATTCGTGAAATGCGGTGGTTTCAACATCATCCGACGTAATCTGATCCATTCGCATCCCGCATAGCGTGGATCTGAGAATCAGGCGACACCCATTCTCGTAATCATTCTTGGTTTTCGGCTCAAGCGTGGTCTTATCGAGCCACTCCAAGAACTGCTTTACAAACTCCTGAATCAGAGGCGCCCGCTTCGGCTTTGACGACTGCCCAGCCTCCGCCGCGACAATCGCCTGGGCTTCAGTCCGCTCTGCTTTCTTCCTGTTCTTGGTTTTGGCGCTGCCTCTGTAGCGCTTTCCGTTTAGGTAAAAGAGGTAGTACCAGACCCTACCCCGTAGGTAGATAGACATTCCGTTCCTCCCTGCTTGCGCGCACAGAGGCAACACGGATGCCTGACCGGATGAATTCATCCAAGTCGGCAATATCATACAACGCGCGCCCGCGAGGCTTATAGAACTTCGGTCCGACGCCCTGACACCTCCATGCCCGCAGCGTGCCCGCCGGAATGCCAGAGTATTCCGCTGCCGCCTGCGTTCCCACGAATCTGCTGTCGATCTTTCCTAACCGCACTGCCACTGCAACCTCCAACTGGCTTCACTGATGACTTTCCCACTGCTCCTGCATACTTCGGTCGATCTCGCTGAGGTAGCCCAATGCGGCGCACGACCTTGGTCGCCGGGATCCCTCAGAGTTCCAATCGTCGGGGCACGTCTTTGGGAACACTAGCGGTGTGGCCGAGCACATCACGGCGAGATCTGTGGCAGTTCGTCGCCAAAGTACTCGCCAGGCTTCGGTCCCGCCCACCCCGAGACGGGCGCGAAAATGGCTTCTTCAGCACTCTTGTTAGCTTCAAATCGAGTGTTCGTCAAACAGGCTGATAACGCGCGTTCTGGCTAGAGATGGGGCTACCGCGGGGACTTGCTTGTAATTTGACGAATCTGGCAGGAGTTCCTGGCTCAAATCGCTCTCGCAGCGTGGCTTTGGCCGCTCGGCTGCGAAGATGCGGCCTTGACCTAGAATCTTAATCGTCAATCGATTTATTTCACCAATCGCACTTTGAGTGAGAACAAGGGTCTCTTCGCCCTTGACACTGAGGCCCGCCACGCGCTGCCAATGGTCCCTTGCAGCTCCCTCGCAAAACTCATTTCACCAATCGCACTTTGACTAGTCATCGCAGCAGGCGCCAAAGAGTCTGACACCAAATCCACAAAGGTGTGTCCGCATCAGTCCAGGATTCACTCAGCCATAGCCGCGAAGTCGATTCCCTCGCCGACCCGCTGCCTGACTTCCTTCAGCCATGCTCGTGGATTTGTGCCATGAATCACCCGCCCCAGAAAGCCCAGCCGTTCGGCGGCATTATTGCGGTTCCGACGGACGTCGTCCTTCGTGATCTTGGTGTACAGAGCGAGAAAGGTATCCATGTTCCGGGGCTTGGCGAAGACGTAAGTCGCGTGGCCAAGCTGAGGAGTTTCGACGACGACGCTTTTCTCAACGTCGAAAATGTATTCCTCCCGAAACAGATAGATCCGGCGTGCCCGGCGTGCGAGCTGGCGATAGAAGAATGGATCATAATCAGGGCGCCAGCTGATTTGGGCGACATCGAAGTCGCCGGGAATACGCAGCTCCGAACACATTCGCTGCAGCTCCCCTCGCTCGACCGCCCGATGCTGCAGGCACAGCCGGACCTGATCCAGAGCCCGCGAATACTGGCCGAAGCGATGATAAGTAGTTTTGGCAGACTCAAGTTGCAGATGGAAATCGGGTGGAAGTTTGACCTCCAGCCGGCTCGGCAACCCAGTTTCCCAGGTAACAAGTTCCCACTGCTCATGACGCTTGCGGTACTTGCCGCTCGGTACGAACGTGCCCTCGACCTCGATTTTGGTTCCCAACAGATGTTTCCACCGGTTCCAAGTGCGGTCCCAGAGTGTATGCAGGGCGGCTGGGTCGAGCCAGAACTCCAGCTTGCGACGCACGTCGCGGCACAGCGCCCGGTCGTCGTAGAAATCACATCGACGCAGTGCGATATGGAACCGGCGGCGGCGCAGCTCCGGTGAAAACGCGAGGATGCGGTGGGCAAAGAACGTCCGTCCGTCACGGGAAGGTTCGCCGGCAACAAGAAGAGAGCCAAATCCGCCATACGGAAACACGGCTGGGGCTTCGGGATCGACTAACAGCGCGTCATAGCAAGCGCGCAGTTCCGGCTGACCGACGATGTTGAATGCCCGCTCCAGCGCCACTCGTTCACTGTGCCGAACGCCCGCCGTCCTTAGCTCCAGATCGCGCAGCTTGAAAGCGACGCGAAGCTCGGAGGGCGAAGCGCAGGCCGGGATGCGCAGGACCTCGTACAGAGTGGGATGATCGACGCTGTCGGCCGTCGGCGTTACTCGATAGAAGTACTCGCGCAGGACTTCGCAAGGCAGGAAAATCGTGCTGATGCCGACGCTTCCCCGTTGAACCTCGGCAGAAACGAAGTGCTGATTTCGTTTGTCCTGTTTGGGTTGGGTGACGTATCCGATCGGCGCCTGGTAAATATAACGTCCGGATCCAGAGGCGGCATTCTTGGTGATCAGAATTTCCGTGCCCACCGCATCTGGTACAGAAATCGGAAATGTGATCTCGTCGCCTGCAGCGACCGACTTCGCAAGAAGACGAGACAAGAGAAGTTTGGTTTGATTGGCGAACACACAGGCAGCGGGATCTTCCTGCCGCTGGACGCTGACCACGCGCTCCCGGCAGACCGGAATGGACGGATTGAAGGACGCAAGGGCCATGCTGTCGGCGGGCATTATAGGGGGGCCTTGCAGAGATGCAAAATGGCGATTCGGACGAAATGTAGGCCAAGCTGTCAGGTCCGCAAGTCTTTCCCAGCGCCGGTAAAACTTACCGGCTTCCAACTCTAACGTGCTTCGCAAGCCTCTTGTTTTCAGTCCACATTCTCTGGCATCTCGATTGCTTTCTGCACATCCTCCACTAACCGGGCCCGGTATGCACTGAGTGAGGATTCGTGTCCCAAAGGAGGCGCTAGTTGTAGCGGCCTTGGTTCTGGCGGTTGTCATTCCATCCTCGCGCCCCGCCTACACATGGCTCCGAAGAATATCTGCCAACAAGCAGCTCAACATTGGTGATCGTTTAGCCCGTCCGGAAAGTTCAACCGATCCACAAGTTCTCTTGGCAGAAGCCAACCGCCTTTACTGGCTGAACAACGGGCCGAAAGCTGCTCCCTTGTACGCGAAGGCCGAGAGTCTCTTCGCAAGTCGAGGCGATGCCCGCAATGAGCTCTACGCCAAGATCGGGCACCTGAGATCAGAAGCGGAGACGATGTCCTTCGTTGAACTTTCGCGATTCTTGAGCGACCAGTTGCAGAATCCGACCGTGCGCAACGATCCAAGGTTGCGCCTCTGGTGCCTTGCCGCAAAAGGCTACACCGACATCGAGATTGACTATCGGGCGGAGAAAAAAGACTGGCTGGAGGCCCAACAGATTGCAAAAAGTCTTGGGGACGACCGATGGGCAACCAGGGCTTCCGGTGAATTGGGCATCATTGCCTTCCTGGAAGGAAATACGGGCCAAGGGGCCAAGCTCTTGGGTACGGCGCTCGTCTCGACGATGACTAACGGCGACACGGGCGGTCAGATCCGCTTTCTGGAGATGCTGGGAAACGGCATGGTAGAGGTCAACCGCCCTAGCGAAGCACTAATGTGTTTCGAAAGGTCCATCACGCTCGCCGAGGCTAATAAGGACTCTGGGCTCCCCTTCATGGGCTATGAAGGAAAGGCGGAAGCACTGGTGGCTCTCGGCAGGCCAGATGAGGCGAAGAGGGTGCTAGACGATGCATTGGCGAAGGCCCGATCACAGCAGAAACGCGGGCATGAGGCGCAACTGCTAATTGTCCTCGGCAAGCTGGCGGAGCAAAACGGAAACAAACAAGACGCTATCGCCAATTTGGAGGACGCGGGACAGTTCGCAGCAAGAGTCCAGTTCTACCGCATGGAAGCGGACGCCATGTTCGAATTGGCGAAGCTGTATCGTGATTCCGGAGATCTCGCCACCGCAGACGCCCGTGCGACGCAGGGCCTCGCTGCGAGCCAGCGGGTCGGTGATCGCTATTACGTGCCTCGGAACTTAACAATCTTGGCTGACCTGAAAGAACGCCGCGGCCGCATTGCAGAAGCGAAGGCACTTTACGAGCATGCCGAAGACGTCATTGACGGCATGCTTGGCGGCGATGACTCCTATTGGAACAGCTCCATAGCCGCGGCTATGAGTCAGACCTACCTCCAACACTTTGAGCTCGTTGCGAAGCAGGGTGACACAGCCGGTGCGTTTCAAATATTGGAACGGGTCCGAGGACGAACTCTGGCCAGCGCCATGGAAGACAGAAAGGCCACTCCGAGATCAGGGTCTACCGAAGCGGCGACACTGGACAGTTATGTCGCCAACACTCAAACACGCTTGATGCAGACCAACAGTCCCGTCGAGCGCGAACAACTGCTCGATGCTCTGGCGGAATACGAGTGGCGTCTACGGTTGGCGTGGAACGAGGGAGATCAGCGCTTTCCCATTGACCCCGCACCGCTAACCCATGTGCAAGACACCCTAAAGTCAGACGAAACGCTTCTGGAGTACGTACTCGCCGAGCCGAACTCCTTCTGCATTTCCGTTACGCGCACGACCGCAAACCTGCGAGTGCTACCTGTTGGCCGCGAGCAAATCGAAAAACTGGTCCAGCAGTATGTTAATGAAATCCGTGCAAGGAAAACCGGGGCTGAAGAAGCGAAGCAACTGTATGCGTTCCTTGTGCAACCGATTCCTGAGACATCTACGGGAAAACGATTTGTCGTGGTGCCAGACGGCATATTGAATCTGCTGCCGTTCGAAGCGCTGCAGAATAGCCACGCACAGTATCTGCTAACGTCCGTTGCTATCAGCTATGCGCCCTCCGCCACCGTTCTCGATGCGCTGCGAAGGAGGGACAGACAGCAAGAGTCCCCTCGACCGTTCCTCGGGGTTGGGGACGTTGCTTACGAGAATCAAGGCGGTAAGGGGAACAGAATCCCGGTTTCCGAGACATTGCGGGGCCGGTTTGTTCGCAGTTTCGCCGACTTCGTCGGAATGCCGCTTCATGATCTGCCGCAGACGCGGGAAGAAGTCGAGAGCATCAGTAGAATTGTGGGAAAGGGCGCAGAAACTCTGTTTGGTGCGAGCGCTACCGAGAGTGCATTCAAGAAAGAACCGCTCAATCAGTTTCGCGTCCTGCACTTGGCTGTCCATGGATTTGCCGACCCGCTATATCCGGAACGATCAGCATTAGTCCTTGGGGCTGATCCGAAGGCGGGTGAGGACGGTTTGTTGCAGGTCCGAGAAATCAAGAAGTTGCGATTAAACGCCGACCTGACCACGCTGTCTGCATGCGACACCGGAGTGGGCAAACTGCAAGGAGAGGAAGGAGTCAGCGATTTGGCGGAAGCCTTCTTGGCGGCTGGCTCGAAAACCGTTGTGGCGAGCCTGTGGAGCGCGGATGACACCTTTGCCAGTGCACTCATGGAACGCTTCTACCAGCGCCTGGCGCTCGGAGAAGCGACGAGTTTGGCGTTGCGAGGCGCCAAGCTGGATCTGCTGACGAAATACGGCGAACAAGTGAGCCCGTTTTATTGGGCCGGGTTCGTGGCGATTGGGGACGCATCAACGCCGATTAGGATTAGGGAGCAATGAATCTGACGCTAGACGAACGCACGAAGATCTTTGACAAGGTCTGCCGGCTGGTGGAAACCAAGCATTTCAATCCCGCGATGAACGGGGCGGATTGGAATGCCTTGGTTCGGAGCCGCAGAGATCAAATAATCGCATGTGACGATCCCGAAGCATTCGAGAAGGAAGTCAACCGGTTGGTCGCAGAACTCAAGACCAGCCACACCGGGTTCCGGCACGCTGGGATGCGAAATATACCAGCGCGCCATGCGATCAATGCGACGCTGCATCGCCTCGCTATGAACGGCACCGAGCGTTGGATGTTTCAGGACGTGCACCGAGGCGGCCCGGCGTACTTGGCTGGGATAAGACCTGGCGATTTGTTGCTTGGAACCGGCGAGCGAGAGATTCGTCCTCCAGAGGAGCTGAATTTTTCAGCCGGAGAATCAGCGCAGCTCACCATCCAGAAACTGGACGGCGGAGTTCAGGGAGTCAGGCTTCAGTTGCCGAGGCCCAAGTCCAAGAAACATCCAGTAACAGCCCCTGAGGCAGTTCACGCTGAAATGCTCGGCGATGAAATCGGTCTGCTCACGGTGACGATGTTTCCCGGCGCGATCGGAATCGATGTTGCCAAAGACATTGATCGGGGAATTGCAGCTCTGAACGGCTGCAGCCGGCTCATTGTGGACTTGCGCGGCAACACAGGTGGTGGGATCGGCGGACTCCGCCTGATGAGCTATCTAACCCCGGGGAAATTAGAGGTGGGCTACAGCCTGACGCGAAAGCGCCGGGAGCGAGGGTATCGGAGAGAAGAACTGACCCGTTTTGGACGGATTCCGTCTCGCAAATCGACTCTCTTTTGGCTGGCAGCCCGGTATGCCTTCGTGGACAAGTCCATCCTTGTGGTCACTGAAGGCCTGGGTCCACGACGCTTCCACGGACGTGTTGTGCTGATGGTGAACGAGCACACCGCGAGCGCGGGCGAAATGGTGTCGGCATTTGCGGAGGAAAACAAGCTCGCAACCATCGTTGGGACCAAGACGCCCGGCCGGTTGCTAAGTGGTGGAGCATTCAAAGTGGGGCATGGGTACATCCTCGGGTTGCCGGTTGCCGCCTATCTGACGTGGCAAGGGAGAATGCTGGAACACGACGGGATCACGCCGGCGGTTTCAACGGAGCTGTCACGGGAAGCGCTGCGGGAAGGCAGGGACACGCAGTTGGAAAAAGCGGTCGAGGTGGTCAAAAGCCTGTAGCAAGAGGCACCTCTGAACTCTGATCAAGGTAACCCCGTTCCCACAGTTCCACGTCGACTCGTGGCCAGTATCAGCGACCGGCTCGGTTCTGGGATTACGTGTGAGTTGGGGATTTCTCACTCGCTGTATCAACACCGGCGGAAAAAGCCTGTTTCCGAGTTGCCGACCAACCCAACACTATGCAACAGACGGTCACCTCAACAGATAGGGCGTTTCACGTCCATACGGCGGTGCCAAAGCGGTCGCCGGATGCTGCCCCACTTCCATGGAGTGATTTCCCACTTACCGATCTCCCGCCAACTTGGGGTTGTTCAACCTAGGTGAAGAAAGAATCCGTGCGCACTCTGTGAGCGCGCACGCTTCTTCAGAGCGTCATTGGGTCACTGCTTTGGCCGTGGCCTTACTGGCTTCTTTTATCGCGACGGCTGTTTTTTCGCCGCCCTTCTCCGTGTATTTGACGGTGACCTTGGTGCCCTCTTTCGCGCCGTCGTAGGTCGCCGTACTGGCGTCGGCGACACCCTTACCCGTAGCTTTTGCGCCTTCCACCGTTGTCTTGTCAGTCCACTTGATGGTGTGTTCCGTTCCGTCGGCAGTCTTGACCACCATTGTTTTGCTGGTCTTGTCCACCGACTTCACGATGCCGGAAACGGCATGGACCACGTCTTCCGCTATCGCACTCTGCCAGGCAATCGCTGCCATCAGAACAAACAGTCCCGCCAAAAGTACACTGACCCGCTTTGAATGAATCATCTTTGAATTTCTCCTTTGTGATTTTGTGCTGCTTTATCGGTCTTATTTACTAAAACTCCATAATAAACACGGGCACCGTTCGATCATCACGGTGCGATCTGCGCTTGGTACTGGCCCGACTGACGTACGTTCCTTGGGGCTGACGCCTGCTATTGCTCCTGTTCCACCTTGCGAGTTATGGCGATCCTCGATGGCAAACCAAGGAACGAACACTGCCACCGTGAGAAATGCTCCGACCAGTCCGAGAATGACCGCGAAGGTTAGGAAGTCCCAGATCGCGAGCCTGAAACCAAGCATAGAAATAAGCCCCCATTGCCTCCTTACCGATGCCGAACGGGGCGCGCGAACTTTTACACGCCCCGTTTCGGCACTGCGATCTAGTCAGCTGCAGGAATTGCTTTCGGCATGTTGGCAGGATCCAGTAGCGGTAGCGGGTTCTTGGGATGCTGCAGGTCCGGTATCAAGTCATTCGAGGCGCCACCGGGGAAGCGCTGGATGCTGGGATACTTCATGATGGACTGATCGAAGTCGAACAGCACCTTGGAGAAGAGTGCTGCAGACCAGCCGTTATCTTCGCCGGCGTATCTTCCGGGGGATGTCCGCAATCCATTCATCTCCCCTTCGGCTCCATTGAAGACCATGTCGTATCTCTCAAATGGATCCATGGTTAGGTTGTAGACCGCAGGGATCGAGCCCAGGTTCTGGCTGGGTCCGAGCCAAGAGTCCTTTGCCGTCCATACGAACTTCCAGGCAATGTTTACCCACGGCTCCTTGGGATCGCCCGCAATGTCCGCGCGGATAGCGTTGAGGTATTCGCCATTAACGAAGACCCACGACCTGCGTGCCGAGTGCTGCGACTTGCCGAGGATGTAGGCGCTGTTGTCGATGCTGTCGAAGTAGATGGGCTTGCCGTTGTTGTCCTTCATCTCGCCGGTGGCCGGCGGAGTAATGCCTGCCATCGCTGCCAGCGTGGACCAGCAATCGATGTGGGACATCATTTCACCGTACTGTACGCCCGCAGGAATGTGTCCGGGCCACGTCATGATGGCGGGAACGCGCCAGCCGCCTTCGTAGGCAGAGCCCTTTTCGCCGCGGAACGGGGTGGTTCCGGCGTCCGGATAGGCATCCAGCCATGCGCCATTGTCGGCGGTCAGGATGACGATGGTGTTAGGGGCGTACTGGTGGATGGCGTCCAGCACCTTACCGATATCGGCGTCCATCTCCATAAGGGAGTCGGAATAGTCGCCGAGATGCGACTTGCCGCGGAAGTCCGGGGCCGCATTGGTCGGATTGTGCATCTTGATCCAGTTCACATCCATGAAGAACGGCTTGCCGCTCTTGGCGTGGGTCTTGATGTAGTCGACTGCATAGTCGGCCTGCCGTTCGTCCATGGTCGCCATGTATTCGTATGTAATGTCGGCAACCTTTGTGGCGGGCTTGCCAGCCACACCTTCCCACTCGCCCATGTTCACCACTGAGTCGTACATCTTGGCGAATTCAGGGTTGTAGGAGGGGAACCAGGGATGGAACCACTTGGAGGTATCGGGGTAGGAATAGACGCCGGCGTAATAGGCGGCGAACTCCTTCATCTCGTCGAAGCCGTGTTCGGTTGGGTAGGCCACCGGCTTGTCGCCCAGGTGCCACTTGCCGGAGAAGTAGGTAGTGTAGCCGTTCTTCTTAAAGAATTCGGCAATCGTCGGAGTCTCTGGCTTGAGGTAGTTCTCGTCACCGGGGGCAACCACGATGGACAGCGCCGAACGGATCGGGATTCGTCCAGTGATAAAAGACGCGCGTCCGGCCGTGCAGCTTGCCTGGCCGTACCAGCTCGTGAAGACGGCGCCCTCTTTGGCCATCTTGTCGATGTTCGGCGTCGGGTGGCCAAGGGTTGCGCCTCCGTTGGAGTATGCACCGAAGTCGTTCCATCCAGTGTCGTCGGTCATCAGCATGACGATGTTGGGTTTGTCTGCGGATTGTGCGGCGATAGGAGTTCCGCCAGCCGCCAGTAAACCACCGGAAATGGCTAGCGCTCCCAAAGTGAGTTTTCGAACACCTGCTCCTAGGTCCATATATCTCTCCAAGAATGCCTTTGGTTAGCCCCCATCAGGGGAGTTAGGATTAATTAGCCAGTAGTCACTTGAGACCCGCTTTCGGGGAGTCTCTCTTGCAACCGTGGCTGCCGGAACGACGTTCCTTTCATCGTGGTACTTGCTCACTTCTCCCACGCAAAAATCTGCTTCCAGTCGTTCTTCATGCTGATGACGGTCCAGCCTTTTTCCCTGGCCTCGTCGTACAAGCTCTGCGGGAAAGTGCCGACTTTGGTGTCGGGCAGGCCTTGGGCTGGTCCATAGGCATATTCACGCTGCGCGTCATCGTGGAGTACTAACATCTCCAGTGAGGCTCCCCCGCCTGCCTGGGTGTACTCAAGCATCTGGCGGTCGCCATCGGTGTTGCCGAAGGCTGCGTGTGGCCTCTTGCCAATGAACAGGTAAATATCTTCCGCCTTGCCTGCGCCATTGTTGTTCAGCAGCAGTTTCGGGTCGCGCATCAGGATGCCCTGTCCTTCCTTGTTGTAGGCATACTGGGTATCGAGAGCCGAGCCGATAATCTGCTCCGGAGGGATTCCATACACCTGATCCGCGTAAGCGCGAACGAAGTCCTGTCCGCCACCCGTCACGATGTAGGTTTTGTAGCCGTTATCGCGGAGATACTTCATCACTTCCAACATGGGTTGGTACACCATCTGCGGGTAAGGCTTGTCGAACTTGGGATGCTTCGCCTTCGCCATCCAGTCCTTCACAAGCGGTCCGAACGCTTCCGCGGTCATGCCAGTGTGGGTAGCCATGGCGATGACCTCGATGTCCTTCAAGGTGAATTTCGCCATTGCCTCCCTGTCACCAGTCACGATGGCTTTGAACGGCATCTTCGTCTTCCACTCCGGATGCTGACCAGCCATTTCTCCAACACGATCAAAAGCAAATAGCACCTGCGAGTAGATCGGCTGCTCTACCCAGGTCGTGCCGTCCTGATCGAAGGTGGCGATACGGTCCTCAACGGGAACGAACTTCGAATTGTTCTTGTCTGTGGTGGTTTTGACGAAGTCGACAATCGCCTGCTTTGCCGCCCCATCGTTCCATGAGGGCAAAGGATCTGCGACAGCGGCCTGAGCTGGTTTGGCTGCGGTAGAGGTGCCGGAGTTAGGTGAATTTGAGCAACCGCCAAGTATGAAAATTATGGAAAGGAATAACCCCGATACCACTTTCGTAAAAGGTTTCATTTCACTTCTCCTAAGTTCGTTGAGCTTCGGCAGCCGTTTGAAGCATCAGAAGTTGCCGTTCCTTTGAGAGGAAGGGCTCCCGAGTGGAATGGGACGTGATTAGTACGGCCGTGCCGGACCAATCTGCGGCCCGCGTACTGGCTTGGCCATTCCGTAAAAAATGGTGACTCCTTGCCCACCGCAGCGCGTCGAGAGTGCCTCTTTCGGTGTACCGATACAGCTGTCAATGTCCTGCCAATTGTTCATTACCCAGACATTGCCGGCAGGGTCAATGCCGAGGTCTGTCTGCATCTGCAGCCCGCCGCCAACGTATCCACCGGGCGGCGAAATCTGGTCGCCCGTGTGATGGCCGGGTGGGCAGTGCTCAGTCCGTACCCCACACAGCTCCACGATTGGGCTGCTCGGCGTGGCAAAGTTGGAAATCCAGACGTTGTCATTGCCGTCTACTACCACTGCCCAGGGACCGGGAAGTCCGCCACTTTTGAACGGCGAGCCGGGATAGGGTGTTCCATCCGGACGCAACAGCGTGACGCTACCACCGTCGATGGTGCCTCCTTGCTGTTGCGACATGGTCTTTGTCAGGTAGTCCGAGGCAGCCGCGACTCCTTCCTCCTTGAGCCGCACACCCATATCGACAAGGTGCGCCATGCCCAACACTCCGGTTCCAAACCGGTTGGTCACCCAGACATTTCCCTGGCTGTCGATGTTCAGGCCGCTATTGTTGATACCAGTCGTGAACTTCTCGGCTTTTGTGGGATCCGAGGCGGGAAAGCGGGTGACATGGGGAAGGCCGCTATTGGAAACCCAAATTCGGTCGTGCTGATCGATGGCGAGATGAAAGGGTGCCTTGAACGACTTGCACGGCTCCGCGCTCTCGCCTTCGCAAACGATCCGGCCCTTGTTCCAGTCGCCTTTGGGGAAGTACACGAGCTGGCTCTTTTCAATTCCCAGGACCCAGACATCGCCGCTCGGCGTCACGATGACGCCCTGCATCAGGCCCAGGCGTCCGCCGAAATTGATTCCTTCCGGGGGCGTGAGCGGCTTGCCGTTCTTGTCGAATACGGAAATGCTCTTGCTGCCGTAGCTGGTGAGCCAGACATTGTCATGAGAATCGACGGCAGCGCCGAATGTGCCGCCTTCCATCCCGCCGCCGGTGAATCCGGTGGTGATCGGAGAGAGCGGCTTTCCGTTGGGCGCGAACTTCGTTGCGTGTCCCTGCCACAGCGAGTCTTGTCCCTGCCAGCCGACAGTAAAGTTGTCGCCGACCCAGAGGTTGCCCTCGCTGTCGAACATGCACTTGCCGCCCGCAAGATACCCGCCGCCGGTAAACTCGAGCGGCAGCACCCATGCACTTGGCGCCCAGTTGAGATACGGCATATACGGCACGGCGAGCATGTGGGTGGCTGGTGACACCTCGTAGAACTGCCGAAGCAGGGCGTAGAGTTTGTCGGGCTGGTACCAGGGGAAAAGCGCGATGTCCTCGGCAGCATTCAACGTGTTTGTCGGAGCACCCCAACCTTGAGGCGTAGCGGCTTCGAACAAGCTGCTGCACGCATCCGCTTTCATCCGCGTCACGCAACCGGAGAGCAGATCGGCAAGCGTGGCGAAGTTTGCCATGGTCGGAGTTTGGCTGCTGTTGAGTGGGTCTTGGATGGTGCCGCCCCATCCGCCTGTTACTACGTCAACAAAGTTGGGCACGTTGCCCGCGGCAATGCGCAACTGCAGGGGCGCACCCTTGATGGTCATGCCGTCGATAAACTGAGCGTGCGTCCAAACTGAGGCGATGGTTGTCATCTCGTTGATGACTACCCTCGCCGGAGGCTTGCTACCAACAACTGTTAACAGTGCAATAGCCGGATTGTTGCCGGCACGAGCTTTTGGTTCGCCACCCATTGCCACGAGGTAGAGGCTAGAGTCCGCCGGTGCTCCGATGCTGCTAATTTCAAACCGCCCTTCATTGTCGGTTTTCGTTTGCGAAAGTTGCTTGGGAGCGTCCGCTGTCGCTGCCCACAGAGTCACAGTCGATTGCCCAATGGGTGCGCCTCCGCCCAGGACTTGTCCCTTAATGCTGTCAGTGGCTGAAGCTATACCGACCAACACCAGTGGAATAGCGAGCGCTGTTAGCATGGCGATCTGAATCAACCTTCGAGCGTTCATCTTTTCTCCTGACACGAGGTTCGATCTCTTGCGAAGATCGTCGTGTCGTATGTCTGCGCGAGTTGCTTGAATTCGACTCCAATAGCTCGCAGGGAGGTATCCCCGCAGCTTGCTTTCGCAGCCGATGGGTGTTGTGGAACCGTATCTTTGAGGCAACTCTTTTATTGGAATTGAGTAACTTCAGGTCAAGCTGTGACATGCGTCACATGCGGCCTATGCTTTTTTGTCATTGGATTGATAACCTAGGTGCATGAATTTCGAAATACGGCTGCTGAGCTGTGCTCTTGCGGTGGCAGAGCACCGCAGTTTCGCACATGCTGCAAGGTCTCTTCATGTCTCCCAGCCAGCACTGTCGCGCAGTATCCAAGCTCTGGAACGGCTCGCTGCAGTCCGGATCTTTGAGCGCGGAACACGCCACGTAGAAATCACCGATGCGGGCGCAATTTTTCTCGAATACGCACAAGAGGTGATGGCGCGCTCGGCCGATCTCAGCCGGGAAATGGATTTGCTAAAAGGGCTGGATAAGGGAGAGCTGGCAATCGGAGTCGGCACCTACGTTGGCGTCGAGTATGTGGACCGCGCTGTTGGAAGGATCGTTCGCAGTCATCCGCATGTGAGGCTTCGCATTGCTAACGATAACTGGGTCAACCTGCTCCCACTAATGCGACGCCGCGATCTTGACATGACGGTAATAAACATACGCGGCCTGACCGAAGAAGCCGAGCTTCACATAACGCCGTTGCGGCGCCGTCAAGGCTACCTCGCGGTCCGACCCAACCATCCACTACTTCGACACAAAGGTCCACTGACTCTGAAGCAGGTCTTGCGCTATCCATTTGTCAGCACATCGCGTTTTCCTACTGGATTCTTGAGGGAGTTCGTAAGCGAGTCAACCGCTGGCGAAACTTCTTCCCGATCCGGACCGAAGACTGTTCCCTCGATCGCCTGCGAATCCATGACCATGATGCGGAACATCGCTCAGGAGTCAGACGCAGTAGCCATGCTGCCGTTGAAAGTGTTGCTGGCAGACTTGAAGACCAAAGCCATGGCGATATTGCCGGTCGCGTTGCCAGTGCTGAGCACCGAATTTGGCATCGTGCGCCTGGCGCGGAGGAGCCTGTCTCCGTTGGGCGAGCTGTTTGTGCGAACTCTGCTTGAGGTCGACGCTGAAGTTGCCGCCATGGAAAAGAAGGCGTGCAAGAGACTGTTCGCAGCTCCTCGACTCCCCGCCCGCAAAGCAGCCAGTTCCATTCGATAGCAGGTGCTCTGTCTGGATGACTCACGGATCACGGGCGACCAGGCAGCTTGTTGTCCGCAGATAGCTGGCGAGAACGCATTATAAGAGGGCGCCCCTTTTGGAGTAGGTTGTGAGCGCAAGCATCATGACCTACAGAAAGGAGCACCCTTATGGATAGTGAAAAGTATATCGGGCTCGACGTTCATCAAGCCACGATCTCGGTCGCAGTGACGGATTCCACCGGCAGGATCATCATGGAATCCATTCTGGAGACGAAAGCCGCAACGATTCTGGAGTTCTTTGCCGGACTGCGTGGAACGTTGAGGGTGACCTTCGAAGAAGGAACTTGCGCTGCCTGGTTATACGATCTGCTGAAGCCCCATGTTGACCAACTGGTGGTGTGCAATCCGCGCAAGAACGCGCTGCTCAAAGATGGGAATAAGAGTGACCGCATCGATGCCCGCAAACTGGCCGAACTGTTACGCGGCAACCAACTGAAGCCGGTCTACCACGGCGAGACCGGGGTGCGAATGCTGCGGGAGCTGGCCCGGAGTTATCTTACGATCGTCAAAGACCTGTCGCGGGTGATGAATCGCCTTAAGGCGTTGTATCGCAGTTGGGCGATTCCCTGTGCGGGAAGAGATGTCTACTATAGCCGTCATCGAGCGGAGTGGCTGGAGAAGATTCGCGAACCTGGCGTGCGCCGGCGAGCCGAGCGACTGTACCAGCAGCTGGACATGTTGCAACATTTGCGGCAGCAGGCTCGGCGAGAACTGTTAGTAGAAAGCCGTAAGCATCCAATCACTGCCAAGCTGCGACAGATTCCTTACCTGGGACCGATTCGATCGGCTTTGGTGGTGGCGCTGATCCAGACCCCGCATCGCTTCCGCACCAAGCGGCAACTGTGGGCCTACAGCGGATTAGCTCTGGAGACCAGGGTGAGCGCGGAATACAGTTATGCCACCGGCCAGCTGCGGCGCTCGAAGAAACTCATCTCCATTCGAGGCTTGAACAAAGACCACAACCATGATCTGAAAGGTCTATTCAAAGGTGTGGCCACCATGGCGAGTGTGCGCCCTGGACCGTTCCAGGACTTCTACCAAGCTTTACTGGCGAAAGGCATGAAGCCGACCATGGCTCGTCTGACGCTGGCGCGCAAGATCGCAGCCATTACGCTGAGTCTGTGGAAGAAAGGAGCAAGCTTCGACGCGGAGAAACTAAAACCGCAAGCCGCTTGAGCGTCTCGGGTGAAGAGCCCCTTCCCATTTCCGGTAGATCCTTCTGGTAGTGGTCAGTCGGTTCTGGAGACGCTCGGGTTCGAGGGTGAGTATGACGTTGGCCTGTAGGCATACGGTGCCGCTTGGCACCTAGTCACTGTGTGAACCCTATGCCCCCTCGGACAACCCGAAAAAGCAATAGGCTTATAAGTCGCAGATAGAACCATGGTTGACACCATACAACCATAGGGCTTTGCAGGTTTCAGGAACTGAGTGGCGTCGTCGCGACCAGAAAAATGGAACTACTGAAACGGGGCACAACACCCGGGATCCCAGCGTCCTTCGTCGTTGACAGGGGCTGGATGCCGCGAACCGAACTCGCGCCTCCGGCGGAGGGAGAAAAATGTTCTTGACATCCCCTCTTATAGAACAGGCCAACTCACACGTAATCAGCATGGCGCCTGCATGGCCCACACATTTGCCTGCATGTGTCAGTCGCAGATGTGGAGATTCGCCGGCCTTGTTCGGTTGCACCCGAGTCACAGGCAAACAAGAAGCTATCGAGCGACGCGCAGCAAACAGTTCCTGATCCGCCGTTGAACATGCTCCCCACTCTTTGGGAACTCGCCCAAACCCAAACTCTGCGTCACTGCCGATATACCCCATCGATTTTCTTCATGATCTTCTCGGCCCACTGAACGGCAGCGGAAACGAGAGACTCTGTTCTCGGGCTTGGCTTGGAATCAAAGAGATCTTCGGTCGTCTTCAAATGACGCGCCACCAGGATTCCAGCGACAATCGCGAGCACTCGTTTGCGACCCTCGTCCATGAACGCAGCGTATCATATTCGCTTTTTGTTCGCCTAGCACAATCTGCGGGTGCAATCAAAATAAGCGGAAGCGGTATCGGGTCCATTCCAGACCGGGTTGGCGCAAAGCAAGAAAATACAGCCCCGGCGGGACTCCGCCAACGTCGACGTCAGCCCGCAAGCTGACAATGTGATCCTGCAACTGCGCGGTGCCGGTGGTCCCCAGAATCTCAGCGCCCGATTCACTCAGTATGGCGATATCGTAGGCTCCTTCCTTGCTCCCAATAGGTAAGTCCAGAATCAGGTGCTTGGCCGAGCGTCGGATTTCGAGAGGTCGTTGATCCGTTTGAGTTGGGTTTTGCCCGCGACCGACCGAGAGTTCCCGGAGGTCAAGAACAGCAGTCTCGGTTGGCTGCGCCAGGTGTTGAGTTCGCACCCACAACCATCCCGCCACCGCGAAGATGAGAACCGCAGCAACGGCGAGCCACGCCTGTGTGCGGCGTCGTCGAGTCGTGGCTTGTTTACGCAGTTCGGTGAATTCCTGAAAGCACGGACTGCAGGAACCGAGGTGCTCCAGCCACGGCTCGACCTCAGCCAGGCGCAGCTTGCGGAAAGCGATACCTGTGAGTACCGCAGAGTCAGGGCACCCAACGCGCTGGGGGTTCGGAAATTCGCGTGACAGACCCTGTGTCAGCAGATCTAAGACGCGCTGTTCTTCTGTATCCAATTCTTCCTGTTCGCTCAGAACCTGCCTGCCCTCGTTGAAGTTACTTTCGTCGGAAATGCCAAGTTTACCGTCGGGATCAGGATGCGGACCACTTGCTCGCCGTTGTTCGTTCATTTGCCATACCCCAAGCGAGCCGCGAGCCTGCGGAGCGCATGATGAAATCGAACTTTGGCCGCCTGTTCGCCCAGACCCACATGTTCTGCGATCTCTCTCCAGGAATATCCATATTGCCGTGCGGTCCATACCTTGCGTGTCCAGCCGTCCATATTCTGGACGACCTCTTTGACCTGAATGGAATGCTCCAGATCACGCGAAGACTTTAAGTCCTGAGCCCCTGGAAGTTGCTCAAGATCATGGCTTGAAGCAACAAGTTCAATCGTCGCCAGCCTTCGTCGTTCCTTCTTCAGTGCCCGATTGAAGCGGTGGTGAAAGGCTCCGAACAGGTACGCTTCCAGATCCAGTATCTCCGCGCCCCTTCCATTGCGCCGCTGCCGAGTCTTCGCGACCGACTGCAGCACGCCCTCCCAAACTTCTGCCGCCAAAGCCACACTTTCATCTGAATTGTTGTTCGCGAGTGCCCGGCGCGCATGAGCCTGTACTCGCGGCCAAAGTCGGCTCGCGACGGCTGTTAGCTCAGCGTCACTTTGGTGTGGCTGTGCTTTGTTTTCTGGGGAACTGTTAGACAGGACCCAATCAGGGTTCAAATCCGGGCTCGGCATCCAGGGGCCTCACATCTCCTGATGGGTTTTGCCGGCCAGAAAAGCAGAGTGCCATTTCGCGTGAATGCATGTCAAGCCGAGGGCTACTGTTCGTCACAATCGACTATTCTCTCGGGCTTCATGAGATCCAGAATTATTCTCTGAAACTTTTTCCGCCTCGATGTTCCTTCAATAAATGTGGGGGAGAACCTCCACCCCGAGCACAGCCACTTCTATAAGTCGCAGGCCCCGACATCTCGCGTCGAGTGGCGACTGCGCTTGCCCATTTCGTCACGCTCGAAGATGAAGATCCGCCGCTCCGTCGCTTGCCGGATTGATCGTGAGTGATGTCCACGACTCGTGCACTGCGCATTGTCGTGTGAGGAAATCTCACGATTCACATCCGGGGGTAGTGGGGTTGCGCAATGCCCAAGACTCCGGAACTAAATGCCAAAACCGACAGCAGGCGATTGGCAGCCATCGACCAAATGCTGCTGGCTGCGATCAAGCAGGGGGCTGCGAAGAAACGCCAGGCAATCAACCGAATCCTTGAGCTCGTCCCGGGATGGACCCGTGGGGATTGTTGCCAGCGTATCCGACACCTGCGGAACACCTCCGAACTTGCGGGTCTCGTAGCGGGCCAGCCCAACTGGAAAAAGAATCCGGGCCAAATGGGCCCAGTCCGAAGACCGCCCTGCCTACGATGGACACGGGCGCACGATGACAAGTTGTTGAAATTAGCTGGATACGAACCAGTGAAGAGGATTGCTCAGCGCCTTCGCCGTTCCGAAAACGCCGTTCGCATACGGCTTCGAACACTCGGGATGAGTGCCAAGGTCACCGACGGGTGGTCGTTGCGAGCCTTGCAAAAGCTGTTGCGAGTAAGTTCGGCAAGGCTGAGATGCCTAATCGGAAACGGGATTCTCCGAGTGCGTGACCCGCGTGTATCCGCAATCTCCTTGGCGGCATACTGTTATAAGAACGGCTCGTCCTTGGACCATGCCGTTCTGGAAAGAGCGACGGCCGCTCTCGCCAATTCAGAAGACGCATTCTCGTGGGAACGAACAGCAGATATCTTAGGCCTCACGCTGGCGAAGGTGCAGGAGCTGATTTCCACCCGTCAACTGAAGCTGGTTGATCTATTTGTTACCGACCGGGCGTTTGAGGAGTTCTGCAAGAAGCACGGCAGCGAGATCAGTATGGCACTCATCCATGCGCCCATCGCCAAATGGCTGCGCAACGAGTACGGAGTGCCGGATACCGTCACGAACGCGGTGCGTGTTTCTCGCGCTCAAAAACACGCCCTAGTAGTCCGAACCTGCGTGTGCGGACAAATAATAGCCGGCAACCCATACTTCAGACATATCCGGGCGTGCCGTGCGGCCGACGCGACCTTACCCAAAGAGCGATCCAATGTGCTCGACTCCAGCCGTCGGATTCTTAAGACCGCTCAGTCCAAGTCAACGAAAGAGTCGGCTTCTCTGCGCCAATCCTCGAAGGGCGGGTAGGGGCTGGGCAGCTTATCATCCCAAAGTTCGTCGCAATGGTCGGCAAATTCCATGGTCCTAATTGCTCGCGGATGGCTCTGCACCTGGATGAGAATGGCGTCGAACCAGCCCTCGGCTTTTGCATGCTGAAAGAAACGGTCGCCAACCCAGAGCATCAGGTGCTCCCAGTCTTGCGCGCCACCGCTTGACGCCCTTGCGCACGCTTTCAGTCGTGCGTCCCAGTATCCCGGAAACCGTCGCTCCAACTCGCGCACCACCTCTGGCGGGAGTTCTGACCCACCTTCCAGTGCTGGACGTGCCCAGTACGCAAGAGCCTCACAATCCATGTAACGACTAGCAGCCTCGGTGAGGCGGTCAGGATGCACCAGCTTCGCCGATGCCCTGGCCTTGCGCTCCTGCGCTGTCAGATGGGCAGTCTCGTCACATTGCGCCGCCATTCCTTTCCACTCCTCGAACGACGGATACTGAGCCGGTTTGGCTCTCATCCACTTCTCGGTGCACACCGACCAGCACACTTCGGCTCGCTGGTAGCGCGGGTCTCGTATCGCGTAATAGGTAATTGCGAAGAACGAGCCTTCCTGCTTGGCGAAGCCGAACATATGATCGTCAATCCAATCTTCCAGACGGAAATGAAGAGGCCTGGTCTTGGCTGCTTTGGGTGTGAGAGTTCTTTCGGTTTCGATAAACCCCGGAACACGGGCGTTGAGAATTTCAAGCAGCCAATCCGGTATGCGGTCTTCAACCTCCAGGACCGAGCGAACCCACAGGTAGAACTCCTGCCAATCGATGTATTGATTTTGAGTATCAAGCAGGCGCTGCCACGGAATTCGGCGAGCTTCATCGTCAGCGCGCTCACGGGCGGCCCGCTGAAGTCGAGCGGTCGAGCCTCGCACGGGTTGGTTTTTGGGCTTATTCAAGCCGGAGTGCCTCGGAGGGGACGCAGGGCCGCGGGTCCTCGACTCTCGTTTCGGAGCGCGCTGCCGCCCTATTCTAGTCGATTTTCCTGACTCAGCAAGAACAACGACCTGTGCAAGTAAACGGCGAAAGCCAGGTGGCTTTACCCTTGACGGGCTTGCTTCACCATCTCGACGAACGCTTCTCGGGTTTGTGACCCGTCGCTCACTTCCCGCAAGAAGGCGACCCGAGTTCCATTCACGCCATCCTGGGTTTTCAGGCGCAAATGGAAGCCGAGGCGGTCGACCGAGGTCATCTCCGCCTCTTGTGCCTCAATGCCAGCAAACCGTTCGCCAGCAGGATAAGCGCATCCTTGTGGTCGGCATTCATGTGCTGCATGATGTCGTTCTTCTGCTCAGCCAGCGGATCGGATTCCGCTTGGGAGCAGTCCGTTGCACAACCTCCCATAACGAACCAGCTCTTCGACGCTGCAAACGCGCTGCGCTACTGGAAGCCGGACGAGGTATCCCAATTGCCGTGTGGCCACGTGTGCATTGTCCTCCTATGCGCTACAAAACGCCTGAAGTGCGGGGAGGGTCATTCGCCGGAAGGCGCCGTCGATCTCGTCGGGAGAGAGTTTGACGTTGCGGTCGAGCCACCAGGTCACGGTGGACATCAGAGCACCGACGACATACTGCGCCGCCATGTCCGTTCGAACTCCGTCTTGATCCTTCCGGCCGGACGCGACGATTTCTGCCTTCACAAGTTCAGCGAGCATCCGACGCATCTGACGGTCGACGATCACTCCGCTCTCGCGCCCCACGATAGCACGGTAAAGCCGACGATGGCCGTCTACATGCCGGAAGAAGGCCAAACTAAACCCCAGCACGACTTTGGATTGTGCCGTGCCCCTCGAAGCGGAATTCCATTCCTGCATTAAGTGCTCGCGCAATTGGTCGAGGGACCTTCGCAGGAGGTCCTCTTTGTTTCGGAAATGCTCGTAGAACGTAGCGCGCCCGACGCCTGACCGATCCAGAATGTCCTGGACGCTCGACTTCTCATACCCGCGCTCGACAACTAACTCCAGCAATGCGTCCCGCAGCGCCTGCTGTGTTCTCTGCGGTCGCTTGTCGGACTGTGTTTGCGCCATATGCCAATACCAGACAATTTCGCCTGTGTTGTTCGGGAATGAACAATATCGCCGTGGTTGTTCTTCCTGAATTCTTTTCCGAACACTATCTTCGGTATTAGCAGGCAGCGCCGTCAATCGGTGGATAAATCTTTCGGAGACTAACGTGAACACAAACCAAGGACTCCAACACAAGCACGGTCACATGTTGTGGGTGGGATTTGTCGGGGCCGCAGCGGGCGCGGTCCTTATGATTTACGTCCCTTCGCTCAAACCGGTATCCAGCGTACTTCTGCTGTTCGCGGGATTTCATCTCGTGGGCGCCCTGGTAGTTATCGCCTCGCTTTACGTGGTGGCAGGCCGCAGGATCATGGCGCGTCTCCTTCCTGCGCAACGGTTCGTGGACGCGGCAGGCTTCAATTTCGGCTGGGCTCCAGCTTGGACGTACGGGCCCTGGATTGCGGCGACGATTTTCGCCGCGAGCGTCGTAGCGATTCAGGTTGCAGCGCCCGCCTATTGGCCCATCGCCCTGGCCCTGACGCTGTTTGCGGCGAGCTTCTTCGCCGGAGGACTCATTACTCAAATGACCGGACGCTACGAGCACGCCCTTCTCCCTATGGTCGATCTGCTGTCGGCTGCGGACGAAAACACGGTCGTGCTCGATGCCGGTTGCGGCGCCGGCCGCACGTCAATTGCTCTGGGCCGCGCACTTACGAAGGTGCGAATTGTGGCCCTCGACCGATTTGATTCCGGCTACATCGAAGGCGGCGGCCAGCGCCTGCTCGAACAAAACCTGCGCCGCGCCGGCATGGGGAAGCGTACGCAGGTCCAAGTCGGCGATTTGACCGCCCTGCCTTTCCCGGACCGCAGCTTCGATGCTGCCGTCAGCGCCCATGCGGTCGATCATCTGGGGCAATTGAAGCAACAAGGGCTGACTGAGATTCTGCGTGTGCTGAAGCCGGGCGGACGTTTCCTGCTTGTCGTGTGGGTACCCAGTTGGGCGATGTTCGCCGTCGGCAACGTGCTCGCGCTTTCCCTTGCGCCGAAGCGAGCGTGGCGGCGGATGGTTGCAGACGCTGGCTTCGTCCTCAGCGATGAGGGGACGTTCAACGGCAGCTGGTTCGCCCTGCTGCAGCGGCCGGAGGCGTGAATGGATCTCGGCTCGCAGTCGCTTTTGATTGGCGCGGTGGCCGCAGTTGGCATCCTGCACACTCTCGTTCCGGACCACTGGTTCCCCATCACCGTGCTGGCGCGTCAGCGCGGCTGGTCGAAGTCCGAGACTGCCCGCGTTGCCTTTCAAGCTGGCACAGGCCACGTACTATCAACTCTCGCCATCGCAATCGTGGTGTGGATCGCGGGTGCAACCGCCGCCCGCCGCTTCGGCGCCTTCGTCGACAAGGCTTCCGGCCTCGCGCTCATCGGCTTCGGCCTGTGGATAGCTGTTTCCGGCTGGTTCGAGCAGCATGATCATGGGCATGGACACCAGCATAGTTCCATTCCCGCGAATAACGGCGACGCTGGAGCGAGTGCTGCACCTGAGCAAAAAGGCCGCACCGCGCTGATGTTGATTCTCGGATCCTCGCCGATGGTCGAAGGAATCCCCGCCTTTTTTGCGGCAGGAAAGTATGGCGTTCGCCTGATTGCCTTGATGTCCGTTGTTTTCGCTGCCAGCACCATTGCGACTTATGTCCTGCTCTGCGTCTCCTCAACCCTCGGACTCCGCCGCATTCGTTTCAGCCGGATCGAGCGCCATGGCGAGGTGCTGAGTGGCTCCGTCATTGCCATTGTGGGCGCGGCTTTTTGGGTGTGGGGCGCTTGGTGACGACAGGGGCGGGTCCGCGGCCTGCCTGGGTCGACCGCCTTACATAAGGCGCGAGGAAGTCGGAAACTCGACACCGCCACGTTACGTCAGTGCCAACGCTAATCCTTCACGTTCATCAGGCCACCGGAAAGCACTTCGGTTGCGCGGCGAGTGAAGTCGAGTGTTGCGCGGCGGCTCAACGGAAGATTCCCGCTCACGGCCAGTTTGGCGATGCCATGCACGAGCGACCACGCAGTCCATGCCTGTGGAAGAGGATCGCCGGCGGGGAGATCGCCCGATTGCTGCGCGGCTATGATGCAGCCCAGGAGCACATCGAAGGCGTTCTTTCCAACTGGTTCAGCCTTGCATCGCTCCTGCAAGGTCTTAGGGAGGTCGAACATCACGAGGAAGTGATGTGGCCAACGCAGTGCAAAGTCGACATAGGCGCAACCGCAAAGCCGCAAACGCTCCGGGGCGGTCTTGCCTCGGGCCGTCGATTTCTGCATCAGCGCCGTCAACCGGTCAAAACCCTCGGTCGCCACGGCGACCAGCAGGTCGTCCTTGGCCGGGAAATGCCGGTACGGTGCGTTGTGCGAGACGCCGGCTCTGCGCGCTACCTCGCGGAGCGTGAAATCCCGCGAGCCCACTTCACCGATCAACGCAACCGCGGCCTCTAAGAGTGTTTGGCGAAGATTATCGTGATGGTAGGGCTCGGAGCGCGTCATGTTTCTTTTTTATCAGATCATGTTGACAGTGGCAACATGTCCAGTCTATTCTTATGTTGTCAGTGTCAACATAGACAAGTTCGCACTGCGAGTGGCGCTGACAAGGGAGAAGGTCGATGGGAAATCCGGGCACGAGCCATTCGTACAAGCAGGCGCAACTGGCGGAACAATGGGACGCAATTGTGATTGGTTCCGGCATCGGCGGGTTGACCGCTGCCGCAATGCTGTCCGTGCATGGCGGTAAGCGCGTTCTGGTGCTGGAGCGTCACTATGTTGCGGGCGGCTTTACGCATTCGTTTCATCGTCCCGGTTATGAGTGGGACGTAGGATTGCATTACATCGGACAGGTACAGGATGAGCAATTCGCAGTGCGAAAGGCGTTCGACCACATCACCAATGGGGCGGTTCGCTGGAGTGCGATGCCGGATGTGTACGATCGCTTTATCATCGATGGCCGCCCGTTTGATCTGGTCGCGGGCATCGAGCGCTTTCGCGAGGGCATGAAGCAGTACTTTCCGCGCGAAGGCGCGAGCATCGACAAGTACATCGCAGCGGTGCGTGCCGTAAATCGCGTAAGCGGGCTGTACTATGCCGAGAAGGCCATTCCAGCGCCTGCAGCTGCCATCGCGGGTTCTCTGTTGCGCGCGCCCTATCTGCGTTGGGCAAGACGCACAACCCTTGAAGTTCTGGAGAGTATCACCAGCAACCGCGAATTGATTGGCGTACTTACGGCCCAGTGGGGCGACTATGGCCTGCCACCATCCAAGAGCAGCTTCGCCATTCACGCCACTGTCGCCGAGCACTACTTTGCCGGCGCCAGCTATCCGATTGGTGGTGCCTCAACCATCGCCGCCGCCATACTCCCTCAGATCGAGCGTGGCGGCGGAGTCGTGGTTACCAGCGCAGAGGTCGCCGAAATCACTTGCAGCGCAGAACGGGCAACGGGTGTACGCATGGCCGATGGACGTGAGTTCCGAGCGAACATTGTAGTGAGCGACGCTGGCGCCGCCAACACATTCGGGCGGCTTCTGCCCGAAGACACCCCGGTTTTGGAAACACTGCGCCGGGACCTCCGAACCTTGGAGCCGTCCACGGCGCATCTGAGTCTGTATGTCGGCATGAATCAAACCGACGAGGCACTCGGACTGACCGGCACCAATCTATGGATCTATCCCAGTTTCGACCACGACGCCAACGTTGAGCGATTTGCCGGAAATCCAGAGGCGACATTTCCCGGCGTGTACATTTCTTTTCCATCGTCGAAAGACCCCGACTTCAGTCGGCGGCATCCGGGGAAAAGCACAATCGAGGTAATCACCCTCCTGCCTTACGATGCCTTTGAGCGCTGGAGCGACCGACGCTGGAAGCGCCGCGGCCAGGAATACGACCTATTGAAGCAGCAATTGGCTGATCGACTGCGCCAGGAACTTGAACGGCAGGTCCCATCTGTTGCGGGTCATATCGAGCACTCTGAGCTGTCCACGCCCGTCTCAACCCGCCACTTCATGAATTACGAGAAAGGCGAAATCTACGGTATCGCAGCAACCCCAGCGCGCTATGCACTCCGCAAGTTAGGTGCCCGAACACCAATTCGTAATCTCTATCTCACGGGCCAGGATGTGGCCGCTCCGGGCGTCGTGGGAGCTCTGTATGGTGGTGTCATGAGTGCTTCGGTGGCGTTGGGAAGGAATTTGATCAGTGCAGTCTCGAAGCCGGTTTCGCCCATGGGAGTTCTTGCACCAGATCCACAGTAAAATTCAGAACGCCATTACGGCCCAAATCCCGGAGCATTCCAAAGCAATGAAGGTCCCGGTTGGTCGTCAACTCTTGCCCAATGCGGTTAGGTTAACTCTAGGCCGTGGGCGCGCAAATCGGCAGCGGCGCCAGGTGCCCTGTCGCCAGGTTGCAGAACCCGCCCTGATACGACAATGAGCCGTGGCGTAAGAGTTGTGTCAGCATCCCCAAAGCCTGGTAGGCGAGATTCTGGTTGATGAACGGTTCCTGCCGGGTTAAAGCCTCTGCCGCGCTGCAGGATGGCTGGTCATCTTCTTTCCTGTCTCTCGTGAGAATCTCTGGGTATAACTCGGCCACCGTGGGAAGGCGATCCTTTTTCTTCTTGTTGGCAGAGTTCTTCGGTTGTCCGAGAACGAATTGTCCGCTGGATGAGCTGTTGCCGAGATCCAACCAGTACAGTACCCGCGAGTTCAATACCCATTTGTCGATAGCGCGCCGCGCCTTTCTGGTGTCAACGCAACCGATGACGAAATCAACGTCTGAGCCTTTCTTGAGCTGTTGGATCGTTGCTTGCATGCCCTGCCAGTTCAGCCCCCAGAAGAGGTTGATCCGATGCGCGAGAACTATCGCCTTTGCGAATCCAATCTCGGTTCGGCAGAACGGTTGGCGGACGCAGTTGGTTTCGCTGACTGTGTCAGGGTCGATCAGGGTTACAGCTAAGCCTCCGGGATGTCCAAAGGCGAGGAGCGCTTGATGAAGGTATGGAAGTCCTGACGCAATAGCGCTGCCATTGCCGCCGCAGCCGACTACCAGGATCCGGATCGCCCGTTCCAGTAGTTGAGGATCGAGGGTGTGCGTCATCATCTCCCTGCCTCCAACTTCTTCAGGTACTGCTCTAGCGACTCCTGCTCGACGAGCGTCGAAATCGGGAACCGCTCCTTCCCTGCCAGGCTCTTCCAAAGTGCCGCCGTTCCGCCACGGCGCTTCGTTAAGCGGCCACCGCCGCCCGGATGGGTAAACTCGCTCTGAAAGAAAGCCTGCTGCCAGGCTGGGATGGAGGCAACCGTTAAAGACTTAGGGACTCGCATGGTGCCGGCGCAAACGGCACCGTTGCTGTCGATGTTCCAGTAGGGTGCTGCCGCCAGTCTTGTGTCCGGATCAGGCCGGCGGTTGTTGGAGAGCGCCCGAACGAACAGAACCCCATTTCGGACCACGAACAGCAGGGCGGGATGCGGAAAGAGCTTGCCGGAAACGTCGGCAAGCTCAGATCCGTCACGGAAGAACATGGGCCGCACGGCTGCTGGCGTCCACCATGCGATCAGCTCAGGAGTCCGGCCAATGATGTTTTCGGGCAGGAATTCTGCCGGACAGCTCGTCCCAATCTGTTTCGCCAGCTCCCGCAGGGCTGGCCGTACTCAGGAGTTGGCCGGATCCAAGCAGTGGAGTGCCATCGGCCTCATTCTGGACAACGCTATGGACGGTCGCCATGAACCGGTTCCCATGGTCATTTCGGTAAAGGAGTACGGCTTGGTACAGCTTCAGTTCGAGTTCGCTTCCGACATCGATGCTGAATCGCATGATGGTTTCTCCCGCGCGTCAATCAGGGTCTTGATACGAACCGTCAGAACGAGTACCCGCATCAGCGTCTCAAGGACGGCGAACGCCTGGCGCACGCTGGCGGGATCGTTTGGACGAAGGGGGACGATGAGGTTGGGTTCCGGCGTCTCCTGGCCCCAGTATTCGCATTCGTCGTCGAAACATGCCATGACTGCGTCTCCGGGCCGGAAGTACAGGAGGATGGCGGGCAGGGGAAGATCCAGTGAGTGGTAGCTGCGCTGGGATTCGAGCCATTCTTCGTCCAGTGCGTGGTCGATCCATCGAGTGGGAGACGCGGTGCAGTTCTAGGGTCGTTTCGACCAGCTCCTTCAGCGACGGTTCAGTCAGTGCCGGGAAGGAATCCAAGGATTGTGGGGACTCTGCCGGTGCGCGGCTTCTGAGGCACTCCGGCAGGTCCTGGTCGAGCTTGGGGATCTCGTAGGAATCGGGGTCTTCCTCCCCTTCCGCCCATTCGACCATCTGCTCGATCCGGTTGCGGGCGTCCCAATCGTCGTAGACCCGTATCCAGCGGTAGAGGGCTTGCCGGAGAGTGTCGTAGAAAGCAACTCCCATACCGGGATGGCACCGCTCCAGTTCTCAATCACCGTGCCAATGCCTAGCGGAAACGATGACTCGGTGTTGAGGACCAGAAAGAGCTGGCCATTGGAATCGGCGCCCGAATCGGAATAACTGGTATCGACGATGGATTCTCCGAGCGTCAGGTACAGCTCAAAGTGCTCTGCAATGATTTCCTGGCCGTGGTCGCGGAGAAAGCGGCGAAATACGGAATCAACCAGTGCGGCAGGAGTCTTTCCTGCCGCGATCCAGTCGGATTCCGTGGCGAGACCGATTTCGACCAGGGTTTGAGCCAAAGCGGTCAGATCAGAGCAACCAAAGGTGATCCGGCTTCCGGCGTGAGCCGCTTCCAGCCTGGGAATTCGCGATCAGGCTGGCGGGATTGGCCAGATACCGGGTCCGGGGAAGACGGGATCTCCGCTTCCTTGCAGTGAGAGAGCCCGTGCGAGAGCACTGCTTGCTTCTTGCGAGTCTGGGCATTCGAGCCACCTCTGCATCAGTCCGGTCAGAGGGCTGGCGCTGGCCTGCTGGCCCTCTGATTCGCGGATTTCCCTTAACAGCGATTGTTTGCTGGCGTCCGTCATCTCATCAGCCCTTCGATCCGATGGCGCGCTCGAAGCTGTAACGCAGCCGTTCGCCAACCGTTTCAGGTCCGGTAATGGCTGCGTTGGTCAGCTCGGGAAACTGAGCGGCGTAGAACGAACGGACTTCCTCAATCGAGAATTTTGGATTCGGGCATGGCAGTGTAGTTCCGTGGTAGACAAATTCTCGTTCGACCAATGTTGATTTTCATGATGCTTCACCTCCCTCCTCTCTTCTGCGGCTGTCGTTTCCGGTTGCACCTGTGGCGCAAACAGTGAGGGTGCCTCTGGTTCCCGAGGGACGGGTGCCGCCGCTGGTGCCGCTGGCGTTGTTGGACTCGTCGCGCTGAGATGGCTTCGAGGTCTTCTTCCGTGCCTCTTCGCGAGCCGCTTTTGCGGCCGCTTCCATTTCAGCTTTGGCAGAGGCCAGGGTGGATTGAAGTTGGATGTGCGCCCCAGTGAATTCCACCAGCTGCTGAGGAAGGTCACGATCGAGTTCCTCGGCTGTGCCGGTGATTGCCAATGGGGTGGTGAGGGCGTTGTCTTCGGTGTCAGACGCTTTCTGCGGAACGACGGTCGCTCTGATCGTATCGCCCTCAATAAGGGAGATGGTCAGCAGCAGCCGGCGTTTGCGCAGCAAGGGCATCAGTTCTGTGAACATGTGTTTCCTCCGCAACGGATTGAGTTGTAGGATTCCATTGAAGACCTGAGTGTGGACGAATCGCCGGGAGCAAGATTGCCGATGATTCAATCTTGAATTGGAGGTCGGAACCTCGTGAATACGGGCGACTCGCGGGCAGAAGTAATCAGCTTGGATGACAGCCAATTGATTGAGCTGCTTCGAACCGCGCAGCGAAAGATCTTCTTCGCCGGACCCGGCATGAGCCTGCCTGTTGCACGGGCCCTCTGCGACCATTGGCCTAAGATCGGAGCACAATCTGTTTCAGTTTTGCTGGATATCGATCCCGAAACCTGCCGGCTGGGGTACGGTTCCATTGACGCAGTTAAGTTGCTGAATGAAGTTGCCTCAAAGATGGGGCGTGCCATCCATCACCGCCCGGGCATGCGAATTGGTCTTTTGATCTGTGATGAGACCACGATAGTGTTTTCGCCGTTGCCGCTACTGATCGAGAGTGAATCAAACCAATTTCCGCGACCGAATGGCGTGCGCTTCGATGCTTTGCCCACAGCCGACCACAGTTCAATACCACTCGAACGGGAGGTAGAGGACCTGATTCAGGGCGGCGACAGAGTTGGAACGGATCAAGTTGAACAAGTCGAGAATGACTTAGCGGAAAACCCACCTCTAAAGTTCGACCTCGCCCAACGCGTAAGGGTCTTCAATGCTCGCTTTGAGTTCGTAGACTTTGAGTTGACGGGATTATCGATCTCGAGAAAGCGTGCCGCTATCCCTTCGGATCTGATGGGCCTTGCTAAGGACAGGAAGACTCAAAACCTTTTGCATGGCACTATCAACCTGATACCTGAAGACAGCGAACTATCCGGCGAACGAATTAATAGGCTGAAGAAGACGATTGCGGAAAAGTATCTGGTTCCCCTAAAGGGATACGGCAACATCGTCCTTCGTAGCAACAAGCAAGCGTTTGAGAAATCGATAAAGAGGTTACAGAGGTGTGTCGAGTGGTTTCAGAAACAAGTACGGGAAAAGCTGCAGTCTGAAATGGATGCGAATCGGAAGATCCTCGTGGAAACTCTTCTTCCTGCAGTTGCGGCGAACCCGCCAAGGCGTTGGGTAAAGTCTTTGGGTCAAAACCCCTCGGCCGATCAATTGAGATGCCAGTTGGACGCCGAGCTCGCGACAGCCTTTGGAAACGCTAACGATGTGACGGACGCAATGAAAATTCGAGTCGTTTTTAAGGGCGTCACGTACGAGTCTTTGAATGACCCCAACTTCGTCGATATCGCCGCGAAGGCGATACCGTCGCTCAGATTTTTGCACGAGGAGTACGATGCGACCAAAGCTTCGAGCGAACCAATTGGTACTCTCGACGCCTAGGCCGCAATGCTGTCCCCGACCACTTTAGGCTTATCTGAAACCGAAAGTGGCAAATTGACCCAGCTTGCGTCGGGCACCGGGCGCATCAAGAACCTGCCGTGCGTGTCCTCACCTGCTAGAATGTCAGCCGTGTAAGTCACGCAATCTTAACTAGTTATGTTTCTTGCCTCGAGGTCCTCATGTCCACGGACACCGGCACGCAACGTGCGATCGGTTCAATAGTTCAGGTACGCGGTCGCGATTGGGTCGTTCTCCCGTCGGATCTCCCGAACATCCTTAAGCTCAGGCCGCTCAGCGGAGGCGAGGAAGAGATCTCGGCGATTCACTTAGGTCTGGAAGGCAGTGGCGTTTCTGATTCTGTCTTTCCAGACCCGAAACCGGCGGAGAGTGGCGACTATGTAGCAGGCAAGCTACTTCGCGATGCGGCCCGCCTGAGTCTCCGCAGTGGCGCCGGCCCATTCCGCTCTCTCGGACGCCTCTCAGTCCGGCCTCGCCCATATCAGTTCGTTCCAATGATCATGGCTCTTCGCCTCGATGCTGCACGCATGTTAATAGCCGACGACGTCGGCATTGGAAAGACCATCGAGGCTGGCTTGATTGCATCTGAATTGCTAGCGCGAGGGGATGCTCAGCGTCTCTGCGTGCTGTGTCCACCGCACCTTTGCGATCAATGGCAGCAAGAGCTTCGCGATAAGTTCCACGTTCATGCGGAAGTCGTTCGCACCAGCACGATTGCGCGACTAGAGCGGTCTATTCCCAGGATCGGGCTGAGCGTGTACGAATACTACCGTCATCTGATTGTGAGTATTGACTTTGCCAAGAGCGATCGTCGCAAGCCCCAACTTCTGCAGCACTGTCCGGATCTCGTCATCGTTGATGAGGTTCATGCTGCGGCAGATCCTGGTTACCAACAAGCGAAGGATCAGCAGCAACGGCACGAGTTGCTAAAACAGATCGCCACAGACGGCGCACGGCACCTTCTGATGCTTAGCGCGACACCACACAGCGGCATCGAAGAAAGCTTCAAGTCCATCCTGGCCTTAATCCAACCTGAGTTTCGTGCCTTCGATCTGCAGAACCCAACCGAGAACCAGCGAGCAACCCTTGCGAAGCACATAGTTCAGCGTCGGCGAGGAGACATTGACGACAAGTGGTTGGGCGGTCCCGGCGAAAGCCGCCCGTTCCCAAAGCGGGTGCCTCCCTTCGAAGCAAACTACAAGATGAGCGAGCAGTATGGGCGCCTATTCAACGATGTATTGGCATTCACCCGCCAAACTGTGACCGCTTCAGGGCTGAGCCCCAACCGTCAGAGGGCTCGCTATTGGGCGGCCCTATCGCTTTTGCGCTGTCTGATGTCTAGCCCCGCCGCGGCCCAACAGGCTTTTCAGAACCGAGAAGACGCACTGAAGAGTGCGGCACAAGACGCAGAGGAAATCGATGACGACTTGATGAGTCGTGAGTCGCTGGACCCACTTGCGGAAGGTGGGGTCATCGACACAGTGCCCGATGCTGCCACGGAACTCAGCAAAGGCGACATGTCGCAAGGTGACCGCGCGAAGCTTCGCCAGTTTCTGCAGAGAGCGGAAGACATCGCTACATCCGGGCAGGACCCCAAGATCGAAAAGGCAGTTGACATCGTACTCGACTGGCTCAAGAAGGGACACCACCCGATCGTGTTCTGCCGGTTCATCGCGACGGCAAGGTACGTGGCCGAGCAGTTGGAACGCAGGATCAAGGAGAAGTATCCGACGTTTCGCGCCATCGCCGTCTCAGGAGAGACGGGCGGTGATGAAGAGAGAGAGGCCGCTGTCAATGACCTGGCTGAGAGCGAGCGGAGGGTCCTCGTAGCTACCGACTGCCTTAGCGAGGGCATCAACCTTCAGGATAACTTCGATGCCGTGCTGCACTACGACCTTCCTTGGAATCCGAATCGCCTAGAACAACGCGAGGGACGTGTAGACCGTTTCGGTCAGCCCAAGGCGGAGGTGCGGGCCATTGTTTTATTTAGCGAAGACAATCCAATTGATGGCGTCGTGCTGAATGTTCTCATTCGCAAGGCGCGACAGATCTACCGTGACCTAGGCATCAGCGTGCCCGTTCCGGCTGACAGCGAGAGCGTGATGAAGGCGGTAGTGAAGGCCGTGTTCGAGGGCTGGCGAGGACAAGATGAACAGCAATTGCGTCTTGACCTGCCCGAAGTAAATACCGTGAAGGCGTTCCACGAAAACTGGCAGCGTAACGCAGATCGAGAGGAGCGCCGGAGATCGCGGTTCGCGCAACACGCTATCAAGCCTAACGAGGTAGCCCGCGAGATTGAGGCGACCGACACGGTCCTCGGTGACCCAGACGCCATCCGTCATTTCATGGTGAACGCTGCCCAGCGATTGAGGTTTTCGCTGGAAAAGCGTGATCGCCACTACGTGCTCGATCCCATTGGATTGCCGCAAGAAATCCGGGAACGCCTTGGCTGGAAAAAGCCCGTCAAAGTCGTGTTCGTCAGTCCTCCTCCTGACCACGTTGAGAATGCCATCGTACTTGGCCGCAATCACCCGCTCGTTGCATTCCTCAGTGACCGCATTCTGGGTAAGGCATTCCTGCCCGCATCGGAACAGGACTTCGCGCGTTGTGGCGCAGCGTATACGAATTCCGTAAAGACGCGCACCGTTATAGTTCTTCTCCGAGTGCGCTACAAGCTGGGACGCAGAGGGCGTAGCGATCAGTTCGCCGAGGAAGTTGTCACCGTCGCGTACGAGGCGGCTGGTGAAATGGTCACTTGGAAGCCGGCCAACGACCCTGGCGCTTTGGATTTGCTTGAAAAAGTCGTTCCGGTGGCGAACGTTAGCCCGCACGAAAAGCAGCAGCGGATTGCGCACGCATTGGAGGAGCTTCGCAACGAGAGAGTCGACCTCCAGGTGATCGCAAACGCTCGTGCTGCGGAGTTGGAAAGCAATTACGAGCGGCTCAAAAAGACGTTGGAAGATGTAAAGGTCAAGGTCAGCGCCTACCCGCCTGATCTGCTCGGAGTGTACGTCCTGCTGCCCGGAGGCAACGCCTAATGAGGTACGTGGCGATTCGCTCCGAAGGTGGCCTGATTCCGTATGACCTGCTCGACAAGATTGCGAACGACGATGCCGCTGGCCAGAAACCCGGAGACTTCGGGTTACTCAAAGGGCGAAGGCTCACCGATGAGATCAGTCGCGTTTGGAGCGACGCGCAAAGCCTCTGGGACATTTTTAGCCGACGTCGCGAGTCGTTGAGCGAGAAGGATCAATACGGAACGACGCTCACCCGTGAGAGATGGATTTTACCTCTGCTGTCCGACTCAGAGATGCTCGGCTTTGATCTGCATCCGCAGCCGACAGCGGCAATCGTCAACAATTCCAGCTATGCGATTTCCCATCGCGCGGGAGACGGGGATGATGCCATACCTGTTCACGTTGAAGGTTTCAAGATCGATCTCGACCGGCGCCTGCATACCAAGCTGAGGACCAGCCCTCAGGCGATGGTGCAAGACTTCCTCAACAATAGCGAGCACGTGCTCTGGGGCATCGTTACTAACGGTCTTAGCTTTCGAATTCTTCGCGATTCTTCGCGCACTGCAAAACCGACATATCTTGAGTTTGATCTGGAGAGCATTCTCGAAGGCAATCGGTTTAACGAGTTTTCGCTCTTCTATCGGCTTTGCCACTGCAGCCGATTCCCCCGCACAGGGGAAGACCCTTCAGAGTGCCTGCTTGAGCGCTATTACCAGGAATCCATCGAGCAGGGGCTGCGGGTTCGTGACAAGCTCCGGGAGGGCGTTGAAGAGACTCTTAAGATCTTTGGCAGCGCGTTCCTCCAGCATCCTACAAATGCGGCATTGCGCGAGAGGATTACAACCGGCAAGCTGACACCGGTTCAATATCATCGCCAACTTCTGTTGCTCGTCTATCGTCTGCTTTTCTTGATGGTCGCAGAAGAGCGCGGACTGATCGTCGCGGTCGGAGAGGCTGCGGAGCAGAACCAGAAGATATACGACCAGTGGTACAGCATCTCTCGTCTTCGTGACCGCGCTGCGCACATCATTGAGGCTTCACCGTTTGGCGATCTCTGGATCGGCTTGCAGCAGACGTTTTATCTCTTCGAGTACGGAATTGATACTAACGCGCTGGGAATTCCGCCACTCAACGGAGACCTATTTCACCAGACACACGCCATTCCCGACCTGGCTGGTACAGAGGTGTACAACCACGAGCTGCTACGAGGTATTCGTCATCTTTCCCTGTTCAAGGACGGCAATCTCCAGCAGAGAGTGAACTACTCCGCACTCGACGTGGAGGAGCTCGGTTCTGTGTATGAGAGCCTGCTGGATTATCAGCCCGTGATTCAAACTGGTGATCAAGGTCCATCCTTTGAGCTAAGTCTTGGGACGGAGCGAAAAAAGACCGGTTCGTACTACACTCGGCCGGAGCTTGTGCATGAACTGGTGGATAGCGCACTGATTCCGGTCATGCAGCAGCATCTGGCCAAGGCGGAGAAGGCAACCCAAGGCAAGGATCTGATTACCGAGCAGAAGGCTAAAGAAAGAGCTTTGCTTGACATGTCCGTGTGCGATCCCGCTTGCGGATCTGGACACTTTCTCCTGGCAGCTGCTCGCCGACTTGGCAAAGAGTTAGCGCGCATCCGGACTGGTGAAGATGAGCCGAAGCCCGGCGAGTTCCACCTCGCGGTGCGCGACGTCATCGCGCACTGCATTTATGGTGTGGATTTGAACCCGCTCGCGGTGGACTTGTGCAAGGTCGCGCTGTGGCTCGAAGGGCATTGGGCGGGTAAGCCGCTCAGCTTCCTCGACCACCGTATCCGGTGCGGTAACAGCCTCATTGGCGTGATCGACCCGACGGTTTTGGAGGACGGAGTACCCGATGATGCATTCGCTGCCATACTGGGAGATGACAAGAAGGCAGCGGCATTCTTTAAGAAACGCAATAAGCAGGAGCGAACGTCGGGCCAGCGCGGCCTTACCTTCGAGGCGGAGGACCACGCTGGCGAGTATGCGGCCAGCAATCGCGAGTTACGCGAGTTGGTAGAAAATACGGCAGCCGACGTCCGGAAGAAGGCACAGATGTACAGTAGCTGGCGCTCCGGCATGCAGTACTCGCACGATGAGGCGGTGGCCGATCTGTGGACCGCTCAGTTTTTTCTGCCACTGATCAGCACCGCTGACCCAACCATCTGCACTACCAAAGATTTTCTTGATTTCGCGGTTGACAACCACAAGAAACCGCAGCAGGTTGCTGCGGCTCAAGAAATGGCCCAGCAATTCCGGTTTTTCCATTGGCATTTGGAGTTTCCAGAGGTTTTCGATGGGGGCGGATTTGATGTAATGCTAGGGAACCCTCCTTTTATCAACATAATCGACGGGCAAATTCCGGTGCGGGTCAAGCACTTTCTAAATAGTCGCAATGAGCGGCTTGGTGGAACGGCCGACGTCGCCTATCACTTTATAAGTCACACCGACCATTTAACTAAAACAGACGGACGCATCGGTCTAGTGCAGCCTAGATCTGTACTAAACGCAGAGTCTGCAAGGGCTTTGCGTGGCAACCTAATGATAAAACGCCCTCCCGTTTTCCTCCATGTCCCGAGAACCGCAACCTTCTTCGAAAATGCGGCAGCCTACGTCTGCTTACTTACCTTGGGTACAACAGAAGAATGTCTCGTTTCGGATTCAGATGAATTGATGGTTGCACCTAGAGCCCGTGGACCGATCCGACATGAAAATTGGTGGGCATCTTTCGAAGCGTTGCTCGCTGGCGACACTTATGTAGGCGAGCAGGCTGATATGGTGCCGCTGTCCGAAGTATTCGCGGTCGTGGGGAGTATGACGACGGCGGAAGCGTACTTGGCGAAGACCTTCGTCACCGATGACGAATCCGTTAACGGGCCAAAACTCATTACTACGGGTCTCATAGACCCATTCATCTGTAAATGGGGAGTCGACGCATGCCGCTATCTTGGCGAGGTCTATAATCGGCCGAGAGTTTCGTCTCCGCCGGAGTTGCCCAAAGTGTTGAGAAGGCGGGTGCTGGAATCGTTACGGCCTAAGTTGTTGATAGCTGGACTCAGCAATCGCATCGAAGCATGCCTTGATGCGGCAGGCGAATGTTGTGGAGCGGTGTCGACATTTTCGATTTTTCATCCAGACGACCGCATTGACGCGCTCGAGGATCTCTGCAAGTGGCTTAATGGGGACCAAGCAACGGCATTTGTCCGATCTCAACTCGGCGCGGCATCGGTTGGAGGTGGGTACATGACAATCAAGAAAAGGGTGCTGCTCGAGCTCCCAATTCCTAGTCGATTCGCGAAACAGAACGAGAAAGGCGAGGCACATGTCATTTAACTTCAAGATATGGGATCAAGGAAACGACGGCAAGACAATGGCGGTTCGAGTCGAGGACGTGGGTGAGCTGGCGAGGTTTGCTGCGGCGTGTTCACAGCCAGACATCGCCGGGCGCTACGTCAATCTGCGAGCGTATCTGACAGCCGCAGGACGCGCGAGTGGTGCACCTCCGCAGCCCTATTCGAGAGTTGTTGACATAGTTTGGCTCAAAGCATTGGGGTATAGATCGCCCCAATTTTTTCCAGGCCGCACTCTCGTCGCAACTTATACGGGGCCTGAGCGAAATGCCGGCGGGTACGCAAGTCAGTGTTACTGCATTGTTGACCCCGACGGATTCAGGGCGCTCCGGAGACATCACAGGACCGTCGTTTCAGTTGAGTATGTCGCAAGTCCAGGAAGAGATGTGCTCGTGGTGCTTCCCTAGGGCGCAGTGAAACTCTCAATACATGGTGATTGGGCAGCAGTGTCAGCTCAACGATGTGAAGAAGATCTGCTACGCACCCGAGGGCGAGTGCATTCAATGCCCGATTGCCAGGCTGGCTCGGCGGTTGGGGATCTGCCCATTTCCGGCACCGATCGATTTCCGGTTAGATGTGTGGAATGCACTCGTGATCCTTAACCGTGCAGCACCCTAGTCAGCCGCACGAATTCAAATCTTGCGCAGTAAATAGAAATTTGATATGACCTTCGGACCAATACCACTAACTGGAAGCAGGAGTTCTTGGATCGCTTTCCGGTCGCTGCTAGCTAATATCCTAGTTGAGGCATCGATGCCCTTCGCCTCAACCAGGACACCGAGATTGAAGAGGCGCTGCGCAAACAACTTGGTCATGAAAGCACCACGTTTACACCCTCCGGCATTCAATCGCTCTGCGATCTGATCTGGCTCCCACAGCATCAGATTTGTTGGGTCGAGTATTCCTTGCTGTCGCAGGCCCTCGATGGAGCTGTATGTGCGTTCCAGCGAGTACTGATTTACCGACAGCATGCTGAGGACTAAGTCCTCCCACAGGTCGTCCGCGACAGATCCTTGGTCGGGTTTCTCCATTTATATGTGTCCTTCCAAATAATACTCAGTTCCTCACCCGCGGCGAAGAGCAATGGCCCCAAATGCCCGATCAAGTGGTTAAGCCGTGGGTTCCGAGAATTAAGAACAGCAGTTTCAGATCATCGCGCTGCCGGTCTTGCAGGGCGTCGACAACTTCTCGCACAACAGCCACTTTACATGGTGCAGATTACGAATCGTGGCCAGCACTGCCGTTTGCCTAGATGGGTAACGAATAGCAATATCGCCTAACTGCCGCAAGTAGAAATCACTGCCATTCAACACGTTACCGCGCTAAACTCATCAGGCCTGACTTTATTCGAAGGGCCCCAATTATGGACGTCTTCGCGCTCCGCAACCGTGTTGTGGAGGACTACAAGAAGTACATCGAGAGCTTCGTTAGGATTCGCGACGAGAAGATTGAGAATTTCGTCCGCGATGAGTTCGCCTCGGGTGTTCTCTGGCCTGATCCGATCCTGCAGCTAAACCCCGCCTACCAGTCGGGCAACACCCTCGACGATTTAGCTGCCAACGGCGTTTTGCGTCCGGGGACAGCCAAGTTCTTTCGCAAGTACGACGGCGGCCCTCTTCGCCTCTATCGTCACCAGCAGGAAGCCATCGAGGTCGCGCAACGCGGCGAGCCGTATGTCGTAACCACGGGAACTGGCTCTGGCAAGAGCCTCACGTATCTCGTCCCGATCTACGATCACATTCTCCGTAACCAGCCCGAAAAATCAGGTGTTCGGGCCATCATCGTTTACCCGATGAACGCCCTCATTAATAGCCAGTGGGAGGCCCTGAAGCTGTACGCAAAGTCGTATCCCGAAAACCAGGTTCGATTCGAGCGTTACACGGGGCAAGACAAAGACGATGCACGGCAGAGAATCCTCGATAATCCGCCGCATATCCTGCTGACCAACTACGTAATGCTGGAGTACATGCTTCTGCGGCCGGCGGAACGCAAGTTCACCGACAGCGCCACAGCGAATTTGGAATTCCTCGTGCTGGACGAGTTGCACACCTATCGGGGCCGGCAGGGTGCAGACGTGGCCATGCTGCTGCGCCGGCTGCGGGAGCGAAGTAAGAATCCCAGGCTCTTGCACATCGGTACGAGCGCTACGATGTCCACCGAAGGCAATCGAGCGGCCCGACGATCGGCCGTGGGCGCAGTGGCTACGAAGCTCTTTGGATCTGAAGTCAAGCCGGAAAATGTAATCGATGAGACATTGAGGCCGGCTATTGACGCCGCCGTCCCAAGGGATGCGGCCGCTCTGCGCGCCGCCGCCGAACAAGCCATCCGAAAAGACATCGCCGGTTTCACGAACAACAGCCTGGCGGCTTGGACCGAACATTGTTTTGGGCTGACCGAGGAAGATGGCTGGTTGGTGCGGCGTACCCCGATCACATTCAAGCAAGGCGCTAAAGCGCTCGGCGACGAGAGCGGACTTCCGGCGGCGGAATGCGAGGTAAAGCTGCGCGGGTTGCTGGAGGTCGGCAACAGCCTTAAAGCCGAAAGTGGCGAGCCACTGTTTGCTTTTCGCCTACATCAATTCCTAGCCGCGGGCGGCACAGTTTACGCCACCCTGCAACCTTTCAGCACACGTAAACTTTCGCTGGAGGGCCAGTATTATGCCAGCGATCATGACGGCGAAAAGCTGCTTTACCCACTCGTATTCTGTCGTGAGTGCGGACAAGAGTACTACATGGTCAGTCTGAAGGACGGGCTCTCCTCGCAGTTGATTCCGCGCACTCCGGTTTTCTACACAGAGGATGAAGATTCGAACGTGATTCCGGGTTACGGCGCGCTGAACCGCGACGGCGACGGTGAAGCAGATTTGTGGGACGAGGCGCGTGAGAGCGATCTGCCCGACAATTGGTGGGAGCAGCGCAAAGCTGGTCCCCGGGTCAAGAAGGACTTCAAGCCGCATATCCCACGGAGCTTGAACGTTACTCCGGACGGCCAAGCTCACAAGGACGAGGGTGAAAAGATATGGTTCCAGCCTGCACCGTTCCTTGTCTGCCTTCGCTGTGGGGCTGCGTACGATCGTCGCGAGAAGAATGATTTCCGCAAGCTGACTCGGCTCAGTCACACGGGACGAAGCACGGCCACAACAATCGTCAGCGGCTCCGCCATCGTGCAGCTCAGGGGCGACCGCAGCGTGGAAGAAGGTGCACGGAAGCTGTTGAGCTTCACCGACAACCGCCAGGATGCGTCGCTTCAGGCAGGCCACTTCAACGACTTTATCCAAGTAGCGTTGATCCGGGCGGCGCTTCACAAGGCTCTGAACGACGCTGGATCGCTCGATCACGCTAGTGTCACTCCGGCCGTGTTCTCCGCGTTGAATCTGAAACAGGAGGTTTACGCGAAAGCTCCGTCGGACTTTGATCCGGGAAAAACTCGCAACGAGAAAGCGATGATGCAGTTATTGCAATATCGCCTCTACGAAGACTTGCGGCGCGGATGGCGTGTGATTCAGCCAAACTTGGAGCAGTGCGGGTTGCTGGAGATAGAGTATCCGGGCCTCAAAGAGCTGTGCGAGAACGAAGGGCATTGGACTGGACACCCGGTGCTTCAAGGGGCGACTCCAGACTGCCGCTACAAGGCGATTCACTCGTTCCTCGACCATCTGCGTCGCGAAATGGCTATCGACGCGACTGTGCTTGACCCCGCCGAAGAGTGGGATCTCAAACAGCGTGTGCAACAGAACCTGCGTGATCCGTGGGCCTTCGACAATGACGAGGTTATCCGCCAGAGTTGCCTGTTCGTTTTGCCAGGAAGTACAGGTCAGGAGGGGCCACGCGACCGGAATCTGACAGAGAGATCGAAGTTAGCTCAATTTCTGCGCTCTCGAAAAACGTGGGACCTTGCTGCGGACCTCGCTGCTACCGATTGGGAACCGTTCATTCGGGCTTTAGTGAAAGTGCTTAACGGAAACTTTCTGCTCCTCACGAAAACGCACACTCAGAAGCCTGCGATCCAACTGCTTGCCACTTCGTTCCGCTGGAAATGCGGTTCGGGAACGCCTCCACCACCAGACCCAGTCCGGACCAAGTGGATGCGAACCCCGAAAGACGAAGCTGAGGAACGCACCGCAAACGAATTCTTCGCGGCGCTCTACAGGCAGACAGCGCGACTCATGGCGGGAGTGGAAGGTGGCGCACATACCGGACAGATTAGCGCCGAGACCCGCGAGATGCGTGAGGAGAAGTTTCGCAATGGCGAACTTGCAGCGCTCTTCTGTTCGCCAACCATGGAGTTGGGCATCGACATCCGGGACTTGAACATGGTTCATCTGCGGAATGTGCCGCCGACTCCCGCCAACTACGCCCAACGAAGCGGTCGGGCAGGTCGAGGTGGCCAACCGGCACTGGTGGTCGCGTTTTGTAGCGAAGGCAGTTCGCACGATCAGTACTTCTTCCGAAGGCCAGAGCTGATGGTTGCGGGTGTGGTGGCACCTCCGCGATTGGAGTTGGACAACGAAGAACTGGTTCGTGCTCACATGCACTCGACTTGGTTAGGCGCTACTGGAATCTCGCTCCGCAATGGAATGGCGGACGTGCTTGATCTCAGTAAGCCCGGCTTTTCGCTGAATGCAGAGAACGAGCACCAGATGCAGTTGTCTGCGGAAAAGTCAGAGAAGCTACATCAGGAATGCTCCGCGATCCTCTCCGCTTGTGGTGAGGAGCTGTCGAACTCGGTTTGGTTCAACGAGAACTGGCTAAACCAAGTGCTCGCGGATGCGCCGGCACGATTTGTCAGCGCATTCGACCGTTGGCGTGAGCTGTACAGCAGCGCGGTCAGGCAACGTGAAGCGTCGCGGAAGATCGTGGATGATCCCTCGCCGATGAAGGAATTCGACCGGAAAAGAGCTAGAGGGTCCGTCGCCGAAGCAGAGCGCGTGGTCGATTTGCTCCTTAACCGCACGAAGCAGCAAACGGAGTCCGACTTTTATCCGTACAGGTATCTAGCAGCTGAAGGATTTCTGCCGGGATACAACTTCCCTCGCTTGCCGTTAAGGGCATTGCTGGAAGCGGACATCACGCATGTGATCGATCGTCCGCGCTTTCTGGGGCTTACCGAGTTTGGTCCCAGAAATATCCTTTATCACGAGGGTCGCAAGTACAAGGTGGATCGGTGCGTGCTTCCGACGGGAGGTATCGAGGGCCGCATGAAGAAGGCGAAATTCTGCTTGATGTGCGGCTACTTCCATGACGATCATGCGGCAAACGCTGACATCTGCGATCACTGCAAGACGACCTTCAATGGCGAGACAATGCAGTTTGTTCCGACGCTGTTCGAGATGACAACGGTTCGCGGAAGGCGTGTGGAGCGTATCACGTGCGATGAGGAAGAACGAACGCGCGAGGGCTACGATGTTTCAACCCAGTATCGCTTTGCAGTAGGAAGCGATGGGTTAACAATCGTAGAGCATGGCAGAAGCGAGACCCAAGGAGGGGAGCTGCTCACTGAACTCTCTTATGGAGCGCAAGCGGATCTATGGCGAGTGAACCACGGATGGCGCAGAGCTGACCACAAGGGGTTCGCTCTGGAGACGTCTTCTGGGTATTGGGCGAAAAAGCCCGGTGAGGAAGGTCCCCAGGATATTGAAGGCCCGAAGATCATCACCGGAGTACACCCATTCGTCCGCGACACACGCAACGTGCTCCTGCTGAAGCCTGCAGTCCCAAAGGGAGCAGAGGAGAAGGAAGACTTTCTTGCTTCGATCAGCTTCGCGCTTCAGAGAGGAATGCAGGTTCTATTTCAGGTCGAAGAGCAGGAGATTGCGGTCGGCCGCATTGGGCAGCAAGAAGAACGGCGCATCCTGTACTGGGAAGCGGCAGAAGGCGGCAATGGAATATGGACCCGGCTTTTGTCGGAACCGATGGTGCTGGGCAAAGTCGCTGAGGAGGCTTTGCGAATCTGTCACTTTGATCCTGCGACAGGAGAGGACGTAGCCGAGCCAGATTCCTGCAGCCGTGCCTGTTACCGCTGCCTCTTAAGTTACTCGAATCAGATGGATCATCCAAGGCTGGATCGATTCCTGATTCGCGACTTTCTTTTGAGTTTCAGCCAGTCCGCCACTACGAAGCTGGCTAGAGGAAGAACTTACGAGGATCAATATAAGTGGTTGCAGGAGAAGCACGATCCGACTTCCAGCTTGGAGGCAGAGTTTCTCGACGTTCTGTACGCGTCCCGTCGGCGACTTCCAGACCGCGCGCAGTTTCGGCCGGAAGATGGAGTTTATTGCGAGGCCGACTTCTACTACGAGCGTGAAGGCTTGAAGGGGGCCGCCGTCTTCATCGACGGCCCTCATCATGACGAGGAAGCACGAAAACAGAAAGACACGCAAGAACGAAAGAAACTGGGAGATCTGGGGTATCAGGTGATCGTGATCCGTTATGACTCTCAGATTGAGGCACAGATTGCGGCCCATGTAGATATATTTGGCCCGGGAATACATGCAGCGGCAAGGTATTAACCCTTCCGCGTTGTGGTTGACCTCTTATCACGAAGGCGACGGAGCAGCCATCATGAAAGAACGATTCGAAGGGGACGGATATCAGAACCTTATTGATGCCCTGAAGCGTCAAGAGCTCGTCGCTGGAGATGCTGACTTGGCACGGGCTATGGCTAAACAGGGACAGATTCTCGAATTTGCTAAGGGAGACAAACTCATCTCGGAAGGCGGCGAAGATAACGACATCTTTCTCTTAGTCGTAGGCTCCGTGGCGATTGTGGTCAAAGGTAACGAGGTTGCTACTCGCAAGGCGGGCCAACATGTGGGGGAAATGGCCGCCATTGAACCTGCCCAAGAACGGTCAGCTACGGTGGTAGCGCATGATACTGTCGTCGCACTCAAACTGAGCAGTTCAGAGTTTATGTCGATAGGCCGTGCCCACCCGCATATTTGGCTGCCCTTGGCGCGGGAGCTCTCACGCCGACTGCTCCAGCGGAACGATCTCATTCCCCCGCCGAATGACTATCCAAAACTCTTCATTATTTCTTCTACCGAGGCTTTGGGCGTCGCTCGCGAGATACAGGCTCAATTGGAGCACGACGTTTTCAGTACGGTGTGGAACGAAGGCGTTTTCTTCGCCGGAGGTTATTCGCTTGAAGCGTTAGAAAAGCGGTGAGTGAGTCTGATTTTGCGGTCGCTGTCGCTGAACCGGACGACATCCTCGAATCCAGAGGTTCAACGTCTCCGACGCTTCGTGACAATGTACTTTTCGAGCTTGGTCTATTCATGGGCAAACTGACTCGCCATCGGGCAATCCTGATTCATCCGCGAGTAACGGGGCTTAAGCTTCCCTCTGACCTCCAAGGCCTTACACTGGCATCCTACGCCCCCGGAAAACTTGGCGAACTAGCGGCGCGACTGGGACCTGCTTGCAACGAAATTCGCAAAATTGTCAAGAATCTTGGAGTTCGCACGCTTAAGACCTGAAAATCTTTTGCAGCCATTGGGACGCTATGCTTGAACCCTGAGCGTCGGGTTCGGCCGATACCGATATAGATATTGGATGTGAGTAGGCCCTGAAGGCGGTTGCGGCGGACTCAATCTTTCTTCCCGTGGCAAGTTTTACAATTAGCAGCACCAAGAAATTGACCCCAACGGCAGCATCACTCACTATTGACTGCATTGTTTCAATGTCAGTCGCACTTGGCACTGCTTCGAAACTCGGGTGGGAGTGCCATTCACCCAGGTAGTTGAACCGGCTATAATCCCCGCCGGTTCGTGCAAAAAAAGCCTCTAAATGCGCCTGATGACCCTTGGGATCGCGGACAAAACATACCTGCGAGCCGCCTGAGCGCTGAACTGAGATGTCTACTACCCGGAATACCTGCCCGCCCAAGTGTTCGCCCATTAACAATCCACCAATCTCCCGTCTCCCTGCACGGCGCAGCTCACGTTGAAGGCGTTTTGTTATCTGGGGCGCTAGAAGTAGCTGCATCTTTGTACTCTGTGAACAACTGCACGATCCTCTGTAATTCGGCGGCGGCTTCCTCGGGGTCAGTCGCTATGTGGGATTCTGAGGCAGTTGGCGAGCCTACATCTATCGGATAGGTTTCGAAAGGCTTTTCGAAAATCCACCCTTCCGCGAGCCCGATCACGTAAACAGAATTCGGAAACATCGACGGGTTACGCGGAATAAGCATATCAATTCCCATTCTCGCCGCATGTGCAGCGATGGCCGTTACATCGGAATCGTCTGCTATTAACGGCGCGCCAGGTCCACCTCCATAGTCATTTCCCGCCCGCTCGAATGGCTTGCCTCGCTCGAAGCACCAGTTCTCAATCGCACGGCGCATAGATGCCGGGCCTGGCTCAAGCAGCGGGCGATGCCGGGCAATCAACCCACCAATACCCCCGCCGAAGATTTCGGCCCAAAGTAAAGGCTTCTTCCCAACAGCTACTACGGCACAGAGATAATTGAAAACGGCTGACTCAGCCGTCGCATCAACGATCAGGTCACAATCTGCCAGGCCTTCGATCAAGGACTCGATACTTCCGCTAGATTCCTGGCCACCTAGCCGGTGCTTCCGTTTCTCGCAGATCGCGGCAGGATTAACCAATTGAATCCTGCGTGCAACGCCATCGACCTTATGCGCCGCAACGTCCCGCCAGTCCAAATCATGTCGTACGAAGTTTTCCGGGAAAATGATATCGTCATCGACCAGCAAGAACTTTCCGACACCCGACCGCGCTAGCATGACCGCCAGCTTGCTGCCAAGCGAACCACATCCGACAATGCCGACCTTTCGAGACGCTAGCATCGCATGACTATCATCAAGACGCGCAGCAACGGGCTGCGACGGAATGACGGCGACCTCTCTAGCGGTATCCTTGTCTTCGTTCAGGACGTAACCGTAGATGCCAGACCCTTGCATCAGTAGAATATGCTTGACGTCCGGAAGGCCCAGCTTGTACTCGGCCGCTGCTGCTCGAAAATTCGTCAGGCTTTCCGTCGAGGGCAGAGGTGCAGTTGAAGGCCATCGCCATAATGCCACCGGCCGCTCAAAACTCTCGAACAAAATCGGGCTGGAGAGAGAAGGCTCGCTCCACGTTTCCTTCTCGGATATCGTCACTGATGCGACCACATATACAACTGCTTCTTCATGAAGCATCCCGATCATATTTCCCGAAAGCGTTACCGCTTCAGGGATGCCAGTGACAAACTGCTCCAGTGCAGACGTCACCAGGAATCGCGTGAACTCGAAGCGCAAATCCTGTCCAAGCGTGGTTCTATGGCGAGATGCGACAGTTCCCAGCTCATCCGACGCGGCCCTCTCGCCTTGCAGTAGCCGATGCGCGCTGTCGATCATCTGAGCACCGGTTACGTCCGGATGCCAATTGTCAGGGCCGTACTCCAGGCAAAGCTCGCCCCCAGCTCCATACTGGTGCGATGACCAACGCTCGGTATTGCCGCGTGGCAATACTACTGGCGGTGAATGAGGAAAATGGTGCGGATAACGCAGGGAAATCGGGAACGTGCGGCCGGACGCCCTAATCTCCGCATCCCATATGAGGCGAAGTGAAGCGTCGATTCGCCAACCCTGTGGCATTATCCAATTCACGGTCGACGCCAACGCCTCAAGTGCTTGCCGTTCATGCCGACTTCGTTGAGGATTCTCTACATACCAGATCATGCGAATCCATCAGGTTTCGAAGGTCCTGTCGGCCGATTAGGAAAACTGAAGGGCGCTGCAGCCGGGGTTGCAGGTCTCAGCAGTCCGCCCGATCCGGCTGCCGCCTTTGCGGCGCGACCAGCGTTGTCGTTTTTCGCAGAAAGCTCCGCAACTGCCGTGTCGTAATTGAGTCCAGCCCGCTTGCGTGCCGTGCCAAACACGGCTCGAACACCATCACTTCCCTTTGCATACGCAATCGGTCCGATTGCCGTTTCGTTGCCGGCGCAGCGGTACTGTTCCCCCTCAGCTGCAAGCACGCCCCTGCTGACCGAACAGCGCACCAATTCACCCTTCATGCCAAGGCGCGTCACGTTCATCGAGCCATACTCAAAACCAATGGCCAGCCCCAGGCTAGATGCATCCGTACCGCTGTTTGCTAGCTTCTTCAGAGCAAGATCAAAGCTGCTGCGCATACCGCCGGTGCAGAGCGTCATGTTGCTGATTGTCTCTTTTTCATCCGTCGTCTGCGCGGTTCCTTCCACGGCGAGCCCGTGCACGCAATCACCGATAAAACGCACCTTGCGCCCCGCAAAGTCTGTGTGCAGTACTGCATCAAGCTCGCTTCGCAAAACGTGCAATGTACGCACGACGTGCTTAGCTGCACCATCTGTGGTGATGTTTCTAGCGACATAGGCTGTGAATCCGTCCAAATCGGCATAGGTGGTGGCAGCATCCTGCCGGCGGGAATTTTTTACCGAGAGTTCTTCTATGTCGAGCGTGCTGAACGGCGGTGTGTGCCCTTTGAAGTCAAACGACCCAATCGGGTTCTTCTCCAGATCGTCCTTCCACTCTTTGACGATATCATCTGCCGTTACCCCAAGCGTTGCCTTTTCCTTGCAGTAATTCACCTCCTGCCCAGTCAAAGGAGTTGCGTCCTCATTCTCGACTTTCTTAAGTCCTATGGCCGCCCGCGCCTTATTGGTTAGAAAAATACCGGTCGATTTCCCGCCTCCGGCACGCTTCGCCGCATGGTTGGCGGGTTCACCCAGAAACAACGGTTCCCGGTGACCACGCCGCCCGTTATTAACAGCAAGGGCCAGGCCGGTATCAATTCCGACACGCACCTTGGCCGCAGGGTGATTCGCGTCCTCTCCCGTCTGCGCCAACACATCGATGATCAACTGGCCTATCGCCACCGCCTTCTGAACCCGTTTTTCCCCGGAATCATAGGGCTTAGCAACAACGGAATGAAGGCGTTGATTATGAAAATCCACAAAGATCGCGTCCACGCGCTGGAGAATGCGATGGACTGCCCGGTAATGCAAATTCAAGAAGCGAAGAGTCCGGCGGTGACAGGTTTCACCCTCCACATCCGTAACATGAAGCATGTCCGCAAGATTCAAAATATCTGCGTACAGCTGGGCACCGTCAATCCGATACGCCACGTTGCGCGGCAAGTTGGTCAGGTCAGCGTCTCGGACAAATTCCTTGATCTCGATATCATTGAGCGGAAGCTCTGCAATGCGTGAATCAATCCGCTGCGAAGCCGTTTCCTTGTTCCAACTGCGAGTAGCCATTTTATTCAATCCCTTTACCAACAAAATTAGTGAGCCCGTTATCTACGGATTCCTCACTAAGCGGTTTACAAAGTATGTTACCGACGAAGCCGTGCCATGGCTTCGACCGTGTTCACGGCGTCATTTCTCGTTGTGGACAATCTTCGTGAGAGACTCCCCACCGGCTCGGTTGCGCAGGGTATCCAGCCGCGCATCGCCGCGAACACCCGGCGCAAAATCAGGCCCATAGGTCTTGCGCAATGTCTTGACCAGTGTGTCACCACGCTTTTGACGGATCTCGCCGTCTCGATCCCGGCAACGCTGATCCAGCCCCGTATCGCACTGTTTTCCGCTCTTCGACATCAGCTACTCTCCTACTAACTAATTCAACGCCGCAACCATTATATCACACCTTGTCATTTTTGCAAGCGTCCAACAATAGTCATTAACAATAACATGTTATTATTGTTGACATTTGCCATCTACTGCGGTACATTGACCTTGGTTAGGCAACATGAACGATCATCAGGGGTTCTATAAAAAGATCGGCGAGCGAATCCGTATCAAACGCAAGGAGCGCGGACTTTCCCAAGAGGGACTCGCTAAAGCTGTTGGCCTAAAGAGGCCATCCTTGAGCAACATTGAAAAGGGGAGACAAAATATTCTGCTGCACACGTTCTGCGACATTATGGAGACTCTCGACTGCAACGCCAACTCGCTACTGCCGGAGCAGCAGCCGAGATCAGAGCCGGTAAATATGCCTGATTTGACCGCCCTCTCGAAAGAAGTGCGAGAGTTTGTCGAGGCAGGGATCAAAACATCGGAGAAGGAGGAGACTCATGGCCATTCGAAGACGGAAGATTGAATCTTTGGTTCGAGATCTACTGGCAGCCCATGACATCACCGAAGCTCCAGTGCCGGTAGAAAGAATCGCCAAAGCCAAAGGGGCCAGAATTTTTCATCAGTCTTTGGAAGACGACGTGTCTGGATTTCTGTATCGGGATGAAGCGCAGGCTGTTATCGGAGTCAACACGCATCATGCTCCCGTGCGGCAAAATTTCACAACGGCGCACGAACTGGGACACCTGCTTCTCCACGATCAAGAGCAGCTCCATATTGATCACAGCTTCCGTGTCCGGCTGAGAGATGATGTTTCGAGTCAGGGAACGGACGACGATGAGCGAGAAGCAAACTTGTTCGCAGCCACTCTACTAATGCCTACGGAATTTCTCGAAGCCGATTTAGCAAGTGAAGAGTTCGTTGATCTTCTTGATGATGGGTTCCTTCTGGGACTAGGCCGCAAGTATGGCGTGAGCACTCAGGCTCTCGTGAACCGTCTCAAGAATCTTGGTTATATTCAGGAGTGAGCTCGCAGGGGACCGATAGCAGTGGTCGCGATCCCCGCTTCCGAGGTAGGACAATGAACTACAGCAAAAGGATTGTTTGTCTCGCGAGTTCGAGGAAGCCCGGAGGCCGGTGCGTTGCCGGTAAAGAAGTGGTTGATGGCGGCTATTCACACTGGGTACGTCCCGTTAGTGCTCGGCCTTCGGCCGAGATATCACTTGAGGAACTCCACTATGAGGACGGCAAAGATCCCCAGATTCTGGACATCGTTGAGATCCCGATGATTGGGCCAGTTCCGCGAGTCCATCAGACCGAGAACCACATGATCGATGATGAGTATTATTGGACGAAAAGGGGAGTCCTGACCTGGGTCGCCGTGCCCGGTCTCGTCGATACACCGCCCACACTTTGGGAAAACGGCGATTCGACTTACCACGGGCACAACGATCGGATGACGCAGGCCCGGGCCTCTGCTTATCAGAATTCACTGTTCATAATCAAACCAGAGCACGTCACCATCCGGGTGTTGACTCCCGGAGCCGACTTCGGAAATATGAAGAGGAAAGTGCGGGTTGATTTCACATATCGAGGAACTCGCTATGACCTCATGGTTACCGATCCTGTTGCTGAGCGGGCATTTCTTGCCCGGCAGAACGGCGATTATTCGATAGAGCAAGACGTCTACTTTTGCGTCAGTCTTGCCGAGGCACACACAGACAATTATTGCTACAAGCTCGTCGCAACAATCATCAGTGAACAGGCATTGTAAAGTAGGATGATGCAGCAGACAGTATTCACAATCGGGCACTCGACGCATCCCCAGTCACGGTTTCTTGATCTTCTGAAGCTGCATGACATCACAGCAGTTTGTGATGTTCGTTCACAGCCTTACAGTCGAACGAATCCTCAATTCAATCGCGAGGATCTGAAGAAGGTTCTGCGTGAGAGCGGAATTGCCTATGTTTTTCTCGGCAAGGAGCTGGGTGCGCGCAGTCAAGATGCCACATGCTACGACGGCGGCAAGATCCAGTACGACCGACTAGCGCGGACGGATCTGTTCAAGAGAGGGCTAGACCGCATACACGAGGGCGTTCAGAGATACCGCATCGCGCTGATGTGCGCGGAAAAGGAACCACTGGAATGCCATCGAACCATTCTGGTGGCGCGGCATCTTCAAGCACCCGGCCTTGCTATCGTGCATATTCATGCCGACGGCGTATTGGAGCGACACGACGAAGCGCTTAGCCGGTTGATTAACAGCCTCAACCTGCCGGATCATGACATGTTTCGCTCCCATGAGGATGTAATAGCCGATGCCTACCGCCTTCAGGAGGGACGTATCGCATACGACCGTACCGCCGTCGTGGATGAATCTGCTGGTATGAAGAGGTTCGCCGGGTGAAGATATTCACTATCGGTTTTACCAAGAAGTCCGCCGAGACGTTCTTTACTGAGTTGAAAGATGCGGGAGTGAAGCGTCTGATAGATGTTCGATTGAACAACGTATCGCAGCTTGCTGGCTTCACCAAGAAGAACGACCTTCGGTTCTTCACTAAGGTGATCTGCGATATCGAATATGTCCACTTACCTGTACTCGCCCCGACTCAAGACATGCTAGACGCGTACAAGAAACAAAAGGGCGACTGGATCCTCTACGAACGACAGTTTCTGGATTTGATGCGTTCCCGCCATGTAGAGGACACGACGTCACGTGAAACATTGGACGGTAGCTGCTTGCTTTGCAGCGAGGAAAATCCTCATCATTGCCACCGGCGCCTCGTTGCTGAATATTTCAGCGACAAATGGGGCAATGTAGAGATTCAACATATCCTGTAGCGTCCTTCATCGTTTTCACAACATTTAATACTCTACGTCAAATGTTGCGCTGTCCTCGGCCTTGGTTAATGCGCCGGTCGTCGAGGCGGGTGGCGGAAATGCTGGTATCCCTGCACCTCTGAGATACTTACTCATGCTAGAGTCTCCGCACACGCTCCGGTACCATTCAAAGGGCTTGGCCGGGATTTAATCTTCTCGAGCCTTTCTGAAGATTGCACCGTCGATGTACTGCTTGGATGTTCTCGGGGTGGTCGTCTCTCCACGCCCCTCCCATGCCTTTTGGCTCTATATGGTCGGGAACAATCTCGTTGTAATCCGTGAAGATTTGGTGGCAGAGTGCACACTTCCCTTCTTGCTCCCCAATCTTTCGGTTGAGCAACTTCCGCATTTATGCCGACTCCCGGATTATGCCGCATGGTTACTGCGGATGGTAGTTGGGCGGAGGGCGCGTTGCGTGCTGAGTCGGCATAATCAGAGGCTTTCCAGGAAGGCCAGAAGTTGGTCGTCAGGTCTGTACCGGACCAGTTTGATGCCTAGGGGTTCAGTGCGCGACAGGGCTTTCTCCTTCACACGCATATCCGCGTGAAGGTACATCTGGGTACTCTCCGCCGATTCGTGACCCAGCCAGAGCGCGATCACCGCGCGATCGACACCGTGGTAAAGAAGATCCATGGCAGCGCTGTGCCGCAGCACGTGCGGGGAGACGTTCTTCTGTTTGAGGGAGGGGCAAGTCCGCGCGGCAAGATGAGCGTACTTGGTGATGAGGTGCTCGACCGCATCGCGACTGAGCCGACCGCCACGAATACTGGGAAACGCGGGATCGTCGGGTTTGCCAGCGCGTCTGCGTAGCCAAGCATCGAGCATTATCGCCGTCTCCGGACGGAGCGGTGTGCAACGCTGTTTTCGGCCTTTTCCTGCACAACGCACATGCGCCCCGGTTCCCAGCACGACGTCCTGACAGTTCAGCTTAATCAACTCAGAAACCCGCAGGCCGGTCTGTACCGCAACCAGGAGGAGGACTCGGTCCCGGTTCCCGATCCAAGTGGCAGGGTTTGAACCAGCGAGCAAGGCATCAACTTCTTCCCGGTTAAGAAACTCGATCGGCCGTCGGTCGTATCGTTTGTTGGGCATCGCCAAAATCCGCTGACAATGGAGGCTGTACGAAGGTTCTTCCAGGGCCACGTATCGGAAGAAGGAGTGGACGGCTCCCAGTCGGGCATTTCGTGTTCGGGCACTGTTGTTGCGCGTGCTCTCCAGATTTTCCAGGAATAGACCAATGAAGGGCGCATCGAGGTCTTCAACCCGAAGCTGGGACGGCATTTTGCCGAGTCGTTGTTTGGCGAACTGCAGAAGCAGACGGAAGCAGTCGCGATATCCAGCGATGGTGTGCGGGCTGGCTTGTCGTTGACGCAGCAGGCGATCGGTAAAGAAGGATTGCAGGAGAGCGGGGAAACGGGCGCACATCACGGATGCACCTCCCGTTGAATCAGTCGGTCGGTGGCCAACTGAAGGAGTTCGGGCACCGCTTCGAGATACCAATACGTATCGCTCACATGGACGTGCCCCAGGTAGGTGCTCAGTTTGGGAAGTTCTCCTTCGACATCGAGGCCGTCGCGGTACCACTGGATCAATGTGCGCGTGGCGAATCGGTGCCGCAGGTCATGAAGCCGTGGACCGCAACCGTAATGCGCGGCCGGTGCGCGCAGGCCGACTTGTTGTGAGAGCCTTGCGAAGTTGTATCGCACCGTCTGAGCAAGGATTCGGCGCCCGCCCTCGGAAAGGAAGAACGCCGAAGTGGATGGTGCAGGACAGATGCGATCTCGGGCTTCGGCGTACCTGTTCAAGGCTGCCACCGTAGTGGAATGAAGCGGCACGTAGCGGGATTTTCTGAACTTCGTTTGCCGGATATGTAGAACCCCTTGATCAAGGTCAACATCGGGTTTCTCCAGACCAACGACTTCATTCAATCGCATTCCAGTTGCGGCCAGCAGGCCGAAGAGGGTGGTAAAGGTGCGAGCACGGAGCCCCTTGGATGAAGGCAGTTGCTGCGTTCGGCAAAGGAGCCTGGCGATCTCCTCGTCACTGTAGATATAAGGAGGCTTACGCCGGTAGTGGTAGGGGAGGAGATCGGCAGAGGGAATCTCGGTGAGCGGTTCCGTAGCGCTGCACCAGATGGCAAAGCGCCGGACGATGCCCAGGCGTAGGGCCCAATGTGCCGGTTCAGCTTCGGCGGGTCGAGTCGCCCAGCGCAGCGCCAACTCCGTGGTGATGTGTGTGGCGCCCTCGGCCTGGAGAAACACGACAAAGTCCCGTAACAGACTTCCGGGTTGCCGGAGTTGGAATCCGAGGCTGCGGCGGACGCTGATGTAGTCATCCAAAGCCTGTTCGATCTGGGTCATCGTTCGCCTCCTATTGGCCAGGGGTGAGCCAGCGAACGCAGCCCGTCGAAGTCAACCTTGGCGTAGATTTCCGTTGTGTTGGGGCTTCGATGGCGGAGGACTTCTCCGATTTCTCTCATGGTTGCTCCGGAGCGAAGCATAGAAGTCGCCAGACTATGGCGAAGTACGTGCGCACCTTTGCGGGGAGGATGCAGGTTCGCACGCTCGATTGCGCAGCGGACGATGGTTCCCACTGTCCCGTGAGCCGCGAGCCCGCGGTGCGGCGCTTTCATGCAGACGAAAACCCGGCGTGTTGGGCAGGCGGGTCGATCGCGGCGCAGGTAGGAGGCTAACGCGTTGCCTATATCGTCCGGGAGAGGCATCCGATCAAACCGCATCCCCTTCCCGCGGACCAGGATTTCACCCGTCCTCCAGTTAATATCTTCGAACTGGAGAGCAACCACCTCGCCGGCGCGAAGTCCGAGACGGGCAAGCAGCAGAAGGATGGCATAGTCGCGGCGACCCATCGGAGTACCTAGATCGCAGGTCTTCAGTACACGCTGGACTTCCTCCGGGTTGAGGTACTTCGGCACCGAGGATCGCGGCCAGTTCGGTATCGAAGGAACCGCGGCGGCAAGATCGACTCCGAGTTCCCCCTTCTGAAATAAGAACCGCAAGAAGGAGCGGAATGCTGTCGCCAGCAACTGTGCTCGCTTGATGCCGAGGCTCCGACCATGCCGCAAAACAAAACCGCAAACATCGGAGGCTTTTAACTCGGAAAAAACAACCCGTTCTCCTCCGAAGCGGTCAACGAGAAACTTAAGGGCATAAGACCGGTATTCGATAATCGTGGCAGGGATGACCCCACGTTCCGAACGCAGGTACCGCTCGTATGCGTTCAGGATGTCAGCCGGAGGCGATTGTTCTGCAGCCAGCTTTCGATGAGGGATAACGCCGTATTTCCGCAGATGATCGAGAAACTGCGACAGGGTTGCCAAATCAAATCGTCGCGTTTTGTGCTTGTGCTTAGAAAAAATCTGTACCAGCTGCTCGTCAATATCGGCCATCGTACGTCTGCTTTGCCCCAACCACCACCCAAAGGACGCCAGCAAGTACAACTTGTCTTGAATGGTTCTTGTTCGATAGCCGCTTTCCCGCAGGAACGTTGCGAATGTTCGAAGCTGACATTCCAACGGGTTGCCCTGAATCTGCTTCTCTGGCAAGGGACTGTGTCGCATCGGCACCTCCGTTCTTCCTGGCCTTGTCACCAGGGAAAGACGGGAGGATTATGCCGAATACGACTGGGGATTCACACGGGGAACTTCGCTGCGACGGCGGAGCTGTGAAAGGGCGGTAAAGTGCACTCGGCATAATTCGGGAGTCGGCATACATGCGGTTATGCCGCATGCGGCATAAGCGCATCTCTGCTCGTGACCGAAGTTCCCGATATCCCCTGGGATGGTGCGGATCTTCGATGCGCTGAACACCAAGCTGAAATCTGCGTTCTTTCCGCGCCTGCTCGCGACCGCAGCAGAAGAGTGATCTATGGATTGGGCAGAATTCATTCCGACGGAGTTTCATGGAATTTCTCCTGAGTGCCATTGACGGGCATGCGCTGGTCGGCTGTTCGATGTGCGGCCCTATTCCTTTGCCGTTGTCACCTAAGCACGAAACAAGGGCTCAGCCGGAACCGCACACCGACGTTTCCGTTGGGGGTTACGAAGGCCGAACTGATTGCAGAAAGCCCGCCAGCTTCGCCGTGGCCTTGTACTGCGGAATTGGCTCCAGCTCCTTGAACGCGCTGGTGAATGCATTCGAGAGGCTCCACATGGTTCGCGCCTGGAACTCCTCATGCACTGGCTCAAAGTACAGATCATGCACTCGCCGCGCCAGGTGCTTCGGAAACCCAGACTCCTCCTCGATGAACGCCTGGTAGATCAGCAGCTTGGCAGCAGCCGTGGACAACTGCATCGCACGCCACTCGTCCACCTGTTGCTTCAGCGGCCCGAAGTTCCGCTGCATCCGGTCGACACCGATGGCCAGGCTGTCTTCCAGCGAGAAGTGCTTCGAATGCTTCGCGAGCACGGGAGTATATTCCCCGTGAAACGCAAGGTTCTCGCAAACGAAGACTCTGACGCCAATGGTGCACGCTGAGCCGAAAGCTTTTGTCATGGCTGTTCCGCAGGCCTATCGCGAAACGGCATCCTTCGAAGCCGGAACTCAAGTCCATCACGCCGAACATGCGCATCCCGTCGGATGAAACGGCGTACTCCTCCCGTACCACGCCAATCTGGCGAAAGCCGAGTGCTTCGATCAGGTTCTCCACCACGGCGATGTGGGGAATGGGTTTGTGGGTTGCTGTGGCCGCTGGCGTCGCCACTCGGGCAAGTTCCTCCCGGGTCAGCTTGGTGCCGTAGGAGCACAGAGTCATGGTCGGAGCTGGGGCCGGTACAGGGCTGAGAATTGCCGGAACTGGCTGGTCCTGCTCGATAACGGTTGTCTCTTGCATGGTGATTCCTCCAAGAAGGGAAATCGGGAGAGCCCGCAGACAAAGAGGTCTGCGATTTTCCCGAGTGGGTTGTGCCGCTTCCGGCGGCGCGGCGCCCGACATCACCAGACGAATTCGTCTGTGCAATTGGGCAATTACATGGCTGTGAGTCTTCAGGCGGCGCGCACTAAACCGTTGGTAAAGAGATCCAGGAACCAGAGTTGGTCCACTTTGCGCAGGTCAATGTCGGTTGGGTGTTCGAGGATGAAGCGGCGGACATCCTTCTCTTGGATCAGGTAGCTGTCGCCGTTCTGCTGTGGGCCTCGTGCTGTGCCTCGGAATTTGGCCTTCAAATGGCCGCTCTTGATCCAGCGCGTTACGGCGTGAGGGTCGATCCCCAGCGCTTGTGCAAGGCTGTAGGCGGAATAGAAGCCCCCGTCATGCTTGAACCGCATTCGCTTCAGCTTAAGGTGAATTCCGGTTACCGTGCGAGAGTATCCGGCAGCCTTCAGCTTTAGACGGATTCGCTCGTCGCTCATCCACGCATACCTGGACAGAATCGCTAGCTCCGCCTCGCTCCATGGCAGCTCTTTGGTTCGCGCCAACCCCAATTCGCGGGCACGCTTCTTCAGTGCCCAATGCGGCATACCGACCTTCTTGGCCAGTAGCCGGATGCCGGGTCGCGTCTTCGCGTCTCGATGGTTGAGATAGATCTCTCGGATGAGCTGATCGATTTGGTCGGTGAAGACGTACTTGCGTCGGCTCTGGACTTTGACGCGATCACCGGCGACGCAGAGGGTTGGGTTACAAACCGGCTGAGACTGGCTCGGGTATAACTGTTCCATAGCAATTCCTGATGTGCGGTTCTGGTTCTGGGTCCTCGGTGAACAAGGGATGACCGACTGGAAGACCACAGCGTTGGGTAAGACAGGCTGGAAAGTAGGCCGCCTCGGTCTGGCATCCAGTTATGGTGCAGACGAGCGTTGCGTACAGATGGCCGTTGAGCGGGGCGTCAATTACCTGTATTGGGGCTCGATGCGTACTGCCAAGTTCGGCGCGGGACTGCGCAGCCTGCGATCACGCCGCGATGACTTTCGCCTTGTTATCCAGTCCTATTCGCGTATCGCCGCACTGGTCCCGTGGAGTCTGGAGCGCGCCCTGAAGTCGCTCGGCATGGATCACGCTGACATTCTCCTGCTGGGGCTCTGGAACAAGGACGTCAGTCCTGGGATCTTCGAGCAGGCGTTGCGGCTTCGGGAGCGCGGTCTGATACGCGCTATTGCTGTCTCAACCCACAATCGGTCACAGGCAGCAGCAATCGCCAACCATAATGGCGATGTCGATGTACTTCATGTGCGCTACAACGCCGTGCACCCGGGAGCTGAACGAGATATCTTCCCAAAACTGCCTTCGCCTGAAGTAAGGCCCGGAATCGTGACATTCACGGCTACCTGTTGGGGCGATCTGATGAAACCGGACAAGGTCCCCGCCGGAGATAGGGTTCCCTCGGCGAGTGATTGTTATCGGTTCAATTTGACGAACCCGGCGGTTGACCTCTGCCTGACTGGACCGAGATCAGCGTCCGATCTGACAGCCGCGCTTGACGCGTTGGACAAAGGCCCGATGACTCCAGAGGAAATGGACTGGATGCGGCGGGTCGGCCAAGCCAAGTACTTCAAACCAAGCCTGTTCTCCATCAAGGGATAAGAGAACGAAATTGTTTCCGTCGGTGCTATGGTTTGATCACCAAAATCCATATGTATCTCCGCCCTCGACGCTTCGAACCGTTGGGGGCATTTTTCTTGTTGGGACTTCAAACTGCCACCGAAAACTGCCACTTCTTGTGCTGTCCTATAACGACCTTGGTGATTGAGAATTCGAAACGCGCGCTCTTAGTTATCGACGTCCAGAATGAATACTTCACGGCAAGCTGCCCATTACATATCCACCAGCCCGGGTGTCACAATGGATCACGGAGGCCCAATGAGCCGATTCTGGAAAGCGACTTTCGCGGTGCTTGCTGCTGGAACCGTCCTGGGAATTGCTTATGACCGCGTTTTGCGGCCTTGTCACCTGCACTGGGGCATGACGCCCGACGAACTGGGTCGCTCCTGGCCGGGGGACGAACTGGTTCCCAATGCCACCAGCGACGCCACCCACGCCATCACCATCAACGCTCCTGCATCGCAAGTCTGGCCCTGGATCGTGCAGATCGGACAGGATCGCGCCGGCTTTTACAGCTACACCCAGCTCGAAAACCTCGCCGGTTGCGAGATGCGTAACGCCGGCCAAATCGTCCCGGAGTGGCAGCAGCGCGAGGTCGGCGACATGGTTTGGATGACTCCCAAAAGCAAGTTCAACGGCGTGGGCCGGATGGAAATCGCCCTGCTTGAGCCGAACCGCGCCATGATCCTGGTCCCGCCGCGCGACGTTCGCCCGTCAGCCCGGCCCGGTGGCGGGGCCAACGGTACGTGGGGTTTCATCCTCGAGCCCATCGACGAACATTCCACTAGGCTGATCATGCGTGGCCGTGGCGAATGCGCGCCACGGTTGCGCGATCGGGTCATCGGCTACGCCTTATGGGAGCCGGCGCACTTCATCATGGAACGCAAGATGATGTTGTCCATCAAGGATCGGGTCGAGCGCGCGAACGCCTCTGCATTGTCGCCTGCAGCTTTCAGCGCTCAACCGGTCGCAGAGTGAATGACCTACTACTTTCAGAACAACGATAGCTGCACGGTTTCGGAGATTCGGATCGACGAACGCTGCGGCAAGTCGCCTTCCATATGCGCCGAAGTTGGGACCTGTTCAAACGTCAACGATGGCGCTTCCGGGAGCCCAACATCACCGACCTCCATTTGTGTATCCGCTGGCTTTTCTTCAGGCGGTGTCGAGGTCGAGGGCCGTAACTGGCCGAGCGCGCGCCACACACTGTCCGCAGACTCCCCAATCCCCTTGTTCTCCACCAACTCCCTCGCCATCGCCGTGAGCATGTCGTCATCACCGTCGATGGCCTGTAGGCCTTCAGAGGCAAACTTGCCCTCCATGGCCAATGCTACGAGGAGTTTCTTCCCCATCAAGCGGAGACAAACCTCCTGCATCGTCCCCTTATAGGCAAAGAACTTCACTTCTACCGGGCGTCTCTGTCCGATGCGCCATGACCTCCGGCTGGACTGACGTAAGGTGTGCAGTGAATAGCCCGTCTCGTGAAACAGAATGGTCGGAAAGTCCAGCAGATCCAGTCCGGTCTCAACGATCTTCGGATGGCAGATTGCGACATCGATTCCACGACGCAGCTGTTCACGGTACCAGGCTTCCCGCCTGTGAGTTGGGACGCTGGCCCGCAGAATCGACGCCCGAATTCCCTCAGCGCGAAACAGCTGTTCCAGACGCGCCGTTACGTCGTGCTTGTTAGTGTAGACGGCAAATACCTGGCATTTGCGGCCGCGCGCGAGTTGAGCTTTCACCTCTTCGATCAATGCCCGCTCTTTTGCATACTTTTCGGTCTTGTCCAGATCAACCGTTTCGGCAATGACGAACGATTCGCGGCATTTGGTCTCGGGGTCGAATTCAGAACCATACAACGTACCGAATCCATACGGATGGTCCGGCCATGCGAGCAGTGCGTTCAGCATGGTGCTGGCCACGCTGCTGTTGCCCCGATGTTCCTTCAGGCAGGCGGTGATCTCCTCTTCGAGTTCTTCGTATGCCGTCTTCAGTGGTTCCTCCATACCCACTGAAACAACTTCCTCCCGGTAGCTCGGCAGCCCGTCCGAGATGTCCTCCAGGCCGATGAATGCACAGTGGTCCATCAGATACTTGCCAAACAGCAGGGGCGAAGCGCCGGGCTTGCGTTTAATGGTGACCGTCTTCTTGGTCTTCTTGGAGCAGGCATTGTCTTCGACCGTGATGCGCTCAATGGTCTCGATCACCCCGAAGTCGCGGGTGAATCGCTCCCGTCCGGTTGAGCCCCACTCGTAGCCGTCCTCGGTCATGCGCTTGGCATCGGTGCGGAACAGGGTGTTGAACAGATCATCCGCGTATCCAGAAAGCAGGGTTCCCGTAAGTCCGAGGAACCTTCTTGCCGTTTTGTTGAGCACGCCGAGAGCATTGCCCTGGGCCGTGTCTCCAGCCAGTTGATGGATTTCGTCCGCAATGGCGTAATCAAACCATTCCGGCATAAAGCGTCCCATGTATTCCGTCGGTGCCATGCGAACGATCTTGCTGCCGTCCGCCTGCCAAAGCGCGGAGTACTTGGTCCTGCCTGCCTTCGAGTCCTCCACGATCTGGTACAGGCGCTTCTTCTCGAAATCGAGCGCGCTCATCCGCACCCCATCCGTCTCGATAGGACAGCCGGTGTCCGGGTTCGTAAGCGACCCAAGGTACCGTCCTGAGCGGCTTTTGCCGTAACAGTGCTTCCAGAAATACGAGAGTTTCGCCTTCTCTCTGCCAATGCAGAAGATGGTGGTTCCGGGACAGAGACTTCGCCACCCTTTCCGCCCCAGACGCCGCAAGTCAGCCAACGAGGTGTGGAGACCCTCACGAACGATTTCACCGCGGCGCAGCCGGACCTCGTTGATGCCATGCGGGTCTTTCGGATCGCCACCATTGCGCATGTCGTCAATCAGGAACACTCGCACTTGAGGCAGTGTTAAGAAGGTCTCCCGCGCCCATTTCTCGACCAAGTGCGGTGGCGCCATCACCAGGCCCGAATATGGCCTGCCGGCGCTATGAACCAACATGCTTCCGAGAGCAATGAGTGTCTTGCCAGAGCCGCACTCTGCGACAACGTTTGCATTGCTTGCCAACTGCCAGCGCTTGCTCACGCCCATGATGGCCAAGGTCTGTGCCGGATACGGTGTTCGGAGCATATGCGAGAGCAGTGGAGACGGCGCCTCGCCTGCACCAAACAGCGCCGGGTACGACGACAAAATGCGATTGCCGATCTCCTCGCTGTGAGTTCGGAGATAATCATGGATAGTGTCGAGGTTTTGCATGGATTTCTCCGGGAAGGGCGAGTGGGTGAGATGAAGCTGGAGGTGGAGTGCTATTCCGGTCGGATAGCGGACGAAAGACCGGTTCGTTTTCGGCTGGACGGACACGAATACCTGGTCGAGGAAGTGCTCGACCAGTGGTACGGACCGTCAGATGTCTTTTACAAAGTCCGTGCAGATGACGGCAATCTCTACATCCTGCGCCGTGTAACATCGACGCCCGACGGATCTTGGCACCTGGAGTCGTTCCGCCAACTGCCACGTCAAAGCTGATTTGAGAGGTTGATCGTCGTCAGCCTTTTGCGATTCGTCCGCTGCGGCTCAGAGACCGACCACCTTCAATCTTCCTCCGGCAACATGAACGTCATCACGGGCTCGCCGTCATCGCCAGGTCCCGAGACTGCTTTCAGCGTTACCAGCCGCATCCCCTCTGGCTCGCTCCTGGCGGTCGCGTCAATCCTCTCGTTTCGGCACAGTGCCGGATCAGCAACGATGCAGTAGAAGTCGAACAGCAGGTTGCACGGGTCAATTTGTCTGGCCGGGACTCTCCCCTTGACGGCCGCATGGAACATCCACACGACATCCCAGAAGCGGCCTTCCAAACTCTGGCCTGGCGGCAGGTTGGCCTCCTCATCTATTGGGCACACGTAGCGATGAAATGCGGTAGCGGTCATCGCGAGTGGCCACTTCATAAGCTGGCGGCGCATCTCGCCCATTGGAGCCTGCTCGCAATCGACCAGAATGCCGTCCTCGATCGCTTGCTGGCGGGTGTAAACGCTGATTACTTCGACAGATTCGCCGCCGGAGCACGCCGGCTGGTGACGGCCGTTCGTGCCCCCGCACGAAGAACAAATGCGGTCGCCCGTATGTAGCAACGCCATAAGTCAGGTCCTCCCAGAACTGTGCAGGATGTGGGTATGTAGTCCATCCGCGAGTGGCCGGTCTCCGCAGCAGTCGGCGAAAGCCCTTGTTCATGCGGGAATCTGGCCGAGGCTCTCGCGCTGGTCAACGGGGATTCACAGTCCCTTCAGGTTTAGAATCAATAAAGACGGCATGACTTGCGGCCGTTGTTCCATTGCGATCGCCGTCGACAATTGACAGTGTCAGTTCTCGCGCCCCTCGCCCCGGTTGATCGAGAATGCAACCTTCTGAGCTTATTGCCCTTATAACCGCCAAAGAGCCCGAAGCCGTTATAAGAGCTCTTGCGATGATGGCCTATAACCCTGCGATTGGGCGGGTGTTCGAGAAAGGCGGGGTTGACAGGTTCATTGACCTAATGATCGACACCGTCCCGAAATTCTACGGGCTTGTATCGCGCGATCACTTCGAATCGATTCACGCTCATGCGTGTCAGCAGATACTGAATTCTTTTAAGACTAATCGTGGGGAGACAATCTCATACGGCCAAGCGCAAAAACCGTTAAACGTCTTCCTGAAGGTCTATGTGGACTGGGCGAAGCGACCAACTGGGGAACTTGCTGAGAAGCTCACACCACTTCTTCATGTTCCTCTAGATAGCCTGCTGATGGGATTCATCGCCGAGGAGTTTCCCTCAGACTACAAGACTCGTATCGCTACTCTCAGAAAGCAACAAGCGGTATGGATTGCTGAGCGGATGCAAGCAAAACCCAGCACCGTGGAGCGGACGCTGATGAGGAATGAGTTCTCGCTCGTCGGCATCAACAAAGATATGTACATCGCCTGGCAGGAGATTCTGCGGACACTTTACCCAGCAAAGCCGGTTGCCTTGGACGTGATTTGGGTGTTTCAGAGAACTCGTCTTCGCGCGAGAGGCGTGAATCCGTCTGAGGTTGACTAGCATCTTGCTGGAGAACTAGCTCAGCCAGCCCTGAAGAGTTGAATCTCGGGCCACTTGACTGCCCCATTTTGGCCAGGAAATACAAGCTGGTTGGTCCGCAATCCCCTTCGCAGCAGGGCCAATAACTCTCTCCGCTTCGCCTTGACGACAACTCCTGCGTAGCCAAACGCGGGAAGAAGCTGAATACGCTTCTGCTGCTGCAATTGCGCAATCAGCCACGGTCCCCATTCCGGTGTGGCGGGCAGGCCGTAGTGCCGCACCAGCGAAGACCAGATGAAGGATTGGTCGTCGCTGATCAGAAGCAGTTTCCCATCGGAGGTCGTGTCCGCCAATTCCTGCGAGCAACTCACAAGATGTCTCAGCGGTCGCTTGCGGCCTTGAACCATGATGGAGCCTCGGAAGCACAGCGGCGTCTCGCCCAGCGAGACGATACTCTCTTCACCGTAAGGATCGACCACGGTAAATGAGTCACCGTTGGCAAAGGCGGCTGCCAAGGCGCCGATCTCAACATCGCCGCCAACCACCGATACCAAGTGGGCTTTGCCTCGGTCCTCACCTACAAAGGCATCCAGGAAGACGCGAAGGTTGGTTGCCGTCTTTTCTGTGCGCCGCCGATAAACGAGTTTGCCGAAACGTTCATGAGCGTTCTTCATCGCTGGCCTTTGTCTCCTTGGTCTCCTTCAACTCGATGATCTGGCCACTCTCATAGGCGAGGGTCAGCTCATGGCTGAACCGTTCGCGTTTTCGAATGATGGTTTCCCCCTCGGCCTCACCTTCCTCGTTGAACTCGTCGACATACTTGACAGACCGCCAGTGGGCGATGTGGCGCGTCTCGCCTTCCCCGAAGAAGCCGTTGAGCATGCCACTACACGCCAATAGGCCAACGTGGCCTTTGTGTAACGGCGTCACAGGCCGGCCACTCATTTTTTGCTGCTTGCGTACAAGAATGCCGCGAGCATTCTGCATCGCAACCGAGCGCTGCAGGGCATCCTCAATCTCATCCAGCGGTAGTCCTGTGTAAGTGATGGTCGCGGGTGATGACGGTGGAATTGCATACCGCTCCGCAACCTCTTGGTTGAGCACAGGAAGCAGGTGCGGCTTGTATGCAATGCGGAGCAACTCATCTGCTCCCTTGGGTTCACCGCGCAGATGCGCTTTCTTTCGTCTGCCGAACAACACGACCTGGTTAAAACGGACGGACTCTGGATGTTCGAGCCGGAAGACGGAAAGCCGATCGAACTGGCTGGCCAGCAGACGTGCGCACGTGCCAACTGCGGGAGCTGGGACAACGAACACCAGCACGCCCTCGCTGTTCACCCAGCGATAGCAGTGTTCCAGGAACACCAGCTCCATCCTTTTGTTACTGTGCGGCCCAAACTCGGTGTCATAGGGCGGATTCAGATACAGCAGTGAGCACGTTTCCGCCAATACCCGACACTCAAACGCGCTGCCGTGGACCGTGGTAACGCCATTGCGGTTGGCGGCTTCGGCACGATCGGCGTCGAGTTCGATGGCGGCGAGATGAGCGTCGGTATTCCTCGTGATCTCAAGCAGTGCTGCGCCGTCGCCGGCGCAAGGATCAATGGCCGCATACGGCGCAGAGGACATCAGCAAGGCGCGGATGTTTTGGGCTTCCTCTACCGGCAAGGGATAGTAGCCGAGCTTGAGGCGACCATCATTTCTCATTTTTCCTCCACGATGTGTGACTTATCGAGGGTTTGCGGAAGGCGGGTGGAATCTCACACCGCAAGCGGCTCTCCCCGGGCCTCAGATGCGCAAGGTGTCAACCGTTCCATGGTCCAATTTGGAAAAGGAGTTCTGCTGGAAGTCCTGAAACCTTCAATTAGCTGGCGGACCATGCTACGGCGATCCAACAAGCAATCCAGCAAGCGTCGCAGTTCCGCACGTTCCCCATACCACTCGCATGGGATCTCGTCCGCAACGCTGTGCAGTTGACGCTCGGAGAATCGCTCGATCCGCGACAACCACGGATCAAAGTCGTCCCACGACTCGATCCGCTCATAGACATCATTGAGCCCGTACACTCCCCGCAGCGGCGCGTCGGGGAAACTCCACTCGCCCGCATTGAAGCAGTATCCAAAATCAATGAACGAAGCGTTGTATTTCCGCTGATGCAGGCTCTTGTGGAATACGACTTGCCGCCCATCGGCGTTGCAGGTCCACTTATCCAATGCGAGCAGACCAGCAAACTCCCTCAAATTCCTGACCCGTCCAAGCATTGTCCCTGGTAGCCAGTCCAGGACCTCTCCGATCACTAGGGCGGAGCCGAACTGAAGTCCCGGACGCGCAGCAACCGCCCGGCCAGCCAAAGTGAACGTGATTTGCTGCTCCAGGATCGTCTCTTCGTCCACGAGAATAATCACCGGCTCCGGCACACTGAGCCCAATCATCCGCGCCAGGCTGCAGGCCAAGTAGTCATTGGCCAGCACTCTGTTGCACTGTGGGTTGCCCATGAGTTTGGTCACGAATTTCCTGCCATCATCGGCCAGCATGATGCGCGCTTGGGAGCCGCCGCGGACTTGAGAGATGTGCGTGAGTGCCTTCAGAGACACGTTTCCGCCTCCGCATGTTTGTGGTGGAGTTTTTTGGTATGGACGTCATTTCTGGCTGTGTCCAACGAGTGAAGGGCACACGTGTCCGCGTGCCCTCGCATTCGGGGTAAGCGGTGTTGGTTAGGCTGCGTGGTGTTGGTCGGAACCGGCGAGTTCTTCGAGGCCGAAGACAACGTTTTGCAGGGTTTTGATGTCCGCGATCTCGTTCAGCGGTGGGACTTGCAGCTTATCGAGCAGCCCCTTCACCGTGTTCGGGTCGAGCCGTTGGGTAACAGCTTCCAAACGGTCCAGGCCGCGCGTTGCGGACTCCAGCATCTGAAGGACCTTCCCTTTGATGGCTGCGTCGCGGATTAACTTAGGCTGGTTGGCGCGCCCGTACTCCCGCAGAATGCCTCTGAATAGCGCCGTGCCGACGGCCTTCTCCAATCCCAGAATGCGCGCGTCCAGATCGTCGCCTGACCCAGCCGCCGCCGACCCGGTAGACTTTGCGGTTTGGGCGTGACCGTTCCCGCCGCCATCGGTTGGGCGAGTATGGCTTTTCGCAGCCTGGCCATGATTGCCGTTGCGTCCTCCGTTCGAACCAATGTTCTGGTTCGATGCGTTGGCTGTACCGTTCCCATTCCTGCCCGGCGCCCGCATCCCCTTGCGCCAGTTCTCCGGCAGCGCCCAAGCCGATAACACCGGTGTTCTGACAGGCTGGCGGTTCTGGTCGAGATCGACCCACATTGGCGGGATGTCGTAGAAGTAGCGGCCTAGCCCATAGCAAGCGCAGGCCCGTTTGAAGGCCTGGGCGTCCGCTGATGTCATGCAGTTCTCGTCATCGGCCCATTCTTCCCCGGTGCCTGAATGCGAGCCAAGGCCAAGGATCGTGACCGTGCAGGTGACTAGCACCTTACCCGAGACGATGTTCTCGCCCTTCTTCACGCGGGTGATGTTGGTCATCGTCTGGATCTTGTACTCACGGGTCCAGCCCTGTGGCGTAAACAGCGCGTTCAGCCGGTCAGTGTAGGCGCGGCAATCGGCGTACGGCACGATCTGACCGCGCTTCTTGTCGTTGGTTGTGTTCGTAACCCTCCACCGGACTTGGTCGGGTGAAAACGGGACTTCAAGCTCTGGAAGGAGCTTGGTCACATCCAGTCCCGAGGGAGATGACGTTGGGTCTTCAGTTGGCATGGCTAGGCACCCTCCTTCAGGTACCTGAGGATTTGTTGAAATCGGTTGTGATTTGAGGAGATGCGAGCTAGTGTTCGCTGGGCGTTGGGTCGGCTACAACGGGCCGTCACTGGCCGATTTAGAACGGAAGTCTATGCCCCTTGCTGCAGCTATTTATCGCGGTCGTCGGCCCGAATCCGACACGGATTACTGGATGCCCACGGATTGGGTTAGTGGTATCAACGGGCAACAGCCATGGCTGAAGGACAAGCCGGCTTACCGACGAGAGGGCGATCTTCCATCAAACTACACGGGTGTGGACAACGTACCGAGTGAGAAACTGGGAGACGATGGATGCCAGGGCGTTTACGGGGACCGATCAGTCTCGGATGTAGCACCTAGCCGCTTCTGACATGCCTTTCCCTTCGTCGGTCTGATATAGGTTTTTGCATCAGAGAACCGCGGACACCACCAGTGTTTTGAGGCCTAGGTAAGGCTTCCGCTCACGTAGAACTTCAGCGGCACTCGCACCACCTGTTCCGCAGGGCAGCACCTGCGGGATACGATCAATGAGTGCAAACCTCTTCACTTATTCGAACCGAAAGTGTAACGCAGCCCGAAACGCACCTGAAAGGGTTCAACGGGGTGAAAAACGTCAGTAAATTCGGCCGCGCCGGTCGGCGTTGCGCGAGAGGTATAAGCGTAGTCGATATCGTGGTCATAGCGGTTTAGCAGATTGAAAAGTTGGGCCTGAATGCTCCAATGTGCATTGAAGCGATAACCGGCCTCCGCGTTCAGCAATATCGTGGAACTGGATTGGTAGATTGCGTCAGAGGTTAGATTGCGCGGACCAAAAGCGCGCAAGCGCAAACTTCCCCAGAAGCCTTTGTAATTCTGCACGGTGATGCCAGATGAAATCACCAGCCCAACCGCCTCCGGAACATAGCGGCCACCGGGGCTGCCGGGTGCAGCATCATCCGGGTCGATTTCGGTAAAGAGGGCCTTCGAGTAGGCGAGGTCAAAATCAAACGCCAAGTGCTGCAGAGGCGTATAAAAGTTGGTCCATTCGACGCCGTAGCGATTGCTGGGCGAAGCGGAAGCAACCGTGCTTCCGGTGTCGCCACTCTGCTGCAACTCGGAAGCACTGTAGAGATACCAGAGCGAAACCGTGCTTTGCAGATGGGGGACGGCCACAGTGCGCACGCCGACCTCCGCCCCTCGGGTTTGTACCAGGGGAGAGATCGGTGTCGAGGGCGTGGGGAAGGGATAGTCGGGAGAAATCGGTTGAACCCTTTGCACCGCGCCGCGGGCGTCGTTGCTGTGAAAACCGAACCCACCCTGCACATAGAACTCGGTATCGAACCAGGGGCCGAAAACGAAGCTGGCTTTGGGGCTCGGCAGGAACTGGCTGGCGGTGCCGGAGTTGAGTTGCCCGAAGTTGAGGACCGGAGCGCCAGGTAATTCGCTGGCGACATAGTCAGGCGTCAAGTTAGTGACGTTGTAAATTGCTTCGTCACCGCGCAAAGCGATGACGGAACGAACTTTTTCCGCCCACTGGGTCTTGTTCTCAACATAGAAACCCAGCATCGTGGCGCTGAATTTGTTCACATCAGTAGCTGCGGGCAGGACCGCGGTCAGGCCCGGATTGGTGTCACACTCGGGAATGGGTTCCGCATCGCAGGCGTTGACATCGTTCTTGTCGGTGCGCACGCGATTTTGCGTGCGGTAGAGGCCGTTGTGGACCCAGTCATTGCGGAGCTGCAGGCCGAAGGTATTTTCCGTCTTACGGCCAAACCAATGGCTGAAAATCGTGTGGGCTGCGTCAAATCCAGCCACCCATCGCCTGTCTTGCTGCTCGAACTGATCGCCTTTTACGGGGTCGGTGAGAAAGTAGGTGAAGTCGGAGAACAGATTGAGATAGTAATAAAACCCGTAGCCCGTGATGGTCGTCGCGGAGTTGGCGCCCTGGCGATGCCATTCGCCCTGCACGCTGTAACGCTGTGAATCACCGCCAGTAGTGGGGTTGAGAGTACCGAAGATGCCGACCAGCGGGACGGCAGTAACTGGAATCTGATCGCTGGAGTTCCATTTTCCGGAGTAACCGCGTGCGGTAAGGCTGAAACCCGTGGTTGCGTCGCCCTGGCTGTAGGTCAGAAGGCCGTTGAATTTGGCATAGGCATCGGGATGCACCCAGGGGCCATTATCGTAATACGCTTCTCCGCCGTACGTCACGATACCGGGGCCGAGTTTTTGCGAAACGCCAAAAACGGCGCGAGCATAGCCGTACATGCCCAGTTCCACCTGGAGAAAATTCTGGGGCAGCGTCTTAAAGAACTCGATGTTGGTCGATCCAGCGGAGCTATAGTTACCGATCTCCGCATAATAGGGCCCTTTCTGGAAATTGAGCCGCTGCACAAACTCGGGGATGACGACGTTCATGTCCGAATAGCCTTCGCCATGAGCGTGCGAGGGCAGGTTGAGCGGCATGCCATCGAGGAAAGTGGCGAAGTCTGTGCCGTGGTCGAGATTGAAGCCGCGAAGGAAATACTGGTTGGCCTTTCCGCCGCCGGCGTGTTGCGTAATGATCATGCCGGGAATCGTCTCCAGGACTTCTCCGGCGCGAAGGATGGGACGAGTTTCGATTTGTCTCGCGCCCACAGTTCCCTGGGAAGCGGAGTCGGCAATTCCGATAAGGCTATCCTCTCGGCCCTGCACCTCTACAGTGGTGCTAGCGGCGCTCACAGCCAGGGAGATGCGCAACGGGGCCGGTTCCCCGGTGGTCCCTAGGTTGACGGGCATTTCTTTGGTTTCAAAACCGGGACTCGATACAACCAGTTGATAACTACCCGCCGAGAGTCCGGAAATACTGAAGGAGCCGTTGCTGCCTGACTGTGTCAATCTCTGTACACTACCGTCCGCGCTCCGAACCATCACGCTCGCCCCTGCAAGGACTGCACCAGACGTGTCGACGACAGTTCCTGATAGCTGAGTGATTCCTTGGGCAGAATGTATGGTGGTCTGCTGCTCCTGGCCGGAAGCTTCGGAAACGGTCGCGACGAGGGCGACGTAGGACGGATCCTTGGCCGCCACCTGAGACGCACCCGGATCAATCCCTGACAACACGACGTTGCCGACCTGATCGCTGACAGTCTCGCCCACTTTGGTCCCCTCAGTATTCAGCAACTTGAGTTTGGCTTCAGCTACCGAAGCGCCCTGAGAATCTAGTATTCGTCCGTAAACGGCTTCGGTATCCGCAAATGCGGATACGCACAGCAGAAGCAGGCAGACTGCAATCTGTAATGCGCGCATTCGGGGCGTGATATGCAGGATGAAACGGTGCGCCTCAAGTCGTTCAGTGCTATGTTTATGCATTTCGTGTTACCAGCATTGACAATTCCTCCCCGTAAGGAGGCACGACTTTATTTACGAGTGATTCTGTGAAATAGGATCTCCGTGAACGTGTTTCCCGCTCTGGCGCATTAACGAATCCGGAGAACTCATGACCAGTTTGCCGTGCTGTACGCCCTTAAGTCCGATCAGACGGCTTCCCAATTCCTTTACCTGTTTCAGTCTGCCTTTGACGACAACGACTTCCAGACACATATCGTGGTCAAGGTGCGAATGCACCGTGGAAATGATGACCGCATGATATTCGTGCTGCAATTCCATGAGTTTGTCGGGAAGCAGACGGGAGTGGTGGTCATAAATCAAGGTGACAGCGCCCACAACGAATACATCGCCGGATTGCAAACTGACATCGTTCAGGCGATCCCTTATAAGGTCGCGGAGAGCCTCTGACCTATTGTCGTAGCCCTCACTGCCGATTAAGCGATCGAACCGCTTCAGCAGATCGGAATCAAGCGCAATTCCAGTTCGGACTAATCCCATCGTGGTTCGCCCCTCCCCGAACAACGTAGCACAAACGCTGCAAAGATAACACGAAGACTTTTGCCTGCCTGTCCACAAACAGGTTGTGGGAGATTACTCCTGCTAAGTCGGCCAGTGTTCACGAATCTGTCCGCTGCACACGATACGATCTGGTTCGAATGTTACTTGATGAGAACAGCGCTTCGTACACGTAGAGGAACCGATGGACGCAGGAATCGAGATCGTTCGTCAAAACGGCGGTTCTTGGTCAGTCACTGTTGTCTCTTCAGAGGCGCTTTCCGCGCGATCCCGATGGCCGTTCTCGCGGGTCCTGCAATCCAGGAACTCGACCCTGTCGACGTAGACGAGATCTCTGTAGTGTTTGGCACCCGTCTGTTTGTCGTCCCAGGACTCCGTACGCTTCCGGCCTTCGAGATAAACCCGGCTTCCTTTATGCAGGTTGTCGCCGACGATCTCTGCCAAGCGATTGAAGGCTTTCACAGCAAACCACTCCGTGTGCTCTTGCGGAGCGCCGCCCTTGTCCTTCCATCGTTCCGTGATCGCGACGGAAAATTGCGCTATGGCTGTTCCTTGTTGGCTGTATTTCACATCAGGGTCACGGCCGAGATTTCCGATCAACATTACTTTCTGCATCTTTTGTTGCTCCTTCTTCTTCCCGTCTTGTTTCGTCTGGCCGCTACGAACAGCCGCTTGTGCTTCCACACGTTCCGCATCGGTAGCAGGTTCCGCTCCGCACCATCAGCGAACCGCAGATATTACAGACGGGCGCATCTCCCATCTGAATCATTGTGCCGAGCGCGCCAACCGGGTCTTCACCTTGGGAATTGGCTGCCAATTGACCGGTTACTGGAACCGGTCGGAACAACTCGCCCTGGTCCCCAGTAATAAATTTCAATTCGATCCAACGAAAAATGTAATCAACAATGGACTTGGCGTAGCCGATCTTGGGATTTCCGGACCAACCGCTGGGTTCAAAGCGCACATGCGTGAATTTGCTGCAAAGCACTTCGAGGGGTACCCCATATTGCAGAGCCAGCGATACCGCAGTTGCAAACGAATCCATGAGCCCCGAGATGGTCGAGCCCTGCTTTGCCATGGTGATGAAGATCTCTCCTGGCAGGCCATCCTCGTAAACTCCGACCGTGAGATATCCCTCCTGCCCGGCGATGGAAAAGTGATGGGTGAGTGCCCGCCGCTCGTCCGGCAAATGCCGCCGAACCGCGCGCGTGGGTTCGGAGCATTCTGAACCTGCGCTCTCGTTCACCGCGACTTCACTTTCGTCAATCGGGGTCATCCGATTTGTCGCTGCCATATCGAACCTCATTTCCCACAAGCTGGGATGGCACATGCTCTGGCCTGCAATCCCCTTTGGACTTGCGATTGAAGGCATAGATCATCAGTGGCGTGCCGGTCGCTGCGGCAAGGAATGCACCGCCCGGGTTCATGTGCAGGCCGCCTCCGATCGTTACGAACAAAAACACAAACAGACAGAAAACCAGCGCGTAGTTCTTGACCTTGCTATGCATCGCTATTCACTCCTTCCGTTCAGCCATGTCAGGTTGTGACACGCTCCGCGTCGCAAACCTGTTCTTCTTCCTTCTGCGGCGGCCTGACATAGTGGCAATGGAAACAGCCGTCGCAATGAACCGCACCGGTAATCGCGCGCACTGACTGGCGAAACCGCTTCGGTATCTCGACTTCCTCCCCGGCGCGCGAATAGAACGTCGGGAGAACCGTGCCAGCTTTGTCCTTGTCCTTTCCGGACAAATCCAGATCCAAGCGACCGTGAATGCCCCGAAACAGGAGTCTTGTTTCCAGTGGCGGCCGCTTTCCATCGTTGGTCGCACCCGGTCGATGTTGCGTAATCAGCAGTTCGTACGTCCGTCCCTTTCGTAGCATCTCGACTCGCACCAGGACAGGTGCTACCACAACTGCATGCAAGCCATTTACTCCGATGGCCTCCACCGGATGCAGCCACTCGATTGGCTGACCATCTTCCTGGGTGAAAGTGACGTATCGCCCAAGTTCTCCGGCAGCGCCGCCCGACTCCAATCCGCGCACCACATAGCGTTTCGCTAGGTGCTGGTGTTCCAGGCTTACCGGCGAATGGGCGAAGATGCCTCGTTCTTTCAACACGCGCAACGCTTGCCGCGTAAGTCTCAGTCCCAGCGCATCTGGCAATCGCTTCTGCTTCATGACAACAACATCCTCCTTGTCTCAGGCGGAATGCGGTACACGAATCGGGCAGCCGAGGGCGGCCCGAATCATCTCCTTGGTGCAGCCAGCCCAGCATTTGTAAAAGCGCGGATCGTCGATCAGGATGGCCAGGTTGTCACCGCTCCGGTCGTGTCCACAGTCCGCACAAGATGGACAGCGTGCGACGTAATTCCGGCCGACCTTCCGCACGGTACCCACGTGTTCCAAAATGCGGAATTCTGATCGTCCGCGCCCAGTTTTTCGTAGCGCTGAAGTGATCCTCTCCGGACGCGGCGAGAAATCCGGCTCTGGCCTTTCCTTGCCAGCGATGAACCTCCTCAGTTCTTCCTCGGTGACTTTTCGCAGTCGGTTGAGGTAAGCAATCTGGTCGTTCAGCGTGTAATCAGCGCCGTAAAACCAGAATCGGCGATTGGCACCACGGTGAATGCCCAGCGGTCCGCGAATGGCGTTGCCAAACTCTCCTTCGCCGATGGCATCGTGCTTGGGAAACACCTCGATGCCGTCGCCCAGACCCGCGCCCTTCACCGGGACGCCCAGTTTCGTGGCGAGATCGTGGATGTAAATTCGGCATTCTCTAGCCAACAGGGGCGTTGCCAGAAAAATCCAGAGATGCCCGCCTCGCTTGCTCATCTCCAGCGCCGGTTCCACCTTGTCCTTGGTTAGGTGGTACTGCAGCTTTAGCAGGTCCTCCATGGAGTTCTTGTAGTCGGCGTCGATGGCGACCCACTTACAGCGCTGGGTAGACGGGTTGATGGCATACAGGCCGACCGTGATCTTGCCTTCCAGGTGCTGGCGGATGGTTCCTTCGGTCAGCATCAGCGGGGCGTCTGTTCCTTTCTTGCTTGGCCGGAAGTAGTAGTGCCGCCCCGTTTCCGGGTGCGGCTTTATGGACTGCATCGTGTAGGCGCGGCGGTTCACGAACAGCCTTTGGTAATCCTCTACGACCTGCCGGGTTGCCGTGATTGTCGTTGCCATTAGCTTGTCACCTCCTTCTGGCAATTTCCCGAGTCTGCTCGCTCGTGCTCGCCATTTCCCCACACGGTTTTCGGATGTGGGTGTCGTTAGATAACCCGGAAAATTTTTTCTGTCAAACGGCGGTCTCAGGCCGCATTCCGGGCGTTAGCACCCACCGCAATCCAGAGCGCCAAAGTCCGGGCCGCTCAATGAGATCGAGCAAATTACAGTCCTTCAGGAGCATTTCGAGCTGGCTCACGCTGTACCCGCCGAATTGTTCGTCCTCGAAGTCGACGGCGTACCAGGTTCCTTTCTTGCGGTCTAGGACATAGACCGCCCCAGAATCCGGATCTCCGGGTACGAGCAAGAACAGCACGACCGACGACGGAAACTCGATCCAGCGGACGATTTCGACCGTTTCGGCAGCCGTTAGTAGTGCGGCTACTGCTGTCTGCAGGTCGACGCCACAGTCGAGCTGCACGACGGGTTCAACCATCATTCTTCCGAACATCGCAGTTATCCTTTCCGGGCAGTCCGCCCATGTTGTTTGAATTGACAGCCGAGACCCGGCCGATTACGCACACCTGTCCTGAACAAAAGAGAGTGCGATCTTGGATTGCTCATTTCCCTGGCAACTGGCAAGCCGAAAGTGAAGGAAAAGGAAGTGGAAAGTAACTGACTGCTCGGCGAGAAGATTGACCTGGAGCAATCGGCTCTGTCCATTTCATGGTAAGTAAAGAGATTGCTCGATGGAGCTCCGACGAACCTGATCCGGACTTAGGAGAGCCCGGATTGTGACCTCGGTGTGTCGTGTGTTAGTTTTTCCACATCCCATGCGTCGGTTGATCGCCAGTCTCGTGCTGTCTGTGGTTGCTTGGGGGCCTCTGGCTCCGCTGGCGATCGCATCAGCTGGCGACCCAATCCCGGCATGTTGCCGCCGCGACGGCAAGCACCACTGCATGATGTCCATGGCTGGTATGGGGTCGGCGAACGATGGTTCTACCAGCGTTCGCACTGTTCCTGAACCGTGTCCTTACCGCTCGCAGCGGGCGACTCCGGCGAGTATGGCGCACCCGCAAGGGCCCCTGGCCTTATCGGCTCAACTGCCGCACATCGCGCGAATTGCGCTACCGGAGTTTCTCAACCAGAACTCGCGCCGTCCCTCATCAACACCCCAACGCGGTCCCCCGCAAGCCCTCCTCGCTACCAATCGCTAATCCCGATATCAAGTGAATTGGTTCCTGCCGTCAACAGGGGTGCGCCTTGTCGTCCCGGCTGCACGCTCGTGTTGCGAAGGCAGAAAGATTGTGGGGAATATCTGTGAAGATGCAAGGGTTTGTTGCGCCTGGATCTCGCCGGCGCTTGAGATTGCTCGTGTTCTTCGGGTGCTTATGGATGTTATCGGGGGCTGCCTCCGCGCAACACTCGACGCAAGAGGGCAGCGTTCTGGGAACTGTGGTTGATTCGACCGGAAGCGCGATCGCAGGGGCGCACATTACCTTGCTTAACGACGCTGGAAACGTTAAGGCAGCGACGTCGACGAATTCGGATGGGCGCTTCTCAATTTCGGGAATTCCTCCCGGGAAATACACGCTGCGTACAGAAAGCAATAGCTTCGACAAGGCCAGTCAGGAAGTTGTCGTCGCAGGCCGGGCGACGGCAGAGACTGCACTGGTCATCACACTGCACGTAGCTGCTGTCCAGCAGACGGTGAACGTCACTGCGTCGGGCGCTTACGCCGTTCCTGAAGCCCTGGGGGCTACCAAGACCGACATGCCACTTATGGAGACCCCGATATCGGTACAGGTCATTCCGCAGCAGGTGTTGCAAGACCAGCAGATTGTGCGCATCCCGGAAGCGTTGCAAAACGTGAGCGGAGTGATCCCGAACAATGACAGCTACGGTACAAACGACAGCTTTTCGATTCGCGGATTCGACGCCCAGGAGATGACGTACGAGGACGGCTTGCGCCTTGACCAATACTCCAACGCAGGCTTTCCCATTGACATGGCAAATACGGAAAAGATCGAGGTCGTCAAAGGCCCCGCCTCGGTGCTGTACGGCCAAGCGGAACCGGGCGGCGTAGTCAACGTCGTCACCAAGAAACCGCTCGACAGACCGTATTATTCCCTTCAGCAGCAATTCGGTTCCTACGGCTTTTACCGGACTACGTTCGACGCCACCGGACCATTCCTTGGCAAGAGCTTCTACTACCGCCTGCCTATCAGTTATGAGAATTCCGGCTCGTTCCGCGATTTCGTCTCCACCAACTGGTTCTCGATGTTTCCATCGTTGCAATGGCGGGCCAGCGGGGCGACCCAGATCATTGCGACCTTCCATTACGCCACCGGCACGATGGTCCTGGACAATGGGATCCCATTTCTGAGCGACGGTACGCCCGCTAAGATTCCTATCAGCCGCAATCTTGCAGAACCGAATACCAACCGGACACCCGGGACTGAGTACTACGGAAAGGTTGTCGCCTCGCACGATTTCAAAAGGACTGGCAACTTCGGGTTGCGTTTAGATCGGGATATATCGACAACCCGGCGCCCAATTCAATCTTCTATGCCGGGGACGCCGACGCAAATGGCGACCTGCAGAGATATGGCTTTACTGAGAACAACTTCAGTCACGTGACGAACCAGGTCGTCGCAGACGTGATGGGGAAGTTTTCCGCCCTAGGCATGAAGCACTCGGTGCTTGCCGGGTTCGACTACTACTACCAGGACGGCAACTACGATGCCAATACCTACTACCCAGCTTCCATTAACATCTACAACCCGATTTACGGCCAGCCCTATACGCCACCCGATCCGGCGAACGATTTCTTCGTGCACAACGGCCAAACCGCTTATGGAGCCTACATACAGGACCAGGTGACGCTTCCCAAGAACCTGTTTCTGCTGGCGGGAGTGCGCTTTAACTGGGTCAACACCTTTAATAATGGCTACGGCCAGGCAACGAACGTGACCGATCACCCTGCCCCAACACCGCGTGTGGGCCTGCTCTGGCAACCGCGACCTTCGGTCAGCCTCTACGGCTCGTTCACCTCCAACTACGGGGCGACGCCATTAGGAAGCCTGACCCCGGACGGAAAGACCCTGCCACCCGAGTCTGCACAACAGTATGAGGTAGGAGTTAAGACCGAGTGGCTTCAGAAACGACTGGTAGCCACCGCAAGTATTTACCAAATCACGAAACAGAACATTCCCTCCGCCGACCCATCGAATCCCGCATACACGATCGCCATTGGCGAAGCGCGTAGCCGGGGATTCGAACTGGATGTGGCAGGGCAGATTGGGGAGAGCTGGAGAATCATAGGCGGCTACTCCTACATCAACGCGGTCACGACGAAAGACACCAACACGCCGAGTCTGGCGGGGCTGAGATTTCCCGGCGCGCCTTACAACAGCGGCAGTATCTGGGCCGTGTATGAGGTTCAGAAACGTGGACTGCGGGGCCTCAGGTTGGGCGCAGGGTTGGTCGGCCGGACGAGCCAGGTCGCCTATGAGTCGCCGGACGGCGTCAGCTACCTGACCGATAACATTCCGGGTTTTGCCATCGTGAACGTGATGGCTAGCTACGGGTGGCAGTTCGAAAAGGTGAGATTGAACGCGCAACTAAACATCAACAATCTCTTCGACAAGACTTATTTCACGAGCGTAAACCCCAGCCAGGCCACGCCTGGCCCGCCCATCACCGTCATGCCTGCACTACGGGTGGAGTTCTAGGGCGATGAGTACTCGTATCCACTCGGAAGGAAAGCCTCTGCGAATCGGAGCGAAGATCCACACAGGTTTGGTGTTTCTGCACCGTTGGACCGGCCTGGCGATGACCGTATTTCTGATCGTGGTCGGGCTGACGGGCGCACTGCTGGCCTTTCGTACAGACCTCGAACGCCTGATTAATCCACAATTGTTCGCTGCGGCGAAGCCTGGCCAGACGCCCCTCGACCTCGCGACCTTGGCAGAACGCGCCGAGGCGAGGGCGCCTCAAGTGCGGGTTGGCTATTTTGTGGTTGAGCGCGATCAGGCAGCTCTAGCGTGTGTACCGCGGAAGGATCCGGCAACTGGTAAGCCCTACGAGGTGAACTTTAATCACATCTTCCTCAATCCCTATACAGGCCAGGAACTCGGTCGCCGCATGGACGGCAAATTGTCGCAGGGCCGCATCAACCTGCTGCCGTTTGTCTACGATCTGCATGCCACTCTGACAATGGGCTCGACCGGCGGGTGGATTCTTGGCATTGTCGCGCTAGTGTGGACGCTCGACAGCTTCGTAGGGTTTTATCTCACGCTGCCACGGAGTCGCGGTCCCTTCTGGCGGCGGTGGCAACAAGCCTGGCAGGTCAAGTGGCAGGCCAATGCACTTCGCGTGAACTTCGACCTGCACCGCGCCGGTGGATTGTGGTTCTGGCTGCTCATCTTCGTCTTCGCCTGGTCGAGCGTAATGCTGACCTTACAGCAGGTTTATGTGCCTGTGACCAAGGCGGTATTTGATTTCCGGTCTGACGAAGAGGTTCTGAAGGCAGGAATGCTACCCCAGCCGGTCGATTCGCCAAAGCTCGACTGGCGAGCGGCACAACAGGTGGGCGAGCAACTCATGGCCGAGCAGGCGGCCCTGCATCGCTTCACGATCACGCGGCCGTATGGAATGGCGTACATCCCAGAATTCGGAGTTTATACCTACGCGGTGCGAAACAGCGGGGACATCCGCGGTCACGGATGGGACACCAGCATTTGGGTCGATGGAAACACGGGAGCGCTGCGCGACGTGTCTCTGCCCAGCGGCCAGCACACGGGCAACACGGTGAGCGTGTGGCTTTGGGGACTGCACTACGGCGATATCCGCGACTTTCTGCCGTATCGAATTTTGGTTTGCCTTTTCGGATTCATCCTGGTCATGCTTTCGGTCACCGGCGTTTATATCTGGTGGAAGAAGCGGAAGGTGCGAAACTTCGCGCGTTCGCGGCAATTGACTCCGAATCCGCAGGAGTAGAGCGATGGTTCGTGCATGGTTGTCGGTATTGGGAAGTTTGGTTCGGGGATTTTCCAGCCGGAAAAGGACACGCTGGAGCGAGGAAATGCATAGCCCCGCCTGGATCCTGCGATGCCATCGCGACGCCATCACCGTACTCATATTACTAATGGGTGGCTTGCTCGCTCTCGCTTCCGGTTGTCACAAACAAGATAGCCAGCGCAACTACACGTTTGAGCCGGCACCGAGACATGTGATTGCAAAGGCTGGCTTTACGACGTCGCGCTCCGGACGAGTGGGAGCGGACTGGGTCTCCTCGCCAACGGTGCATGTGTTGGCTGTCGTCGGTCAGGGCGAGAGTTCCCGACTAGGACTGTTCAATTCCGAAGACGGGGGAGACACGTTTGACAAGCCTGTTTGGGTGAGTGAAGAGGGCAAATCCGTGACTTCCCACGGCGAAAGTGGTCCGGCCTTCTTCGTCTCGCAGGACGATACGTTGGCCGCCTGGAACGAAGGCGGTGAGCTGCGTTTCGCGCGATCACTCTCGTGGGGCGAGAGTTTCGAGAAGCCCATCCCTATAACCGACAAAACAGGCAAGAGCTTCAGCGGCTACCCGTCGATCGGCATTGCACCGAATCGCGACATTTACGCCGTCTGGATCGATACGCGGGATCAAGTCGGCGACTCCGATGACAGCTATGCAGTGTACCTGGCCAAGTCCACCGACCACGGCGCGAGTTTCCAGAAGAACGTGCGAGTTGCCGGGAAGATATGTCCGTGTTGCAGGCCAACGCTGTCTTTCGGACCCCATGGCGAAGTGATGGTGTTCTGGCGGCACATCTATCCCGGCCCCATTCACGACATGACGGTCGCCGTGAGTACCGACGGCGGCAACACATTTTCCGAGCCCAGGCGCGTCGCTGAGGACAATTGGAAAATCGACGGGTGTCCCGACTCAGGCCCGGCGGTCGCCCGCGTCGGCAACCGCGTGTACGTCGCCTGGCTGACCGAAGCCTCTCCCGAGATCAGCGGCGTGAGGCTCAGCTGGTCAGACGACGGCGGGAAGACATGGGCGCCCGCGGTGAAGGCCTCGCAGAACATCCTCGACGCCAACTATCCGTGGTTTTCAGTAACGCAGGATGGGAAGGCGTTGCTGGTATTTCAAGGCCGCGATCCACAGAAGCAGGGCGGTTGGTCTGGCATCGGCGTGTATCTGGTCGAAATCGCCGCCGATGGCAGGCTCTCCGAGCCCATGGCCGTGCCAGGAATCACGACTTCGGCAAAACGGCCAACCGTTACGGCAGGCCTTGGCGGTCGAGTGTATGTGACGTGGAGCGGCGAGGCCGATGGACAGCCGGCCGTCTACCTGTCGCGTGCGCGTCGGTCAGGACCGTAAGGGCGTTGACTCAACGGATATGACAGTTTCACTTAGGGAGGTCTTATGAAACCGACTTATTGTTACGCAATGTTATTGGTTTTCTTCGGACTTGTTTTCACTCCAACAGCAGGTTGGACACAGGCCAGTTCGGAGCAGCGTATTGAAATCAGCTTTGCAGGACGCCTGGCGGGTAAACCGTTTGCATGCAGCGCACAGTATGAAGGCGTCGGGACGAAGAAGAGTACGGTTACGCCGCAAGACCTGCGATTCTTTGTGTCAGAGGTAGAGCTAGTCGACGCAACGGGAAAAGCCGTGCCGGTCACTCTCGATCAGGACGGCATCTGGCAATACAAGTCGGTGGCTCTGATCGATCTGGAAGACGGCAAGGGCGCTTGTCGCAACGGCAATGCCGCTATGCACTCCGCCCTGACGGGAACGGTCCCTGCTGGCCAGTACACCGGACTTCGGTTCACGGTTGGAGTCTCGTTCGAGCTGAATCACGGTAATCCGATTTCCGCGCCGTCGCCGCTCAACATGACCGCGATGTTCTGGAGCTGGCAGGGCGGCTACAAGTTCATTCGGGCCGAGGTGGCCTTAGCGGGGAACGCCACCAACGCGGCTAAACCCACAGCCGATAACCCAGCGCCCGGTCATGCCGAGGCGCCCGGCGACCGCACACCGCGCTCCAGTGGTTTTCCCGTTCATCTTGGGAGTACCGGCTGCGCCACCGCAAGCCCAACCACCGGACCCGCCGCCGAATGCAAGAACCCGAACCGGATGTCCGTGACCTTACCGGTATTCAACCAGGCGACCGACATCGTGGTCTTCGATTTGGGCAAGCTGCTGGCAGACTCGGACGTGACGACGAACACTCCCAACACGGCGCCCGGCTGCATGTCAGGCGAGAACGACCCCGACTGCATTCCCATCATGAAGGCTCTGGGATTGCCATTTCGTAACGCTCCGGCTAATCCGCAAGTGGTCTTCTATCGTGAGGCGAAATGATGTCACCCGGGCGTGGGAATGTTCGCGACGTCATTCGAAGACGTCCGGCGGTACTACTTCTGCTGGGCGTGCTGGCGTTGGTGATCGTCTGCGGCCCTGTGTGGTGGCGAGCCCAGGCTCGCGATTCACAGCCGGCGCCAGCCACATTCCAGTGGGCGAAGCCTGTCTGGGCTCCGGCGCCTCTCGTACCTGCCGACAACCCCATGACCAGCACCAAGGTCCAGCTTGGCCGGCTCCTTTTTTACGACAAGCGGCTCTCGATCGATCAGACGATGTCCTGCGGGACTTGCCATCAGCAGGGCAAGGCCTTCACCGATGGCGAGCGCACACATCGCGGCGTCAATGGCCTTCCCGGAACGCGCAACGCGATGACCCTCACCAACGTTGCTTACTACCCGACGTATACCTGGGCCAATCCGATCATCACTTCGCTCGAACGGCAGATGCTCGTGCCATTGTTCGGAGACCATCCACTCGAAATGGGCATGGTTGGGCATGAGGACGAACTCATCGCGCGTCTGTCGCAAGACCGGGACTATCCAGCCCTTTTTGCCACGGCCTTTCCCGCTGACGGCGGCCGTATAGACCTTCCCAACCTAACGAAAGCAATCGCCGCGTTTGAGCGCACGCTACTTTCCTTCAATTCACCTTACGATCGTTACAAACAGGGCGATACAAATGAGATCTCCGCCGCTGCCAAGCGCGGCGAAGCCCTCTTTTTCGGGGAGCGGCTGGAGTGCTACCACTGTCACGACGGCATCAACTTCACCGACAACCACGCTCAGGAGGGTCAGGCGTTCGCAGAACAGGGCTTTCACAACACCGGCCTCTATAACGAGGACGGTCAGGGAGGGTACAAGCCCTGGGATCACGGTCTCCGTGACGTGACCTTACGCGCCGAGGACGAAGGTGCCTTCCGGACTCCAACGCTCCGCAATGTCGCGGTCACAGCTCCTTACATGCACGACGGTTCTTTGCCGAACTTGGAAGCCGTGATCCGGCAGCATTACGCCGTCAAAGGTCACAGCGCGATTTCCGGCAAGGGTCCGAATCCCCTGCGCAGCGAGTTCATCGAAGGCTTCAAACTCAGCAATCGTGAAGTGCATGACCTGATTGCTTTTCTCAGTTCGCTGACCGACCAGAATTTTCTCGCCGACCCGGCATTCGCCGATCCACACGGAAGCGGTCTTGCGGCCAAGACTGGAGCGAACGGGAATCTCCCAACGCGGAAATGAGGCAACCGATGTTTCGTCTGGTATCCGTGATTGTCTTGCCCCTCGTACTTATCGGCGTCGGCTATGCCGCCAATGAGCCGGCTTTTGCTCCCGTGCTGGCGGAGCGTTACAGCAAACTGACGCGCGAGTTGATCGCCCCGTGTTGCTGGCGCGAACCAATCGCCATTCATCGTTCCGAAGAGTCGATGCAAATGCTGGCCGAGGTTGAACAGCTTGTCGCAGCCGGCCGGTCGGAAGAAGAGATCAAGGCGTTGTACGTGTCTCGATATGGCGTGCGAATTCTCGCCGACCCGCCCGGAAACGAGCGGCACTGGCTCTACTACACGCCGGTTCTACTGTTTGTGACCGCACTGCCGTTGGCCGCATGGCGTCTCCGGTCGCTGGTGCGCGCAACCGCAGTGCAACAGCGTTCCACGTCGCCTGAGCTGCTGGCACGGGTTAGGAAGGAAACGGAAAGCGGATTGATCTAGTACTCCGTGAAGTTCAGTTGGAACAACACAGATTGACCGTTTTCGGGATGACAGTTTTCCGTCCCGGCCTTGGACGTTCAACGTTCGTTGCGCCACATTCAGTCAGCATCTCTAGGAGATGACAAGGAGAACATGATGCGAAAGACAGTAATTACGAGTTCGTTCTTTCTGCTCATCCAGTTTTTGGTTTGTGCGTCAGCGTTGTCCGTGGCGGCTACACAGGAACCTGACGGCAAGATTTTGAACTCGAAGCCTTGGCCGACTTTGTCGAATTTTGAGTCCCTGGACGATTTCGCTCGCGGCTATTTTCCACAGCCGGTCTACGAAGAGGCTCGTGCGCAAAAGGAATTCGAGGTTCTCGAAATCACCTACGCCAGCGACCGGCTCCCCGTGCGCGGAATGTTGATCAAGCCGAAAGCATCGGGCACTCGAAAATGGCCGGCGATCATATTCAACCGTGGAGGCAACGGCCAACTCGGGAGTCTCATGGACAATGGCCTACCATGCGGCCTCGCAAACACGTCGTGCTTGGACTTGGTTGATCTCTACCTGTTCGCTAAGGCTGGTTTTGTCGTAATCGCCTCCGACTACCGCTATCAGGGCGCTACCGTAAAGCGCGATGAGTGGGGCGGAGTCGAAGTCGACGATGTTCTGAATCTCGTGCCAGCCCTAAAGTCACTCAACTTCGTGGACCCAGAGCGGCTGTACATGCTCGGGCTGTCGCGAGGCGGCACCATGACCTATCTTGCGATCAAACGAGGTGTTCCGGTCAAGGCCGCCGCCGTCATCGGCGGAGTCTCAGACGTGAAAGCATGGGTGGACGCGACGCCCCAGATGGGCTTGGTCAACGGGAATCAGTATATCGACGGCTTTGCTAACATCTGGCCAGACTATGAGCACCGCGCTGCGGAATACTATCGCGCGCGGTCGGCCGTGTATTGGGCCGATCAGATTAACGTGCCTGTTCTCATCCTCCATAGCCGGACCGACAGACTTGTCCCGGTCACCCAGGCTCTCCGAATCGCGGAAGCACTGCAGAAGAAAAACAAGGTGTACGCTCTTCGCATTTACGCTCGCGACGGCCATGCCTTGCCGCAGAATCGCGAAGACCGCGATCGCATGATCGTCGATTGGTTCAACCAAGCTAGCCGAGGCGACCAATAATCAAGGATTCATTGGGCAGTGAAAGAGCAATTGTTATCCACGCATGCGAGAGGAGGCCGAGCAACAGAACGCGAGGCGCTTGATCGTCAGCGTCGCTTCCGGTCAATGCTACGGATGGCAGGCCGCTCTTTGCTCCCTACATGGTGGCTTCCACAACGAGGAAGTGCGCAAGACTGCGGACAATGCGAAGAAGAGAGGGAACAGCTGAATCGATTGGTTGGCGATTGCAGTTCGTTTATCAATAACGAACCATCGCTCATACTGAACCACTGTCGGGCACATAGCCCGCGCGTACCGCCGCACCAGCGTGTGCAACTTGCGCGCGCACAGTTTCGACCAGCTGCCGCAACAACTAACCGGAACGAGCCAGCTCAGCATGTACGAGAACTGCGTCACCCTCGCTGCACACAATGCATCGCAATAGCGGGGCGGGAATGTCACAACTGGTCCGTCGTTTTTCGGAGATTGAGGATGTCAACAGGGTATAGTCAACCGATAACCGCCGCGATATCAGCACGTTGCAAGGGCTCGCTTCACGCCAATTCCACCTCAATCCCACTTCAAACCCACGGCAATAGGTAAATCGGGCTCCATTTTACGAAGCAGATGGCGCGCCATCCACTCGGACGGGAGAGGCCACGCTCTAGCACGGCGAGAAAGGTGGTGGACACAGGCGAGTGATTGCTTTGGACTGACAGGCAAAGGCCCTCGCTGAGGAAATCCTGCCGTAGCCCGAAGTAAACCGGCCGGCGGCAGCCTTCGAACTTCTTTACGAGGAACAGCAATAGGTCATAATTCGAAACAAGATACAAGAAGTGGTGAAGGTCGGTCTCAGCCTGGATCCTCTTCTGGATCTCCTGGTATCGCCCATTTGCTTTCTGGGTGCGTTCATACTCGAGGGCGAAGCGGTGTTCGTGTTCGCCAATGCGAACCGCGACTACCGCGTCATAATCCTTCACGTATCCAATTTCCGTGAATTCATTGCGCGACCGGATGTCAGACTCTGGAGTCCAACGAACGATTGTGCGGTTTTGCTTCAGCACGAGGTGAATGTCATTCAATTCCAGAGCGTGCTGCACGTGACCGTTGGACTCTTTGCCGATGTCCGTGGACCCGGAGTAATACTCTCCTCTGCCAACCAATTCCGACGCTCCAGCTCGGGAGATCGAATACACCACGCCGCGGTTCATGGTTGGAATGTCGTGTCGTACCAGCAGATCGTGCGCCAGCAACCTTCGTAGCCGGTTGTCGAACGCATTGCGCGACGACGCGCAATAATCCAGCTTCATGAATTGGTATAGCTGGGCGGGTGTTACAAAACCGCTGTGCAGCACACGGCGGAGCAGTGGGTAATCCCGGATCTCACTCAGCGCGATCATCCCTTTCCGATACCGCATGGGATTTACTCCTGCTGCGCGGATGCCAGCACAAGCCGTGCAACCCATGGCCGCCGCGGCTCTGGTTCCAAGACAAAGCGGCCCAACTCGGTTTGCAGCCAGCTGTGCTCCCTCATCAACAGCATGGCTTCCTGCTGGTCGCCACATTCGCTGAACGAGATCAGCCAAGTGCCGGCTGACCGCCAATCAGTCCTGCCAACTGTCAGCTTGCCAACCAGTTGGGCCCGCACTACCACAAGAAAACCGTCGGGTTTCTCTGGTGCGTTCAGTAGACGTTTGAACAGGAGTTTGTTCTGACCCTGCCATACGCATGGTTCTGCGCATTCAAACACTCGACCAATCATTTGCGAGGGACGGTTCGGGTTGAATCCGCCACATCCGTTGAACCGAGCGTAGCCGACGATCTGGGGACGCTGGCGTATCGTTCCAGCGATGTCGATGCCGGTCGTGTTGTAATACACACCTCTTGCAAAACGCCGCGGGTCATCCGGGTTCTTGCCAAAGCGCCGGCGCCACACGCTACCAAACTCCGTTACCGCGACCAGCAATCTGCTATGCACCTTTCAGCCGCCGGTTCTCCCGACGCTCCGCGTACAGTTGCTCCTGCAAGTTGTTGATGAGTTGCACCACCGTTGGATCTGCAGCGCTCATGTCGACGGAACTCGCAGCAACCTGATTTGGATCTGTCTTTTTCCCAATCGCGTCAACGCGCAACGACATGGCCGCTATTAGCTGTTCCTTTTCCTGCAAGTCACGCTTAGCCAAATCTCGTTCGCGTTTATAAGAGTCCCTCTGCTCGACGACAGATGCCATTTGGCTCTTGAGGTCGTTCGTATCCGAATCTGCTCCGGGGATGGATATGCCATGTTCAGCCGCCTCGATCGCCCGGTTGCAGCGTTCAATGTGGTCGTTGTATTTCTGGATCGCCTCCCGCGCAACGCCCCGGGAATACGCGTCATGGTTGTACAGGTCCGTCATCATCTCCGCCGTGATCCACATGGCGCGACGGTAGTCGATCCATTGCTTGGTGTACAGCATGGCCATGATCAGCAGCGCAATCGTCGTGCCCAGGCTGTACTTGAAGTACGGGTTGCGCACGCTCGCATCCAGGAACACCTGACGGCGTTCTTCCATCCACGCGCCGTAATCGAAATTGCTGGGATTGAACTGCTTGAGCAGGAACTCGTACCAGGTGTCACCGACGCTGGTAAATCGGACGCGCGGGCGGAGCTTGTACGTTGCCCTTGGGGCTGCGCCTGTCGTTGCCCATGTGACGCAACCTGGAGATTGCGGCCGTTGCTGTGCGATGGCAGAACCGGCTGTCATCAGTCCAACCACTGCGAGTGTGACGATAGCGATCGTTCGCTTCATGGTCGTGTCCTCTCTCCTTATCCGCGACGGGCAAAACGGGTGGTTGCCGCCAGTTCAGGCGTTTTGAACCGCAGATTTGCGCCGGCGGACTGCTCCCGCGATTGCCGCTTTCGCGCAAATAGCTCGGGCTCGAAGTTTGGGAAGGTGACATCCTCTGGCGGACGGACATGCAACAACTGGTGCAATGTGCCGCGCGTGTCATCCGTCATCAGAATCTCCATCTGTCCCTTGGGAAGGTTCTTGATGTGTTCATCGAGTGCGCGGGTCTCACGGTCTTTGCTCTCCGTGGCCCGGTCGGTTGCCTCGTACTTCTCGTAACCAAATAGTCGCTGGCGCTGCATCGACACGCTGCGCCGGGTGACGGTGTGCTCGGCCGAGGCCCGCAGGAAATAGCGGGCTGTTTCCTCGTCGCGGGTGCGCAACGTCAGAGTGGTGTTCGGCGCCGAGGTTACGTCTTCCTTAAAGCCCCGGCCGACCTGCATCAGTTGCGGCAGGCTTTGCATGGAGAACAGAAACGCGGTGTGGGTGCCGCGGGCGGTCTGCAGGATCTGTGCGAAGTTGCGGTATCCGAAGGGCGCAAACTCATCCAGCACCACGCTGAACATCGGGCGGTTGGTACGCCGCCGCTGTTCCTCACTCTCGTACCGCTTGCCCACGACCAGTTGCAGGTTCTGCAACAGCATCTTCCCCAGAGCTCGCACGGGCTCGGTGTTCTTGTTGACGTTCAAGGTGACGAACAGGATCAGCTCCTGCTCGATCACTTCGTCCAGCGACAACAGTTCGTCGTACGGGCCGGTGATCACGCTCAGTTCATCGTCGAGAAGCGTCATACACTCGTTGACCAAGCCCTGGATCTTCGGCACACGCTCGCGGTCTGCAAACGACTGGTAGAGGTTTCTAACCGACATCTCGAAGTTCAGGCGGCGCTGCACGGGGATGGACGGGTCGTGTTCCAGGCGCTGACGTGCCTTTTCGACCTGTTCGCGCAGCACCTGTTCGTCAATGGCCGCGACCAGCACGTCATAGACGTTGATCTTCCGGCCGGTGTACACCAGCACGCGAACGATGTCGGCCAGATAGTTCAACTGGTGCTTGGCAAAGAACTCGTCGTGCAGGTTGAAGGAGCCGAAGACCATGTTGACGACGGCCATGTAGTCCTCGTCGTTGCAGTAGAACGGGTTGTACCGGACGGAAATATCCGGGCGCGCGGGATTCAGAACTCGGAGTTGGTGCAGCCTTCCGGCACGGTGGACGTGCGGCAGAAGGTCGTAAAAGAACTCAAGATCCCCTTTGCCATCAAAGATCACCATCGGCAACCGGTGTGGATCCTTCGGGGTGCCGACCACGCGCGCCATGTCCTGCGTAATGATGTTCTTCAGAAGCGTGGTCTTGCCGGACCCGGTCATGCCCAGCACGATGCCCTGCATGACGCGGACTCTGTCCGGCCAGTACCAAGGCTTGCCGTGGATGTCGTAGCCGAGAACCACGGCGTCTTGCTTCCAGGCTTCGGACGTAAACTGCTCGTCCCGCTTGCGGGAGACAACCATCGGTGGATGGGGCCACTGCTTCTCCCGCCGGGAGCGTGCGGTGGCAATCAGTATGGCGGAGCCGGCGATGGCCAAGCCGCCGAGAGCCAGGTAGCAGGCCACCTCGGCAATCTGGCGGTTCGTCAAGTTGTAACGCTCGTGGGCTACGTACCAGGCGAACCAGCACACCGCCATCAGGACGAGGGCGACGACGATCTCCATGCTCTCCAGGAGTGGCGGGTTCTGCTGCCGGTTGGCGTACGATTCGCGCATCATTATTATTTCCTCCTCTTCGGGCTGAACACCCAGCGCATCAGAAACCCCAGAACGCCGCAGAACACGAACCCGCACGAGAGGCCCAAATGAAAGCCTTTGTTCTGCTGGCTGATAGAGATACAGCCACGCCAGCCGACCCAAGCCAAACAGCAGGAAAGCCCAGAAGAGAAACTCCCAGTCGCGAATCTGCTCTCGCGCATCGCTGCCCAGCTCGGTTGGGACGGGAGGTCTTACTTCGTTTGCATCGTTTTGATCGTTCATATTCATAGCCTTACAGGAGGTTGTTAAAGTAAACGAAGAAGCCAAGCACCATCGCGGCGAGGAGAGACAACAACACAAACCAGCGTCTGGGTGGCCTCGCGGCTTTTCGTTCAAACGGGTTGGAAGGTTCCAGCACACCGTCACGCATGGCCCTGCCCGCACCAATGTCCGCTCGATTGCGGATGTATTGGCTCAGCGCGTTGTAAACCGGCTTGACGGTGAATGGATCTGCCATGTTTTGCCTCTGGCTGCGCTTCAGCGCTTATCGCACCAGAAATGCGGCAATCTGCATTTGCTGTCCGTTGCTCAATCCATCTTCCGATTGTTTGGAGCCGGGAAACTGAAAGCGCAGGACTGTGGGTTGTGTGCTGGACGCCATCATCGAGGGCCACGACGCCAACCGCTTCTTCGCCCGGAGCAATCCGCGCGGTCTGCAGCCTGTCCATCCAGCACTTTTACCGGCGTCTCTTGTTTGATCTTGAGTTTGGCGGCTTGCTCATCGCCTAACTGCGAGTTCTGTAGGCCGTACAGGGACTGGGCAGACCGCACTCCGTCCAACTGGTACACCAGCGGAGTGTCGATGGTGTATGGTTCGGTGCCGTGGTTGCAGACGGTGTAGCGGACCAGCAGGCGGCCATCTTTCTCATAGAGATCGCTGATCCACACCTCGACCGGCTTCGAGGCTCGCTGCTTTGAGGGCAGAAGCCGAATTGGCTTTCCCGCGAGCAGCAGTTCAGTGATCGATGGCGAAACCGCGGCCGGCGCAGTCGCAGCCGTCGGCTTTACCGGCTCCAGGTGAACAGGCGCCTGGTCGACGGCAAAGTCCATGTTCGTCACCGAGTCGGCGGGCTCCAGTTCGTAGTTCAGGCGCTGACTGGCCGTCCAGATGAACAGGTTGGTTGCGGCATCGGCTTCCGTGGGCTGGACAAATACCTTGTTCTCGCGCCACTCGACCTTAAACGTTGGGCTTCCGGCCGCCACCTGCACGACCGGTTCGCCGACTTCGATGACTGTGAGGTGGTTCAACGCCGTCTTCAGATGCACGATGCGGGTACGGTCACTGGTTTCGGTTTCAATCTTCTGCGCCACAGCCGGGACAAATACCGCGGCCAGCACTGCGAACATCAACACGACGCGTCTCATGGCTTGTTTGTTCCTTCCTTTAGTCCGAATGTTGTACGTCCAGGAGACTCCCTCCGAAGTCTCCTGGACGGTTGTGGTTAGTTGGGTTCAAGCAGCGGCGCGACATTCCTCGTGGGGAGTTGCGGCCGCCGTTGGGTGTCGGGAAAGATCACCTTCCCGTTGCGTACTTCGCTGCGTCCCGCCTTGATCGGGAACTTCCGGACTCGCTCCAGAACAACGGGCGAGCCTTTCTCGTCGCGGTCGGTGAACACTTCCCCCGTCTTCGTGACCTGCGCCATGAAGATCAGGCGTTCAACGACCTGGCCATTGGCCTGGGTGAAGGGTTGAACCAGGAAGATCCGCCCTTCCGCGTCGATTTCCACCTCGCCGTCGCACAGACTGGGAACTTCCACGGTGACCGGACGGCCACCGGTTCGTTCCGCGATCTGGTTAACGACCTCCTGCGGAAAGCTGTAGAAGACGATCGATCCGGTCCCAGTCACCATGTTGGGATCTGGAGTCTGGCCGTCTATCCCTGCAAACGATCGCGTGCAAGGCCGACAGATAGGACAATCGAGTCCCATTCTTGCTGCTGCTCCATTTCTGAAGCCCATTGACCAGCGCCTTCAGCTCTTCTCCCGCCCGTTTTTCGTAAGCGTTCAAGGCGGCGGAAGCCTGGTTGCGCCGGAAGAAAAGCTGCTTGCGAACTTCGGCGTCGTGCTTGTTTGCCTCGATGTCCGCATTGGCTTTCTCCAGTTCCGCCAGTAGCTGTTGGCGACGGCCCATGATTTCGGTCACTCGGCTCCCGTAGTACCGGTTGACCACGAAGCACTCCTGATAAATCTCCGGGGTAAAGCTCTGTCCTCCGATCACTCCCCGGAAATCGCTCAAGCGCGCCGTGGCGGCACTGCCGAAGAACCGCCCCAGTTCCTTGCGCGTGAAGTTGTACAGTCTCCCGACCTTATCGTTGGCATCGACTTCAATGTGCTCGTCCATGTCTTCGATCCGGCGTTTCTGTTTCAACTTCAGCCAAGGCGCTGTGGGCACATCGTTGCGGATGTTGCGTATGACCTCCTGGTCGGGTTGGGTTCCATGCTTCAGTTGATCCAGCGCATTCTGAAGCTGGTCGACCAACTCCCGTGCCAGGTCGGGCCTTCCTTTCGCCAGGCACGAAGTCTTCAAATCGGTTATGGCGCCGATCTGATTTCCGCGGGCCTGCATCGAAACTTGCGGAAGGTTCCACCAGGGACTCGGGGGTTTGGGGTTCTTCTTCTTGGTGGCGGAGTGTTGTTCCTCGTAGGCGAACCGGTCTGCGACGAACCGTGGAAAACGGTTGTCCTCGACCAGGCACACCATATCGAAGTCAAAGTCCCCGCCGTTTCTTGCAGCGGTTTCCGAATGAAGGACCAGCGTGCCTCTCAGCTGCAGTTGCTCCCGAGCAACGGCAGCGACACCTTCAGCCGAAAGCTGGCACCCACGCTGTTCCAGGTGCTCGGCCAACAGATGAACGGTGTCTTCTCCTGAGAGGTTTTCGACCGGCAGGAGGTCTTCTTTCATTCGGATGGGATAGCGCACGACCAGGCCATGCCGGCAACTTGATTCGGCGATGGCGCTGGTCTTCGGAATCCAATCCGAACCGCAGACCACTTGTCCTTCATGTAGAAAGAGGTAGCCATCGTCCGCGAGCGCAAACCCGGGAAGACGGAAGCCACCACTGGTGCAGAGCCGATACGCCCATTTCATCAACACCCGCTGGAGGTGATGCTGAATGAACGGATGCTTCAACATGTACCCGGTAGCGTCGGCGATCAGAGCTGCCTGCGCCACCGTGTATTCGTTCGAGGTGTAGTCCGGATCGGTTTCTTCGCCGGGCTCCAGGACTCGTTGGCTTTCCTGCGTGCCCAGCAACTGAAACAGCTCCGTGAAGTTGTTCGCCTCGAACGCCTGCCGTACTTTCTCGATCTGGCTGAGAGCGTACGGTTTGATTTCCAGTTCAATCGAGTCTTCCGGGGCGTGTTCCAGCAGGGTGTAACTCGAATTGAATTCGAGGTTGCGGGAGACGTCACGAAAGCCGACCATGACCGGACCACGGAAGGTGTGTGCCTGACGATCTCCCATGAGCGATCGAATCGTCCGCAACACTTTTCCCTGGTACTTGGGCTTCACGCATGATCTGGGCAGGATGATGTCCGCATCGAGATGCCGGGCAACTTCATCCGCCATGACCTTGAATGCGCCCTTCGCCTGGGTCTTGTCGAACGCCAGACGAAATTGATAGAAGCGATGCGCCCCGATTTGCCTGCCATGAATCCTGCGCTTCGCCTGTTCAACCAGCGCCGCCTCCTCGTCCTCGGTCAACGGAAGGTCCTGCTGCTCTTCAGATCGTTCGGCGATCCGTTGCGCGATGCAGTCTCTCCGTCTCCCTGGCTAGAAGTTCGGACTGGTGCTTTTGCTGGAGTTTCCGGAACAACGACTGCGAGATCCATCCCCGGCAATCGTTGGTGCCGAATTCATGGTCATCGACCACCATGACGCGGCAATCTGGCACCTCGACGAGAACCTTGCACGAGGACACCAGGATTCCGAAGTAGGTGATGGCGGCCTGCGGCGAGAAGCGAAACCTCTCCGCAAGCTTCTTTTCGAAGGAACTCTCGACCGCGTAGAACTTACCGTTCTTTGCGCTGCCGCTAGCTCCAACCAAGCTGTACCGAATGCCATCAACTTCGATCCGGGTGAGCGCCTGCTCGACCATGGCCTGCTCGCAGGAATCCAGGGGTTCCGTCGGCACGTCAACCGTGGCGACGTGAATTCCCGGATAGAGCCCTTGCAAGAGGCTGTTGGTGAGTTGCGCTTCCCGATCCAGTTTCATGGTCTTCTTCGATACGTTTCCGTTACGGTCAAGTTCGAGCGCCAACACCGGGTTGACGCCGCAGTTCGTAGCATTTGGCATTGCGAATCTCCTTTAAGCTGTCGAGCAAGGACAGCCGGAGGAGACGGCTCGTGCCAGTCTCTTCGCTGCCCTTGCCGAAAACCGAACCAAAAGATTTCGGCCAGGCAGCTAAGCGCCGGCCAACACGAGTTGTCGTTGCTACGCCTTGTTGGTCCTCACTGCCTCAGGATTCCAATAGCTTCTGGAGCATTGCCGTAGCTCGCCCAAGAAACCGCGTAACCTGCGCAGCCTGAACCACAACCACTCTCCTAACGCCCACAGCCAACACAACAGAGCCGTGAGCAGGAAAGCCAAAAGTGCTCCCATCAGCAAATCCGAAATGCTCGGGGGCACATACTGAAAGTGCTGCCGGACCAACACAAACAGCTCGAACAACAGGATTGGTCCGCAGAACTTCGCTACAGTGAAGAACCAACGTCGGAACAACACCCGAAATCGTTGCTTCACCATCTCTTCCTCCTTTTCTTTCTGCGTAGTGCCAGAACAGAAAGGAGGGACGCTGGCGCGGCTCTCTCGCTGTCCTGGTCGAAAACGTTTCAGGTTCCCGGCCAGGCTCGCGAAACGAACCAGACCAGCACTCAACCGCAATCAGCTTGCGGATCGCTCACCACAGATCAACATCATCTGTAAATGAAGCCAGTGCTATGAAAACTCCTGGGCTCTACTTGCCGTTAACCGCTTCTTTGCCCAGTAGCGGCTTTCTTCCCGAAAAATCCGGCACAACGCGATACTCCTGAATCTCGTAGTAGGTCACCCCGAGGCGCAGCGCCTCGACCAGCGCTTCGCCTTCGCTCGCCACCTCCCGATCGAACGCCAGGCTGCCGCCGTTGCCGTTTGCCTTGGCGAGGAAATAGCGCGCGTTCCCATTGTTTTCTTCGTCCGAACTCGCACGAGGACGTCTCGTCCGAGCTGCTGTTGTTTCCGCCCCGCTGTCAGTCCTGGTCGTTCTTGCCGCCGGAACCGTGTCTGTTGCTGCCGTGCTTGTCATGCTCGACTCCTTTTTGCGGCCGGTGTGACATTGCCTGCCGCATTTACTTATCCAATTCGCTCTTCTGTTCGAGCCCGTTGTCCCGTTCGCCGACCATTTGCTTCTCGGAGTACTCGGCCACCAGCAGTCCGCTGGGATTGAATTCGCTCCTGCGCTCCTCAACCAGCCGGATGTTGTACTGGCCCACGATGCGGTCGGTCACTTCCGCACCGCTTTTCACCTTGTGCACTTCCTTGACCCCGAACACGACGTAATCCCACGGCCCGTTCTTGGTGCGCTCGATCGAGCGAATCCGGAGATCCGAGATGATGTGGTCTTCCACGATCTTGCCCACGGTATCGTCGTCGCGCAGCTTGTTCAGGGTGAAGGTCCGCAGGTTGTTGGTCATCATGTTCAGCGACTCGGCAAGGTTGCGCGGCGCCGAATCCGGCGTGTAGGAGAGGTAGTGTTCGAGGAACCGCCGCACGACGGCTTTGCCTTCCAGGTCCGTCGGCGCAACACCCTCGGAGGCGGTCGCATCTGCGCCGGCAGCTTGGGCCGATAACACCATTGCCATCTGCGCGGTCCGGTCCTGCCTTGCGCCACCGCCCACCACCACTGCATTTCCATCCTTATCAACGCGGATGACCGTGGGGGGCTGGATGCGGAC
>CAWAKG010000007.1:0-156889 GCA_963782505.1 uncultured Acidobacteriaceae bacterium | reverse complement strand
CACGCGCAAAAACAACGGATCGTGATTTTCTCTGTGCCTCGGTGTCTCTGTGTATCGCGGTGCCGTTACGAGTCACAAAGCCGTGAGGAAACCGAAGAGAGTGATTGGCGAAAAGCAAGGAGAAGGCAGGAGCGGCGTTTCTCCGTGCCTCCGTGTGCCTCTGGGGTTCGATCGGATTCCGGTAGGCATTACAATAAAAGGATTAACGCCTGAGCCGCACCGGGCTTGCACTTCTTCCCCGAGGACATGGATGGCAACTACCAAGGCAGAACCGCAGATTGAGATCGCCCAGGCCACCTCGCTGAATAAAGATAAGTACGAAGGACTCACGCGCGATCAGCTGATCGAGATCTACCGCCTGATGTACCTGTCGCGCCGCATCGACGATCGCGAGATCCTGCTCAAGCGGCAACAGAAGATCTTCTTCCAGATCTCCGGCGCCGGACATGAGGCGCTGCTGGTTGCCGCCGGCATGTCGCTGAGTCCGGCTTACGACTGGTTCTACCCGTACTATCGCGATCGCGCGCTCTGCCTCGCGCTGGGCATGACTCCCTACGAGCAGTTGCTCGAAGCCGTAGGCGCGGCCGATGATCCCGCGTCCGGCGGGCGCCAGATGCCGTCGCACTGGGGCAGCAAGCGGCTGAACATCGTCACCCAGTCGTCGCCGACCGGCACTCAGTTCTTGCAGGCGGTAGGCTGCGCTGAGGCAGGCCGCTACTTCAGCCGCCATCCTGAAGCGGCGCAAAAAGTCGCAGGCGATTACCGCCAATTCAAAGACGTGACCTTTAACGGCGACGAGGTTGTTTATGTTTCCTGCGGCGACGGCACCACCAGCCAGGGAGAATTCTGGGAGTCGCTAAACACGGCGTCGAACCTCAAGCTGCCGGTCCTGTACCTGATCGAAGACAACGAGTACGCGATTTCGGTTCCGGTGGAAGTGGGAACCAGCGGCGGAAATATCAGTCGACTGGTGCAAGGCTTCCCTAACTTCCATTTTGACGAAGTCGACGGCACCGATCCGCTGGCCAGCTATGCGTCGCTGAAGAAAGCGATCGACTACATCCGGGCTGGCGATGGTCCTGCGTTTGTGCATGGACATGTTGTGCGCCCCTATTCGCACTCGCTGTCGGATGACGAGAAGCTCTACCGGCCCGAGTCGGAGCGCAATTCGGAAGTCGAGCGCGATCCCATCAACCGCTTCCAGCTTTTCCTGGTTCGCGAAGGCATTCTCGACGAGAAAGCAGTCGATCAGCTTGAGAAGGACGTGAACGCCGAGGTGCAGGACGCCTCCGATCGCGCAGTAGCCGCGGCCCTGCCGGCGAAGGACTCCTACAAGGATTTTGTCTACTCGCCGGACCTTGATCCGACCTCGCCGTCGTTTCATACCGAAGCGGTGCATCCCGCTCCGACGCAGGAAAAGACCGTGTCCGCTTCCAGCGGCGACCGTACCATGGCCGATCTGATCAACGCTTGTCTGCGAGACGAGATGAAGCGCGACGAGCGCATCGTGATGTTCGGCGAGGACGTCGCCGATTGCAGCCGCGAAGAATATCTGAAGGAACACCTGGTCAAAGGCAAAGGCGGGGTCTTCAAGCTCACGGCCGGCCTGCAAGCGAGTACGGCAGCGAGCGCGTCTTCAACTCGCCGCTGGCAGAGGCCAACATTGTGGGCCGCGCCGTCGGCATGGCGACACGCGGATTGAAGCCGGTGGTCGAGATTCAATTCTTCGACTACATCTGGCCCGCATACCATCAGCTCCGCAACGAGATGCCGCTGATTCGCTGGCGCTCGAACAATACTTTCTCGTGCCCGGCGGTGGTGCGCGTAGCGATTGGCGGATACCTGACAGGCGGCGCGATCTATCACTCGCAGTGCGGCGAGAGCCTGTTCACCCACACGCCCGGCATGAGGGTGGTGTTTCCGTCGAACGCGCTCGACGCCAACGGACTGCTTCGAACCGCGATCCGCTGCGATGACCCGGTGATGTTCCTGGAGCACAAGCGGCTGTATCGCGAAACCTTTGGGCGCGCGCCGTATCCCGGGCCTGACTACATGATTCCCTTTGGCAAGGCGCGAATCGTGCGTCCCGGCCACGACATGACGGTCATCACCTATGGCGCTGTGGTACCGCGCGCATTGCAGGCAGCGCAACGCATCGAGCGCGAGCAGGAAGTGAGCGTAGAACTGATCGACCTGCGCACCCTGAATCCCTACGACTGGGAAGCCATTGCGACGTCTGTTTCGAAGACGCATCGCGTCATCGTCGCGCACGAGGACATGCTGAGCTGGGGCTATGGAGCGGAGATCGCCGCGCGCATTGCGGACGAGTTATTCGATGAGCTGGATGCGCCAGTGAAGCGCGTTGCAGCCAAGGACACGTTCGTTGCCTACCAGCCGATGCTGGAGGACGAAATTCTGCCTCAGGCGGAAGATCTGTACAAGGCAATGGCGCAGCTGGCAGAGCTGTAAGGGCAGTTCGAAAAAGTCACCCAGGTGCCCGTCTGGTGACTGTGTGACCGCGGAACGGAGTCCATTCGCGTCAAGAATAGCTCCCCAAGAATTGTTGTGCTCCGATACCACGGCTAAGCGTACCCTTAGCGAGTGAAAGATGCCCAATCCAGAAACAGGCTATGGCTGGGGTCGGTTTCAAGGCTGGTGCTCGATCATCGGCGGAGCGGTGCTGGTTATGGCTGGCCCGTGGTCGAGTTCCGAACAAGCATTCAGGCTCGCAATGTACATCACCGGAACCGTGCAGATCTTGCTTGGCGTCGGTTTAGTCGGAAAGAAGCGTTACAGTTTTGTGTTGTTTTACATGTGTGCAGTATTGTGTTCGGTTGAAGCAGTAACGATGAGTGTCAATCCGGAAGCATATGCGCTACTCATCGCTTGGTGGATAATTCCTGGTATTTTCTATTACCCAAAGCGATGGAGAGACTTCGGTTTTGGGAGGCCAAGAATCAAGATGGCGCCGGCTGAGCTGGCTGACGCAGCTGTTTTGCTTGCACATGGGGAAGGTAGGGACCAGAAGAACGGGGCAGAGACTATTCGGCTCGCCGTTGAAGAGGGTATTAGTCGAGAGATCTTTGTGTTTGAGGTTTTTTGCCTGCGAATATTCGCGATGAACTTAGCAGCGGCACAGGCCATGGCTGGCACCGAATGGTTTCAAGAGTTCTGCTCAGAACTTAACACACGCTTGGCGAGCATAGGCGACGAACAGGGCTATGCGTTGATACAAGCGAGGTGTGCAGCGTATCACGAAGCATTCAAGAAAGCCAAACCGGACTGTGACGCGCTTGAGATCGGTATGGAACTCTCGAAGGCTTGCACGGGCACTTCGATGAATGACTTTTGCGTCAAATTCGGGAGCATGGAGTACATGGTGAGTCTTCGATTTATGGACCTATGTGACATGGCTGGCTGGAAACGTCAGCCCGAGAAGAGCATGGAGCGGTCAAACGCAGAGTAAGTCTCCTTGAGAAATCCCCGCTACCGAAGCAGGAATCTTCAGCCAGGCTCATTGACAAGCGGTCTATCCTGGGTGCACTTGGAGGAAAAGCAGTGGACCTCTCGTTAATTAAGGTGGAATTCAAACACGGCCAAAGAACTCTCACCGACACCTTCTACAACCATGAACGAGTGCAATGCGATTACTGCGACGTCGTTTATGAACTTGGCTTCTCGGATGGCAACAGACCGCGCTTGGACGCGCTGCTCAAAGAGGCAAAGAGGGTGGTCAATGATGCTCATCCCCAGCACTCCCAGCAGTCATTGGAGTTCCCGTCCTTCAGAACGGAACGGCTATGACTCGCATTTTGGCGATTGGCATGCTTCTGAAGTGATCGCTGAGACTTTTTCAAACGGCTCGTACCGCTATCGCATCGTCGCCATGCGCTTCTACTCCGCCGCGAAGATGTCGTACACATAGTCGTGCGCCGTTAAAGCGGCGGGGTTCATCTTCCCCGCTTCAACCCGCTTCGCGACTTCCTCGCGCGAGAGATCGAAAATCGCATCCAGCAACTGGTTTCGTTCGTCTCTCACCCGCCTCCGCCAGAATGAACAGCACGCGCGCGCTGTGCTGGAGGTAGTTCGGCGAAAGCAACTGGCGCTTTAGAAGCTCCATGATGACGGGAGCCTTCGAGCGGTCAAACCGCCCAGGATTACCCATGCGGTCGAGCTCGGCAAAGAACTGCGCCGTCCACTCGTTGTGGTAATCCCAGACCTTCTGGAACAAATCGCGGGTGAAGCGGGTTCCCGCCTTTACGGCTTCCGCGCTCGGCGCCAGCACCATCCCGTCTTCCGTTAGCTTCGCCCGCTGCAGATAGCCATCCTTGGTGATGACAGCCTGGTGATAGCACAGCGTCCATAACCACGACACATCGATTCGGTACGTCGCGAGATCATTCATGAAGCGCTGCTTGAGCTCGTAGTCGTCGATTGCGGCAGCGAAGTTTCCATTCAGGATCTGGAAGCCGTAGTTCGCAGCCATGTAAAACGCGTGCTGGATGTGCTCGATGGTGACGTTACCTTTGGGCACGCTGTAGATGGCGTCCCACAGCTGCGGGCTGAGAAATTTCTCCGGCGCGTCCAGCGATTCCCTGCGGAGGATGGCGGGGGTGATTTTTCCCGCAGCATTCAGCAAGCCGCGAGATTGCAGCAGCGCGCGCTCCGAATCCACCAAGCCGCTGGCGACACTCGGCACCGCCTGACCGTTCGCATCTTCTGTGTGACGCGGAGCGTCAAGCATGGCCTGTAATTCCGCAAGAGGAACGCGCAGCGGCCCGTTTCCGGCAGCGACATAAGCAGGCTCGGGACTGGCCACCCAGCTCTGGCGATAGGCGTCGTAGAGCCGGCCCTTGACGCGGCCGGCAAGAATGTCGTCGAGCGTGACCTGCTCGGCAACCGGCCCATCCGGCACGAACATCAATCCCAGCAGCCGCTCGCGCAGCTTATCGATCACCACGGCGCGCATGGCGACTGGGTTATAGCGGGAGCGGTCGTAGACGTCGCCCGGCTGATACATCATGACCGCGGCCATGCCGCCGATCGGGGCACCCTGCGTGAGTTCGCCGTTCTTCATGCCTGCCATCAGGATGGTCAGAGCGTTGTAGCGCTGGTAGGCAATCATGTTTGGCGCCGCCATGCCGACGGTTTGCGGGTCGGGGAAGATACCCTGCGGGTCGTCCTTCCACATCTCGATCAGGCTGCCGAGATAGTCCCAACGGCCGACGTTGGTTCCCAGCAAGCGCCGCCGGAAGGTCCACGCGATCGCCGGCAGATAGCGGCCTCCGTTGCCTTCCTCGTAGAGGATCTTGATTTTGAACGTCCCGGCAGGCACGCCGATGATGCTTTCCACACTCGCCAGCAGCTTGTCCACGATAAGGGCTTCGCGCGGCGTCTGCATCTTGGGAATGTAGAAATAGATTCCGGTGCCGAGGCGCTTCAGAGCGTCGTAATTGTTGAACACCCAAAGAACGACAATCGCAATCAGGCCAGGAACGGGTTCGCCGTCAACTGTGATGTGCTCGTACAAAACGTGAATGCTTGGTGGGCGGACAAGACGAGTGGGCCATTGGTCCGGGGTCCGGTCGATCTTGTAGGAGCGCGTCTTGCCTTTCTTGACCACGTCGTAGGACTTGCTGCTCCAACCACCCTGGAAAATTTCTTTGGCATTGTGGAGGGCAGCGAACGCGCCCACCGGCTGCTTGCCGCCGGTGACAAGCGGCTGAAAGTGCGCCGGTGAGGCATCCTCGAAATCCGGCATGTTCATGGGCGCGGCACTATTCAAAGCATTGAATGCCATGTCCAACGGATGCCAGGGGCCGGTCAGTTCCAGACCAGGGTTTTGCAAGGGATGCACGTCGGCAGGAACCGGAACCTCGTCGTTGAGCCGCCAGCGCCATTCGGTGTCGTGGCCGAGGAAATTGTCGATCAGCCCTTGTACGATCTGGCGGAAGGTCCATGGACGACCCGAAACAGGATCGTCGAAGGTTTCATCCCAGCTCGGCCAGGCATATTTTCTGCGGACCGGGTCTTTACTGGCAAGCAAGGCGCGGCGGGCGCTTAAAGCTTCGGCGATGGCAGGACGCAATTGGCGAGTGAGCGACCCAATCGTCTCTTCGACGTTGATTTCCCTGCCGTTGACCTGTTGATTACCGAATAATTGCGGGAACTGCTGGAGAACATCTTCGCGGATCATGCGAGTCCCTCCGGGAATAAAGGCCCAGTGTAGTGCCCGTATCCCAGCGGGTCAAAGACTTATGCGCGGGCCGGGAGAATCTGCTTCCGCTGAAGGGGACGGCTTATTTGGCAGGTCTGATCTTTACCAAAGTTCCGTCGGGCAGGGGATCACCCAGGAACTGTACTGCGCCGTTGCGCACCACGCCGTTGACCTCACGGGTAGCCGCCTTCAACGCCTCCGGGCGCACCGCAGCAGTCTTGTGAAACGTGCCGCGATCCATGGCGAGATTGGCAAGGCGGTCGGCTGCGCGATTTTTTTCACGCAACACGTGCTTGATCTCGAAGAAGTCAAGCCCGTCGATGAGCTTCATCGCCTGCGCGTTCAGTTGCTTCAGCTTAGGACTGCTGACCTTGTATTCTCCGTTGATCTGTTTCACCATCAACTCGGAGTCGCTGACAACCTTCATCGCCTTAAAGCCATGTTTGATGGCATAAGCGAGCGCCGCCAGCAGGCCAGAATACTCGGCATAGTTGTTCGTCTGGCGGCCGAGATACTCGCTGAGCTCAGCGACGGGCCGTCCGACCTCATCCTCAATCACCACACCGTATCCGGCGGGGCCAGGATTGCCGCGCGCTCCACCATCAATGGAAGCCACCAGATAGCCCTGGTTGGAGCCGTAGATTGCGCCACCAATAAACTCCTGGGAGCGGAAAGCTGATTTCTTTGGAAATGGTCGGCCCGGCATCGTGCGTATTTTAATCCAATTCGATGAGATGCGCTGTTGTTGGGGAAAAGTAGTCGGCTAACCGGGCACTAACGCCCTAGGCGAAGCCGCATAGCCAGCCGTGGTGGCAAATTGGCGGCTAAAATGCGCTCCTGGGCGCGGTCGATATCGTAGGGCACGCGATAAAAACGAACCGATCCAATTCCGCCGTCCAGCTTTTCGTAGAGGGCGAAGGCGGCGCGCCAGTCGCCGTCGCGCGGCTGTCCGACGGAACCGGGATTGATCATGTAGCGCACGTTCGGTTGCAAAATCATGTCCGTCTGCACCGCGCCTTCTGCGCTCTCATATCCCGGCGCGAACTGACGGACTCTGTCCCGCTCATCAATGAATCCGCCCTGGAGATGGGTATGGCCAAAAAAGATGACATCGGCCTGCCCGGGAGTCGCGAAGCTCTCTTCCGCGCCGAACACATTGAGCACATATTCGTCCTCATCCTCGGGCGCACCGTGCACAAACTCCACTCCCGGCAACGCCTCCTGCCGGATCGGCCCCTTCGGCAGATTGCGCAGCCATTGGAGATAATCGGCCTTCAAATTCGTCTGCGTCCAGCGCGCCGAGATGGCGGCGACGGGGTTGAAATCGCTCAGGTCGGTAAGTCCGGAACAGGCCCGATCATGATTCCCGCGAACGACCAGCCCGCCCAGCGCCAAGGCACGGTCGCACACCTCGTTGGGCGAGGCGTTGTATCCCACCAGGTCTCCCAGATTGGCCACCAGGTCGTACTCCGGCGCAGCCGCCATGACTGCTTCGAAAGCCTCAAGGTTGGCGTGAAGATCGCTGATGAGCAGCAGCCGCATTTCAGTCGCGCTCCGCCTCCACGGGACAACGTGCCAGGTGACCGGGCGCGATCTCGATCATCGGAGGCACCGCCTGGGCGCAATGCGCAATTCGCGAACCACAGCGCGGCTCGAAGGAGCAACCTGCAGGCATCGCGGTCAACGCGGGCACAGTGCCCTCAATGGTCCGAAGCGGTTGGGAGCGGTCGCTGTGCAGCGTAGGCGCGCAATTGAGCAGGCCGCGCGTATAAGGATGGACAGGGTTGCGAAAAACCTCTCCAGCCTCCCCTGTCTCTACCAGTGCACCGGCGTACATGACGGCCACACGATGCGAAACCTGCGATACAACTGCCAGATCGTGCGAGACGAAGAGCATGGCGAGCGCGAACTTCTCCCGCAAGTCGTTGAGCAGGTCCAGTACCTGCGCCTGGATGGTGACGTCTAGGGCAGTCGTGGGCTCATCGGCGATCAGCAGACGGGGGTGGTTCACGATGGCCATGGCGATCATGACGCGTTGCCGCTGGCCGCCGGAGAGTTGATGCGGATAATCACGGGCACGGCGTTCGGGATCGGGGATCGCCACCGTGCGCAACGCCTCGACCGCGCGCCGCCAAGCCTCCTGTTTGCCGGCTCGGAAACGCCTACGGGGTGGATGTTCACCTTCATGATTGTACGGCTTTTCGTCGTGCGCAATCACGGCTTCAGCCACCTGGTCACCGACGCGCATCACAGGATTCAGCGCAGTCATCGGCTCCTGGAAAACCATGCTGATGCCCAGTCCGCGAATGCTACGCATCCTTTCTTCCGGAAGGGACTGCAGGTCTTCGCCTTCGAACACGATGGCTCCGCTCACCCGGGCCTGCGGCGGAAGCAGACGGAGAAGCGCAAGCGAAGTGACCGACTTCCCCGAGCCGGATTCACCCACCAGGCCGAGTACCTCGCGTGGTGCGATTCGGAAGCTAACCTCGCGCACCGCGCACACGCTTCCCTGCGGAGAGGCGAATTCAACGCGGAGGTTTTCCACCGAGAGCAGGTCCGGCACAGCGTTCTATCGTACAGGGACAGCAGAGATTTCACCACGGAGACACGGAGAGCACGGAGGAGCGAAGGCCGAAGATGAAAGAGAGCGGTCGCTGGTGGCGTTCTGTGTCTATCCCTGTGAATCCGTGTTTCTAATTTCTCCGTGTCCTCTGTGCCTCCGTGGTGAAGCTCTTCATTTAGAATGTGCCCTTCGCACGATCAACGAATTATGCCCTCAAACGAAGCCGGCAAATACGACGTCATTGTCATCGGAGGCGGTCATAACGGGCTGGTCAACGCAGCCTACCTCGCTCGCGCCGGGAGGAAGGTACTCGTTCTGGAGCGGCGCCATGTGTTGGGCGGCGCGGCCGTCACCGAAGAAATCTTTCCGGGCTTCAAGTTTTCTGTTTGCTCCTACGTCGTTTCGCTGTTGCGGCCTGAGATCATCCGCGATCTGAATCTGCCCCGGCACGGGTTGGAGATCCTCCCGCTGGACGGAACATTCACGCCGATGCCCAATGGCGACTATCTGTGGCGGGTGAACGATCACGGCAAGACCCGCCGTGAAATTGCGCGCCACTCGAAGTATGACGCCGAGGCCTACGAGGAGTTCGGCAAGGCCATGTTGCAGATGTGCCGTTTTGTGAAGCCCATCCTCAGCATGGTTCCACCGGACCCGACGACGCTGCAGCCGCGCGAGTTGCTCAAGCTGATGTTCCTGGGCCGCCGCTTCCAGGACCTGAGCGGGGAAGACAAGTACAACCAGGTGCAGCTCATGACCATGAGCGCCGTGGACTTCCTTGATCAATGGTTCGAGACGGACGTGCTCAAGGCAACGATGTCGGCTTCGGGAATCATCGGCACCTTCCTCGGCGTGCGTTCGCCCGGCACGGCCTATGTGCTGTTGCACCACTACATGGGCGAGATCGATGGCGCCTTCCGCGCATGGGGATTTGCGCGAGGAGGGACTGGCGCTATTTCGAATGCCATCGCCGATGCGGCGCGCGAGCTTGGCGTCGAGATCAAAACGCAGACCGGCGTCGCCCAGATTCTCGTGCGCGACGGAAGGGCTGTCGGCGTGGCAACGACCTCAGGCGACGAATACTACGCTGACATCGTTTCTTCCAGCGTCGATCCCAACCTCACGTTCCTGAAGTTCATTGAGCCCAAGCACCTCAGCGAAGACTTCCGCGACGAGGTAAAGCGCTACAAGTACCGCGGCTCATCAGGAAAGGTGAACCTCGCGCTGGATGCGCTGCCGGATTTCACCTGTCTGCCGGGCCCGGGGCATCATTTGCGCGGTGCGATTTCCCTCTCCCCCAGCGTCGACTATATGGAGCGCGCCTATGATGAAGCCAAGTACGGCGACTACTCCAAGCGTCCGTACATCGACATGGTGATTCCCAGCCTGACTGATCCTTCTGTCGCGCCGCCAGGCAAGCATGTCATGTCGTGCTTCGTTCAGTACGCGCCTTACAAGCTGAAGGAAGGCACCTGGGACGAGAAGCGCGAAGCCTTCGGCGACACCGTAGTTGACACCATTGCCGAGTACGCTCCCAATCTGAAGAACATCGTCGTTGGGCGCCAGGTAGTGACGCCACTCGACCTGGAGCGCGAATGGGGGCTGACGGAAGGCAACATCTTTCAGGGAGAGCTTTCGCTGGAGCAGTTGTTCTTCCTGCGACCAGTGCCCGGCTGGGCGCAGTACAGGACGCCTATCAAAAATCTCTGGATGTGCGGCTCCGCCACGCATCCCGGAGGCGGCATTATGGGAGCGCCCGGACGCCTGGCAGCGATCGAGATCCTGAAGCATTCCAGGGGAAGCCGCCAATGAGGGATCCGCGCGTGGTGATCATTGGTGCGGGACACAACGGTCTGGTGACCGCCTTCTACCTCGCCAAAGCCGGCTTCAATCCCCTTGTGCTGGAGCGCCGCGATGTCATCGGCGGATGCGCGATCACGGAAGAGTTTCATCCCGGATTCAGGTGCTCGCGGCTGTCGCATGCGACCTGGCCGCTGCACCCCAGCGTTGCCGACGAAATGGACCTCGTGCGGCACGGCCTCAAGACCTACACGCCAGAGATTTGCGTGTTGTCGCTTGCGGGGGACGGGAGGAACCTTGCGCTGTATGGCGATCCCACGCAGTCGCAGCGGGAGATTGCAAAGTTCTCCGCCAAGGACGCCGCCGGCTATGCAGAGCTGCAAAGAACGCTAAGGGACATTGGCGGTGCAATCGAGTATCTGCTCACCATGACGCCGCCCGATCTGGACGACCCTGCCTCGGGAAACCTTTGGGAGCTTTTACAAGCCGGTCGCAAACTGCGTGGGCTGGGAGAGAAGGACCTCTACCGCCTCTTGCGCTGGGGACCAATGGCGGTGGCCGATCTGGTCAGCGAGTTCTTCGAGAACGAACTGCTGCGGGCGACAATCGCCGGACAGGGAATCTTCGGCACCTTTCTCGGGCCATGGTCGGCGGGATCGAGCAGCAATCTCATCCTGCGCGCGGTCCCTGACGGCAATCCCGCCGGTGCAGCTTCTTACGTGCACGGAGGGATGGGAGCACTGACCGCGGCGATGGCGAGCGCGGTACAGCGAGCTGGAGGCGAAATCCGGACTGGCTGCGAGGTCGCGCTTTTGCAAGTGAAGAACGGGGCAGTCACGGCTGTCGTTCTCGCCAGCGGCGAGGAAATCTCAGCCGCGGCAGTTGTGTCCAACGCCGACCCTAAACGAACCCTGTTGGGGTTGGTCGATCCCCAGCATCTTGCACCCAGCTTCCTGCAGAAACTGCAGCACTATCGAATGAACGGCACAGTGGCGAAGATGAACCTGGCGCTGAGGGGATTGCCCGGCTTCAAGGGAGTCGATGGCAACGATTCGTCATTGCTCGCCGGCCGCATTCAGATATCGCCTGAGATTGATTACCTGGAACGCGCCTTCGATGCCGCCAAGTACGGCGACTTCTCTCATCAGCCCTACGTCGAGGCCGTGATCCCGACATTGTGGGACACGTCGCTGGCGCCTGAGGGCAAGCACGTGATGTCCGTCTACATGCAATACGCGCCTTACAAGATGCGCGACGGTGATGAAAAGCGGGATGAGCTGGGCAACAGCATCGTGCAAACCCTGGCGCAATATGCGCCTGATCTGCCCGGGCTCATTGAGGGTGGTGAGCTGATCACGCCCAGAGATATGGAACGGGTGTACGGGCTAACAGGGGGCCACATCTTTCACGGCGAACTGGCGCTCGACCAAACCTTCACCATGCGACCGCTGCTCGGCTGGGCGCAGTACGACACCCCGATTCGTAACCTGTACCTCTGCGGCTCAGGTACGCACCCGGGCAACGGACTCAATGGACTCTCCGGCGCCAACGCGGCGCGACGCGTCGTCAAGACGCTTCGCAATCAGCGTGACTCCGCGACCGGTTGAGCCGGTTGTCTAGCCCACCTTCGCGAGGTGGCCTGATCCGATCCCTCCGTGCAGCACCAGAATGAACTCGTCGATCCGTTGCTTATGCCCCTTCCCGTGCCCATTACTTGAGCTGTGGAACAGATCGGGATGGGTGTCTGCCATGGCCAACGAGTCTTGGAAGCGCTCCACCGTAGTCTCGATGATGGATGCGATCAGTTCCGGATCAACATCCCGCCGCAGCTCTCCCCGATCGAGACCCATCTTCACGAATCCCTTGAGTTCGAGGGGATCTTCCTGCGTCAGAAAACGGCCGATCCGTTTCTTGATGCTCATGTCTGAGCCATAGTTGCCCAGAAGCATGACCTTATAGTGCACGTCGTGGTGGTCACGGAGGCGAGCGGCGTTCTCCAGCCGGTGCCGTAGCACCGCGAAAAAGCCCTTTGCCTTCACTTCCTCGGGAACTTCCATGTAACCGGGAAGGTTGTTGACGGCTTCTTTGTAGGCTTCGAGGAAAAGGCCATCCTTGCTGCCAAAATGTTGGAAGACAGAACCCTTGGCAATACCCAGTTCAGCCGCGATATCCCCTACCCGGGATGCCTCATATCCGTGTTGGGCGAAATAACGCATCGCCACTGAGAGAATGAGGGCCCTCTTTTGCTGAGACCTCTTGGTAAGTGCCGGGGGTATAGTGTACGAGCTTGTATCTGCTTGCAGCGCTTTCATTTTGATTCTACGTATCCCTATTCCTGGTTTGCACAGCACGTTGTGCATGGAGATCCGGCTCCGCGGAGGGCACAGAAACCGTATTCTCAGACTTTCGGTGTTGCGCAATCATAAACCACAAATTCATTGAATTACCACACAAATACACGAGCGGCGGAGCTTTTTGCCCCTCGCGCTACTTGTCTGATCGGCGCATTGCGAGTCCTCCATCGCAGATTTTTTCCTGCGATGAAAATTTCACTTCCCTTAACGGGTTTGACGGTTTGCTTCGGGATGTGTTTCCCTGCCTGTGATGACATCAACAGCCACGGTTTACGAAGTGTTGCAGGCCTCTCCCGCAGATGTGGGAGAGATCGCACATCTGTTTGACCTCTACCGCCAATTCTACGGCAAGTCGGCCAACGAGGAAGCCGCGCGGCGCTTCCTGTTTGCGCGCCTCAGCAAGGGCGAGTCGGTTGTCTTTTACGCTCGTCACGAGCAAAGGGCAGTAGCCTTTCTTCAGCTCTATCACGTCTTTTCGTCTGTCAATTTTTCGCGACAGTGGATCCTGAACGATCTTTTCGTCCTGCCGGAGGCACGAAAACAGGGTTACGGACGGGCGCTGATGCAGCGGGCTCACCAACTGGCTAACGAAACTCAGGCGAATGGATTAGTACTCGAAACTGCCGTTACCAACACGGCAGCGCAGCGGCTGTACGAGTCGCTCGGCTGGAAGCGCGACGAGGAGTTCTACCGCTACTACCTGGCAATCTAAGACAGGTTGCTAAGGTGTTGCGCTTATCTCGAGTTCGGGGGTCGCCGCCAACAGCGAGCGCGTGTACTCGTGCCGCGGCGAGATCGTAACTTCTTCCGCTGTGCCCGTTTCCACCAGTTTTCCCCGATACATCACGGCGATCCGGGTCGACAGGTAACGTACGACGGGGAGCGAGTGCGAGATGAACAAGTAGGTCAGGTTAAATTCCCGTTGCAGCTTGCGCATGAGGTTCACGATTTGCCCGCCGACGCTGACGTCGAGCGCCGAGACGGGCTCGTCGGCAACGATGAACTGCGGCTTAAGGATCAAAGCGCGCGCGATGCCGATCCGCTGACGTTGCCCGCCGCTGAACTCATGCGGATAGCGTGGGAGAGCGGACGCCTCCATTCCTACGGCGCGCATGATCTCTTCGGCTCGCACCAGGCGAGCCTGGCGGTTGCCTTCGCCGTGAATCACCAGCGGCTCGCAGACGATTTCTTCCACCGTCATGCGCGGGTCGAGCGAGCCGAACGGGTCTTGAAAGATGATCTGCATGTTTCGCCGCAGGTGGCGCAAAGCAGAGCCACGAGATTCCAGAACATCTCGGCCGTCGAATCGGATCGAACCGGAATCCGGCTCGACGAGACGCACCAGCATGCGGCCCAGCGTGCTCTTCCCCGAGCCCGACTCGCCAACCAGTCCTAGCGTCTCGCCCGGCTCGATAGAAAGCGAGACGTCATCGACTGCGCGGACTTCGCTGTGCGCACGCGCGCCGAAGGCCGGCTGATCGGAGCGAAATGTCTTGCAGAGGTTGCGCGCCTCCAGGAGGGGCATGTGGGGATAGTAGCAAAGGCAGAGGCTACCACGGATTTGCACGGATGACACGCATCAGAACTGGCGGGCCAGCTCTCAGCCACTTGCCACCGCCACCCCACCGCCTCTATTTATAGGCCGACGGCCTCCTGAAAGTGATAGATCACGCCAGCTGGCGCGCACTTCATCTCCGAAACTTTTTTCCAGCATGGCTCGCGCACTTCTCGGAAAGTCACCAAAGCTTCCTTTACAGCCCCTATATATTCTCCTGTAATGAGGGAAAAGAAGATCGATCCAACCGATCCCGCCTTCTTGTATCCTTCCGATTCCATAGCCGCGGCATACGCCTTCGTGAGTTTATCGAAATCGCGCATCGCCGCGACTATCGCGTTCTTTCGATCTTCTGCCAGCACTATCGCGGGTGCCTTGTCGCGCTTCCACTCCAGAAGATCATCGAGCGCCCTCCGAAAAGCAGGAGTCTCGCGTAGCCTCACGAGGTTCTCCAGCGGAGTGTCGTACTCAGGAACCGGCAGTCTTTGCATGATCTCGATTGTGAGCGCTTCCTCTGCCTGCATTAAAGCGTTACGCGAGTCCGCAAACTGCTGCTGTCCGCCATAGACCGGAATTGCCAGCACATCCGGGGAATAGATCTGCTCTGAGAGCATGAGACGTGTGTCGACGAACGGGTCACGATTGAAGCCTGATGCCAATGCTTCAGCAAGAAAAGGTTGGCGCCACTGTTCGAACTGCGAAGACTTCCACTCGTATGGCTCAGCGGCCTTCGCTCTCTTAAGGTATTCGACCTCGGCTTCGAGTTGGTCCAGTTCTTCTTGCGTCTGATCGCCGATCGGCTTCGCCGGCAATGGCACGACGATGCGGTCAAAAAGCGCCAGCGCTTGGCGGTAGATCGGTTGGCGATGATCGATGATGGAAAAGGTCGCCCAAGTTTCCATAGTTACCCCACACTTGCGTCGAGGGCCAATTCGGCTTCTGGCCGGTTCAGGGCTGCGTCGTAGGCGTTAGGCTCGTTGCGAATCTACGAGTGCGGCCAATATTATCCCTGAAACTGCTTGGCCGTGGCGAAGAATTACCGCAGCGCCATCACCATCAACTTGGGCTCGGTCATGTCCTCGATCGAGTAGCGCAGGCCTTCGCGGCCGAGGCCTGAGTCCTTGACTCCGCCGTAGGGCATTTGATCGACGCGAAACGTCGGAACGTCGCCGACAATTACGCTGCCCACCTCCAGATCGTTGAACGCCTGATGGATGTATCCGGCATCGCGGGTAAAGACTCCCGCCTGTAGTCCGAAGACCGATTCATTCACCTGGCGCACGGCTTCGTGGAAGGTTTCATAAGGCTCGACCGTGACGACGGGCGCGAAGATTTCGGCGCAGTTCACGCGCATCTCCGGTGCGGTGCCGGTGAGCACGGTGGGCTCGACGATGGACCCGTTGCGCTTGCCGCCGCACAAGATCTTTGCCCCAGCCTGATGGGCCTCTTCAATCCACTCGATGGTGCGGATAGCGTCCTGCTCGCGTATGAGCGGCGGCACATCCGTGGCTTCGTCCATCGGATCGCCGGTCTTGAGTTCTTTGGCGCCTTCCACCAGCCGATGGGTAAAGTCATCGAAGGCGGGACGGTGCACCAGAATGCGCTGCACAGAGATGCAGGTCTGCCCGCCGTACGAGAAGCCGCCCACCACGCAACGATGGGCGGCATAGGCGATGTCGGCGTCACTGTGGACGATTACGCCTGCGTTGCCGCCCAACTCAAGCGTGACGCGTTTTTTGCCCGCCTTGCTCTTCAGTTGCCAGCCCACGGCCGCGCTACCGGTGAAGGTCAGCAGCTTGATGCGATCGTCCGCGACCAGCTTGCCGGCAGTTTCGTTCGACATGGGCATCACCGCCAGCGCGCCTTCGGGCCATCCTGACTCGTGCACGATCCCAGCCAGCATCAACGAGGTGACCGGAGTCTGCGGGGCGGGCTTGAGGATGATGGGGCAGCCGGCGGCGATGGCCGGCGCGATTTTGTGGGCCACGAGATTCAGCGGGAAATTAAATGGCGTGATGGCGAAAACCGGGCCCAGCGGGAAGCGCCGCATCAGGCCCCATCGGCCCGCCGTGGTTTCCAGCGTGTCCAGCGGAATGTACTCGCCATAGATGCGGGTGGCTTCTTCGGCGGCGACTTCGAAGGTGTAGATGCCGCGATCAACTTCGAGGCGCGCCGTCCGGATCGGCTTGCCCGCCTCGCGGCAGATGGTGCGGGCGAAGTCCTCCTTGCGGTTGGCGATGCCGTGCGCGATCTTGCGCAAAACACTGGAACGCTGGAACGACGATAGCTTGCGCGTTTCGACAAACGCCAGCACCGCGTCACGCACAGCGGTGAGAGCTGCATCCTCGCTGGCCAGCTCCACAATCGCGACGGGACTGTGGTCCCACACGTTGTTTATGACCACGTCGTTGCCGCTGCTGTGAAAGCTTCCGTAGGCGAAAAAGCCATACGTCTGTAGGGGAGCGCTCGTAGTGTGGCCCATGCCGGACCTCGCTGCTGACGCTTGCTATGATGCGCTTGAAGCGGGGTGAGTTCAAGTCAGGAGCTGCGCGATCGCAACCAATGAGCCATGGTGAAGACCACCGCTCTGCCGAGCGCCTGCAGCGAGTGCCCACCAACAGACAAGGCCGGAGCTTCCGGCTCCGGCCTGTGGGCGCGACGCTCCCTAACGAATCAACGTTGGATTCTGCGGCGCAGCACTCCTGCAACTCCGAGCAGCGATGAGCCAAACAACACGATGCTGCCGGGCTCGGGAACGCTGTTGCTGAAGTTCGCTGCGAAGTACTGGTTGAACGGGATGTCCTCCCATCCGGTGCTCGACATGTACCACCACCCGTCGTACCCGTAGCCCGTCATATTTCCGTTGAAGTACACACTCTGTCCGCTATAGCCCTGTAGATCAATGTCGGCGCCGTAAAGCTGGCCCGGCGTCAGCGTCACGTTGATGTTCGTGACATCGAACAACTGCGCGTTGGTTCCCCAGTCCAGGTTCTGAGTGTAGAGAGGGTTGCCGACTGGCCCGCTCGCGCCCCACTGGTAAATGTTGAAGGTGACTTGCCCAGGGGAAGTTCTTCCTGCCAGCTCAAACTCCCACTCGGACAGGACGTTGCAATTTGCCGATGGCGCCTCGAATGTCTGGGCTTGCGCCATCCAGCCGTTAGTGATGTTGTTGTCCCAGTATGGCCGGGTGTCGATGCTGTCGCAATTGGCAGCAAAGGCAGCGGTAAGGCCGCCCACAAGGAGTACCAGAACCATTGCCACCGCCAAACTCAAACTGCGGAACGGATCACGACCACACATAGTTGGACCTCCCTCTGGTCTGGGCCGAAATACTAATGCCGAGTCACAATCCACGTCAATTGCACCAAAGTGCCTAATGTCGACAAATATGCGGTTTTGCTCGGCGGCCTAGTGCCCCCCGTGATACGGATGCCCCTGAAGAATCGTAAAGCCGCGATAGAGTTGCTCCAGCAGGACTACGCGCGCCAGCTCGTGCGGCAAAGTGATCTTGCCGAACGAGAGGATGGTCTTCGCCTGCGCACGGGTCGCATCGCTCCAGCCATCGGCGGGACCCACGGCGAACAGGATCTCCTGGGTGCCGTGCGACTGGTGATATTGCAGAAAGTTGGCGATCTCTTCCGAAGTAAGCTGTTTGCCGCGCGAGTCGAGCAGCACCAGCTCGGGCCGCGTACGCTTGTCGCTCTTCTCGATCAGCTTCAGCAGCGACGCTTCTGATGCGAGTTCATGCGCATCGCAAGCGGCGTAGCGGGAGAGCCGCTTCATATACTCCGCCGTCAGCGACTGGATGCCTGAGCCGCGCGTCTTACCGATCCATGCAATGCGAAGTTTCACGGGTTAGCAATTAGCAGACGAAAACAAGGCACGCCTGAAAGTTGCGCCTTGCTCCAAAACGATTCTCACGGTCGCTTGCGAGACGCGGCTGACTTCGTCCCGGCTGACTTCTTCGCCGCTACGCGTTTAGCAGGCTTACTTGCACTCTTGCGCGCGGCAGTCGTCTTTGCCGCTTTGCGCGCCGGCTTCTCCAGATCGGCAAGCTCAACCTTTGTTGCCGTCTTCCAAAGCCGTTCCAGGTCGTAGAACCTGCGCGCCGCCTCGGAGAAGATGTGCACGACGAAGTCGACGTAATCGAGCAGCACCCATTCGGCCTGGTTGTAGCCCTCGCGATGCGTGGGGTTCAGGCCTTGCATGCTCAGCCGCTCGTCCACGTCATCGGCAATCGCCTGAATCTGTCGCGGGTTCGCGCCCGAGCAGATGATGAAGTAATCGGTGAACCCGCTGGCTTGTGCATCGAGTTGCAGAACAGAGATGTCGGTGGCTTTCTTGTCCTGGCAGGCGTGAACGGCGGTGGCGACCTGGGCCCTCAGCTCTTTTTTGTTCATGCGGTCGGCTCGGCTTACCTCACTTTGGCTTTGCTATTGGTGCGGTACAGATGCTGCTTATGAATGTACTCGGCAACCGCGTCGGGCACCAACTTCTTTAGTGCGCTGCCACGGCCGACGGCGGCCCGAATTTGCGTCGCTGAAACATTCTCATGAGTTTCCGGAAGCAGGTGAACGGTTGCCCCCCGGAGCACCAATGGCCCCTCGATCGCCTGTTTGCGGAACAGTTTCGTCACCGCGGGGCTGGGCCGCAGGGAAGGCGGCAGCGACGACGCGACGTCAGCCAGCGAATATCCCGGTCTCGCCGCCACAATGAAATCGCACTCCTTCAAGAGCGCCTCGGCCTCATACCACTTGGCGATGTACTTGAAGGCGTCCATTCCGATGAGGAAGAACAGGTGATCGCTCTTGCCCAGCATTTTCTTCAACCGGCGCACGGTCTCGATGGAATAGCTCGGGCGGCGATCTTTCCTTGCCTCGTCGAGATCCGGAGCCTCAAGCAGAGATGGAATGAAATCCTTCTCCCCTGCCACGGCTAAAGTTGTCATGGCGTACCGGTGATAGAAGGGCGTAACCGGCTCCTTCAGTTTGTGAGGAGGAATGTCGGCCGGCACAAACCAGACTTCTTTCAGGCCGAGTCGCCCGGCCGCTGCGCGAGCTACCTTGAGGTGGCCGCGATGGATGGGATCAAATGTACCGCCGAAAAGAGCAAGGTTCATGGAAGAAGCAATTGTGTTGTATCAACACGTTGTTCCCACCGAAGCCGGAGCGGCTGATAGGAGCAGCGCCACCCAGACTAGCATGCGGGCGGCAGCAGTTGTACTGGTCGAGCCAGCAAGGTAAGTGGGTAGTGCGCTCCCAAGAATTGGCGTAGGGATGAGCGTAAGCCCACTCGCGCAGGGCAGTCTGGATAAAGCGTTCGGCTTTGCCGTTGGTGCGCGGCGTATAGGGGCGAGTGCGACGATGTTTGATGCCATGCAGTTGCACCAGGCCACGAAAGGCGCGCGACTTGTAACAGGGTCCATTGTCGGTGAGCAGGGCACGAATGGTAATGCCGAGACGGGTGTAATAGGCCAGCGCGGCAGCCAGAAAGGCGGCCGCGGAATCGCCTTTCTGATTAGGCAGGACCTGAGAAAAGGCGATGCGGGAATGGTCATCGATGGCGACGTGAACGTACTCCCATCCGACGCGCTTGACGTGCTGACGGCGGTCGCCATGGATGCGGTGTCCGACACAGCCAATACGACCGAGTTTCTTGATATCGAGATGGAGCAGATCACCGGGATGCGGATGCTCGTAGCGGACCAGCGGGGGAACGGGTTCCAGATCACGGTAACGGTTGCGGTGCAGGCGACGGAGAATGCGGCTGACGGTAGCGGGGCTGAGCCGGAGATAGCGGGCGATGCGCTGGCCGGTCCAGCGTTGGCGGCGGAGGGCTTCGACCTGGCTGAGGAGTTCGGGCGCAGTGGGACGGCGCAGACGATGCGGTCGCGAGCTGCGGTCGCGCAGGCCGCTGGCTCCCGCGCTTTGGTAACGCCGTACCCATTTACGGGCGGTCTTGAGGCTGACTTTGAACTCGGCTGCAGCCGAGTTCAAAGTCAAACCCTGAAGGAGAACCGATTGGGCCAGTTGCTCTCGACTATGCAAGGTAAGTCGGGCATTCTTGTGGATGTCCATTCGCTGACTCCGAAGTGAAGTTGACTGCTGACACAATCAGCTTCTCCGGTTTCGGTCGAATGGACAATTTACTAAGGAACAACCTGTTGAAAGATCACAACTAGCAACTAGCAATTAGCAACTAGCACCCTCAGCCGTTCGACCGCACTAACTTGTCTCATAAATCGCCGAGGTTCAGGCTTGTATCAGGGCACGACTTCCAGTCGTGCCGAACTAAGCAGCAAGACAACGGGCTTTAGCCCTGCACTTCCAGCGCCCTTGATCAGGGGCTAAAGCCCAGCATTTCTCGAGCCGCAACGGCACGTCTAAAGACGTGCCCTGATACAAAGCGATGTTGCTAAATGCTAATTACTAATTGCCAAATGCCAATTGCCAAGTGCTAATTGCTAGTTGCTAGTTGCTAGTTGCTGAATTCTACTCCCCCGCCTCAGCTTGGCTGCCTTCACCGTATTGCCCATCAGCATGGCGATGGTCAGCGGGCCGACGCCGCCGGGCACGGGCGTAATGGCTCCTGCGACCGCAGCTACTCTGGGATGCACATCGCCCACCAGCGTCGAACCTTTGGCAGCGAAGTCCTGCTCGCGCTTGGCGTCGCCGGCAAAGAATTCGCGGAACTCCGCCGGATCGGTCACGCGATTGATGCCCACATCAACCACCGTCGCCCCAGGCTTCACGTAGTCCGGGGTAATCATTCCCGCGCGGCCGATAGCGGCGACCAGGATGTCGGCCCGCCGGCAAACCCCAGCAAGGTCGCGCGTCTTGGAATGGCAGACCGTCACGGTCGCGTTGTCGTTCAGCAGCAGCATGGCGACCGGTTTACCCACAATATCGCTGCGGCCCACGACGACAGCCTCAGCACCAGCGACGGGAATGCCGCTGCGCTTCAGAATTTCCATCACGCCGGCAGGCGTACACGGGACGAGCCCGGGCCGCTGCGTCGAGAGGTAGCCAACGTTCATGGGATGAAATCCGTCGACATCCTTGTCCGGTGAGACGGCCAACAGGACTTTCTTCGAATCGACGTGCTTGGGCAAGGGCAATTGCACCAGGATGCCGTCGATCTCGTCACGGCTGTTCAGGTCCTCGACCAGGGCAAGCAGGTCTTCGGTGCTCACGCTCTCGTCGGGCGTGATCTTCTCGCTGTAGATGCCCAGTTGCTCGCAGGTCTTCACCTTGTTGCGAACGTACACTTCCGAAGCCGGATTGTCTCCCACCAGCACCGCCGCCAGCCCGGGACGGATTCCTGCGTTGGCAAGGCGCCGTACTTCTTCGGCGACCTCGGCCTTGATCTCCGCTGCTAGTTTCGCTCCGTCGAGAATCCTGGCGGGCATGGTTTCTCCTGATGGCAAGTGAAGCTCTATATTACCGGAACATTACGGGCGCCATGCCGGAGCAGCAGACGCGGCGCTGCGCGGTACAATGTCGCCTGTGAACAGCCTGGAACTGGCGAAATTGCTTGAAGTCCTTATCTGTCCCGTTTGCCGCAAGTCGCTCGTGCTACGTGGACCCGACAGCCTGAAGTGCAACGACTGCAAGCGCGTGTATCCGGTCCGTGACAACATCGTGATCATGCTGGAGGGTTACGCGGGCATTGAGCAGATTTAGGCCGGTCTGCCCGGACGGCGCCGGCAGTCCAGAAACTCACAAGCCGCTGCGGCTACGGGACAGCAAAAAAGGGACGGCCGCGACCGTCCCTTGGTAAATTCCCCGGGCCCCCGGTTCCGTTAGCCCTTTGCCCCAACAGGTTCCCGCACTTCTGCCTTCTCGCGCCTTTCTCCGCCGACTTTGCGGTGCACAACGCCCGTGTAGATCTGCCGCGGACGCGAGATCTTCCGTTCAGGGTCTTCCATCAGTTCCTTCCACTGCGCCAGCCAGCCCGACGTACGGGGGATGGCGAACAGCACGGTGAACATCTCCGGCTGAAAGCCCATGGCCTCGTAGATGATTCCCGAGTAGAAGTCGACGTTGGGGTAGAGTTTGCGTGAGACGAAGTAGTCGTCCTTCAAGGCAATGCGCTCTAGTTCCAACGCGATTTCGATCTTCCGATTATGGCCGGTGACCTCAAACACCTGGTCGGCAACCTGCTTGATGATGCGCGCCCGGGGATCGTAGTTCTTGTAGACGCGATGCCCGAAGCCCATCAGCTTGAACTCGCCCTTCTTCACGCGCTCGATATACGACGGAACGTTGGCGAGGGTACCGATCTCGTCCAGCATGCGCAGCACCTCTTCGTTTGCGCCACCGTGCAGCGGGCCGGATAAGGCCGAGGCCGCGGAAGCCACCGCCAGGTAGGGATCGGCCTCAGCGCTGCCCACAACTCTCATGGTGGTCGAGCTGCAGTTCTGCTCATGGTCGGCGTGCAGGATGAACAGAATATCGAGCGCGCGCGCCAGCACCGGGCTGACCGCGAACTTCGGCTCAACCATACGCCACAACATCTGCATGAAGTTTTCACAGTAGCTGAGATCGTTGTCGGGATAGATGTAAGGGAAGCCCATGCGATGCCGGTAGGAATACGCGGCCAGCGTCGGCATCTTGGCGATCAACCGGACCGTCTGCAGCATCCGGTTTTCGGGGCTGTAGATGTCCTTGGCGTCAGGGTAGACGGTAGACAACGCGGCCACCGTGCTGACCATGACGCCCATGGGATGCGCGTCATGCCGGAAGCCGTTCATGAAGTGCTTGGTGGTCTCCGGGACCATGGTATGGTGCGTGATCTGGTGGATCCAGCTCTTCTGCTGCTCGGGAGTTGGCAACTCGCCAAACAGCAACAGGTAAGCGACCTCGAGGTAAGTGCAATTCTCTGCCAGATCGTCGATGTCATAACCGCGATAGCGGAGAATACCTTTGTCGCCGTCGATGAACGTGATGCTGCTCTTGCAGCAAGCAGTGTTCATGAAGGCGGGGTCGAAGGTCATGAGCCCGAAATCATCCGGGTTGGTTTTGAATCGACGCAACTCGGTGGCCCGGACCGTTCCCATTTCTACCGGAAAGTCCAAGGTCTGATTAGTGCGCTGGTCGGTGATGGTTAGAACGTCTTTCGGCATGCGGGAAACTCCTTTATAAGGGCGAGGCTAGGGATGAACTACACGGTGCATGCGGACGACCGATAGGCTGTCGGGCGGCCGATGCAGCCGCACCTTGGTGCGAGGGCGCTGGGAAAAACACCTAAACTAATATGAATATCGCGTTTGCCGCGGTTTCGCTACTTATTTTCTTTGGCGGCCGAACTCGGGACTTTGGGAGCTTCCGTCTTGGCGCCCTCGGACGACGACGGTTCGCTTTTGTTATCCGATTCACTTCCGCTTTTGCCGTCCTTAGGAGCCGCGCCCGATCCCTTGCGCGCGTAGTCGGTCACATACCAGCCTGCGCCTTTGAACTGAACTGCCGGCGCCGAGAGCAGTTGCTCCAACTCCCCGCCACAGTGCGGACAGGTCATAAGCGGTGGATCGGAAAACTTCTGGATGCGCTCCATCACAGTGTGGCAGCTCTTGCACTGGTACTCGTAAAGTGGCACGTCAGGACTCCGCGGTACGGCTAAGTTATTGATTCTATTCCGCGGCGAAAGATGCGGTCAATTTGAGGCTATGAAGTCGTTGCAGCATCGAATTCCTTGCATCAAACTCCCAGTATGTTCAATTCGTCCTTCGCGATCTGAGCAAGGCGCGCTAGGCCCACAATCCCCGGCAGATGGGAAATATCTGCAAGGAGGAAAGTCCAATGCGTATCGTTCGACCCTCTGGTTATTGGTTGCTGGCGGTGGCAGTGCTTTGCGTCTCAATGGCCTCGTTCGCGCAGGTTGGCATAGTTGTTAGCTTTGCTCCCCCTGCGCTTCCGGTTTACGAGCAGCCCGTGTGTCCCGCCGAGGGCTACATCTGGACGCCGGGCTATTGGGCCTTCGACAACGAATTCGGCGATTACTACTGGGTCCCGGGTACCTGGGTGCCGGCACCTGAACCCGGCGTGTTCTGGACTCCTCCTTATTGGGCATGGAACGGGAGCGAATTCGCCTTCTATCCTGGCTATTGGGGGCCGCAAGTAGGCTTCTATGGCGGAATCGACTACGGATTCGGTTACTTCGGCCACGGATACGAAGGCGGTCGATGGGACAATGGGCGGTTTTATTACAACCGCGCAGTGAACAACATAAATGTCGAAAACATTCACAACGTTTACGAAACCAAGGTCGTCAACGAGAGAACCAGAAATTATGTCAGCTACAACGGCGGCGAAGGGGGGATCGAAGCTCGTCCGACGCCCGAGGAAGAGAGGGCAATAAAAGGACGGCACGTTGGCGCCGTGGAAGCTCAAACGCGGCAAATGGAAGCCGCCCGCTCTAACCAGCAGTTACGGGCTTCGGTCAATCATGGGCGTCCGCCTATCGCAGCTACTCCGCGTCCTGGAGAATTCAATGAGCGCGGCAGCGTCCCTGCCAAAGAGGCAGGAGCCCCCTATCATCCGCCGACGCGGCCTCCCGTTCCCGTTCACGCCAAGGACCTACCGCCACATACCATGCCTCCGCCCAATCTTGGGAATGCCAATCTGAACCAACAATACCAACGGGAACAGCAACAGATGATCGAGAGGCAGAATCAGGAGCATCAGAAACTGGAGCAGCAGCAAGAGCAGGAGCATCAGAAACTGGAGCAACAGCATGCCGATGCGGCCCGAACCCAGCAGATGGAGCGGCAGCACCAGCAACAGACACAGCAGATGGAACAGAGACACACCCAGCAGCAACAGCAGTTGCAGACAAAAGAGCAGTCTGCCGGCCACAATCCCCCGGGGAAGGGTAAAAATTGATCCCGGGCCTGCAGGAGGTTGGCCTTCGCTAAGGGCCGGGTAATTTTCATTACTCTACGACTTCCAGCTCGAGGGAGGACCTTCGGTTGGGCCGCTAGGGTTTGCCGGCGCGCTCGACCTCCAGCTCCAGCCCTTCGACTTTGCGCACAATAACATGCTCGCCCATGTGTACGCGCGAACTCGAGTGGGCGTTCCACAGCTCTCCCATCACGAAGACCTTGCCTTCGGGGTCGATCTCAGTACGAGCCTCACCGATCGCGCCCAGCAGTCCTTGCTCGCCGGTGACGACCTTGTTTCGCCTCGCCTTTAGGGCGATGGTCATGAGGAAGATGGTGATCAGACCGAGCGGAACGCTGATGGCCAGTGATGTCCAAAGATGCACACGCATTTCGGGAATGGGACCGTCGACCAGCAGCAGCCCGCCGAGCGTCAACAACGCGATTCCGCCGACGCCGAGCGCGCCGTGCGTGGCAAACTTTGCTTCCAGCATGAACAACACAAATGCGCCCAGGATAAGCGTTAAGGCGGCGTAGCGCGTCGGCAGCAGGTTGAGCGCGAATAGCGCCAGCAGGATGAAAATCACGCCGACAACTCCCGGCACGACGGCTCCGGGATGATTGAACTCCGCGTAGAGCGCCAGCGCGCCGATGGCGAGAACCAGAAAAGCGATGTTGGGATCAAGCAGGAAGTCCAGTATGCGCTGGCGCACCGTCATCGGCAGGTCTTCCACGCGCTCGTCCCTGAGGTGAAGCGTCACTTCCTTGCCATCGAAGCGCTTGATGGTGCGGCCGTCAAGCTGATGCAGCAGATCCGCCTGGTCTTTGGCAACGATGTCAATCAAGTGATTTATGCAGGGCTTCTTCGTCGGTCCACGACTTCGATTGGCGAACGGCGCTTTCTGCCAGTTCCACATTGCGGCCGCGAGGGCCGACGAACGAACGCATGAACGCCGCGGCATCGTTCTCAATCTTGGTCTTCATAGTGTCTTCGATCTTTTCCCCGGTGATAGCAACCGGGTGCGCAGCTCCCGTATTGGTGCCCGGAGCCATTGCGGCAACGTCAGCCGACTCCAGAAGGAAGAACCCGGCGGAAGCAGCGCGTGCACCTGCGGGCGCGACGTACACGATCACCGGCACCGGCGACGCAAGAATTTTCTGGATAATGTCACGCGTGGAGTCGACCAGCCCGCCGGGAGTGTTGAGCTCGATCAGCACTGCATCGGCGTTTGTCGCCTTGGCATGCGCAATGGCGCGATCGAGGTACTCAGCACTGATGGGCTGAATGGTGTCGTCGACCTTCACCTTTACGATGACGGCGAACGCTGAGCTGCTGCAGCAAAGCAGCAGCAGGATGACGAGCATGAACCGGAGTCGGGACATTGCGACCTCCTATTGGAGGAACAATGCAATTCTAGTGCGGCGCGCCCTGCTTTGCAGTGAGATCGCTCTGCAACGCCTGGGCGGCACGGTTGGCGGGATCGAGTTTCAAGGCGCTCTTCAGTGCATCCGACGCAGCATCAAGCTGGTTTTGCTTCAGGCTGATGCGGGCCAGCACCAGGTAGGCGTCAACATTCGGCTGCAACCGCAGCGAGGTTTGCGCCTCCAAACGGGCGTTGGCGCTGTCACCCTGCTGCTCCAGAGCGCGCGCCATGCCGGCGTGGGCAGCGGCGTTGTTGTAGTCGAGCGATATGGCTTCACGAAACTCGGTTTCCGAGTCGGCTACCGCATTACGCGCCAGCAGGTCCTTGCCGCGATCGGAGTGATAGACGGAATGGGCCTTGCGGTCTTTCGCGGCCAGCCGCTCTTCGGTCAGGTTATGGATCTGGAGTTCGAGCTGCCGATACGAAGCCTCGTCGTAGTTGCGCTTGATGCGTTCCAGGGGCACGCGCACCCCGCTTGGTGGCCCGCCGAGCACCTGCGTTCCCGAGTTGGGCGCCGTCGGCGCACTCAGGCCGCGATTGATGTTTTCCAGCAGCGCCTTGGCCTCGGAATCATTGGGACGGCGCTGTAACTCTTCGCGGAGTTGCTGCGCAGCACCCGCGTTGTCGCCATTTTTGTAGAGGGCGACGGCGAGGTTGAAGCGATAATCCGGGTCGCTGGGGTCGGCGTTCACTACCCTGGTGAAGTTCTCGATCGAGGCGGCCCTGCGACCCCGGCGCGCTTCCACCACGCCCAGATTGTTGTACACCTCTGTCAGCGGCACTCGGCTCGCCAGAAAGCTGAACGCGGCGTAGGCCTTGTCATAGTTGCCGCGATAGAACTCGGCCATACCCAGCAGAAAGTTCGCTTGTCCGGCAACGGCGTCGTCCTTTGGGATACGGCCCAGCCACAACGCCGCTGACTCATACTCGTAACTGTCGAAGTAGAGCTTGCCTAGCCGCAACATGGCCAGCGAGTAGTTCGGGTTCAGGCGGATGGCCTCGCGGAAATAGCGCACCTTCTGCTGCTCGCTGGTCGCCAGCGTCCCTCGTATGTAGTTCTCCAGGGCATCCAGCCGGATGGGCTTGGCGGCTTGCAGGAACTGCGCGCGCGTCATGGCCGGCGGGGCCGGCAACTGCTTTAGCAACTGCCACGCGAGGTCAGTCTGAATGTCGATCAGGCTGGTCAGCGGGCCGCTGCTCTGTACCATCGGAGCCAGATGCAGCTTCTTCATATCCAGCACTTGAGCTTTGGCGGTGAAGGTCTTCCCGTCGTAGTCATAATCGCCAAAGACGACATAGTCGGCATCCATCTGATCCGCCACGGAGTAGGCGGTCGCCCGCGACGGGTGCGCCGCGGTGGGTATTCCAGCATGGTCGAAGGCGAACAGCCGGCCTTCGCGGCTGATGACGTAGACGTGCTCCGATGCCACGCGTTGTCCCAATACCTCGGGAAACGCCTCGCCGATCCACTCCAGACCCTGGGTGGTGGAATGGTTCTCAAATGGCATAATCAGCAGTGTGTGGGTTTCCGGCTCCCGGGCCGCCATGGCAGGCAAGGCAAGGATGCACACCGTCAACAAGACGAGGACGAGTTGGAGAAGGGGCCTGGGAAGAAAATTCGGCACGCACGCCCAGTATAGCGGCTTCTGCAGATCGCAGTGGCTCTTGCCGGGAGGCATTCCCGGGCCTAAACTTCTCTGGCAAAATCGGCAACTTGTGTCAGGCAAGGAGCGACTATGTCGAAGAGTGTCGTGATCAGTCTTGCTGTTCTCCTGTTCGTTGCGCTGGCTGGTTCTACCGCGGCGCTCGCGCAAATGCCGAATCCCTACGGGCCCTCCATCACGCTTGAGATGGCGAAAAAGGTCGCCGAGCCGGCGATGGCGGAAGCCGTGAAGAACCACTGGAATATCGCGGTTGCTGTGGTCGACCCGTCGGGCAATCTCGTCTATTACGAGAAGATGGACAACACCCAGCTCGGCAGCGCCAACGTCGCGCTTGACAAGGCGCGCACCGCAGCTCTATTCAAGCGGCCCACCAAAGAATTCCAGGATCCACTTGCGGCGGGTGGCGCCGGGCTCCGCATTCTTGGGCTGCAAGGGGTAACGCCGGTCGAGGGCGGTTTCCCACTGGTCCTCGACGGGAAGATCGTGGGCGCAATCGGCGCATCAGGCGCTACCAGCGCACAGGACGCGCAGTGCGCTAAGGCTGGGGCGGATTCACTGAAGTGATAACGGGCAGCAGCACATAACGATGAAAGAGGGGAAAGGCATGCGGAAGCACAGAACGATAGTGACATTGTTTCTCGTCCTGCTGATGCTGGCGCCACTGCAAGCGCAGTTGGGGGGCCGGCTGAAGATCAACAACGCGACCTATGGCAGGAACGGCCAGGGCGCCAATGTGACCAATCGGGTGCGAAGCATGATTCACAACAACAGCCTCGACTTCAAAGTCGACTAACAGCAACCTGGGTGGTGATCCCAACAAGGGCGCTGACAAAATTCTGCGCATTAGCTACACCTACCAGGGACAGACCCGTGTCGCGCAGTTCAAAGAGGGTGAGCGCTGCCGGCTGCCTTGAAAATTCAGAATACCTGTATGCCCCGGGTAGGACAGGGGCACGGCCAACGCTCGGTTGAGTTCGGGCATCCCCCCAAGGCGCGCCTCTTGGGACAGGGCCTGAAGCAGCTGACTCCACTTCGCACGAGATAAGATTAAGCCTTGCCCTCAGTTCGCAAAACCTCGAAATCTGCCACTGTTTCCAGCGCTGCCAAGCCAGTGAGCGCTGCGGGTTCGTCCGCGAAGAACACGGTCGTTGTTCCGCCCGAGCCGGAAGGTTCCAAGGGACGCATCTATCTGATCGACGCCATGTCGTTCATTTTCCGCGCCTATCACGCGATGGCGCGGCAGCGGCCCATGTCGACCAAGACCGGCATTCCCACCAGCGCGACGTTCGTCTTCGTCAACATGCTGCGTAAGCTGCGTGCCGACTTTGAGCCGCAATACTTGGCGGCGGTCTTCGATGTGGCCGCTCCGACCTTTCGCGATACCCAGGCGGCGGCCATGCCGGCGCTGCGCAAGTTCGACAGCAAAACCCAGACCTACGTCGATGTCGCTTACGATGGCTACAAGGCCAATCGTGCGGCGATGCCCGACGATCTTGGCCCAGCAGGTGCCCTACATTCGGCGTGCGCTGGAGGCCTATCGCATTCCAATTCTCGAAGCGCCTGGATTCGAGGCTGACGACGTTATAGGCACGCTTGCCCGCAAAGCCGCCGATGAAAGCTACTCGGTGTTTGTCGTCTCCAGCGACAAGGACATGATGCAGCTCGTGAGCGAGCGCATCTGCGTGCTGAATCCGCCGAAGGACAACCTGATCTGCGATGCGGCGAAAGTGGAAGAGATCCTCGGCGTACCGCCTGAGCGCTTAGTTGACGTGATGGCGCTTGCGCGGCGATTCCATCGACAACATTCCCGGCGCACCGGGGATCGGCGACAAGGGTTCGGTCGAGCTGATTCAGCGCTACGGCACGCTGGAGAGCCTGCTCGACCATGCATCCGAGGTCCAGCGCAAAACCTATCGCGAGTCGCTGGAGAACAATCGCGAAGCCATCCTGCTGAGCAAGCAACTGGTGACCATCGACACCAACGTCGCAGTCGAGTTCGAACCCGAAACGATGCGGGCGCAGGAGCCTGATCCCGCTGCCGCGCGCGAGCTGTTCACCGAGTTGGAATTCACCACGCTGGTGCAGGACTTCCTGAGCGAGAGCGTCGAGCTGGGCGAGACGGATTATTGCGAGGCGAAGAACGTTGCTGATGTCGAAGGCGTGCTGCGCAAGGCGATGAGGACAGGAACGGCATTGGCCATCGCGATCGAGTCGAGCGAGGAAGAGCGTGCACAGCCTTCCGAAGAGACTGAAAAGAGGCCGAACCCGTCCAGCGCCCAGCTTTCCTTCGGCGATGCGCCTCAAGCGGCGACCGCTCCTGCGAAGTTACGCATAGCCGTCTCAGCCGAGCCGAATTCTGCTCTGTCACTGACGCTCGATGACTCTGAAGCTGGCCAGGCATTGCGGCGAGCGCTGGAAGATGAGTCGATCCCGAAGACGATTCACGATGCGAAGTCGGCGATGCATGTGCTCAGCGAGCACGGCATTCGCTTGGCCGGGGTGCAGCACGATCCGCTTGCTCTACAGCTACCTGCTCGATCCCACGTATTCGTCTACGGCCTGCGCGAGGTAGCACAGCGCCGCTTCAATCTGAAGCTCGCCGGTTCGGTATCCGAGGCGGCGGACATGACGCTCCGCCTGACCGAAAAGCTGCGCGAGCAGGTGGACGCCGCCGGGCTGACGAAGGTTTATGACGAGATCGATCTGCCGCTGGTCGCGGTGCTGGCGCGCATGGAAGATGCCGGCATCAAGATCGACTGCGACGTGCTGGCCGAGATGTCGACGCGGCTCGACCGCGAATCTGCCACCGTGGCCCGCGACATCTACGAAAAGGCGGGCGTCGAGTTCAATGTCAATTCGCCCAAGCAGCTCGCCGATGTGCTGTTCAATAAGCTGAACCTGCCCAAGCCCATCAAGTACGGCAAGGGCAAGACGATGTCGACGGCGGTTGACGTTCTCGAAGGACTCGCGGCCGAGCATGAAGTCCCCAAGCTGGTGCTCGACTATCGTCAGCTCTCGAAACTCAAATCAACTTACGTCGACGCGCTGCCAGCGTTGCTGAACCCGAGTACGCGACGGCTGCACACCACGTTCAACATGGCCGGATCGGCGACGGGCCGACTTTCGTCGGTCAATCCCAATTTGCAGAACATTCCCATCCGCACCGAGCTGGGCCGCGAGATTCGCGCCGCCTTCATCGCCGAGCCGGGACACGTTCTGCTGAAGGCCGACTACTCGCAGATTGAGCTGCGGCTGCTGGCACACTTCTCCGAAGACAAGCTGCTGCTCGAGGCCTATCGCACCGGGCAGGACATTCACGCGCTCACTGCGTCGCAGGTCTTCGGCGTGCCGCGCAACGAGGTCAATGCCGAGCATCGACGCCGCGCCAAGGCTGTTAACTTCGGCATCGTCTACGGGCTGTCGGCGTTCGGGCTCTCGCAGCAGATCGGCATCGATACCAAAGAGGCCAAGCTGTTCATCGACGCCTATTTCGAGAAGTACAAGGGCGTGCGCGAATTCATCGACCGCACGCTCGATGAGGCGCGGCGCGACATGAAGGTGTCGACGCTCTTCGGCCGAGTGCGGCCCATTCCCGACATCCACAGCAAGAACTACAACCTGCGGGGCTTCGCCGAGCGCACCACAGTCAACACTCCGCTGCAGGGCACAGCGGCCGACTTGATCAAGCTGGCAATGATCCGCATCGACGCCGAACTGCGCGAGCGCAAATTGCGCTCCAAGATGCTGCTCCAGGTTCATGATGAGCTGGTCTTTGAAGTTCCGGAAGACGAAATCGAGACGATAAAGCACGCTCGTCACCAACCGAATGGAGAACGTCCACTCCCTCAAGGTGCCGTTGAAGGTGGACGTGGGGGTGGGGAAGAATTGGCGGGATTTGGAATAAGTTGTCAGTTGTTTCTGGTCAGTTGTCTGTTCCCAGTGAAGGATTCTTAGAGTGGCCGATCGTCAGAGTCACCGAGGTGTGCAAATACTTCGGCTGGCATTGCTCACGAGAAAAACCATCACACCGCTGGCAGCCGGGGGCACCGCAATCATGTTCACGTGTTGATTGCGCTGCGGCCCAACGGCACATTGTGCGAAAGTGATGCGGGGGCTTCAAAGGCAACGGTGGCAACAGTTCTCGTTGCCTGAACCAGCGGGGAAAGAACTGCGTGGAGGAGGGATTCGGCTTGGTGTCGGACAGTCACAAAGCGAACTGTCGCCGATTACGTGCAGATGCGAAGCCATTCGCGGAGCAAGATCGCGATTCAGCCGAGGATTCACACCGCGATTTCGGGTGTCGACTCTCGACATGCGCAAAACAAAAGAAAGAGGCCGCGTGCGGACGGCCTCTTGGAGGAGGAGGAAACAATTTTTTATGAACTATTGTTACGTTACTGAAACAAATATTAATTCCATTTGAATTCCAAGTCAAGTTACTATCGTAACTTTTATAACCCGAGGTTTTTCAGTGGTTTGCAGCCAGATCTCGACAAATCAGGTGGCGCGAGCTGAGACAAAAAACCGCGCTACTCCGGGGTGGACACGTGGAGAATTTCAGTTAGTCGTCGCGACGCGACAAGGTTGGCCGGTCGTCGTTGGGATTCTGCGTACCCGTGTTCGAATCCGCGGTCTTCGTCTGGCGCAAGGTGGGCTTTTCCTGGTCCGTGGGAGCAATCACTTTCTTGCGATTCTCAAATGCGGCGAGCCGTGCTTTGACCGAGTCGAATTCCGAAGTATCCACAATGTACTGGGACCGTGCCGGCAGCAGTTCTTTGATCTCAGCTTCACTCTTGGCTATGCGGTCAGGTGTCGGCGGATGGGAGGCAAACGCCTTGGAGAGAATGCCCGGCTGCTTCTTTTCTTTTGCCTCAATTTTCTCAAAGAACGAGATGAATGCCTGCGGGTCGTATCCCGCCTTGTACATGTATTGCAGACCGAGGTAGTCGGCCTCGGACTCAAAGCTGCGCGAGAACTTCATGAACGCCATCGGCATGGCCAGCCCCAGCGCGATGTTGGTTGCCTCGTAAACGCCCCAACTGTTGATGACGAACATCAGCGGTGTGGTGGCAATCTGCGCGTAGTTGGCACGGGTCATTTCGCGGGTCGCGTGACGGGCGGCAACATGGGCGATCTCGTGTGCCATGACTCCGGCCAGCTCGGCTTCTCCATCGGCGGCCAGAATCAAGCCGCTGTTGACGTAGAAGAAACCACCGGGCAGAGCAAACGCATTGATCTCATCGGAGTCGATGACCTTAATCGTGAACGGAACCTTCGCGTCGGAATTGCGGACCAGATTTTGACCGATCCGGTTCACGTACTCCGTAACGACTGGGTCCTGGATCATCTTGGCGTTCTGCTCCACCATCATGGCGTACTGCTTGCCAAGCTTAATGTCGGTGTCGAGGGAGTACCAATCGCCCAAGCCGCGGTTTCCGACGTTGCGGTTGCCGATGTCGTCGATATCGTTCTTGTTCTTATTGTGAGTGTCTTTGGGAGCGGAGTTGGCATCGCCCTGCTGGTCAGCCCCAGCAGCTATTGCCGCGGGCGGAGCGGACGACGTCGCAGCGCTCGGTTCGGAGGTTGGTTGCGAAGCTGTGTCCTGCGCCATGGTCGACATGGCAAGGCTCAGACTCATTAGCATGGCAACGGAAACTGCGAACGCGCGTGACTTCATGGAAGTACTCCCACTTGAGCGCCGGGCCACCCTAGCTGGTGCCAACCCCCGCGGCCAGTCAAAGTTCTCAGGCACAAGAAATATTTGCTTTGCCGCGCAGCGAGCGGGAGGCACCCTCGTTTACCCGAATTATATGCCTCAAATACTCCCCTGGAACACAAGATTTGCCGGCTGACGAGCAGTGCAACCGACTGGGCCGACGCTGACTCCGAGCGCGGTGCGAAACACCGGCCCGCGACACCTGGCTGTTGCCCCCAACAGTTTTCCATGCCCAAGCCAATTTGGAGGTAGAATGCCAGTCGCGTGCTTGTCTGGGTAAATATAGGCCCTGTGCAACTCGCAGTTGGCATCGCGATTCTCACACTGAGCGCCGTGTTACCCTCGATCGCTGGAAAAGCAGGAACTCCGTTGCTGGTGATACCCCAATCATGACCCAACCTGAAAAGATGCGCGTGCTCATAGTTGACGAAGATACGGTTGCCGGCCGGCTTCTGAGCTCGGAAATGCAACATAGGGGGCTGGAGACAAATGCTGTCTCTGGGGCCGACGAGGCCGTGCGCGCGTGCCGGGTGTTCGACCCGGCGCTGGTTTTGCTTGACCCGCCGCAGGGATCGTCCGGTTTCGAGCTGTTGGAGCGTTTGAAACAGATGAAGCCGGAGGTCAGCCTCGTCGTCATCAGCGAGCGGAACGATCCGGAATTTGTCTTTCGCGCTTCCAAAGCCGGTGCTGATGAATACCTTGCCAAGCCGGTCGACCTGAAAGATCTCGACCAGCGGTTGAACCGCATCCTGGAGCGGCAACACCTCATGTCGGAGGTCACGCAGCTGCGGGACCGCGTCCGCGGCCACAGTGATTTCGCCATGCTCTTCGGCACCAGTCCGAAGATGGAGGAAGTGAAGAACATCATCGAGCAGGTGGCCGAGACGAACGCGACCGTTCTCATCCGGGGTGAAAGCGGCACAGGTAAAGGCGTCGTGGCGCGCATGATCTATGCGCAGTCGTCGCGGCGCGACAAGCCATTCGTCAAGGTCAACTGCGCCGCCATCCCTCATGAACTGCTAGAGAGCGAGTTGTTCGGCTACGAACCGGGTGCGTTCACCGGTGCCAACCGGCAGAAGCTCGGCAAGTTCGAGCTGGCCAACGCCGGGACGCTCTTTCTGGACGAAGTCAGCGAGATGCACCCTGCCCTGCAGGCTAAACTCCTGCATGTGCTGCAGGACGGAGAGTTCTCACGTCTCGGCGGGAAACGCGACATCTCGGTGGATGTAAGAATTCTCGCGGCTACCAACAAACAATTGGAAACCGCAGTGGCGGAGCGCGTTTTTCGCGAAGATTTGTTCTACCGGCTGAATGTCATCAAGATTCATATTCCTCCCCTGCGTGAGCGCCGCGAGGAAGTGCCGTTGTTCCTGGATTACTTCCTGCGCAAATACAGCGAGTCTTACGGCAAGCAATCGCCCGCTTTCAGCGACCTCGCCATGAGCCGAATGATGGAATACAACTGGCCGGGCAATATTCGCGAGCTGGAGAACCTGGTCAAGCGCTATGTAATTGTCGGCAACGAGGCGCAGATTATTCGCGAACTTTCCACGCTCAAGCCGATCGCCGGCGCGACAGGGCAGGAGGCCCGGCTAATGGCAACCGACACTAAGACCTCGCCGCCAGGCTCGCAGTCAATACCCGCCGCCATACCGATAACTGCGGGCAAGCCAAAACCCTTGGAAGACGAAGCGCCTTCGCTGCTTGAGATCGGCCGCCGCGCCGCCATGCGGGCGGAACGCGAGGCGATCGAGAGGACGTTGCTACAGACGCGCTGGAACCGGCGCCAGGCTGCCAGGATTCTGAGGGTCAGCTACAAAGCTCTGCTCAACAAGTTAAAGACCTTTGAGCAGCAGGACGCCAAGAACAAGAACCTGTCCGCTTAGGGTTGGCACGTGAAGGCCTACCAGGCGCCCTTACCGGAAAGCCTGAGGCTCCGCGCAATGCAATCCTCCCGACCGCCCAATTCAATATAGTGGCGACGCTTGACCCTTCTTTCAACAGAGCTGAAACTACTCCAGACAACCCAAGGCACACAACGTGCTTCCATTCCTGCAAGCAAAAGAGGTGTCAGCTACTGTGCTAAGTCAACTCCCGCCAGGAGATCGTCTCTACGTGCGCTTCGTGTATCGAGGCAGCGCCCAGAATAGCTCCCCATGATCTTCCCCTCACCCACACCTCTTTCGGAAGAGCGGTCATTTGACCGCTTTTTTTGTTGTGCGGTCTGGAGTGAAAAGTGCGCCCCGCCGAAAGATACCTTTGAGGTCTTGAGGCCTGGTACTGAATTTGACTGTGCTTCAGCAGGCGCATATCATTCCGGTTTTGCTGGAGCATGTTTCGTTCCTGGGCGTTAGGGTGGCTTCGGCGGGCAGGGGGCCAGGGTATGGACAAGAAGAAGATGGAAATGTTCAAGAAGAGGCTGGAGGAGCGCCAGAGGGAGTTGCGCGAGACGGTGAATCGCACAACCCAGGATGGCCGCGAGGCGGATCTGGAGTCGGCTCAGGACATTGCCGATCGTGCGGCCCAGTCCTATACCAAAGAGTTTCTTTTCACCCAAAGCAATAATGAGCGGCAGCTGTTACAGATGGTGGAAGGTGCTCTCAGCCGCATTCACGATGGGAGCTTCGGGCAGTGCATTTCCTGCGGTAGTGAGATCAATCCCAAACGTCTGGAGGCTGTGCCCTGGACCCGCCACTGCATCGAGTGCCAGGAGAAGCTCGAAAAGGGATTGCTAGAACACACTGGCGTGTAACCGGAATCCAGTTACGACAAACGAAGCCGCCGCTCAAACTGGCGGCTTTCGCTTTCGTTGATCCATTTTCAATTTATTGTTTTTTCGGCTTCTTGCCGCCAAACAACCCGCCCAAAGCGTTGTTGATGGTGTTATTCAGGTTCTGCTGCTGGTTTGGTTGCTGACCCTGCTGCGCGCTAGGCTGCTGTCCCTGCGGCTGGCCGCCTCCCAGCAAGCCACCGACCATGCCACCGAGGTTCGCATTCTTGCCGCCCAGAATGCCCGCCGCGCTCGGCAGGATGTTGTTCAGCTTCATCTGCGCGATCTTCTCCAAGTCAGGAGCGACGGTCGGATGGTTCATCGAGCCGGTCACAATTACCGGCAGGACCAGCTCGCCCTGCTTGTTGGCCAATGCCGTGTTCAGGTAGCCGCCAACTCCCGTTCCACCAACCGATTGACTGTAGCCTTTGGTCAACACTGCCGTAAGGTGCATGTTGAGGGTCTGGTTGACGAGGTTCAGCAGCCCTTGGGCCGACATGGTCCCAACGTCCAGCGCGGCCTTCAGATCGTTGGTCTGGGCGACTCCGTTCTGCACCTGAAATGTCCCGCTCATCTGCGAGATTTCGGTATATCCCTTGGCTGAGCTACCGCCGAACTTTCCGATCTTCGATAGCTCGTGCACCAGGTCGACCTTGGTGAGTCTCCCGTTAGTCAGAGTAAAACCAAATGGCCCGTTCAGCGTTTGCACTACATCTCCCGAGGGCGGTGTCGAGAACGTCTGGTTAACCGTCGCAGAAATCGAGCCGTATAGGGTGTCGTTCGCGTTGGCCACAGCGCTCATCAGCTTGTTGGCATCCCCGTTGATCAACCTGGCGTTGACGGCGAAGGTGGCAGTCGGGTGGCGCTCGTCAATGGAGACGATGCCGTTGATCTGGCCGCCGTAAACCTGGGCCGTCAGCGGGGTCAGTTCGATGACCCCATGGTTCAGGATGACGTTGGAATGAACGTTCGTCATCTCTGTGCGGTCGTAAATCATCGTCCCAATGGTTACAGCGCCGCCGCCCGTGGCAACTTCGAGGAAACCAGGCTTGGGAGCCGGGGCAGGGGCCGGCGCGGCTTCCGCATGCGGTATCAAGCTCCAGTTCGCCGCCGTTTTTTTGGCGGGCGCGGCCTGATTGCCGCCGGTGATCTTCTGCAGCTCGGCAACGTTGATCTTGTCAATGTTCAGGGAGAATTGCAGGTTGGGGGTCTCGAAGTTGGTGATGCTGACGTTGCCGCTGGCGTTGGTTGAGCCGAGGGACGCGGCAAAGTTGTACAGACTTGCCGAGTTCTTGGTGAACTGGAGGTTCGCGTTCTTGACGTTGATCGGCTGTGTCAGCGACGGCATTTTCAGCGAGACGTTTTGCAGGGCGCCACTGCCGCTAAAATCCATCTCGCTTGTGTTCTTGATAGGGCCGGTCGCGTGAACGTCGAGATTCACTTTACCGCTGCCGCTCATTCCTTCTGCGGCTTGGAAGCCGTAGGCCTTGGCGATGCCAAGCAGTTCTTCGACCTTCGCATTGGCTGTCTTCAAGGTCGCGTCTACGTTCGGCGAGGGCGTGGTGTACTGCGAAAGGACCATTTGCACATTTAACGCCGTCGCGCCCGAAGATACAGTGAAGCTGTTGGAGCGGATGTCCTGCGGTGTCATCGCAAGATCAATCGCCGGCACCTTGACTGCCTGCGGGATTTCCTTCCCCGTGACTTCGAGGTTGCGGCCGTTAACGTTGCCGTTCAACGCCAGATGGTCGGCCGGCCCTTGCGCGTGGACCTTGGCGGTGATCTGTCCAGCAATTTTCGTGTCGGGGTTGAAGGCCACTCCGAAAGCCGATGCCAGCCGGGCCATTTCCTGAATCGAGGCGTCCGAGACATTTGCGTTGACATCAACGACGGCAGGCGTTGGTTTTGTATTCAGCGTGCCATCAACGGAGATCGGGGTCGATCCCAGCTTCAGGGCAAGCTTGCTGATCTGCATTACGTCAGCGTTCAAATCGGCGGCGATGTTGAACTCGGCTTCGATCGGGTAGCCAACCTGTACCCCGTGGATCACGGCATCGGCCAGCTTCAAGGAGCCCTTGGCACTGGCCTTGCCGTTGCCGGTAGAGAAGTCGGTTGAGCCGGTGATGACAGCGTCGGAGTTCTCCAGCGCCTGAGCGTTCAGGAACTTCTGCACTCCCGCCAGCGATACCTCGTTGAACTTCACCGTCCCGGTGAAAGGAGTGTTCATGACCTGCGCGCTATTGAACGGGCCGCCATTCCCGGAAAGTTCCAGCGTCTGCCTTCCTTTTCCAGGGAGGTGCGCCGTGACCTCGAGCGAGAACGGCTGGTTGGGCGCAAAGTCCTTCAAGGTCAAATCAATGTGGTCGTAGACCGCGCGAGGTTGGTGCTTCTGATCGTCCGTGACAGCGATCTGCCCGTCTTTGATCGACAGCTTGGACAGCTCAACGCCGGCAGGCTGCGCGCCGGGTTGTGCCGCGGGCGGGGCCGCGGGCGCTGAGGGTTTTGCGGGAGCGGCGGCCGTCTTCTGGCCGAGGCTGCCGAAGTTCCAGATACCTGCGGCGTTGCGGATCAGCTCGATCCTGGGCTGCTCCAGCGTAAGGCTTCCGATTTCGATCTTCTTGGAAAGCAGCGGGAAGAGCTTCACATGGACATCGAGCTGTTTCACCTGGGTGAAGGGAACGTTGCTATGGAAGCTGGGGTCCTCGCCGATGGTGACGTTATCGACCTTTACGGCTAACGGGATCACGCTCAGGCTCATGTCGCCCAGTTGCACTGGCCGGTTAAGCTGCTTTTGCAACTCTGTCTGAATCTGCCCACGGTATTGGTTGACGTCGACGAGCATCGGCACGATGAAGACAATACCGACCACCACCAGAATGACGATGACCCCCGCGATCAGAAGCTTACGCATAGCCACTCCTTTTGCCACATGGGCAGGCTTGCTGAGGATGTGTCTGGCCCTAAGCGGGAGCCAGTAGGCCGCCCTTCGCTTGTACTCCCGCCAGATGTGGCCGCAGGTGAGGCTGATGACTGAGAGAAGGAAAAGAAATCAGCGCCTGCGCACTTTCCGGCCCGCCGGGCGCACACCACTATCCCCTGAAATGGTTACACGTTCAGCGGGGATTGGGAAGGCCCAAAAGTCGTCACGGGCTAGGTGGATGCGGTGGAGTTCTCTTCCTCTTCCACGTGAATAAGCCCGAACTTTTTCAGCTTGTAGCGCAGGGCGTCGCGACTGATGTCGAGCAGGCGGGCAGCGTGCGTCTGATTGCCATTCGCTTGGGTCATGGCCATCTCCACCAGGGCCCGCTCCACTTCCTCCAGCGAGGTGCCGCCATCGGGAATCGAGAGCTTTGGCAGGCTGCGGCCGTTTGCCAGCGGCGTCTCCGTTCCCGGCACGAAGATTCCGGAAGTGCGCTCGAAAGCCGTTTGCGAACCGCTTTGCTGCGCAACCGGGAAGGGAAGATACTCCGGGCTGAGGACTTCGCCCTCCTCTAGAATCATTGCGCGTTCGACCGCATTCTTCAGTTCACGTACATTGCCCGGCCAGTCGTACTTCAGGAGCAGCTTGCGAGTGTCGTCACTGATCCCCTTTACCGATTTGCGGAACTTGCGGCTGTATCGGTCAAGAAAGAATTCGACTAATGGCAGCACATCTTCTTTGCGCTCGCGCAAAGGAGGCAGAAAGATGGAGATGATCGCCAGACGGTAGTAGAGGTCCTGCCGGAACTGGTTGTCGCGGACGGCCCGCTCCAGGTCGCGGTTGGAAGCCGCAATCACCCTGACGTCGACCTGCATGTCGCGCACGCCGCCGACACGGCGAATGACCTGGTCCTCCAGCACGCGCAGCAGCTTGGCTTGCAACAGAGGCGAGAGTTCGCCGATTTCGTCGAGGAACAGCGTTCCTCCGTCGGCCATCTCGAACAGGCCCTTCTTCATGGCCTTGGCATCGGTGAAGGCGCCACGCTCGTGGCCGAACAACTCGGCTTCCATCAGGGTCTCGGGGATTGCCGAACAGTTGATGGCGACGAAAGGCTTTTCCTGCCGTCGGCTCTCGTAATGAATGGCCTTAGCGATGAGGTCCTTGCCGGTTCCGCTTTCGCCCTGGATGAGAATAGTGGTCGCTTCGCTGGTGGCAACCTTGTTGACGAAGCCCATCAGTTCCGTCATCTTCTGCGACACGCCGACGACGTTGTGATATCCGGTGTGACGGCGAACTTCCCCTCGCAGCGATTCAACTTCCGTGCGCAGGCGCGTTGTCTCCAGCGCATTCTTCACGGCGACGGCCAACTCGTCGAAGTCCAGCGGCTTGCCGACGAAATCGTAAGCGCCCAGCTTGAGCGCGGTCTTCACGTCCTCAAGCTGGGGGTCGGCGGTGATCATGATGATGGCCCGCGCGTCGTTGGACTTCTTTAACTGTTCAAGAATTTCGATACCGTTGGCATCGGGCAGGCGAACATCGAGCAGCACGAGATCAGGGGACTCGTTGTGGGCCACGCGTAGTGCAGCCGTTCCGTTGTCGGCCTCCAGCACGTGATAGCCCCACTCTTCGCACTTTTGCCGGAGAGACCAGCGAACCAGTTTTTCGTCGTCGACGATCAGGACTTTTTCAGAAGGCATTTCTTACACATAGATTACTACGGCAGGCGGAGGTCACACTTGAGCCCACCATCCCACTTCCGGGGTATTGGCTTCGTTTCCTGCGCCCAGTCAGTGCACTGAGAGCGTCGGCGAGAAGTACCGTGCCATTCCGACTAGGTAGAAAAACAGCCCTACAGGGAGCGCGAACAGTAGGGCGTCAATGCGGTCAAGCATGCCTCCGTGGCCTGGCAGAAGGCTGCCGGAGTCCTTCACCCCGGCGCCGCGCTTCATGGCGGATTCCACCAGATCGCCAAGCTGGGCGGCGACATTGACGCAGACTGCGAAAAGAACCACGAACCAAACGGGGGGATGTCCAAGATGCGAACCTGACAACGTGTCGTTTCCGAGATGCAGAAGATGAACGGCTTGCAGCGCGCGAACGATTGGTGCGATGTAATGAAACAGGAGGAGACCCAGCACCACGGCACCGAGCACCGATCCCGCGGAGCCCTCCCACGTCTTTCCCGGACTGATGCGCGGCGCAAGCTTGTGCTTCCCGACAGCACGGCCAACGTAATATGCCGAGATGTCTCCGCACCAGACCAGCAGCATGAGAAACAACAGGTACAGGGGGCCATTGACCATCGGTTGCATCATCACGAGCACGCCCAGGGTGAATGCTACATACGGCAGCAGGAGGTACGAGATTGCGGCGCTGGGCAGCGCCTGGGACAGAGGATCGCGGCTCAAGCCGAGCAACAGGTAGACCAGCGGCGCCAGCAAGGTAATGACAGGCAGCCCCCAAAAGAAGAGCATCCCGATCATTCCACCCAGGGCCATGTTGTCGGTGAAGGCAGAGAGGGCACGAGCCATCAGTTGGAATAGTCCGAACGACAGAATCAGGAAGAAATAGCTGGCCACCACCATCGGCCGAAAGCCCTGAGCCTGGGCAATTCCCAGGTACTCGTATGCCGAGAGCATTGCCACGCCAAACACGATCAGCGTGAACAGCCACAGCGGCGCCTTGAAGAGCGCCACGATAACAATGGGAATCAGGATGGCTGCGGTTATGACCCGCTTCACGGGAGCTGTCCCTGGTCGTCGACCAGTCCGCCAAAACGGCGTTCGCGTTTTTGGAAGGCCTCGATCGCCTCCAGCAGGTGGGTTCCGCGGAAGTCGGGCCAGAGCGTCTCGGTCACGTAGATTTCCGCGTATGCCGCCTGCCACAGCAGGAAATTGCTAAGCCGCATCTCGCCGCTGGTACGGATGAGCAGATCCAGTTCAGGCAAGCCGTGGGTATAGAGGTGGCGGGAGATGTTCCGCTCATCGACCTTCAGATGATCGATGCCTCCATTGCGCGAGGCCTCACGCAGCAAAGAGTTGAAAGAATCGACCAGCTCCATGCGCGAGCTGTAATTCAGCGCCAGCGTCAGCACCATTCCGGTGTTCTTTTCGGTGATCTCGCGGGCCCAGGACATGCGCTCCTGCACTTCCTGTGGCAGCTCGTGCTGGCGGCCGATGTACTGCAGCCTGATGTTGTTCTCCATCATGGTCGGCAGCTCCAGCTTCAGATACCGTCGCAGCAGGTTCATCAGGTAGGTCACTTCCGACTTCGGCCGCTTCCAGTTTTCGGCCGAGAAGGAGTAGAGCGTCAACGCAGGAATGTGAATGCGCGCGGCGGTTTCAATCGTCGATCGTACGGCAGCGACACCCGACCTGTGCCCCGCGACGCGCGGCAGATGGCGGCGCCTGGCCCAGCGGCCGTTTCCGTCCATGATGATGGCTACGTGGTGGGGCAACCGCTCCGGATCGAGGCGGGAGAAGATCTCAGCCTCTTTGCGGTTCAGCCCGGCCGGCACTAGAGCGCGCAAGGCTTACCTCAAACTACTGAAGCTAGCATAGCCAACAGGCACCTCGCAATGAAAGCCGGGCGCGCCGCCCGAAGCGCGGCCTTAAGCCGGAATTCAACATCGTGTGCACGGGCTCGACGGTAGTATGCTGTGAGGATGTCCATCGGAGCTTTACTCGACAAGCTTCGCAGCCATGCGAGGGCCGATGCCGGCCGGACGGAGACGGTGCGCAAGATTGTGGCCCACCTGGATGCGATTGAGCCTCGGCGCGCCAAGTACATTGCGGCGTTCGCTTACGTCCTGAGCCGCGTAGCGCGGGCCGACATGAATATCAGTGAGGCCGAAACCTGGAAGATGGAACAACTGGTGGTCGACTTCGGCGGGCTGCCCGAAGAGGAGGCGATTCTGGTAGTACAGATCGCCAAGAGCCAGGCGACGTTATTCGGCGGTACCGAGAACTTTCTGGTCACCGAGGAATTCAACAAGCTGGCAACCTACGAAGAGAAGCTCTCGCTGTTGAACTGCCTCTTTGGGGTCGCGGCAGCGGACGAATCGATCTCTGGCGTGGAAGACCGCGAGATTCGCCTGATCGCAAACGAATTACAGCTCACCCATGAGGAGTTCATCAATGCCCGGCTGGCTTATCGCCAGTATCTGGACGTGCTGAAGGATAACGGCTGAGGCGCTTCCCGGACCCAGATTGGCCTGCGATCAAGCAGTGGGAAGCCGGCCTGCCGGTTGAGGCCTTCGCATGTGACTATTTATTCACATAGCGCGGGTAGAATCGGTTGACCGGTTGGGACCCTCAACGTCTCTCAATCACAACTCATCCTGTTTCGTGGAGATCAAATGAACATCAACATCTACCTGGCATTCAATGGAAACTGTGGGGAAGCATTCAAGTTTTACGAAATGTGTCTCGGCGGCAAGGCTGAGCTGATGAAATACAGCGACTCGCCCATGGCTGATCAAACCCCGTCCGCGCAACGCGACAGGATCATGCATGCGAAGTTGCAGGTTGGAGAACAGGTCATCATGGGCGCCGATTCACCGCCGCAGATGGGCTTTAACGGCAATCATGGCTTTTCGGTGTCCGTCACTGTCAAGGATCCGGCGGAAGCGGCGCGCATCTTCGGAGCGCTCTCCGAAGGCGGAAATGTACACATGCCGCTGGGCAAGACGTTCTGGTCGCCGGCATTCGGCATGTTTGTCGATCGCTTCGGGATTCCGTGGATGGTCAACTGCGAGGAGCAGGCGCACTAGCAGGCTGACTGGAAGGAAGAAACAGAAATGCCGAGGCACTCGTCCTCGGCATTTCTTGTGTTTCTAGGCGACCCGCCGGGGGTGGGCGACCATGTCCCGCACCTGGGTAAGAATGCTGGAGAGCTGCATCGCATTGAGTTGCGAGGTGAACTCGGCCAGCTCGGCCAGGAAGGTATCGGAAAGCAGGCTCCGGATTTCTTCCTCGCGCGACGGGCCACACAGGCGCAGCAGTTCGTAGACGCTGACCTCCAGCGCCTGGGCGAGCCGCTCCAGCGAAGACAGTGTGGGAGTCGCCTTTTGGTTCTCGATTTTCGAGACGTAGGTGCGAGGCACGCCCATACGCAATGCCAGTTGACGTTGGCTCATGCCGTGCCGCTGACGCAGCATGCGGATCGCCGTGGCTACCTGCACCTCAGAGCGGTCACTTGCTTCCGGTTCAACTGCCTCGATGGGAGGAGCGAAGATAGGCTCGGGCTCATCTTCGTCCAATGACGTTCGGCAACGACGGCAAAGATTGTTGACGGTTTTGAACTGGACGAGATAGCAATGGTCGCATCTCACCACTTCCCGATTTTCGACGGGTGCGAGAGTCGTGGCCATTCAGGTTTTGGGAGTGCCAGAGCGGGCACCGGTTCGAACCATAAGACATACTTGACAGTTTCACGGTTAGAACTTAGGCGTACTTTGCGCTATTGCTCTGTTAGAGTCAAGAGCATTAAGCGCCGAAAAATTAGAAAAGCTGTGTAAAAGCTGGTGTTTGGGGGCAGCGATCGCGGGAAACCACGAATTTACGGGAGAAACTCGAATGACGCGCGACGATGCATGGTGTTTACTAACTGAGTTCACCCTGTCAGAAAGTCTTCGCAAACATGCTCTTTCTGTGGAGGCGTGCCTGCGCGCGTATGCCCGTAAATTCGGGGAAGACGAAGAGCTGTGGGGAGTCGTGGGCCTGATCCACGACTTTGACTACGAGAAATACCCTAGCGCCGAGGAGCATCCCTACAAGGGCAACGCCATCCTGGCGGAGCGCGGCTGGCCGGAGGACATCCGCCGCGCTGTCATGTCGCACGCCGAGTACACCGGTGTGAGCCGCAAGTCGCGGCTGGAGAAGACGCTGTTTGCCTGCGATGAACTGGCCGGCTTCATCACTGCTACAGCGCTCGTCAAGCCCAACAAGTCGCTTGCCGAGGTTGATGCCAAGTCGGTACGCAAGCGGATGAAGGACAAGGCATTCGCCCGCTCGGTCAGCCGGGAAGACATCATCAACGGGGCAGCCGCACTAGGCGTCGACCTGGACGAACACATCACGTTTTGTGTCGAGGCGATGAAGAGTCTGGCGTCGGAGCTGGGACTGGCCGGAGCGAACGCCTCGGCCACTCAACCCCCTGAGAGCTAGTCAACGCATGCGTCATGGGCTGCGGCGCGCGCAGTGCCATCTCGCTATATTCCGCAGGAATTCGCTGCTACCCCTGCATTAGAATGAGTGCAGATGGTGCTCGTGCGCGCACTTGAAAGGAACTGTATTGCTGCAGAAATTAGGCCACATGCCGCAGGTTTCGGTGCTCTCCATCATCGACATCCTCATTGTGGCGTTTCTGATTTACGAGTTCCTCAAGCTCATCAAGGGCACCCGCGCCGTTCCCATGCTGAGCGGCGTGGTCATTCTGGCGATTGCCTTCTACATTGCGCACGTCGAGCCGCTGCGAACCGTTGACTGGCTGCTGAGCACTCTGCTTCCCTACGCCATCTTTGCCCTGATCGTCGTCTTCGGCTCGGAGATCCGTCACGTGCTGGCGCGGCTCGGCCGCCGTATGTCGACCGGGCGGCTGGGCGCCGGCTCGGGAGATGACAGCTACGACGACATCGTTCTGGCCGCCAAACAGTTTTCCGAGAACCAGACCGGCGCGCTGATCGTGATCGAGCGCGAAATTGGGCTTGCGGACCTACATTGAAAGCGGGGTCGCATTGGACGCCAATCTCAGCTTCGACCTGCTGATCACCATCTTCCGCCCGAGCGCCCCGCTGCATGATGGCGCGGTCATCGTGCAAAAGGACCGCATCGCAGCCGCGGCTTGCTTCCTGCCGCTCTCGATGAATCCGGTGCTCTCCACGCAGTTGGGTACGCGGCACCGCGCGGCCATCGGCATCACCGAGGAGTCGGACGCCATCTCGGTCGTGGTCTCGGAAGAGACCGGCTCCATCAGCCTTGCGGTCGGAGGCGCCATCGAGCGCAACATCGACGCCGAGCAACTGCGGCAGCGCCTAAGCCAGCTCTTGAGCCGCTACGTGCCGCAGGCGGCGCTGCCCACGCCAATCGCCGATTCGGCGCTGGGGAACGGTGACCAGGATTTCGGACCGTTCGTTCCTGACAAAGATCTCCGGGAGGGAACGGAGCGCTAGCCATGCGTGACTTCTTCCGGAAATACATCTTCAATAATCTGTGGCTCAAGCTGGTCTCGCTGTTTCTGGCCTTTCTGTTGTGGTGGGCCGTCAGCCATGACCCAACCGTGGAGGCGGTCATCACCGCGCCGCTGGAATTTCATCATGCTCCGCAGAGCCTGGACATGAGCGTGGAAGGCGCCACCGAGGTGGAAGTGCGGGTGCGCGGACCGGAAAGGACGGTTCGCCGCTTAAGTCCGGCGGACGTGCAGGCCACGGTGGATCTCTCCGGCGCCAGTGTGGGCGAGCGCACCTTCGATCTGACTGCCAAACAGGTGCATCTCCCGGAAGGAGTCGAGGTGGTGCAGATTGAGCCTTCGCAGGTGCGGCTCGATTTCGACCACAGCGCCATGCGCACCGTTGAAGTCAGGCCGCGCGTCATTGGCACTCTGGTCTCGGGATATTACATCGCGGACGTGAGCGCCAATCCATCCACGATCAAGATTGTCGGCCCCGAGCACCGCGTGAACCAGGTCACCGACGCGATTACCGATCCGGTGGACGCCACCGGCGTGGTCGGATCAGCGACCTTTACGACCCATGCCTATGTAACCGATCCGCTGGTGCGGGTGCAACATCCGGAGCCGATCCGCGTCACCGTGACGACCGCGAAGAATCCCAAAGGAGATGATTCCCGCTGAGCCGGTGGCCGGCACAAGCCCCTATGAGACAGCTATTCGGAACCGATGGAATCCGAGGCGTTGCCGGTGAGTATCCGTTGGACCGGCGAACGGTCTATGCAATTGGAAAGGCTCTTGGCCAACGTCTGGCTGAGCGCAACGCCGGCGAAAGTGTGGTTATTGGCCAGGACACGCGCGAATCGAGTGCATGGATCAGCGCCGTATTGGCGGCTGGACTTGGCAGCTCGCAGGTGAAGGCCGTCAGCGCCGGCGTGATTACGACTCCGGGCATCGCGTATCTTGCTCGCGCCAACGGCATGTCGGCGGGAATTGTCATTTCGGCCTCCCACAATCCCTGGCGCGATAACGGCATCAAGGTCTTCGGCGGCGACGGCTACAAGCTCTCCGACGAGCTGGAGCACGCGATCGAAGCCGACATTTTCGCTCACCTCGAGCAGCTGGCCGCCGGCGCCGAACATGCCGGCGAGAGCTTCGCGATGCTGCCCGGGGACGCCTCCCTTCGCCGCCAGTATGCCGACTGGCTCACGGAGATGCTGGGCCCGGCAGATTTCAGCAAGCTGCGCGTCCTGGTGGACTGTGCCAATGGTGCGGCGTCGGCGATCGCTCCGCTGGTCTTTAAGGATTGCGGCATCGCAGCCGGCCTCCTGCACATCGAGCCGACGGGCCGCAACATCAACGCGGGTTGTGGTGCGCTTTATCCCGAGCACGTCGCTGAAGCCGTAGGGGCTTCGAATGGCAAGTACGACATTGGCATCACCTTCGACGGCGATTCCGACCGCGCCATGTTCTCCGACGCCCAAGGCCGGGTAGTCAACGGCGACGGCGTAATGCTACTGGCCGCACGCGACATGCAGGCCCACGTCCGCCTGCACAATAACACTGTCGTCGCGACCACCATGTCGAACATGGGACTGGAAGCTGCGCTGAAGCGTAGCGGCATTCTGATGTTGCGCGCGCCCGTAGGCGACAAATACGTCCTGGAAGAAATGCTGCGGACCGGCGCAACGCTGGGCGGCGAACAGTCGGGGCATATCCTCTTCCGCGACATGGATACGACTACCGGCGACGGCATTCTGACCGGCCTGCGGGTGTTGGAAGTTATGTCGCGCACCGGCAAGTCGCTGGCTGAACTGGTTGCCGACATGAAGGTCTTCCCGCAGCAGATCAAGAACGTCCACGTGCGCGAGAAGACGCCGCTGGACCAACTCCCAGCCGTGCAGAAAGCCATCGCCGCCGCCGAAGCGGAACTCAATGGCAACGGCCGCGTGGTTGTGCGCTACTCAGGCACAGAAAAGCTGGCACGCGTGATGATCGAAGCCGAATCAGAAGAGGCTATGCGCCGCCACACGGACGCAATTGCAGAGGCTATCCAGCAGGCGATCGGGGTTTAAGGATTCACCACAGACGCACAGGGAACACGAAGGACCTCGGGTCTCGGAATGAGCGGGCTGCAGGACCCAACGCTTAGCTTTCCCTCGATTTGTTGATTGTCCCAGGCGCATGGCTTTTCTCAGCACTTGTTCAAAAGGTGCTTGACTTCCAGTCGAACGGGTGTAAGCTGTTTTTCGCAGAATGAGCGATCTCCCGCAATCGCTGCTGTCCGTTCTGCGCACGGGTTGCCCAGGCCCTCGGCTTTTCGATTCAACTTTTTCCCCAGGAGCCGATCATGTCCACTTCGCTCTTATCCGCCCCAACAGATAAACCCTTCCCCCACGCCACGAGAACGAATTCGAGAGCGGTCCTCCAGATAGCGTTACTGCTCAGTCTGTGCTTGATGCTGTGCCCGCTGCTGGTTGCGCAGGAAAATTTTCTGGTCGTGACGCAGGACGGCGTCTTTAGCCTTTATGATTTGGCAACCAACTCGTTGATCGAGTCATTCAAGGGCTCGCCCTTCACCTACACTGTTGCATCTTCGCCGAATAATCGACTGGCATTTGCCGCAGGTGGCGGCGGCTATGGCTCGGTGGTGGACACGAGCATTTCCAGAACGGTGACTAGCCTTAAAGGCGTGCGAGCGCCGGCCAGCACCATGACACCAGACGGCAAGTTCTATCTTGCGGCTGATTACTCGTACTTCCTCGATGTGGTTGACACCGCAAAGTTGACATTGGTTCAGGCGGTAAATTTGAGTTCGATCCTGCCGATCGGCAATCCTGGGGCAATTGTTGCCGCGGCGAACCAGGCATATGTCTTTCCGCGCTCCGCATCAAAGCGGAAAGTGGCAGTCGTCGATTTGACAAACTATTCGGTATCCACAATCACTGTACCGAACGGTTCTTTTTGTAGAAGATGCGCGTCCGTGACGCCTGACGGAAGCACGGTCGTAGCAATCGAGTATGAATATTCAGACGGCAAATCTCATGTGTTGCTCATAAGCACGGCTACCAACACGATTGTCGGAGACTTTGCGCAAACCAAGTCTTACGGTCCCAAGGCGCTGGTGGTTACCCCCAACGGATCCGATCCCTCCAAGCTTTTCGGATATGTGGTCACATCAGCTCCAGCTCCTCAAGCCCTGGTCTTGGACTTGCGAGCCAATTCTCAGACGTATGGGCAGATTCTCCCCGGCACCGCGGTGGGTCTTAGTAACTTCAACACTGATGAGGTGGCCATCAGCTCTGACGGCAGTCGGCTGATAGCGGCGGGCGTTCCCAGTGCCCAACCGCCCACGCCTAACGTAGACGTGATCGATACCGCCAAGATGCTTACGGACCCAAGTCACGCGCTCATCGCTCAGTTGACTGTAAACGGCGGCATCTTTGCAGACACAGTCTGCACCGGCTTCTTCTCCACTACCATCCCCAATACTGCGCCCACTGTAAGCGGAGTGAGTGGCGACATCACCAACGACGCCGACCATGAAATCCAGATTACGGGCGGCAATTTCCAGCAGGGTGCGCTGGTACGCATTGGCAGCATGAATCCCATTCCCGCCAACGTAATGGGCGGCAACTCGTTGAGCGTGACCGTACCAGCCAATGCGCCCGCAGGCAAGGCGCTCGACATCATCGTTACGAACCCACATAACCAACGATCCGCCGGATCAGCAAAACCAGAGCGGCTTGCTGGCGGGCGGTTTCAATATCCTGCTCAATCCGAAAGTTCAGCCCACCACGCAGTTCGCAGCTTCAAGTAACGACAATTCGGTTTGGGTTTATGACCTGGGCCAGCGGACAATGGTGCGTGCACCGGCCGGACAAAACATTGAATACTCCTATGGGCTCACATTTAACATAGACGGGAAAGAGCTATATAGCCTTGCAGCCATTTATAACAGCGGGTCTTATGGAGTGCTTCCGATCGATCTTAGCGACAACATGCCTGGAACCATTATTTCGCTGAATTCAAATGCTGTAATACCCAACCAGCAGAACATAGCCGCCAGCCCTGATCCGGTAACCGGCAAGCCGGTGGTGAATGTCCCCTGGACCGATCGCCAGCACTTGTACGTTAGCGTAATCGACGGCGATTCTGGTTCTCCTACCTTCAATACGATCATCAGAACGTTCGATACCGGAATCTACGATCCCAACTCTGGGCTTTCTCTAGATCTGATGACGGTAGGTCCGGACGGCAAGTTCGCCTACCTGTGGTATGACGATTACGTGAGCCGGGACATTTACTATGGTGGAATCCTGGACCTCACCACCGGCAAGTTTCGCTATGCTACAGCCGACGAACTCGGGGTGTATCCCTACCAAGCGCAAGCCAGCATTTCCCCGGATGGAAAATCGTTGCTCCTGGCAACCTATCGCGGTAGCAAAACCAGAATCAAAGTGTTCGATCTTTCCGACCCTACAAACCCAAAACCCATGAATGAGATCACCCCGGCTCCCATATCGGGCCACGGCATCCCTCAGGTTTTCTATTATCAGGTGGTCGGGAACCAGCTCTACGCGTTTGACGGCGGCGGCTTGGTGGTGGTGTTCAACTTCAACAGAGGTACGGGCGACTTTCGCGAGCGTGGCTGGTACTACGACCCGGCGATTGGCGGCTACCCGGCATTCTCCGCCGACGGCGCCTACCTGTATGCGACAGATTTCTTCAATGACCAGGTTTCCGTGTTCGATACAAGCAAGCTGTTTACGGGCAAAGGCGCGCTGTTGACGAATTTGCGTGTGCCGTGGGCCCCGAACGTTGTTGCCGTCAGTCCGGTCGCGCCGCCACAAAAGTTGACGCTGGAGAACCGCCATACCGCCGCCCTGGGGGTGCGCCGGTGAGGGAGAAAATTTTGGGTACAATGGCGTGTGACGTGAACAGAATTGATGTATAACTTGGGGTTCATCCCCGAAGGCAGTACCAAGTATTTTAACGAACCACGAAAGGTGAACAAGATGATGAGGAAAGCATGCCTGATTTCAGTTGCGTGTCTGCTTCTTGCGTCCCTGGCCTTGGCACAGACCAAACAGACCAAGCAAGGCCGGACCACGCCCAACGCGATTAAGGGCGCGCCCACGACTTGCGGCGCTGATCCGGTTTTGTCCTCGGACGGAACCGTCACATCTGAGGACTTCATTGCCGTAGCCTCGGCAGCCTACTACACGCTGAACGTCAAGGGAGGGCACTCATACAGCATCGAAGTGTGGGACCCGTTCGATCCGACGGCTGGGGTCTCCCCGGCGATTGGGCTGCTCGCGACCGATTGCACGACGAAGGTTACCTCGACCGATGTGACCAATATGGATCCTGACCTTGGTGGCGGATTCTCGGACAGAATCAGCTGGATTCAGGGATCGGACGCTACGATCCACATTGCTGTCAACAATCCTGACCAAAACAACGGCTACACGTTCTACATCCGGGTCACCGATACGACCCTGTTCAATCCCCGTTGGTCCACGTTCTCGGGTTACGCATCAACCTGGGGCCTCACCAACACAACCCCGACTGACATCAGCGGCACCATGACAGTCATTGATTCCAGCGGCTCCGTTTTGGCGACCTATCCGGCTACATTTAAGGCGGCGCAGCCCACCTTTCTGACCACGGTGCAGCTCAGCATTCCGGCGAATCACAGCGGTTATGCGAACTTTACTTATGTCGGTCCTCCGGGTGCATTTGTGGCTGACGGATTCATGATCAGCCCCAGCGGGGACCCGATTATCCCTGTGCTGTTTGTCGACAAACACGCGTACCACTAATCCCAGGCGCGCGTCAGGGCAACTTTCCTGGGCCTGGTCTGGTCCACAGGCTTGTTGGACGGCAGAGTCTATCTCTGCCGTCCCTGGCTCTTTCCGCCCCTGTCCTTGTGTCCTTCGCTCTGCGACTCCGCCCGGAAACCGTCATCTAACTGTGGTAGGCTTTTGAAAGGGTGGAGTGTCTCTGCATTAAGGCGTTCCTTCTCCTTCGGCCAACCTGGTCGCGAACCAAGGAACAACCGCTTTGATTAACACTTTGATTGCCAAGGTTTTCGGCACCAGCAACGAGCGCGAAATCAAGCGCCTGCTTCCCTTGGTGGAGCGCATCAACGCACTTGAACCCGAGGTCAAACAGCTTTCCGATGAACAGCTTCGGGCGAAAACGGACGAATTCCGCAGCCGCATTCGCCAGCGCGTAGCAGCCGGCGAAGACCCGGACGAGAAGGACGAGGCACTCAAGGCGGCGCTAGACGAACAGCTTCCCGAAGCCTTTGCGGTGGCCCGCGAAGCCGGCTGGCGTGTGCTCAAGATGCGCCATTTCGATGTACAGCTCATCGGCGGCGTTGTGCTGCACCAAGGCAAGATCGCCGAGATGAAGACCGGCGAAGGCAAGACGCTGGTCGCGACCCTGCCGGTTTACCTCAATGCGCTCGCCGGCCGCGGCGTTCACGTGGTCACGGTCAACGACTATCTGGCCAAACGCGACTCCGAATGGATGGGTAAGCTCTATACCTTCCTGGGACTCACCGTCGGCGTCATCGTGCACGAGCTGGACGATAGCCAGCGCCGCGAAGCCTACGCGGCCGACGTCACTTATGGGACCAACAACGAGTTTGGTTTCGACTACCTGCGCGACAATATGAAGTTCGATCTGCGGGACTGTGTGCAGCGTGGGCACAACTTCGCCATCGTCGATGAGGTCGACTCCATCCTGATCGACGAAGCTCGTACTCCGCTGATTATCAGTGGCGCCAGCGAGGAGTCCACCGACAAGTACTACCGCGTGAACCGCATCATTCCCCAGCTTGAGAAGGGCGAAGAGATTGAGCAGTCGATGGAGGACAAGATCCTCACCGGCGACTTCGTCATCGACGAGAAGCATCGCACGATCACGGTAACAGACGACGGCTGGGACAAGGTCGAGCGCCTGCTGGGCATCGGCAACATCGCCGATCCGGAGAACTGGGACCTCAAGCACCACGTCGAGACCGCCATTAAGGCGCACCAACTCTACCGCCGCGATGTCGAATACGTCGTCAAGGACGGCGAAGTCATCATTGTGGATGAGTTTACCGGCCGGCTCATGCCGGGACGCCGCTGGTCCGACGGTTTGCACCAGGCCGTTGAAGCGAAAGAAAACGTCAAGATCGAGCGCGAGAACCAGACGCTTGCTACGGTTACCTTCCAGAACTACTTCCGCATGTACAAGAAGCTGGCCGGCATGACCGGTACGGCCGAGACGGAGGCCGCCGAGTTCGACAACATCTACAGGCTGGAAGTGGTCGTTATTCCCACCAACAAGCAGTTGCTGCGCATCGAGAATCCCGATGTCGTGTATCGCACAGAGAAGGAGAAATATTTCGCGGCCGCCGACGAGATTCAAAAGCTCGCCGAGAACCAGCAACCCGTGCTTGTCGGTACGACTTCAGTTGAAAAGTCCGAGCGGCTCTCCGAAATTCTGAAGAAGAAGGGCGTCCGTCACGTAGTGCTGAACGCCAAGTTTCACGAGAAGGAAGCCGAGATCGTCGCCCAGGCCGGCCGCAAAGGCGCAATCACCATTGCCACCAACATGGCGGGCCGCGGCACCGACATTCTGCTGGGCGGCAATCCTGAGTTCATGGCTAAGCAGGAGTGCCTGAAGCGTGGCATCGCGCAAAAACTCAAGGCGGCTGCCGGCGAGGTAACTGCCAAGCCCGACGATCCTACTCTGTCGTACTTCTATTACGGCGGCGACGAATACCAGGTACCCACCGAGCAGTGGAATGAAATCTTTGCCCGCCACAAGGTTGACACCGACCAGGAGCACGACGACGTCATTGATCTTGGCGGTCTCTTTATCCTCGGAACCGAACGCCACGAGTCACGCCGCATTGACAATCAGCTTCGCGGACGCGCCGGCCGCCAGGGCGACCCGGGTGCGTCACGCTTCTATTTGTCGCTGGAAGACGACCTGATGCGCATCTTCGCCAAGGAGTGGGTCTCAAACCTGCTCCAGCGGCTGGGCATGGAAGAGGGCGTGCCTATCGAGTCGCGCATGATCAGCAAGCGTATCGAAGCCGCGCAGAAGGCAGTGGAAGGCCAGAACTTCGAGGCTCGCAAACACCTGCTGGAATACGACGACGTCATGAACAAGCAGCGCGAGGCAGTCTACGGGCTGCGCCGCCAGCTGCTGGAAGGTCTCGACCAGAAAGACCTCATCCTTGAGGACTACGTTCGCGACATCCTTGGTGAGGTGCTGAACAGATACGCCGGCAAGGACGTTCATGCCGAAGACTGGGACATCAAGGGTCTGAAGAACGAGGTCTTCACCAAGTTTGGTGTGGACGTTGAGAAGGAAGGTATCGACGCCGATAGTTTGAACCGTCAGGAACTGGGCGATGCCATTTTCGAAAAGCTCAAGGAGCGCTACGACGCCAAAGAGCAGCTGATTGGTCCCGATGCCATGCGCCACCACGAGCGCATCATCATGCTGAGCGTCCTCGACCAGCACTGGAAGGACCACCTGCTCAGCATGGACCACCTGCGCGAGGGCATCGGATTGCGCGGCTACGGTCAACACGATCCTCTGGTGGAGTACAAGCGCGAGTCGTTCGACATGTTCGAAGCCATGATGGCGCGCTTCCAGGAAGAGACTGTCCGCTACCTGTACCTGATGCAGGTGATCGAAGCGCCTCAGCCGGCGCCGCAGGGGATGATGCCCGACAACGGCGACGGAACGGCCCTTGCAGCCGTAGGCACCGGAGCGCGCCGTCTGCGACAGGCAGCAACCACCATTGACGACATGGAGGCCGCCTTCCAGCGCCGCAAGAAGCGCGAACTGGAACAGGCCCGCATGGCGGGATCTGGTGACCTGGGTACCGTGCAACAGGTCATTCGCGGCGACAAAGTCGGCCGTAACGATCCCTGCCCCTGCGGCAGCGGCAAGAAGTACAAGAAGTGCTGCGGAGCCTAAAACAAGTTTTCAGATATCAGGTGTCAGAGTCGGCTGGCGCAGCTAGTATTAATCTGACGCCTGACACTTGATACCCGACACCCTAATCCATGGCAAACCGCACATCTGCTCTTCGCGCCCTCGGCATCGGATTTGTTGCGGGACTCCGCTCTATGACCGCTCCCGCAGCAGTCAGTTGGGCGGCCACCACGGGGCGCATGCACCTCGGCAATTCACCCCTTGCTCTGCTCGATACGCCTCTGGCCAAACACACCACGCGAAAGCTCGCCCTCGGCGAAATCGTCACCGACAAGACGTCATTCGCCCCCAGCCGCCTGAAACCCGCATCGTTGACTTGGCGGCTGATCTCGGGCGGAGTATGCGGGGCGGCGTTTTCTGCCTCTGACGGCGATGATCTCCGCACCGGAGCGGCGCTGGGAGTAACCGGCGCGCTGGTGGGATCGCTGCTTGGATATGCCTGGAGGACCCGCATGCGGCAACGGCTTGACGCTCCAGATCTCCCGCTGGCGTTATTGGAAGACGCGGTCGCCGTAGGTTCTGCGGTGGCCCTGGTTTCCTGTCATAGCCGCACCCGTGCGCAGGACGCGTGGGCCGACGTGGACAATCCCGCATGGGTTCCTTAGAGAACCCCTTACTCCTCTACTGCAGCATTCACTTCCTGTTTCCACAGCCGCTGCGCTGAAGCCCACAGCACTGTCGGTATGATCATGCTCGCGCCGACGGCGATCGCCACCAGTCGGGGCGACACGCCTCCATCGATTGCCTTCCCTGACAGCCACGCCGACAGCGCGATGACCGCCATGGCAAGGCCGAAGTCGGCGGCGAAGATTCTGCCGCGAAAGCGGTCGTCCGAGTTGAGTTGTAACAATGTCGTGGAAAATACCCACACCACCGAGTTGCCGGCGTGGGCCAGCAATACGACCGCCGCAGCGATCCAGATTGTCGGAGAGATACCAAGCAGCACGTAACCGGTCGCCGCCGATAACAAACCCAACCAGCACGCCGTGCCGCAACCGTGGCTGATTGATGCCCGCCCATTGCGATGCGATCAGCGGCCCTATGAGTGACCCAATTCCGCGCGCGGTCAGCAGTATGCTCATACCCACCAGCGCGTAATCCTGCCGTCCCAGGTTTGGCATCGGCAATACTCGCTGCCCGAAGACCGGATACAGCACCCACGACGCGCCCAGGATGCCAGCGCCTCCCCGCAAGGCAACCATCGCGAGCATTTTCAGATCATGACCGATATAGCGAAAGCCTTCGATCATCGGCGAGTAGTCGAAAACCTCGCGCACAGTGAGCCGCTGATGGGTGACGTGCGGTTCGTCGAACTGCATCCTGCTGATGAACAATGCCGATACCAGGAAGGACAATGCATTGATGACGAAAACTGCTTCTCTGCCGAGCGTGGCGGCGACAACAGCGCCGATCAGCGAGCCGATGGCCAGATTGAACGACCACGTTGTCGACGCCAGCGTATTGGCGACGATCACGTCCTCTTCCGGCGTGATGTTCGGAATCACCGCGTTGCGGGCCGGTTCGAAGAAGCCCGCCATCACCGTTTCCAGCAGAATCAGCGGATAAATCAGCCACGCCATGCTCGCCGAGCGCACCAGCAGCATGGAGCCGACAATCACAACCCGCGCCAAGTCAGCCGTGATCATGACCTTGCGACGGCTGATGCGGTCGTTCACCGCCCCGGCGATGGGCCCGACGAAGGTCTGCGGCAACACCCAAAGCACCAGCCCGATGGCGACCGACTGCGCCTTGCCCGTCAGGTCGAGCAGCAGGCTGAAGATGGCGATGGTGTAAAACCAGTCTCCGATCTCGCTGACGATCTGGGCGCACCACAGTTTGCGAAAATTGCGGTTCTCGCGCGTCAGACGCAGGTATTCGGAGAAGGAAATCGTGGGTGTCGCCATCGGAGAAATAGCGTAGCAGAGTGTCTCGCGGTGTTGCGCTGGCGCTGCCGTTTCGACTCTCGAGACGCAGCAAACAAAAATGGCGCCGCTGAAGGTCGTCCTCAGCGGCGCAGGAGGAGACTATATCGCAATCTGAAACGCAGGCCAGAAGGCCCGCTCTACCCTAGAACAAATTCCACAAATACTGGTTATAGACGTCGTGGTGATACTGCACCTCGGGAGCCTTGACGAACGTTCCCAGCAGGCGCGGGCAGCGGTCGGCTGAAGCCTGTTTCAGATCGGCGTAACGTGCCTTCACATCGGCTCCCAGCAGCTTGGTTGTCCACTCTGCCTTGCGGAAGTCTTCGAGGGCGGTGTAAATGTTGTCCGGCAAGTAGCGCTCGGCCTGCCGCAGGTTCTTGATCTTGGCCGTCTGGCCTTGCAGCCCCGTCTTGAAGATCGAATACATCACCAGATAGGGATTCGCGTCCGGGGACACGGAACGTACTTCCACACGCATGCTGCGCTCGTTACCGATGGGAATGCGGACCATCGACCCGCGGTCCGTAGGGGAGGCCTTAATCTGGTTGGGAGCTTCGAAGTGCGGATCAAGGCGGCGATAGGCGTTCACGCTGGCGTTCAACAAAAGGCACAGATCGTTTCCATGCGTCAGGATGCGATCGATGAACTCCCATCCCATCTTGCTGAGCTGTTCTTCGCCTTTCGCGTCCCAGAACAGGTTCTTGCCGCCCTTGCTGACGGAGACGTTGGTGTGCATGCCGCTGCCGTTTACGCCTACGACCGGCTTGGGCAGGAACGACGCCGTGCACCCCATGTTCGTCGCAACCTGGCGGCAGATGAGCTTGTAAAGCTGGATGTGGTCGGCCGCCGCCACCACTTCTGCGTAGGAGTAGTTGATCTCGAACTGCGATGGCGCCACCTCAGGATGGTCCTTCTCGTTCTGGAAGCCCATCGAGCGCTGCACTTCGGCGGTGGTATCGATGAATGTGCGCAGCGTATCTCCCGGAAGGGAGTGATAATAGCCGCCGGTATTTACGTATTCGAACTGGCCGGTCTCGTGATAGCGCCGCTCGGCATCGGGACCTTTGAACAGAAATCCCTCAATCTCGTTGGCCGCATTCAGCGTGTAGCCTTCCTTCTTGTAAAGGTCCTGGGCAAAACCCTTCAGCACGCCGCGAATGTCGGCCGCGTACGGCTCGCCGTTCTTGTCAATCACTTCACCGAAGACCAGCACCTTGCCCGGGCCGAACACATCTGCCGGGCCCCAGTAAAAGGCAGCCCAGTCGATACCCAGCCGCAAATCGCTTTCTCGCTGCGCGGTAAAGCCGCGAATGGACGACCCGTCGAACGTCAGATTGTCCCAGCTCTTGAGCAGGAATTTCTTGTCGTAATCGAGCATGTGCAGACGGCCTTCCAGGTCGCTGAACAGCACGGTCACTGCCTTGATGCCCTTTTCGTCGGTCAGGTATTTGAGCCGCTCTTCCTGGATCTTGCCGATGTCGACCCGCTTCAGCCGGTCGGACTTCGCGCGCAGGTTCCGTTCCTCCAGTTCGTCGTAAGAAAGCGCCAGAAAATTTCGCAGTTCAGTAGACATGCAGCTCCTTTAAGCAGATTTGTAGGCCGACAGACACGTGGGAATGGCTGCCTCGGATTGAGCCAGCCTGTAAAGGATTACTTTTCAGAGTACAGACCGGGGTCTGTGGCAATCCAGTAAAAAATCCTGATGAGGTCCATAGTAGGAATTTATGGGGGCGGCCAGCCGTGTGTTCCGAGCTTCCAGCCACCAGCTTCCTGCCGGCAGCTCCCGGTGACACCATCACGGGTGTCATTCCGAGCCCGCCGTGGCGGGAGGGACCCGCAGTTTGTGGGTACCGCCGACCAAGCTTCCCTTCTGTTAACTGCTTAAGCATATAGTGCTCCGCTCCGACAACTGACCCCTGACAACCGACAACTTCGGTACCCCCTCCCCCCGGTATACCCCTAAAATCTTGATAGTATTGACCGAGTTGAAAAGTTTGTCTGCAAAATCTTGAGCGCGTGAGACTTACAGGCAAAATCTTAGAGGCTAAGGAGTTAAGTGCGATTTTGTCGGGATGGAAGGGTTGGAGGAGTTTAGAAGTAGTTAACAGCCGCCAACAGGCGCTATGACGATGGTTGCGCGTCACGCCTCCCCATCACTGGGCGCGATTCGGAGAGGGACAAAGCTCCCTCGTCCTCAACATCGCGATTGTATGCAATTTGAGCGCGGAGCACCAAGCGAGTTCGTCACAGGTGTGTGTGACGTGCAACCGGGGTTTGATCCCACAGATTTTGAGCGGTGGAAATGTGGGCCACCGGGAAGACGCAACAAGGCCGGGATCAATGAAGGCGACGGAAGGCCCGCCGCCTTTGAGCTACAGCTTCAGTTGCGCGAATCGCGCTACGGCTTGGCAACTCCCTGGAAACCCATGCCGCCGTAGACGCCGGAGCCGTAACGGCCGACAACCACGAGCGCGTTGTTCAGACCGTCACCTCGGGTGGTGCCTATGCCGTTGGGGTCGTCAAACGAGTTGTACGTTCCCGCGTGATACAGCACCCCGTGGGTCGCATTGTTGGTATCAAAGTAAGTCCCTACAATGTCCCCGTTGTTGTTGATCTGATGGATCGCCGTCCCAATCGTCCCCTCGTTGGGGTCTTGAAACGGCGTGTAGGTTTTGCCCTGGTCGGCGGTCGTGAACGACACGTACTTCCCGTTGCCGTTGATGCCGTACACCGTAATCACGCCCGCGTTGTTGATGCCCCAGGCTGTGTTGGTACTCACGGTGCCCGGCGGGTCCAAATTCGTGACCGTCGAGCCGACCAGCAGGAATCCATGCTGAACGCTATTGGCGTCTTTGTACGTGCCTACAATCGCGCCTGCGTCATTAATTCCGATCGCCTCAGTGAAGGTTGACCCCGGGATGGAGATGTCCGTAAACTGCCCCCCGGAGTACGTGAACCCGATCACGGTGGTGTCTGGTTTGGTGCACCAGCCCGCAGCAACACCGTGGTTGTTGATGCTATAGAAGGCGATCGAGGTGGAACCGGGTGAGGTTACGCAATCCGCTCTGTCGGCGGTGGTGAGCTTGGGAACAAGGGTGGCAAGGCTGGTTAAGATCATGCCGTGCTGGACACCGTTCCCGTCGACGTAATCTCCGGCGATGACATTGCTGTCGTTCATTCCATACGTATCCGTCTCCTGCGCAGTCGAGGTGGCGTTGACATCGGTGAAGAATACGAAGGCCAACGCCGCCGCAACGGATACACACAGAAGGAGAAAGAACACGCCAAGCACAGTGCTACGACTTTGCATTTGGGAGGTCCTCCTTTCGGGAGAGGTTAGTTGTTTGCCATTCCTGACGTAAGTACGAGAACCGGCAGCAAGAAGTACTGCGGAGACCCTTGGTTAACCAGGCTGCCCTACAAGCTGGGAAACTGGTCGCAGCAATATAGGGCTCCAAGTCTCTTCCCGCGCGGCGAAGCTGTCAACGGAAATCCTCCGCGCCGGCGGAGATTGGCGCGGCCCCACTCATTCCATCGGTTGGAATGAGTGGGATTGACAACCGTGAACGTCCACGGACGAGGCAAGAAATGTCGGGGGGCCCATTCTCGGTGTACAGTGATAACTCATGGCACTGGCTGGGTGGCCGCGCTTCAACTGCTCGTGAGCTTGTATCAGCTACGGTCAACCCGAAGTGAAAACATCCAGATACTGATTAGTCTTCAGCAAGAAATCCAGGAAAAGGGTCCTGAAGATCCCAGGGCGTTCATTCAAGAGCGGCTACAGGCCGAGCTGCCGGGAGAGGAAGCGGCGGCAATAGAAGCCGACCTGTCCACCATTTCTCTCCTTGAGAGCACTCCGATCGAGGCCTCGGCATTCGACTACTGGAGCGTATTGGAAATCTTAACGACGAACCTCCGAGAGTTCTGTCATCGTCACAACATTTTCAGGCTTCGAGGTTTAGGGGCCGAAGTAGGGAATCGCGTGCTCGCGCTACCAAGGATGTGCACGGTGCTATTCGATGACGAAACACGCACTGAGTGGTTGCAACCCCGGAGTTCTGAAATCTCGGTGAAAGGAACTCGTGGCGTGTTGCTTTATCTGACAGAGAAGCCCCACCCCCCGCAGCTTAAGTACGGCGAAACGGCCGATGTCTTTCTTCCGCTTTTGGGCGAAGTAGAGGCTCTGTACGTCGAGTATTCCCCCTATGGGTGGATGGGCGGCCCTCCGCCTGTGCTTGTCGAAACACTTGTCGTGGGTGTACTTCCCGGTGCGGACATTCATTGGTTACGATTTCGGTCCGCCGAGGATTACTCGCGAGCACATTGCCTAATTAGCCAACAACGTATGATGACCGCCCCAGCAGTTTTGGCAATCATCGATGCTGTTCGAGAAGACCTCATTATGTACATCAATGAGCTGCTTGCGGACCAACAGTTCAGCACCGCTAATCTGAGGTCGGCCCTGAACGAGCTGATCTCACAAGTGGGTGGTAGCGGAAGTTCCGCAGAGGGGGACGATTAGCGCGCCTTCGTTGGACTCATACCATCGGCAGTCCTCTTGTGATAGTCACCACCCGGTTCCACTCAATCCTTTTCCTGGATTGGATCATTTCGTCCCTCCCCTTGACCTGTCTATAACTGTAGGGTGGAAGGTAGGTGTAGCTGATGCTGAGCGTTTCGCAAATCGCACGCCAAGCCGGTCTCAGCCGGACGGCGATTTTGTACTACGAGTCGGTGGGTTTGCTCAAGGCGGCACATCGCAGCTCGGCGGGATACCGGTTGTATGGAGACAAAGAGGTCGAGACGCTACGGAAGATTTGTCTCTACCGCTCGGTGGGACTCAGCGTTCGGGATGTCCGGCATTTGCTATCGGGTTCCGACGGTGCTGCCGCGGCGTTGCTCAACCGCAGGCTGGTCGAGTTGGAAGCGGAAATTGGCGAGCTGCGCCGGCATCAACAAGCAATCGTGAGATTGCTACAAGCGAAGAACTCACTTTTGAGGAGAACGAAGGACATGACCAAAGAGAAATGGGTTTCCATCATGAAGGCGGCGGGATTTACCGAGGAGGACATGACGCGTTGGCATCGCGAGTTCGAGCGCAACGCACCGGAAGATCATCAGGAGTTCCTGCAGTACCTGCACATCGCGCCGGAAGAGATCCGCTCGATTCGCGAGTGGAGCCGAACCGGCGAAGGGCATCACTGATCCGCCAAACCCAACAACTGCCCCATCCCGCGGCGACCGTATGCGAGCCGCAGGGTGGGGATTTTCGTTCCAGTCCTCAACGAGAACCCACCGGAGCTCTCAACCATGTCTTCAGCTGTTCGGCATCGACCACACCCGCCTGCTGGCGCACCAGATCTCCGTTGCTGAATATGGCAAAGTTGGGAATGCCGCGCACGTTGTAGCGCGCGGCCAAATCCGGCATACGTTCGGTATCGACCTTGAGCACAACCGCTTTGCCGGCCATTTCCCTGGCTGCACGTGCCACCTCGGGAGCAGCCATACGGCACGGTCCGCACCACGCCGCCCAAAAGTCGACCAGAACAGGAACGCGCGCTTCCCGGACGATCTCATCGAATAAATCAGCGTCCACCTCAATCGGTTCATCAATAGGCGGCAGCGGCGACTTGCAGGCGCCACATCGTCCGCTATCGCCAAGATGTGCCGCCGGAATGCGGTTGCTGCGGCCACAGGATCTGCACGCGCGAATCACAGGCATGATGTTTCTCCGGCCTTAGGCGCTTGTACGTCGAGGAAAACTCCAGAAATCTCCTTGAAGCCCAGGCCTTCCCCCAGTCGATTAGCGTACAACAGGCCGCCGTGACTTGGTCGCCGTTTCAACTGGAAGCACTCTCTAGAATGTGGTCGCGACGGTGAAGCGGAAGGTCTTGCGCGGCTCGCGCAGGAAATACTGCGGCTGGTACAGCGCGACCGCGTTTGCGTACGTATAGTCGCCGGCCGCTCCAGCCGGGAACATGGAGCGCGTGATCGGATTGGGTGGCACCACCGTCTCGTACAACCGGAGTGGGTTGTAGGCATAGTAGAAACGGAACGGTGCGTTCACCACGGGCATGATGACCTGCAACTCAAGACCGGTCGACATGCGAGGCTGGTAGTTCGTTCCAGGGATGGGAACCAGGTTCCGGTTGACCGGAACTGTGATCGTTCCGCCGCAGCTGTAATCGGTATTCAAGTAGGGACATCCGTACGGCGTCGAGGTCAGGGTCTCATATTGCTGCGGCGCGATCTGCAACTGGGAGTTGCGCAAGATGAAGTCCAGCCCGGTGTCCAGGAATGGGGCCACTGTTACCGGCCCCGCGATCGGAATGCGATACTCCAGATTACCCACGACGCTGGTATCGCCGCCGGGGAAGATAATCTGCTGAACCGGGATATTGATCAGGTAGTTTCCGCGTCGCGGATTCGTTGGATCGAGCGGGACGGTGGTCCCGTCCGGGTTCTGCAATGGAACAGTGACCAGGGTCGGGAAGAACGCTACCGGTGACACCGCGCGGATATCAAAGCCGCGAACATCGGTATCGCCGCCCAGATAGTAGCGGTCAAACGGTGGCGCCACCTGCCCGGCATACCCTGAGATCCAGGAGCCTTGCAGGCGGAAGCCCAGTGTGTTCCGGCCCTTGTTCATGGGAACGAACTGCTTGTATTCCGCCGTGGGCTGGAAGTAGTACACATTGCCGCCGATTCCGGCTATGCCTGTGGCGACGAAGAAGCTCTTTCCCTTGTGCGGGCGCTGCGGATTGTCGATATTGCTATAAGAAAAGCTGGGAACCACCTTGCTGGTCTTAATGCCGTTCAGCGAGTTGGGCCCGTAAATGCCGCGGAAGTTGATGCTCTCGAAGTACAACGTCGACGCGGTGCTGAAGGTTTGCACGCTGGTGTCGTCGTACGAGTAGGTGATCCCCACCCGCTTGAACGTGCGCTTTATGGGATAGCTGAACGCAGTCGTAAACCCGGTGCTGTTCTGGGTGAAGTTCTGCAGCAGGTTCTGATACGCCGAAGGAATCTGCAGGACCTGGTTGTACTGCTGCTGCGTCAAGGCCGCCTGGTTGTAGTTATAGCTGCGGTGATATACCGACCAGGTGAATTGCAGCGGCCGATCGAAGAGATAGGGCTGCGTGAACGCCAGCGTATAGTTCCGTTCGTATTGGCCGATCTGGAATTCCAGGGTCAGCGACTCCCCTTTGCCGAACAGGTTGTTCGTGGTGTAGTTCAGCCCGACAAAGCCGCCGGCCAATCCGCTGACGCCGCCCGTCAGGCCGATGCTGTTCTTGCCCTTTTCCTTGACCTTGAGCGTGATATCAACGGTCGAGTCCTGAACGTTCTGGTGGATCTCGGAATCCTGATCGGGCTTCAGCGGCTCGAAGTACTGTAGCTGATTCAAGCGTAGCAAGCTGATCTCCCAGAGGTTTCCGTTGTAGACCTGGCCCTCCTGCAGGAGCAGTTCGCGGCGTATGACCTTGTCGCGCGTGGTGGTGTTGCCCTGGAATTCGATGCGCCGTACATAGAACTGCTTGCCTTCATCCAGATCGATGTTCATGATGATGAGTTTTTTCTCGTCATCGGCGCGAGTGTCAGGAACGGGCGTGAAGTTGATGTAACCCAACTGAGCGTAGGCTTTGCGCAGGTTCTCGATGCCCTTGCGGATGGCCTCCGTGTCGAAGATGTCCCCGTCTTTGATCTTGAACTGCGCTCGCAGGGCGGCGATGTTGGTGATCGCCTTGTTGCCGGTAAAGGTGATCTCTTTCAGGCGGTATTGCGCGCCCTCTTCGACCGGCATCGTGATGTCCACCGCCTTGCCCGGCGTGTGTTTCCAGGGCATGTACCACACAAAGCCGTTGGTGTCGCGGATCTGTGTTTTCGGATCGGAAACCAGGGCCTTGAAATAACCCTTCGTCTGATAGAAATAGCGGACACGTTCAGCGTCTTCGTTCAGCTTGGTGGAATCGTAGGTGCGCGGGAAGAGGTTCTCCAGGAAGATGGAGTGCGGAATCCCGATGGGTTTCAGGTTCTTCATCGCGCTCCGCAGTTCCCGCGATTTAAGGTGTTCGTTTCCGACAAACGTAATCTTGCCGACCTTGACCTTAGGTCCTTCCTTGACCACGAAGGTCAGGCTCACCGACGCCGGCGGGATGGGGTGCACTTCCGAGCGGACCGTCGCAAACTGGCGGCCATGTGCCGCCAACAGTTCCTTGATTACGACTTCGGCGCGTTTCACCTTGGTCGGGTCATACTGGCTCTCCTGCGTCAGGCCAACCTTTCGTTCCTTGAACTTGTCGAGCACATCGCTCTGAGAGACCGAGCTGAGTCCGACATACTTGATCTCGCGAATGGTTGGCTTTTCTTTGACGTAGACGTGAATGATCCAACCCTTGGGCGAGGCCTCGCGCTCGATGCGCAGATCGTCGAAATAGCCGGTGTTCCATAGCGAGTTAAAATCTCGTTCCAGCGCCTGCTGGTCGTAGACTTCGCCCGGGCGGGTGAACATACGGGCGCGAATGGTATCCGCCGGAATACGGCGGTTGCCGTGAATAACGATCTCCTCGATGACGTCCGACTGCTGACCCCAGGCGCAGGCCGCGCAAAGGACCAAGAAGGCACTAAGGAGAACTGCGGCCGTGAAACAGTGCCGCATCCCGCGGGCGATTCGGGCCGCAGGTCTCACCTGAAGATGGCAAAGAATATCGACAACCTCAAGACAAGGTGAATGAAAGCGCAATTATACGGTACGTGCGCACTCGGTTAAAATCGCCTGAGCTCTATTCGCAGGGCCACGTGCCGTGAGCTAACCCTTGGCAGCCAGCGAAGTTGCGCGCTTGAAAGCAGGCTTGCGAAGGCAAATGAAGGAGGAGCCCGGTGCAATACGATTTCGTCGCGATTCCACCGGCTGAGGTGCCGCGCGCAGCCGACCCCATCTTCCAGCATCTTCTCGACACCTACGCCGGCGAAACCGACAAGGTCATCTCCGTCTGGCGCTGCTTCTCCGAGGCGAACTTCAATTTCCGTCCGCATGCAAAGTCGTCGACCGTGCTCGACATCATGAAGCATCAACTGCTCTCCGAGCGGCGCTTCTTCGGCGAATTCGTAGGCACTCCGGAGCCTGCTCCGGCTGAGGTTCTTCCGCCTGAGACCACTATAGGCACTCTGACTGAGCGCATGGCCCAAATGGCGCGTCCCCGGCTGCACTTCTTCGCCCGGCAGTCAGCGGACTGGTGGCTCCAGGAAGCTCCTTTCTTTGGCCTTACCCGTCAGCGTATCTGGATCTTCTGGCGGCGCGTGCTGCATACCTGCCACCACCGGACGCAACTCACCATATATCTTCGCCTGCTCAACCAACCTGTGCCATCAGTGTATGGGCCAACTGCAGATCAGACTTGGGATGGCGCCGACCCCACCACCTCCGTCGAAGCGGCCGGGAGGAAGTAACTCTCATGGAAAGACTGCGCTCCTTGATCTCTCGCGAGCAGATCGCAGTAAAGGTCGGTGAGATCGGACGCCGAATTACGGAGGACTTCGCTGGCCAGCCTGTGATTCTGATCGGTGTACTTAAGGGAGCCGCCATTTTTCTTGCCGATCTCGCGCGTCAGATCGAGCTGGAAGCCACCTTCGATTTCATCGCCGTCGCCAGCTACAACGACCAGAAACGCCACAGCGGCGAGGTAAGGCTGGTCAAGGACGTCGACGAATCCCTCGCAGACAGGAACGTAATTCTGGTCGAAGACATCCTCGACACCGGACTCACCCTCACATATCTCAGGAATCTGTTGCTGGCGCGGCGTCCAAAGCAGTTGAAAACCGCGGTGCTGCTCGACAAAGTCTCGCGCCGCATTCAGCCTGTGCCGGTGGATTACGTGGGGTTTGAGATCCCAGGCTGTTTCGTCGTCGGTTATGGTTTGGACTTTGCCGAGCGCTATCGCAACCTGCGGGAAATTTGCGCTTTGGAATCCGTTCCCGATGCCGTATAAAGTCGGAGGGTAGCTCATGGCAGTCGACGCGCTGGTTTCCTCCGGAGTTCGGAACGCAGTTGTCAGCGACTGGCGCAACGCCGCTCACATCATCGATCACACCATGCTCCGGCCCCAGTCGACGCGGGCAGACGTTGTTCGCCTCTGCAGCGAGGCCGTGAATTTCGGATTCCACTGCGTTCTGGTAAACCCGGCGTATGTTACGCTGGCCGCGGCTCAAGTCCATGGCAAAGCCATTAACGTGGGCACTGTCGTAGGCTTCCCCCTGGGCGCGAATCTTACGATGACCAAACTTGCCGAGGCCGAGGCGGCGCTGCGCAACGGGGCTACCGAGCTGGAGATGGTCATCAACATCGGGGCGCTGAAGTCCGGCGACCGCGTGCTCGTGAGGAGCGAAATACATTCCCTGGCCGAACTGGCTCACGCCGGCAACGCGCAGCTGAAAGTGATCCTCGAGAATGCTCTCCTGACGCAGGAGGAGAAAATCCTGGCCTGTGCGCTCGCCATGGACGCCGGCGCGGACTTTGTGAAGACGTCCACCGGCTTCTCCGGTTCGGGGGCCACAGCGGCCGACGTGGCGCTCATGCGCGGTGTGGTGGGGCACTCCATCGGGGTTAAGGCTGCCGGGGGCATTCGCTCAGCCGCAGAGTTCGTAAGTTTGGTCGACGCCGGCGCAAGCCGCATCGGTACCAGCGCCAGCGTCCGCATCGTCCGCGAGCTCGGGGCGCCCTGATCTCTTCAGCCTGAGTTCTCAGACCGCAGCGCGAGCCGCGCCAGTTCTGCGATGCTGGCCACTTCCACATCCGGCCGGACATCGACCAGCTTCGTCGCTGCAGCCGGCTTGCCTTGTCTGCGATTCACCCAGACCGTGGCAATCCCCAGCTCGCGAGCCGGCGCTACGTCGTGGTAAAGGCTCTCAGCCGCGTGCAGCAGCCTTTCCCGCGAGACATCGATACGCTCCAGCAAAGTCTCGAAATTCCGGAGCGCAGGCTTATACGAGCGCACTTGCTGCGCTGTGACCACCTGATCGAACGGCACCTCGAGGCGCTTTGCCGTGTGGGCAAACAGGTCATCATCAATGTTGGAGAGAATCGCCAGCCGATACTGCGATTTCAATTCTCGCAGGCCCTGGACTGTGTCGGGGAACGGCTTCCAATCCGAGATCGAGTCGGCCAGGCCAGTGATCTCCGCCGCGTTCAATTCGATCTTCAACTCCGCCGCAAACGCACGCATGACGGCAGCCAGCACCTCGCGATAGCTGCGGTAGCCACCGGATTGCTGACGCGGCTCGAATTCGGAGTACCGGTTGAGGACGTGGCCCTCGCCGACATCACAGCCTTTGGCGCGCAGCAACGGCTGCAAGTACCCCAGAATGCCCGCCTCCCAGTCGATCAGCGTGCCGTAACAGTCGAATGAGAGCCACTCAAAGCGCGTCCACTCCATTGGCGGCAACGCCCCCATCTCTGCGGTTCAGAACAAAAAAGTGCCACATCCCTGAGGATGTGGCACCGGATAGGTCGATCTGTTGTTTCTACAGGTGCGGGGAGACAACGCCCACGCGGATCGCATTCGACTTGATGCCGTTGGTAATGACCACCATGTTGTAGGTGCCCAGCGGCATCGCGGGGTTCAGGTCATACTTCGTGTAGCTGACGTTACCCGGAGCGATGGAGTGGTTGCTGTCGTCGTGCGTCCAGGCGAACCACACGTTGCCGTTGTTGACGTCGGTGAACTGCACCAATGGATAGTTGGAGGCAGCCTGGTCGTCGTCGCCGTAGAAGCTATCCTCCGACAAGCCGTTGAGCTGCTTGCCATACAGAACATTGTTCTTGGAGCCCTGCGCGACGTAGTTGGCCGAGCCGACGATCGTCGGAGCAACCCCGTTGACCACGCCCGAGGCCGGGTTGTACAGGTAAATGGTCGAACCGAACGAGACCGAAGCGATCTGGCCGGTGGGCAGGATCATTTCGTGGCCTTCATACGACGAGTCGCCCGGGCACTGCGGGGAATCAACCGTCAAGGCCATGGTGTTGGTGCCTGGATCGTACTCCACGAAGTGGCAGCCGGAGTTGAACAGGCCGGGGCTCATCATAGAGAGAACCTTACCGTTGGGCTCCAAAGCCGACGGACCATCAGCCTGGTCGAGGCCCGCCGGCGGGGTCGGTCCCACCGACCAGGTGTCGGCAACAGGGTCATAGATATTGGTGGCAACTACGTTGCCGCCGTTCTGAATCACCTTGCCGTTGTACATCAGCACGCCTGTGCCCAGCTCTTCGTCGCCGGAATTAAACAGTTGCGTCGGAAGGTTTCCGAACCCGCCGCAGGCCCAGGTGCCTGTGCCCGGGTTGTAGAGTTCGTAACCATGTGTTGTGCCGCACGAGCCGGCGCTCTTGGTGTCCACGGTCAGCACCAAGCCGTTGGGGAGCGCCGTAAAACCAGACTCGTCATTGTTGCCCTGATGGACCGAACCGGAGGCGGTCCAGCAGTTAGGGCCGCAATAGAGAGCAGTCTGGTTGGTGCAGCAGTTCGACTGAAGATACTGTCCGTTCGCCATGAGGTCGGCCTCGGCGTCACCCAGTCGGCTCCAGCCGGTAGGCGGGTTGTTGGCAGCGAAGACAATCGGGCCCCACGGCGTGTATGTGCCCAAGGCTCCAAGAGTAGTCCACACCGCCTGGCCGTTGTTGTATTCACCGCCCTCGACAATGACTGTCTTTCCGTCGAGGAACTGCGCCTTGCTGAAGTAGTACGGGGAGTACCCGGACTGCATGGCATAGGGTCCCGCCCAGCTGCCGTTGGCGTAGCTGCCTTTGGAATCGGGCGAAAGGATGTACCAAACGTTGGCGTTTCCGTTCTGGTCGGAGTGGGCCAGGATTCTGCCGTCACGCAACGTGAGCATCGGACCGACGGCCTGGGGTGAAGGGTTCGTAACACTCGTCCAAGACTGGGCAACGGCCATGCTTGCCAGTACCGACACAAGCAGGGCAATTCCGATAATTCGAAAAACTTTCATTGTGTTCCTCTCCTCAAGAGAATTGCTTCTTTTCGAAGGTGTTGACGCTAGCAGGTAACGTCCTTTTGCCATCGCAGACGGGTGCATCTGGGAAGAAGCAGTTGGCCCGAGGAATGTACTCCGAATGGCCGGTTAAAGTCAATATCATTCGCCGCGCGAAGAGTAAAATCTTGCAGTAAAAATGCCGGGGGCGTGTACTATCGCCGGCGTATTTCCCGGTGAACTGGACACGGTTTCGGCAATCGCCGTCAGGGTAGGGCAGAGGAACATTTGACTTATAGTCATCTACTTTAGGGGTGGCGGCGTGATCCCCATGAACTTGGTGCCCAGGAATTTTCCCTGTGGGCCAAAGTTCCAGTTGAAAAGCACAAAACCTGCTCGCTCGCACGCATGACATCCGTTGATTAACGGATAGCCCACCGTGAACTGGACTCCGCCGTTCGCCGTCGGCTGAGAATTGGGCCAGCTAGTTCCGTCGCGATCACCCGGCCACACCGCGACATTCGGGAATTGCGCTCTGGTGTTTTGGAATTGCGGGTCCTGTTGCATGTCAGCCTGATCGAGAAGCTTGAGGTCTTCCACGTTGATGATTGGCGGCTGCCCGTTCACGAACAACAAGCCGTCGTTGGTGTTGGCGCGAAGCGGATAGTTGACCCACGCAATATCGACGGGACCCACTTTGTGGAAGCCATACATGATCCCCACGTCCCCTCCACTGACTTTGTACAGCTCGCGGGTGAAGGCGACGGCCTGCGGGGACGCTCCGCCAGCCTGCATCTGGTTGATGAAGCATTCCGCAAAGGAAGGCGGTTGGGTGGCATCGCCGCACTTCTTCAGGATCGTGGTGCGCAACGCGTCCGGCAGCTTCCACACGGCGGAAGCCCCGATCTTCTGCTGCGAGCTGTCCTGCGCCTGGACGGCAGGAATACAGCCAAGCGCCGCCAATGCCAGAATTAATAAATTGCGAAAGCCACTCATTGAACGATCCTCTCGGGCGGCACGCCCGCCCGAACCTGTAGCGGCGAGCCTATGAAAGGCGGCGACTACGCTTCCGTACCGGTCTCTTCCGCTACCGGAGCTGCCTCTTCGCCGGCTTCCTTCTGGATCCTGACCTTCACCGGCACGCTCACATCACGATGCAGCTTCACCGGGACGCTGAAGTCGCCCAGCGCCTTCAGCGGTTCATCGAGCTGAATCTTGCGGCGATCGATGTTGAAGCCCTTGTGCTCCAGCTCGCGGGCGATGTCGGACGAAGTGACCGATCCGAAGAGATGATCGTGCTCACCCGCCTTGCGCGTGAACGCCAGCTCGACTCCAGCGAGCTGCTGTCCCAGCGCCTCAGCGTCACCCTTCTCGCGCGCCAGGCGGCGCACAGCCGCGGCCTTCATCTGCTCAATGACGGCACGGTTCGCGGTTGTGGCTTCGATGGCCAGCTTCTTGGGAAGCAGATAATTGCGGCCGTAGCCCTCGGCAACTTTGACTACGTCGCCACGCGAACCCAGCTTGGCTACATCTTCTTTGAGAATGACTTCCATGGTTTGAAAACTCCGGTCTTGTTTTTGAAAGGGCACGCCTTCAGGCGTGCCGTTAGAAGCTTCTTCCACTCCCGGCTTCAGCCGCCGAGGTACGCTTCCAATTTGTGCCGTCCCTAAAGGGAACTCAAATCGCGATTCCTGCCGCTATCCCAGCGCTTCCGCGCTGGGCTGGAATTGTGTCGCGTCCTGCGCCTGCCGACGACACTCTCGCCCCTGCACAGCTTCCTACGCGCGCTCTAGCTGAGAGCTGACGGCTGATAGCTGACAGCTATCTTGACGCAAACGGCAGCAGCGCGATGTTGCGCGCCTGCTTGATCGCGTCGGCCAGACGGCGCTGGTGCGGCGTGCACACGCCGGTCAGCCGGCGCGGCACAATCTTGCCGGCCTCCGCTACAAACTGCGACAGCAGCCGCACGTCCTTGTAATTGATGCTGTCGATCTTCTCGACACAGAATTTGCAAACCTTCTTGCGCCGGAAAAACTTCCGCCCGCCTTCGCGCGGTCCTCCGGGACCACCGCCCGGACGCCCGGCCCCGCGAGGTCCGCGAGGTCCATCCGAACGCGGGGCGCCTCCTTCCGGCCGCGAAGCTCCTCCTTCCGGCCGTGCCGGCGCTTCGCTGCTTGCCGCTTGCGGAGCTGCCGTTGTTGTCGTTTCGTCTGCCATGTTTCTCCTTCGGGCCCAAAGCCCATCTTCCAATTCCGTGCATCAGGGATCGCAATCAGCAGCTTTTAGCTAATTGCTAGTTGCTAATTGCTAATTGCTAGTTGCTGCCCCTACGCTCCTGCCGGCGCTTCTGTCGTCGGCTCGGAAGCCGGCGCCGGAGTCAGTGGCTCGACCGCAATCGCAGCCGCAGCCGCAGCTGCAGCCTCGGCGGCGCGAGATCCCTTACCACGCACCTTGGTATCGCGAATCGCCTTGACCTTCGCCAGGCGCTTCTGCTCTTCGTCCACGCGGACTGTGAGGAACTTGATCACCGGCTCGTTCACACGCAGGCGGCGCTCGATTTCCTTCACCATTGCGCCCTCACCTTCCAGGGTCAGCAGTACGTAAATGCCGTCCTGGAAGCTGCGAACCAGATACGCCAGGCGGCGCTTTCCCATCCGCTCCATGCTCTTCACGGTGCCGCCTGCCGTTTGCACCTGGCTCTCCAGATTGGAGATCAGCTTGTCCTGGTCTTCTTCCGTCATGTCGGGCCGCAAAATAAACATCAACTCATAAGTACGCATCGTTTTCTCCAAGGCAGCAACTAGAACTTAGCAATTAGCTAACCTGGTCACTGCCAATTTCCCTCGAAACTCAACCTGAAGCGGCACTTTACGCCGCACCAGTCTCTGGTCCTAACTAGTTGCTAGCTGCTTCTTTGTCCTTCCGGTTAAACCGATTCATCGCCGCGTCCATCCCCTCCTTCAGGATGACTCGCACGGCCTCGGCCGCGGAATCCAGCACTTCATCGAGCACCGGATACTGCGACTTCTTAAACTGCGACAGAACATAACGCGCGCCGTCGCCTACCGGATGATCGGGGCCAACTCCGAGCCGAATACGCATGATTTCCTGCGTACCCAGCGCCCCAATCACCGAGGCAATTCCGTTGTGTCCCGCCGAACTGCCTCGTGGCCGAAGGCGCATGCTGCCGAAGGGCAAGTCCAGCTCGTCGTAGATGACGATCAGGTCCTGCTCCGGCTGCGCCTCGTACTCGCGAACCAGTTCGCGAACCGACGCGCCGCTCAGGTTCATGTACGTCTCCGGCTTGGCGAGCACTACTTCCTGCCCGTCCAGCACAGCCCGCGCAGTTTGCGCGCGGCAGTTGCGGTTGTTCACCCGCACGCCGGCTTGCTCGGCAATGCGGTCCACCGCCAGGAAACCCATGTTGTGCGGCGTGAACTGATATTCGATGCCCGGATTGCCAAGCCCGACGATCAGTTTCACAACGCTTACTTCTTCTTCTCGGCCTTCTCGCCGCCATCGGCAGCTTCGCCTTCTGCTTCCTGCTTGCCCTTCTTGATGACTTCGGGCTCGGCAGTGGCAGCCTCGGCTTCGACACCTTCGGCAGGAGCGGCAGCTGCGACTTCTTTCACCGCCGTGACATGCGCGACGGCCTGATTTTCGTCAGTTAAAAACTTGATCTTGTCGTTGCGCGGCAGATCGGCCACCCGCAGAGTCTGTCCAAAGACCATCTGGCTTACATCGCCGTCGATGTGTCCCGGGATGTCCGCCGGCAAGCACTCGACTTCCACCTCGCGCAACATCTGCTCGAGAATGCCGCCCTGAATCTTCACCCCCGGGGCTTCACCCTTCAGCAGGACCGGCACCTTCACCGTCAGCAGCTTGTCCATGGCAATGCGCTTCAGGTCGACGTGCAGCAGCGCGCCTTTGATCGGTTCGTATTGCCAGTCCACGATCATGACCTTGCCGGAGTCTCCGCCCGCGGTCATGTCGAAGATGGTGTTGTGTCCCTGCTCGGAGTGCAGGATGCGGCTGATCTGCTTGGGATCGACCGCGAGGTTGAGCGGTCCCAGCCCGGCGCCATAGAGCACGGCCGGAATCAGGCCGCTCTTGCGCAAGCGGCGGGCGTCATTCTTGCCGCCGCTTTGCCGCGGCTTGGCATCTACGTTCTTGTCGGTCTTGTCTGCAGTTGCTGTAGCCATTCTTTATTCCTCTATAAGAACAGTTTGCTGACGGAAGTCTCTTCATGAATCGACTGGATTGCCCTGCCAATCAAGCCGCCGATTTTCAGCTGCTTGATCTTCGGCTCGGCCTTGGCCGCCTCCGTTAGCGGGATGGTGTTGGTCACAACGCACTCGACCAACCCCGACTTCGAAATCCGTTCCAGCGCCGGCCCCGAAAGTACGGCATGTGTGGCGCAGGCATACACCCGCCGCGCCCCGGCATCGAGCAGCGCCTGGCTGGTCTTCACCAGCGTGCCGGCGGTGTCGATGATGTCGTCGAGGATGAGACAGGTACGATCGCGCACGTCACCGATGACGTGCATGACCTCAGTCACATCCATTTCCACGCGGCGCTTGTCGACGATGGCCAGCGCCGAATCCATTTTCTTGGCGAAGAAGCGCGCCCGCTCCACGCCGCCTGCATCTGGAGAAACCACCGTCAGCTCCGGAAGCTGCAGGTCCTTGAAATATCCCACCAGCACCGGTGATGCGAACAGGTGATCCACCGGGATGTTGAAGAAACCCTGGATCTGCGGTGCGTGCATATCCACTACCAGCGCACGGTCCGCGCCCGCGGTAGTCAGCAGGTCAGCCACCAGCTTTGACGAAATCGGCACCCGCGGCTTGTCCTTGCGGTCCTGCCGCGCGTAGCCGAAGTACGGAATCACCACTGTGATGCGCCGCGCCGACGCCCGCTTCAAAGCATCGATCATCAGCAGCAACTGCATCAGGTGCTCGTTCACCGGATCGCACGTCGGTTGCACCAGGAAAACATCGCCGCCGCGAACGTTCTCCAGGATCTGGACATACGTTTCGCCGTCGGAGAACTTGTCGATGTGCGCCTGTCCCAGCGGCAAGCCGAGATACTCGCAGATCTCTCGCGCCAGCGTGTCGTTCGCCGTGCCCGAGAAGATCTTCCACTTGTCGTCGTGCCGCGTCCGCACCGGCCTCCTCTCGCTCTTCGCGTCGGGAGCATGTACGGGTGATTTCTTCTCCGCCGCCACCACCGAAGTTGCCGCTTCGGAAGGTGCTGCTGCGGAAGCTATGTCCGTCTTCGCTGCTGCTTCCATCGTTCAAATACCCCGCAATACCTGGTTGAGTAACCGCAAGGTGTTGAATGCCGCTCTTCGCTATTCGCTTTTCGCTCTTCGCAATACACTTCCAAATTTGTCATCACGAGCGAAGCGAGGGATCTGCTCGTTCGCACCGGGATCATGCACCCCTTCGGCAATGGTGCTCAAAGGGGCCAGACTTTTCTGACAACTGACAACCGACCACTGACAACCAAAATCTGGCTGGGCGGCTAGGATTCGAACCTAGACAAAGTGCTCCAAAGGCACTTGACCTACCATTAGTCGACCGCCCAGTGAGCAATTAGCAATTAGCAACCAGCAATTAGTTAAACAGGACAGGGAATTCTTGCCAATCGCTGCCTCCAGGCATGGCGCGAAATTCAAAGCCACCTGAGCCTTCGTAGTCTCAACTGCGCAATCCGTGCATTTCAAACACTAAACTCACACTCGCTAGTTGCTAGTTGCTAGTTGCTTCCAGTACTCGGATCGGCCCAGCGAACTGGTCGCCACCGCGGTATGTCCCGCCGCGTTCATCCGCTCCGCCGCTGTCTTCGCGCGTGCCGCCGATTCGAACAATCCATACAAGCTCGAACCCGAGCCCGACAACGACGCATACGTCGCGCCTTCGTGCTCCAACACACGTTTCGCCTCGCGCAATTCGGGATGCTCAGGAAAGACGACCCGCTCGAAGTCGTTTTCGATCCCGGCTCGGACAAGGTCGAGAAGCGGTGTCTCGGCCCGGTCCCCGCCTACTGCGGGAACACCGGATGCAGGCCCAGCCTGCGACAGGAAACCCTTGCTCAGCCACGCGTACACGGCGCCGCTGAACTGTTTTATTGTACCTGCGGCTCCAGAGCCGGTCAATTCAGCCTGGCCCGCAGCCAGGGCGTCCCAATCGGCGAACGCCTTGGGCGTCGAGACCCCAATCGCCGGCGTGACCACCACCAGGTGCATTTGCGAGAGGTCCTGCAACGCATAAACCTCCTGCCCGTGATCGACGCCCAGCACCGTTCCCCCAATCAGGAACAGCGGCAGATCGCTGCCGACCTCTGCGGCTATGCGCAGCCGGTCCTGCGGCCGAAGCTGCTCGCCCAACTCGTGTTCGAGCGCGATCATGGTGGCAACCGCATTCGACGACGCCGCGCCCAGTCCGCCCTGTACTGGCAACCGCTTGTCGATGTCGATCACGATCCTGCCGCCGCCGCGAAGCGTGTGCATGACGCGTTCCGCGATCCGATAGCAGGTATTGGCTTCGTCCGTGGGAACGCGCCCGTCGGCGCAACGAATCTCAATCCCATTCCCTTGCTGTATCTCAACCCGAACCACGTCGTGCAGCGCGATGGTCTGATAAATCGTCCGCAGCTCGTGAAAGCCGTCAGGACGCGCCGGCCCGATCTTCAGACCGAGATTGATCTTCGCAAACGAACGGATGGAGGTAGGCATGGAGGCAGTCGTCAGTAGCTAGTCTAAATGCGGCCTTTGGCTCTTGGCTCTTGGCTTTTCGCTTTTGGCCCTTGGCGCTTCGCCCTAGCCCGCAGGGCGGCACAACCGTACCCAGCACGTGAGTGCTGGGTTAGCTTGAATATTGAATCGTGAGCCAACTTTGGTCGGCGGCACGAACTACTCCATCGCCTCGCTGAACACGAGATCCTTGCCCCGCGTGGCTCCGTGCCCGGCTTCGCGCAGCGCGGCCGCCAGCGGTGCGCTTATGGCTTCTGGCTCTTCTTCAGCTTCTTCGATTTCGCCTCGACGCCTTTGGCCAACTTCTCTTTGTGCGCGTCCAGCTTCTTTGCCACTTCGGCGTCATGCAGCGCGATCATCTGTGCCGCCAGAATCCCGGCGTTCATCGCTCCCGGCTTGCCAATGGCGACTGTCGCCACCGGAATCCCCGCCGGCATCTGCACCATGGCCAGCAGCGAGTCAAGGCCCAGCAGCGCGGTCGAAGGAATCGGCACGGCGATCACCGGCAGCGTCGTCTCAGCAGCAATCACGCCCGCGAGATGTGCGGCTCCGCCTGCGCCTGCGATAACAACTTCGACACCACGAGCCTTCAGTCCACGCGAATACTCGCTGGTGCGCGCCGGAGAACGGTGTGCCGACGTGATGTCGATTTCATACGCAATGCCAAATTCGGCCAGCGCCTTCGCAGCCTCGTTCATAGTCTCGAGGTCCGAGTCGCTGCCCATAACGATAGAGACAAGAGGTTTGTTTGCCATAGTTTTGTGATTTCTGTTTTTATTGTTCGGCGACGAATTGAATTTGCGCACAGCCGCCATTTTCAATATTAACGTTGCGCAGGCCCTCGTAGCTGAGCTCGAAGATCGTAGTTTCTTTTGGTCTGAGACCGTCACCGTATACTCGCCGGCGGGCGCATAAATGTTTGCAACACCTGATTTGTTGGTTGTGGCCCAATAGGACTTTTTCGAGTTACTGGCCTGAACTCGGACACCTTGGAGGGGCGGGGACCAAACTGGTCCAGTCACCGCCAACAGCTACCTGAATGTCCCCTCCTCGTGCGCCGGAAATCGCCGCTATCTGCTTTAGTGCTGCCCCAGACTGATTCAGCAGCCCTGAGTTCCCACATCCGTCCAGTTCCCAAGCCCCCTTCTTATCAACCGACGGAAACAGGAACAGCAAGTAGGAATGGCCTGGCCTCCAATCGAATGTGGCCCGACCGCTGCTGTTTTCTTCCCAGATTTGAAACTGCTCTCCAAGCTCGCCGCGCAAGACCGTCTCAGTTTCCATTTCGTACAAGAAAAAATCCTGTTCACTTTCTGGAGTCACGTGCTTCGAATGAAGAAGCTTGGCCTCGACTACAACCTCGCTCTGAAAGAACTCAGCGCAAACCAGTCGAGGCTGAGGTTCGCTGCACACTGCGGTAAGCTGCAACGAGAAAATCAGCACGGAGGCCAGAACTGCAACCCATCGAATCATACGAAGATGGTTTTATGTCGTCCCCGGGGGGACTCAGAATCTCAATCAACACCCTACCCAGCACTCCGCTTCGCTCCGTGCTGGGCTAAGCTATTCCGCCCCTTCGGGGCTGGCTCGTTCGCCGGAATCGCGCGATGGCATAGCCACATTCTTGAGAGCAGGAATCGCCCAATAGCGAAACCCGTGGCGCAATTGCCAAGTGCTAAGTGCTAATTGCCAACGGCCAAGCGAACAGCGTCATCTCTTTCCCGGAAGGGCCAGACAACCTCTACTCCACCGCAACCTTGGTGCCGCGCTCTTCAGCCCTCGACAGATGTTCGATGCGCTCGTCGATCACGGTTCGAATCGCCTTGAGAAATTCGATCCGGGAGCTCCTCAGGTGTTCTCTCACCGCGGGAGAAACTCCCAGAAAATCCCGCAGCTGGTCGATCGCTTCGCGGCAGAGGCAACGCTCGTTGTAAACGTGCTCGCCCTCCATCGGTTGGCTAACTTGCGGTTCGCTCATAATGCCTCCTTCATCTCAACCGTCAGGACCCGGCTTTCCAGCCGTGCCCGGGCCGGCTGCAACGCAGCCATCGATCGCGGCAGGCCGATATGGCGCCGGAAGGTGCCGATCTCGATCACCAGTTCGTCGCCTTTCTTAAACAATCCCACTTCGCCCTTGCCAGCGAAGGGCAATAGAATTCGCACTTCGTACACGCCATCGTGCTTGCCAAAAGTGTACGCCCGTTCCGTGCGGGTCACTGCTGCCGGGTCTTCGGCGTCAGGATACAGCACCCGCGCGAGGTCCTCCAGGCGCTGCTCCCCCAGGACCTCATGCGCGAACAGTGGCACGCGCTTCACCGGGATCGGGGCAAAGTACTCTTCCACCTCTTGCAGAATCCTTCCCTGGGACTGGTGCCATTCGTTGAACCAGGCGTCCGACACCTCCGCGGGCAGGACCCGGTTGACGATCACGGTATCTACCGTGAGTCCATGCAGAGAGAAATACACGAATGCGCGCTGGGTCTCGCGCAGCACCATCTTTTCAGGATTGGTCACCAGCCGTACGCTGGTGATGCTGGGGTCCTCCAACACGCTGTCCACGCCCTCGAGCTTCTCGAAGAGGTCGTGCACGTTTACGAAGTACCTGTCCGAAGGAAGTTCCACCGGGCCAACCCGGTTCGCAATCGGCCGCACCGCCTTCATCAGATTTCGTTGAAAAGGAAAAATGTGCTTCATGTACCAATCCAGAGTGGTCGGCATACTTATGAAGCGCATGGATTCGGCGGTGGGCGCGGCGTCGAGGACCACGACGTCGTACCGCTCCTCGCGCCGGTACTGGTTGATGTACATCATGGCGCTGAGCTCTTCCATGCCGGGCAAAATCGCCAGCTCCTCAGCCTCAACGCCGCTGATGCCGGTGGTTCGGAGCACAGAAGTCACATAGGAAGAGATCTCCTGCCAGTGGCGCTTGACCTCCTTCTGAATGTTCAGTTCGAAGATGGACAGGTGATCGTTGATGCGTAGCGGATCGGAAGTGGCAGCATGAAACAGCTCCGAGCCCAAATCGAAAGCGTCCGCTAGGCTGTGCGCCGGGTCAATGCTCATCACCAGAGTTCGGTACTTCAGTTGGGCCAACCTGACGCCCGTCGCTGCTGCCAGGCTGGTCTTGCCAACGCCACCTTTGCCGCTGAAAAGCAGAATCCGCATAGCATCATTCTAGAACGCTGCACAGGTGCCCCGCTCATCCGCGAGGTTCGCATGAGGGGCCTTTGCCATCCATGGCCGCATCCGCTGAAGAACGACCTCAGGGCAACCGGCCAAATGCTAAGTGCTACCTGCGAAGGGCCGAGCGAAGAAGCGAAGGGTGAAGAGCGAGGGGGAATTCACTTTCCTTCGCGAAGATGTTTCAATCCCCGCGCGGCAATATCCTTGCGATAATGCATGCCCTCGAAACGAATCTTCATTACCGCGTCGTAAGCTCGCTCCACCGCCTCAGGAAGGTCCACACCCCGCGCCGTCACCCCCAGCACCCGTCCGCCCGAGGAGTAGTAAGCACCCTCATGACGCATCGTCCCCGCGTGAAACACCTTCACGCCATAGATGCGCTCGGCTTCGTCGATGCCCGTAATGATCTTCTTCGCCTCGAACGCTCCCGGATAGCCGCCCGACGCCATCACCACGCACACTGCCGGATCAGGCGACCACCTGAAATCGCCATCGCTCACGCGCCCTTCCACCGACGCCTGCAGCGCATCGAGTAGATCGCTCTCCATGCGCATCATGATGGGCTGCGTCTCGGGATCGCCGAAGCGGCAATTGAATTCCAGCACCATCGGCCCGCGCGCGGTCATCATTAGTCCGCAATAGAGAACGCCTTTGTATTCCGCGCCCTCGGCCTTCATGCCGGCAATCACCGGGCGCGCAACGTGCGTCAGCAGCCAGTCGCTCATCTGCGCGTCGACAATCTGCTCCGTCGAATACGCTCCCATGCCGCCGGTATTCGGCCCCTGATCGTTGTCGAAGACGCGCTTGTGGTCCTGGCAGGCCACCAACGGAACAACGCGCTCGCCGTCGCTCATGACCAGAAATGACAGCTCCTCGCCTTGCAGGCACTCTTCCAGCACCACGCGCGAGCCGGCCTCGCCCAGCATCTTGCCGCTCAGCATCTCTTCCGCCACCCGTTGCGCTTCCTCCTTGGTTTGCGCGATTACCACGCCTTTGCCGGCAGCCAGCCCATCGGCCTTCACCACGATTGGCGTGTGGAAGAACGCCAGCGCGGGGCGGACCTCGTCTTTGCTGGTGCAAATTGCATAGTGCGCGGTGGGGATACGATACCGCTGCATGAACTCCTTGGCGAAGCTCTTGCTCGACTCCAGTTGCGCCGCCGCCTTGGTCGGCCCGAAGATCGGCCACCCGCGGCGCTGGAACTCGTCGACCACGCCCAGCGTCAGAGGAAGTTCCGGGCCAACCACCGTGAGATCAGGCGTGAGATTCGTCGCCAACTGCACCAGGGAATCGATGCTCTTCAGGTCGGCGCCCACGCATTCCGCATCTTCTGCGATCCCGCCGTTTCCGGGAGCGCAGTAAATTTTGCTGACACGCGCCGACTGCCGCAGCTTCCACGCCAGCGCGTGTTCGCGACCACCGCCACCAAGAACCAGAACTTTCATAGGAGAGTTGGACGCCGACTCAAGTGAAAAGAAAGAGTAGGAGGCAGCTGCGGCGCATGTCAAACCGCAAAGCTTTAACCGCAGATTACGGGGATCGGAGCGGGATACGTGAAGCCAATCGAATTCCACGTTCGTCCGCGGCGATCCGCCGTTCGATTGACGTTTTGCCCTGTTAGACTCGCTACTAATCACCTGCCATGGCCGACCACACCCCCCAGTCCGGCTCGCTCTCCCTCGAGGGCATGCACAACTCTGTGCATGTGCCCCCGCATGAGGCGGGCTTTTGGGAGCAGTGGCGTGCCTTCGTCGGGCCGGCAATTCTGGTCAGCGTCGGCTACATGGACCCGGGCAACTGGGGCACCGATCTGCAGGCCGGAGCGCAATTCAAGTATGGGCTGCTGTGGGTGGTCGGCCTCGCCAGCATCATGGCGATCTTCATGCAGGTCATCTCAGCCCGGCTCGGCGTCGTCACCGGCAAGGACCTGGCGCAGGCCTGCCGCGACTGGTATCCGCGCTGGACGCGCTGGCCCAACTGGCTGTTGAGCGAGCTCGCCGTCGGCGCCTGCGACCTGGCGGAAGTCCTGGGCAGCGCCGTCGCCCTGAACCTGCTGTTTCACATCCCGCTGTTTTGGGCCGTCATCATCACCGGACTCGACGTGCTGCTGCTGCTGGGGCTGCAAGGCTTCGGAATGCGCACCATCGAAGCTGTCGTTCTGCTGCTGGTCTTCACCATCGCGGTTTGCTACTACATCGAGATCTTCATTCTGCCGCAGACCAAACCCAGCTTCTTCGAGCTCGCCGGCGGTCTGGTGCCGCAATTCCATCACGTGGGGATGATCTACGTGGCGATCGGCATCATCGGCGCCACAGTCATGCCCCACAACCTGTACCTGCACTCGGCTTTGGTGCAGAGCCGCAAACTGCAGAAGGACGAATCGTCCATGCGGCGAGCCGTCCAATTCAATACCATCGACTCGACGCTGGCTTTGAGCCTGGCGTTCTTCGTCAACGCCGCGATCCTCGTGCTGGCTGCGATGGTGTTCTTCGGGAAGGAAAGCGTCACCACGCTGGGCGGGCAAGTGGTGCACTTCAGCCCCGACAGTGACTGGATTCGCGTCGCTTATCTCACGCTGGCGCCGCTGCTGGGCACCACGTTCGCCAGCACGCTGTTCGCCATCGCACTGCTGGCCAGCGGACAGAGCAGCACCATCACCGGAACGTTGGCCGGACAGGTGGTGATGGAAGGCTTCATGCGCTGGCGCATCAAGCCGTGGCTGCGCCGCCTGATTACACGGTCCTTGGCCATCCTGCCGGCGGTGCTGATCATCGGCTTGCGCGGCGACAGCAGCGTCACCGATCTGCTCACGCTAAGCCAGGTAGTGCTCGCCTTGCAGCTTCCCTTTGCCATGTTCCCCCTGCTGCACTTCACCGGATCGCGGAAGCGCATGGGCATGTGGAGGAATGGCTGGTTCCTCGCCATTGCCGGCTGGGGCAGCGCCATTCTCATCACGGCCATGGACATTTACGGTTTGCCGGAGTCGGTACGGACCGCCTGGCACATCATCGTCGGCAGCTAGGTCTGCACAGGAGTAATGACCATGTACGACACGATTCTGGTCACCTTAGACGGCACTCCCACCGACCGGGCCATCATTGAGCACGTGAAGCGGCTCGCCGTGCTGGCCAAAAGCCACCTCGTCCTGTTGCACGTCGCCGATGGCTGGGCAGCGCGGACTTACGGCCCGGACGCGGTCAGCCCCGAGATCACCGAGGACACCGCCTACCTCCAGAAGGTGCAGTCCGAGTTTCGCGCTGAAGGAATTCCCGCCGAAGCCGAGCTGGCCTACGGCGATCCAGTAAGCGAGATTGTGAAGTGGGTAAAGCAAAAAGGCTGCGATCTTGTGGCCATGAGCACGCACGGCCATCGTTTCCTGGCTGACCTGTTTCTGGGAACGACGGCCACGCGGGTGCAGCACGCCATCAGCGTGCCGGTGTTGTTGTTAAGAGCGAAATAACGAGCCGCGCCACGCGTGATCGTCCTGCGCGGATGCTGGCTATCCCTTGCCCTTCGCTTTCGGACTTTTGTCTTCCGGCTTCTCGCCTCGCCCGACGCAGTTTTGGCCGGCGATCTGGGTCGCTGCCAGCGGCTTCTTGCGGGCTGGCCCGCCTGGTTGAAGCCGGTAGGAATGCCTCGTAAACTGACAGCATGCATGTACATGCCAATAGCGGCGAGACCGGGCAAACGTCCCGTGTGCTGAAGATCTCGCTCGCCGTCACGGCGGTGTACATCCTCCTGCTGGTTGTTGCGGGACTGCGGGCACACAGCCTTGCCTTGCTCTCCGAAGCCGGTCACAACCTCTCCGACTTCTTCGCCCTGCTGCTGTCGTGGGGCGCCGTATTCCTGCAGTCGCGTGCGCCGAATCCGCGCAAGACCTTCGGCTACAACCGAGCCGGCGTGCTGGCCGCCTTCGTTAACGGTCTAACGCTGATCCTGATCTCGTTCTATATCTGGTACGAGGCCTTCAACCGGCTGCTGCATCCGGTCCAAGTGCACGCCGGATTGATGGTCTGGGTGGCTGCCGCCGGCGTGGTAATGAACGGGGCGATCACGCTGATTCTGATGCGAGGGCATCACGACATCAACCTGCGCAGTGCTCTGATCCACGAGATCGGCGATACGCTGTCTACGGCCGCGGTGATTGCAGGCGGTGTCGCAATCTCCATGACCGGTCAGGTTTGGATCGACCCGGCGCTCTCCGTTGGCATCGGCGTCATGATCCTGTGGTCGTCGAGCGGCATCATTCGCGAGAGCCTGAACATTCTGCTCGAGGGCACGCCGCTAGGCATGAACCTCGATCACGTCGCCGAGTGTATTTGCAGGATCCCGGGTGTGAACAGCGTGCACGACCTGCACGTGTGGAGCATCGGCAGCGATACCCATTCGCTCTCCTGCCACGTGGGCATCGACGATATGCGCGCATCAGAGAGCGAAGCGATTTTGCGCAGCATTAAAGAATCGCTGGAGGCGCGCTACCACATTCACCACACCACCATCCAGTTCGAGCACGCTGTCTGTGAGGTGGCCCACGGCTGCGTGATTCCCGTCAGCCCGGAGCGCGGGCACGGCCACAGCCACGAGCACTAGGCTAGACCCACTCCAGGGCGCCCTTCTTCCAGATCCAGATATAGCCCACGATCAGGATGCCGAGGAAGATTCCCATCTCCAGCAGTCCGAAAAGGCCAAGCAGCTTGTACTGCACCGCCCAGGGGAACAGGAAGATGGTCTCGACGTCGAAGACCACGAACAGGATGGCTACGATATAAAAGCGCACGGTGTAGCGGCCGCGCGCATTGTCGAAGGGCGTGATGCCGCACTCATACGGCATCAGCTTGGTTTTGAAGGGATTCTTAGGACGTACCAGCGCGGCGAGGGCGAGCGTGCCGGCGCCGACGAGAAAGGCTACAAAAGCAAAAATAAAAATCGGAACGTAGTTCTGCGGCATGAATTCAGACCTGCTTTGTCAAACCCTGTGGTCGACAGTCAGAGTAACTGGAACTGAGCAATATACCGCCTGGCTGCAACAGCGATCAATGACATGCGTCACAAATCACGTGTCTGGACAAAGGCGAACCGGCAACGCTGCGGAAAGGTCGAGTGAAGGAACTCCCGCCCTCGCACCCCGGAGAAAGAAAACCGGCGGGCGAAGTTTCGCTTCTTCGCCCGCCATCACTACCTCTCGCGAACCAGGCCTGCGGCTTTACCGTCAACCGCAGACCTCACCATCGTCAGAAGGTGAACTGTGCCAGGAACTGCATCTGCCTCGGCGATCCTACGTTGGCGATGCCGCCCACAGGTATTCCGAAAGTGGCCGCCGGAAGCGCCCCGTTTCCATACGTGCCGTTGAGGCTGTAGTAGATTCGGGTGTTGAGGAAGTTGTAGACCTCAGCGCGCAGGTTCAGTCCCAGCCGCTCCTTGATCTGGAAGTTCTTCTGCAGTGACGCCGCCAGGTTATAGATGGGAGGAGCCTGGGCCCAGTTACGCGGAACCACTCCGCCATTCACTACCGGGCGGTCGGAGTTGTTGCCGTCGCCATTGTTGTCGACGCCGGTCAGGGCGTTGTAGGGATAGCCCGATCCCAGGAAGGCGTATCCACCGAGGGTGAAGCCGTATGGGAATTGGTAAGTCCCGCTGAAGGACGCGCGGTTGGTCTGGTTCAACTGACTGGTCGCCTTTTCGCAGGTGACCGGGCAGCTATAGTCGTTCGGGTTCTGCTGGGTGCCGTCCCACTCGACGGTGTCGATGGTGTGGGACCAGGTGTAGCTGGCCAACAGCGCGAAGTGGGTCGAGAACTGCTTCTTGAGCTCCACCTGCAAACCGTCATAGAACGAGGTGCCCAGACTGGTGTAAGCCAGCACCTGGCGATATCCGCCATTGACCGGAACGATGGGCCGGGTAGCGTTGGCTGCTGCCGCGCTGCGTACCTGTCCCGGCTGTGTACGTACAAAGCCCGCCGGCGAGTTCAGATCAATAGGCTGGTCGATGTGAATGGTGTGCGATCCGATGTAGTCCATCGACAACACCCAATTCCTGCCCAGTTGCTGTTCGATTCCCAGGTTCCACTGTTGCGTATACGGATTGAGCAGCTTGTTGGGGCAGAAGTGCAATTGCGAAACCGGCAGGAACTGGTTCAGATAGTTGCACTGTCCTGCAAGTATCTGGATATCGCGCGCCGGCAGCACCGTCCCCGGGGGAATGCTGGTGATGGGGCTGAAGGTAGTCGGGAAGCCATACTGCCCCGGCTGCACGGTGTAAGTAAATACGCCCTGCGGGCCATTGATGCTGGAGTTGGCGACCAGGTTTGCCGGCAGCTCGGTGTAATACATGCCATAGCCGCCACGGATCACGGTAGGCTTGTCACCGCCGTACAAGGTATAGGCGAATCCTGCGCGCGGCGAGAAGTTGGTGTCGCCCTGGGTGAGGGTTTGCAGGTCATAGCGCAAGCCCAGATTCAGGACCAGTTTCGGCGTCACTCTCCAGTTGTCCTGCACGAACAAGCCGAGCAGCGTTTCCTTTTCGTTGTAGGTTGCATCGCCGAACGACTGGGTGAAAGCGCTGGCCAGCGGAGGCGCCTTCGCCGGCGATCCCGGAGGCGGCAGACCTGGGTCGTAGGTCAGCAGCGTCGCGATCGGGATGTTCGCATACTTGGAATTGATCTGGAAGCGGCCATCGAGATACCCGCTGCCAAACTCCGTGCCGTAGCCGCCCGACGAGGAATAGACCACATCGAATCCGGTCTGAATCTGGTGTTTGCCTTTGCTCCAGTTCAGCGTGTCGGCCCACTGATACTGGTGGTTCATCAGGTTAGCGATGCGCGACTCGCCGTTGGTGTAAATACCGGAGACGAACTCCTGCGGCGCCTGAGTAACTGGTATGAACTGCGTGATCGGCGATCCCAACAGGTACTCGAAGCGAGCTTCGTTCACCAGGTTGGGCGAGAGCGTGGCAGTATCGATCAGCGCCCCCTGATAGGTGTATCTCGCAAACCTCCGGGCCACCGTCGGCAGGTTCACGCCGCTGACCGCGTCCTGTGGATTCGTATCGGTGAAGCGGTCGAAGTTGCCGCGAACGGTGAGCAGATTGTTGGGGCTGAACTGCTGGTCGAGACGCAGGAACAGCAAGTTCTGATTGAAGGTCCCCGAGTAAATAGCTCCGGGATCCACCGGTGAGGTGATGACCGCATCGCGGTTCTGGTTTGTGTACTCGTAGGCGCCAAGGATGAACGTCTTGTCCTTGACGATCGGGCCGGAGACCATCCCACTACCCTGCGCCAGCGTGTTATACGCCGGAACGGCCGCGAGCGGTTGCTTGGCCTCGGAGAATTGCGGCCGGCCCATACCGATGAAGTCCCCATGCCACTGGTTGGAGCCCGACTTGGTGACCACGTCGACCGCGGCGCCTGCATCCCGGCCATACTCGGCGGAAAGTGCGTTCTTGTCGACGTTCATCTCCTGTACCGCCGAAAACGGTATGGCGGCAAACATGGTCTGGCGTCCCCAACTGTCGTTGGCATCCGTGTTGTCAAGATCGTAGGTTGTCTGCCGGCGTCCTTCTCCGTTGATGACGAAGAGCACCTCGTTGATGAACAGATCGCCCGTCGTTTGTGCCTGTCTCACCGCCGAATCCAGAAGCGGGATGGCGGTGATTTTGCGATTCAGGATCGGCGTACTCTCAATCTTCTGCACGTCGAAGCGCGTAGTCACCTGGTCGGTATCGACGGTCACCGACCCAGGAGTGCCGTACACAGTCACCTGTGTTTGCTCACCGGAGACAGCCATGGTGAAGTCCACGACAGCGGCCTGGTTGGCGCGCAGCACGATGTTCCCGTGCTGGGCCTCCTTGAAGCCGGAAGCATTCACCTTGACCACGTAGTTGTCGGCAATCGGAAGCCCCCGGAAGGAGTACTCTCCCGCCTGATCGGTCTTCGCCGACTTAGTCAGTCCAGTCGCTGTGTTATTGAGCGTGACGTCGGCGCCTGCGATCGCTTTACCTTGCGGATCGAGAACCTGGCCTTTCACCGCAGAGAGGTCAATGGTTTGAGCTACTACCAAGCTAGTAAATGTGGCGCCCAGCACTAGCGCCATCAGAATGGATGAAAATGCCCTGGACAAAGAAATAGACACGCGACAGTTACCCCCAAGCGTTCGAGGGTAGACAAGAGGTCGGCAGTACTACCATAAGTAGTAGTTACACCCACTTGCAAAATCTAGAAGTCTCGTTGCAAGACGCACTTCCGGTCTTGCGGATGGACCGCTAGAACGCAGTCAGTCTTACTGTGAACTGCACCTGCCGTGCACTGCCAAAGTGGTTGGTGTCGGGAGCGAACAGCGCCTGGCCTGCGGAGTACACCGGCTCCGATGTCGTCCCATAGAGGCTCACTGACTCCGGTCCATAGTTGCGATTATTCGCCCCGGTTATGTTGAAGATATCCATGAACAGGTCGAGGTGGTGGCCTTCGCCTTTCAGCGTTATGTCCTTCACGAAGCGAATGTCGAGGTTGAAAAACGTGGGCTGCCGAAAGATGTTGCGTGGCGCCACCAGGCCGTTGATGATGGCGCGGTCGTTCCAGTCATTGCCATCATTCTGCGTGTCGAAGCCGATGATCGGGTTGTAAGGGAAACCCGAATGCCATTGCAGAATGGGGTTGAACTTGAACCCGTACGGCAGGTTTGTAATGGCGCTGATGTTGAAACTGTTACGCACATCGAAGCTCGAGTAGGCCGCGTTGGTCGCGAGGTTCAATGGATTGAGCGGCGAGCTGATGGTGTACGGACCCAGATTTGAGTCGTTGTCGCGCGCGCGCGCCAGCGTGTAGTTCGCATTCAACTGCGAACGGTGCGGCAACTGAAATCCCGCCGTGAGCTGCATTGCGTTATAGGAAGAATGCGCTGACGAGCGGTTGACCATGAGCTGGCCAATCGTCGGATTCGGAACGTTCTGGGAAAAGATGGGCGTCCCGCCCGCGAAATAGGCGGGAGGAAAAAGGTTCTGGTTGACCAGGGTCTGCAGGTCCCACGTGCTGTTGTGGACATACGCCGCCGTCAATGTGGTCTTGGCATTAATCTGCCGCTCGATGCTGCCCGAAACCTGAAACGACCGCGGATTGCGAAAGTTCGGATCGATGCCGACCACAAACGCGGCGGGAGTCGTGAGCCCCTGCGGCGGCGCGGACAGGGCGTGAGGTCCTTCGGCGAACAGCGCCAACAGTTGCGGATCATAGTAACTGTCCGCAACGACCGTATTCAATCCGTTGTCGGTGAAGACGCGCTGGAAGTAGGTCGCAGGCGTCGGTGCGTCGTACAGGCCAGCCGACGCCCGCAGCACGGTCTTCGATGTAGCCGCCCAGGCGATGCCAAGTCGCGGCTGCCACTGATTCAAATCATTCGGAATAAATGTGGTCTGAGGTATGGCCGGATTCGGGTGCGGAGGCTGCGGGTTCCACTGCGCATCCCAGCGCAGGCCGGCCGTGATCGTCAGCTTGTCGGTGACGGTGACCTTCGCGTTCACATACAGGCCCAACTCGCGCACGGCTCCGCTGTAGAGATCGTTGCCTGTAATGAAGGTCTGCTGATAGCGGCGAATGTCGTTGGCCAGAAATGCGTCGAGCGAGTTGTAATCAAACCGCGGGTTGAGATTGGCCTCACGCTGCTGATGCCCGGGATCGTAGGCGAAGTCCCCGCCGAGATGCAGTTGCAGCCTGCCGCGCACCATGGACAGGTCATCGCTGAAGCGCGCGCTGTTGGACTGATACAAGTCGGGATACAAGCTGTTGCCGCCGAGGATGCCGAATCCGTTGATGACATACTCCGGCGTGGTCGAACTGGGCCGCAGGTTGCGATCGTCACGGGCCCACTGCGCCAGGAACTGGTTGACGATGGTCGAGCCGAATAATGTATTCAGCGTGCCGCGCACCCAGTAGCTGTCACCCGTCAGGTAGATGTTGTTGTCGGCGCTGGCCAGGCTGCGCGTCGAGCCTTCATCCAATCCGCTGGCATTCAGGCGGTTATAGTTGAACTGCACATTCAGCGTGTTGTTGTTGTTCAGCAGGAAGTCCGTACGCGCAAACACTGCCGTCGGATCACTGTGGCCAACCACCTGTTGCTGCAGAGCAATCAGGGAAGGCGGAACCACGGTTCCAGGGGCCTGCGGCGCGAATTCCGTCCAATAGGGAATGTTGAGGTAGTCTTGCTCCGCGCCGAGATAAAAGAACGCTTTGTTCTTCTTGATCGGGCCGCCGATGGAGCCGCCGAATTCGTTTTGCCCGTTGTCGAGCGAGTGGCCAAACGTGTCGGCAGAACTTAAGGCCGAAGGCCGCCCGATATAGAACGCCTCGCCGCGCAGCTTGTTGCTGCCTTCCTTCGTCACAACGTTGATGAAGCCCGCGTTGGTGTCCCCCACTTCAGCGGTGGCTCCGGCGCGAACGATCTGGAACTCGCGCACCACGGTTTGCGGGAAGAAGAACGAGGTGTCGCGGGTTCCGCGCTGTCCGCCTTGCAGCGGATCGTGGAAGTCGGCACCGTCAATCGCAGCGGTCGAACCGTCGGGGCGCTGTCCCGCGATGATCAGGCCTGAATAGTTTGGCGCTGGTTCCACTCCCGCGGCGAGCTGGGCGAATTGGCTGAAGTCGCGATCACGATTCGGCAGGTAGGTAACGGTCAATCCCGCGAGCGAATTGCTCACTACCGGCTCGGTGCGGTTGGCAACCGGCTGCGTGGTGTTGCCTTCAACCGTCGGCGCGCGACCGGTTACCGTTACGCTTTGCGAGGCAGCGGGTATTGCCATCGCAACGTTCACTTGTACGCTGCTGCCGACGCCCAACGTCACGCGCACTGGTTTCTTCAGCGCGAAACCCGGCGCGGCAACCTGTATCAGATACGGCCCGGAAGGCAGAAGTGCGACGACAAACCGGCCCTCCTCATTTGTAGTGACAACTCGCTCCGACGCGAGATCGGCGTTGCGAATCGTGACCTTGGCGCCAGGGATGGCATCACCGTGCGGATCCGTAACCGTTCCGCTGATAGCTCCACGCGACGCAGCCGATTGGCTGTAGGCAGGAATTACCGCCGCAACCACAAGAGCGACCATTAATAAAAGTAGAAAATTGCTGGAATGCTTCTTCGCGAACGAAGGGATCATTTCCTCAACATACCAGCCTGACAGCGTGAACTTCTGCCCGTGGACGGGAGCTACGAAAGGTATCAGAGCGGCATCCATGGCGTAGGTGCCCGTCTTGCTGGCGTCGATCACAAACTTGTAGCGGTAGTCGCCCTGCGAGAACGATTCGGGATTCAAAGGCAGCACGAAAGCCTGATCTTTGGAGCCGCGCCAGCTACCAATATCCGGAGTCGTGTTCTTCAGGAAGTAAACGATGTAGCCCAGCTTCTCTTCCTTCTCTTTGGCCGGAGCCTTCTCGCCCTTCTGCTGCCGCTCCAGTTTCTCCATCATCTCCCGCTCTTCGCGCTGGGCGTGAGTCTCGTGAGGTACCTCGAATCCCGGCACGAAGCGGCGCGCCCACTCCAGATTCGTCTTGGGAAAGGTTCCTGCGACCCAGCTGTCTTCTGGAAGGGTCTGCACGGCGATAACACCGGCAAAGACCAGCTTGTGCTCGCCCTGCTTGATGCCGTGTTGAAACTCGTCGAGGTGAACCCCGTCTGCCACTACGTCGATCTGCGCTATAGCCACCGGGAACGCCAGCAGTTCGTTGCCTTCGTTGAACAGCAGCGTCTTGACGTACAGCAAATCATCAGGCACGCCGATGAAGGCCATGCCGGTGGTTTCAGCTACGATCTTCGCCGGCTTGTCGTTGAAGGCGGCAAAGGCAGTCGTGGCGTTGCCATCGAAGGCGCCGCCAATCGGGCACACGTCGCCGGCAACACAAAGCGCCTGCGCCACATACCCCGTCTTCGGCTGGCTGCTGGGAGGCGCTGGCTGCGGAATCGTGACCGTCCTGGTCACGGCCTTGGCAGGCTCCCCTACAGGGTAGATCTTGACTTCGACCGTCGATGCCGCCGGAACCGTGAAAGTGAATGGATTGTCGGCGGGCTGCGGCTGCGATCCGGCCACCTCGATGCTCCAGCCGCTTAGCTTCGCGGCCTCGCCGCCCGGAATCAGTGGCAGATCGACGTCCTCGACAATGAGCTCAGGCCGCAGCCGTATGTAATGGGTATTCTCGACTATGCTTCCAGACACTTGCTGGCCCGGCGCCAACGCCGCCGGCAGCACGATGGCGAACTTCGTCTCTTCAGGCGTCACCGGAGGCGTCACCAGGTTCTTCGGCGTCATGCGCTCAGATTTTCGCTGCGCCGTTGCCGCCGTGCGCGCCGCTTCGAACAACTTGATGGCCTCGTCCTGCGTGATCGGTTTCAACGGCGGCGGCTTCTCTCCGCTCTCTTCGCCGGAAGGACAAACGGCGCGGATGTACGTCTGCGTTTCCGCATCCCACTTCCAGCAGCGAAACTCGCCGGTCACGGGATCGTGCAGCAGCTTATGCCCACTGACGTGCTTGCCTGACTGGTCGTACTGCTCAACCAGTTCACTGAGGAAGTTGGCACTGGGGTCGTAGGTCACCTTCACCGAGTTCTCGACCGACTTACCATCGGCATAGTACGAGGTGGTCGTCGTATTCGGAGCGTAATATCCCGCCTGATAATCGACCGTATTGCGCGACCGCACTTTTCCGTTGGCATCGATGGTGCGGGATTCGACCACCTGGCCGGTTGCGTTGCGCACGAACTCCTCTTTGTTGCCGCCGCCGGCGTCACGCACCTCCACATTCTGGTTTTGCGGGGACTGGTTCTGCGCAACGACCGAGAAGGTGAACGGTCCGAAGAACAAGATAAGAGAAGTAATGCGAAGTGTGGGGATGAATGCTGGTATCCTTCGGCGACTAAGCAAACAGAGTCTCCTGGCTTTCGCCCGGAAAATTGGCGTTAAGCCCTTATTTATTAACCGGAACTGAGTTTAGCATGGCGGTACTAGACTGGCTCGGCGCCGGCGCCGCGTGAGATTTCACGTAGCAATGCAGGTTACGAGGATGAATTTAGTAACTCAAAGTCGATTACTAAATTTAGAGACTTCGACGAAAAGCGGCTCTAGGCGCCTCCCTTCGCAGGAAAACACTGTGTTACCGACCAGTCACAGGGAGGAATTTTCACCCTGTTTGACCTAAAGATACTTAGATCCTGTTTTCGCTCAAGGCAAATTAATTCTTGCGTCTACGAACTCGATAGTTGACCCAGCCTATGGAAAATGATAAACATATAGTCCTGCTGAGTCTCTGTACGTCATTGCTTCGGCAAACAATCGCGTTCGAAAATGAGAAAGACCCGAGGAGAGGACCAATGAGAAATATCTCGATCTCGTTGCTCGCGGGAGTTCTGTGTCTGGCATGCGTTACTACCATGTCGGCGCAGAGTGACCACGTGCTGAGAAACCCCCAGGTTAGCAATGCGGCCTTCGCTCTTACCCCGCCGCTGCGCGACCTCGTTAAAAACCAGCCCACGGAGTTGCAGTTTGGATTCCACCAGGCCAGCCCCGTGCAGTACCCGAAAGCAGCTCTCCGGCAGCAATTCCAGAAGAGCACCAACTATGCATCGATCCATGACCCGCTGGCTAAGAACGCCGCGCAGCCTGACACGATTCCGACCTTGGAAGCAAGCTGGTTGGGTGTAGGTATCGGCTTCTTTGGATACAGCGTGCCCGATGCTCCGACCGACGCTAACCTGTCGATCGGCGACGATACCGCCAACAACGGACCCTGCCAGGTCGTGCAGTGGGTCAACGTGTCGTTTGCGGTTTTCGATTGCCAGGGTAACAACCTGCTCTTCAACGGACAGCATTTCGTTCTCGGCAACGTGCTGTTTTCCGGTCTGCCGCACTGCGCTTCCAGCAACAGCGGCGACATCATTGCTCAGTATGACAAGATGGCCCACCGCTGGGTGATGTATCAGCCCCGCTTCAGCGCTCCGTACTATGATTGCTTCGCCATCTCGCAGACCGATGACGCCACGGGCGCGTACTACACCTTCGAATTCCCAACCTACAACAACAGCGTTGACTTTCCGGACTATCCGAAAGTCGGCGTGTGGCCCAACGGCTACTATGTCTCCCACAACGACTTCCCCAACCTCCAGTCTTACGGCGGCGCCATGCCTTGTGCATACGACCGCGTGAAGATGCTGGCAGGCGATCCCAGTGCTAAGGGTGTCTGCTTCAAAGACAACTCCAATGGCACACTGTTTGACGACAGCATGCTACCGGCGGACGTTGACGATGCCAGCGCGCCTCCGGCCGGAATCGATCCCATCTTCGTTGGCAGCGTTGATAACTACCCCACCGACACGAACGTTTACTATTACCCCTTCCACTTCGATCCGGTGAACCCGGCGAACTCCACCTTTAGCTGCACCAACGGCGCCTGCAAGATCCCGGTGGCCGCTTATTCGAACGCCCCCGGAACCGCTGGTGAGCCCGGTGGCAGCGTCATCGATACTCTGAGCGACCGTTTGATGTATCGCTTTGCGTATCGCATCCTGCCCTCGGCGGTACCGAATAAGACTGTACGTGACAACCGCAAGCAGGACTGGCTCGTCAGCCACGCCGTCGCCAACAACGGCGGCTCAGCCGTGCGCTGGTACGAATTCCAGGCCCCGATCGACAACACGACTCCGACCGTGTATCAGCAGGGCACGTATGCACCGGATGCCACCAACCGGTTCATGAGCTCGCTGTCGCGGGACAGCAATGGCAACATCGCCATGTCCTACACCGTAACCAGCAGCTCGGTCTTCCCGACGATCGCCTACACGGGCCGCGCCGGCAACGATCCCCTCGGCACCATGGGACCTGAGAGCATTCTCCTTCCTGGTATCGGTTCTCAGACGGACACCTCGAACCGTTGGGGCGACTACTACAACATGAGCCTTTCCAATGACGGCTGCACCTTTGTGACGACCGGTGAATTTTACATGTCCAGCGCGTCGTTCCACTGGAGCACTCAGATTGGCAAGCTGAAGTTCGCCGCCTGCAATCCTCACTAGCTTGAAGGGGTAGCCGAAAGGCGTCACTCTGCTGCAAAACTTAAGAGGCTGTCCGCAAGGATAGCCTCTTTTTTCAGCCACCGGTTAAGATGGTTTCACTACGATCTGTTTGGATCTCCGCCTTTGTAAATTTTGATGTTTAATCTTCAGGTTATTGTCCTCATCAGCATATAGTGTGTCGCAGTACGCCTTGCTCCTCGGGTGATGGCGGAGGGCACGATGCTATTCTCGTTTGCCATAGAAGACTTGTGCGCGTCCTGGCTTTCCGTTTCACTCGTGCCCTCGCCTGGCAAACGGAAGGTCACTGGCAAACGGAAGGTCAAGGGAGGCAACATGGGAAGCAAGACTTGTCGCTGGCTGCTGGGAACCGCTCTGTTCCTGGCTCTCACAGGATCGCTCTTTGCACAGCACCCGAGCGTGCTGACCCAGCCGGCGGTGACAAAAGCCGTCGCGTTCAAGGTCACGCCACCGCTACGCGATCTAATCAAAGCACAGCCGCAGCAATTTGCCTTTGGATACCGCCAAGGCGAGCCGGAGCGCTACCCAAAGCTGCAGCGGCAGATGCGCAGCGCAGCTGCTGCTTCCTCTGCTTTCCGCGATCCGGTTGCGCAGACCTGGTCTGCTCCGGACACTGTCCCCATCAAGCTGCTGGACTGGCTGGGGTTGGGGCAGGGATTTCCGGGCTACCAGGTCTACGTCGGCACCAGTGATATGAACCTGTCGATCGGCGACACGGAGATCATTCAGTGGGGCAATGACCAGTTTGCGGTCTTCGACCTGAACGGCAACAACCTGCTGTTCAATGGTCAGAACTATGTCGATGGGAACATTTTGTTTGCCGGCCTGCCCAACTGCGGTGTCCGCAATGACGGCGACGAGATCGCGCAATGGGACAAGATTGCCCATCGCTGGGTAATGGAAGAACCGGTCATGGTCAATCCGGCGCGCGATTGCATCGCGATTTCGCAGACGCCGGATGCGCTGGGACCGTGGTATGCCTACGAGTTCGCGGTTCCCAACGCGGACACCGCCTTGTCGGACTATGGCAAGCTGACCGTCTGGCCCGACGGCTATTATGCCTCGCACAACGAATACGATGGGGCGAACTACACGAATTTCATCGGCACAACGCCCTGCGCTTATGAACGAGCCAAGATGCTGGCCGGCGACCCGTCGGCGCAGCAGGTGTGCTTCGTCGACTATGTGAATGGGGACTTCCTTGAGTCCTTTGACGACAATCAACTCCCCAGCGATCTCGATTCGCCCGAGACGCCTCCGCCCAGCGGAATGCCCAATCTGTATATGGGCAGTATCGATAACAGTCAAACCGGCATAGAAACCAACGTCTATTACTACAAGTTTCACGTGGACTGGAACAATCCGCAGAACTCCACCTTCAGTTGCGTTAATGGGACCTGCGCGATTCCTGTGGCTCCCTTCCACAACGGCAGGTGGATAGGCTATGCTCCGGAGCCCGGTGGATACACTCTGCGGACGATGGCGGAGTACCTCATGTATCGTCTCGCCTATCGTGCCGACCCCAGCCCGACCATTTGGCGCACCGTACGCAACCTCCCGGTGCAGCACTGGGTCGTCAGCCATGCCGTCAACAACAACGGCGCGCTCGGCATCCGCTGGTACGAATTTCGCGCGCCGATCGGCAGCACCGATCCGGTTGTCTATCAGCAGGGGACGTTTGCGCCGGATTCCAGTTGGCGATTCATGAGCTCGATTGCTATGGACAAGATGGGAAACATCGCCCTGTCCTACACGGTGTCGGACGCCAACAGTGTGTATCCCAGCATTGCCTATACCGGGCGGGCCAAGAGCGATCCCCCGGGAACCATGGGGCCGGAGCAGATCCTGGTCCAGGGCACCGGCTCGGAAACCGATACCAATAGCCTGTGGGGAGACTATTACGATATGGCGCTGTCGAACGACGGCTGCACCTTCGTAACGACCGGCCAATACTATGTTGCAACCGCGTCCTACGCGTGGAGCACGCACGTGGCCAAGCTGAAGTTCGCCAACTGCAACCCATAAATCTCAGGCCGCCTGGCGCCACTCTCAAGTCCGAATCGGGCCGGCACCGTTTCCGCCCGACGCCCGGCGAACTCGGCCCTCGCTGGTGCCCTGCCGGAATCTGCCGATATAGGCGGTATGAGCCTTCCGGCGCCGCAACCCGATTCTGTCTCTACACCATCCCTTCATCCTTTCGACCGCCGGGCCGAACACAGGCTATCGGTTTGCGTGCCGGTGCGCATCCTGTACGTGAGCGGGGAGAGAACGTCCATCGACGGGACGTGCACCAACGTAAATACGGCGGGAGCGGCGTTCGACATCGATGCCTTGCTCCAGGTGGGGGACGTCATCGACTTCGAGTTCCGCAACACCAACGACGTCCCAGTGACCTACCGCGCGCGGGTCCTATATCGCAACGGAAATCACTACGGAACCTACTTTTTGATGGCATATTGACGCCTGAAGTTGCATAACTCTGAGTTATGGAGTCTGTTTATCCATGAATCTGAGTAATGAGACGCGGATAGTTATGCCCAGCAAAACCCTGAAATCTTAGAGTTTCTGCCAGTTAAAGGCGGAAAATGATGGCCGTTTACCGCTTTACGATCGGGTTGTAGCCTTCGCCCTGCAGCTTGGCTTTCATTGCCTCCGCGTCCTGGAGGCTGGCATACGGTCCCAGCACGACGTGGAAGAGCCTGTCCTTGCCGCCGGGGTTATTGACGACTGAAGCGCCATAGCTCTTCTTCCGTAACGCGCCGGCGAGAGCCGCCGCATCCTCTTCATGCGAAACGGCAGCGATCTGAACCAGATAGCTACCGGCTGGGCTGGCTTGGGACGTCGTTTGCGCCGGTGCCGCAGGGGGTGCAGCCTTGAGAGCACCAGTGGCCCCATCAGTAATTGCGGACTTCCCGCCCGTCGTCTCGCCCTGCTTTGTCACCGAAGCAGTCTGGCCTGGGCCGCCAACAGCGGGTTCCGTGGATTTCATCCTCTGCGCCGGATTTGTGTCGTCCTTCGGGTTCTCCTTGACCGCTTTGTAGAACGTCAGATCCGGGCTGAGATCTTTTCCGCTTTCGGCGGAGTTGCCCCTGGGCGTAGCGGCATCGGCTGGCGCGGGTACCGCGAGAGGCTTGTTACGATCGGAGCTGGGCGTCGCGGAATCCGACTGCGCGGGCAGGTTCTTCAGCGCGTCCTCACGGGACGAACTCTTGCCCAGCGAATATCCGACGGCGAAGAAAATGCCGCAGGTCACGGCCAGCATGAGGAAAAGGCCCAGCAGCTTGCCTGCCCCTAGAGTGATTTCGGTCTCTTCCCCTGCCATAGTCTGAATGTCCTCCTATTCGCTGCGTTTTGGCGAGCTGCTCTCCGCCTTGGCGGTGTCGATCTGCACCAGCTTGTTCAAACCGGCAAGCAGATCGACCGGAACCGGGAAGATGATGGTGGTGTTCTTCTCTACGCCGATTTCGGTCAGGGTTTGCAAATAGCGCAACTGAATGCTGGTCGGCTCGCTTGCCAGCAGGTGCGCCGCATCAATGAGGCGCTGCGCCGCGGCGAACTCGCCTTCGGCGTGAATGATCTTCGACCGCTTCTCGCGCTCGGCCTCGGCCTGCTTGGCCATGGCGCGAGTCATGGTCTCAGGCAGGTCGACCTGCTTCACCTCGACGTTGGTCACCTTCACGCCCCAGGGATCGGTGTGCTGATCGAGGATGGTTTGCAGCCGCATGTTGATCTTGTCGCGATGCGCGAGTAGCTCATCCAACTCCACTTCGCCCAGGACCGAGCGCAGCGTGGTCTGAGCAAACTGCGATGTCTGATACATGTAATTCGTAACCGCGACGACCGCCCTGTTGGGATCGATCACTCTCAGGAAGATGACCGCATTTACCTTTAGAGTGACGTTGTCGCGCGTAATGATGTCTTGCGGCGGAACGTCAAATGCGTCCTGCCGCAATGAAACCCGCACCATACGGTCAATCGGGGCGAAGACCAGGATTATGCCCGGCCCCTTCGCCTCTCCCAGCAACCGGCCCAGGCGAAAGATCACTCCCCGCTCGTATTCGGCCAGGATCTTAATTGAGTTCAGCAGGTACAGAACAACAATGACGACCGGTACAACGATGAACAGATTCACGGGATACCTCCCGATACTAGAAGTTTAGATCGTCTGCCATTCGCGATTGTAGGCCTCAGCACACCAGTAACCCAAGTCGGCAATACCGGGCGCGCGTCCGGGTGCCGGGGCGATGAAGTGCCGCGCTTTCATTTACGATGAAAGACAAAGCGATTTATGGAAGCGCACCTCCGCGAACGACAACTTCGGCTCAAAACCCGGCTCATGATCCTGATCATGGTCCTCGCCGGCCCGCTGGGCAATGCCCTGCTGGCCAAAGGCATGAAGAGCCTGGGACCGATTTCGATCTCCTCGCTGCCGGAACTTTTGCACCTTGGGGCGCAGGTCCTGTCCTGCGGCACCGTCTGGCTGGGCATCGTGCTGCTGATTACCTTCTTTGTAGCCTACTCGCTGGTTTTGTCGTGGGCGGATTACAGCTATGTGCAACCGGCCTCCGCGATGGCATACGCCGTAGTTGCCATCCTTGGAGTGGTCATGCTGCATGAAACGGTCTCGCCCACACGCTGGCTGGGGATAGCCGTCATCTGCCTCGGCGTAGTCGTCGTCGGGCGCACGCATCCCAACACCACGGAGAGTCGCTGACGGTGCTCCATTTCATCGGCTTCTTCCTGATTGTGGTGGCGGGCACGGCGGGCGAGCTTTGCATCTCGCGCGCCATGAAAGAGGTGGGCGAGGTCCACGATTTCCGTCCTCGGGCGCTGCTGGGCGTTGCCGGGCACGTCATGCGCATCAAATGGATCTGGATTGGCTTGAGCCTGATGACGCTCGCCTTCTTCGCGCTGCTGGGCATCCTGTCCGTGGACAACGTCAGCTTTGTTGTCCCGGTTACGGCCCTGAGTTACGTTGCCGGTGGTGTCGGCGGCATGATTTTCCTCGGCGAGCGGTTGAACCGCTCCCGCTGGGCCGGTATCGTGCTGGTCTGTCTGGGGGTGACGCTGGTCATTCTCGGCAAGCGCTGATGAGACAATTGGCCGAGCATTCTTCGCAGCTGGAGCCTGCTGTGCGATGACGACCGACACGGAAACCTGTCCCCTATGTAATGGCACCGGATGGCAAGTCCGTCAGCACGAGAATGAGCGCGAGGTGGTGCGCTGCCAGTGCCGCGTGCGCGACCGCGGCGAACGCCTGCTGGCGGCGGCACACATCCCGGCGCGCTACCAGCATTGCGAGCTCGACAACTTCCAGGTGCCTAATAAGGGCAGTCTCAACGACGCGCTGAGCTGGGCCCTGCTCTTTGTCGAAAAGTATCCCATCGAGACGCGAGGCATGCTTTTTGTTGGCCCCGTCGGCGTGGGCAAGACTCACCTTGCCGTCGGCATTATCAGGCAGCTCATCGCGAGTAAAGGGATATCCTGCCGGTTTTGCGATTATCGTGAGCTTCTTAAGTCCATTCAGAACTCCTACAATCCGTCGGTGCAGGCCACAGAGATGGAAATCCTGCGGCCCATCTTCGATGCCGAAGTTCTGGTGCTCGACGAGCTGGGAGCGGCGCGCAGCACGGAGTGGGTCTTCGACACGGTTAACTACATTCTGAACAGCCGCTATAACGACAACAAGACCACTATCATCACTACCAATTACGCAGACGCTCCGGAGCAAACCACGCTTGGTGACGACGACCCGGTTCGTGCGGCGCGGGCGGAGACGCTAGGCGACAGGATTGGCCTGCGCATGTGGTCGCGACTGCACGAGATGTGCAAGAAGGTGGAACTCGAAGGCCGGGATTACCGGGTGCACGGTAAGCAGCGTTGATACTCCTGACTCCACTTCTGAACAATTCCAGCCCAGCGCGGAAGTGCTGGGTCACGATGCCTATTAGGATCGGCGAGTCCCTTCAGGGGCGGCACATGTTTGAGGTTCAATGCCTGCGGCCTTCAGCATCGCGCGAAGCTCATCGTCGACAGAGGGGCTCTCGGTTCAGAAAAGGTGCCGCTATCCCGGCGCTTCCGCGCTGGGCTGGAATTGTCTCCGCTGTTGCCACGATGAACGGGTGCATTGGGGCTCGAGAATAAAGGACTCATCGGCACGACCGCGGTCGTGCCCTGACGCGAATCATCCCTCGACGCGAGTTTTTAGCGGCCTGTAGAAGCCGTGCCCTGATACAAAGCTGCACAGAGGGACGCTCTGCTCGATCCCACTAGACTCAGCTTCCCTTGCGTTCGAGCGCTGTCACTTTATGGGCGGCGAACTTCTGCTGCAGAGCCTGCAATGGTGAGGCCGCCGGATCGGGATCGGTGTCCTCGGCGGCTAACAGCTCCACTTGCCTCTCCGCGCCATTCTTCGAATCGTTCCCGTTGAAACCGTCGAAGTTATCCAACTCCGGGGCCGACGGCTGCGCGTCCGGCTGCAAAGGCGCAGCGGCGGCGGGCTGCGGCTGGGCCTCGTGTCCGTTTTCCCGTTGCGGCTTCGGCTCCAGGAATTTCTTGGTATTCAGCAGCGGCCGGCCGAGCGATGGGTTGTAACTGGTCCACCCTCCCGTGAGTTCCGACTCGCGCGCGAACTGCGCTCGCATAGCCTCCATTTTGGAGTCGAGGTCGTCGAGATAGTGCAGCATGAGCGCTTCCGGAAACATCGGCAGCTTGGGCGAGCCAAACTCGTACTGCCCATGATGGCTGATGATCATGTGCTCGATCAGGATCTTCAGCTCCTCAGGAAAGCCGGGAATGTGCGCCAGCTTGTCGTGCAGCATCTCCAGCTCAATGATCATGTGGCCAAGCAATTGTCCCTTGGTGGTGTAGGCGATGGAGCGCTGATAGGTCAGCTCGTACACCTTGCCTACGTCGTGCAGGAACGCTCCCGTCAGCAGCAGATCGCGATTCACATCGGGATAATTGCGCACGGCGAGATCGCACACGGTGAAGAGCGAGACCACGTGGTCGAGCAGGCCTCCGACGAAAGCATGATGCAGGGTCTTGGCGGCGGGCGCGCACTTGTAGGCCGTGGCCAGCGCCTCGTCGTTCATAAAGTCCTGAAGCAACTGCTTGAGCCAGGGATTCTCAAAGCTCTCGACATACTCGCCCAGCTTCCTCCACAGCTCGTCGATGTCCTTGGTGGTCTTGGGAATGTAATCCGAGTAATCGATCTCCACTTCGCCCAGCTTGCGCAGCTTGTGGACGGTCATCTGCCAGCGGCCGTTGTACTTGTGGATGACGCCCTTGGCTTTAACGAAGTCGTCCTGCTCGAAGGCATCGAGCGCATCGGAGACGTTGTCCCACATGTTGGCCTGCAGTTGGCCGCTGCGGTCCGCCAGCACCAGCGAGAGGTAGACTTCACCGTTCTTCTTGGCCTTGACCTGCTTGGAGGCCACCACGAAGTACGACGTAATCGTCTGGTTTTCCTGTTGACCGCAATCCTTGATGTAGAACTGCTTCATTAACAGCACCCTCGCCCTCAAAGCAGCATACCAGTCCTTGGCTGAAATGCCAGCCTGTTGAAGCCTGCTGACCGGTGGAGGCGGGTGCGGCTGATAGAATCCCGATATCGTGACCTATCCCGGAAATAGTTCCCGGTCGGACCGAATCCACTAATGGCAGTCATCAGCTTCAGCGAGGCGCTTGCCGCCGTCAATGAGTACGCGGCTCGCCTCTCTCCCACCGAACCGGAATTGGTGTCCCTGCTCGATGCGCCGGGTCTTGCGTTAGCCGAGGACCTGGTTGCCGACCGCGACTTCCCGCCGTTTGCCCGGGCCACGCGCGATGGTTTCGCCGTTCGCTCCAAGGATGTGGCGAAAGTGCCAGCGAGCTTGCGATGCATTGGCGAGCTGAAAGCGGGGGCGGGTGTCGATGAGAGCTCGATCGCGGTTAAGCCGGGGGAAGCGGTCGAGATCATGACAGGAGCGCCGGTTCCGGCCGGCGCCGACGCCGTTGCGATGGTCGAATACACCGGACGAAGGGGCACGAAGATTGCCGTAAAGCGGACGGTGTCTGCGGGCGAGAACGTGGTCGCCGCGGGATCGGAAGCGCACAGAGGCGATGTCATGGTTCCGCGCGGCACGCGGCTCAGTCATGTCACGGTCGCGATTGCCGCCGCCATCGGCAAAGCTGACGTGGCTGCCTATCGCAGGCCCCGGGTTGCGATTCTGGCCACCGGCGACGAGGTGGTCGACATCAACCTTCCTCCCGGCCCAAACGAGATTCGCAACTCAAACAGCTACTCGCTGGCAGCGCAGGTTAATGCGGACGGGGGAGAGCCGTTGATCCTGCCCGTAGCGCACGACGATGTGAACGACATAGAAGTTTTCGTCCGCAAGGGCATCCAGTCCGAGCTGTTGCTCCTGACCGGGGGCGTGTCGATGGGCAAATACGATCTCGTTGAGCAAGTACTGGGAAAACTGGGAGCGCGGTTCCTCTTCACCGGCGTGCTGATCCAGCCGGGGAAGCCGGTGGTCTTTGGCGAGCTCCGCAGCGATGGCAAAACCACGCCGTTCTTTGGACTACCGGGCAATCCAGTTTCAACCATGGTGACGTTTCAGCTTTTCGTCAAGCCGGTGCTGGATGCGCTGGCGGGAGCGAGCCAGCAGGCGCCGCTGTTTGCGCGCGCAAATTTGAAGGCGGGCTTCAAGACCAAGACTGGTCTAACACGATTTCTGCCTGCTTGTCTGGGCGGAACCTGCGAGCAGCCGGAGGTGGAGTTGGTGAAATGGCAGGGTTCCGGCGACCTGATGGCGATGGCGCGGGCGAACTGCTACATTGTAGTACCCGTTGACCGGGAGAGCTTCAAAGCACAGGAGAGTGTCACGGTCCTGCAATTCTGACGATGGCCAAAACTGCGAAAAAGCTGTCACACTATGACGCTGTGGGACGCGCAACCATGGTCGACGTCTCGGGCAAGCAGGCCACAATGCGCGAAGCGGAGGCGCGGGCCTTGGTCGCGATGAGCGAAAAAGTATTGCGGGCGCTACCAGAAAATCCTAAAGGCGATCCGCTGGAGGTCGCGCGGATCGCGGGGATTCAGGCGGCCAAGCGCACCTCCGAGCTGATTCCCATGTGCCATCCGATTCCGCTGAGCAAGATTGATGTGTCATGCGAGATCGTACAACGTGGGATTGAGATTCGCTCGGTCGCCCGAACGACGGCAGTCACGGGAGTGGAAATGGAGGCGCTGGTAGCGGCTACTGTCGCAGCTCTGACAGTGTATGACATGTGCAAAGCGCTGGATAAAGGCATGGAGATTCGCGAAGTCGTGCTGGAACGCAAGTCGGGCGGCAAGAGCGGAGATTACAGGCGCAGCAAGTCGAAGTCAGGAGGAACACGATGATCACCGCTGCGGTATTGACGGTTAGCGATTCCGTGACCGAAGGCGTGCGGGAAGACCGTTCGGGGCCGGCTGTCGCCGAGGAATTGCGGGTACGCGGATTCGAGGTAGTTTCGACCGGCATTGTCTCCGACGTGCAGGACTTGATCGAGGAGTCGTTGAAGGCCTTGTGTTTCATGGCGCAATTGGTCGTGACCACGGGCGGGACGGGGATTTCCGAACGCGACGTCACGCCGGAGGCGACGCGCGCCGTGTGCTCAAAACTGATTGACGGCATCGCGGAGAAGATGCGCGCTGACGGATTGGCGGCGACTCCGACCGCCATATTGGGCCGCGGCGTGTGCGGCGTGTACGGACGGTCCATCATTCTCAATCTGCCCGGTAGCCCGAGCGGCGCGGTGGAGTCGCTTGCGGCGGTGGCCGATGTTTTGCCACATGCCATCGATCTGTTACAAGGCAAGACAGAGCATATTCAATGAGGCGGCTTTGCTTCCCACCCTTTCCCAAAGGCAGGGAAAGGATGGGGCACGCAAAAAATAAGGACCTTTTCGGCCGGGCTAAAGCCCTTTGTATAAATATAAAATTGCTGCGTTCGGCGCGGCTGAAGCCGCGCCCCTTCCAATGGCCCATGCCAGAGCATAATTAGTCTCTTGGACCCACTTACTCACATGCTCACCGGCGCTTGTATGTCCCGTGCCGGATTCAATCGCAAGACAGCCTACGCCACGCTGACCATGGTGCTGGCAGCCGAAGCTGCCGACTGCGACATACTCTGGGAGATCAAGAGCCCGATCGCGGCGCTTCAGCACCACCGGGGCATCACGCATTCCTTTGCCGGAGTGCCGTTCATGGCGGCTGTAACGCTGGCCGGCGTGTACGTGTTGCATCGTTGGTGGCTGGGTCGCCGCGAGCCACGGCCGGGATATCCGCCCGTGCGCTGGGGATTGCTGTATTGGCTAGCGGTGCTTGCCGCACTCAGCCATCTGCTGCTCGACTACACCACGGCGTACGGCATCCGGCTGTTTGAGCCTTTCAACTACCGCTGGTACTCGTGGGACATCATGTTCATCATCGAGCCGATCATGCTGGCGGTGCTGTTTCTCGGCTTAGCCATGCCGGGGCTCTTCGGGCTGGTTAATCAGGAGATCGGCGCGCGCAGCAAAGGTCCGGCCGGGCGCGGCGGCGCTATCTTCGCGCTGATCTGCGTCGTTGTCCTCTGGGGATACCGCGACTTCCAGCATCGCCGCGCGCTCGACGCGATGAACTCCATCACCTACAACGGCGCAACCGCGACCAGGATGGCGGCCTATCCCTACCCGGTGAATCCCTATCGCTGGCTGGGTGTAGTTGAGACGCCAGACTTCTATCAGACGTTTCCCGTGAATTCGCGCCGGCCCGAGGTCGATCCGCGCGGCGAGGCACGCACCTATTACAAGCCGGAAGAGACGCCGCCTTCGCAGGCAGCCAAGGCTTCGTACTTCGGGCGCGTGTATCTCGATTGGGCCGTGTTCCCCGTGGTCGAGACGCAGAAGCTGGAGGGCGATCCCACAGGCTACCTGGTGGAGTTTCAGGATTTGCGTTATGCCTATCCGGGGCGCGTAGCGCTTGGTGGCTTCGTTCTGCTCAGCCCGAACTTGCAGATCGAGGCGCAAGGGATGAACTCCGATCGGCCGAAAGCGCTTGAGAAATTTGAAGCGCCGGGTGCGCAGTGAGTTCAGCTCGTCGCGGATTGGGGCGAAAGGCTATCACCACAGCGGACGGGAGGACACGGAGGAAATAAGGGCTGACAGTTCCTCGGTGTTCGTAGTGTCTCGGTGGTAAGATTGCTCATCAGGGACTTGCAATGACTATTCTGGCTTATCTTTTCGTCGTCTTTGCCGTGCTGGTGCATGCCCGGGCCGTGCCCATGCCATTTCACTTCACGCCGGTTGCGGCCGCGCTGCTGTTCTTTGGCGCGCGCGTGCCACGGCGGCGGATGATCACGCCCCTGGCGCTGCTGATCCTGTGTGACCTCTACCTCAACAAGTTCGTGTACGGATATCCGCTGGGCTGGGACCAGGCGGTGACGTGGGTGTGGTATGCCGCGATCATCCTGTTTGGCGGGCTGCTGGCGCGCAACACCTCGGCGCTGCGGGTGGTGGGCGCGTCGCTGGTGGCTTCGGTGTCGTTCTTCCTGATCAGCAACTTCGCGGTGTGGGCAGCTTGGCGCGAGATGTATCCCGGCGACCTGGAATGGCCTAGCGAGCTGCTACGTCGCGGCTGTGCCGTTCTTCCGCAACACGCTGGTTCCGACCTGCTCTTCAGTGCGGCATTCTTTGGAGTCGGATTACCTGGTCAGCCATCGCCAGCAGGAGAAGGCTTCGCTGAGCGCTGTAGGCTTCTCACCGTAATGAAATCGGAGCCTCGGCAGTGGCTCCGTTCACTCCCGCCTTGGTCCCGGCTCAACCCCTGTGGGGATCCGCCATTGTTACACCATCGGTAAACTTTTGCATACAGCAACATTATCGGACGCTGGTGGTACCCCCCTCCCCCTATACACTTCTAAAATCTTGGAAACAATCGGCAATTCTTAAGATTGCTCCGCAAAATCTTGAGCGCGTGAGAGTTGCAGGCAAAATCTTCCAAACATTGCGTTTATACCGTTAAATTGCACATATTATTGTGCAAATAGCCGTGGCATATTAACAACAGAGTAACCTTGGCCAACGACCCTGCCCGACTTGTCAAAGAGCTGCTTTCAGGCGTTCTCAACGCCAGGGTGGACTGGAGACACAAATCCCTTGCCCACCAAGCGCACCGTAGCAGAGCACCAATTGCACTGCAAGTTACGAAGGTAATCGGGCGGTCCAAAGGGAGCAATGAGTGGAGCAGCCCCTAGACCAACTTTAGACGGGCCGCCCGGCACCGCGTTGGCGCAGGTACCTTAAGCCTTCTTGTGATGCCTCGGGCCCTCCGTCAAGAAAGTGCGTATGCCGTCGCAATTGGCCTACTCGTGCTCTGCCGGCGCGTGCGGTTGGACCCCGACGCTGCCCTGCCCAAGTTGCAAACAGGAATTCCTTAGCGCGTGTCATGGCCACGTAAAGGAGCCGTCGTTCCTCCGCCAGGTCTCCATCCGGGCGTGGCATGACCCCATCCTCAACGGCGGCGATGATGGTGGCGCGAACGGTCAGCCCCTTAGAACCGCTCATCGTCATAATGCGGACACCGCGGCGTTCGGCCAGTGCATGATCTTTTGCAAGAGGGGTTATTTGAGACAAGAAGCGTCCGAAGTCCTCACCTGCCTCGGCTAGACCGTCTAGCGAGTGAAGTAGCGCTACGCAGCTCGCTGTCGGTGCGGACACAACATCGCCGCCAGCCTGCTCCACTATCCAATGGCCCCATCCGTTTTCTGGGTGGACTGGCGGCAGGGCATGCTGGTTAAGCCAACCTGTCACGGACTGAATCAATGTCCGTGCCCTCGAAGCACTACGCGGCCCGTCGGGGAAATTCCTCTCGTATGCCTCAAAGAGCGCCTCCCCAAACTGGACGCGTGCCACGCGAGCGCGTTCATAGATGTAATTTGAGAAAGCTTGCCCAACGCCGGGAGCTAAGAGTATTAGGCTTGCCCAAGCTAGCGAGTCACGCGGATTCGCCAGCAACCGAAAGCTTGCCATCAGACGCCGATTTGCTGGCTCAGTTAGCGTGCGTTCAGCCGCTTCAGGATCGGAATATCCGATTCCGAGCTCACCGAGCGCATTCTTAATAGGCCCACTAAATGCCCCGTTATGATCCCCGCGGAGCAATACCAGAATTTCTTCTGCTGAAACGTGGTTCAGATCGATCAACTGTTGAACCAGAGTTGCGATACCCTGCGCCTCGGCAATCTCTCCGGAAAAGGACAGTAACGCGACCTCGCCGTCCGGAGAGCCCTCCGCCGGCGCGAGCACCGGCCTGTCCCTTGGACGATCAGGATCGCCAGCGATCACGTATGATGCCCACTCTATAATGCGTCGGCCGCATCGCTGAGTGATCGATAACGGATATCTATCACAATTCGGGTAATCGTCTGGAAATCGTCGAATCCCTTCCGGAGCCGCATAGCGGAAAGCATAGATAGACTGGTCGTCATCACCAGCCGCAATGATCGAACAGCCACGATCAGCAATCAGGTGCAAGACTTCCAGATCGCAAGCATTTAGGTCTTGGTATTCGTCCACTACCAGCAAATCGTAATCGACACCAATCAGGTCTGGATGGTCGTGCAGCGCCTGGCGAAGCGCGTACGGGAGCTCGGCCAATAGCGTGTAGCCGTAAACCTCCCGATGTTCGTGCCAGGCACCGACGAATCTTGCTCGCTCGGCGGGGTCAACGCGGTGATCTTCCTTCGGGCGCAAAAACTCCCAGTTCGCAGCCATCTCGCGGATGAGGTCATCTAGTCTTCTCACATCAATGGTAATTCTGTGGGCCAGCGTCGGATTGAGAATATTTTTTTCCTCCCACTTATCGGCAATACGGAGAGGCTTAGGGAAGTCTCCAGCACCCGGGTTACGGAGTAGAACCGAAATAGAGAACGAGTGAATAGTGCTAGGTCGTTCTGTTGCCGCAGCGGGATGGTCGGAGACTTTCTTCGCCAGTTCGGCGGTCGCAGCCCGAGTGAACGTTAGTAGCTTGATTCGCGGAGCCGGATTCCCTTCAAGCAGGTGATCGACGAGTGCGACAAGAGTGGCGCTCTTGCCAGTGCCGGGACCAGCCAGCACCCGCGCGTGTCGTTGAGGATCGTGGCCTAGAATTGCCTGCTGTTCACCTGTCGGTATGTACGGCATATGGTTAGCGAGCGCGCGCTTCCCTCGCCTCCTCAATATATCCGGTTTCCATGCCGGGTGCCTAGTATGCCGCGTTCATGTCCCTCATTTGGGCGCTTCACGTGGGCAGGGTTGACATCTCAGCCTAAACTATAGCTATGCGCTACATCTTGGCTTCCCTGATAGCCGCTCTGATGCTCCTACCGGCTTGTGACAACTACGTCGAGAAAAAGAAGTACGAAGCCTTACAGACACAACTCAAGGAGACAGAACTGAAGCTCGATCAGGCTCAGAAGAAACTGACCGAATACGAGAGCCACCGATATTCACTCTTTAATGCTGGTTTTCGCACATTCCGAATGGATAGCATTACCGGCGACACTTGTATCAAGTTGACCAACAACGCCGACTGGAAAAAGAAAGACACGCAGGGCCAGAGTTGCGACTGCAGGGACTACCTCGCCGATCAGAGTAGCCCGCCTAACGAAGAACTAAGAAAGTTGTACTGCGGTTTCTGAAACCAAAGTCTCGCGAGAGAAGACCAACCATGAAGCAGATCATATTAGTACTCCTCTTATGCGCTTGTTCAGCGGCTCAGCAACCCACGAAGTCCATCTTGGTCAGCGTCCATGTAGAGAATGAAGGGCCGGCGGGCCTTTGGGTGCAATCCGGTAAAGACCTAGCCTCACCCGAACTCGCCAAGTTTCAAGAATTGTTGGATGCCAACTTCGCAGGCAGCAAGGATGTTCAATTGGTTCAAGGAGAGGATAAGCGCGACCACGTGGAAATTGTCGTTTCCGCAACGAAGGTTCCCCGCGGACAGGGGAATTGGTACTACGCTGTCAGTTCAGTCATCGGATTAGCACGACCGGACATCGACATATTCATTAGTCATAACGTGATTGTTGCCGATGACATTTCTACAATTGCAAAGGCTGTAGGCTTCTCCTTCTCGAGTCTCCGGCTGCGACTCGCATTGCAGTTGAAACAATGAGTCACCCGTCCTTGTCAGGTAATAGTTTGTGCCGTCCTACGGGACTGGAATCCAATGGGATTGCATACCCAGGACTCACGTCCTGGGCTACGATTGTTTCGTCCTTCGGACTTGGATTACCTGGCCCTGACGATCTCGTACGAAGGTCGGGACCAGGAAGGCGCTAGACAAAAACCCCATCCCACCAAACGATGGCGGGATGGGGCACCCGTAATGACTGCAAACAAGAAAACCGGGGCTGAAGCCCCGGTTTCGTTTCTCATCGCTTGAAGCTGGCCTAAAGGCCAGCACTACCCGCCATCGACTACCCTAGTGAATGTCGAAGTTCTCCTGGTGCAGCAGCGGATCGCCTTTGACGATTACGGTCTTGCCGATCAGCTCTTCCATCTCGGCGATCAGCTTGCCGTTGTCCGCCTTCAGCGCCTTGGCGACTTCGGGGTTGACGCGCAGGGTCACGTCCTTGCGGTCGTGCTCCTTGATCATTTTGCGCATCTCGACGTAGATTTCGTTACAGACTGTGGCCACCGACTTCACGAAGCCGGCGCCGGTGCAGTACGGGCAAGGCTCACCCAGTGTGCGTTCCAGCGACTGCTTCACCCGCTTGCGGGTGATGGCCACCAGTCCAAAGTCGTTGAACTGGAGAACCTTCGACGGCGCGCGGTCGGCGCGCAGGGCATCTTCCAGCGCCGCCATCACCTTCTGGCGGTTCTTTCGCTCATCCATGTCGATGAAGTCGATCACGATGATGCCGCCCAAATCGCGCAGGCGGACCTGGCGAACGATTTCCTTGACGGCATCGACGTTCGTCTTGACGATGGTGTCTTCGAGGCGCTGGGTTTTACCGACATACTTGCCGGTATTAATGTCGATTGCTACCAGCGCTTCGGTCTGGTTGATGACGAGGTAGCCGCCGCTCTTCAGCCATACCTTCGACTTCAGCGACTTGTCGATTTCGTCCTGGATGCCGAACTGCTCGAACAGTGGCGTCTCTTTGGTGTAGAGCTTGATGCGCCGCACCAGCGAGGGCTGGAAGCGGTTGGCGAAGCGAATGACGCGCTCGTACTCGTCCTCGGTGTCGACCCAGATTTGCGAGAACTCGGCGTTCACCTGGTCGCGGAGCACGCGCTCCACGAGGTTGAGGTCGTGATAGATCAGCGCCGGGGCCTTGCTGTTTTCTGTGCGGCTCTTGATCTCGGCCCACAGGTGTTTGAGGAAGCGAATGTCGGCGCGCAGCTCCTCTTCCTTGATGTTGGCGGCGGCAGTGCGGACGATGAAGCCGCCCAGGCCGTTTTCGCGCTCGCTGGTCACGATGCGCTTCAGCCGCTGGCGCTCTTCCTCGGAGTTGATCTTGCGCGAAACGCCGACGTGGTTGACGGTCGGCATGTACACCAGGAAGCGTCCCGGAAGAGCGATGTGGCTGGTGATGCGCGCGCCCTTCTTGTTGATCGGCTCCTTGGCAATCTGGACGAGGATTTCCTGTCCCTCTTTCAGCAGGTCGGTGATCAGCGGCTGCTGCCGGTGGGTATGCGGACGGGTGCGCACATTGTTGCGGCGGCTGCCGCGGCGGCCACGCTGTCCGCGACGCTCATAGCCCGGGCGTTCGTTCTGGCGCTGCTGATATCCCATGGTTGGCGAGGCAGCACGCAACTCGGCGCGGCCGTTGGTCTCTTCCCCCTCGTCGTCGCCCTCTTCGTCATCCGAGGTGATCTGATAGGTCTCGCCGCGCATTTCAGCAGCCAGGACTTCGTCTTCATCGACGTCGGCGATCTTGGGAAGCCAGCGCTCGCCATGGCCGTTGCCGGCATCGAGCGTCTCCTCGATCAGGTCGAGGTCGGAATCCGCTGCCGCCTCGCTCAGTGCCCCAAGATCCTCAGGCACGGGCTGGAATTCCGTTTCTTCCTCGTCCAGCGTTTCGTGCTCGAGAGTGCGGCCTTCAGGAGCAGTCGACGGGGCAGGGTGGCTGTGGAGGAGTTCTTCATACTCGCGGCTGAGCGGCCCTTCCGGCTGGGTATGAGCGACGGTCTGCTCGGCGGCGAAATCCACCGATTCCCACTCGTCTTCGCCCGATGACTCGGGCTTTGCGGGAGGCTCGAAGTCGAAGCGGCGATGCGAAAGGGTAGCCGACGGCTCCGCGGAAGACGCCGGCGCGTCTGCTTGATCCTCGAGGTCCTGCCTCTCGGCTGCCTCGAAGACGGTCTCGGTATCGTAGTCGTAATCGCTGCCGTGCTCGGTGGCGGCATCGGACACAGCGTCCGTTTCAGCGTCATGGGCTGACGTGTGCGGCGCGTGCTCTTCGCCAGAACGATGCGCGCCGGCGGCTGCCCACTCCAACTGCTCAGGCTCGGTAGCAATGCGGCCCTGACCGAGATCGCTGGCCTCAACAGTGGTCGCGGTCGAACTCTCGACGGCTTCTTCAGCTTCTTCCTGCGCAAGAACGAATGAGGCTTCAGCGTGAGGCTCTGCATCCTCGCGCCGGGGCGCGGACTTAGCGTGCGCGCTTGCGGTTTCGTCCGCAGAGTGCTGCGCGCGATCGCGATACTTGGAAATCGATTCGCCAGGAAGCACCATCGGCGTGTATCCCGACGGCGGGCCCGAAGGCGTTTCGGAGGAAGTCTCGTTGGGCGCTTGGCTCGTATTCTCAGAACGAGGAGAGCGTTCCGGGCGCTCCTCGCCACGTCCGCGGCGTCCGCCCCGACGGCGGCGTCCGCGCCAACGACGCGCGCCTTCACCCGATTCATCGTCTTCGCCCGCGGCTGCTCCAGCTTCGTCTTCGGCTGCTGCTTCAGCCTGGCCGTTGTCGGAGTCGGGCGCGGGATAGTCTTCGGCGCCGCTTTCGGCTTCGTACTCTTCTTCAGCTTCGGTCGTCGCCGCCCGGGCTTCCGGCGCTGGAGGCGCCGACTGCTGGCGAAGGTCTACCATGACGCGGGGGGTCGGAATCTGTCCGAACTCCTCGTCGTCTTCTTCACCGCCTACCTCCAGAAAGTCGGAAACATAAAGGAACGCGTCGCGCTCGAGTCCGATGTCGACAAAGGCCGACTGCATGCCGGGAAGCACGCGCGTCACCCGGCCCTTGTAAATGGAACCGGCGAGGGTGTATTCGTTTTCCCGCTCGAAGAACACTTCGGCGAGCTGATCGTCTTCCACCAGCGCTACACGAGTCTCGTGCGGCGTGGAAGACACATACAATTCTTTATTCATGGATACTCCGGTTCACCGGCACGTTCCGCCGCGAATCGGACAGGTAAGGATAGGTCGGTGTGACTAGGCTGGAAGCACACCCTGGCTGACGCCGGAGTGATACCCAGACCTGATTCGTGCAATTGCTTTTTGTGGAATCTTGTGCACCGAATTAATCGGGCCCGTTGCCGAAGGTCTGTGGCCTCACTCCCAGAAACTTCTGGTGGGGCCGTTTCCCGCCTGCGGCAATGAACCTTGCAATCCCTGCCCCGTCGCTTAACAAAGCGACCGGTGAATTACCCTCTTATCGCGAGGGCGTTCGTAATCTTGTTGTCACTCTTTCGAAAGTCCCGTGCGTTGGAACTCTCCCGGCGAGTGAAACCGTTTTGCTTCAACCATCCAGTTCGCTACGCAATCCCGCAGGGGCTAAAGCCCGTGTCCATGACTGCCTGCTCGGCACGACTGAAGTTCGTGCCCTGATACGAACCTGCTCAAACCCGGTCGGCATCTGTGCGTTCGATGCCGGACCAACCTCAGTTCACGAACCGGCGCATGCGAACGTTCATCACAATACCCAGCGCCAGGAACATGAACAGTACCGACGATCCCCCATAACTCATGAGCGGCAGAGGGATACCCGTGACCGGCATGAAGCCAACCACCATTCCTACGTTGACCAGGATATGGAACGCGAGAACCGCGACCACGCCCATGACAATGAAGGCACCAGCCCGGTCAGGAGCCGTCTGAGCGTTCTGAATCAGACGCATCAGCACGATAAAGTATAGCAGCAAAACGGCCATCGCGCCTATGAAGCCGTGCTCTTCCGCAAAAGCCGCGAAGATAAAGTCGGTGTGCGGCACGGGCAGGAACTGTCCCTGCGTCTGGCTGCCCTGCGCCGTTCCCTTGCCGAAGATTCCTCCCGAGCCCACCGCCACCAGCGACTGGATCACCTGATATCCCTTGCCCTGTGAGTCGGCTTCTGGCTCGATAAAGCTGGTCAGGCGATCGCGCTGGTAGGGTTTCATAAAATGCCAGCCGACCGGCGCCAACAGGCCTGCGATGGCCAGAACGACCAACGCATGACGGAACTTCATGCCTCCCAGGAACAGCCCCATGATCGCAATAGGGAGGTAGGTAAGCGCCGTACCCAGGTCAGGCTGCGCCAGCACCATGAGCATCGGCACGCCCACGAGCGCGCCGGCCTTCACCATGTCCTGACCGTCGGGCTCAGCTTTCACAGTGTCGGCGAAGTATTTAGCCATGGCCAGGATGAGCACCAGCTTGACCCACTCCGAGGGCTGGAAGTGAAAGCCACCGATTTGTATCCAGCGGCGCGCACCCAGGTACTTCTGGCCAAACAGTTTGACCGCGACCAGCGAGGCAATCGAGATGATGTAGAGCAGCGGCACGCGTGCCAGCAATGCCTGATAGTTGAAGAGGCTGATCATGAACATCAGCGCTACTCCGCCGATGATCCAGTACACCTGCTTGATGTGCACGCCGACGAACTTGGTGCCGAGAGTGGCGCTGTAGATCTCCAGCACGCCGAGGGCGCAGATCAGCAGCACCAGGACCAGCAACACCCAGTCGAAATCGCGAAAGGAAACGTATCGGCTCACGGCTGCCTCTCCGGAACGATCGCCGCTGCGGGTGCGGCTGCCGGCTCCGTTGCCGGCTGGCCGGGAGGTTGGGCCGGCTTCAGCGGCTTGGATGAAGGCTTTTTCTGGATGGCCGCCGGAACCGGCGCAGTCACAGGGGCGTCGCTGTCACCTTGTAGCGAGGGCTGGGCAGGCTCGGCAGCTGGGGCGGCTTCGGGTTCGGCCATCTCAGGGTGCGACTCAGTTCCCTGCAGATCGCGGCTGCTGGCAGTAGATTTCTCTTCCACTACGCCCGGAGCAGCCGAGACCGGCTTTGTTTTCCCGCTGGCATCGATGTTGAAGTGTCCGGCCTGCATCTTGTTTTCCGGCGCTGCTGCCCCATTGCTGTCCGCCTGATGCCATACCGCCGCGACTTCCGCCTTGCCGGACGGCGCTGTTCCGTCATTCGCCTTGGCGACCAGCGTCTCGCGCGTGCGTTGCTTCTCGACGTATGCCTTGATCACCTGCGACGCCGCGCGCGCTGCGAAGAATCCGTGCTCGCCTTCTTGCAGCAGCACGGCCACAACCAGCTCCGGATTGCGGCGTGGCGTGACTCCGACAAACCAGCCGTTGTCTTTGAACTGGGCCTTTTCGCTGGCCGACATCTTCTTCTTCAACTCGTTGGAAACCGTCTGCGCACTGCCGGTCTTGCCGGCGAAATCAATCCCCGGCAGATGCGCGCTCGCCGCCGTTCCTCCGGGAGACACTACCAGCGCCATCGCGTCGGTTATGGTGTCCCAGTTCTTCTCGTCAAGCGGAACGTGGGTCTGGTCGCTGTACTCGGCAACCTGCTTGAATCCCGGCGGGAACTGATCGGGAAAGGCAAGATGCGGCCGGACCAGCAGCCCGTCGGAAGTGATCGCACCGATGGCGCGGGCAAGTTGAATCGGCGTGGTCGCCACCGCGCCCTGTCCGATGCCGACCGAGATGGTTTCGCCCGCGTACCATTTTTGTTTGAAGTTCCTGATCTTCCACTCTTCCGAGGGCATTACGCCGGAAACTTCATTCGGCAGGTCGATTCCAGTTTTCTGCCCCAGTCCCAGCATGGTGGCGTACCTGGCAATGCGGCTGATGCCCAGCTTCTCCGCCAGGGTGTAGAAGTACGAGTCGCAGGACTGGTAGATGGCCTTGCTGATGTTCACGGTCCCGTGCGAACCATGTCCGTTGATCCAGCACTTGAAGAAGCGCCCGTAGAAGGTCTTGCCGCCGCCGCAATTGACGATCAGGTTCTGCGCGATGCCTTCCTGCAGACCGGCCGTCGCCATAATGATCTTGAAAACCGAGCCGGGCGCAAGCTGCGCCTGAATGGCCTTGTTGAGCAGCGGCTTGCCGGGGTCATTAACCAGGTGGCTCCATTCGTCGCGCGAAATGTGGACGGCGAATTCGTTGGGATCGAAGGTAGGGCGGCTGACCATGGCCAGCACTTCACCATTGCGCGGGTCCATGGCCACGATGGCGCCCTCGCGATCGCCCAACGCCTCCTCCGCCGCAATCTGCAGATCGAGATCGATGGTGGTGCGTAGCGCTTGTCCGGGGACTGCAGGCACGTCGCTCAGCGTGCCAACTTCCTTGCCCCGGCTGTTGACCAGCACCTGGCGGGAGCCGTTCTTGCCCATCAGGATGTCGTTGTAATAGGCCTCCAGCCCCGACATGCCGACGATGTCGCCCGGGTTGTAGAGTTCCCACTGCGGCTGCTGCAGCATCTCTTCGCTGACCTGGCCCACATAGCCGATGACATTCGCCATGAACCCATTACGCGGATAGAGGCGGCGATGCACATTGATGATGTCCAGCTCGGGCAGCTCGGCGCGATGCGCTTCGATGAAGGCCAGCTCGTCGGGAGTGATGTCGTCTTTGAGGAAGAGCGGCTGATAGCCGGGCGCGGCCGCCATGCGCTTCAGCCGGACCCGCAGGTCATCCGGCGACATGTGCAGGCCGGAGGCGATCAGGTCGGCATCTGCATTGAGATCGCGCTTCTGGTCGCGTAACAGCAGCACGGAGAACGAAGGATAATTGTCGACGATGATGCGCCCTTCGCGGTCGACAATTTTGCCCCGCGGCGCGAGAATGGGGACCTGCTTGATGCGGTTTTGCTCGGCCAGCGATGCATAGTAGTCGCTGTGCGCGATCTGCAAACGCCACAGCCCAAAGGCGAGGACAAGGAAAACCCCCAGCAGCACATATTGCACAGCCGTGAGGCGACCTTCCGAGACTTTGTCCTTGCGGCCTAACATCCGGGATTACAACCTGTTCTTACAGATTCTTAGTTTCAATACAATGCAACCGTTGCAGGACCGCTCCGGGCCACCCGCAGGGCGGCGGCGACAGGTTGCATCCTGCTGTTGGGGCTTACGGCTGGAACGGAACTCATGAAAACCCTGCTGGTATTGTAGTCGAGCAGCTTTCGCAGCGATGAAAAAACATGCGTAACTCACGTTGTTCGAATGCGATGCGATCAGGGAAAATCCCGGGGCCGGGTATTGTTACCGTTTCTTGAAGCGGTCGAGAAAAGCGTAGACAAAAACGCCCACGCCCGCATTGATCAGGGCCGATATCGCCACCTGGCTCCAGCTCCATTGCAGCGATTGCCGCAATAGTCCGCGCGCGATTCCGAAAAAGATCCCCTGATGGACGACGAAAAAGATGTAGGTAATAAGAAAACGGGTTCCATGGTTCTCGACATCGATCTTGACACCCAGTGACGATGCGGCAAAGCCGATGACCGTGTCGGCAATGCCGAACATGCCGATGGGATGGCCAACGCCGGCAAGGGTGTCCTGAAGCAGGCCAATAACCGCTCCGGTGAGACATCCGGAAATCGGGTTCCGCCGGGCCACAGCAAAGAAAATCACCACCATCATCGGCAGATCGAGGATGGGAAAGAAGCGGATCCGGACCGGCAGGAAAGCCTGGATGCCAATGGCAGCCAGCGGAATGAAGATCACCGCCAGCCAGGAGAACTCGTAGACAGCTACCTGATCGCGCGAGGTAAGGCTGCCGCGAAATGGCATGGGGTTGGCCGTCATGGATGCGGGTTGTCCGCTTCCGGCTGCGGGGTTGGGGGTGCTGGAGTGGCAGCGGGCGCAGACTCGGCCGGCGGTTTACGCGCAGGCTTGGGAACGACGTTGGCAGGATCCCCGGCCACGCCCGGCGCTGTGGTGGTTGTGCTCGGCGAAGCCTCACTCGCAGTTCCCGGTTGGGTTGTGCGGACTGCCGGGGTTGTGGAAGGCTTCTTCACGACCGCGGCATTGCCGGCTGCCGTTGAGCCTGGCGCGGCTGCTGCGCCTGCCGGAACACGAGCCGGCGGCTTGGCGCCGGTGGTTGGCGGTTGTCCGTCCCCGGCGGCTGTCGAGGGGGCGTTCGGCTTGGCCGCCGGAGCTGAGCCGGAAGCTGCCGAAGTCACGGGCTTTCCATTGGCGTCAACCTTCGGCGGCTGATTCGGCACTGTCGGAAGCCTTTGCGCCAGGATGTCAGAGGCGCGAATCGGCCCGAGGTCCTGGACGTCGGGCGGCTTCTCGGTGACCTTGGTCACCACCAGCACGTCCTCCAGGCGGTTGAGCTGCGCTGCCGGTTGCACGCGGATGTTCAGGAACAGGTCCTTGCCCGGCGAGACACTGACTACCTTGCCTACGGGCAATCCCTTGGGAAAGATACGATCGCCACCGCTGGTCACGACCTCTTCCCCCGGCGCCACGCGCTCGTCGGCCATGATGTATTGCACCGTGGTGGTTCCGTTGGCAGCGCCCCGCAGAATCCCCTGCAGGCGGGTGCTCTTGAGCGAAACGCCGACGCCGCTCAGTTGATCGTTGATGGGCAGCACTTGCGCCGAGTCGGGGAAGACCTGCTCGACCTTGCCGACAATACCGTTCGGTGTGATGACGGCCATGTCGGGACGCAAGCCGTCGTTGGAGCCCTTGTCGATATAAAGCGCGCGCGATTGATCGGTGCCGCTGGTGCCGATGACCTGCGCCGCCACGGTCGAATCAATGTACTGTTCTTTGAAGGCAAGCAGGCTCTGGATGCGGCGCGCCATGTCAGCGTCGTCCTGGAGGCGCACCTGCTCCAGCTTCATGCGATCGAGCTCTGCGCGAAGCTCACGATTTTCGCGGCGCACGCCACGCAGATAAACGTAGTTCGTCCAGAGGTGGTACACAAATTCCTGGGTGTTGATGACGGCTTTTTCCAGCGGGGTGATGGCCATGACCGCCCAGACGCGGATCAGGCGGGTGTCGCCCTGTCCCGCCGGGCTTTTGATCTGCACGGCCAGCCCGACGATCTGGGCAAACAGAATGGCCGCCAGCACGATCAGATTGCGGAAGCGGCCAAGAATGGTGTCCATAACATCAACTGCACGGTGCGCCCAAATCGTTTGAGGGGGTACGGCTTAGTCAATTGATATCTTCCGCAGAAGCTTGAAGTCGCTCAACATCTTTCCTGTGCCCAGCACCACGCTGCACAACGGGTCGTCGGCGATGGCCACCGGCAGGCCGGTTTCCTCGCGGATACGCTTGTCCAGGTTCTTCAGCAGAGCGCCGCCACCGGTGAGTACGATGCCACGGTCGCTGATATCGGCCGACAGCTCAGGGGGCGTGCGCTCCAGCGCCACGCGAATCGCGTTCATGATGGTCGAAACGCATTCGCTCACCGCCTCGCGAATTTCGCTATCGTCAATGGTGATCGTCTTGGGCACGCCTTCGATCAGGTTGCGGCCTTTGATCTCCATGGTCAGCGGCTTCTCCAACGGATAAGCCGAGCCGATTTCAACCTTGATCTGCTCGGCGGTGCGCTCGCCGATCAGCAGGTTGTATTTGCGTTTCATGTAATTCATGACCGACTCGTCCATCTGATTGCCGGCCATACGCACGGAGCGCGAATATACGATGCCGCTAAGCGAAATGACGGCGATGTCCGTAGTGCCGCCCCCGATGTCGACCACCATGTTGCCGCTGGGTTCGGTGATGGGCAGGCCCGCGCCGATGGCCGCCACCATCGCCTGCTCTACCAGATGCACTTCGCTGGCCTTGGCGCGGTATGCCGAATCCATGACGGCGCGCTTTTCCACCTGCGTGATTTCGGAAGGGACGCCGATGACGATACGCGGGTGCACCAGCATCTTGCGGTTGTGCGCCTTCTGGATGAAGTAGTTCAGCATCTTCTCGGTGACTTTGAAGTCCGCGATGACGCCGTCCTTCATCGGCTTGATGGCGACTATGTTGCCGGGGGTGCGGCCCAGCATCTCTTTGGCTTCTTTGCCGACGGCTTCGACTTCGCCCGTGTTCTTGTTGATGGCGACGATGGAAGGCTCGTTGACGACAATTCCCTTGCCGCGCGCGTACACCAGCGTGTTGGCGGTGCCCAGGTCGATGGCCAGATCGCTGGAGAACATGCTGAATAACGACCGCATGTTTCCAAAACTGTGGTTACCGCTGCTGTGAAAGCCGTTCGATGACATGTAAGACTGCTTCTTTCCGGTTATGAAAAGGTGTGGCTCTTATCGCATATGTGGAGTGGGCGCGCACACTCAACCGAATGCCTTGATCCCCCGGAACGTTTTGATGTGTGATCTTCTTCGTACGGGTAAGCCGCAGGGCTGCGGATCGTTACATCATCACGGAGTTCGACATTCGTGCGTGTTTATTGGCCACTCGTCCGCCGGTTGAAACCGGACGAACATTCGGCTGCGACAGGCTCGCACCTCGTGTGTTCAGAGTACCACCAATGGTGCAGAAGCGAAACAGCCGAAACTGGCACTTTGGACGTAGGTTCAGGCCATGCACAGGGTTACTCCGACTGAGGCTCAGCTCCAGCCCGCCCGGTCACTTTGCCCTTCCGCCGGGCCGCCCGCGTCCGGTACATTCTGGATAGATCTCACCCTCAGGAGCAAATATAAACATGCGACGTTGGACAATTCTCGCTTTGTTGGTCGGTATTGCGGTGCCTGCCGCCCAGGCGCAGTGGGTGATGGTGGCCCGGGCGGCTTCCGGGAGAATCCAGCGCATGGAACAGCAACGGACGGCCAACAATGGCGGCTATGACGTGGCCACGGTCATCCTTGACGCAAAGGCCGATAAGGTCTACCAAACCGCGCTGAGCGCGCTGCAAGCGCACTCTCCCGAGGTGACCATCACCGAGAACGACGCCAGGAAGATGCTGATCAAGTTCACCAACGGCTCGCAAAACGCCGCCTTGCAGGCCACTTCGCTCGGCCCAACGGTTACGCAGTTGGTCGTCGCGTCCACTGCTCCGGAGGCCGGCCAGAGCGGCACGTCCATCGTCGTGCAGGGGGTCATGAAGGTCTGCAAGGACATGAACGTGACCTGCACGCTGGAGCAGTGAGAGTCGGGCCTGCGCCACCCCCGGGCGTTACAATGACAACGCCGGTGAAAATCTTGTGTGGCGCCGGCCACGCGGGATTTGAGCTTAGAGAAAGACCGAGCAGAAACTCCTGGGGGCGTAGAAAATGCAGACCAATCGCATGGAATTACCGCTGGCAGAAACCGATCCCGAAGTTGCCCAGGCGATCGAGAACGAAGAGCGGCGCCAGCATGAAGGGCTGGAGCTCATCGCCTCGGAGAATTTTGTAAGCGAAGCGGTGCTGGAGGCTGCCGGCTCCGTCTTCACTAACAAATATGCGGAAGGTTATCCCGGCAAGCGCTATTACGGCGGATGCGAGTTTACAGACGTCGTCGAGAACCTGGCGCGCGACCGCGCGAAGCAGTTGTTCGGCGCCGAGCACGCCAACGTGCAGCCACACTCCGGCTCGACCGCCAACATGGCCGCTTATGCCGCAGTCATCAAGCCCGGCGACACCATTCTCGGCCTGAACCTGGCGCATGGCGGACACCTGACGCATGGCCATCCGCTGAATTTTTCCGGCAAGACCTACAAGATCGTTCCCTACGGTGTGAGCAAAGAAACCGAGGTGATCGACTACGACGAGCTGGAGCAGATTGCCGAGCGCGAGCGGCCGCAGTTGATCATCGGCGGAGGCAGCGCTTATCCGCGCATCATCGACTTTGCCCGTATGCGCCAGATCGCCGACAAGGTTGGCGCTATTTATCTCGTCGACATGGCGCATTTCGCCGGACTGGTGGCCGGCGGAGCGCATCCGTCGCCGGTACCGCATGCGCAGATCGTCACTACTACCACGCACAAGACGCTGCGCGGTCCGCGCGCCGGACTGATCCTGTCAAAGCAGGATTACGCTGCGGCGATCGACAAAATGGTCTTCCCGGGAGTGCAGGGTGGTCCACTTGTCCACATCATCGCCGCGAAGGCCGTGTGCTTCCACGAAGCGATGCAACCCGGCTTCAAGGAGTATGCGCGGCAGATTGTCGCCAATGCGAAGGCACTGGCACAGGCGCTCGCGGACGAAGGCTTCCACGTCATCTCCGGCGGCACGGACACGCACCTGATGCTGATTAACGTGTTCGCCAAGGGCATGCTGGGCAGTGAAGCGGAGAATGCTCTGCACGATGCCGGCATCACGGTGAATAAGAACGCCATCCCGTTCGACACTAACCCTCCGCTGAAGCCGAGCGGCATTCGTATCGGCACGCCGGCGCTCACCACGCGCGGCATGAAGGAGCCGGAGATGCAGCAGGTGGGCAAGTGGATCTCCGAAGCCCTGCACAATCGCACTGACAAGGCGGTACTGGAACGCATTCGCCGCGATGTGCTGGAACTGGCCGAGGCCTTCCCGCTCTATGCCGCACGCCGGGCCCGGCACCGCGAGGCGGTCAAGGCGTAGAACGGCACAGCCACTCCGAAGCCGTTATGGTGCTGAACCTTCTCGCTTGAAGAGTGCGTAGTCTCCTTTAGGGGACTGAAGCTGTAGTTCCCTGGGGACCGCATGATCACCGACGACGAGGACCCACTCGAACTGCGGAGGAATCGCCTTCATTTCTAAGGGCGCCCCTGCGGGAAGGATGACCAGAGTGGCGTCCGAAGAATCGATCTCATAGAGCGTCTTATACATCTCTACATCGTTCGAACCGACCACCGCTACCTTCGCCCGTTCCTGTTTAGTCAGAAGGCCGTGCACCGCTTGCCCCGCCAGTTCATACGTGCCGGGGTGCATGCGGTCGCGGAGCTCGATATTGGCAAAGCGCGCTGTAGCGATAACGCTCACCGGCAGGAAAACAAGTAGAAACACCTGCGCCCCGCGTCTCCGGTTGAACACCCACAACGCCAGCACAGCAATTCCAAGCAAGGCAAGGGCATGCAGTATCTTGCTATTAAAAAAGGCGGCCCGTACCTCGGGGCTGTCGACACAATTTGGTGCGTACTGTGTCCTGAGAGCTCTCACGGCATAGATTGCCGAGCCACCGACCACCGCTCCGATCGGCACCGTAAGATATAGGTTCCTTACCTTCCTCGCGGTTGACCATTCTCCGGCCGCCACAATAAAGAGTAGCGGCAGTGCAAAATTGTAGTAACGAAAGTGCATCCGTCCGATCGCCTCATGGGGCTGCCCGTTTACCGAGGCAGTGTAGTAGGCGGTCACCAGGATTAAGAAGGCAAGCATGACGATGGTGTAGACCTTGATAACAAAATCGTCGTCTGCTCGCGATGAACCATCATCATCCATCTGCCAGGCTAGAAGGCAAGCCAGCGGAACTGCAAATAACAGAGTCAGGCCAAGAATGTGGCCCCTGATAACAAAGATGGCCTGCCCCATTAGATGTAGAAGCGATCTCACCGTAAGAGAGGAATCTGCAACCGCTCCATACTTCTGTCCTAGAACGTGCAGTCCGGCCATCCCAGCGAACAGGTATCCGATCAGCAATCTGGCGATGATGGCTGCGATCCCTGTGAAAACCATCGTCAGGACAACTTTACGAAATCGTGCGGAGATATATTCCTCCGATCGCACCGCCGAAGCGATGATCGCCGCCGCTACTGCCGGCGTCAGAAAGATGGCGTGCACCTTGACCATCGATAGTCCTGCCAGTATGAGGCCGATGATGCTTCCGTAAAACACCGGACCCGATTTTCTGAATGCAATCACAAACCAGGTCAATACCCAAAATCCCAGGAAATACATCGATTCCGGCATGAAGTAGGCAGTATAGGTATTGACCGGACCTAAAAGGGACAGGAGCGCAAGAAACGCGGCCACCATGGGATGTACGACACGGCGGCTGACTGCATAGATAAATGGGCCGGCTGCGACAAAGAAAATGCCATTAAAGAGACGGGCGCAATCCGTGTAGCTTCCACCGCAATGGTTGGTTTGCTTGAATATCCAGAAGAACAGATAGGAGGGGGTCGGGGATTTCGAAAATGGCAGTAGCCGTGAATATAGGCTACAGGCCCACTCGTCGGCCATTACTACCGGATACAGGCCGATGTTCCTATAAGCCAGATAGAATAATATGAATACCATTCCTGCGAAAAGGACCCAGAGGCTACGGGTATTTGCTGGAGCATGAACCTGAGAGTTATCTAGCGTCGTAGGCTTAGTCATGGGAGTCGCTGTCGTTGTCATGCCGGTAACGAATTTTGGTGCTATGCGGCCGGGGCGAACAGTATGAAGCGCCATACTACGACAACAGGCCCGATGAACGGAAGGCAATTTCAAACCCAGATACTTCAGTACTCGTCCGGCTGGTTCGCAGGTTCACCGACTTGGCCCTGGCCCGACCCGAACGATGCTGATTACGGCTCAATTAGCAACGCCGCTTGCCGATGCGGCGGGTAGGCTCTGTAGCTGGAACGAGACCAGGCCGATTCCCAGCTTGTGTTCATCATTACCCAGCCCAAGCTGCTTGGGAGCGAACGGCCGTTGGATTCGGAAGTCTATATCGATGAGCTGATGCTGGGACGTGCGAGGCGGAATCGGGGCCGCATATTCCTGGTCGCCAGCCGAACCAATGTGCCACACAACGCTCGGCTTTCCGTCAATCCATACCTGCACCTCTTGCGACCCTGTTGGAATCCACGGCAGCGCGTGCGCTCGTATCGAGAGTGACAGCGGAGCCATTGGCGGTGTATCGCTTTGCAATACAATGTGGGCCTCCGGGCCAACGCTCCAATCGCCCCACGGCTCCGGCGGCGACCAGCCGAAGCCGAGCGCCGGCACACCTGGGCCGCCTTCCGCTGTGCTGAAGATCTTGTTCTCCAGAACGGCGGGTGCGGCAGGCGTCGGAAGGTCAGTTCTGCCATCCAGACGCTGTGAGCACGCCACCAACACGCCAATCTGTTTACAGATATCTCTCCATTGATCGATGGCGACACTCATGGCGGACGCCCTTGGGGGAAGCAGAACCAGCAGCTTGCCGGGGCCCACATGAATTGGCAGGTCAGGCACTTCGCAGGATCCCGAGGTAGTTATTCTGCCCACATAAGCCGTGTCGATCGGCAGGGCAGTTTCGGAAGCGAGTAACCGTACGGACAGAGCAGTGCTTAATCGCATTCGCCGCGAAGTGCTTGAGCTGGCCGAGACCTTCCCGCTCTGCGCGGCGCGCAGGCATCACGAAACCGTCAGGGCATAAGGTCGCATTTCACGGCGTACTGCCCTACTTGCGGCTTTTCATGAGGTCTGGCGACTCTGCGGCTGCGTTATGTAGGTCGCCGGTGCCCTCCGTTCCAGGAAGCGGGATGATGGTAATTTCTTTCAACAATATGCCCAGTTTGCGGCTGTCTCTACTCATCCCTAGTTCTTCTGGAGACGTGGGTTTGGGCACTTCGATGATGATGGAGTTTTCTTTGCCGTCGGTAATGAAGTCCAAATAGACATTCGCTGTGGTCTCAGGCAATCGGAATGGCTTTTCAACGTTGCCGACGCGAACGGAAAACGGCAATCCGACATTCGGACCGAAGGCGTTGCCAATAATATGCAACTTGAATTCTCTCGGTAAGGGTGAAACCATATCCACTTCAGCCGCCTTGCCGTCCGACCACCTTCCGACGGGTTCCGGTCCTGATATTCCACTAAGCCTGCTCACCCCAGGCAAAAGAGGTTGCGAAAATTTTATACCATCCGGATCCAGGATACCGTAAAGTGCATAGTCCCCCATCGCGTATTCAAGATTGCGGCCTGGAAGAATTCGGTTGTCGCCTATGATCAGCACCCATTCCGCGCGCTCGGGAATTTTCGCTTCACTAAGGGGAGCGCCGGCGGGCAGTTCCACAGCTGCCGCGTTGGGATCATCGACCAAAAAAGCCGCCTTGAAAACTTCCGCTATACTGGGACCGAGAATTGCAAGCCTTGAACGATCCCACGCCGGTAAAGCCTGCCGAGCAAACATGCCAGCTTGTTCGTAAATGTTTGGTTTCAGGTGAAAGCGTAGCTCGCGGCTGGAGTAGTATGTAGCGCCGAGCACAGACAAAGGCATGAAAGCGAACAAGAAGAGTCGCGCTCCCCAGAGCCTGTTGATGGACCAGATGAGTACCGAAATCACAGCAAGCGGAGCTATGGAGTACCAGACCGTCTTATCGAAGGTGAGGCCTCGGATTTCCGGAGAGTCAGTCAAGTTTGGAGCATAGCGACCGCCCATCGACCAGACCGCATATAGAGCAGCTCCAGAGATAAGGACGGCCAGCGGCAATGAAAAATAGAGCTTCGGCTTCCGACTTCTCACCGAAGCTTCGCCCGCTGCCACTATGAACAGCAGGGGCAGCGCGAAACTATAGTAGCGGAGATGCAACCTATTAAGAGCTTCACTATGGACAGCGGCTACGGAGGCTGTGAAGTACGCGACCACGACCAACAGAGGTACGATGATTGCCATCGTGTAGGCCTTTATGCACGTAAGGTTGTCCGCGCTGCCCGGCTCGCGGATCGCTTTCAGGTCGAGCAAAAAAAGTGAAGCTAGAGGAACACTGAATAGCGCTGCTAAGCCAATGACGTGACCGGTTATAACAAAGAGAGCAGGACCGTTCAAATGATGAACCGTCCCCGAGTTGGAGGGCGAACTCGCCATATTCCGGTAGAAACTGCCAATGACATCCAGCCCAGGTTTTCCCGCCAGCAAGTAGCCGAGTCCAAACCTCACAACGGCGGTCGCAGCGACCAAATACGCTATTGTGGCTACCGCATTTTTACGCCAGGATGCTGACTTCGACCGGCTGGAGCTGAACACGATGAATGCCGCTAATCCTGGTCCGAGAAACATGGCATGAACTTTGACCAACAACAGGCAGCCAAGAATTAGACCGATAATCGATCCATAATATCGTGGTCGCATTTCAGAACAGCTCACTGCGAACCAAGACAAGACCCAGAAAATGCCAAAATACATTGCCTCTGGCATAAAGTACGTCGTATAGGTATTGACTGGCGCAAGAATCGATAACAGGGCAACGAAAGCCGCAATCATCGGAGTGCTTACCCGTCGAGCCATCGCGTAGATAAACGGGGTCGCTCCTACGAAGAAAATGCAGTTAAAAATCCGCGAACATTGTAAAAAACTGCTGCCACAGGTATTTGTCTGTCTATATACCCAGTAGTAGAGATAGGAGGGAACAACGGCTGCGGAAAAGGGCAAGTGCCTGGCCGCCATGCTGTACGTCCACTCGTCTCCCATAATTACTGGGAATATTCCCATGCTCCTTAGAGTCAAAAACAGGAATACGCCCATCATGCCGAGGCCAGTGATAGCTGAATAACGGCTTATTTTCACGTCGCGTGATCGCCTATTGCTTTGTGGATTGGGTCAACATTGACTATTATTATAGAGGTGCTCCGAACAGCCACATCCCTCGATGTCGCGCTCGCTCACTGGTGCCGCCAGGAGTATACCAGTCGTATCAAAGCTTGTGCAAGACCCGCTCGACACGATCGAGGACTAAGCCTGAAAGAGGAGCAGTTGCCGCTGGGTCCCGTCCACTAATCCCGGCGCAGTTTATGGAACGGCCTACGGGGAACACTGGCAATGTCGTATGCAAGAAAGGCCAAAACTAACTGCGCACCCATAAGCACTGGGAGCGCGGCCAGCATTACCGTGCCCGCGGGCGTCGCAACACCTTTCATCAGGGAATGGATCCAGTGATATGCACCAAATGTCATCCCAGATACAAACAGCAGTAGGCCCAGCGGCAGCTCTATAGAGGCCAGTGACATATCCCGCAGCCAATAGTTGTAAAAAATCCGTTTTATAAAATTGCGTATATGCTTCAACAGAAACTCGCCGATTATCTTCGAGATTTTAAGATTGCTGACCTCTGATCCATAGTTAGCATCCATTGGCACGTCTACAGCAACGGCACGCAGTGTATTCAGTCTGAATAGCATATCTGTTTCAAAGAAATAGCGGCTACTAATCTTGCTAAACGGAAGATGCCGAGCTACCTCGGCGTGTATGGCAGTGTATCCGTTGGTTGGATCGAACAAGTCCCAGTAGCCAGAGGAGAGCTTCGTCACAAACGAAAGTACAGCATTGCCAAAAAGCCGGAGCCTCGGCATTACCTGTATCTCCTCCAGATCAAAAAAACGGTTACCTTTCGTGTAGTCAGCGTCTCCCGCAATGATGGGCGCAACAAACGCCGGTATCAAGCTGGGGGGCATCTGTCCGTCACCATCGATCTTTACAATCACAGAAGCACCGTCGGCGATTGCAGCCTTATAACCGGACATCACGGCCCCGCCAACCCCTTGGTTTGCTTCGTGATAGATGACTCGAACTCTCGGGTCCCAGCAGTTCTTTTCAACTAAGGCTCCGCTCTTCTCAGGGCAGCAATCATCAACAACATAGATAGCATCAACCTCATTCCCAATCTTCTGAAGCAATTCGACAATATGGGCTGAAACCTTGTAGCAGGGAATCACGACACCGATCATGGGATTAGGCCTCTGCATGAACTTCCGGTCGCCTCTCCGAAGCGTAAGTTAATGCGACGGCGAGAGATTGCAACTTCATTTGCATCAATTTCGTATCCTCATGCACGTGCGACGGTCGAGTAACAGAATTCTCCGCCGGCCATTCGTTCCAAGAGTCGTTTCGCGCTGTCCTATATGTCCTGGAAAAGATCGCCGCTCGGGATCTTCTCCAACTCGCTGCGGCTTAGTTTTCGTATATCTGGGAATGCCGTTCGCGGTCGGGTCCCCCGATATGATAGAAAATCCACCGCAGTCAACCTACATCCTTCTGGCCGTGAGCGGTCGCTCCGCTGTAGACGCCCTGGTAGCCAGCCATCCTGGCTTGAAATCCGCGACCAGGTAACTGGGTCTTCGGCGGATCTCGGCCAAAACTGCCCGCAGATAAAGACCAAGTATCCCTGTGCAAAAGAGATTGGCCGAACCCAGGAACAGTATCAGCAAAATCGTTGAAGCCCAACCCTTCACCAGCACCAGGCCGCGAGCATAGGCGACGAGGACGAATATTCCGTAAGCCACCGCGACTATAAGCGTAAAACAGGCTACGTATAGCGCAAAGTGCAGGGGGCGGCTCGTCAGGGTGACCATCGCATCGAATGCGAGGCTGAACAGGCGAGGTATTGAGTAGGTGGACTTCCCCGCTGGCCGCTCTCCCGCCTCAAAGTACAGGGTACTTGTGGGAAAGCCAAGCCATGCGAGTTGACCGCGCAGGAATCTGGTTTCTTCCGGCAAAGCTAGAAACGCATCGACCGTACGCCGGCTCAAAAGCCTGAAATCCGCGACGCCATCCTTGATAGGCACTTCGGAAATCAGGTTGAGAAGCAAATAAAACATCCTGCCGGTAAGTGATCTCGATATCGTCGGACGGCTGTGGCGAACGGTCTCAACGATATCGTATCCCGATCTCCACTTCGCGATCATCTCCGGAATCATTCCCGGCGGGTGCTCCAGATCGGCATCGATCATGACCACGGCGTCGCCGTTCGCTGACCGTAGACCGGCAAGCAACGCCGCTTCTTTGCCGAAGTTGCGGATGAATCGAATGAAGGAAACTCGCTGGTGGGTCGCCGCTAATTGCCGAATTACATCAAAGGTATTGTCAACGGAGCCATCATCCACGAGAATCAGCTCATAGTCCAGATCATCCATCATGTCGAGCTGATGGGCGATTCGATCCACCAGGAGCGGCAGGCACGGTGCCTCGTTGTGACACGGCACGACGATGCTTAGGAAGTGCCCCTGTACATCCATCTCCGTCGAAGCCTCCATCGTAGGCGCTTTACGAATTATACTATTGCGTAACTTTTAGCAGTCTGCGTAATCACTGCCATGGACGGACGCCGGTTGGGAACCATCTGATGACGCTTGACTGCCGGGTAGTCGACACATCTTGGAGCCGCAATGCGCATAGTCCCGGAAGCTCTCATTTCATCCTACCCAAGGGAGCGTCCTCAACTTAATGATCGGTACCAGCAATTGTATGTTGCTGAATACCTGCGGAACCGATCCGCCCGGAAGGGTCTGCCTGCAATCGTAGGCGGCATGGAAAGCTGGATGCACGGTAATGTGGCATCGCGCGCTCCCGGACGTCGGATCCTGGAATTGGGCGCGGGTACCTTGAATCATTTACCCTACGAGAACGACTACGGACTCTACGATGTTGTAGAGCCATTTTCGGAATTATGGCAAAACAGTCCACAAAGAGAGTTTGTTTCAACCATATATCGCGATGTATCCGAGATCCCCGGCGACATGCGGTACGACATAATTCTATCGGTAGCAGTTCTCGAACATCTCACCGATCTGCCGCGAACCGTCGCGCGATGCGGACTGCTGCTGGCTCAGGGAGGGGAATTTCGCGCGGGCGTACCCACCGAGGGCGGGCTGCTGTGGGGAGTTGCGTGGCGCATAACGACAGGCATTTCCTTCCGCATCCGCACCGGATTAACGTATGGCGCCATCATGCGCCATGAGCATGTCAATCGTGCTGACGAGATTCTGGAGATTGTGCGGTATCTCTTTCGCGATGTAACCTGTCGGCGGTTCCCAACCCCGGTAAAACACCTCAGTTTCTACACCACCTTACGCGCGCGTTCACCCTATCTCGATCGTTGCACCAGTCTCTGCCGGATGTAGCGACTCAGGTCCCCCTCGTTTCCAGCGGCCAGCCTTATGCTCGTACAGCAGCACTTATTACTCAATGGGCGGGCGAAATCTTAAGGTTGTTGATCGACATGATCAGCCTTCTTGGGTCCTTAGGTGCGGCAACCGGTGGTGCATTCGAACTCAATACATAAACAGACCTTCCAGGGGGCAGCCGTAGTGTCTCCTTCCATAGTGTGCCCGAAGTATTTGCTTTGATGGTTGTATCAATGCCGGGGCCATGTATAGTTACGTCGGCCGGAGGATCATAGGTATCAGTGCGAATCGTCATCGCGACTGTCATTTCCTGCGTTTCTTTGGACGGATTGTCGAGGACCAGCTCTCCTGTCGATCCGCACCAGTTCCAGGTGTTCGTTTCATCGTTTTCGAGCGGCCAACACCCCGTCTCCATGCCGGCGAATAGGGGATTGGCCAGTTCGTCCAGCGCGGTGCTGTCGTAGCGGCTCTTCAGCGCGTTGGCGACTGTACTCAATGGGAAAAAGGCATACCTCTTATTTGCACTGATGACCGGCCTCTCCTGGATGACCGTGCTTAATTGCTCTTCGAGCTGTCCTCCCTGGTCGGCATATGCATTGCGGTCTACCAGAATGCCTGCGAAGCCTGCCGCGGCCGTCGTCTCTACCAGCTTGGGGATCGGTTCGTTCCCCACTTCTTCGTTCCAATGGTCCGCCTGGCGCCCGCCCATTGAGGCATGGCTCCAACGCATTGCCTTCGAATAGAGATAAGGCAGCAGTTCCTCGTAAGCCCCCAGTTTATTCGGAGTCCTGGTCAACGGGAATGGGATATAAGGGAGCTGGTAGATCATGCTGCCGGACGGGACTGAGGCTTCAATCCTGGAAAAATAAAAGCGCAAGTCCCGGGCCTGCGCCTCCAGCACCGAATGCGGATATCTCAACGAAGCGGGGAGCAGATTTGGATAGCCAACGACCACACTTGGGATTTGGTCTGCCAGTCCAATCACCACCAGCGGCGCCGGCAGCAACCAATAAAGAGCTATCCTCCGACGCCGCGATTTTCCGGCCAGCCCATCTATGCCGATGCCAAGCGCGAGGAAACACAGAAAGCCAATAAATATGGATATCCGGTTCACGCTTCGGTATTGCTGCCATATCGCGAAGGCAAAAACAGACGCTATACCTCCAATGGTACCGAACAGGACCGAACTTAGATTCAGGACTGCTGCTGAATATATGAGCTGGCTTGTCCGAGGGGCAAAAAAGACGCCTAACAGAATGATGAAGCCGATACTACCGATGATCCCCAGGGTTGCAGCTTCATTTTCGTTCACTAACGGTGCTTCCAGGTTGTAGAGCCTCTTCCATGCGGCCAGCCTTGCGATTCTGTGGTCGGTTACCGGAGCCAGCAATTGAATAATCTTGAGCCCATAGGTCTCTACGTCTCCTGGATCCCTGGCTGCAATCGGGTTCGAACCATGCTTGTAGAAATAAGCGAAGTTGGGCGCCGTATTTAGCAGGAATGCGCCTGTCAGCACGGCCGCGAGAATAATTGTGGTGAAGATCGTGTGCCGAATTCGATACCGAAAATGGCCGAGTAAGCCGCCGCAGATGACGAAAAGTCCAGCAAAAAACGCGTAATAGGGATTGTCGCCAGCGATGAGGACCAGCGACAAGAGCGCGATGATCCCGTCTCGCGTCGGTCTGGGCACCCACGAATCGCGGAAGACAAACAGCGGAACCCCGGTGGCCAGCCACAGCGCCACCAGCACAGCCAGGGGGACGAGGTAGTAACACGCCAGAACATACTGAAGCTCAGATCGTAAAATGTGATAGGGCAGAAAGGCGTAGAGGACTGCTAGGGCAACGGCCAATCCTGCCGAGATCTTAAAGCGGCGAAATACATAGAGGGCAACGATCGCCGCCAGCGGGAAAGAAGCCAGGTAGTACAGGTTAAATACCAGACCAAAATCATGACTGAAGAGCCGCAACAGTGCAAAGCCGAGGAGATGCGTTGAGTGCGGAACCGGGAAATCGTAGAGCTCTAATTGTCCGGGCGCCCCCAGGCGCGGATTTATATTGTAGTTGCCCGTCTCTATAAAGTTCTTGAAGAGTGCCTGATAAAACAAGCCATCGCCGTAGCTGTCGAGAGGAACCCGTAGATCAACCTTATAAAGCTCATAGATCTTGATAAGCACAGCCAGGCAAATTACAATCGCCAGGGCATAAGGCCAAATATGGCTGCTTATGGCTGCCCAATCTGCTCGCCGTCTGGCAGGAACTGCGCCGCCATTCATACCCTGGTTCGATTGAGCTGCATGCCGCGGTTCTGCAACCTTGCCTTTTTGCTGGTTTACCGAACGATCTCCGGGAACCTCTGAAAAAGCTGGCAATTGTACATCCTCAAAATGTATTTCACCGGTTCTGCCTCTGGTGCGGCGCACCGTCTTGTCTGGATTAATGCCTGCTTACGACACGGCCATCTCCAGCTTGCGTTTCTCGCGGCCCGCCGGCCTGCGATCAGGGACCCACTCCCGGTAGAACTCATCCGCCGTCAATACATTCAGTAATTGCTTGGCGCTTTCCGCCCAGGTCAGCCACTTTAAGCCTCGGGACTGTGGGACGCTGCCCCTCTCCAGCAACTCTAACCACGAGTGAATCGCTTCTTTGAGTGCTCTTGGTTCTGTTCCTTTAAAGTAATATGCATGATCGTCGGCTACTTCGCGGAAAACAGTGATGTCACGTGCAACAATCGGCAAGCCATGTCTCGCAGCTTCTACGAGTGGTAGGCCGTAACCCTCCGCCTCGGATGCGGCCAGCAACCCGGAAGCAGCGAGATAGCATTGCGATAGTACCTGATCGTCGGCCGCGTTCAACCAGAATACTTGCTTGCCCAGTTGCCGATGCGATTTCAGCCTGCCGGTAAGAGACTCGACATGCCAGCCTTCGTGACCAACAATAACAAGATTGGCTTGTACTCCGTCGCTCCACAACATCTCGAAGGCATCCAGCACTTGCAGGTGTCCTTTACGAGGCTCCAGTGTTCCCACCATGAGTAAAGACGGCCGCGATTTCATCGCCGCCAGTGCAACGCTTGCATCAGGAGGAAACTGCTGATGGGACGAAGTATCGCGAGGTAGCATATCCAGAACATCCGCACCGGAATACGAATATCCGATCTTCAATGGCCGCTGCCGGAGGGGTTGCTCAGCTTCCAGCCAACCTACCAGACCATCGGCCACGGACCGGGAAACGCAGATCAGCCCGTCCGAAAATTCGCACAGCGGAATAAACCATTTCCGGAAGTCCTCGACCGCCCATTCTGGAAACCTATCCGGCTGCAAGAGTGGAAGAACATCATGAATCAGAAAATAGATCGGAATATTAAGGGCACGAAGGTTGCTGAAGAACTGCCGGTCCCCCACCACAGCCTCAGGGCACCAATCCAAGGCAAGGTATAGATCTCCGGTTCGATACTCAATGGCGGGCTCGTCCATCGCCAAATGAGAACCCACCAGCCGGAGGCCGAAATTGCGCGCATAGAGACGTTGGCCGTCCTTAATGCGGACCGGCTCAACCGTCCATTCGCCGGGATTCTTGATCAGCTCCCGGCAGAGATTGCGCGCCACGCGTTCTATGCCAGTCTTCAAATCGTTCTTCGCCGTTGCGGAGACATCCAGCATCAACTGGCGAGGGCCATTCTTGCGGTTGATGCTGATCGCTCGCGCTGCCGATACGAGATCGTTGTGCGAGGCAGTGACGGTGCTGGACATCGATGCGAGACGCGCTACGAGCCGTTGTTCGACCGAAACCGGATGGCCGCTCGCGAACGATTCGATCGCGTCGCGATAGAGTTCGGCAATCCGCGCAGGGTGGAGCTCCCGCCTGACATATTCGCGGGAAGCTTCCGCAAGCTTCTCCCGAAGGCCGGCGTCGCCGTACAGCCTGTCCAGCGCTTGCGAAAGCTGATCGTCGCTGAATAAATCCGGCAGCTTGCAAACAGCCTCGTCAGGCACCTCCGCCATGGTGGCGTGAGCATTGATGATCGCCGGAAGGCCATGACCCAAACAATCCAGAAGGGCGCCCGACGTCTCCCCGCGAGACATGGTCCGCAACTGAATGGCGGAATCCGCAGCGTCAAGGTAGTCCCGATAGGTCTCGGACGAGGCGTAGCCTGTGATGCGAACTCTACCAGCTCCCTCCTTGTTTATGCGGTCGAGCAGTTGCTTTCCATAGTCAGCACCGTTGTTTTCGCCGACAAACACCAGGTGGCAGCTCTCATTCTTGGCAAGCCGCGAGCCGAACCATCCTGACAGCAAGCGGTGGTGCAACTTCGTGGCGTCAACCAGACCGAACGAACACACAATATAGTCATCAGGAGAAATGCCCAGGCGCGTACGAGCGGCCTGGCGATCTCCTGACTGTAGAGTGCGGAGGTGCGGAATTCGCCTCCAGTGCCGCGATGTGCCGGGGCCATACCATTCGTCCGCCGCATCGCGCGAAAACTGCGAATGCACGATGACGCCGGCTGCCGCATGGATAATCGGCCGGCTGCACGGCAGGTTCGTAACCGCCCACTCCCTGCCAAACTCCGTCTCCTTCAGGAGTCCTGAATACCCGTGAGAATCAAACACAGCACGTAAAAACCGGTCTTGCTTTCCGCTGGTCTCGGCCATCCAGCGGAAGACTCCACTTAGAAAAAAGTCATGGAGGACAACTACCCCAGGATAGCGCCGAAGGGCATCGAACATATAAATATGGAAGGGAGAGTTCCCAGCACAAGACTAACCGAACCAGTAAGTAGGCAACAACATGGCCATGGCACGTATTGCTCGGCACGGCCACTTACACCGGCCACGCGATCGCCACATCGCCTCCGGCGGGAGCGTGGGCACCTCCTACCTCGCCGCGGGCACTTTTTCAGCCGCGGTCAACTTCGTGGCCGTATGCGCCATTACGATTGGCGGCCTCGACGGAGCGGCTCAACTACGCACCTCGGAAGCGGCATTTTCGCGGCGCGCAAGCCATAGGCCGAGGAGGCGGCGCTCGAAGCGAAGTCTTGCCCGTGCGACCGTGTCATAAGGAGCGACTTTTGGCTCTTATAGCGATACCTGTTGGTCGGGTGGGTTTCGAAGCACGGTGTGGAACCCCGCGACGGCTTGTGAGGGCGTCATGGCCGGGCTTGTCCCAGCCATCCACGTGTTCGACACGTCAAAAACAAGGGGCAAGAGAGCAGCGCGCACAAGGCCTTGTTCTTGCAGGACCTTACTGCCAGTAGAGGCGATGTCGGACTCGTCATTGAGATGGTAGGGCGTGGATGGCCGGGTCAAGCCCGGCCATGACGGCCAAAGATCGATCGCCCGGGTTCGCGACGCGTCGCCAACAGGTAACGTTTGCGCCGCGAACTCTCCTTGACAAAAACAGAAATATGCGATGTACATCTTGTCTTGAGTGGAATCCATTTTCCCGCTTGGCGCTAGCCGGGCTGGAGCGAGACTGCGGCTGTTTGAAACGCTTCGACCACAACTTGACCGCGCAAGTCGGAGAGGCAAGGAAATTTTTTTTATTTGAATTGGCCGTAACCCATTGAAAAGTCCCGATTCTGGAAAAATAAACGGCGATTATAACGTTGACAAAAGAACGCCAAGATATAGAACTCGGCCCGCGTGACAGGCTGGCGAACGAGTCCCGCGTCTCAGGGCGCGGGCGCTTGCGCCCGTCGGACCTTGACCTTACCCGGGAGGTTATCGCAGATGTTGTGCTTCAATGGTTTGGGGAATCGGGGGACTGCGGGATTCACCGTGACCAGATTACCGCTACCGCCGTCGCAAACGACGCTCTCTCTCGTGTTGTAGCGAAAATGAAGCAACCTTCCGCCAATAAGCAAACGCAACTGCATCCGTCTCTAGGATGCTCTTCGTAATCTCTCCAAAATCGTCATGAGAATATTCTTCAAAATCGTCGATGGACAAGTCAAAAGACCATGAGTTTCTCACTTTGCCCTCGTCCGCCAATTCGACTCTGTCGTGAAACTGCGCGAAGAATTCGTCGAGTTTGTCTGTTTAACGCTCTCGGCTCACATAACAGAATGTGAGTTAGGAAGATCATCACAATATGCCCAAGTGCCGTGAACGACATTGTTGCGACGCGATCCGACCTTACGCGCTTCCTTGTGGAAAATTTCCGCTTCAGTGAGCAATTCCTTCGGTAACTTTTTGCGCTTTGCCGCAGCGATATACATCTTATGACGCAGGTTTATCTCAAAGAGTTCGTGATACGCCTCAAACGCAGATGGCTCTTGACCAGCCAGGATGGTCGTAAACGGCAAAGAGAGTGTGTGCTCTAATTTTGTCCAGTTCGATGCTATGTTCGCGATATCTATTGCAAGGAGAGGTCTGATGACGACGGCGATCGGCGTCACATGGACTACTTGGGGTCCCTTGCGTTTGAAGGGTTTGGGCATATGATAAGATCGTCCCGCTGTGCTTAAAGTCTGCCGATAGCAGTTTCTTACGACTTACATCGCGACCAAGATCATGGCCGTACTGGTCCGCATGCTCGATCGGGGCAGGCGGCCATTTAAGCGGCACGCGGGCGACAAAGTTTTGCAAGCTGCTGGGCGATATCTCTTATCCGCTCTATATCACGCATTATCCGCTTATTATTTGTATACCGCATGGGTGGCGAACAAGAAGATCTCAATGGCCCAAGGTCTTCCGATGGGTCTGCTTTTACTTGTTGTCAGCATTGCGCTTGCTTATGCATGCCTCAAGTTATATGATACGAGCCCGTCAGGGCATGGCTTAAGGCCAAATGGGGCGGCATCAAAGCAAAGTAATTCTTTAGTAAGGAGGGTTAGCGAATTTTTCGGCAGCTTTGCCGGTGTAAAAAAACGAATAACTATGATCCCCGTTAAAGGATACGCCGCCCAGAGCCCGACAACCGATCTGGCTCCCTGGAATTTCGAACGCCGCGATGTCGGCCCGCATGATGTAAAGGTTGATATCGCCTATTGTGGGGTCTGCCACTCTGATCTCCATCAGATAAGGGACGAATGGTTTAAGGGGATTTTCCGATGGTTCCCGGTACGAGATCGTAGGCCGGGTTGTGAAGGTTGGCGGTCAGGTTAAAAATTTCAAAGCCGGAGAATTGGCCGCCGTCGGCGTCATGGTCGACTCCTGCCGCGTTTGCGAAAATCGAGGAACGACCTGCAAAGCTATTGCCGTAGGGAACTCCCAGACCTATAACGGCCTCGAACAGGACAAGAAGACCCCGACCTATGGCGGCTATTCAAAGACCATCGTGGTGAATGAAGATTTCGTCCTGCATATTTCCGCCATTGGACCTCGCGGCAACAGCTCCGTTGCTGTGCGCGGGGATCACCACCTATTCGCCGTTAAAACATTGGAAAGTCGGAAAGGGTGCCATAAGCTTGCTGTGCTCGGCCTCGGCGGGCTCGGTCATATGGGAGTTAAGTTCGCTATGCTTGGCGCAGAAGTGACGGTGCTCAGCACATCGCCATCGAAAGAGCAGGATGCAAAACAGCTGGGGGCACATCATTTTCTGGCAACAAGGGACGAAGCAGGTGGAGGCGGCAGCGAATAGATTTGACTTCATATTGGATACGGTTTCGGCGGAGCATGATTTCAATATGTATCTTTCGATGCTGCGAATGAATGGGTGTGTATCTGTGTGGGGATTTCCTCCAAAGCCCTCTGAGATCAGGACATTCAGCCTGATGGGAAACCGGAGAAGCCTGGCCGCTTCCGGAACAGGCGGACTGCGGATGCGGTGCCCCACTGATTTCTGCGCGGAACACAATATCGTCGCGGACATCGAGCTCATCGATATAAAGGATATCACGAAGGCCTACGAGCGGATGCTGAAGGGGGATGTCCGGTACCGCTTTGTGATAGATATCGCTACGTTGTAGGCCGAAGGAAAAAGTAATATTCTCTTATTCAGCTGGTTACGACAAAGAATGGAAGGCAGAAGACAAAATTGGTATATTACTTGCAGCATAGATGATTCCATTCCTAAACTATTGTGTATGAATAAGATGCTTGCAATCATCGTACTGCTGCCGTTTCATCGGGCAGCTTCGCGCAGGTCATTGGCAAGGTCGACAGGAAAACGAAAGAATTCTCGATCAAGCGGGGCAAAAGCTGAATTATATGGTCTTTGGCTATGGGTCGCCAATGCTCACGAATAAATATATCTGCTTCGCTTCAAACGAGAATGTGGTCACGGGCGAATCAAACCCTGCCGCTGGGGTCCTACTTCGATACTGACAGGCTCCCGGTCGGCGCAAAAATCAAGTATTTGGGGATGGCGGGAGCCTTTGGGAAGATGAGTTTTATGACCGGAGGGGGGAAGACAATCCTTTTTTATTTGCCGAAGACCAGCTATGTGATAAAGTGAGGTTACGCATTAACCGAGCGAAATTTCGTATCTTAAGGAAATACGCTTGCCAATGGCTAATTTTGACACCTCCCATGTCAAAAATATAGTTTTGCTCGGCCACTCCGGTTCCGGCAAAACTACGCTGGCAGAATGCATGCTCTATGAAGCAGGTCTGATGACGCGGCGGGGTACCATTGAAGAAAAAAATACCGTCAGCGATTTCAATGAGCTGGAGCAGCAGCGCGGCAATTCTATTTTCTCCAAGCTTCTTCATACCCGGTGGCGAGGCTATAAGATCAACATCCTGGACACGCCGGGATATGACGACTTTGCGGGAGAGGTTCTGTCGGCCTTGCGGGTCGCGGATACCGGCGTACTGTTGCTAAACGCCAATTTCGGCGTGGAAGTCGGCGCGGATATCATCTGGGAATATACGGAACGTTTCAGGACACCCATGCTTCTAGCGGTCAACAAACTCGATCAGGACAAAGCGGACTTTGACAGTACCGTGGCGCAGGCGCGGGATCATATGGGCAGGAATGTCATCGTCGTGCAGTACCCCTTAACCAGGGGCCGGGGTTCAATGGGATCATCGACGTCCTTCAGATGATCCAATATCGGTTTCCGGCGGAAGGTGGCCGGCCCCGAAACTCGCCGATCCCCGATTCGGAACGCGAGAAAGCAGACCGGCTTCACCGGGAACTGATCGAAGCGATCGCCGGAAATGACGAATCGCTGATGGAGAAATATTTCGATAAGGGCGAGCTGGATGAAGATGAGATGCGGCAGGGACTGAAGAGCGCGATGATCCGGCATGAGCTGTTCCCCTTATTTTGTCTTTCCGCCAAACGGAATATGGGAAGCGGGCGGATCATGGGCTTTATCGACAATGTCTGTCCGGGTCCGGCCGAACTACCGCCGCTGAAGGCCCTTTCAGGCGATATGGTCACCTGCGATCCGGCAGGTCCGCCTTGTATCTTCGTTTATAAGATCCTTTCAGAACCCCATGTCGGGGAAATGTCCTTTTTCAAGGTATATTCCGGCACGATAAAGTCAGGCATGGAACTGGTCAATGAGACCAACGGAGTCACGGAGAAGATCAACCAGCTTTTTGTGGTGGAAGGCGGCAAGCGCATTCCCGTGAATGAATTGTCCGCGGGCGATATCGGGGCCACGATCAAACTGAAAGACACACATGTCAATAATACCCTGCATGCCCGCGGCGCGAATCTGGAGCTGCCCCCGATTGAATTTCCTTCCCCGCTCATGAGCATCGCGATGAGTCCGAGCTGAAAGGCGATGAAGAGAAGCTGGCAGCGGCTGTCCGCCAGGTCCGGGAGGAAGATCCTACCATCGGCCTGGAGATGTCGCAGGAGCTGAAACAAATGATCATCCATTGCCAGGGTGAACTGCATCTGTCGGTGATCAAATGGAAGCTGGAGCATATTTCAAAAAACCTCCGCCCGAGTTTCAGCCGGCCGCGCATCCCCTACCGGGAAACGATCCGGAAGCCGGTACAATCCAGCTATCGGCACAAGAAACAATCCGGGGGAGCGGGGCAGTTTGGCGAAGTATATATGCAGGTAGAGCCCTGGTTCGAAGGCATGCCAGACCCCCGTGGCCTTTCCGTGCGGGGCCGGGATGAATTTCAACTCGAGTGGGGCGGGAAGCTTGTCTTCCTGAATTGTATCGTCGGGGGTGCGATCGATCAGCGCTTCCTGCCTTCCATCCTCAAAGGCGTCATGGAAAAAATGCACGAAGGTCCGCTGACAGGTTCGCATGTTCGGGATGTGCGGGTGATCGTGTATGATGGCAAGATGCATCCTGTCGACTCCAACGATATTTCTTTTAAAATAGCCGGGATGATGGCTTTTAAACAAGCTTTCCGACAGGCGGACCCGCAGGTGCTTGAACCGATCTATTCCGTAACGGTGTTATGCCCCGACGACCAGACCGGCGGTATTATCAGCGACCTGCTCATCCGTCGCGCCATTATGGAAGGCATGGATACCGAAGGTCATTTCACGAAGATCATCGCGAGGGTGCCTCTGGCCGAAATGCATGACTTTTCCTCTTCCCTTCGGTCGATTACCCAGGGCCGGGCAAAATTCCGGATGAAGTTCCTGGAGTACGCAGCAGTTCCGCCCGACTGCAACGAAAGTTGTATGAGGAGTACAACAAGACCGCGGCGCATCAGGAGGCGTGAGTTCTATTCCAACATCCGGCGGAGGTAATTTATCTGTCCAAGATGGTAACCGAGATGGGCGTATAGCCGGACTATGACATAGCCAGTCGAGTTTTTCCCGTCGTCGAAAATTATCGGGAATTCGGAGTCCATCTGGGCTTCGGTGAGGTTGTTGAGGGTGTTGGTGACGACCGGAATAAGCGCTTCGATCTGTGCCACGAGCTCGTGTCTGGGGACGCCTTTTTTGGCGAATTCCTGCGGCCGGTCACGGACATAGCCGGTGTGAGCGAGGGTTGCGCCAAAGTAATGGTTAAGGCCACCGACAAGATGCAGGGTCAGGTTGCCGCAGGAATTTTTAATCGAACCCCGGATCACCCAGAGGTTTTCTTCATGCTGGAATAGGTTGACCTCTTCGATCAGCTTGCGGAGATCGCGCTCGTAGAGAGTTGCCAGTGTCTTGTTGAGCATCAGTTGGGTATTTGGTTGGGCAATTTACGACATCCTGACTTGCGCTACAATTTACCCCTTTTTGATTTTCGCCGATCAATAAAAAAAGGTTTCCGATACGATCCTGCCGTTCTTCACCTCTATGACAGCGATCTCTTCCGAATTTACACGCGGCCTTCCCCTATAGGTAACATCCCTTTGTAACGTCGTGGTAAAGAAATTTCCTGCCACAAGCGGCTCACTGATATGGCGGCTATGGATCGCTTCGATCGTGGCGCGATGGGCATCACTTTTTGCCTTGACCGCCGCTTTGCCGCGCGTTACGGCTTCAATTCCTGGCGGTCTGCCCTGTTCCGGCTCACGTTGCACGATATTCTCGTCATGAATGGCTTCGTGGATCTCATTCCATTTGTTCTGGCAGGCCAGCTCATAGTAGCGGGCGGCGACTTCCTGTGTTGTCATAATACTCTTTTTGAATGGTGATGTTTACAACACGAAGATGAGGGGGCATAGTGACAACCCTATGTCAGGAGCGGAAATCACTCAAGCCGCCGGTTGATAGCGGTCCTAGTTATCAGCATAATTTATTGATTATCAACATGCATAATACTCTCTGTGCAAATGTTACATTTTATGTTAGATTTGCACATGATCCAGCGAAGACTTGAATCTCAAGTTCAGGAAGCATTGGAGCGAAGCCCCTCGGTAGCATTGATGGGTCCGCGCCAAGTGGGTAAAACCACCATAGCATTAAATATTTCCCAAACAATTCCTTCCGTCTATTTGGACCTTGAAAATCGCACAGACCTTCAAAAAGTGCAGGACATTGAAGCCTTTCATAAAGAAAATAGCAATAAGCTGATTATACTGGACGAAGTCCAACGGCTTCCAGAGATATTCACCTCGTTAAGAGGCATCATTGACAAGGAGCGTCGTAAAGGGAACAAGGCCGGACAGTTCCTATTCCTCGGCTCCGCATCAATTGATCTTTTGCAGCAATCCAGTGAATCATTGGCAGGCCGCATCGCCTATCTGGAACTACACCCCGTAGATTCGTTAGAATATGCCAACAATAGTTTTGAGAAATTGAACAGCTTATGGGTTCGGGGTGGTTTTCCTGAAAGCTTATTGTCGGGTTCTGACCAAAACAGCCTTGATTGGCGTCAGGATTTTATTAAAACGTATTTGGAGCGCGATATACCTCAATTGGGACCGCGGATTCCCGCCGAAACCCTGGAACGGTTCTGGACCATGCTGGCGCATAATCAGGGTAGTGTGCTGAATGCCGCTCATCTTGCCAGAAGTCTTGATGTATCAGGAGTAACTATTGGGCGCTACCTTGATCTAATGACTGATCTTTTACTCGTGCGTAGAATGAAACCCTGGACGAACAATATTGGGAAAAGAACTGATTAAGTCCCCAAAGATTTATGTGCGCGATAGTGGAATTACCCATGCCCTGCTTACATCCCGGATTACAATAGCCTTCTTGGTCATCCTGTAGTAGGAGGAAGTTGGGAGGGTTTTGTAATTGAAAATCTAATGTCCGTAGTTCCTTCGAGAGTGCAGCCTTATTATTACGGCACACCCCGGGGCGCTGAAATCGATTTGCTGCTTGAGTTTCCAGGTGGTGCGAAATGGGCTATAGAAATCAAGCGAAGTTCAACTCCATCTATATCAAAAGGTTTTTACGATGGATCCGAAGATATAAAATTGACAAGCGATTTGTCGTTTTATACTGGACTGGAGAGGTTTCCGATGGGAGATGGTATTACCGCGATCTCTTTGCCCGATTTAATGCAAGAACTTTTGATTCAATAGAAAAAGGTAATGTTACTAAAATTCATTTCTTATTATTAACTTAGCCTTTGGCCCTCTTTTACAATTTAATTGCTGCATCATGAAATTTGCACTTTTTAGCGTCACCTATTCCGGGTTATTTTATGACGGCAGGGCCCTCAGCCTTGATGAACAGATCCCTAAAGCAAAGGAGCTGGGTTTTGACGGTTTGTCGATCGAAGCGAAGAGACCGGTGGCATCGCCGCTTGATCTCTCGAAGGCAGACCGGGCACGGATCAGGTCTTTGGCCGCTGATGAAGGCATTGAACTTGTTGCGGTGGAAAGTTTGAGCAATTTTTGTGGCAATCTCATGGAGGAGCGGGAAAACAATTTGGCCATGATGCGTCATGTCCTTGAAGCTTTCACATGACCTTGGAGTGGGGATGGTCAAAGTATTCGCTCCTGGCCAGGAATTATCAATGACAATATGCCGGCGATGTATGGCCCCTATGATCGCGGAAACTACTTTAAACCGATGTTCGCTCCCGATCTTAAACTTTGGGACCGGGCAGTGAAGGGTATCCGGGAAACGGCCGATTGGGCCGCTGACCTTGGCATTACCGTCGTCTTGCAAATGACGGACCCGCTCCTGACCCCGGGTTATGAGGACGTACTCGCCATGACCATGGAGGTGGACCGGCCAAACCTCAAGATCTGTTTGGATGTGCCGATGTTTTTTGACCGGCAACGCACCGACTATGTTCGGGAGGCGGTAGAAAAATGTAAGGACTACATTCGGCATTCGCATTATGGAGCATGGAATTTCAGTGAAAGGGAGAATGGGGACATCATACTGGATCCCGCTCAAAATCATGGCGAAAGATCAATTACGAGACGTTTATCCACGCGCTGGCCCAACAAGGTTATGATGGGTATCTTGCTTCGGAATATTGCCTCCCGGTGTTACGTAATCACAAATTATGTGGCATCGATGAGATCGACAAGGCGACACGCAGAGGTTTACGATATATGAAGCAACTGGTGCAAAAAGCTGCTATGCCGCAACCGAGGCTGGCAAGCTCAGCAACCGCACACGCATCGGGCCTATGAGTAGATTTATCAGGTGGCGCCTGATGATAATGATGTTCCTGCAATTTTTCATTTGGGGAGCATGGTACGCTACCGGTGGCAACTATATGAAGGCTTACGGGATGAGCGGGGTCATTTATATAGTTTATCTTGCCAGTCCCATCGGCTCAATCGTTTCACCTTTTTTTCTGGGTATGATCGCCGACCGTTTTTTCGCGGTTGAGAAACTGATGGGTGTCATGCATCTCCTAAGCGGGCTCTTTCTTTTTTCCGCTCCCTCGTTTGGCGCCGCCAACCCCGCGGTCTTTCTCAGCTTTATGTTTCTTCACATGCTTTGCTATATGCCGACCGTCGGCCTTGCGTCAGCCATGGTTCTCCATCTGGCAGGCAACAGGGAAAAAGAGTTTCCGGTTATCCGTGTTTTCGGAACCATTGGCTGGATCACAGCGGGAATTATTGTGAGCTATATTTTGCAGGGAGACAGCACGTCAGCCCCCTCTATGTCGCCGGCGCCGGCAGCCTGGTATTGGGTCTCTATAGCTTTTCACTTCCACACATCCCGCCAAAGCGTGCCGCTGCCAGGATTTCCGTGCGCGAATTACTGGGACTTGATGTACTGCAGCAATTCACATCAGCTCCATATATCATTTTTTTGCTGGGATTGTTCCTGATCAGCATCCCATTTGCGAGTTACTTTGCCTACGTTCCAATCTTCCTGAAGTCAGCAAACATTCCGGATCCAGCCTTCAAAATGACATTTGGCCAGGTATCGGAAGTCTTTTTCTTATTTCTATTGCCATGGTTTTTCAAGCGATTTGGGATCAAGTGGGTGCTGGTGATGGGTCTTATGGCATGGGCGATCCGTTATGGACTCTTCGCCGTCCGCGGCGCCAGGCGGGATCAAATGGATGATGATTGCCGCATACTCCTGCACGGGGCCTGCTATGACTTCGTGTACGTCGCTTTCCAGTTATTGATAAGAATGTCGCCCTCCCGTTCCGGGCGCAGGCACAAGGCTTTTTTGTATTGGTCGCGTACGGGGTCGGCCAGGGATTGGGAACCCTTGTCGCAAGGGCTTATTTTCAACAGCATTATGAAGGGCAACGATGGATCTGCATCACAATGGCAGACCTTTGGCTCATTCCTCTGCTGTTTGCTGTCGTGGTGATGATTATGTTTGTGTGGGGTTTTAGGGAAAAGGTAATAGACAAAAGTCCAATAAGCCCGCCTACTAAATAAAGACTTTCCGAATCGTTATGGAAATGCCTTTACCGGATCTCGATTCTATGCTCAGTGTCGCCCCGATTTCCCTCGCCCGGTCGTTCATATTCGAAAGTCCGTAGTGTCCCTCTTTCTTTATTTGCTGGTTAAACCCTTTGCCGTCGTCTGAAATGGAAAAAAGATATCTTATCCGTGCATCTGAATGGATCTTCAATGCTATCTTACTGCATGTGGCATGCTTCGTACAATTGCTGATTGCTTCCTGGCAAATGCGAAAAACATTGAGTGATTCACCCGGTTCGAGTTCGAAATTTTTCCGGATGTCTTCAGTAATTTTTCCATTTCCATCTCGGGTAATGAGTCTTGCTCCCGCAAAAAGTACTTAATTCTGTCTGTAAGTCCTCCAGCTTAATAATTCTTTTTTGATTGTCCAAATCGTCTCGCGAAGGTCGCTCACGATATTTTTTGAAGTCTACTAACTACATTCAGTTTTCGTGTTTCTTCTTCATCGCTGAGTGAACCCCTTGAATCGATGAGCCAGTCTATATTTCCGCTTATATACGTCAATTGTGATCCGATATTATCGTGCAGTTCCCGGGAATTCGTTCCCGCTGCCCGGCAAGTTTATTTTCCAGCTCTTTGCGGCGCGCCCTCAAATGGTATAAGAGAAAAATGCCGCCCAGGAAAATAGCGGCAACACCAATCAAGCTGAACAACACGTTTTCTTCTTTTTGCTTTTTCCTTATCTCCGTGAGATGCTGGTCTTCTATAGTCTTCAGCTTTTCGTCAAATGCAAACGCCTCTGCCTTGTTGATGCTGTTCTGGCTAAAAACCGAATCCTTCATAATCAACTCCAGCTTTGAAAAATGATATGCGCTGTCCGGCTGGTTCGATCGCTCATAAACTGTCCTTAGGAAACTTGCGGCGGTTACACGCACATCGGAGTTCCTGTTTTCCTCGCCAAGCTGCAATAAATGAAGAGCCCGAAGCTTTGCTTCTTTTAATCTTCCGTTTTGAATGAGATAAGGAATATAGTATTTGTCGTTGGTCCATTTAAGTCACCGATTTTATTGAATCGGCAAAAGCTGCAGCTTTACTGAAATAAAATTCCGCCGAATCCTTTTTGTTAGTCTGAGCATAAGCAGCGCCGCTCAGAAATAAAGAAGGCAAAACAACAACCGGGGCTTTTAATAGCCGCCCTTCCAGCTCCAGGTGATGTAAGTAAGGAAGCGATGAGTCCGGGCGGTTAACCAGCAAGTAATATGGACCATATTACGGTCAAATTGGGAGGCCATAAAATCAAACAATTTATTCGACCGGTCAGGTAAATTGTCCTACCTTTTAAATTATAATAGCGCGCCTCCTTTGATTTCCCCATGATGATATACGTCAGCGAGATATCAAAATAAACCGAGCTGATCCTCCTGTAGTCCTTTGATTTCTCAGCCAGTGGGAGAGCTCTAAAAAGGTATTCGAGCGCAGTGGAATAATCTCCCTTTCTTCCATTGAAGGATCCGACCATGTTATAACCGATGGCCAATAACGAATCGTCTGTTTGATTCTGCGCCAGTAGCACCATGCGAATACAAAGCGAAGTGTCAATATTGGCGCCGGTGTTGACTTCATTCTCCAGAATCTGGTTGATCAGGTTGAACTTTTCTACCAAATCCTGCTCCGTCTTAAGAATATTCTTAAGGCTGTCTGCAAACCGGCTTTGTGCAGAGCAGTAAAGAGAAATAAAGCTGATGACTATGAGGGAGGCCTTTTTATAGAGTGCCCGATCCCGGTCAGCCTTCGGCGCCCGGCTGATATTCCGAATTTATTAATTGGATTAATTCCTGTGCATCGCGTGTCCGCGTAGAAAGCCGTGCATACAAATACAGCTCGTTGCCATGCGAACCGATGTCGCTGGATTCAAGCAGGGAAATAAGCGTATCCAGTTGGTGTATTCGCTCGAATAATCCAGGTATCCAGATGTCGAGGCTGTTGACGTCGGCTTGCATATCGTGTCGAATACTTAGGACGTACTCTTTTTCTGTTTTCTTTTCCACGTTCGGATGATGATGTACTTCCATTTGCTGAGGGGTTATAGGCTGCGGCTCCGGCAACGATTCCGCTGCCTGTTCAGGCGCCGGCTCAGTCGGCGGGAGGACTTCTCCTGGTTCGTCTATTTTATCCTGTTCTTCCATTCGAATGGATGAATAATAATAATTAGTGGCCAATTATCTAACCAGGGTCGCCCCCAAACAATTTATAATATGATTTATCGTTGAAAATAAATGAAAATAACACCACCACCACGATGAAGGCATTTTTTGCGTCGTTTTTGCTGCCATTGCAAGTCTTTTCCCAGGATTGTTTCGGGTATTTGGGTCGGGAAACATCGCCACCTCCGGAACGCAAATGCCATTTGAACTTGCAATCAACCAGGACATGACCGGTTATTCGATGATTACCTTCACGTTTAAAGGTGCTGAAAAAATAGCCGTTAAGAAAATTACCCTGAACCAGAAGGATAGTATTTTTACTATTTCGGACGATAAAGTGATCTACAATAATTTTGAGACCCGGTCCCGCAACATCAAAACATTTTGCGAACTATCCATCAAGATGGTCGATTCCACTATGATTTTGAGCGGGCCTTTCCACACCAGAACGCGAGACCTGCGGGCTGGCGACGAGGATCTGTCTACTGGAACCATCACGCTTCAAAAGCAAAACAGGCAGGCTCAGACAAGGCTGATCAGTAAACTCGACAGTTTGAAATTGTCAAATACGCTTACGTTTTCAAATCCTGAGGCAAGTCCGGAAAAAAATGCGGTAGTAGCAATATCCGAACATGTGGCCCCTGCAATTGCGCCCGCAGCAGATGTTGCGTTACGTAAAACAGAATTCATTCGCACGATTGATTTCAAATCCGACAGTCTTACGTTGATTTTATTTGATAATGGTATTGTAGATGGGGACACGGTAAGTGTAGTGTTAAATGGCGAAGTCATTATTGCAAAACTGGGCCTAACCGACCAACCATATCGAAAAGTCATAAAAATACCGCCCGGTACGGGTGATTCTCTGCAATTGGTGATATATGCAGAAAACCTCGGTACCATTCCACCAAATACCGGCCTGCTGATTATTGAAGACGGCTCGGACCGTCACGAGGTAGGATTCGAGGGAGATATGAAAAAAAGCTCCGCGGTGAGATTGAGAAGAACGGGGCTTTAGGAATTGTTCTTTATTTTCAGCAACTTTTCCTGCTGCTCATGGGTCAGCGTGTTTTTGAGCCGGACCAGGAGTGTGATTTGTCGCCTTTTGATCTTGTTTTCTGCCGAAAGAACTTTATCCAGTTGTTCCAATACGTCGTTCTCCGATGGGTTCTCATTCTGGATAAGTCCTTTAAGCTTTTCCATCTCTTTGGCCAGGCCCCATTGCAGGGTCATGAAATCAGCCTGCGCGCCCGATAGCTCCTTATGGATTACCTCCTGTTGCGCATCGGAGAGGTGGATAGCTTCCCTGGTGTTGCATGATCAATTCGGGAGAGAAAAAAAGCTGCGCCGATCGGGTCGTCGCCAGTGCTTTGCTGAGCCATGGCACCAGTCGCGAAAAGCAAATTCAGGAAAAGAAAATAAAATGACTTTTTCATACGTCTATTTTTTTATGTTTAGCGGCTACTTTAATTGGTATCGGTTCGATTCCATCAATAGTTTGTCGGTGGGTGCCTCCCAATGCCAGAGGGTCGGACCTGTTAGCTTCTCATCCAGGAGCGATTGGGTTGGAAATCCTTTGGGAAGTGTTTGCAGGGTTAGCTGCCGGTGGTTGCTTGTGGTCAATCGCCCTTCCCTGAAAAGGAGAAGAATGACCGAAGCGGCGGCTATTACCCAACCAAAGATGCCGCTATGGCTATGAATATCCTGCTTCCAGACCGAATTCGTTTGGGTGTGTTCGCGGTGAAGTTGGTGAACGCTGGAATGGTGCTTTCGTCTTTAAGCCTTTTACCCTGAAAATATTCCCTTAGTATTCTTTCCATGGAATCCATATACTATAGATTGGTTATTCCTTTTTCTTGAAGCCACTCGGCCAGGGTCTCCTTCGCTCTACTGTAATGCTTTCGGACAGATCCGCCGGAGATTCCAAGCACCGCAGCCGCTTCGTTCAGGCTAAAATCATGATAAAACAGGAGTTGAATGATTTGTTTCTGGCGACTGGAAAGCTGATCCAGAGCCCTTTTGATCACCCGATCGCTTTTTGCTTTATCGATGGCGGATTCCGGGATCACGACCTGATCTGGCTCCGGCAGTTGGTCCCTAAGGCTAAATTGCCTTTCTCTTTTCTTGCGCGCCCTGGAATAATCATAGGCGGTATTCTTAATAATCCTGAATGCCCAGGTCTTGAAATCCGATTTCCCTTCGAATGAGGCTTGCTTTTCCAATATCTTCAGGTAAGCGGTCTGCAGGACGTCTGCGCAACCTGTTTATCTTCATAGGAGCAGTATAAAGCCCACCCATAAAATTCTTTATGATGCGATTCCAATTCACGATGGATATCTTCGGGCCGGGGGCGGGACATTCCTGTTTAAAGTATTAGACGTAAATAAGACGATTTTGTGTGTCAGAGGCCTGTTTTTACCGAAAAAAACCTCTCCCTCGGGATTGGTCGCAGGAAAAATGATAATTAATTGGTTAGAAATGAATAGTATGCCCGGATGGCCTCGGCGCCATAGGCGCCTTGATATAGATTATTCGATAGCACGGCGGAAGTAGCACCGATATTGAGGACCATTACCGTCGCGCCGTGATCGAAATGCATCCGTATATAGCTTTCCGGACTGACACCGCCTCCAAAGTACGGATTGGCTTCCGTGGAGGCCCAATGTCCGCATTTTTGAGCGGCCAGCTCGGAATAAATTAAACTCAGGTCGCTGGGGTCACCCGTAACATAGGTGGTAAACCCTGGCGTAGAATAGTCATTAAATGCTGTAGAAAGGGGAGCATTGGAGAATTGGAGAGCAGGAGTGCCGGCATAACCGGCCGCCGCGGCTATATGGGTGTAAATTCGCGTGGACGGGATGCCGGCGTTGCAAAGAAGCATGCAGCAATAGCTCACAAAGTCGTGGTTCACCTGGGCCAATGCGCCGGCAAAATCGGCAGGCGGGTGGATTGCCGAATATCCGTTGTTGATCAGCGCGTTGAACCCAATGAGAGTTTTTGCCGCTGACTGTCGTGCATATACGATCCCAAAGCCGGATTCGGAATCCACAAATGAATAATTATAAAGCACCTGTTCGTCGCCCATGGTGACACCGGCGAACGGATGAGCTTTTGCCGGCCTCAGTCAAGCCGGTCTATGACTTTCCTGATCAACGGAGCCACCTTGCCGCTGATGATTCCTGACAGTTCCGATTTAACGGATGCCGCGTTGTAACACATCGCCGGTGGTAATTCCTGGGGCGTTCCCCAGTCCCGATATTCATGCGGATATACGGAGCCCGACCAGTCGTACCATTCGACGTTGTATTTGTTCGATAGGCTGTACCCCGGCAAGTCGGGGTTATCGTAATTTCAAAGGTCGGGGCGGGTTTCCCATCCGGTGGCCGAGGGCACGAAAAAGTAAATGGCGGCATCGGTCGCGACAGCAGCCTTTACAGCCGCTGCTACGAGTTGCTCCGCGGCCGGAAAAGAGGCCGTATCCCAGGTTGGGATGGCTATCATAAACGCCAGATGCCTGGTACCCGCTCCAACGGTGCCGACTTTATCGATCAGGGTTTGACTCCGTTAGTTAGATATTCATCGAAGTTGCTGGCAGGTAAGCCATTGTTGAACAAATCCTTACTTAATGGAAATACGATATATTGATTTTGATTGCTGGCAATCGAAACGGAATGCCGCTTTGTACATTCAGAAAAAACCAGGCATATTAAGGTAGCCGTAAAGCAGAGGATGTATTTTTGTCTTCGCTTCATAAAGTTCAGTCTTGCCGTGTATTAGACGAAAGTCTCGCCTTAGTGTGTGACACGGATAAGGATCCAGCGCCCCGATGAGAACTTCATGATGGAAATATGGCATTGCGAATTTTCAATTTTTCATAATCATTGATTAGGATTTTCCCGATAAAGGAAATCCCCGCTGTCCATATCGACGGCACAGTAACGATACCCATGTCGCAGCCCATCTGCAACGATTCTTTTGGCGCCGGCCTCCATCGATGAAACTTGAACAACAAACTCAAGCGCCTGCGCCGTAAGGTCTACAATGAGATTACCAGTATACGAAGCTCCTGCTCCCTGTTTCGCCGCATTTTCTTCCAATGACAGTATTGCATACATGTCCGGCAAAGTCCAGGGTACGTAAAAGAAAAACCCGGATTCACGCCTGTTCAAAGGGAGGTAGATATTCCTGTAGATCCTGACATAATAGTTTCCGGAATCACATACCGCCCAATCCTTTGAATCCTCCAGAGTGCCGGGGCTCCCTCCGGAATGAACCCTGTATGTGCTGTCACCACGGATAAACTGAACCCGGATTTCTTCAGGAATAACCTTGCCATTTCGGAAGTCATCAAAAGTCCTGAACCGTCCGCTACCGCAAGCAGTACCCGCCACGATAGGGTATCCCGCCCACTTGTCTGAAACCTTTATGTTGATCTCGTTCATTGAAAGGTCTTCGCCTTTTCCCGTGTCCCTTGTATAGGCGAGACTGGCTGTGGAGAAAAGGTCATTCAGCAAAAAGGTGATAGTACTCCGGACATACGGATAATCTACATAATAATATTCTTTACGAATGGTGAGGAGCTTGCGGTAATGCCCTTCCCCACTCTTGTAGTAGATATTGGCCGTGAGCAGAATATTCTTTCTGAGGTCATAATTCATGACGGAATCCCTTCGGATCACTCCCAGGATATGTTTTTGGTTCGGGTGCCAAACCCTCGGGATCCTACGACTGTTGGAAATACCCAATTGATCGATATCGACCAGCAGGGTTTCCTGGCCATGCCTTGTATGATGGATGACATCCTCCAGGTATCCCCCGATGGCGGCGGAAGCGACAGTATCGAATACCACTCGCCCCGGCGGGTATTCCCCGATTTGAACGATATAGATCTGGCCGATATCCATCCGGTTATCGAGCACCTGTACGCTCCCGAAGGGGGTATACTTGATCCCCAGCCCTCGCCGGCTATATGGCAAATGTCCGAGAGATATTTGGTTCATTTGCGCTTCACCGGAAGCTGCCAGGCAGAGGCCAATGGTCAGTACCCATAAAGACTTTTTACCAAATTGCAATTTGTCTGTCCACATTTATTGCCTTGTAATTTACAATAATTTCCTATTTGTCCCACCAGCATTCAAATTCCTCCTTAAGCCACAATACAATCCCTCCGGCTTTTACATTCGCTTTCATTTTGCCGCCTTTATCTAGGAACCCTTTTTGGATGGCCAATTTTGTCAATTGTTCCGGCGATTTGCCGGTCTTCTTCTGGATATTATCCAGGTAAGCTTGAAAAGACATGATCGTCAGTTTTGAGTGGATAGAACTTTTTTCAGGCGTTCACCTTGCAAGTATTCCGCCGTCCAAAGTAGGATACAAAAGACAATAGGGAATAGGTAGGGATGACCTGCCAGTTTGGAGACCAACGTAACTGCAGTAGCTCCCCCAAGGTAGGCAGTAATAAGTGCCGCACCAAGCAAGGCCGTCCTTGGGATTGCAAAGCAGATCGCAGACCCCAGCAAATACAATCCTAAAAATGGGAGGTTCCCATCAGAGATTCCAAGGCTTCCACTGTCCCTGAGCACATGCGGCTCGCGGATGAGTTTCATCGAAGCATCAAACAACAAGAAAAGAACGATCATGTATTTAAGGATTCTGCCTGCCCATAGGGCAGTCTTTGAGCGGATAAAATTCGTCTGTGTCATAATTCAGATTATTTGTAAATGATCACGGTTAAAATAGGTCAATTGGCGCTTTCGATGCAGTTGAACATCCAGTTGACGCCGAACTTGTCAGTGCAGCTCCCGAAGTACGCGCCCCAAGCCATAGTTTCAAGCGGGATGTTGATCTTACCCCCTTCACAAAGAGCCTCGAATAGTCTCCGGGTCTCCTTTCGGGTATCCGGCTGCACGTTGATATGCACATTATTATCGGAACTTAAGTGAAAACCCATTTCTTCTGGCGCATCATAATATGGCCAACAACAAAGCGGCAATTTTGGGTAAGTAGTTGATTCTAAAGAAGTTCCGATATTCAATTATTCCGGAACTGCGATTCTAAGAAACAAACTCATAAAAAAAATATCTTTTTGTACGGAAAACAAAAAATCCATTGTCTTAATTAAAATTATTTATGAAACTCTTTCTATTTTCTAGTATGCTTTGCTGATAGCAATTTCTTCCAACTCAAATCCTGAAAAGCTTATCAGGACTTATTTGCAAGGATTTGAGAAGAAAGATTGGAACATGGTTGTCAGCCAGTTGACTGATGATTTTACATTCACGAGCCCGGCAGGAGATGATCATATTTCCGTGGCGACTTACAAACAGAAATGCTTTCCGACAAGCCAATTCTTTAAGAAAGTTGAGTTTTCCAAAATTATGGTTCAGGGCAACAGTGCATTTGCCATATACAATATAACCACAACTGATAACAAGATCGTCCGCAATATTGACTATTATACTTTCAACAATGGCAAAATAAAATCCATTGAATGCTTTTTCGGGCCGGGGATAGGCTACCCGGGAAACACAAAAAATTCCAAATAAATATTTTACCCGAAAATAATTCGCCGATCATTCGCTGCGGAGGGATTTTACGGGGTTAGCAAGGGCCGCGCGGATGGTCTGAATACTGACCGTCAACAGGGCAATGGCGAGGGCGACGGCGCCGGCCACGAGGAAGATCCACCAGCTGATCTCCGTACGATAGGCAAACGTTTCTAGCCATTTGTACATGGCCCACCACGCGGCGGGGAAGGCGATAAGCGCAGCGATCCCGACAAGGATCGTGAAGTCCTTGCTGAGCAGACCGACGATACCACTGACGCGGGCGCCAGGACCTTGCGGATCCCGATCTCCTTGGTGCGTTGTTCGGCAGCGTAGGTAACGAGGCCGAAGAGACCGAGGCAGGCAATGAGGATGGCGAAGACGGCGAAGGTGATGAAGATCTGGCCGGTCTGCTGCTCGGCGTGATACAATTTATCAAAGTCGTTATCCATGAAGGTGAAGCTGAAAGGCAATCCTTGTTTAGCGGCATGGAACTTACTTTCTACCTGCCGGACGAGAGGGAAGACATCATTCGTGCGGAAGCGGACGGCCATGGTGCTCCAGTTAAACGTGTTGACCAGCATGACAACGGGGTGGATCTTTGTCATGCATGGAGTTATAGTTGAAATCCTTTACGACACCGACGACATGATAGGTGATAGTCTTGTACAGATCATCGTGATTGTAGAGGATCAGATGGAGCGGATCCTTCACGCCGAGCGTCGCTACGGCGGCTTCATTGAGGAGGATGGCAGTGGAGTTGGGTAGGAAAATGCGCGAGGTCGAAGTTGCGGCCTTTGACGATCTCCATGCCGAGGGTGGGAACATAATGGTCGTCGACCCTGAGCGTGGTCATTAGGATCGCTTTCCTGGCGTCGAGCGAAGTCGTCACGGAACCAGCCTTCCTGCCAGTACTGATCGCCGCCGACGGTGGGGATGTCGGGGGTGACGGTTGCGTCGGTGACCCCGGCAAGGGTGAGCAGGTCCTTGCGAAGATGGGTCGTGCCATCCCGGCCGAGCGACCAGGTATCATGGATGACGAGTACCTGATCCCGGTTAAAGCCGACTTCCTTATTTCGAATATAATGCAGCTGGCGATAGATGACGAGGGTGCTGACGATGAGGCCAATAGAAATAAAAAATTGAAAGACCACCAGGCT
>CAWAKG010000006.1:0-56732 GCA_963782505.1 uncultured Acidobacteriaceae bacterium | reverse complement strand
AAGATTCGGTATCCGACCTTCGGTGTCAAAATTGATTGCGTGATATGGAGATTGACCGAGGTCTGACCGAGTTCGTTAAAGGGGATCCCCCTGTCGTCACCCAGTTTCATCCATAAGAAATCTATTGGCATGATGAAGCGGCCCTTATCGAGTTCTACCGCGACCGGTATTATGCCCTTGAGGGTGTGAAAGATGTCGGAGAAAGAGGTATCGAAGCCGGCATTATGGCCGAGCACGCCAACGGTTCCATGTACTGCCGGAAACCACCCGTAAATCGCGATGGTGCCGCGCCAGCCGTCGTCGGCAGCCGCCTTTGATGAAGAAGGGGTATCTGGAAGCGGAGCCGGTGCCGCGGGTGGCGCGGCTGCTGCTGGGCTCGCAGTTGGCGCAGGGTCGGCCGAGGCCGCCGGGTTCGCCGGTGGTGCTGGATCCGCAGTGGCAGCCGGTTCGGCTGCTGCCGCCGGGTTCGCTGCGCTCAAGTCTGCCGGTCCCTGTGGCTGAGCAGACGCGCAAAGAGCCATGCTCAACGTCAATATCGGAAGGACCGCGAACCACATTTTACGACTTATATTCATCTCACCTCTCCAAGCAGAATTTGAACAATCACCCAGGGTCTCGCACCGCGCGGGCACACCGCGCAATGTTCATCATATACTTGTGCTTATCAGCCATTGTAAATACAGCAACCCCGGTTTTGAACTCGTAGCAATGCGAGACTCATGCCAAAGAATAGCCAGCTTGGAAATCAGTACAGCTTGACACTTTCGGCTTTTGCCCTCCGGAACCATCCCCATTTTTCGTTATCTCTGGCTAGTCACTTCTCAACACCTAACGGTTGATGGGTTCAAATTTACGGTTGCCGCGGCGGCCCGATCAGCGGCGTCTTCACTGGCTTACCCATACCAAAGAAAACGGTCACGCCTTGGCCGGCACCTAGCGTTGACAGGGCCTCGTCCACCTTGCCGAGATCGGCTGGGTAGTACTGCCAGTTGTTGGTTACCCAGACATCACCAGCGGATCCGATGCCGACGTCCACCAGCATCTGCATGCCTCCACCGACGTAGCCGACTGACGGCGAGATGGCATCGCCCGTATGTACGCCGGGAGGACAATGCTCAGTGCGGAAGCCGCATAACTGCACAATTCCGGCCGACGCGGTGCTCAGTTGGGAGATCCAGATGTTGTCGTTGCCATCCACCGAAATCGCCCACGGAGTGATGATTCCTTTGCCCCATACCGGCGAGAAGGACGCTTGGCTGCCGTCAGGACGGAATACTGTGATGCTGCCGCCTGACTCGTATCCCGGCCTCTGCCCGGCCCACATATCCACCATGATCTTGGCGAAGGCTTCGTGGCCGCTCAGTTTGGCAGCCGCCATCGCCTCCAAAATCTTTGCATGACCCCGCTCCGAGCTGCCCGACCGGTTCGCGACCCAGACGTTGCCCAGACTATCGACCGCCATTCCGCTGCCCGACCATCCGGCATTGAAGAACTCCACCTTGCTGGGATCGGAGGCGGGGAAACGGGTGACGTTATCGCTCAGGATGTTCGAGATCCAGATGCGATTCTGCTGGTCGATCGCGAGGTGGAAAGGAGCCAGCAGCTTGCACGGGTTCTTTAGCGGATCGCCGGTCTTGTTTTGGCAGAAGAACTGGGCCTTTGCCGGATCGCCTTGCGGCATGTAGATGACTTCACTTTTTTCCACTCCAAGGGTCCAAACATCTCCGTTGGGCGTGACAATAATCCCCTGCATCTGGCCGAGTTGGCCGCCGAAGTTGTACCCGTCGGGCGGAGATAGCGGCTTGCCTGTCTTGTCGAACTTCACGATTGCCTTCGAGCCGTAAGTGGTGCCCCAAACGTTATCGTGCGAATCTACCGCCAGGCCGAAACCGATGCCTTCGACTCCGCCGCCGGTAAAGCCAGTGGGACTGGGCGACAGCGGCTTGCCGTTGGGCGCGAATTTGGTAAGGTTGCCGGCCCACAAAACATCCTGGTTTTGTGCCCCGACGAGAAAATTGTCGCCGACCCAGGCATTGCCTTCGCTGTCGAACATCATCTTGCCAGGCCCACTCAAGCCACCTCCGGTAAACTTGAGGGGGAAAATCCACGCACTCGGGGCGTACGTCAGGTACGGCATGAAGGGTGTGGGCCGCATGGCCTTGCCCGTCGGCACGGGATAAAAATCGTTGAGCAGAGCGAAGATCTTGTCCGGCTGATGCCAGGGATTGAACGCGATCGACTCCATCGCCAACAGCGTGTCGGGTGGAGGTCCTCCGCTGGGAGGCGCCGCGGCAGCGAAAAGCGAATTGCATGCATCCGGCTTTACTCGCGTGACGCAGCCAGCCATAATGCTGGACAACGTAGCGAAGTTAGCCATCGTGGGCGTCTGGCCATCGTTGAGCGCGTCAATGATGACCGGACCGTACCCACCGGTTCCGAGATCGACGAAGTTGGGCACATTGCCCGCGGCGATCTTCAGAGGAAGCGGCGAGCCGCTGATCGTGTTGTCGATGATGAACTGGGCATGGGTGACAACCGACGCTATGGTGGTGAACTCGTTGATCACGACCTTGGCCGGAGGCTTGCTACCCACAACCGTAAGTAGCCCGATCGCCGGATTGTTGCCGGCTGCCTTGTTGGCTGACGGCACGCCACCCATGGCCACCAGGTAGAGGCTGGAGTCGGCCGCGCCTGTGCCGTGAACGGTAAAGTTGCCGTTAGTATCGGTTTTGGCCTGAGCTAGCTGTTTGGGTGCTCCAGCACTCGCAGCAAACAAAGTTACGGTCGATTGCGCGATGGGCGCGCCTCCACCCATTACCTGACCTTTGATGTCAGCGGCCAAAGCCCGACCAGCCAGGAATAGGGTGGACGCGACAAGGGTAACCAGCGTTGCTTTGCGAACAGCCACGGCACATCTCATGTGCTCCCCTTTGCAAGTGCTTGTCAAAAAGTATATGTGCATACCCGAAACAGCCGGCTACAAAATGGCGAAATCCGAGGTTGACGCCGGAGAATGACCAGTCTTGCGGGAATCAGCGCAGAGGCCGCATTGCACCCGATCACCGTCCCAAGCTAAGGGGCGCTGTATTCTACCGCTCATTTTGGCCGGCCCAGCCAGGAGTACTGCCACGCGACCTGCAGGTTGGTGTAGTTTCCGCCGAAGCGGCTGTAGGTGCCTCCGCTGAGGGCGATCTTTATCGACTGGTGTTTGGAGTACGGAACCGAGAGCGTCCCGCCAAGCCGCGAGCTGGTTTGGTCTGTCTTAGGATTCGGTATCCCGTAGATGGATGCGATGCCGCCCCACCAGAAGTTTCCGTCGATCGACGCCCAGCCGTGAAACTTGCTCGATCCCAGCAGCTTCTTGAAGTCGTAGCTGAGGTGTCCCTCAAAGCTTCCAACCGGCGCCTGCGTTTGGGGCACGGGTAACGGCGGGTGGTAGAACTGCGAATTGGTGGTGTAAAGCCAGACGCCGCCGTAAGCGTCCACAACCCACTTGCCGAAGCGTTGTGAATAACCCACCTCCGGCTTAAAGGCCCACTTGTTGATACCCCAATTGATGAGCTTCTGCGGGCTGTATTGGCCGGTGGGCGCTACAATCTTCAAGCTCGCCCCCAGGATCTTCTTCTGCTTCCATTTCACAAACTTCGGCACCTCCATCGCGGGGCCGCCGATCAGGTTGACGGAAAGGCGGGCAGAGAAATCCGCCAATCCCGAGCGATAGATGGAACGCCGGTCCTCCCCTACATCGCCGCTGAAGTTCCCGACGGCGTAGGGCAGCGAGGCGGTAATGTTTGCCGAGCGTCCGAAGAAGTTCAGCGAATGGTAAAGAGTGAAGACCGATACGCTGTAGGTTCCCGTCGCGTCGTTGACGGGAACAACATTATTAAAGTCGAGGCCGCCGCTATAGAACGACCAGGTGAGGGTAACGGCGTTGGAATGTACCGGCGTGATGAGGTAGGCGCGCGGCGCAAGGTCCTGGGCGAACGACCGCGTGGTCAGCACGACGCTCAAAATTGAGAACACCACAACGTGACGTCGCATCGCTCACCAGTGGACCGGATCCTGACCACCCTCGTCTGCCTGCAAACTCATGTTGTAACACCTCCCTGGAAGGCAAGTCGGAACATTACCGGTTCCCAAACGTCAAGCTAAGCCCCGAGCTGGTACCGTAATCGCTCCCCGAGAACGTCGGCGGGGGACGACTGTCCCAATTGCCATAGAATGAGACATTCCACGACAGATTGCTGACCAGCTTTATGTAATACGTCACATTGAGCATGGAAAACACGCGTCCCGGCTGAGAGATCGCGGGAAACACTGCGCCTGTGACATCCAGGTTCGTTTTATTGAACCAGAAGAGCTTGGCTGTGCCTGCGATCAGGCCGGTTGCAACATTCTGCGTTGGTTCGCTGATAACAGACTGCGAGTACGCCGTGCGCTGCCAGCCAAATCCTCCTACCAGGAGGATCGTGGCGTGATTGGTGTTGGCCAGGAACCGCCCAATTCCACCCGCCGCTCCCGACTGAAGATCGATGCCCTGTTCAGAGCTTTGCAGCACGTTCCCGTAGCCCGCATAAAACCAGTGTTCCCATGGCAGCAAGTGGAGTGCACTCAGCGAAAATTGGTTGCGTGTCGACGCCGTTGCGCCAGTGCTGGTGGACAATGTCGAGTTATAGCTGGCAGCTGCCTGCCAGCGCTCGCGGGGATAAGCGACGTCTGAGCTCAGGCTGAATTGCGTGTTCTGATTGCCCTTCGAATAGATGATCCCGGTATTGATCTCGCCGTTAAAGCGCTGCCAAAAGCGCTCCGAAGTCTGGTCCATCTCGACGACTTCCGCTCTCTTTAGCTGCACAGATTCATTGGGGGCCTCGACTACTTCCAGCGTTACCGGCCTGCCGCTTCCCGTCTCCGCGGTGGAGAGCGTTCCGGTGTACACGGAGCCGTTCTCGGTCTTGACCAGGAACAATTGCTTGCTTTCGATGTGATCCACCTTCGACCACTGAAGGCTGCTCGTGCCAAGTATGTACTGCATGCTGACATACAGCACGCCGCCGGAAAGGCCTTTGATCTCTCCGGTCAGGTGATCGCCATTCTTCATGACGATCACATCGGTGCTTTCCCTCGCCAGAAGAGGAGCACTGCAAAGCAACAAGCAGATGGTGATATGCCGGAGTCTCATTCAGGTCCCCTCAACAGCCTGACTGATTTTAGGTATTGTCCGGGTTTCCGCGTAAGAATTCGTTGGAGCGGCGATTTCATGGGTGGCAAGCGCGTGGTTGCAAAACGAAAGGAGCCCGGGCGAATCACAACTATGTCTGTTTGGGGTACTCCTTGAACATCTTGGTAATCACGCCGTTGACTTCCTCCACCAGCTTCTCGGGGTCGTGAGCGGATACGCTGTCCGTGGCCAAGGCCCGCCAGACGAGCTTTTTGGTCTTGGCATCGATCAGGTCCACGGCCATCTGCCCTTTGTGCAGGGTCACGGTCGTGTTGCCGTAAAAGCCGACAAACGCCGGCCCCGTCATACTCGGATCGAAAGGAGGAATGCCGCCGGTTCCACCGTAAATGGGATCGTTGGAATACATCGTCAAGTCGTCATCGATAGAGCCATAGATCTGCACGATGAGGTCCGGATTGGAGGTCACCTTCTGAAGTCCGCGTGCGCTGAGTTCCTGGTCGATCGCTCCCACGATGTCGGCCGCCAGCATGGGATGGGCAACCGCCCCGTGCTCCGCCCAGGCATAGGTTTTGAACTGGGAGAAGTTGACGCCCTTGGCATAAGCAACGCTGATCTTGTCGCGCCCTGAGGCGGCAGTGGCAAACAATAGAACCATCACGATACTTGCCGTCAGGCAGATGTACGCGGGCTTCGAACTCTTCATAGTTATTGGTCCTTGTATTCGGAAACTCGCTTTTGCGGAGCTTTGTAATCAGGGCCTGACTTCAGCCGGGCCGACAAGCTTCTCTTCAGATTTGTCATCCTGAGCGGACTTCAGTTCGCGAAGGACCTGTTTCTTATTTCTTACAGGGGGCTAAAGCCCTGGTATTCACGAGACTCTATCGGCACGTCTAAAGACGTGCCCTGATACAAGGCGAGGTACGATCCTAGCTCTTGGGCCACTGCTTGAACATCTTCTCAACGGCCTTGTTCACCATGTTTTGGTTCTTATTGCCGTTGTTGCTCAATGTGTCCTGGGCGATGCCCCGCCATACCAGCTCTTTGGCTTTTAAGTCATAGAGACTCACGACCATAGTGGCCTCGACGTTCTGCTGCGGAGAAATACCACCCATACCTCCGCCAATGCCGCGCATGCCCCAGGCATTCCACGAAGTCTGCTCACGCTCACCGCCGCTGGCAGTCAGGATGAGGTCTGGGTTCTGCGATTCATCTACTTTTTGCAGCCCTTTGCTTGTCATGGCGTTCTCGATGTCCTGCTTGGCCACTTGCGCAAGGATGGAATTCTGGATCTCGTTCTTGTTATTACTACCCCAGGCATAGGTGTGATAGTTGGCAAACGATTGGTTGTGGTTATAGTTCACCGAAACCTGCTGCGCGAACGCGACGCCGCACAACAGCGACAATGCCGCAAGAATCACTACTGACTTCAGTTTCATTGACCTTCTCCCTATTGCTGCCGTGCACTTGGCGCCGGCAATAAAAATTCGTTGAAGAACTGCGGCAGGATGACAGCTTTCCCTGGCTGTTGCGCACACGCCACTCAGCGCCGGAAACCGCCGAATCCGCCACGGCTGAACCCTCCGCCGCCACCACCCCAATGATCGCCGCCGCCGCCCCAGCCACCGGCGCCACCCCGGCTTGCCCATCCCCCGCCGCCGCTGTGACTCCCCCAGCCGTCGTTGCCCCAGCCGGAGTGCTGTGCCTGGTCCCAGCGCTGAGTGGAAGCGCTACCCTGGGCGCGCGCCTGGGCTTGCTGGTTCACGTCGCCCCAGCCACCGGAGCTCTTGAAGTTGTTGGCGTCGGTGCTGGCTTGCGGATGGGCCTGATCGACGCTTTGTTGTGTCGGCTTCTGGACATTGTTCCAGCTTCCGTTGTTGTAGCTTTGCCATCCCGAGCCGGTGTTCTTGTAGACGTTGCCGTTGTGATCGGCATACATGTCACCGTTTGCGGTCTTGCCGGCAGCGGTGTTTCCGAAGGCCGTGCTGGTAGCCGCGGCTTCGCCGCCTTCACTGGTGCGAGCCGTGGCCTCGGAACCGTAAGCGCCGCTGGCATGCTGCGTGTACGCCGTGTTGCCGTTCTTGCTGTAGACCGACTGCCCCCAGGAACCATAGGCGTTCGAGCCTTGCCGGGTTGCACCATAAGCGCCAGTGTACGGGTTGTAGGCTTCCGCCGCAGTGCGTGAACCCCAGGGAGTCTCCGCCGTGGCTCCGCGAGCGTAGGTTCCAGTGTAAGGATTGTACGCAGCTCCCCAGTGCGCCTGCCCGCCATACGGGCCATAAGCCGAAGCTCCGTATCCATAAGCGCCGGTGTAGGGGTTGTAAGCGTAATGATAGCCGTAGGTTGAGGCATACGGATAGTAGCAGGGATAGCCGCCGTACCAGCCCACGTATGGCGGGTAGTAGTAGCCAGTGCCATCGGCGATGATCGCGCCCAGCGCCATGCCGGTAACGAAAGTCCCCAGATATCCCGCGGTGTAGCTGGCCTGAACGTTGCCGTCGGGGAGCGTGGTCTGGGTCACATAGGTGACGTTGTAAACCGGAGAGCTCGCCGGGATGGCATAAATCTCCGGCGGTACGGACGGGGCCGTCTGCCACGGACCGTTCGGTGTGTTCGACATAAACCACACACCATTCAGGCAGAGGTAGTACACACTGCCCACCTGGATCACCCGGTTCGGCGTGTTGGTGGCATAGGACATTGTCGTGCCGGTTATGGGCGAAAACTCCGGCGTTCCGTTATAGCTGACCTTGACCTGCTGGGCCGCCGTCGTTGGATTGATCACCGCAGTGGTCGGAACCTGCGCCATCAGCACCGCATCTTCAGCCTCCGGAGTCCCGGGGACCGAAGCCAGCACCCCGCCCATCGGGCTGGTAGGCGGAATCTTCTGGAAGTCGGCCGGCAGGCTATTGGTCGCGAAGCTCCACGGCCCCATTGGGCTGGTGGAGGAGAACCAGCGCCCCGATGTCAGGTAGTAGTAAGTGTTGGTCGGCAGATACTTAAAGACCGGGCTGGCGGTGTTACTGGCGTAGAGCAGTTGCGTGCCGGTGATGGCCTCCCACTGCGGCTGGCCTTGGAAGACAACAATCTCAGCCGGCGTGCTGCTGTAGAACACCGCAGGACTGCCCGGAACGACCGGCGCCGGTATATAGGGCTTCAGATCGGGATAGTTTGGACTGCTGGCCACCGCAGAGAAGCTGGCCGGCAGATTCGTGGTGGAAGTCCAGTTGCCGTCCAGGCTCTTCGCGGTCATCCATCCCTTGCTGTTAAACAGGTAGTACGTGGACGTTTTGCTGTCTTCGAACAGCGGCCAGTTGGCATTGACTACCGCCTTGACGTCACCGCCCACGGGGGCCAGCACCGGTTTGCCATTCACCAGGAGAATGATGGCCGGCTTGAAGCTGATGAAGATGGTCGGAGGAGTGTTCTGGACCTCAACAACATGCGGCGACGCAGTCTTCTTGTTCAGGCTGGCCGTTAGCCGCTCGATAGAGATGTTCATCGTGGCAGACGGGTTCAGGGACGTTCGAACCAGCGAGTCCAGTTGAGCAGTGGTGCCGGCGTCCAGCCCCGGAAAATAGATGCTGGTGATCGTCGGGCTGTAGAGGAACACGTTGTGAGTATCCATGTCTACGATCGACTGCACCTGAAACACCACCACTCCGACGTGCTCCTTGCCTCCCGTAGGGGTCAGGGCGATGGCCGAACGCGCATCGACGACCGAGTAATTCTTCCAGTCGTCCACCTGCGGCTGGTACATGACGAGTGTGCCGCCAGGCTTAGTGATTGTCCGTGGCCAACCGCGCTCCTGGGCAACCAGGGAGGGACTCGTGCAGCCGGCAATTACAACAAGAACCAGGAAGCGAACGACAACACTACGAGCGATAGATTGGTAGTTCATGACCTGTGACCATCCGACACTTTGATAAGATTTCCTCTAAACCCTACAGCATTCGCTGCTAATGGAAAACTATCAACTTTTGCAGCCTACAAATCAAGAATTGCGAGGCGAAAACCCAGGTCACGGTGCTTGTGCTTGAATAAAGCAGGCTCATTTTCTGGCACGTTGGTGTCGGTCGAACTCAACTATGCTTGGCCGGCGGAGCCAGTTCCCGGACCCCTTCTTTACCGGCTATCACAACGAGATGTGCCAGGCCGACAAACAAACCGTGTTCGACAATTCCGGCGCGGCCGTCGAGTTGTTTCGCAAGCTGCTCGGGACTTGCGATGGCGCCGAAATCGCAGTCCAGAATCATGTTGCCCTGGTCAGTGCGATATTCGCTTCCATCTGCGGCCTGGCGAACGATATATTTGCCGCCCAGGCTTTCGATGTAGCGGGCAGCAGAGCGCCAGCCGTAAGGCAGTACCTCGATAGGCAGCACGTGACGCGCGCCCAGGCAGGGCGATAGTTTGCTCTCGTCCACCACGATGATCTCGCGCGCCGTGTTCTGGGCCACCAGCTTCTCGCGAAGCAGCGCGCCGCCGCCGCCCTTGATCAGGTTAAGCCGCGGATCGACTTCGTCGGCGCCGTCGATGGTGACGTCGAGCGACCTCGGCAGATCATCGGTGAGCATCGGGATCTTCAGCTCGACCGCTGCGTTCCATGTCACCGTGGAGGTCGCAAACGCGACGATGTCCTTCAGCGTGCCGTCGCTCAGCAGTTTCCCGATGTATCGCACAGCAAAAATCGCGGTTGAACCCGTGCCCAACCCGACCGCCATTCCCGACTCGATGTAACGGACCGCGTATTCCGCCGCTTCGCGCTTTGCCTCAGCATTTGGATCGTTCGGCTTCCCTGCTTCGCTCATGCTGCTCCCGTTGCTGCCACTCGCTGATGTTTTCCAAGGCAGCGAACCAGTGTACCTCGCACCATGGCAGCGGCGGTCCGTCCAAATTCATCCTCCCAACCAGTGCTTCGAGGCCGACGGCCAGACCGCCTGCACCTTTAAGCCGTAATAAAAGGCGAGTACATTGTTTGGCAGGGCGGCCGCGACAGGCTGCCCGCTGGTAACATACCCACGCAGGTCATATTTCAACTGAGGAGAACTCGTGATGAAGCGTCAGTTCCTGTTTGCAATCGTGCTCGCGTTTTTTTACGTGACACTCGGCATCGCACAGCAATATCCGATCATGGACAAGGTCGCCGACAAGGTGATCGCGAAGTATCAGAATTCGAGTTGTGAGCAGTTGTGGCAGAAGAAGTCGCAGAAAGCACCGCCCTCAGCGGAGGAGCAGAAAGTCATCCAGTTCCTGAAGAGCGATCCGCAAATGCGCGCGGCCTTCATTGACAAAGTTGCCGCCCCTATCGCCAACAAGATGTTCGAATGCGGCATGATCCCCTAAGCGAGAACTGGACCCGCGACCAAGGAGAATGACAATGCGATACGAATTCTGCCGCAAGACGCTGTTGCCTCTTGCGATGATGTTCCTGCTTGCGGGCATCGGGTTTACGCAAACTGCCGCGCCGCAGACGAAGAAGAAAGCGGCGCCAAGTTCGAAGCCCGCGCCGGCGCCTCCCAAGCTGCAACTGGAGCCTAAGGCGCTGGAGATCCTGAAGGCTACGAGCGACAAGCTGGCGGCCGCTCATACCATGAGCTTCACGGCGGTAGAACTGTTCGAGAACCTGACCCGGCAGGGCGCTCCGCTGGGGTACACCTCGAAGTATGAGGTCACGCTGGAACGGCCGGACAAATTGCGGGTGCTCAAGCCCGCCGATGGCCGGCCTACCAGTTTTTACTATGATGGCAAGACCATGATGGGCTACGCTCCGACCGAGAACCTGCTGGCTGTGGCCGACGCCCCTCCCACGATTGACGCAACCCTGGAGAAGGCGTACAAGCTCGCAGGTATAACCGTTCCGTTCGACGACCTGATCGTTGCCGATCCTTACGGAGATCTCGTGCCTGGCTTGAAGCATGCCTACTACGTTGGCCAGTCCCGTGTCGTAGCAGGAATCACGACTGACATCGTGGCCTACGCCGGCGACGGCGTATTTGCACAGGTCTGGATTGGAGCGGAGGACAAGCTGCCACGGCTGGTTCGCGCCATTTTCCTCGATGATCCCGACCACCTGCGACATGAGCTTGCCATCACCGACTGGAAGCTGGACGAGCCCGTGCCGGCGGACACCTTTAGCCCGCCCAGCGAAGCCGCGTCAGCAAAACATATTCCGTTTGCCCGCCCGGAACTACCCTCTAACGCACAGCCTTCACCGAAGCCGAAACCCAAGCCAACTAAGCCACAGCAATGAGGAGTTGCAACACCATGAAGAAGATCATCGTCCGTTGCCTGAGTCTGGCCATCACGATACTGCCGTTCGCCACCGCGTCGGCTTACTCCCACGCCAATCGCTACGGCGGCAGCACCTCGCACAGTTACGGTTCCACGTCGCACTCCAGCGCCTATGGAACCAGCAGTTCGCACACCTATGGTGAGGGATCGTCCCACACCAACGAGTACGGTGGCAGCACCTCGCACAACTACGACGGTGGTACGACCCACACCAACACCTATGGCGGAACTACCTCGGGGACTTACGGGCAGGGCGCCACCCACACCAATCCGTATGGCGGCACGACGTCAGGGGCTTACGGGGAGGGCGCAACTCACACCTACACCAACGGCTCAACCGTAAGCGCGAGCGCGTACCATCCCCCTGACGCCTACTATGGGTATCATCCTCCAACCACCGTCTACGCGTACCATCCGCCCGCCCCCTATTATCCAGGGTGCTATGACTGCGGTTCGACGGCGGGCGCGGTCGCGGTGGGCGCTGCGGTCGGCGTGGCTACCGGGGCAGCCATAGCTTCCTCGTCAAGCGCAGCCGCTTCGCAGAACGCCTACGCCCAGGGCTACAACGCCGGCGCGACCACTAGCGCGAACGCTGCTGCTGCCAACGCGAATATGGCTGCTGCGAACGCGAACGCGGCAGCCGCGAATGCGAACTATGCCGCTGCGGGGGCAAACGGCGCTGCCGTAGCCGCCGGCTCGTATTCGATGGGGCAGATCGTATCGGTACTCCCGGCAGGTTGCATCACGCCGTCCGTTGGAGGTGGTGGAACCTACTACCTCTGCGGCAACACCTGGTTCAGCCCGTCGTACGGCGGAGGCGGCGTGTACTACAAGGTGGTGCCGACACCATAAGTCGCCGACGACAAGAGGATTTAAATTTGGAAGTTGCACGGCTATGTCATAGCGTCACGAACAGTCGCTCGTGACGCCCATAGCCATCAGTGCGGTCGTGTTTGTATTTGTGTTTGGCGGACCGCTCTGCTGCGTCTCGCTGGGCCGCAGAATTGCCCCAGAAGGCTGTGATGTACATCACAGGACAGCAATAGCTCCAAGCCTACAATTATCCCGCCCACAGTGAGAGCTTGGTCCTGCTTATCAAGCAAGCGGGACAAATACGCATTGATCTCAGATCGTTGGCTCATTCCCAAAGGAAAACCCATGACGCTACTACCTCGAAAGACAGCTCGCATCTATTCGACACTGGCATTACTCGTCGTTGCGGTTCTCGTCGGGTGCACCCGAAAAGTTCCGAGTGACGGCGACCAGGCCGTCGTGAAGCGATTCAACAACCTGCGTGGAATGCGCTACTGCGAAGTGTTCCTCATTGGCGGAACCATCTGGCCTAAAGATCTTCAGGCTGCGTTCTACAACACCACCGACCTGAACAATTCGGTGAATCCACGCGACACCTGCCCGGCTGAGATGTGGGCCAAGGTCGATCCCGAGACGCTGAAGAAGCAGTACGACGTATGGGGAGTCTTCAAGAACGGCCCGCGCGGATGGGCGATGGACTGGATCGAATTGCCCGCCGGCCCGGTACGTACCTTTGATGGTCTGCAGGCCCAGTGGATGGGCCAGGTTCAACTGCCCAAAGACATCGACCTCAATAAGAAGGGCTCAAGCGCGTACAAGCCGGCCGTTGTTCACAGAAAGTCGACAATGACATTCGAGGCAGGCAAACCGGTATTTATGCTGGAAGATCCACAAGGCACGCCTTGGGTGATGCAGGCATACTCCGACATCGTCGATCCTAACCTCACTTATGACCAACTGGAGAAGCTTGGCGACAAGCTGAAGCTCGCCGAGGGCTGGAAGTTCCGGGTGAAGATCCTCGATCGCGACCTCACCATCAAGGCAATTAACGGGCTCGCGCATATCGTGCAAGATGACCTCGAAAACACCTACGACCAGTGCTTCGAGGCGGATGGCCAGACGGCCTGCTCGTTTATGCCGTAACGACACCCAAATACCCTGTGCCGCTCCTGAAGGGGCTCCGCAATCAGATGACGCCAGATACCCAGGACAAGCCTGTCCTGAGCGCAGCCGAAGGATCCTGGGCTACAGATTGTCTCACTCTTCGACCTTGGATTGACATACAGTCCCTCAGGGACGGCACACGAAATCTCGAAGCTCCGCGTCAGGGCACGGCCTTGGTCGTGCTGCAAAGCTTCCTCTGAATCCCCGAGTCCCGCGGGGACGACAGGAGAAAGCCCAGCCTTTCAAGGCTGGCTGAGTGAGTTAATAAAAGTCCCGAGTCCCGTAGGAACGGCACAAATCTTTCACTTCGCGCGCATTCGAAAACCGCGAATGTGTGGGAGTTCAGGAATGCGTCCAAGCGAGAACTCGACAACCGATGGTGTCGGGGAATGACATCCCACTCATTCCAACCGAAGGAATGAGTGGGGCACCCTCTATAACCGTGTCGGCGTTGTCAAGAGACACGTGGACCGGTGAAGGTTTTGCTTTTCCCTTCATAGAGATTTTGTTTTTTGTCTCTGCTCATCAACCAAGGCCCGCTTGCAGAATCCTGCGGTGGATCTGTTCGGTTCCACCAGCCATCTATTCGGTCACCTAACTTACGATCATGATTCGTTGTTCAGACTCCCGGCCTATGCGGGAGGCAAGGCGCTCCAATCAGGCCAACGGTGATTTACTTCTGCACCAGGGTGCCCCTCGAGCTGCCTTGCATGCGAACCAGCTGCACGTAGTTGATTTGGCGACGTAGCATCCAGTACATCCGCACCGCCAGCTTCCTGGCGATGGCAACTTTCGCCACGCTGCCGCCACGACGCAGCCTCAGCCGTTGATAGTCCTGTCGTAATTCGACGTCCATGCGCGCCGCCGTGTGTCCGGCTTCCACCAGCAACCCGCGCAGCATCGGATTGCCTTGTTTGGAGATTGCGCCCAGCCTCTGCCGTCCACCCGAGGAATGCTCCGACGGATTCAGTCCCAAGTAGCTCACCACTTGTTTGCTGCGCTGGAAACGAGTCACCGGACCGACGATCAGCACGAAGGCTAACGACGTCACCGGTCCGACTCCGGGATGGGTCATCAAGCGCACCGCCTCCGGACTGGCTGCCGCTTGCTCGTTGACCGCCTGGTCGAACTGCTTCAGCGAAGCATCGATCTGGTCGAGCATGCGCAGCAACTCTTCGCGCCGGCAGCTCGCCCAGCGATCCAGTTTCAGCGCCTGCAGTTGGCATCGCCCCTTCTTGGTGAAGAGCTGCTTCTTCTTGCACAGTCCTTCGCCCATCGCCAGGGCGTGCAGTTGATTGCCCACCGCGTTACGCATCCACACCAGCTTCTGGCGATGCCAGAGCAACTGCCGCAGATCGCGCTCTTGCGGGCTCGGCCGCCACAGCCGCGGAAAGCGCCCGCTCACTAGCAGTTCCAACAGCAGCGCAGCGTCGCGCGCATCGGTCTTCTGCTTGCGCACCTCAGCAGCGCGGATGCGGGCGGCGTCGCCGACCCACAACTCGTGTCCCAACTCGGCCAGCAACCGCTCGAACCATCGCGTGTGTCCGGTGGCTTCGATCCCCACCCGCACCCGCCCCGTCAGCTTGCTGTAGAACTCTCTCGCTTCTCCGTTGGCATGTTCCAGGCGTCGCTCAACCAACTCGCCCGTCTCCTCGTCCAGCATCGCAATCTGCTGGTAGCGCGTGTGTAAGTCACAACCTACAATCTTCATGTGCTCGGCTCCTTTCCTCCGAGCCTTGGTGCTTTGAGCGTTCCAAGTCTACTCGGAGCATGGGAGCCGACACGGTTATCTAATCAGGCCGCCCCTGAAGGGGCTCCGCAATCAGATGACGCAGGGTACCCAGCACGAGCCTGCCCTGAGCGCAGCCGAAGGGTCCTGGGCTACAGATTGTTTCGCTCTTCGAGCTTAGATTGCCATGTAGTCCCGCAGGGACGGCACAGCCCGAAGCTCCGCGTCAGGGCACGACCTTGGTCGGGCCGCAAAGCTTCCTCTCAATCCCCGAGTCCCGCAGGGACGACAGAAGAAAGCCCAGCCTTTCAAGGCTGGGTGAGAGAGTTAATAAACGTCCCGAGTCCCGCCGGGACGGCACAGCCCGAAGCATCGCGTCAGGGCACGACCTTGGTCGTACCGCAAAGCTTCCTCTGAATGCCCGAGTCCCGTAGGGACGACAGAAGAAAGCCCAGCCTTTCAAGGCTGGGTGAGAGAGTTAATAAAAGTCCCGAGTCCCGCAGGGACGGCACAGCCCGAAGCATCGCGTCAGGGCACGACCTTGGTCGGGCCGCAAAGCTTCCTCTGAATCCCCGAGTCCCGCAGGGACGACAGAAGAAAGCCCAGCCTTTCAAGGCTGGGTGAGCGAGTTAATAAAAGTCCCGAGTCCCGTAGGGACGGCACAAGTCTTCCACTTCCCGCGCATTCGAAAAGCTCGAATGTACGGGGCAGGCGGCTATTCTTCCGGTCTACTGGGTGGGCTCCCAGGTTAGCCCAAAACCGGCGAGAACCTGGGCATCATAAGGCTGGGACTGGCCAAACGACTAGCTCAAAAAGGTGGACGATAGGGGTATAATCCGTGTCGTCAACCGTTATGGCCCAGTTAAGTCTCGCATTTCCAAAGCATTTTGCCCTACTCTCGCCCGATGAGATATATGAGGCGGTCAACCAGGTGCTCTTGTCCAACATGACCGAAGACAAGAGATTGGAGCGTAAGGCAGCCGGAATCCACGCCCAAGAACTTGGGAAATACTTCTCCATGTGGGCGAACACCGTCCCCGAGGGGGGAATCATTGTTATTGGCATGGAGAACGATGGCACGTTCTCAGGGTGTCACAAGGTCAGCGCCGACCACATCAATTCGATCGATAAAACTCCCGGAGAGTTCTGCCCAGATGCGCGCTATCAGTCCAAGCGCGTTGAGATTCAGAGCGCCGATGGGAGCCGCAGTTTCGCGATTGTGTTCAGGGTCTTCTACCGAGAAGAGCGGGTTGTGCGAACAGTCGGGAACGAAGCCTTCATACGTCGCGGAGATGAGAAACACAAACTCACCGAAGGCGAAATCAGAGAACTAGAAATTGATAAGCGTCAGGTCGACCTCGAAAAAGAACCGGTCCCCCAACTTACGTTCCCGGACGATTTCGATACTGACCTTATTCGCACGTTCATAGATGGAGTTGCAAGAGTCCACCACGCGACACGGAATCATTCTGACATCGAGGTCTTTCAGCAACGCCGTTTGGGGATCATCAGACAGGGCAAGCTAATACCTAATACGGCCTGCGCATTGGTGTTCGCTCGCGATCCGGAGCAGCTATTTCCTGGTTGCAAAATTAAATTCCTAAGGTACGAAGGCGAATCAGAAAAGTCAGGCGCTCACTACAATGTAACAAAGACTATTCCAATCGAAGGGCCGATTCCGCAGTTGATTGCAGAGACATCTAGGGTTGTCAAATCGCAATTGCGTGAGTTTTCCAGGATGGGAGAAGACCAAGTTTGGTATAGCGCCCCAGAATATCCGCCGAATGCGTGGTCTGAAGCTATTGTAAATGCGTGCGTGCATCGTTCTTATGGTCTAAAGAACATGAACGTCTTTGTCAAAATGTTCGATGACAAGCTGGTGATTGAAAGCCCCGGGGGTTTCCCGCCGCTCGTGACCCCAGAAAACATTTACAACGTGCACCACCCCCGCAACCCTACGCTGATGCACGCCCTGTTCTATTTGGACTTAGTTAAGGAACACGCAGAAGGTACGAAGCGAATGCGAGATGATATGGCTGGAATGCGGTTGCCTCCGCCAGAGTTTCGTCAGGTCGAGAGCGGACATGGTTACGCTCAGGTGATTGTCACACTTCGCAATCATATTCACCAGCGCAGAATGTGGGTCGACGCTGATGCCAGCAAGGTTCTCGGTGACGCAATTGCGCAGAACCTAAGTGCTGATGAGAGGCGCATCGTTAACTTCATTGCCGAAAACGGTTCGATTAATGTTACGCAATGCCATCGCCTGATTGCAGCCACTAAGAAATGGCACGCAGCCAAACGCATCCTGCAGAGGATGGTCGACCGTGGATTGTTGAAGCATGTCCACAGTTCGACTGTTCTGCGAGACTCCAAGGCGTATTACACGCTACCTGAGGCTTTGATGCCGAAAGGGCTAAATGGCCGAACAGGAGAAATTCTCGGAGCCGGTTCCGCACAATCCGCTACCGTTCTCCGAAGTGTGGCGGACATGCTAAAGGTGAAGCCGCCAGAGAAGGCAAGAAAAATAACAAGCAAGAAACGGGCAAATAAACGGAGCGTGTGAACGACAACAACGACAACGACGCTCTCAGGTACTTTCTCCTCCGCTCGCTTGCCATTGGAGCAGCCTTTGGCATACCGGGAGTATTTTTCTCCCCAACAAGAAAGGTTTTGCGGTTTCTAATGACCCTCGAGGTCATTCAGGGTACTGCCGATCTTGTTCAGCTAGCAATAGTGTTCACGCTACTTGGACTGATTCTCCAATGGCTATTCGACCTTGTGCGTAGCGCGGTGCGCTTGAGCAAGCTGAAGCAGTAGCCCTTAATACTTCCCTTCGTCAGAATCCGAGAACATTGGCTCCCCATGCTTTAGGGGGTTCTTGGGACAATCATGCTGTGGCATTGACGGATTCGGGTTGCGGCTCACGTCAAAATCCCACTCCTGTGGGCAGTCGCGACATCGCCAAACACCCAACTTGTCAGTCAACATGAACTTTTCCAGAGCCATGTAACCAATCTACCCCACCGCTATGGGTTTTCCAAAAACATAATTCCGAAATCAGCGATCGGCTGCTGCGTGACCTCAAGGCAACCGATCGCGCAGCGGAACAACCGGGCTAGACGTTGGCGGGGAGGTTGGCCCGGTTAGAGCTGGCCGGACATCACACACACCTGTGACGAACTCGCTTGGTGGGCACGGCTCCTTTGGCTACAATGGCTGCATTGAGGACGAGGGGAAGTTGTGTCCCTTCGAGTCTTGCTCTTTGATGGGGAGGCGTGACGCGATCCGGTCGTCATAGCGCCGGTTGGCCGCTGTTAACCACTTCTAAAACACTCCAATCCTTCCATCTCGAAGAAATCTCTCTTAAGTCCTTATTCCGCAAGATTTTGCCTCTAAGTCTCACGCGCTCAAGATTTTGCGGACCAACTTTTCAACTTGGTCAATGCCATCAAGATTTTAGGGGTATACCGGAGGGAGGGGGTACCCGCCGGATTGCACTGGAAAAGGTGCAACACGACAGCCGAGGAACTTGCGGCGGCAGATTACCAGTCAATAAACATGAGGTTCACAGTGGGGTCGTCTTGAGCCGCGCTTCCACAGGTCGGAATGAAAATGGGCTTCCCGCGTTACTAAAAATGTATAAACTGCCAACGACTCCCCAAAACCCTAATTTTCACCGTGTACCCGTCTTAAGACGAAACGAGAGGACAAAAATGACTTATCGCCTGACTTCAAAAATGAACCGCGTCGCTCTTGCGGTCACCGGAGCATTCCTACTCATGATTGCGCTCAACGGAGTAGCCGCCCTGGCGCAAAACCAGGGGATGGAACAGAAGCTGATGGCCATCAAGAACGCGCAGGCAGCCAACAAGCAGAAGCTTGCCCAGTACACCTGGACGGAGACCGAAACCATCAGCATCAAAGGCGAAGTAAAGGACACGAAGACGTACCAGGTGCAGATGGTGAACGGCCAGCAGCAGAAAACCGAGATCAACAACCAACAGGCGAGCTCAGGCGGTGGACGCCAGGGCCGCGTGAAAGAGCACGTCATCGAGAAGAAGAAGGAAGAGTACCAGGAGTACGGCCAGTCGATCGCCGCGCTCGCCAAGCAGTACACCACTCCCAATCCCGAAGCCCTGATGCAGGCGAAGCAGGCAGGCAACATCTCGCTGCAACCTGGCAGCGGCACGGTGAGCCTGGTGATCAAGAACTACGTGAAGCAAGGCGACTCGATGACCATGACCATCAGCGAGCAGACCCATTCGCCGGTCAGCGTACAGGTCAACTCCTACCTGAACGATCCCAAAGATGCGGTCACGATTTCCGCCCAGTTCGCCCAGTTGCCTGACGGCACGAACCACGTGGCTACCACGACCATTAACGGCGTCAGCAAGCAGCTCACGGTCAACGATCAGAATTCGAACTATCAGAAGATGCAATGATGCACCGAGGATCTCCACGATTAATTGATGGGTAGAGACTCCCTGGCACCACGCGGTCCGGCCGGGCATTGGCAGTGATACATTGACGAAGACGTTGGTTCCCCAATGTTCGAGAAGGCACAAGCACGACCGGATTTGTTGCTCCTGCTATCCGTGCTACTGGTCATCTTGACGTATCCCGCCCTGGATCACGGTGACATCCGTCGCCTGATCCTGGGGGCGTTGATGTTTGTGCCAGTCATTCTGGCTACGGTCAGGCTGGCAGAGATCAAGCGCCGGCTGTGGCCGCCGGTACTGCTCATGTCGGCCGCGATTGCCTTCGGGGTTGCTAGCGCGTTCTACCCCGCCCCGATCGTTGTCGGGACGAAGTGGGCACTGTTGGCTGCCTTTTTTGCCCTGACGGTGGTAGGCCTCTTCTCCTATCTCAGGAATGCCCGCTGCGTCACTGATGCTCACCTCTATACCGCCGTCAGCATTTACCTTCTGCTTGGGATGCAATGGTTCGCCCTCTACTCCGCTATCGATGTCTTCTATCCGGGGTCGATCCTGCACACTGCTGGGGGCCCAGACCGGCACAGCGAGCTGCTGTACTTCAGCCTGGTGACACTCTCAACCATTGGTTATGGCGACGTCGTCCCGCTCCACGGTGAGGTCCGCATGCTGGCGGCGTTGGAGGGGGTCACAGGAGTGCTTTACGTTGCAATTACGGTGGCGCTACTGGTCAGCGCCTATAAACAACAGAGTAGTCCGCGCTGACCATCCCTTGCTGCAGATGCTGCTCTGCATCCCACGGATCGACTCAGCTGCCATTGATCTCTCGCGGATTAGTATGAAGCTCACAGCACTCCTCGCTTACCACCACCATGGACGGCTATACGCAGGCCCTCGACGAGCCAAAACGCCAGCCGCAGGAACCACTGGCAAATCTGATCATGCGCACGAGTAAGGTTGGTCACGCATGATTGTTGTGGACTGTTGTGAACAGAATGAAACGAGCGCTTGCAAGGCGTGGATTCTTTGGCGTCCCCGACGGGATTTGAACCCGTGTTACCGCCGTGAAAGGGCGATGTCCTAGGCCGGGCTAGACGACGGGGACGCGTAAAGGCGGGACTTGCACAATCACCGATGGTAGCAGCGCAGTTGGCGAGTGTCAAAGAACAGTCTTTTCCAATACAAGATGAGCCTGAAGGAGGAATCAGTTTCTAACACAAGATGAGCCTGGAGAAGGCAGGCATGCTGAGAATGGATGATCAGCGTGCACGAAGCAGAGAACTTGAGTCTGGAGGGGATCGCGGCCTTTCTTCAGGCCAGCGAAGAAATCCACTTCCTCGGCGAAAACCGCCAGCAGGTCTATGCCTGGATCGAGCAGGTCTTGCGGCAACAGCAGTACATACAGCAAGGCCGTAAGGGGCGCGGCTTGCTGCGTCGCTATGTGGAGAAGATGACCGGCCTCAGCCGGGCGCAGGTGACGCGACTGATTGCCCGTTATCAGGCCCACGGCACGGTCGAAGCGGTGAACTATCGCCGGCACCGCTTTGCGCAGCGCTACAGGCGGGCCGACATCGAGCTGTTAGCCGCCGTCGACGAGGCCCACGAGACGCTCAGCGGACCGGCGACCCGGCGCATTCTCGAGCGCGAGTACCAGCAGTACAGCAAGCCGGAGTATGAGCGGCTGGCCACCATCTCGGTGGCCCACCTGTACAATCTGCGCCGCCATCAGCGCTATCGCGCGCGCCGTCTGAGCTATCAGAAAACCAAGCCCACAGCGGTGCGTATCGGCGATCGGCGGCGACCCGATCCTCAAGGCCGACCCGGGTATTTGCGGGTGGATACGGTGCATCAGGGCGATCAGAACTCGGCCAAAGGCGTCTACCACATCAACGCCGTCGATGAAGTCACCCAGTGGCAGATCGTGGCCGCTAGCGAGCGCATCAGCGAGACCTACCTGGAGCCGGTACTGGCCGCCCTGCTCCACCAGTTTCCCTTCCGCATTCGCGGCTTTCACTCCGACAATGGCAGCGAGTTCATCAACCAGACCGTGGCCCGACTGCTGAACAAGCTGCTGATCGAGCAGACCAAAAGCCGGCCCCGCCACAGCAACGACAACGGGCTGGTGGAAAGCAAGAATGGCGCCGTCATCCGCAAGCACATGGGCTATGGCTACATAGCCGGCGAACACGCGCAGGCCGTTCATCGCTTTTATGCCCAACACCTCAATCCCTATCTCAACTACCATCGTCCCTGCGCCCAAGCCGAGGTTGAAGTCGACGACAAAGGCCGGCAACGGCGCCATTACCGCCGCTATCAGACTCCGCTGGAAACGCTGTTGGCGCTGCCCCAGCCAGCTCAGTACCTGCGCCATGGACTTACCCTGGCTACCCTGAAACGCATTGCTGCACGGCGCAGTGACACGGAGGCGGCGCAACAGATGCAACACGCCAAGCGCCAGCTCTTCGAGCAGTTTCGGCCGGCGGCTTTAGGACGATGGAAATGAGTCCGGCACCAAGAATCGCGGTGGAAATGACGGTTGTGGAAAGCCCAAAAGGCGGGGCTTCCCCCAACCTTGGAAATCGCTGCGCGATTCCCACATTCCCACCGCGCGACAACTGCTGTATAGATTTCAAAACCTTTGCCCGAAAGGAGCTTTCTCAGCGCCTGCACCTTCTCCCTTCAGGCTCATTCTTCAATTAGAAAAGAGTAGAACGCGCTCGACAGAACGCGCCCGACAGAAGCGTCCTAATCTCTGGCGCTGGGGGGCATTTTATCTTGTGAAAACCTTCGGCAGGACGATTGGTCGCACAGCTTGTCCCTTTCGCTTAACTTCATCCACGACTTGCAGGAACAACGATCCCGATATGCGCTTTGGCACTCGACCAAAGCGGAGCGTTCCTGATATTGTGCATGTTTCGCTCATCGTGCGAAATCGGTAGGCTTGCATCACGTATCACGTTAACTCTCCCGGAGGTAACCGCCTTGCGAGCGACTACAGTCGCCCTTCTTATTGCCCTTTCAATCGCGCCATCTCTCGCGCAGACATCGGATCCCACTCAGAGCCAGGAAGCCGAGCAACCACAAAAGACCACGCAGGCCCCTGCTGCGAGAAGCGGCGACGCCCAGCAGGACGAAGGCGAGTACAAAGGCCCATGGAAAGGCCTTCAGTACCGGCTCGTCGGCCCGTTCCGCGGCGGACGCGTGCCCGCCGTATCGGGCGTTGTAGGTCAGACGGACGTGTACTACATGGGAGCCGCGGCGGGCGGAGTGTGGAAGACCACCGATGGCGGCCTGAACTGGAAGCCGCTCACCGACAAGACGGAAGGCATGTCGCCGTCGATCGGCGCCATCGCCGTCTCTGAGTCGGACCCCAACGTCATTTATGTCGGAACGGGCGAGGCCTGCGTCCGCGGCAACATCGTCGGCGGCAACGGAGTCTACAAGTCGATCGACGCAGGCAAGACCTGGAAGTTCGTTGGCCTGGCCGACACTCATGCTATCGGCAGCATCATCGTCAATCCCAGGAATCCCGACATCGCATTCGTCGCGGCGCTGGGACATCCCTTTGCTGACAACGAAGAGCGCGGCATCTTTCGCACCACGGATGGCGGCAAGACCTGGCAGAAAGTCCTCTACAAGGACGCCAAGACCGGCGGCATCGACATCACCTTCGATCCCACCAATGCCAACATTATTTATGCCTCGCTGTGGCAGGTGCGGCGCACCCCCTGGAGCCTCGACAGCGGCGGCCCGGGCAGCGGACTGTACAAGTCCATCGACGGCGGCACGACGTGGAAGCAGCTTACCGGCCACGGACTACCTGACGGCCCACTCGGACGCATCGGCGTCACGGTTTCAGGCGCCAATCCCAACCGCGTGTGGGCGATCGTCGAAGCCGAGAAGGGCGGCATCTACCGCTCCGATGACGCCGGCGACACCTGGCACCTGATGACGGACGACCATCGTTTCCGCCAGCGCGCCTGGTATTACTCGCACATCTTCGCCGATCCCAAAGGCGCCGACACGGTCTATATCCTTAATACAGCGGTGTATCGCTCCAATGACGGCGGCAAGGCGTTCACCCGCCTGCGCGTGCCGCACGGCGACAATCACGCGCTGTGGATCGATCCCAACGACCCGAAGCGCCTGATCAATGGCAACGACGGCGGGGCGACCATCTCGACCGACGGCGGCGAAAGCTGGACCACCCTCTACAACCAGCCGACCGCGCAGTTCTACCACGTCACCAGTGACAATCGCTTTCCGTATTACATCTACGGCGCGCAGCAGGACAACTCCACCGTCGCCATCGCCAGCGCAGGCCTGGATGGCACCATCGATCGCTCTGACTGGTACGCGGTCGGTGGCGGCGAGAGCGGATACATTGCTCCCGATCCCACCGATCCGAACATCGTGTATGCGGGCTCCTATGGCGGCGAGATCACGCGCTACGATCACCGCACGCATCAGGAGCAGGCGGTCAATCCCTGGCCCATCAACCCCATTGGCTGGGGCGCAGCCGACCTGAAGCACCGCTTTCAGTGGACTGAGCCGATCGTCTTTTCTCCGCACGATCCCAAGACGCTGTATTACGGCGGTGAGGTCCTGTTCAAGACGACCGATGGCGGCATGAGCTGGACCATCATCGGCCCCGACCTGACGCGCAACGACAAGGCGAAGCAGGCGTCGTCGGGCGGGCCGATCACCAAGGACAACACCGGCGTCGAGGTCTACGACACCATCTTCTCGGTCGTGGAATCTCCGGCGCAGAAGGACTTGATCTGGGCCGGCACCGATGACGGCCTGGTCCACATCACCCGCGACGGCGGCAAGATTTGGGAGAATGTAACGCCCAAGGCGATGCCCGAGTGGGGCACGGTGAGCATGATCGAAGCGTCACCCACCGAGGCAGGCACGGCCTACATCGCGGTCGAGCGCCACAAGATGGACGACTTCACGCCTTACATCTTCAAGACTACCAACTTCGGCAAGAGCTGGACGAAGCTGGTGAACGGTATTCCTTCTGACGACTACGTTCACGCGGTGCGCGTCGATCCCAAGCGGCCGGGCCTGCTCTTCGCCGGGACGGAGAAGGGCGTTTACGTCTCGTTCGATGACGGCGGCAAGTGGCAGCCGCTGCAACTGAATCTGCCGATGTCGCCGGTCAACGACCTCATCGTGAAGAACGACGATCTCGTGGTCGCTACCCACGGACGCAGCTTTTGGATCCTCGACGACATTACGCCGCTGCGGCAGTACAGCGATTCGATCCCGCAGCAGCAGGCGCACCTGTTCACCCCGGCGCAGACCAATCACACCGTGTTTCGTCCGTCGTTCTTCGCCGCGCAAGGCAACGTCGGCAAGAATCCTCCCGGCGGAGCCGTCATTTATTACTGGCTGAAAACATCGCTCAAGAAGCCGGAGCATAAGGCTGGCTCCGGCGGCAGCGATCAGGAAGCCGAAGAGGCGCAGGCCGAGAATGGCAAGGGCGAAGGCGGCAAGAAAGAGCCGCCGAAGATCAAGCTGGAGATTCTCGACTCCTCCGGCAAAGTCATTCGTAAGTTCCCCAAGAAAGAAGAGCCGGGCAGCGGCGATGAAGAAGAAGACTTCTTCAGCCGCGGTGGCGGCGGCAAGCTCACAGAAGATGCGGGCCTGAATCGCTTCGTCTGGGACCTGCGCTATGAAGGAGCGACCAAGGTCCCGAAGGCTCCGCTGTGGGGCGGCAGCACCGATGGGCCAGTCGCGTTGCCGGGCAAATACGAGGTGAAGCTGACGGTACTCGGTGAGTCGTATACCGCTCCGCTGGAGATCGTTCCCGATCCTCGTCTGAGCCTCACGCAAGCCGATCTGACCAGGCAGTTCGATCTGCTGATGAAGATCCGCGACCAGGTCACCAAAACCGATGACACGATCATCGAGATTCGCCAGGTCCGCGATCAGATCAATGCACTGAACAAGCGCTTGGGCGATGATCCCAAGGGCAAGCCCATCGTCGATGCCGGCAAGGCGCTGGACAAGAAGATGACGGTAATCGAGGAGGCGCTCATCCAGACCAAAGCCAAGAGCGGTCAGGACGTGCTGAACTTCCCTGTCCGGCTGAACAATGACCTGGTCGCGTTGGGTGGAGTGGTAGGCAGCGCCGACACTGCGCCGACGCAGCAGTCATATGAGGTCTACGACTTGCTGAGCAAGCGTCTTGATGAGCAGCTTGCCAAGTGGAACGAGATCGTCTCGACCGATGTACCGGCATACAACAAGCTGGTGAGGGAGCAGGAAGTTCCGGCGGTGAAGGTGACGCCACCCGACACCGGCAAGTAGTAGGAGACGCCCAACCCGAATCCCCGGCCCGCGGGTCGGGGATTTTCTATGGACGCGGTAACGCCAAGCCTTCGCGTCCACGCCCTCCACGTCCGATAATGCGCAAACCGCTCTATGAAGCCGCCGGAAACACTCCAAGAGGCGATTACGTACTTCGCCGATGCCGACCGCGCATTTGAAGTTGCGCTTAAGCTGCGCTGGCCCGATGGGACGGTCGCCTGTCCGCGTTGTAGTTCCGAAAAGAACTATTTCGTCAAATCGCGGAAGCTCTGGCTCTGCTGTGGATGCAACAAGCAGTTTACCGTCAAGGTCGGAACCGTATTCGAGGATTCCCCGATCACTCTGGACAAGTGGATGACGGCGTTTTGGATGCTGGTCAACTGCAAGAATGGCGTTAGTAGTATGGAACTTCACCGCTCTATCGGTGTTACGCAAAAGACGGCATGGTTCATGCTTCAGCGGATGCGCACCGCTCTCGGCGACCGCGCCTTCGGATTTAAGAGGAAGCCCGGCGGAGGGCCGGGAACCGAAGTCGAGGCGGATGAAACCTTCATCGGCGGCAAAGTGCAGAGGATGCACAAAGAGCGCAAGTCAAGGCTGTATCAGCAAGGCGGATGTTGACTTCGTCTTCCTCGGCATTACTCACAGAAGATCCGCACTTGTTTGTCAGTGCCCGCGTCGATATCGATACACAGCTGGTTCAGCGCTTCATTTAACTTTTCGCCCTTCAAATTCGCCAGGGCCTCCAGATCGAATCCCTTTTCGCTGAGCCTCTGCGATACCTGCGCCGGCAGTATGCCGACCAGTCCCACGCCCGAGCGCAGGAAGCTCAGCGGAACCCGCATATTGACATCCTTGCCCGGCTTCTTCACCTCAATCCGCAAATACTTCAGCGTAGTTGCTTCTGTATTGCCCTGATTCTCCTCCGGCGCGCCACTAACGGGCGGTTCTTTGATCGCTCCCAGTTTATCGAGTAGCCGCTCGGCGTCTTCCGGCGTGATCTTGCCTGCGGCCAGCATTTCAAGCACTTTCCTGTTTTCGACTGACATAGTTTCCTCCCAGACTCAGCCCAGCTTCTCCAGCGCCTCGTCTACTGTGATCTCGCCGCGGGCCAACTGCTCCAACACATACTCGTGCGCCGACGGCGCCTGTAGGCTCTTGTCGAATTGCGCCGCGACCGCATTCAATCGGTTCTTCACCGTGGGGTAACTGATGGCGAACAGCTCCTCCATCTTCTTGATCGATCCGTGATGGCGGACAAAGGCCATCACGAACGCCTGGTCGTCAAGCGAGAGCTGGCTCAGAGGCGACAGCTCAATTTCGCCTTCCAGGGCCAAATTGCACGCCGAACAGGCCAGCCGGGTGATCCTGAAGGGGCGATTGCATTCCGGACAGGTGGTTCTGGAGATTGCCATGGGTTTAGAGTCGCAAAGACAGATTGCCACGGAATATTTAATATTGTCAAGTGAAAAATTTATTTATTTAATTTAATATTGATAATAACTTAAATAATGTGGTCTAAGGCGAGAGGAATAGATCCCAAAGGCCAAGGCAGACGATCGCCGGGGAAGAGAATCCCCGACCCGATGGTGACTAGAGGGGTCCGCTCGGCGACTGAAGTCGCCTCGGAGTCACAAGATAAACGACTGAGCGGCACAACCAAGGTCGTGCCCTGACGCCCACGCTAGCTTTTCAGCGGAAAGGCGTGCCCTGATACAAGGCAAGCCGATTTATTGAGATCGCTCAGATAGTTCTTGGATACCCCAGATCGGGCCACCGCTTAGCGAGACTGCGTCAGCGCCGGGAGCGCAGCTCCCTGGCTGGCGGTAGTGGAAGCCTGGGTCAGGATATCCTTGCAGGACATCTCATAGCGGCTAGTGAAGAACGAGGTGTGCACTCCCAGCCAGATCATGAGCCCGCACAGGCCCACCATGACCCACTTTTCGCGAAAATCTACATCGGGCAGATCGCGGTTCTTGGGCTGTGTGATCTCGCCCTGAAAGACCCGCTGATAGGCCCACAGCAGATAGCAGGCGGAGAGGATGACGCCCGTGGCGGCCCAGACGGCCCAATGCGGTTGCGTGTGGAAGGTTCCGGCCAGCACCATGAATTCCCCGACGAAGTTGCATAACAATGGCAATCCTAGCGAAGCGAGAACCGTAAACAGGAAGAACGCCGAATACGCCGGCATAGGCGTGATCAGGCCGCCGAATTCCTTGATCTCGAAGGTGTGGCGGCGCTCGTACAACATGCCGACCAGCAGGAACAGCGCGCCGGTCGAGATGCCGTGCGCCAGCATCACGTAGATCGAGCCCTGCAACGCCAGCAGGTTGAACGAGAAAATCCCCAGCACCACAAATCCCATGTGGCTTACCGAGGAATACGCGACGAGCCGCTTCAGGTTGGGTTGCACCATGGCGACCAGCGCGCCATAGATGATGCTGATGATCGCCAGCACTCCGATGTAGGGCGCCGCACGATGCGAGGCATTCGGGAAGAGCGGCAGGCAGAAGCGAATCAGGCCGTAAGCCCCGGTCTTGAGCAGCACACCTGCCAGGTCAACCGATCCGGCGGTGGGCGCTTCGGTATGCGCATCCGGCAACCAGGTGTGGACGGGGAAGATGGGCACTTTGATCGCGAAGGCGACAAAGAAGCCTAGGAAGAGCCACATTTCGGTGCTGGGACTCAGCACGAGCTGCCCGCTGTCGATCATCTGGCGGATGGCCACAAAGTCGAAGGTGCCGGTCTTCGCGTGCAGCCACAGGATGCTGACCACCATGAACACCGATCCGAACATGGTGTAAATGACGAACTTGACGGCGGCATAAATGCGCCGCCCGTGTCCCCAGATGCCGATCAACAATGCCAGCGGAATAAGCCCGAACTCCCACCAGATGAAGAAGACCATCAGGTCGAGCGAGATCAGAACGCCAATCACGCCCATCTCAAGCAACAGCAGGAGAATGTGAAACTCCTTTACCTGATGCTTGACTTCCTTCCACGAGGCCAGAACGCCGATCGGCGTGAGCAAGGTAATGAGGTGAATGATGAAAATGCTGATGCCATCGACCCCGAGGTGATAGTTCATGCCCCACTGAGGAATCCAGGGGATGAAGATCTCGAGCTTGAATCCGTGTGATAGCGGAGGGATGTGATAGACGGGGATAAACGAGAGCACGAACTCCAGCAGGCTGACGGTGAAACTGATCCAGCGTATGGCAAGATGCTGCTTGTCACCGCGCAGCGGAATCAGTATCAAAGCGCCGACCAGCGGCAAGAACAGCAGTATCGTCAGCAGATGTGCGAAATTGTGCACAAAAAACTCCGTGGATAGCGAATGGATCTATGAGTATGAGTTCGGCGCCCCGTCAATTGAGAAGCCTGGATTGAGTCCCTAAAACTCTATCTTCACTGGCCCGATCAGAGCAAGCATCTTGTATGTGTCTGACCGTCGCGCAACTGAGCCGTGATTCCGCAGCACAGAGCGCCACAGTCGTGGGCCCTGTGCGAGCTACACTGGCTGGCATCTCATCTACCGACACGGCCCATAATCAGCCCGATCCCCAGCGCCAGATCTGCCGCAAAGGCGGTGCTCACGAAATTCACCACATTATTGCCAATGCGCCCGGATTTTTCCCACGTGGCCCCGAGCAGGCTGTCAACCATCATGCCGATCGCGCCAGCAAGGGCAATGACAGGCGCCCAGCTCCAATCCACAACGGCCGAGGCCCCGCTAACCCACGCGATGACACACGCCGCCAGGACGCCGCTCAGAGTTCCCGGCAGGCTGATGGCGCCATTGGTGCCAACGGGCACGCTGCGAAGTCCCACAATGAGGTAGGCGCCGCGCGCCGATGCCTGCCCCACTTCGCTGGAGACGGTGTCGGCGGCCGCCTCGGCCAGCGAGGCCATAGCGCCCGCCAACAATAAGTCACTGAATTCGGGAAACCACAGGGCAGGAAGAGCGCAGCAGGCCGAGACGCCCAGGTTCGCCAGCACCTGCGATCCGGTACGCCCGCCGGAACGCTCCGCCAGGCCCAGCCGTTGCTTGCGGCGCAAGCCCCAGCGCGTGGCCAGCACCGTCAATACAAACAGTGTGAACAGGGGCAGGAATCCGGCAAAACCGGCGCTCAACATCAAGATGAACGCCACCGCCATACCGGCGATGGCGCCCCCATCGCTGACCGAACCCATAACCCGCGCCACGACTGCCAGCAGCAGGGCTATTAACGCGGCGGGTACACCCCTGGAGTGGAAGAGATTCATTCGGAATCACTTGCAGTAGTACAATGGCGGCCCGAACTGGGTGGCACTCCCGGGTGCGCGACGCGCGAGCGGCGAACAGGCCTTTGCAGCGCATCCTAACAGATTTGCGGCCTGCCGGGTTGGCTGCACCATTGGCGGTGCAATCGCTTCGCGCTATTATTGCAGGCACAGTTTCGTATCTCGCAAGGTGAGAAAACAATATGGCTTCTTCTGTCTGGTCCGGATACCTGACGTTTGGATTGATCTCGATGCCGGTGCGTCTGTTCTCCGGCGCGCGAGGCAACCACATCTCTTTTCACATGCTGCATCGCCCCGACCACGTGCGCATCAAGCAGCAGCTGTGGTGCCCGCACGACGAGCGCGTGGTGGAGCGCAACGAAATCGTGAAGGGCTACGAATATCGCAAGGGCGAATACGTCATCATCGAGCCTGAAGAGATCAAGAAGATCGAGCCGAAAACCGCCAAGGCGATGGAGATCCTGGAATTCGTCAAGGCCTCGGAGGTCGATCCCATTTACTTCGAGTCTTCGTATTTCCTGGTGCCCGAAGAAGCCGGCCGGCGTCCCTACGCTCTGTTGTGCAAGGCGCTGGAAGAAACGGACTACGTGGGGATCGCCAAGCTCACCATGCACAACCGGGAATACACGGTGTTTCTGCGGCCCTACAAGGGCGGCATGATGCTGCACACCATGTACTACAGCGATGAAGTGCGGGACCTGGAAAATTTCGGGCGCCCCGACGTCGAACTGAAAGACACGGAAGTGAAGGTGGCCAACCAGCTCATCGAAGCGCTGGCCGGCGAGTTCGAGCCCGAAAAGTACCACGACACCTTCGAAGAAAATGTGAAGACCCTCATCAAGGCCCGCCTGGAAGGCGAGGAGGTCACCGAGGTGGAGAAGCCGCGCAAACCCGCTCCGGTGATCGACCTGATGGCCGCTTTGAAGGAGAGCCTCGCCCAGTTGCCCAAGAAACCGCCACAACGTGTGGCGGAGGCGGAGAAAAGCTCACAGATCCATGCCGTGAAGAAGCCGGCGAAAGCTCCACGTCGCAAGACGGCATAGGGAACCTGACCATCACGGTAGTTAGTGTCGTTTCCAACCGAATAATTTGTTGTGCTCCAACACTTTTGTGCTGCTTACTTTTCCACCTTGGTTGTTATAAATTATGCCCGAGGGTTTCCCCGCTCGCCAATGCCGGTGGCCAAAAAGGCTGTTCCATCAATCCATATCGCCGTTCTAGGTTATGACCCGCTACGTCTCGTGGGGTTGCGCGCCGTCCTTGAAGCCGAGGGCGAGTTTGCCGTCCACAAGATCGAACCTCCGGAAATGGTTCGACCGCTGCCCGGAGAAGTCGTGCTGATGGGATCGCACGGCATGGGATCGGTCTATGACGCCATCGCCACCATTCGCAGCGTGCGCCCCGCAGTCAAGATCATCCTCACTAGTGCCGTCACTTCAGACGAAGCGATCCTGCGGGCTATCTCTGCCGGGGTGAAGGGCTACATCGACGAAGCAGCTCCGGCAGAGGAGTACAAGGAAGCACTGCGCATAGTTCGCTCCGGATCGATCTGGGCGCCGCGGCGCGTTTTGTCAAAGTTCATTGAACGCGCAACTTCGGATCCCAGGAAAGCCGCTGCCGCCGGTACCGGATCTTTGAGTGAACGCGAACTGCAGGTGTTGGAGCTGCTGGTAGCCGGACGCACCAACAAGGAGATCGGCGCCGAGTTGGGAATCGAAGTGCGCACCGTCAAGCTCCATGTCAGCCGATTGATGCAGAAGGCCGGCGTGGACAACCGCATCGCTCTCTCCGTCCATGCGGTGACGAACTTGCTGTTCGGGCGCCTGCAGCAGATTTCCCGCCGATTGGCTAGCGAAAAGTAATCAACGCATAGTTACTAAAGGGAAGTGGCAATATGTCCACTTGGACATATCAATACATACCCTTTCGTTACCTTGCCAAGATGTGACCTTGGTAGGAAACTGTATTCACCTACCACAGAACCTGGGAGATAGGGCTGGAAGAGGGTACGAGGGTCCCCGAATCCGGCCCTTCGTTTTTGCGCTCATAATCGCGACCAAACGTGCTGCCGCCGTAGCTCTTTCCTTTCAGTCCATCCGCACGTCACTAGAAGGTAACCCCTCGGCCTGTTATCAGCAGCTTCTGACAGCGCAAATCGAAAGTAAGATGGACACACACTACGGAACTCGCGACCGGGAGTTTGTTTATGAAAAAAATCGCCTTGCTGTCGACATTGCTGATCGCCTCCGCTGTCTATGCATCGGACCAGCGCGCCGCAGACATTGAGCGCCTGCAAACTTCCGGCGTCATCCTGACCCAGATCATGTCGGCGCCCGATCGCGGCATTCCCGACGCCATCATGGACGGCGCGAAGTGCATCGCGGTAATTCCCTCGATGCTGAAGGCCAGCTTCATCTTCGGCGCCAACTACGGCAAAGGCGTGGCGACCTGCCGCACACCGAACGGCTGGAGCGCTCCCGCCTTCTTCAAAGTCGAGGGCGGCAGCTTCGGACTTCAAGCCGGCGGCCAGGCCAGCGATCTGGTGCTGATCATTCGTACTACAGACGGCATGCAACATCTGCTGTCGAGCAAGTTCAAGCTGGGCGGCGACGCTTCCGCCGCAGCCGGACCGGTGGGCCGCGATGCGCAGGCAGCCACCGATCTCACGCTGCGCGCGCAGGTGCTGACCTACTCCCGCGCTCGCGGACTGTTCCTTGGAATTTCGTTGAACGGCGCGGTCATTCATCAGGCAGGCGGCGACACCCAGTCGTTCTATCGTGCGCCAGTTTCGTACCGCACGATCTTGAGCGGAGAAACACCTGCACCGGCGGAGGCGCAGCCTTTCCTGCAAGCGGTGGAGAAGTACGCGCCGACTCCGCGCACGCATGTAGCAGCGACGGCTTCGGCCGCACCAGCGGATGCAGAGCCGGCGACCAGCGCGATTACGCCAGCCACAACAGCATCCAGCGCTGCCTCAGCCGTACCTGCAACCACGGCGACAGCTCCGAATACAGCCCCGAGTACCACCTCAACCACACCCGCGACCACGGCGTCCACGACTATCGCGACTGCGCCGGCGACTACGGCTTCCAGCGCGCCCGCCAACGCAACGGCACCGGCGAACTCGGCTGACGATCTGAGTGGAATGATGCTGCCGCCGGAGAGTCAGCCTGCGCAAGCGCAACCGGCTGCCGGCAGCACGCCCGCGCAGAACACGGCTCCGGCAACAACAGTTAAGCCGATGACGAACGAAGCGCCGGCTCCTGTACCTCCGCCGACCGGCAAAGGCCAGTAGGGCGAGCCTGCGAGTTCCCATGGCGGGCCGGTGCGTCGCGCGTTTCTTTTCGGAAGAGGATTTGCTAAAGTAAATGGGGCAGCCGCGTGTTTACCGGCCACGGGTTTGAGAGTGGCGCAAGTCTGCGACATTTCGTTCCACCTGTAGAGCATAACGAATGACACAAGAGCAATTTCTGACGTCGCTTGACGAACTTCTCCAACAGCCGGCAGGTACCCTGAAGGGGCCGGAAAAGCTGGAGAAGCTCTCGCAGTGGGACTCGGTCGCAGTGATTGGATTCATCGCTCTGGTTGATTCCAACAACGGTGTGAAGTTGTCCCCTCGTGACATCGCCAACTGCGCCACCGTCTCCGATCTGCTGGCGCTGGCCAAGATTGAAGTTCCCCGGCAGGGATGATCCCTGCGACGCAAAAGCCGCCGTATGCTGCGGCATTGTTATCCGGACACACTCATGGGTCAACACGAAGAAGGTACTCAGGCAGCGGTCGCGGCCGTTGAGTATTTCTTGCCGGAACGCACGATCACGACAGCCGATCTCGCAGCGGACTTCTCGGAGCTGTCGGTCGAGAAGATCGAGAAGATGACTGGGATTCGCGAGCGGCATGTAGCTGCGCCTGGCGAGTGTGCTTCCGACCTCGCGGTGCGCGCTGCGGAGAAGCTCTTCGCCGCGGGCCAGACCAGGCCGGCGGACATCGACTTCATCCTGCTCTGTACCCAGAGCCCTGACTACTTTCTCCCAACAACAGCTTGCCTGTTGCAGGACCGCCTCGGTATTCCCACGTCGGCGGGAGCCTTCGACTTCAACTTGGGGAGCTCAGGGTATGTTTACGGGTTGGGCATCGCTCATGGACTCGTCGCTACCGGACAGGCTGCCCGCATTTTGTTGCTCACTGCTGAAACCTACAGCAAATATCTAAACCCGCGCGATCGGAGCGTTCGGCCAGTGTTTGGAGATGCGGCAACGGCGACCCTGCTCGTCGGCGTACCGTCCCCGGCGCCGCTGATGGGCCCGTTTGTCTATGGTACGGATGGTCGGGGCGGCCCTCATCTGATCGTTCCCGCCGGGGCGGCTCGCGTTCCCCATAGTGAAGAAACCGCGATTGCGCGCGACGACAGCACAGGTAATGTTCGAAGCCAAGACAATTTGTACATGAACGGAGCGGAGATCTTTAATTTTACTTTGGCCGTCGCTCCACAAAGCGTCGAGGCCGTCCTCCAGAAGGCTGCCTTGCAGATAGGAGATATTGACCTCTTCTTCTTTCACCAGGCCAACCAGTATATTCTTGAACACTTGCGTAAGCGCTTAGAAATTCCGGAAAGCAAATTTCAGATCACCATTCGCCACGTTGGCAACACTTGCTCGTCGAGTATCCCGATCTCATTGAAGCACGCCGAAACGGAAGGAAAACTCAAGCCGGGATCCGTGGCTATGCTGGTTGGCTTTGGGCCAGGCTATTCCTGGGGCGCCACGCTTCTGCGGTGGCGCGGCACCCAACCGCATTCCATCGTGATCGAGGATAGAGAGTAAACCGAACAATCAATGGTATTTTCTTCTCCCGCGTTTCTCTTTTTGTTCTTACCGCTATTTTTTGCGCTCTATTTCATCCTGCCCATCCGCTGGAGAAACGGCTTCGCCCTGCTGGGAAGCGGCCTGTTTTATCTGCTGGGCGCCGGCTCCTTGATTGCAGTCCTGTTCGCCCTCATTCTATTCAACTATTCATGGGCGCGACTCCTCGGCCGGGCTGCCCGCGCGGAGAAACCCAAACCACCGCAAGCCCTGCTCGCCATCGGAGTTACCGTCGATCTCTTGCCCCTGATCTTCTACAAGTATCTGCTATTCCTGAATGGGGTTGTGAATGACGCATTCGGAATAAAGCTCTGGCCGGGCTTCCATCTTGACCATATTGTTCTTCCGCTCGGAATATCGTTTTATACATTCCATTGCATCTCTTATCTCATCGACGTCTATCATCGTAAGGTCCGGGCCGAAGAGCGCATCTGGCGCTTTGCGCTGTATATTTTTCTTTTTCCACATCTGATTGCGGGCCCCATTGTTCGATATGCAGAGCTTAGAACCTATCTCTCTCCCGAGAAACGCGACGCGGCACGCTATGAAATCTACTGGGGCGTAGTACTCTTTATTATAGGTCTAGCCAAAAAGGTTCTTATTGCGGATGCAATGGGAAGCGTCGTTGATTTGGTATATGGCAATGCCAGCCAGGTAAGCACCTTTTCGGCATGGATGGCTGCGGTCTGCTACGCTTTCCAGATATATTTTGACTTCTCCGGATATACCGACATGGCCATCGGTATGGCCCGGATGATGGGCTTTAAGTTTCCCCATAACTTCAACCGGCCCTATGCCGCGGTAACAATCACGGAATTCTGGAACCGCTGGCATATGACCTTGACACGCTGGTTCAGGGATTACGTGTACTACAGCCTTAACTTCCACATTACGTGGAGAGGCAAACCACGATTTGCGTTCGCCACCTATCGCAATCTAATCATCGTCTTCGTCCTGTGTGGCCTGTGGCATGGTGCGGCATATACGTTTCTCTTCTGGGGCCTCGGCCATGGCCTATTGCTCGTACTGGAGCGCGCCAAGCTTATGAACCTGCGGAGACTGCGTCTTGGGCCGGCGCCGGCCTTCGTCCTGGTGACTTTGCTTTGGGTGCCATTTCGCGCGTCAAACCTCGCGCAAGCAAAGCTGATGCTGAGCGCCATGGTCTCGCCATTTTCGTCTGTACCTCGCTGGACAAGTGCCAACCTTGCCTTGCTGGACCCCAAGGCGGTAACGCTTCTTGTGCTGGCGGCACTGATCTGTTTTTCTGGAGACCAATTGTTTCAGGCAGTACGGCGGAAAGGATTTCACCATCGGGCCACAGTTTCCGCTTACTGTGTTGTGATTTATTGCTGGGTCTGTATTTCGGTGGTTGAGCATGGTTTTCATCCATTTATTTATTTCAAATTCTGATCACGGCGGCAGGCTGCAATGGCGGTGAACACATCACCGGAGACGCTCAGGAAAACAGACTCTGGCATGGTGTTGCGCCATCGCAAGGTCAAGGGCATACCTTTGCTGGCTGTGCTGATCTTTATCATCAGCCTTACGCCGTCTGTCTTCATGCTGCTGCCCAGGTCGTTCGATGCCGAACCGGTTGAAGAACGCAGGCCGCTCGCCCAGCCCCTCACCCATTGGCAAGGCTCGCCGCTGGACGTTGCCGCCAACTTTCAGATTGCGCAGCCTTGGTTCAATGATCATGTTGGCCTTCGCAACTTCATGATCCGGGCGAAGAACGAAATTGATTACCGCGTTTTCCGGAGTTCGACGCGTGTGTATTACGGCCGGCATGGTCAGATTTTCAGCCGCAATATTGCAGACCGCGAGCTGCCCGCTTCCGAGAATCTGCTGGCAGAACCCGGCAAGATCGAAGCCATCCACAATGGCATTGTCAGGTTCACCAATCGTTTGCAAAGCGAGGGAATCACGCCGATTTACGTTTTTCCCTTCATGAAGCAGTACTTCTATCAGAAAGACATGCCGCTGATAGCTCCCAGGCTTACCTTTCCGACCAACTACCAGAAGCTCGTACAGGGCCTTCTGGCCGACCCTCGCCTTCACGTCATCGATACGTACACTCCCTTGCTTCCGGCGAATTCTCCCTATCGCACCTACTTTCTCGAAGACTTTCACTGGACCGACGCGTCGGCCTTCCTGATAGCCAAGGAAGTAGTGGGTGAGATCTCCAAACTGGATGGCCGCCCGCAGAATGTCTGGTCTCATCCCCTTGTGGTGACGCAGGAAAAACGCCAGGGCGCGGAGGCGCGATTTGCGGCGAGGCTGTTCCTGCCGCCTATCGAGGATATTGGTATCAAGTTGGACTACACTAAGCGGCCTCAGATTCCTCTTGATCCAAAGACAGGCTTTGAATATGAGACCAACTTAGTCAAGGATCCTTCTTTGCTTCCGCCGACCTGCCTTTTCGGGAATAGCTTCTCCGATGGCATGCTCTATGCCGGAATGCCTGTTTACTTTCAACAGCTCATACATCTCGACAGAGATTCCCCGGTGATTGATGTCCCCCAGCGCATCGACGGAAAGTGCAAGTATGTAGTTGTCCAGATTCTCGACATCCAGCCTTGGCTCTTGAACTCATTCAGCCAGCAGTGAGCGGGAGGAGCTGTCGCTGGCACGACCTCTTTCCCCAAAGCTCATGCGCTCTCGCGCTCCCACCCATTCGCAACTCGCGGATCGTTTAACCCGTCTTGGACCAGCCTTCCGCACGTCCGGCCTCCGAGAACCCGACAAGTACATTGTTTAGGTACCGGTCACAGCGTATAGTTCGCTGTAATATCCAGGACCTATTGGAAGTTCCGGCCCCGAACCGATTCGACAGGGAGGACGTATGACAGGAATTCTGGTTTGGCTTGTGGTTGGACTGATCGCGGGCTGGCTGGCCGGCCTGGTCATGAAGGGTGGCGGCTACGGCATACTCGTGGACATCATCCTCGGACTGGTGGGCGGCATTCTGGGCGGCTGGATCTTCGGCCTACTGGGGATCTGGCCCGGGGGAGGCATGATCGGCTCCATCATCGTCGCCTTCATCGGCGCGGTGATTCTGGTCTGGATAAGTCGCCTGCTTAAGCGAGCGTGAAGGACATCTTTGACCACGCCCAATTACCTTCGTAACTTGCGCCCTCTTCGCTTCTCTGCTACGTTCGCCCTGTGAGGCACAAGAGTTGTGTGTCCACGTGCGTCGGGGCTTCCGGGCGCGTGTTCTTTTAGGACGTTTTGGTAATGCCGCAAGGCTTGCTTCAGGTTAACCGTTTCGTTACTCCTCAAAATCTCTTCTGCACCGTTTCTGGTGCAACCAATCGCGCTAAGTCCAATTTCCGGAATATTTTGCCTGTAAATCCCACGCACTCAATAATTTGCACGGAAAATGTCATCTCGAGTCAGCGTAAGTCTCACGCGCTCAATAATTTGCTAGGGCAATAATATAGCACGCTAATCAGATTTCCCTTGACTTAAGTAGTAACGCTGTTTATACTTGGCTAATCATGGAAGCCAAGATACAGAAGATAAAGACTTTACAAGAAGCAATCCAGTACTTCTCCGACCCAGACAACTGCCTCGCGTACATGATTCCGCTCACTTTCCCGAACGGAGTTGTGACTTGTCCGACTTGTGGCCGGACGGATGCCAAGTTCCTCGCCAATCAACGGCGCTGGCAGTGCAAGAGCGTGCATCCCAAGCGCCAGTTTTCGGCGAAAGTGGGAACGATCTTCGAAGACTCCCCAATTCCTCTTGAGAAGTGGCTCCCTGCTGTCTGGATGCTCACCAGCGCCAAGAACGGCATGAGTTCATGGGAATTGCATCGCGCTCTTGGCGTCACGCAAAAAACGGCGTGGTTCATGCTGCATCGGATTCGGCTCGCCTTGAAGGCTCCAGAAACGGATAAAAAACTCGGTGATTCGAGCGGTGGCCCCGTCGAAGTGGATGAGACATTTGTCGGCGGGAAAGTAAAGAATATGCACCGTGATCGCGCTAAGAGATTCGCTGCCGAGTCGGGTCATCGGGGCGGCTGGACTGGCAAGACGGTTGTGATGGGCCTTTTAGATCGCGATCTGCGGCAGGTACGCGCTAAGGTCATTCCGAACATCAAGCGCGAAACGCTACAGAACGAAGTACTGCGCGAGGTCACCCACGGAGCAAGGGTCTATACCGACGGTTGGCTTGGTTACGACAACCTGCATGCTGAGTTCGTACATGCGTTTGTTGACCACACCGAGCGGTATGTTGACGGCCAGGTTCACACCAACGGAATCGAAAACTTCTGGTCGTTACTCAAGAGAACGTTGTCGGGCACCTATGTGGCCGTCGAACCGTTTCACATGGAGCGGTATTTGGACGAACAGATTTTTCGGTTTAACAATCGCGCAACTAAAGATAATCTGCTGGACGATGGAGACCGTTTCTCGCTTGCACTTTCGCAGATCGTCGGCAAGAGACTTAAGTATTCAGAGCTGACGGGGAAGAATGGCAGTCCAGAGACCTTCTAGCCCTTATCGTGGGAAGCGCGGCCCGAAGCGGAAGTTTTAGGCTTCCGCTTTCCTGTCTTGTGGGGATCGGCTTCGATTCTGGCCTGTAACTCTTGCTTCGATACCGTCATGATCTGGCGCATTGCGGTATCGAATCTGCGAAATTCGGCTGACGGTTGCGGCTTGCGTGGACTAGACTTCATGCTTGCATGATACTCCACGCTTGCAAGAGAGGAGAAACACGAATGGCATCACCGCCCCACAAACCGGCGCAGCAACCGCTAACAAACGACCAAGCACTGCTCGGTGAACTCGCTAAAATCAATCGCTCGCTAACTGAGATTCTTGGTGCGTTGAAGGACATAAACGAGAGTCTGAAGCACTCATCTTCACCTTCCCGTTAGTCCAATCTTCGTCGATTAGCGCGGTAGCGATCTTGATTGCAGCATACGCGGAACTGCCCGGTTGGCCCCGCAGTAGCTCTGCAATCTTTCGACCTAGTTCTAATGATTCTCTCTGCGACATGCCGCCTCCGAGTTACAATGAATTCGGCAAGGCGACATCTTTAGCGGTTTTTGACGAGGCCCAACGTCACTTGGGCCTTTCTTCTTGGAATACCGATGAACCGAGCACAGCGCGTCATTCTCGCTCTCTACTGCCTGCTGATCGCTTACTGCATTGTCTGGGTTCCGTGGTGCATCGAGCACCGTTCGCCTCGTCAAGTCGATCCCACAAAAGAACGCGTCGGATATGGCTGGCTTTGGGGCGGACCGAATGTCATTGACTTATCGGCTGGCCTGGTTCCGAACACAGACCCATACGCGAAATACGGAGGAAGTGAAATCACCGTCAGTCCGAGCGAATTGACTCCAGTCCCGTCGGTCCACACAGAGTACGCACGACCCGATTTCACTTTGATTGCCATGCGCTTGATTGCCGTCACAGCCTTTTGCATTGCTGCAACTTTGCTCGCCGGGATGAACTGGAAAAACGTTCCTGCAAGCGAAAGGAAATAGCGAATGCTCGCTCTAAGAAAATACGGAATCGTCTGCTCAGGTTGCCACCGACCGATTCAAATCGGGGTAATCGAATTAGAAGAAACCGCTCAAAACGAAGAGCTGCAACGTACCCTCCGCGAACAAGGCTGGATAGGGGAGCAGATCGTGACACATCGTCCTCCTGACTACCCGCCAAATGATGCTGCCCAGTTATGCAGGAAAATAACGCCAGCGCGAGCGGATGACGCGATTCTCCTGGATTAGGAGCAGCAAATCGGACAGATGGAAGGTTGTCCTTTGCGGGGAGAATTTCGGTGGTTAGGTCTTGGTGAAACGGCTTGCCTGCTGTCGCTGTTTGCATCGGCGCACCTTTTGTGGTATTCAAAGTGGTGCGCTGGCTTGCCGACCGTGAGTGTCGGTAGCCGTTGATTTCTGCTAGGCCACTTGCTGCTTACCTTGGCGGGTCTCAGAAGCAAGCTGCCTTCCTAACCTGAAGTGTATCACACGGGCGGGAAGGCGGATATGCAATCCCCACTAGAAGAATCTGTCGAACAGCGGCAATACGGTGTCATTGACGTACCGAAGCATGCCGCCGAGCACGACTCCAACCTGCATGTCCTTTGCGGCTCCCTCACCGAACGCTATAAACGCCAACAGGTGAGGTTTCACATCCACCTGTATTCCGGGTCCGAGCGGCCCATCCACGATGGGGAAAGGCCCGATCTTTGCATCCTTGTCGAGCATGGCTCCCAGGTCAACCTCGGCCCACGTTTGCCCGTCGATCTCTTGGGTGACAATCTCATGCGGGGCTATGCCTCCGTGCAGATGGGTGAGCAGCACACGTCGGTGCTTGTCGATGTGGCAGAGATGGTCGAGAACGGCCAGCATGTCCTTGGGCGCATCCTTCCCGTGCTTGTACGGCTGCAAGCTGTCAATCTCTGTGACGGCGTCGGATGCGATTCCGTCAAGCCGATGTCCACTGCACTGCGCGATGAACGCTTCTGGTGTCGTACAGATGGGAAACATATTGCGGTCGATGGGTTTCTTCTTCGCAGCCCCTACAAGTTCCCATACCAGATAATCGAGGGACGATCTGAGGTTCTGGACGCAGTCCCCGATAAGCATCGGGATACGAGCAGGGATAGGTTCATCGGTGACGATTCTCCCGATGTACTCATCCGGGCCACCTTCGGCCTGTCGCACCATTTTTGCCGGGTTGGTTTTGTAATACCGACCGATCTCGGCTTCAAGTTCTTTCAAGTGTTCGTAAGCCCGGATGACTTTGTAGCGGACTGAATCGGGGACAGGCACCGACCCATCATATCAGGTTTGATTAGCCAGATATATTCGTGCCTTTGCTAGCATATGTATTTCAATTTTTTTGTGTGATCTATATCTCGTCCAATGGCCAGATGATCGGTGGCCAGAACGGAGGCTTCGATATACAAGCAGTTAATACCTGGGAATGAGCATCGGCGGCGCGAGCAAACTGCAAGGTTCCTCGGCTTCCCCCTCGTCTTCGCTCGGGATGCGCTCGGAATGACAGGAGTATGGTTTCGAGTTTCCAGTTTCGAGTTTCCTCTGCCAAAAGCCAAGGGCCGCGCACCACGGCATCACCCGCGGTTTGACCCGATTTTTAGCGGGTGCTACCGTCAAGCTGCTCCCGTGCCCTCCGCGATGATCAATCGACTGCAATATGCCCCGTTGGCCGTGCTGGTCCGGGTGGTCGGTGTGTTGCCTCGTCCGGTGGCGCGCGGCGTCGGAATTCTGCTGGGACATCTGGTGTATTACGTGCACCCGCGGCTGCGGCGGGTGGGCCGGCAAAACCTGGAACTCGCCTTTCCCGAGAAGCCCGCTAGCGAGCGCCGCAAGATCCTGAAGGGCGTCTACACCTCGCTCGGCCGGCTGCTGGCCGAGTTCTGCCTCTTCCCTTATTACACCGTGCGCAATTCGTCGAACGTCGCCGTCTATCAGGGCTTCGAGAACTTCGAGGCCGCCGAGCGCCGCGGGCTGGGTGTGCTGCTGCTCACCGCACATTTCGGCGGATGGGAGGTCGGCTCGTTCTTCCACTCGCTGCAAGGGCACCCGATCAAGATTGTGGTGCGGCCGCTGGACAATCCCTACGTCGACGACCTGGTCACGACCTATCGCACGCTGCACGGCAACACCGTGATCGGCAAACAGGACTTCGCGCGCGGCCTGCTGAGCGCGATGCGCCGCAACGAGACCGTCGGCATCCTGATGGACACCAACATGACGCCGCCGCAGGGAGTGTTTGTGCCGTTCTTCGGCATCCCCGCCTGCACGGCCAGCGGCGTGGCGCGCGTCGCGCTGCATACCGGAGCGGCCGTCGTGCCCGCGTTTACCATTTGGGACGCCGGGCTGCGCAAGTATCGGGTGCAATTTGATCCCGCGCTGGAGCTGGTCAACACTGGAGACAGCGAGGCCGATATTGTTGCCAACACTGCACTGTTCAATCGCGTGATTGAGGGCCATGTGCGCAAGTATCCCGACCAGTGGCTGTGGGTGCATCGCCGTTGGAAGACGCGTCCGCCGGGGGAAGGACCGATTTATTAGCTAGCCATAAGGAAGGGTGACCACATGTTGAAATTCAACACGCTCCTAAAGGAAGCCGGCTTCAACAATCTTAAGAAGGTCTTCTTGCTCCGACATGAGGACAAGAGGGTCAGGTCCGGGCTATACCAAAAGTGGAGATCTGAACGAAAAGATTTCGAAACCTATCAAAACTGCCAAACGTGGGAGAATCGGTTTCCGGAAGGTTCAATCCTTGCGGCTTTTGTTGTCGGTGCGGAGGGTGAAACCCTCTTCGTGGGGATGTACGACGTCTTGAAGCTCTCACGGATCAATGGACCCTATGATGATCCACTGCTGGGAAAACTGCCGGCTGAGGATCGCTCTTTGCACGAGACGAAATATTCGGACCGAATGTTGGAATACGAGGAAAAGCTCGTAGTCGAATGGGGACCAGGAAAACGCAAGTTTCGTCAAAGAGCACACGAGCAGAATAAGATCGTCACGGAGATTCGGGCGCAGCCCAAGGACGAGCCATTCCCCCCTTACATCAGCCTGTTGCGGCGTCTCGGGGACTTGCAGAGCATTTATCCATCTTGGCAAGTACGGCTCGGGGAGCGCAAAGGCGTTTATCTTCTGACATTTGATGACGGAATGCAATATGTGGGCTCCGCTACCGGACAACATGGCTTTTGGCAGCGCTGGAGTAATTACCTCAAGAACGGGACTGGAGGCAATCGAGTCTTAATTCGTGATCAACGCGATGCTCGATATGCTTGGGTTTCGATCCTGGAGGTTAGCGGATCAGCCCAAACTGAGCAAGACATAATCGATCAAGAAATGCTGTGGAAAAAGAAGTTAGGAACAAGAGCCAAAGCGCTCGATAGTGAATAGATTGTCAAGTGCTTCAAACTATGCAACTACCAAGACTTTCTAGTCCTCTTCCTTGCGTTTTTTCCCCGGCAAACTCGCGGGGTTCTCGTGGGTGCGCTCGCGGAAGCGCGCTTTCATTCCGGCGGCAAGCGAGACAGCGTTCTCGCCGAACCTCTCGCGCAGGCGATCGGCGGCTGACAGCGCCTGGTTCCACTTGTCATGGGCGCTCGCGCCTGACAGGCCTAGCTGCCCGCTCTCGGCGTCGAAGTGCGAAGCATGAACGCCCAGCAGGCGCACCGCTTCCCCGTTCCAGTTCTCGCGGAAGAGAGCGCGAATTACGGCAAACACCTCCGAGTCGACCGCAGTTGGCTGAGGAACGCTGCGGGCGCGCGTGATGGTATGAAAGTCGGAGGTGCGCAGCTTCAGTTGCAGAGTGCGGGCGGGCAGTTCCTGCTCGCGCAGTCGGCGGCAAACCATCTCCGACAATCGCGCCAGCATGGACTCGAGGACTTGCTGATCGTTGGTGTCACGCGAGAACGTGTGCTCATGGCTGACCGACTTCGGGCCGGCATCTTCGCCGATGTCCGCGTCGAACCAGCCGCCCGCATCCTCGCCGCGCGCCTTGCCCGCAAGGGCCAGACCGAGAGCGCCGAATGTCTGCTTTAGCCACAACTCATCGCGCGTCGCCAGCTCTCCAACCTTGCGGATTCCCTGCTCTTCCAGCCGCTTCTCCAGCACTTTGCCAACGCCGGGAATTTTGCGCACCTCCAGCGGAGCGAGGAAGCTGGCCTCGCAGCCAGGCTGGATCCAGAGCACGCCGTTGGGCTTGGCCTGATCGGAGCAGACCTTCGCGATGAGGCGTGAAGTGCCGATGCCGATGGAGCAATTTAACTGCGTGTCGTGTTTGATGGCCGTATGGAGCAGGTGCGCGGCCCGCATGGGAGGCCCGTAGAGCCGCTCGGTGCCCGACATGTTGACGTAGGCTTCGTCGATGGAAACCATCTCCAGCTTGGGCGAGAAACGGTTAAGGATTCCGTAAACCTTCTCCGAGCAGTCGCGGTAGCGCGTGGGATGCCCGGGGACGAAGATGGCGTGAGGACAAAGCCTGGCCGCGGTGCGCAGCGGCATGGCGGAATGCACTCCGAACTTGCGCGCCTCATAAGAGGCCGCTGCGACAACGCCGCGCTCGTCGGCCGCTCCTCCGACCACAACCGCCTTATTCTTCAGCGACGGATCGTAGAGCTCCTCCACCGAGACGAAGAAAGCGTCCATGTCTACGTGGAAGATGGTCCGCGGCTGAGAGCTCATGTTGCAGAGATTTTATCGATCTGGGTTAACATTCTGCCATTTCCAAACAGGCGTGAGGACACCATGATCCGAGCCGGCATCGTTCTTTTGGGCCTCTTCTTCTCGACTGCGTCGCTGATGGCACAGCAGGCCACCGCGACGTCCGCGCAAATGCAACAGCTACAACAGGAGGTCGAACGGCTGACCTCGTCACTGCAGGCCATGCGCACTGAAGTGCAGTCATGCCGGGACGAGATCCACAGCCTGCGGGCGGAGCTGGAATCTGCCAAGGCCGCCGTGCAAGCAGGCGGCTCAACGGAGAATGCCGATGTGGAGCACGCTCTGGCCGACCTGCGCGAAGACGAGAACGTGACCGACTCGCGCGTGGCAACGCTCTACCAGACCAAGGTGGAGAGCGGGTCGAAGTATCGGCTTCGACTGTCGGGACTGGCGCTGTTCAACACCTTCATGAACCGCGGGACGGTCAACACCATCAGCGTGCCCAATCTCGCGTTGCCCACGCCCGAAGGTCAGCCGGGAGGAAACGTGGGCGCAACCTTCCGCCAGACGCTGTTCACCTTACAGGCGTTTGGGCCTGAAGTGGGCGGAGCGCGCACCAGCGCAGCAGTGCAGTTTGATTTCTATGGTGGCTTCACGCGCACGCTCGACGGATACGTTCTGGGCCTGGCTCACCTGCGGACCGCTGACATCTCGTTTGACTGGGACAAGTGGTCGCTACGCTTTGCCCAGGACAAGCCTTTCATCTCGCCACTTTCTCCGACGACCCTGGCCGCGATCGGCACGCCGGAGTTTGCCTATTCCGGGGACCTTTGGACATGGACGCCACAGATTGTGGCTGAGCGGACGTGGGAATTGTCGGAGAAGGTGAAGCCGCATTTGCAATTTGGCGTGCTCGATCCATTCGACGGCGAGCTTCCCACATCGTTCTACCTGCGTCAGCCCGAAGCAGGCGAGTTGTCGCGCACGCCGGGCATCGCTGCCCGGCAGAGTTGGGACTTCCCCATTTTTGGGCAAACTGCCACTATCGGCTATGGGGGCTACTTTGCGCGGCAGAACTACGGCTATGATCGCGTGCTCAATGCCTGGGCCGCCACGCTCGACTGGAACCTGCCGTTCGGCGAGCGCTGGGCGCTGTCCGGCGAGCTGCACCGGGGCGCCGGATTGGGAGGCATGTGGGGCGCGATTGGCACCAGCGTTGTCTATACCGGCCCGGATAGCGATCCATATGCTAGCGTTGTGGGCGTGAATACCGTCGGGGGATGGTCGCAGCTCAAGTTCAAACCGGCGTCGAAGTGGGAAATCAATGGCGCATTCGGCGAAGAGAACCCGTTCGCCGCCGACTTGTTGCAGAACGGTGATCCGACGTATCAGCCGGTGCTGCGCAACTGGACGACCATGGTCAACGTGATCGACCGCCCGCGTTCCAACCTGCTGCTGTCGCTCGAGTACCGTCACCTGAATACGGTGCTGTTCGGCGGACAGACGGTAACCGCTGAGCATATTAACCTGGGCGTGGGAGTGGCTTTCTGATGACGCGGTGGCTTTGGATATTGCTGTTAGTGGTGAGCTGCGCTGCGTGCGCGCAGGAGGACACTGTTTCGGGCACGGTTGTCGTCCATCGCAACGGAAGGCCCTTGAAGAATGCTTCCGGAGCAGTGGTCTGGCTCACGCCGGCCAAGGGAGACGCTCCCAAGCCTCCGGCCGACAAAGTTTTCCGGCTCACTCAGAAGAACAAGCGCTTTGAGCCGCACCTGCTGGTCGTGCCAATCGGGTCTGCTGTGCTCTTCCCCAATCAGGACCCGTTCTTTCACAACGTGTTTTCGGTGTATGAGGGCACGCGCTTCGACCTGGGACTCTACGAGAGCGGATCGTCACGCGAGGTGCGCTTCACCCGCCCCGGACCGTCGTACATCTTCTGCAATATTCATCCCGAGATGAGCGCGGTCGTCATGGTGATGACCACGCCTTACTACGCGACCACGGATGAGGCAGGAGATTATTCGATCGAGAGGGTACCGCCCGGGGAGTACGAACTTTCCGTATGGTACGAGAGCGCGCAGCCGGAGCAGTTGAAACAATTGCAGCGCAAGGTGACGGTCTCGCCGGCCGGCGCGCGCCTGGATCCGGTGACCATACTGGCCGCGCCCAGCCTGGCGGCCAATCACAAGAACAAGTACAGTCAGGATTACGAGAAGCAGCCTCCCTATCCCATTCCATAGAGTCGCCTAGCTGACCATTTCCAGCTCGTCGGCGTCCACCTCGACCGAGAAGCTCTTCATGATGGCTTCAACCGTCAGGACCACACGCAGGCTGGTCACCTCCTTGACGAGGATTCCGGTTTTTCCAGCAAAAGCTCCGGAAGTGATGCGGGCTTTCTGCCCGATGACCAGGAAAGGATGTGGCCTGCTGTTGCGCTCAATCAATCCGGCGCGCAGCGATTCGATCTCGTCATCTGCAAGTAGCGACGGCTTGCGGCCCGGACCGACCACGGAGAGTACTCCGGGAATGTTCAGCACCTGGAAGTAGAGCTTCGGCTCCAGCCGGGCGAATACATAGCCGGGAAAGAGCGGCCGATCCACCTGGGCCCGAACCCCGTTCTTCCAGCGCCGGGACTGACGAACCAGCGGCAGGAAGTAATCGACACTGCGGCACTCAAAGTGTTTGGCGACGGCCTTCTCATGCCTGGGAGTGGTGTAATAAGCCAGCCAGTGAATGCTTGCAGGCTGAGGATTCGAATCGCCTCCGGAAACGCCCCCGCCATCGTGGCTACATAGCCGTTCCGCTGACATGAAATGCACTCCAATTCGCGACAAGCTGCAATCAGTGAGGCACTCAGCTCGCAGCCGGCTTGCAGGAGGCGGTAGTTCCCTTCCGTACCAAGACCTGCGCGCAAAATGACCGCACTTTTGAGCGGGTGGCTGCTTGCTTTGACGGCCGCTTCGCTTGTGGGAGGACTGGCCTGCACTGGAGGTTAAGGCCGGCTCCAGCGCTAAGTCAAGTCAATATGCCGTACTGGCGCTCAGTTAGTTTCGAAAAAGAAAAGCCTTTTCTGAGCCTTCCGCCAGCAAGCACTTACTTGAAATTGCGACTACAGACGGCGGTGAGGACCGGCGCCGAGGCACAGAGCGCTCCGCGCGACGACCAGAAAAGCCGGCGCGGGGCCGGCTTTCCCGACGCAAACTCAGGTTGGCTACTTCAGGCTCTTCACATAAGTGGCAACAGCATTCGCCTGGTCCGGAGTGAGACCGGAGATGCCCTTGGTGTGGGGCGCCTTCTTTCCCGCTGCACCTTTGGTCAGAAGATCGGCGATCTGCGCCTCGCTCAGGGAGGTGCCCTTCACGGCCGGACCGACTTTGCCGGCCCCGTCAGGGCCATGGCAGACGGCACATTTCGACTTGTAAATGGCTGCGCCGTCGTCGGCGGCCCAGGCCACGCACGACATGGAGAGGATGGCGATAACTGTCACCAGTATGATGCTACGCTTCATGAATATTGGCTCCTTGTGCTGCAATTTACCAACTCCGAAATCGAAGCTGGCTGACACCATTCGAACTTGCGGTGGCTGGCGGACGGGTCATTGTTTCCGCAACCATTAAACATTCCATAGATTGAAGTTCCAGAATCGGAACGCCGCAACAGCACGTTTCCAGTGCGCTCGCCTGCAACCTGCTTGCGACTTTTTATGGTTTCGTTTTCCGCAATCACCCGTCTGTGACCGTGGTCATAGGCCCCAGTGATGACGGAATTCGCCGCTTTGCTTTCTTCAGAGCGTAAACACGCCGCAAGATTCCTCAACTTTTCATGCTGAGAAGCTCCGGCCGCACGTGTCGATCACGCGAAATCGCAGTAGAATTACGCTCGCCCGGATATCATGACCGCGGCCAGACGCCGCGCACTGCGAGGAACCATGTCAGTCCATTCTCCCAACCGTGCTCCCGGAATGTTCACCTGGATCGAGCTGGCGACCAGCGACCAAGCCGGCGCGAAATCGTTTTACACATCGCTGTTCGGCTGGACTGCCGACGACAGTCCGATGGGCCCCGGCGGCTTCTATACCATGTTTCGCCTGGACGGCAAGGACGTCGGTGGCGGGTACACGTTGATGCCCGACCAGGTCGCAATGCACGTCCCGCCGAACTGGCTGGTGTATGTCGCAGTCGAGAGCGCCGATGCGGCCATCGCGAAGACGAACGAACTTGGCGGCAAGGTGTTGGCCGGCCCCATTGACGTAATGGACCTTGGTCGGATGGGAGTGCTGAGCGATCCGACGGGAGCGGTGTTTGCCGTCTGGCAGGCCAAGAAGCATAGCGGCATAGATATCATCGGCTCCGATGGAACCTTCTCCTGGGCCGACCTCAACACCAGCGATCCAAAGCGCGCGGGCGAGTTCTATTCTGCCCTGTTCGGCTGGCGCCTGGAGAAGGGCGAGAACGATCCCGAGGGCGGATACCTGCACATCAAATGCGGCGAGCACTACATTGGAGGCGTTCCTCCGGCGCAAGCGCTGCGACCGGGCGTGCCGCCTCATTGGCTCATTTACTTCCACGCTTCAGACTGCGACGCGCTCACCAACAAGGCCAAGTCGCTGGGCGCCACCGTCTGCTTTGGACCTATGACCATGGAAAACGTCGGGCGCTTCTCGATCGTGGCTGATCCGCAGGGCGCGATGTTTTCCCTGTTCCAGCCGATGCGGAAGGGATAACCGCCCTGCATCCTTTGGAGAAGACTGGACTTTCCGGAACGGCATGGCTCGTGCTCAGGAATCACACGTTCTTGTGAGGTTGATCACAGCCCTCCTGTGCGCTCAAGGCCGACAATCAAGCTGTCAAAACGGATGGCTGTGATCGCAAACGGAGGTCGCCATGTCGGAAGATAAGCGGGACGTGCTGGAAGTCCTACGGTATGAACTCAACTTCCTGGAGCAGGGCGGTTACGGTAACTGGTACAGCACGCCCTGGGGCCCGGCCTCGATTTTTCAGGACTCGCTGAGCTGCCTCAACCACGGTGACCCGACGCGGCCGCACGCCTGCCGCGAATGCCTGCTCTACGACTTTGTCCCTGAGAAGTATCGCAGCGAGGACGTGCCCTGCCACCACATTCCCCTGAATCGTGAAGGCGTTACGGCTGCCACTCCGCAGTCGGAAGAAGAGCTGCGCGAGAACCTGAAGCACTGGCTGAAGCGGACCATCGCCCGCATCGAGGCCGAGCGGTCCAAGCAGCAGAAGACTGCCGTGGAAGCCAAGGGCTAAGCCGTCCGTTCGCGCGCTTGCAGCAGGCGTTTCAAACTGCCGCGAAACTCGTGAAAACCGCAAAAAACGCTACCCAAGTGCCCTCGAAGTGCCCTTTTCTTGCGTCGAAATTAGGGGAAATTCTCGCTCCGTCCGTCCAAAACCGGCCAGTCGGGCCGAGGCCGGGTCCCAACAGCGCGGAAAATCAGCTCAACAAACAGGGGGTTGAGGCCGGCTTTGAATGCACTTTGAGGCCGAAAATGGCAATTGGAGGCCAGTTTCGAGCGCCCTTGTGTGGAGAGGGACGCTACCGGCTGACTCCCTCAGGAAACGACTTCAACTCCACCGTGCGCTCGCTCACCTTCTCGACTCCGTTGACGTCGGTCACATGCTCCTTCAGCACGCCTTTCAGGATCCGATAGCCTTCATCGCTCGGCTTCTTGCCGGGTTGGGTCTGGATGGTTCCGTCGAACTCATACCAGATGGCGTGCACCGTCTTGGTGGCGAAAGTCACATGGTCGCCTTTGAGCGATCCCTTGCTGAAAAACTGGTCGATGAACTGGCCGCGGTCGCTCTCGGTGTCTCCGAAGCGGGAAACAAAGCCGGAAAGCTCGCCATCGTCGTAGGTAAGCTGCACGTACTCGCCCTCTTTGAGGAACGAATACATGCCGGAGGGATCGTCAGCCGAACCGTGGACCACGCCCGTCTGGCTTGGCTGCTGAGCCAGCAGGGTGAGAGCCAACAGGAGCAGGAAGCCTGCAACCGGAATGCGCTTGCTCATGCGACGGAATCCTCGTTCGCTCATCATTTCACGAATGCCGTCGCAGGGGAACAGCAAGGCTAGAGAACGCGCGGGATCAATGCCCCGGTGGTGCGGCGGTATTCGTCGTACTCAGCGCCGAAGGTTTCGGCCATGAAGCGCTCCTCCAGGCGGCTCTTGATCCAAAGCCCCAGCCAGACGAACGCCACGCCGGCGAATCCCCAGAGGTTGCGGCGGCACAGTGAGGTGCCGACGAGAGCCAGCAGAATGCCGGAGTAGATGGGGTGGCGAACGAAACGATATGGGCCGGTGCGCACCAGCTCATGGTCGTGCTTGACCGTGACCAGGCCGCTCCAGTTCTGGCCCAGGTACAGCCGCGCCGAGATGGCGAACAGCAGCCCGGCGGCAGTCAGGGCCACACCCAGGTCCATCACACCCGGGACCGGAGCGATGCGAAGCTGCCAGAGTCCCAGCATGCGCAGCACCTTTGCATCGGCGAGCGCCAGGTAGGCGCCAATTGCGGTGGGGACCATGTAAGGCAGGGCTTCGGACAATTTCAGCCGCTGCCGCGCCTGCTTCGTCCGCAACGCCCACAGCATCCACACCGCGGCCCATGCCACCCACATCAGCTTGCACAGGTTGACAGCGTTCATCGGGCGGCCAAACACCGCAATTCCCTCACATGTATGTATACGCTCGGGCAGGCCGGTGAAGTTCCGCTTTCACGCTGGAACAGTGCTTGCGAAGCCCTCCCGCCCCTGGTTCTTCAGTGCTCATGTAGTGAGTGCCATACTCGGGCTGGATTTGCCCGCACCCACATTTCCCATCGTTTTGTTCAGTTTCATGACATCCTTTACAGTGCGTTCCGGGACATCCTTTACACTCCCTGGCGAGCGAAGCGAGCTTGGGAGGCGACGCAAGAATGCCTTGGAAGACAATGGACCTACAGCAACAACGCGTGGAGTTCGTGGTAGCTGCGAGCCGAAAAGAAAAACCTTTCCTTGAATTGTGTAAGGAGTTTGCGATTTCGCGGCCCACGGGATATTTGTGGGTAGAACGGTATCGGGAGCAGGGTCTGGGCGGCATTGCCGAGCGCAGTCGGCGTCCGCGACAGAGTCCGCAGCGCACCGAGGCCGAGCACGAACAGCGGGTGATCGAACTGCGGCGCCGCTACCCGGACTGGGGAGCTCGCAAACTGCAATGGATACTGGCACAGCAAGGCTGCAGGTTGGCGATCAGCACGGTGCATCGAATTTTATTGCGGCATGGACTGGTGCGCTGGCAAGACCGTCATGCAGCAGCCGTACGCCGTTTTACCCGCGAGCGTCCAAACCAACTCTGGCAGATGGATTATAAGAGTCCGATCGGGTGGGACAGCCACGTCGGTCCGCTGGCGGTGCTCGACGACCACAGCCGCTACCTCACGGTGTTGGCGGCCACCGGCAGCACGCGGCCGAACTGGTGCGCGAGCAGTTGGAAGACGCGTTTGGGCACTGTGGTGTGCCGGAAGAGATGCTAATGGACCATGGCACGCCCTGGTGGAACACGCAGTCGCCAGGCGGGATCACTCGGCTGGCGGTCTGGCTGATGAAGCAGGGGATTGGCTTGCATTGGAGTGGGGTTCGCCATCCTCAAACCCAGGGCAAAGTGGAACGCTTCCACGGCTGCCTGGAGCGGGCGATGCGCTTGCGCGGCTTGCCTGGCGAAGGCCGGCAGGCGTGGTTGGATGGGTATCGCCAGGAGCATAACCAGAGGCGTCCGCACGAGGCGCTGGGGATGAAAACCCCAGCCAGCGTGTGGACCCCGAGCCCGCGCAAGTACGATCCGCAGCCTCCGCCCTGGCAGTACCCGGAGGGTGCCGAGCTGGTACGAGTGCGAGCGAAAGGGCAGCTGTGGGTGCAGGGCAAGGTCTATTCGCTGCAGGCTCTGGCCGGAGAATGGGTACAGCTGCTGCACATCGAAAAGCGAGTGCTGGTCTATTACTGCAATACGGTGGTGCGCGAAATCGAGCTGGAAAGCCATCACTCCGTGATGGTGGAACATTGGCTTTCCAGTTAATCCCCACTGTAAAGGATGTCGCGGAACAATCTGTAAACTATGTCGCGGAACTTGACACCTAAAGGCCAGCTCTACCCGACGGCTTGACGCTGGCCTGAAGGCCAGCTCTACCCGAAACCCTGACTTTTTCAGCAGTCGGTGAAGCGGTGCTCCACCGAGATGCCTAACCCGCATCCGTTCTGGGAGCCGGTTCCAGGTTCTCCCCGTTTTCCTGCAACTCTGGCCGCACCAACCCCATCTAAAACTTGACAATGATTCACTCAAGTTCTATAGTCGCACTGTTATAAATGCCGAGGTTGTGACTCGATGGCTTTTTGATTCAGTGGCTTACGAACTTATAACCCCTAAGGAGGGTGGCAGCGATGGCAAAGATTATCGGCATTGACCTGGGTACCACGAACTCCGTGGTCGCCGTTATGGAAGGCGGCGAGCCTAAGGTCATTCCAAACGAAGAGGGCGGGCGGACGACTCCGTCCGTGGTGGGCTTTACCAAGAACGGCGAGCGGCTGGTCGGGCAGGTGGCCAAGCGCCAGGCCATCACCAATCCTGAGAACACCATTTACTCCATCAAGCGGTTCATGGGCCGTCGTTACGACGAAGTGAACGAAGAGATGAAGATGGTGCCCTACAAGGTGGTGCAGTCGGGCGATCACGTGGCCGTGGTGGCGCAGGGCAAGGAATACACTCCGCCGCAGATTTCGGCCCTGATTCTGCAAAAGCTGAAGAAGGCTGCTGAGGACTACCTCGGCGAGAAGGTGACCGAAGCCGTCATCACGGTCCCTGCTTACTTCAACGACGCGCAGCGCCAGGCGACCAAAGACGCCGGGCAGATCGCGGGACTGGAAGTAAAGCGCATCATCAACGAGCCGACGGCCGCAGCACTGGCGTACGGGCTCGACAAGAAGAAGGACGAAACCATCGCCGTGTATGACTTCGGCGGCGGCACCTTCGACATTTCGATCCTGGAAGTCGGCGAAGGCGTGATCGAGGTGAAGTTCGACCAACGGCGACACGCACCTGGGCGGCGACAACATCGACCAGCGCATCGTCGACTGGCTGATTGCCGAGTTCCAGAAGGACGAAGGCCTCGACCTGCGGGCCAAGGGCAACGAGATGGCGTTGCAGCGTCTGCGTGACGCAGCCGAGCGCGCCAAGATCGAGCTTTCCACCACCATGGAGACCGAGGTCAACCTGCCGTTCATCACGGCCGATGCCTCGGGTCCGAAGCACCTAGTGAAGAAGCTGACGCGCGGCAAGCTGGAGGAGATGGTGCGCGACATCATCGACCGCTCCATCCGCCCGTGCGAACAGGCGATCAAGGACGCGGGCGTTGACACCAGCAAGATTGATGAGGTCGTGCTGGTCGGCGGCCAGACGCGCATGCCTGCGATCCAGGCGCTGGTGAAGAATATCTTCGGCAAGGAACCCCACAAGGGCGTGAATCCTGACGAAGTGGTCGCCATCGGCGCGGCGATTCAGGGCGGCGTGCTGGGCGGCGAGGTGAAAGACCTGCTGCTGCTCGACGTGACTCCGCTGACGCTGTCGATTGAAACCATGGGCGGCGTGGCGACTCCGATGATTCCGCGCAACACGACCATCCCAACCAAGAAGTCGGAGATGTTCTCGACCGCAGCCGACAACCAGACGTCGGTCGAAGTACACGTGATGCAGGGCGAGCGTCCCATGGCGCGCGACAACCGCACGCTGGGCAAGTTCCACTTGACCGGATTGCCTCCGGCGCCGCGCGGCGTGCCGCAGATCGAGGTGACGTTTGACATTGATGCCAACGGCATCTTGAACGTCAACGCCAAGGACATGGCCACCGGCAAGGACCAGAAGATCACGATCACGTCGTCTTCCGGCCTGAGCAAGGAAGAGGTTGAGCGCATGGCCAAGGACGCCGACGCTCATGCTGCCGAAGACAAGGCCAAGCGTGAGGAAGTGGAAGCGCGCAACCAGCTCGACGGCATGGTGTACAGCATCGAGAAGATGCTGCGCGAGCATGGCGACAAGATCAGTGGCCAGGAGCGCGGCGACGTGGAGAACGCGTTGGCCGACGCCAAGAAGGCGCTGGAAGGCACCGACTCGAAGGCCATGAATTCGGCGCGTGAGAAGCTGACGCAGGCTTCGCACAAGCTGGCGGAAGCCATGTACAAGGCGCAGTCGGCGCAAACGCCTCCAACGGGCGGACCGGCTCCGGGCGGCGATGGAGCGGCCGGTGGCGCTGAGCCGAAGAAGGACGAAGGCGTCATCGATGCTGAGTACGTGGATGTGGATGAGAAGAAGTAACTAGCAACTAGCAATTAGCAACTAGTGGCCTGTCGCAGAGAAATCGTTAGTACGAATGCGACGTGAATGGTCGGAGTACTTCCACTGGATAGGCTTGGCATGGGCGGAATAGGCGTTGATGTAGCGGCGAAGTTTGCGGGCCAAGTCAGGGACGGAGCGGAAGACGCCACGAGCGATGACATCACGCTCGATCTTGGCGAACCAGAGTTCGACCTGGTTGAGCCAGGAAGAGTAGGTGGGGGTGAAGTGGAAATGAACCCGCGGATTCTGCTCGAGAAACTGGCGAACGGCTGGAGCTTTGTGGGCCGAGAGGTTGTCGAGAATGATGTGGATCTGCTGGCGCGGCCCACACAAGCCAACCACTTCCTGCAGGAAATCGACGAACTCCCGGCTGGTGTGGCGGGCGGCGGTTTTGCCGTGCACTCGTCCGCTGGCGGTATCCAGGGCGGCGTACAACGAGAGGGTGCCGTGGCGGTAGTACTCGAATCCATGCCGCTCGGCGCGTCCCGGCGAGAGCGGCAGTACGGGGTCAAGTCGATCGAGCGCCTGAATGGCGGTCTTCTCGTCCACGCAGAAGACGGCCGCGTGCTGTGGCGGGTTGAGATACAGGCCGATGATGTCGGCGGCCTTACGTTCGAAGTCGGGATCGTCGCTGGCGATATAGCGTTGCAGTTGGTGAGGCTTGAGTCCGGCTTCTTTCCAGACGCGATGTACGGCATCTTTACTGATGCCCAGGTAGGCTGCCAGCTTGCGGCAACTCCAATGGGTAGAACCATCACCGGGTTTCTTGCGGGTGGCGGAGAGAATGCGGGCTTTGAGAGCGGGCGTCAACACCGTGGCCAATTGTCCGGGATGGTAGGTGTCGAGACCATTGAGCCCAGCCGCCAGGAAGCGCTGTTTCCAGCGCAGGATGGTAGGCGCGGTGGTCTGCAGGCGCTGCTGGATGGTGGCGAAGGAAGCGCCTTTGGCCAGCATCAGGATAAGCTTTGCACGAAAGACATATCCCGCAGGTAACGAACGGGACTGAGCAATGCTGGACAGTTCGGACTGCTGTTCTTGGCTAAGTACCACATCACTGGCCATGCACAGTTAGACGCAAATACTCTTACTAACGTTTACTCTGCGACAGGCCACT
>CAWAKG010000005.1:0-37346 GCA_963782505.1 uncultured Acidobacteriaceae bacterium | reverse complement strand
TAGTTGCTAATTGCTAGTTGCTAGTTACTTCTTCTCATCCACATCCACGTACTCAGCATCGATGACGCCTTCGTCCTTCTTCGGCTCAGCGCCACCCGCCGCTCCATCGCCGCCCGGAGCCGGTCCGCCCGTGGGAGGCGTTTGCGCCGCCTGCGCCTTGTACATGGCTTCCGCCAGCTTGTGCGAAGCCTGCGTCAGCTTCTCGCGCGCCGAGTTCATTGCCGCCGCCTCGGTGCCTTCCAGTGCCTTCTTCGCGTCTGCCAGCGCGTTCTCCACGTCGCCGCGCTCCTGGCCGGAGATCTTGTCGCCGTGCTCGCGCAGCATCTTCTCGATGCTGTACACCATGCCGTCGAGCTGGTTGCGCGCTTCCACTTCCTCGCGCTTGGCCTTGTCTTCGGCTGCATGAGCGTCGGCGTCCTTCGCCATGCGCTCAACCTCTTCCTTGCTCAGGCCCGAAGACGACGTGATCGTGATCTTCTGGTCCTTGCCGGTGGCCATGTCCTTGGCGTTGACGTTCAGGATGCCGTTGGCATCGATGTCGAACGTCACCTCGATCTGCGGCACGCCACGTGGCGCCGGAGGCAATCCGGTCAAGTGGAACTTGCCCAGCGTGCGGTTGTCGCGCGCCATCGGACGCTCGCCCTGCATCACGTGTACTTCGACCGACGTCTGGTTGTCCGCTGCGGTCGAGAACATTTCCGACTTCTTGGTCGGGATGGTCGTGTTGCGCGGAATCATCGGCGTCGCCACGCCGCCCATGGTTTCAATCGACAGCGTCAGCGGAGTCACGTCGAGCAGCAGCAGGTCTTTCACCTCGCCGCCCAGCACGCCGCCCTGAATCGCCGCGCCGATGGCAACCACTTCGTCAGGATTCACGCCCTTGTGGGGCTCCTTGCCGAAGATCTTCTTCACCAGCGCCTGGATCGCAGGCATGCGCGTCTGGCCACCGACCAGCACGACCTCGTCAATCTTGCTGGTGTCAACGCCCGCATCCTTGATCGCCTGTTCGCACGGGCGGATGGAGCGGTCGATGATGTCGCGCACCATCTCTTCCAGCTTGCCGCGCGTCAGCTTCTTCACCAGGTGCTTCGGACCCGAGGCATCGGCCGTGATGAACGGCAGATTGACCTCGGTCTCCATGGTGGTGGAGAGCTCGATCTTGGCGCGCTCGGCTGCGTCACGCAGACGCTGCAACGCCATCTCGTTGCCCTTGGCCCGCAGGTCGAGGCCTTCGTCCTTCTGGAACTCGGCAATCAGCCAGTCGACGATGCGCTGGTCGATGTTGTCGCCGCCCAGGTGCGTGTCGCCGTTGGTCGACTTCACCTCGATCACGCCTTCGCCAACTTCCAGGATCGAAATGTCGAAGGTTCCGCCGCCGAAGTCATACACGGCGATGGTTTCGTCCTTCTTCTTGTCGAGCCCGTACGCCAGTGCTGCCGCCGTCGGCTCGTTGATGATGCGCTTTACTTCCAGTCCCGCGATCTGCCCGGCGTCTTTGGTCGCCTGGCGCTGCGCGTCGTTGAAGTAAGCAGGGACCGTGATGACGGCTTCGGTCACCTTCTCGCCGAGGTAGTCCTCAGCAGCCTTCTTCAGCTTTTGCAGAATCAGGGCCGAAATCTGCGGCGGAGTGTATTCCTTGCCCTGCGCCACCACGGCCACGTGATCGCCCGACTGCACCACCTTGTAGGGCACCATCTTCATCTCTTCGTTCACTTCGTCGTAACGACGGCCCATGAACCGCTTGATGGAGTAAATGGTGTTCTCAGGATTGGTGATGGCCTGGCGCTTGGCCACCTGCCCGACCAGCCGCTCGCCGTTCTTGGTAAAGCCCACCACGGACGGAGTCGTCCGCCCGCCCTCTTCGTTTGGAATGACCTTAGGCTCGCCGCCTTCCATAACGGCGACCACGGAGTTCGTGGTACCCAGGTCAATGCCGATAATCTTTGCCATCGCTGCCACCCTCCTTAGGGGTTATAAGTTCGTAAGCCACTGAATCAAAAAGCCATCGAGTCACAACCTCGGCATTTATAACAGTGCGACTATAGAACTTGAGTGAATCATTGTCAAATTTTAGATGTCCTTCGGGGACTGTCAGTTGCAGGAAAAGAGGGGCCCTGGGGCGATTTCCCAATCGCGGCCCTCATTGGTTTCCCAGGCAGGAGGTTTATGCTTCGATCACCCACGTTCCCTTTGCCCGGTCGCCGCACGCAGGAATATGGTTTGTCCCACCGCCAGCTGGCCGATGCGAGTGACTGTGCCGTAGATTCCCGCATTGTTCTGGTTCGCACGCACCACCGCCTTCATCACCTCCGGCGCGGCACTTGCCGAGTCGGGATCAAGGTTCACCATCGAGCAGCGGACGTCGCGCATCGTGACGCTGATGGCGGGGGCGTCGTCCCCCTCGCCGAAGCTGACCACACCGCCCAACCACTCGTCCTCCTGGAAGGGAGCCGGCCGCAGCAGGCGAACCACAACATTGGGGCGAAATCGTCGCACGTCGAGACTCTGCACATCAAAGCTCCGCCCCGCGAGCCGTCCGATCTCGCGCACCGTCTCCGAGGCGATCACCGAGATGCTTGCGTCATCGAAGATGCCATGCCTCAACTGCATCATCTGCACCGGAGCCCCGTACCGGCGTCCCACCTCCATGGCCAGCTCCTCCCCGAAGACAGGCATCGCTTCGCCATCCGGCGTGCGAACATGCGTGGGCAGCTCTCCCGGAGCACCATCTTCACGGCGCTGGGGAGCAAACAAGAGCAGGTCGGGAAGCTTGGTGGCGGTTAGCCACGGGAAGCCGCTGCGGTCATTCATCCGCCGGAATGCCAAGCGCCTGTCACCTTCAAGGCCGTGCCAGCCCAGCTCGGCGGCCTCCAGTGGTTCGCCGCCCATGGACTTCACAGGATACCGAAAGATCGCCTCCACCTGTCCGATTTCTATGAGCATGTTCGCTCCGGATCCGCCCAACACTCGCTCCAGCGCGGCCGGCGCTTCGCCCATTTCGGCCAGCGCCCCCGGCATTTACCTGGAAGCACTCAGAATGCGCTAGACATCAGCTTAATTCGGATTATGATTCCGCACTAGGGCAGCTTTTACATCATGAACCGAAAGTTGCGCGGGAGTGCTCTGGCGGTTTTATAGGAGCCCTGATGCAAATATTCCTCTCGTACCACTTCGATCGCGAAAACGAAATCTTTGTTCACGAGATTCATTACCTTCTGCGAAAACAACGCGGAATTAAGACTTTCTTCTGGTCGCAGCATGCACAGGGCCATAACTACCCAGCGGAGCTTGAGACACAGCTCACCAATTCACAAGCGATGGTCATCTTTGCCGGACAAGAAACCGGCACAACGCAGTGCCAGGAGGTTACCCTTCACCAGAAACTACCTAACACGCGGCAGCTGGTAATTCAGTTAGCCGCTGCGATACCTGCAGGATTGAACCTGAAAACATCCCTGGTCGATCCGATAAGAGTCGATCTCTCCAAGGCCACCGATCGATCAGAGTTGCGGGCGATCGCAATCGATTGCGCGAAGTTCATCGTTCAACGCCTTGGCTTAACTTGGCTGTCCGACGACGGGTTACCTTTTGGGTATCCCTTCGCTAGAGAGAAGGACATCATCGAAGAGTACGTAAGAGGTAATGGCCATCCGTCGCTGGAGATGATCAAGGAGGGATGTCCACCGAGCTGGCCGAGCGTTGTCCATTTGCGCCCCTGGTACGACAATCCTCTCCAAGAGGAGGAGATCGGGACATTCCTCGACGACGCCGCCCGCATCAGAGTCGATTCTCGCCTACGACTTGGCGAAACCGTTCCGGAACTAACACTTCTTGAGGCACGGCCGCGACATCGCCTGCGTTACCCGCTTCCGGACTCTTTTCCCCGGATGCTCGGCGTCGGAATTCTCGTTTCTGGAGGGATCGCGCCGGGGATCAACGCGGTAATTGATGGAATCGTCAAAAGACATTTCCTCTACGCCGATGCCCTTCGCAGTAAAGCGCCGTACCACCTGCGAATTGACGGCTATGTACAGGGTTTCAAGGGATTCTTCCATCCGGGTGTACAGCCGAAACAGTTGACAATTCCTTTAGTTGAAGCCTCTGCAGAACACGGGGGTTCGATGCTTGGAACGTCGCGCCCAGAAGAACTTCTGGGCGATTGGCGCTTGGAATCACGGCAGACGATCGTGACACGCCTTTGTGATCACCCGGATCAGCGGGTCCACATTCTTTATGTGATTGGAGGAGACGGCAGCATGCGTGCGGCTCATGCACTCCAGCGGACCGCGGATGAAATGGGCAAGGACCTCGCGGTGATAGGAATTCCGAAAACCATGGACAACGACATTCTGTGGGTGTGGCAGTCTTTCGGATTTCTATCGGCGGTTGAGAAGGCGCGAGAAGTAATCCTTAATATGCACACGGAGGTGCAGTCAAATCCCCGATTAGGGATCATTCAACTGTTCGGGTCAGATTCTGGTTTTGTGGCCAGCCATGCCGGGTACAGCACAGCGTGTGACCTTGTGCTGATACCAGAGGACCCTCTCACCATGGACCAGATCTTCGCACACGTTAGCGACAGGCTGCAGGATCGTCTTACTCCCCAAACCAGCCCTTATGGAATCGTCGTAATGGCGGAAACTGCACTGCCAGCCGATGCCGAGAAATATATTGATGACGACAGAGTAAAACTGGATAAGGACGAGAGGGACGCAGTCAGACACTTCCTTGCTAATGGGAGAAGAGTGACGGGACAAACCCCAGACAAGCTGCGAACCGCAGGGCTTAGGATGACCTCACGTCTACTTGAGGAACAGATACATGAGCTAAAGCCCAAAAATCCGCCTGGCGCTTCCCCGGGAGGACACGTCTCGTATTGGCGCGATTACCGGGTGGTGACCAACGAGCCTCGTCATTTGATCCGATCCATCCGCCCGAGTGTTTCTGACGTAATCTTCGGCGAGCGACTCGGCACCCTCGCAGTCGACAATGCCATGGCCGGGTACAGAGACTTCGTTGTCAGCCAATGGCTGACAGAGTATGTGCTGGTACCGCTCGAATTGGTGGTTTTGGGTCGAAAGCGAGTTCCGATTGACGGTATCTTCTGGAAGTCGGTCCGGGCAAGGACCGGGCAGCCAAGCGGACCCGGCACGACAGCCAAAGGGACAGCCGCCACCGCCTAAGAAACCACATTTCGTCAGGGCCTGGCGCCGGTACCCCAAGTCCGCGGCGGGTGGCCCACATTTCCCTTCGTTTTGTTCAGTCTCATGACATCCTTTCCACAATGTCCCGGGACATCCTTTACACTCCCGCGCGAGCCTAGCAAGGGCGGGAGTAAGACAGGATGCCTTGGAAGACGATGGATGTACGTGAGCAGCGGGCGCAGTTCGTGGTAGCGGCGTCGCGCCGGGAGGAGGAGTTCAACGTTTCCCGGCCGACCGGTCGGTTGTGGCTGCAACGCTATCGGGAGCAGGGGATCGGCGGCATCGCCGAACGCAGCCGCGCGCCACAGCATCGGCCGACGCAGACGCCCGCGCGGTTGGAGGCGCAGGTGGTCGAGCTGCGGCGGCAGTATCCCGACTGGGGTGCGCGCAAGCTGCAGGTGCTGTTGGCGCGCGCGGGGCTGGAACTGACCCGCAGCACCATCCATCGTATTCTGCTGCGGCAGGGTCTGGTGCGGGAGCAGGATCGGCATGCCGCGGCGGTGCAGCGTTTCGAACGCAGCCAGCCCAATGAGCTGTGGCAGATGGACTTTAAGGGTCCGCTGCAGCGGGCCGACGAGACCGGGCCGCTGTCGGTTCTCGACGACCACAGCCGCTACCTGATTGCGTTGCGGGCGATGGAAAGTCTACGCGGCGAAGCAGTACGCGAGCAACTGGAAGGGGCCTTCACGCAGTGCGGGGTGCCGGAAGCGATGCTGATGGATCACGGCACGCCGTGGTGGAGCATGCGTTCGGGTGGAGGCCTGACGAACTTATCGCTGTGGCTGATGCGGCAAGGGATCCAGTTGCACTGGAGCGGGATACGGCATCCGCAGACGCAAGGTAAAGTGGAGCGCTTTCACGGTTGCTTACAGCGGGCGGTGGATCGGCGAGTCGGGGGCGAGGCACTGGGGCAGCAATGGCTGGATGAGTACCGCTGGGAGCACAACCAGGTGCGACCGCACGAGGCGCTGGGAATGGCGACGCCGGCCAGTTGCTGGCATGCGAGTGCGCGCCGCTACGATCCCCATCCGGTGGCCTATGAGTATGAGCCGGGAGCGTGGGTGCTGAAGGTGGACTGCCAGGGCAAACTCGATGTGGGCGGGCACAAGTGGCAGATTAACCGTGCCCTGCGCGGCGAACGGGTGCAGCTGATACGAATCGAAGAACGGGTGCAGGTGTATTACTGTCGCACCCTGATCCGGGAACTCGACTTCGCCAGCCAGCGGTCCACGATCGTGAACCGCTGGCTGGCAGACTGAGTTCTATACAACAACTGTAAAGGATGTCCCGAGACACTTTGGAAAGCATGTCCTGGGACTAGACAAACTGAAGGCAATTGTGGGCCACCGGCCAGCCCGAGTGCGGCACTCACTAGATGAGCACTGAAGACACCAGGGGCAGGAGGGCTTCGCAAGCACTGTTCCAGCGTGAAAGCGGAACTTCACCGGCCTGCCCGAGCGTATACATACGTGTGAGGAGATTGCAGTGTTTGGCCGCCCGATGAACGCTGTCAACCTGTGCAAGCTGATGTGGGTGGCATGGCCGCGGTGTGGATGCTGTGGGCGTTGCGGACGAAGCAGGCGCGGCAGCGGCTGAAATTGTCCGAAGCCCTGCCTTACATGGTCCCCACCGCAATTGGCGCCTACCTGGCGCTCGCCGATGCAAAGGTGCTGCGCATGCTGGGACTCTGGCAGCTTCGCATCGCTCCGGTCCCGGGTGTGATGGACCTGGGTGTGGCCCTGACTGCCGCCGGGCTGCTGTTCGCCATCTGGGCGCGGCTGTACCTGGGCCAGAACTGGAGCGGTCTGGTCACGGTCAAGCACGACCATGAGCTGGTGCGCACCGGCCCTTATTGTTTCGTTCGCCACCCCATCTACTCCGGAATTCTGCTGGCTCTGGTCGGCACCTCACTGTGCCGCCGCAACCTCTGGGGATTCGCCGGCGTGGCGTTCGTCTGGCTGGGGCTGTGGATCAAGAGCCGCCTGGAGGAGCGCTTCATGGTCCAGACCTTCGGCGCTGAGTACGACGACTACCGCCGCACCACCGGGGCATTGATCCCGCGCGTTCTCTAGCCTCGCTGTTCCCCTGCGACGGCATTCGTGAAATGATGAGCGAACGAGGATTCCGTCGCATGAGCAAGCGCATTCCGGTTGCAGGCTTCCTGCTCCTGTTGGCTCTCACCCTGCTGGCTCAGCAGCCCAGCCAGACGGGCGTGGTCCACGGTTCGGCTGACGATCCCTCGGGCATGTATTCGTTCCTCAAAGAGGGCGAGTACGTGCAGCTTACCTACGACGATGGCGAGCTTTCCGGCTTTGTTTCCCGCTTCGGAGACACCGAGAGCGACCGCGGCCAGTTCATCGACCAGTTTTTCAGCAAGGGATCGCTCAAAGGCGACCATGTGACTTTCGCCACCAAGACGGTGCACGCCATCTGGTATGAGTTCGACGGAACCATCCAGACCCAACCCGGCAAGAAGCCGAGCGATGAAGGCTATCGGATCCTGAAAGGCGTGCTGAAGGAGCATGTGACCGACGTCAACGGAGTCGAGAAGGTGAGCGAGCGCACGGTGGAGTTGAAGTCGTTTCCTGAGGGAGTCAGCCGGTAGCGTCCCTCCGCACACAAGGGCGCTCGAAACTGGCCTCCAATCGCCATTTTCGGCCTCAAAGTGCATTCAAAGCCGGCCTGAACCCCCTGTTTGTTGAGTTGATTTTCCGCCCTGTTGGGACCCGGCCTCGGCGCGACTGGCCGGTTTTGGACGGACGGAGCGAGAATTTCCCCTAATTTCGACGCAAGAAAAGGGCACTTCGAGAGCACTTGGGTAGCGTTTTTTGCGGTTTTCGCGAGTTTCGCGGCAGTTTGAAATGCCTGCTGCAAGCGCGCGAACGGACGGCTTAGCCCTTGGCTTCCACGGCAGTCTTCTGCTGCTTCGACCGCTCGGCCTCGATGCGGGCGATGGTCCGCTTCAGCCAGTGCTTCAGGTTCTCGCGCAGCTCTTCTTCCGACTGCGGAGTGGCAGCCGTAACGCCTTCACGGTTCAGGGGAATGTGGTGGCAGGGCACGTCCTCGCTGCGATACTTCTCAGGGACAAAGTCGTAGAGCAGGCATTCGCGGCAGGCGTGCGGCCGCGTCGGGTCACCGTGGTTGAGGCAGCTCAGCGAGTCCTGAAAAATCGAGGCCGGGCCCCAGGGCGTGCTGTACCAGTTACCGTAACCGCCCTGCTCCAGGAAGTTGAGTTCATACCGTAGGACTTCCAGCACGTCCCGCTTATCTTCCGACATGGCGACCTCCGTTTGCGATCACAGCCATCCGTTTTGACAGCTTGATTGTCGGCCTTGAGCGCACAGGAGGGCTGTGATCGACCTCACAAGAACGTGTGATTCCTGAGCACGAGCCATGCCGTTCCGGAAAGTCCAGTCTTCTCCAAAGGATGCAGGGCGGTTATCCCTTCCGCATCGGCTGGAACAGGGAAAACATCGCGCCCTGCGGATCAGCCACGATCGAGAAGCGCCCAACGTTTTCCATGGTCATAGGTCCAAAGCAGACGGTGGCGCCCAGCGACTTGGCCTTGTTGGTGAGCGCGTCGCAGTCTGAAGCGTGGAAGTAAATGAGCCAATGAGGCGGCACGCCCGGTCGCAGCGCTTGCGCCGGAGGAACGCCTCCAATGTAGTGCTCGCCGCATTTGATGTGCAGGTATCCGCCCTCGGGATCGTTCTCGCCCTTCTCCAGGCGCCAGCCGAACAGGGCGGAATAGAAATCGCCCGCGCGCTTTGGATCGCTGGTGTTGAGGTCGGCCCAGGAGAAGGCTCCATCGGAGCCGATGATATCTATGCCGCTATGCTTCTTGGCCTGCCAGACGGCAAACACCGCTCCCGTCGGATCGCTCAGCACTCCCATCCGACCAAGGTCCATTACGTCAATGGGGCCGGCCAACACCTTGCCGCCAAGTTCGTTCGTCTTCGCGATGGCCGCATCGGCGCTCTCGACTGCGACATACACCAGCCAGTTCGGCGGGACGTGCATTGCGACCTGGTCGGGCATCAACGTGTACCCGCCACCGACGTCCTTGCCGTCCAGGCGAAACATGGTATAGAAGCCGCCGGGGCCCATCGGACTGTCGTCGGCAGTCCAGCCGAACAGCGATGTGTAAAACGATTTCGCGCCGGCTTGGTCGCTGGTCGCCAGCTCGATCCAGGTGAACATTCCGGGAGCACGGTTGGGAGAATGGACTGACATGGTTCCTCGCAGTGCGCGGCGTCAGGCCGCGATCATGATATCCGGGCGAGCGTAATTCTACTGCGATTTCGCGTGATCGACACGTGCGGCCGGAGCCTCTCAGCATGAAAAGTTGAGGAATCTTGCGGCGTGTTTACGCTCTGAAGAAAGCAACGCGGCGAATTCCGTCATCACTGGGGCCTATGACCACGGTCACAGACGGGTGATTGCGGAAAACGAAACCATAAAAAGTCGCAAGCAGGTTGCAGGCGAGCGCACTGGAAACGTGCTGTTGCGGCGTTCCGATTCTGGAACTTCAATCTATGGAGTGTTTAATGGTTGCGGAAACAATGACCCGTCCGCCAGCCACCGCAAGTTCGAATGGTGTCAGCCAGCTTCGATTTCGGAGTTGGTAAATTGCAGCACAAGGAGCCAATATTCATGAAGCGTAGCATCATACTGGTGACAGTTATCGCCATCCTCTCCATGTCGTGCGTGGCCTGGGCCGCCGACGACGGCGCAGCCATTTACAAGTCGAAATGTGCCGTCTGCCATGGTCCTGACGGGGCCGGCAAAGTCGGTCCGGTCGTGAAGGGCACCTCCCTGAGCGAGGCGCAGATCGCCGATCTTCTGACCAAAGGTGCAGCGGGAAAGAAGGCGCCCCACACCAAGGGCATCTCCGGTCTCACTCCGGACCAGGCGAATGCTGTTGCCACTTATGTGAAGAGCCTGAAGTAGCCAACCTGAGTTTGCGTCGGGAAAGCCGGCCCCGCGCCGGCTTTTCTGGTCGTCGCGCGGAGCGCTCTGTGCCTCGGCGCCGGTCCTCACCGCCGTCTGTAGTCGCAATTTCAAGTAAGTGCTTGCTGGCGGAAGGCTCAGAAAAGGCTTTTCTTTTTCGAAACTAACTGAGCGCCAGTACGGCATATTGACTTGACTTAGCGCTGGAGCCGGCCTTAACCTCCAGTGCAGGCCAGTCCTCCCACAAGCGAAGCGGCCATCAAAGCAAGCAGCCACCCGCTCAAAAGTGCGGTCATTTTGCGCGCAGGTCTTGGTACGGAAGGGAACTACCGCCTCCTGCAAGCCGGCTGCGAGCTGAGTGCCTCACTGATTGCAGCTTGTCGCGAATTGGAGTGCATTTCATGTCAGCGGAACGGCTATGTAGCCACGATGGCGGGGGCGTTTCCGGAGGCGATTCGAATCCTCAGCCTGCAAGCATTCACTGGCTGGCTTATTACACCACTCCCAGGCATGAGAAGGCCGTCGCCAAACACTTTGAGTGCCGCAGTGTCGATTACTTCCTGCCGCTGGTTCGTCAGTCCCGGCGCTGGAAGAACGGGGTTCGGGCCCAGGTGGATCGGCCGCTCTTTCCCGGCTATGTATTCGCCCGGCTGGAGCCGAAGCTCTACTTCCAGGTGCTGAACATTCCCGGAGTACTCTCCGTGGTCGGTCCGGGCCGCAAGCCGTCGCTACTTGCAGATGACGAGATCGAATCGCTGCGCGCCGGATTGATTGAGCGCAACAGCAGGCCACATCCTTTCCTGGTCATCGGGCAGAAAGCCCGCATCACTTCCGGAGCTTTTGCTGGAAAAACCGGAATCCTCGTCAAGGAGGTGACCAGCCTGCGTGTGGTCCTGACGGTCGAAGCCATCATGAAGAGCTTCTCGGTCGAGGTGGACGCCGACGAGCTGGAGATGGTCAGCTAGGCGACTCTATGGAATGGGATAGGGAGGCTGCTTCTCGTAATCCTGACCGTACTTGTTCTTGTGATTGGCCGCCAGGCTGGGCGCGGCCAGTATGGTCACCGGATCCAGGCGCGCGCCGGCCGGCGAGACCGTCACCTTGCGCTGCAATTGTTTCAACTGCTCCGGCTGCGCGCTCTCGTACCATACGGAAAATTCGTACTCCCCGGGCGGTACCCTCTCGATCGAATAATCTCCGGCCTCATCCGTGGTCGCATAGTAAGGCGTGGTCATCACCATGACGACCGCGCTCATCTCGGGATGAATATTGCAGAAGATGTACGACGGTCCGGGGCGGGTGAAGCGCACCTCGCGTGACGATCCGCTCTCGTAGAGTCCCAGGTCGAAGCGCGTGCCCTCATACACCGAAAACACGTTGTGAAAGAACGGGTCCTGATTGGGGAAGAGCACAGCAGACCCGATCGGCACGACCAGCAGGTGCGGCTCAAAGCGCTTGTTCTTCTGAGTGAGCCGGAAAACTTTGTCGGCCGGAGGCTTGGGAGCCTCTCCCTCGGCCGGCGTGAGCCAGATCACTGCGCCGGAAGCATTCTTCAAGGGCCTTCCGTTGCGATGGACGACAACCGTGCCCGAAACAGTGTCCTCCTGCGCGCACGCAGCGCAGCTCACCACTAACAGCAATATCCAAAGCCACCGCGTCATCAGAAAGCCACTCCCACGCCCAGGTTAATATGCTCGGCGGTTACCGTCTGTCCGCCGAACAGCACGGTATTCAGGTGACGGTACTCGAGCGACAGCAGCAGATTGGAACGCGGATGGTCGATCACGTTCACCATGGTCGTCCAGTTGCGCAACACCGGCTGATACGTCGGATCACCGTTCTGCAACAAGTCGGCGGCGAACGGGTTCTCTTCGCCGAATGCGCCATTGATTTCCCACTTCGACGCCGGTTTGAACTTGAGCTGCGACCATCCCCCGACGGTATTCACGCCCACAACGCTAGCATATGGATCGCTATCCGGGCCGGTATAGACGACGCTGGTGCCAATCGCGCCCCACATGCCTCCCAATCCGGCGCCCCGGTGCAGCTCGCCGGACAGCGCCCAGCGCTCGCCGAACGGCAGGTTCCAGTCGAGCGTGGCGGCCCAGGCATTGAGCACGCGATCATAGCCGTAGTTCTGCCGCGCAAAGTAGCCCCCATAGCCGATAGTGGCAGTTTGCCCAAAAATGGGGAAGTCCCAACTCTGCCGGGCAGCGATGCCCGGCGTGCGCGACAACTCGCCTGCTTCGGGCTGACGCAGGTAGAACGATGTGGGAAGCTCGCCGTCGAATGGATCGAGCACGCCAAATTGCAAATGCGGCTTCACCTTCTCCGACAATTCCCACGTCCGCTCAGCCACAATCTGTGGCGTCCATGTCCAAAGGTCCCCGGAATAGGCAAACTCCGGCGTGCCGATTGCGGCCAGGGTCGTAGGAGAAAGTGGCGAGATGAAAGGCTTGTCCTGGGCAAAGCGTAGCGACCACTTGTCCCAGTCAAACGAGATGTCAGCGGTCCGCAGGTGAGCCAGGCCCAGAACGTATCCGTCGAGCGTGCGCGTGAAGCCACCATAGAAATCAAACTGCACTGCTGCGCTGGTGCGCGCTCCGCCCACTTCAGGCCCAAACGCCTGCAAGGTGAACAGCGTCTGGCGGAAGGTTGCGCCCACGTTTCCTCCCGGCTGACCTTCGGGCGTGGGCAACGCGAGATTGGGCACGCTGATGGTGTTGACCGTCCCGCGGTTCATGAAGGTGTTGAACAGCGCCAGTCCCGACAGGCGCAGGCGATACTTCGATCCGCTCTCCACCTTGGTCTGGTAGAGCGTTGCCACACGCGAGTCGGTCACGTTCTCGTCTTCGCGCAGGTCGGCCAGAGCGTGCTCCACATCGGCATTCTCCGTTGAGCCGCCTGCTTGCACGGCGGCCTTGGCAGATTCCAGCTCCGCCCGCAGGCTGTGGATCTCGTCGCGGCATGATTGCACTTCAGTGCGCATGGCCTGCAGTGACGAGGTCAGCCGTTCGACCTCCTGTTGTAGCTGTTGCATTTGCGCGGACGTCGCGGTGGCCTGCTGTGCCATCAGCGACGCAGTCCAGAAGAAGAGGCCCAAAAGAACGATGCCGGCTCGGATCATGGTGTCCTCACGCCTGTTTGGAAATGGCAGAATGTTAACCCAGATCGATAAAATCTCTGCAACATGAGCTCTCAGCCGCGGACCATCTTCCACGTAGACATGGACGCTTTCTTCGTCTCGGTGGAGGAGCTCTACGATCCGTCGCTGAAGAATAAGGCGGTTGTGGTCGGAGGAGCGGCCGACGAGCGCGGCGTTGTAGCTGCGGCCTCCTATGAGGCGCGCAAGTTCGGAGTGCACTCCGCCATGCCGCTGCGCACCGCGGCCAGGCTTTGTCCTCACGCCATCTTCGTCCCCGGGCATCCCACGCGCTACCGCGACTGCTCGGAGAAGGTTTACGGAATCCTTAACCGTTTCTCGCCCAAGCTGGAGATGGTCTCCATCGACGAAGCCTACGTCGACATGTCGGGCACCGAGCGGCTCTACGGGCCGCCCATGCGGGCCGCGCACCTGCTCCACACGGCCATCAAACACGACACGCAGTTAAATTGCTCCATCGGCATCGGCACCTCACGCCTCATCGCGAAGGTCTGCTCCGATCAGGCCAAGCCCAACGGCGTGCTCTGGATCCAGCCTGGCTGCGAGGCCAGCTTCCTCGCTCCGCTGGAGGTGCGCAAAATTCCCGGCGTCGGCAAAGTGCTGGAGAAGCGGCTGGAAGAGCAGGGGATCCGCAAAGTCGGAGACCTGGCGACGCGCGATGAGTTGTGGCTGAAGCAGACGTTCGGCGCTCTCGGTCTGGCCCTTGCGGGCAAGGCGCGCGGCGAGGATGCGGGCGGCTGGTTCGACGCGGACATCGGCGAAGATGCCGGCCCGAAGTCGGTCAGCCATGAGCACACGTTCTCGCGTGACACCAACGATCAACAGGTGCTTGAGTCCATGCTGGCGCGCCTGTCCGAGATGGTTTGCCGCCGACTGCGCGAGCAGGAACTGCCCGCCCGCACTCTGCAACTGAAGCTGCGCACCTCCGACTTTCACACCGTCACCCGCGCACGTACCGTTCCGCAGCCGACCGCAGTAGATTCGGAGGTGTTCACCGTTATCCGCGAGCTGTTCCGCGAGAACTGGAACGGGGAAGCGGTGCGCCTGCTGGGCGTTCATGCCTCGCACTTCGACGTCGAGAGCGATCAGCTGGGTCTGTCCGGCGCGAACGCGCATGACAAGTGGAACCAGGCGCTGTCAGCCGCCGATCGCCTGCGCGAGAGGTTCGGCGAGAACGCCGTCTCGCTTGCCGCCGGAATGAGAGCGCGCTTCCGCGAGCGCACCCACGAGAACCCCGCGAGTTTGCCGGGGAAAAAACGGAAAGGCTCGGAATAGTTCTTGCGCTATTGTCGTGGGAACTTGTGCGCCCTTGAAAAATCTCGGCTTCTGCGAAGCTTTCCTTCACGCCAGTCCTTCCATTCCTCTCACCGCCGCTAATACAGCGCCCCCTCGCCCGGCGGACGTGTCTTCCAGCGGCGATGCACCCACAGCCACTGGTCGGGATACTTGCGCACATGGCCCTCAATCACGCGGTTAAACAGTGCGGTGTTGGCAACAATATCGGCCTCGCTGTCTCCCGTGTTGACCAGCTCCAGCGCGGGATCGAATTGCACCCGATACTTGCGCAGCCCGGCGTCCCAAATGGTAAACGCGGGCACGACGGCTGCTCCGGTATGCAGCGCGACCCGCGCCACGCCGCTGGCCGTACAGGAGGCGATTCCGAAGAACGGCACAAACACGCCCTGCGGCGGCGTCATGTTGGTGTCCATCAGGATGCCGACGGTCTCGTTGCGGCGCATCGCGGTCAGCAGGCCGCGCGCGAAGTCCTGCTTGCCGATCACGGTGTTGCCGTGCAGCGTGCGATAGGCCGTGACCAGGTCGTCGACGTAGGGATTGTCCAGCGGCCGCACCACAATCTTGATCGGGTGCCCTTGCAGCGAGTGGAAGAACGAGCCGACCTCCCATCCGCCGAAATGTGCGGTGAGCAGCAGCACACCCAGCCCGCGGCGCTCGGCGGCCTCGAAGTTCTCGAAGCCCTGATAGACGGCGACGTTCGACGAATTGCGCACGGTGTAATAAGGGAAGAGGCAGAACTCGGCCAGCAGCCGGCCGAGCGAGGTGTAGACGCCCTTCAGGATCTTGCGGCGCTCGCTAGCGGGCTTCTCGGGAAAGGCGAGTTCCAGGTTTCGCCGGCCCACCCGCCGCAGCCGCGGGTGCACGTAGTACACCAGATGTCCCAGCAGGATTCCGACGCCGCGCGCCACCGGACGAGGCAACACACCGACCACCCGGACCAGCACGGCCAACGGGGCATATTGCAGTCGATTGATCATCGCGGAGGGCACGGGAGCAGCTTGACGGTAGCACCCGCTAAAAATCGGGTCAAACCGCGGGTGATGCCGTGGTGCGCGGCCCTTGGCTTTTGGCAGAGGAAACTCGAAACTGGAAACTCGAAACCATACGCCTGTCATTCCGAGCGCATCCCGAGCGAAGACGAGGGGGAAGCCGAGGAACCTTGCAGTTTGCTCGCGCCGCCGATGCTCATTCCCAGGTATTAACTGCTTGTATATCGAAGCCTCCGTTCTGGCCACCGATCATCTGGCCATTGGACGAGATATAGATCACACAAAAAAATTGAAATACATATGCTAGCAAATTATTGAGCGCGTGAGACTTACGCTGACTCGAGATGACATTTTCCGTGCAAATTATTGAGTGCGTGGGATTTACAGGCAAAATATTCCGGAAATTGGACTTAGCGCGATTGGTTGCACCAGACACGGTGCAGAAGAGATTTTGAGGAGTAACGAAACGGTTAACCTGAAGCAAGCCTTGCGGCATTACCAAAACGTCCTAAAAGAACACGCGCCCGGAAGCCCCGACGCACGTGGACACACAACTCTTGTGCCTCACAGGGCGAACGTAGCAGAGAAGCGAAGAGGGCGCAAGTTACGAAGGTAATTGGGCGTGGTCAAAGATGTCCTTCACGCTCGCTTAAGCAGGCGACTTATCCAGACCAGAATCACCGCGCCGATGAAGGCGACGATGATGGAGCCGATCATGCCTCCCCCGGGCCAGATCCCCAGTAGGCCGAAGATCCAGCCGCCCAGAATGCCGCCCACCAGTCCGAGGATGATGTCCACGAGTATGCCGTAGCCGCCACCCTTCATGACCAGGCCGGCCAGCCAGCCCGCGATCAGTCCAACCACAAGCCAAACCAGAATTCCTGTCATACGTCCTCCCTGTCGAATCGGTTCGGGGCCGGAACTTCCAATAGGTCCTGGATATTACAGCGAACTATACGCTGTGACCGGTACCTAAACAATGTACTTGTCGGGTTCTCGGAGGCCGGACCGCCTACGTGCAATAAGTATTTGCGATTGCACCGCTTACGGACGATAATCGGGCCACGACTGAGAATAGTGTGGCAGTCGGACCTCGGTGATGGAACCGCTCCTGAAATGGCCCGGCGGCAAGCGCAAGCTCGCTAAGAGCATTGCTGCGTTTTTTCCACCCTCGTTCGCTCGCTATTTTGAGCCCTTCGTTGGTGGAGGAGCGCTCTTCTTCCATCTGTTGCCTGCGAGCGCATACCTCAGCGACAAGAATGCCGACCTAGTCAACGCATACACGCAGATCAAGCTCCGCCCAGAGCGTTTAATACGCCAGCTAAGAAAATGGCACAACTCGGAGAACGAGTACTATCGCATACGTGCGTGGGCGCCGAGCAATGACATAGAACGTGCGGCGCGTCTGATCTATCTTTGCACTCTTTCGTTCAATGGCATCTACCGACAGAACTTGAGGGGCGAATTCAATGTGCCCTATAACTTCAAGACGTATTTGGCGCCGTGCGACGAAAATAAGATCAAACAAGTCAGCGGCGCGCTGCAGTTTGCGACCCTGAAAAAAGCGGACTTCGACGCGGCAGTGAGATCGGCGCGTTCGGGCGATCTTGTGTATTTCGACCCGCCGTATACCGTAGCTCATGGTAATAATGGCTTCCTCAAATACAACGCCAGTATCTTTCACTGGAAAGATCAAGAGCGACTAGCTCGGCTCGCACATGATCTCGCTGACCGCGGCTGTGCCGTATATGTCAGCAACGCTGATCACTACTCAATCCATGCGTTGTACAAACAATTTTCGGTCGCATATATCGATCGCCATTCGGTTATCGCTGCTTCTGAAGAATTCAGAAAGAGGGTTACAGAGTGTTTGTTCTATGCACGTTGAGGAGATAACTCGACGATGAATCTGCTAAACATTGAGCCAATCGATATCCTTCGCAGCCTCTATAGATCCAAAGCACGCAACTATGAAACTAAGACGATAAATCCTGCCTTAGTCGACCAATATGTGGCCAATGGCTGGACAGTCGACAAAAAAAATCGTCAATCCGTACGCCTTCGGCGGTCGAAGCAGCACGGCTTGTTTCTTGAGGACAGGGTCTGGGCGCTTCTATATCGCATGAGATTCACACATCTGTCGGCACAGGGGGGCGCGCAGCTCATATTGGACCTATCTCAAGAGGAGAGCCCCAAGTCGCAAATTGACGCAGTCGCTTTGGACGATGAGGTTGGCATTGCTATTGAATGCAAGGCTACAGAAGCGTATGCGAAACGACCGCAGTTCCAGCAGGAGCTTGGGAAGTTCTCGCTCGTAAGGGAGCGATTCACGCACAGCGTTCGGACCCAGTTTGACACACCAGCGAAGCGTCAGGTTGTGCTGGTAATGTGGACTTCCGGCATCTTGCTGAGTGACAACGATAAAAAGCGGGCCCAAGAGGCTAACGTCGTCCTTCTTGACGAACACGATCTGAAGTACTACGAGACGTTGGTCGATCACATCGGCCCGGCAGCCAAGTACCAGTTCCTAGCGGAGCTCTTACCCGGCAAAACGATACCGGGGTTGCTGCTGCGAGTTCCGACTATCAAGACCAAAATGGGGGGGCACAACTGTTTCACTTTCTCGGTCACGCCCGAGTATCTGCTGAAGATTTCGTATGTGTCGCATCGGGCGAAGGGGAAAGCGTCAGATGTAACTACGTATCAGCGAATGCTAAACAAAGGCCGACTTAACAAGATCAGGCAGTACATCTCCGAAGACGGCATTTTCCCTACAAACATTGTTGTAAATATCGACAAGAATCGTCTGGGCTTTCAGAAAAGCATTCAGGAAGACGATGCTCCCCATGAAAACGGCATCGCCGGTTGGCTGGACATCAAGTCTGCCTACAAATCTGCATGGATCATCGATGGGCAGCATCGGCTCTACGCCTATTCGGGTCATCCGATGGCGGGGAAGTCTCGATTGGCAGTATTAGCGTTTGAGGGTTTACCACCTAGTGAACAAGCCAGACTGTTCATAGACATTAATGCGAAGCAAAGGAGTGTTAAGCAGTCATTACTTCAGGAGTTATACGCCGAACTGCATTGGGATGCTGCCGAGGAGACGGTTCGGATCAGCGCCATAGTATCGAGAGCAGTGCAAGACCTCAATGTCGAAGCCGATTCGGCACTGCAAGGGAGAATTCAGACAGCGGACGTTGCCAAAGATGATATTCGCTGTGTTTCGCTGACTGCGGTGTATTCCGCAGTCGAAAAAACCGAATTCCTCATCGTGAAGGAGAAGAACAAGCACATCGTCCAATACGGTCCTCTTTGGGCAGGAAGCAATGAGGCCACTCTGCGCCGTACTGTGTACATACTAAAAAAATGGTTTAACACAGTCCGAGATGCGGTGCCTGAGTGGTGGGATAAGGGGTCCGGTGATGGTGGTGGTCTGGCGATGAACGACGGAGTCACGACCGTCATCAACGTTTTGAGGAGCGTTTTCCAGGTATGTGACTCCGCTCAACTGATCAAGATGGATGACGAGGACCTATTTGAGTACATCGAGAAGTACGCAGCTGCTCTGGGTAAATACTTTGCGTCGTTCAGTGAGTCCGACCGTCGAGCGTTTAGAGAATTGCGCGGTGTTCAAGGGCAAACACGACGAACGCGGAAATGCCAAGAGGCAATCCGCAAAGAGATCCCTTCATTTAGCCCTGAGGGTTTAGACAAGTTCTTGGAAGAGGAAGAGGCGGAAACCAACTCTCGCGGTAAAGAAATCCTGGCGAGTCTCGAAAAGATGCTCTTGACCTCGGTCGTTGCGGAACTGAAGCAAGAGATGAGCGAGGATTGGTGGGTCGTTGGCGTTCCGAAGCCGGTCCGACTGAAGGTGATGCAGCGGTTCGAAGACGACGACGGTCAGCGTGGCGGTCGCGAATTCTATTTCGACCTGGTCGATTATCAGAAGATTGCAATGCAGAACTGGGACTTGCTGGGACCGCTGCTCGGATACGGTGCCGGGGGTAAGGAGAAGCGCCTCAAGTGGCTCGATTTCGTAAATGCGAGACGCAATATGCTAGCTCATGTCTCATCGGGGAAGACCTTGAGCATCGAGGATCTCGCACAGCTTGAGCTTTACGAAACATGGCTGAAACAAAATCTGTCTGCGCCTGGCAATGCGGATCAGGGTAGTGCCGCAGCTGCTTCGTAAGAGCGCGGGTGCCCCAGGCTCGCCCTTCGTTGGGACTAACCTGGGAAGCGCTCACTCGACTGGAAGAACAGCGATCTTCTCGACTTGTGCATTACCCACGTTAACCGCCAAGGAAGGGCAGTGAATGTGGGCCGCCAACACCGGCTATTCCTACTTTTGAGGACTAGGACGACACCGGTGAGCGCGCCAAGGAGAGTGGCACCTGCCGTGATGACTGCCGTCATGAGTTTTGCCCAGCGGATGCTCGCTTCCTTCGGTTGGCCTAGCCTGCGCATCCATTAAATTTCGACCCTGAACAACATAGTCCTAAGTTCGTGGGCAAATGTGGCCTCTAGGGTGCCGCCCCTGAAGGGGCTCAGGATTTCTTGGGGGGGCGCTTTCCCGGCACTGCCGTGCCGGGCTACAGGTTGTTTCGTCCTGCGGACTGGATCCAGGCGTGGGCACCCGGAGATCCGACCCCGAAGATCCCACTCAAGCCAAACGACGGCTTGAATGGGGCACCCGGAGGTCGTGCCAGCGACATCTCCTCCCGCTCACTGCTGGCTGAATGAGTTCAAGAGCCAAGGCTGGATGTCGAGAATCTGGACGACTACATACTTGCACTTTCCGTCGATGCGCTGGGGGACATCAATCACCGGGGAATCTCTGTCGAGATGTATGAGCTGTTGAAAGTAAACAGGCATTCCGGCATAGAGCATGCCATCGGAGAAGCTATTCCCGAAAAGGCAGGTCGGCGGAAGCAAAGAAGGATCCTTGACTAAGTTGGTCTCATATTCAAAGCCTGTCTTTGGATCAAGAGGAATCTGAGGCCGCTTAGTGTAGTCCAACTTGATACCAATATCCTCGATAGGCGGCAGGAACAGCCTCGCCGCAAATCGCGCCTCCGCGCCCTGGCGTTTTTCCTGCGTCACCACAAGGGGATGAGACCAGACATTCTGCGGGCGGCCATCCAGTTTGGAGATCTCACCCACTACTTCCTTGGCTATCAGGAAGGCCGACGCGTCGGTCCAGTGAAAGTCTTCGAGAAAGTAGGTGCGATAGGGAGAATTCGCCGGAAGCAAGGGAGTGTACGTATCGATGACGTGAAGGCGAGGGTCGGCCAGAAGGCCCTGTACGACCTTCTGGTAGTTGGTCGGAAAGGTAAGCCTGGGAGCTATCAGCGGCATGTCTTTCTGATAGAAGTACTGCTTCATGAAGGGAAAAACGTAAATCGGCGTGATTCCCTCGCTTTGCAAACGATTGGTGAACCTAACAATGCCATTGTGGATGGCTTCGATCTTGCCGGGTTCTGCCAGCAGATTCTCGGAAGCGGGCAGCTCGCGGTCTGCAATATTGCGGCTGAAAATCTGACCATGCCGGCCGTAATACACACGCGTCGAACTCCGGAAAACGCGGTAATCAATTTCGTTCTTCGCCCGGATCATGAAGTTGCGAAGGCCAACATGATCATTGAACCAAGGCTGCGCAATCTGAAAGTTGGCGGCAACGTCCAGCGGCGAGCCTTGCCAATGGGTGAGGGGCTGGGCGAGCGGCCTGCGTTCTTCAACCGGTTCGGCATCGAACGACCTGGGCAGCAGCATGAAGACAGACGGCGTAAGGCTGATGATAAAGATCAGCACAGCCAGCAAAGGTATGCCCTTGACCTTGCGATGGCGCAACACCATGCCAGAGTCTGTTTTCCTGAGCGTCTCCGGTGATGTGTTCACCGCCATTGCAACCTGCCGCCGTGATCAGAATTTGAAATAAATAAATGGATGAAAACCATGCTCAACTACCGAAATACAGACCCAGCAATAAATCACAACACAGTAAGCGGAAACTGTGGCTCGATGGTGAAATCCTTTCCGCCGTACTGCCTGAAACAATTGGTCTCCAGAAAAACAGATCAGTGCCGCCAGCACAAGAAGCGTTACCGCCTTGGGGTCCAGCAAGGCAAGGTTGGCACTTGTCCAGCGAGGTGCAGACGAAAATGGCGAGACCATGGCGCTCAGCATCAGCTTTGCTTGCGCGAGGTCTGACGCGCGAAATGGCACCCAAAGCAAAGTCACCAGGACGAAGGCCGGCGCCGGCCCAAGACGCAGTCTCCGCAGGTTCATAAGCTTGGCGCGCTCCAGTACGAGCAATAGGCCATGGCCGAGGCCCCAAAAGAGAAACGTATATGCCGCACCATGCCACAGGCCACACAGGACGAAGACGATGATTAGATTGCGATAGGTGGCGAACGCAAATCGTGGTTTGCCTCTCCACGTAATGTGGAAGTTAAGGCTGTAGTACACATAATCCCTGAACCAGCGTGTCAAGGTCATATGCCAGCGGTTCCAGAATTCCGTGATTGTTACCGCGGCATAGGGCCGGTTGAAGTTATGGGGAAACTTAAAGCCCATCATCCGGGCCATACCGATGGCCATGTCGGTATATCCGGAGAAGTCAAAATATATCTGGAAAGCGTAGCAGACCGCGGCCATCCATGCCGAAAAGGTGCTTACCTGGCTGGCATTGCCATATACCAAATCAACGACGCTTCCCATTGCATCCGCAATAAGAACTTTTTTGGCCAGGCCTATAATAAAGAGTACTACGCCCCAGTAGATTTCATAGCGTGCCGCCTCCCGTTTCTCGGGAGAGAGATAGGTTCTAAGCTCTGCATATCGAACAATGGGGCCCGCAATCAGATGTGGAAAAAGAAAAATATACAGCGCAAAGCGCCAGATGCGCTCTTCGGCCCGTACCTTACGATGATAGACGTCGATGAGATAAGAGATGCAATGGAATGTATAAAACGATATCCCGAGCGGAAGAACAATATGGTCAAGATGGAAGCCCGGCCAGAGCTTTATTCCGAATGCGTCATTCACAACCCCATTCAGGAATAGCAGATACTTGTAGAAGATCAGGGGCAAGAGATCGACGGCAACTCCGATGGTGAGCAGGGCTTGCGGTGGTTTGGGTTTCTCCGCGCGGGCAGCCCGGCCGAGGAGTCGCGCCCATGAATAGTTGAATAGAATGAGGGCGAACAGGACTGCAATCAAGGAGCCGGCGCCCAGCAGATAAAACAGGACGCTTCCCAGCAGGGCGAAGCCGTTTCTCCAGCGGATGGGCAGGATGAAATAGAGCGCAAAAAATAGCGGTAAGAATAAAAAGAGAAACGCGGGAGAAGAAAATACCATTGATTGTTCGGTTTACTCTCTATCCTCGATCACGATGGAATGCGGTTGGGTGCCGCGCCACCGCAGAAGCGTGGCGCCCCAGGAATAGCCTGGCCCAAAGCCAACCAGCATAGCCACGGATCCCGGCTTGAGTTTTCCTTCCGTTTCGGCGTGCTTCAGTGCGATCGGGATACTCGACGAGCAAGTGTTGCCAACGTGGCGAATGGTGATCTGAAATTTGCTTTCCGGAATTTCTAAGCGCTTACGCAAGTGTTCAAGAATATACTGGTTGGCCTGGTGAAAGAAGAAGAGGTCAATATCTCCTATCTGCAAGGCAGCCTTGTGGAGGACGGCCTCGACGCTTTGTGGAGCGACGGCCAAAGTAAAATTAAAGATCTCCGCTCCGTTCATGTACAAATTGTCCTGGCTTCGAACATTACCTGTGCTGTCGTCGCGCGCAATCGCGGTTTCTTCACTATGGGAAACGCGAGCCGCCCCGGCAGGAACGATCAGATGAGGGCCGCCTCGACCATCCGTACCATAGACAAACGGGCCCATCAGCGGCGCCGGGGACGGTACGCCGACGATCAGGGTCGCCGTTGCCGCATCTCCAAACACTGGCCGAACGCTCCGATCGCGCGGGTTTAGATATTTGCTGTAGGTTTCAGCAGTGAGCAACAAAATGCGGGCAGCCTGTCCGGTAGCGACGAGTCCATGAGCGATGCCCAACCCGTAAACATACCCTGAGCTCCCCAAGTTGAAGTCGAAGGCTCCCGCCGACGTGGGAATACCGAGGCGGTCCTGCAACAGGCAAGCTGTTGTTGGGAGAAAGTAGTCAGGGCTCTGCGTGCAGAGCAGGATGAAGTCGATGTCCGCCGGCCTGGTCTGGCCCGCGGCGAAGAGCTTCTCCGCAGCGCGCACCGCGAGGTCGGAAGCACACTCGCCAGGCGCGGCTACATGCCGCTCGCGAATCCCAGTCATCTTCTCGATCTTCTCGACCGACAGCTCCGAGAAGTCCGCTGCGAGATCGGCTGTCGTGATCGTGCGTTCCGGCAAGAAATACTCAACGGCCGCGACCGCTGCCTGAGTACCTTCTTCGTGTTGACCCATGAGTGTGTCCGGATAACAATGCCGCAGCATACGGCGGCTTTTGCGTCGCAGGGATCATCCCTGCCGGGGAACTTCAATCTTGGCCAGCGCCAGCAGATCGGAGACGGTGGCGCAGTTGGCGATGTCACGAGGGGACAACTTCACACCGTTGTTGGAATCAACCAGAGCGATGAATCCAATCACTGCGACCGAGTCCCACTGCGAGAGCTTCTCCAGCTTTTCCGGCCCCTTCAGGGTACCTGCCGGCTGTTGGAGAAGTTCGTCAAGCGACGTCAGAAATTGCTCTTGTGTCATTCGTTATGCTCTACAGGTGGAACGAAATGTCGCAGACTTGCGCCACTCTCAAACCCGTGGCCGGTAAACACGCGGCTACCCCATTTACTTTAGCAAATCCTCTTCCGAAAAGAAACGCGCGACGCACCGGCCCGCCATGGGAACTCGCAGGCTCGCCCCTACTGGCCTTTGCCGGTCGGCGGAGGTACAGGAGCCGGCGCTTCGTTCGTCATCGGCTTAACTGTTGTTGCCGGAGCCGTGTTCTGCGCGGGCGTGCTGCCGGTGGCAGGTTGCGCTTGCGCAGGCTGACTCTCCGGCGGCAACATCATTCCACTCAGATCGTCAGCCGAGTTCGCCGGTGCCGTTGCGTTGGCGGGCGCGCTGGAAGCCGTAGTCGCCGGCGCAGTCGCGATAGTCGTCGATGCCGTGGTCGCGGGTGTGGTTGAGGTGGTACTCGGGGCTGTATTCGGAGCTGTCGCCGTGGTTGCAGGTACGGCTGAGGCAGCGCTGGATGCTGTTGTGGCTGGCGTAATCGCGCTGGTCGTCGGCTCTGCATCCGCTGGTGCGGCCGAAGCCGTCGCTGCTACATGCGTGCGCGGAGTCGGCGCGTACTTCTCCACCGCTTGCAGGAAAGGCTGCGCCTCTGCCGGTGCAGGTGTTTCTCCGCTCAAGATCGTGCGGTACGAAACCGGCGCACGATAGAACGACTGGGTGTCGCCGGCTGCCTGATGAATGACCGCGCCGTTCAACGAAATTCCAAGGAACAATCCGCGAGCGCGGGAGTAGGTCAACACCTGCGCGCGCAGCGTGAGATCGGTGGCTGCCTGCGCATCGCGGCCCACCGGTCCGGCTGCGGCGGAAGCGTCGCCGCCCAGCTTGAACTTGCTCGACAGCAGATGTTGCATGCCGTCTGTAGTACGAATGATCAGCACCAGATCGCTGGCCTGGCCGCCGGCTTGAAGTCCGAAGCTGCCGCCCTCGACTTTGAAGAAGGCCGGCGCGCTCCAGCCGTTCGGTGTGCGGCAGGTCGCCACGCCTTTGCCGTAGTTGGCGCCGAAGATGAAGCTGGCCTTCAGCATCGAGGGAATTACCGCGATGCACTTTGCGCCGTCCATGATGGCGTCGGGAATGCCGCGATCGGGCGCCGACATGATCTGGGTCAGAATGACGCCGGAAGTTTGCAGGCGCTCAATGTCTGCGGCGCGCTGGTCCGATGCATAGACAGCGGAGGCGATCAGCAATGTCGACAGCAAGGCGATTTTTTTCATAAACAAACTCCCGGTCGCGAGTTCCGTAGTGTGTGTCCATCTTACTTTCGATTTGCGCTGTCAGAAGCTGCTGATAACAGGCCGAGGGGTTACCTTCTAGTGACGTGCGGAGCGGATGGACTGAAAGGAAACAGCTACGGCGGCATCACGTTTGGTCGCGATTATGAGCGCAAAAACGAAGGGCCGGATTCGGGGACCCTCGTACCCTCTTCCAGCCCTATCTCCCAGGTTCTGTGGTAGGTGAATACAGTTTCCTACCAAGGTCACATCTTGGCAAGGTAACGAAAGGGTATGTATTGATATGTCCAAGTGGACATATTGCTACTTCCCTTTAGTAACTATGCGTTGATTACTTTTCGCTAGCCAATCGGCGGGAAATCTGCTACAGGCGCCCGAACAGCAAGTTCGTCACCGCATGGACGGAGAGAGCGATGCGGTTGTCCACGCCGGCCTTCTGCATCAATCGGCTGACATGGAGCTTGACGGTGCGCACTTCGATTCCCAACTCGGCGCCGATCTCCTTGTTGGTGCGTCCGGCTACCAGCAGCTCCAACACCTGCAGTTCGCGTTCACTCAAAGATCCGGTACCGGCGGCAGCGGCTTTCCTGGGATCCGAAGTTGCGCGTTCAATGAACTTTGACAAAACGCGCCGCGGCGCCCAGATCGATCCGGATCGAACGACGCGCAGTGCTTCCTTGTACTCCTCTGCCGGAGCTGCTTCGTCGATGTAGCCCTTCACCCCGGCAGAGATAGCCCGCAGGATCGCTTCGTCGGAAGTGACGGCACTGGTGAGGATGATCTTGACTGCGGGGCGCACGCTGCGAATGGTGGCGATGGCATCGTATACCGATCCCATGCCGTGCGATCCCATCAGCACGACTTCTCCGGGCAGCGGTCGAACCATTTCCTGAGGTTCGATCTTGTGGACGGCAAACTCACCCTCGGCTTCAAGGACGGCGCGCAACCCCACGAGACGTAGCGGGTCATAACCTAGAACGGCGATATGGATTGATGGAACAGCCTTTTTGGCCACCGGCATTGGCGAGCGGGGAAACCCTCGGGCATAATTTATAACAACCAAGGTGGAAAAGTAAGCAGCACAAAAGTGTTGGAGCACGACAAATTATTCGGTTGGAAACGACACAAACTACCGTGACGGTCAGGTACCCTATGCCGTCTTGCGACGTGGAGCTTTCGCCGGCTTCTTCACGGCATGGATCTGTGAGCTCTTCTCCGCCTCCGCCACACGTTGTGGCGGTTTCTTGGGCAACTGGGCGAGGCTCTCCTTCAAAGCAGCCATCAGGTCGATCACCGGAGCGGGTTTGCGCGGCTTCTCCACCTCGGTGACCTCCTCGCCTTCCAGGCGGGCCTTGATGAGGGTCTTCACATTTTCTTCGAAGGTGTCGTGGTACTTTTCGGGCTCAAACTCGCCGGCCAGCGCTTCGATGAGCTGGTTGGCCACCTTCACTTCCGTGTCTTTCAGTTCGACGTCGGGGCGCCCGAAATTTTCCAGGTCCCGCACTTCATCGCTGTAGTACATGGTGTGCAGCATCATGCCGCCCTTGTAAGGCCGCAGAAACACCGTGTATTCCCGGTTGTGCATGGTGAGCTTGGCGATCCCCACGTAGTCCGTCTCTTCCAGCGCCTTGCACAACAGAGCGTAGGGACGCCGGCCGGCTTCTTCGGGCACCAGGAAATACGAAGACTCGAAGTAAATGGGATCGACCTCCGAGGCCTTGACGAATTCCAGGATCTCCATCGCCTTGGCGGTTTTCGGCTCGATCTTCTTGATCTCTTCGGGCTCGATGATGACGTATTCGCCCTTGCGATATTCGTAGCCCTTCACGATCTCGTTGCGCTCCACCACGCGCTCGTCGTGCGGGCACCACAGTTGCTGCTTGATGCGCACGTGGTCGGGGCGATGCAGCATGTGAAAAGAGATGTGGTTGCCTCGCGCGCCGGAGAACAGACGCACCGGCATCGAGATCAATCCAAACGTCAGGTATCCGGACCATACAGAAGAAGCCATATTGTTTTCTCACCTTGCGAGATACGAAACTGTGCCTGCAATAATAGCGCGAAGCGATTGCACCGCCAATGGTGCAGCCAACCCGGCAGGCCGCAAATCTGTTAGGATGCGCTGCAAAGGCCTGTTCGCCGCTCGCGCGTCGCGCACCCGGGAGTGCCACCCAGTTCGGGCCGCCATTGTACTACTGCAAGTGATTCCGAATGAATCTCTTCCACTCCAGGGGTGTACCCGCCGCGTTAATAGCCCTGCTGCTGGCAGTCGTGGCGCGGGTTATGGGTTCGGTCAGCGATGGGGGCGCCATCGCCGGTATGGCGGTGGCGTTCATCTTGATGTTGAGCGCCGGTTTTGCCGGATTCCTGCCCCTGTTCACTCTGTTTGTATTGACGGTGCTGGCCACGCGCTGGGGCTTGCGCCGCAAGCAACGGCTGGGCCTGGCGGAGCGTTCCGGCGGGCGTACCGGATCGCAGGTGCTGGCGAACCTGGGCGTCTCGGCCTGCTGCGCTCTTCCTGCCCTGTGGTTTCCCGAATTCAGTGACTTATTGTTGGCGGGCGCTATGGCCTCGCTGGCCGAGGCGGCCGCCGACACCGTCTCCAGCGAAGTGGGGCAGGCATCGGCGCGCGGCGCCTACCTCATTGTGGGACTTCGCAGCGTGCCCGTTGGCACCAATGGCGCCATCAGCCTGCCTGGAACGCTGAGCGGCGTCCTGGCGGCGTGTGTCATCGCGTGGGTTAGCGGGGCCTCGGCCGTCGTGGCTTGGAGCTGGGCGCCTGTCATTGCCCTTGCTGGCGCGATCGGCATGATGGTCGACAGCCTGCTCGGGGCCACGTGGGAAAAATCCGGGCGCATTGGCAATAATGTGGTGAATTTCGTGAGCACCGCCTTTGCGGCAGATCTGGCGCTGGGGATCGGGCTGATTATGGGCCGTGTCGGTAGATGAGATGCCAGCCAGTGTAGCTCGCACAGGGCCCACGACTGTGGCGCTCTGTGCTGCGGAATCACGGCTCAGTTGCGCGACGGTCAGACACATACAAGATGCTTGCTCTGATCGGGCCAGTGAAGATAGAGTTTTAGGGACTCAGTCCACGCTTTTCAATTGACGGGGCACCGAACTCACACTCATAGATTGACGCGCTATCCACGGAGTTTTTTGTGCACAATTTCGCACATCTGCTGACGATACTGCTGTTCCTGCCGCTGGTCGGCGCTTTGATACTGATTCCGCTGCGCGGTGACAAGCAGCATCTTGCCATACGCTGGATCAGTTTCACCGTCAGCCTGCTGGAGTTCGTGCTCTCGTTTATCCCCGTCTATCACATCCCTCCGCTATCACACGGATTCAAGCTCGAGATCTTCATCCCCTGGATTCCTCAGTGGGGCATGAACTATCACCTCGGGGTCGATGGCATCAGCATCTTCATCATCCATCTCATTACCTTGCTCACGCCGATTGGCGTTCTGGCCTCGTGGAAGGAAATCAAGCATCAGGTGAAAGAGTTTCACATTCTCCTGCTGTTGCTTGAGATGGGCGTGATTGGCGTTCTGATCTCGCTGGACCTGATGGTCTTCTTCATCTGGTGGGAGTTCGGGCTGATTCCGCTGGCCCTGCTGATCGGCATCTGGGGACACGGGCGCCGCATTTATGCCGCCGTCAAGTTCGTCATTTACACCATGTTCGGATCGGTGTTCATGGTGGTCAGCATCCTGTGGCTGCACGCGAAGACCGGCACCTTCGACTTTGTGGCCATCCGCCAGATGATCGACAGCGGGCAGCTCGTGCTGAGTCCCAGCACCGAAATGTGGCTCTTCCTAGGCTTCTTTGTCGCCTTCGCGATCAAAGTGCCCATCTTCCCCGTCCACACCTGGTTGCCGGATGCGCACACCGAAGCGCCCACCGCCGGATCGGTTGACCTGGCAGGTGTGCTGCTCAAGACCGGGGCTTACGGCCTGATTCGCTTCTGCCTGCCGCTCTTCCCGAATGCCTCGCATCGTGCGGCGCCCTACATCGGAGTGCTGGCGATTATCAGCATCATCTACGGCGCGCTGGTCGCCATGGTGCAACCGAACCTGAAGCGGCTCGTCGCGTATTCCTCGGTCAGCCACATGGGATTTGTGGTGCTGGGAATTTTCTCGTTCAACCTGCTGGCGTTGCAGGGTTCGATCTACGTGATGCTGGCCCACGGCATCTCCACCGGCGCGCTGTTCCTGCTGGTCGGCATGCTCTACGAGCGCCGTCACACCTTCGAGATCAAGGAATTCGGTGGCCTGATTACGCCTATGCCGGCGTATTCGGCGTTCTTCCTGTTTACGGTTCTCGCTTCGCTAGGATTGCCATTGTTATGCAACTTCGTCGGGGAATTCATGGTGCTGGCCGGCACCTTCCATACGCAACCGCATTGGGCCGTCTGGGCCGCCACCGGCGTCATCCTCTCCGCCTGCTATCTGCTGTGGGCCTATCAGCGGGTCTTTCAGGGCGAGATCACGCAGCCAAAGAACCGCGATCTGCCCGATGTAGATTTTCGCGAAAAGTGGGTCATGGTGGGGCTGTGCGGATTGATGATCTGGCTGGGAGTGCACACCTCGTTCTTCACCAGCCGCTATGAGATGTCCTGCAAGGATATCCTGACGCAGGCTTCCACTACCGCAAGCCAGGGAGCTGCGCTCCCGGCGCTGACGCAGTCTCGCTAAGCGGTGGCCCGATCTGGGGTATGCGATTTGCGCCATTATCGGACGTGGAGGGCGTGGACGCGAAGGCTCGGTGTTACCGCGTCCATAGAAAAATCCCCGACCCGCGGGCCGGGGATTCGGATCGGCGATCTCCGTTACTTGCCGGTGTCGGGTGGCGTCACCTTCACCGCCGGAACTTCCTGCTCCCTCACCAGCTTGTTGTACGCCGGAACATCGGTCGTGACAATCTCGTTCCACTTGGCAAGCTGCTCCTCAAGCCGCTTGCTCAGCAGGTCGTAGACTTCATACGACTGCTGGGTCGGCGCAGTGTCGGCGCTGCCTACCACTCCACCCAACGCGACCAGGTCGTTGTTCAGCCGGACAGGGAAGTTCAGCACGTCCTGGCCGCTCTTGGCTTTGGTCTGGATGAGCGCCTCCTCGATCACCGTCATCTTCTTGTCCAGTGCCTTGCCGGCATCGACGATGGGCTTGCCCTTGGGATCATCCCCCAGGCGCTTGTTCAGTGCATTGATCTGATCGCGGACCTGGCGAATCTCGATGATCGTGTCATCGGTTTTGGTGACCTGGTCGCGGATCTTCATCAGCAGATCGAACTGCCTGGTCAGATTGGCTTGCGTCACGCTCAGACGAGGATCGGGAACGATCTCCAGCGGAGCGGTATACGACTCACCGAGCACTGTCAGCTTCACCTCGTATTTGCCCGGCAGCGCGACCGGCCCATCGGTGCTGCCGCCCCACAGCGGAGCCTTCGGGACCTTGGTCGCTCCTTCATAACGCAGGTCCCAGACGAAGCGATTCAGGCCCGCATCTTCGGTGAGCTTGCCGCCGCCACCGCGGCTAAAGAAGTCTTCTTCTTCGTCGCCGCTGCCCGGCTCTTCTTTCTTGGGGAACTTGCGAATGACTTTGCCGGAAGAGTCGAGAATCTCCAGCGTGATCTTTGGCGGCTCTTTCTTGCCTCCTTCGCCCTTGCCATTCTCGGCCTGCGCCTCTTCGGCTTCCTGATCGCCGCCGCCCGAGCCAGCCTTATGCTCCGGCTTCTTGAGCGACGTTTTCAGCCAGTAATAAATGACCGCTCCGCCTGGAGGATTCTTGCCGACGTTGCCTTGCGCGGCGAAGAACGACGGACGAAACACGGTGTGATTGGTCTGCGCCGGGGTGAACAGGTGCGCCTGCTGCTGCGGAATCGAATCGCTGTACTGCCGCAGCGGCGTAATATCGTCGAGGATCCAGAAGCTGCGTCCGTGGGTGGCGACCACCAGATCGTCGTTCTTCACGATGAGGTCGTTGACCGGCGACATCGGCAGATTCAGTTGCAGCGGCTGCCACTTGCCGCCGTCATCGAACGAGACGTAAACGCCCTTCTCCGTCCCGGCAAAAAGCAGGCCCGGCCGCTTGGGATCGACGCGCACCGCGTGAACGTAGTCGTCAGAAGGAATACCGTTCACCAGCTTCGTCCAGCTCTTGCCGAAGTTGGTAGTCTTGAAGATGTAAGGCGTGAAGTCGTCCATCTTGTGGCGCTCGACCGCGATGTAGGCCGTGCCTGCCTCGGTGGGTGACGCTTCGATCATGCTCACCGTGCCCCACTCGGGCATCGCCTTGGGCGTTACATTCTCCCAAATCTTGCCGCCGTCGCGGGTGATGTGGACCAGGCCGTCATCGGTGCCGGCCCAGATCAAGTCCTTCTGCGCCGGAGATTCCACGACCGAGAAGATGGTGTCGTAGACCTCGACGCCGGTGTTGTCCTTGGTGATCGGCCCGCCCGACGACGCCTGCTTCGCCTTGTCGTTGCGCGTCAGGTCGGGGCCGATGATCGTCCAGCTCATGCCGCCATCGGTCGTCTTGAACAGGACCTCACCGCCGTAATACAGCGTCTTGGGATCGTGCGGAGAAAAGACGATCGGCTCAGTCCACTGAAAGCGGTGCTTCAGGTCGGCTGCGCCCCAGCCAATGGGGTTGATGGGCCAGGGATTGACCGCCTGCTCCTGATGCGTGCGGTGATCGTAGCGCGTGATCTCGCCGCCATAGGAGCCGGCATACACGATGTTCGGATCGGTGGGATCGGGAGCAATGTAGCCGCTCTCGCCGCCACCGATCGCGTACCAGTCAGAGCGATCGATGGTGCCATCCAGGCCTGCGCTGGCGATGGCGACAGTGGAGTTGTCCTGCTGCGCGCCATAGATGTAATACCGAAAGCGATTGTCACTGGTGACGTGGTAGAACTGCGCGGTCGGCTGGTTGTAGATGGTGGTCCAGCTTTCGCCGCCGTCGGTCGAGATGGTTGCCCCGCCGTCGTTGCCATTGATCAGGCGCTTCGGGTCGTTGGGATCGATCCACAGCGCGTGATTGTCGCCGTGCGGCACGCGCAGGCGGGTGAACGCCTTGCCGCCATCGTTGGAGCGATACACCGATGTATTAAGGATATAGACCGTGTCGGCGCCTTTGGGGTCGGCGAAGATGTGGGAGTAATACCAGGCGCGCTGGCGGAAACGATGGTCGTCCGTCATCAGGTGCCAGGTTTCGCCGGCGTCATCGGAGCGGTAGATGCCGCCCTTCTCGGCTTCGACGATTGCCCACACGCGGTTGGGATTGGCGCCTGAAACCGTGACGCCGATGCGTCCGAGTGGGCCGTCAGGTAGTCCGTGGCCGGTAAGCTGCTTCCACGTCGTGCCGCCGTCGATGGACTTGTACAGTCCGCTGCCCGGGCCGCCGCTGTCGAGGCTCCAGGGAGTGCGCCGCACCTGCCACAGCGAGGCATAAATAATGTTGGCATTGGTGGGGTCGAAGGTGATGTCGATGCCGCCGGTCTTGGCGTCCTTATAGAGGACTTTCTGCCAGCTCTTGCCGCCATCCGTGGTGCGAAAGATGCCGCGCTCTTCGTTGTCAGCAAAGGGATGTCCCAGCGCCGCGACGAATGCGATGTCGGGATTCCTGGGATTGACGATGATGCTGCCGATAGCATGAGTGTCGGCCAGGCCAACGAACTTCCAGGTCTTGCCTGCGTCGATCGACTTGTATACCCCGTTGCCGCCGACGATGTTGCCGCGGACGCACGCCTCGCCCGTTCCGACATAAATGACGTTGGGGTCCGACTCAGAGACGGCGATGGCGCCGATCGACGGCGACATGCCTTCCGTCTTGTCGGTGAGCGGCTTCCAGTTCAGGCCGCCATCGGTGGTCTTCCACACTCCGCCCGCCGCGGCTCCCATGTAGTACACGTCCGTCTGACCTACAACGCCCGATACGGCGGGCACGCGTCCGCCGCGGAACGGGCCGACGAGCCGGTACTGCAAGCCCTTCCACGGACCTTTGTACTCGCCTTCGTCCTGCTGGGCGTCGCCGCTTCTCGCAGCAGGGGCCTGCGTGGTCTTTTGTGGTTGCTCGGCTTCCTGGCTCTGAGTGGGATCGGATGTCTGCGCGAGAGATGGCGCGATTGAAAGGGCAATAAGAAGGGCGACTGTAGTCGCTCGCAAGGCGGTTACCTCCGGGAGAGTTAACGTGATACGTGATGCAAGCCTACCGATTTCGCACGATGAGCGAAACATGCACAATATCAGGAACGCTCCGCTTTGGTCGAGTGACCGTTGGCGGTTGCCGCAAATCTACGCTCCCCAGCCAGCGGTCACAACTGGGACTGTCTGGCGCGCCTTTGTCTGGCGAGTAGTGAAACAGTTGCTTCACTGGATGATCCAATCTCTAAAGAACAAACTGTCACGATAACGTTGGCATCAGAGGGCCACCGCGTCGAGGTTGACGATGGTCGGCCTGCGGAAATTGGCGAAGGCGATACTTGGTTAGAAAAGATATTAACGCCAAAGCGCATATCGGGATCGTTGTTCCTGCAAGTCGTAGATGAAGTTAAGCGAAAGGGACAAGCCGTGCGACCAGTCGTCCTGCCAAAGGTTTTCACAAGATAAAATGCCCCCCAGCGCCAGAGATTAGGACGCTTCTGTCGGGCGCGTTCTGTCGGGTGCGTTCTTTGACACTCGCCAACTGCGCTGCTACCATCGGTGATTGTGCAAGTCCCGCCTTTACGCGTCCCCGTCGTCTAGCCCGGCCTAGGACATCGCCCTTTCACGGCGGTAACACGGGTTCAAATCCCGTCGGGGACGCCAAAGTTGCTTTTTCTTTCGAAACGCCACGTAAGACGCTAAAAAAGCAATTGGTTGGAGCGGTTCCAAATCCGTCCTTTCTATACGCCACTCCATCAGGGAAGAAAACCCGGATCCTCGCTGAGTTTTCAGCCCGAGCGAAGTGATCATGCGCAGCACCTTGGCTTTCGCCTCGGTTCCGGTTCCATACAATTCAAACGCCTTCCGAATGAGCGGGGCGCGCTCCGCATCCGGAATCAGATTCGGACCGTTTTGGCTACTGACGTTCAGGTACCCGAGAGGAGCCTTGAAAGGGAAGCGGCCCATACTCGCTGCTCGCTGCATCCCAAGCTTTGTGCGTTCTGCTTTGCGATCATTGTCGAACTGGTTGAATGCTCCGTAGATGTTCCGCATGAGCTTACCGGCGGCAGTTTCATCCACGTTTTCTGATACCGAACGAAGTCGGACGCAGCGGTTTGAGGAGCTCAACGTCACAGCATGTTGTGATGGATATCACTGCCAAGAAGTTCATCCAGACGAAATACTTCCGTCCCATCAATTGAAATCATGTGTGGGGACAGAGGCACTCCATCTCTTCTCGCTCTGCCGCTTCCCGCAAAGGAGGTTCGGTATGTGTAAGTGGCTCGGTAACGGTGCAAGGTCCCTACCGCTTCTCGTGCTGGTTCTGATAGTTCCGTGGAGTGAGAGCTACGCAATTCCTGCGTTCGCGCGCATGTACGGCACGAGTTGTAGTACCTGTCACATTGATTTTCCTAAGCTGAATGATTTCGGCAAGGCGTTCAAAGACGCGGGATTCAAGTTTCCGAAAGACGACGAGTCGATGCTCAAGATTCCGCCGGTCATGCTGGGAGCTCCAGCGAGCAAGGAACTATGGCCAAAGGCCATCTGGCCGGGCAGCATACCTGGCCAGCCGCCCATCGGGCTCAGATACAACAACTATTTCCAGTACACAGGAAGCAGCCGGAACCAGTTCAACTCTCTGGCGCCAGCCGGAACGGTAGGTCCTTATATTCCGGCCACAGATTTTGAGACTGGCTTCTTCAGCATGTTTACGGCGGGGAATTTCGGCAGCGACATTGCCTTCTGGGTGGACGACGACATAAGCGTCGCCGGGGCTAACTCAAATGGTGGATTGGGCCAGGCTTACCTGAAGTTCGTCAACATAGGCCGGCTGTTGAAACTGCCGGAATATGCGCTCAACCTGAGGGTGGGCCAAATCGAGCTTGAAATTCCATTCACCCAGGCACTTTCGGTCTGGGTCAGTCCCTACGACATTTACACGCAGGCCAACATCGGTGTCCTTAACCCCGCTTTCAACCAGCAATTCGTGTTTAACAACTACACTTTCGCCGGCTCCGCAAAGGGCATCGAGTTTAGTGGCGGGCGCCATACCGGCGGCTACAACTACTCTCTCGCTTTTATCGATCAGAACACCAGCGGTACGGCGCAGGGCAACACTAACGCCTATGTGCCCACGGCTACCGGGGGTAACCAGGGTGGAGTGGGGATCGCGTCGGACGCGAACTTCAAGGATATGTACGCCAGCTTCAACTACCGCTTCAATCTGGAGCGCAACAAGGAAAGCCGCAACGCCATTGACGCCGCAGGTCCCACCGGACCGCACGACCACACCTATCTGAACTTCGGTACCTACTATTTGTATGGGCGCTCGGTGCAGCGACTATCGGGCCAGTCGCTGGAAGGAGTATCCACCGTGCTCACAGCGCGCGAGCCTTTCTATCGCGTAGGCGGGAACTTCACCTTCAACTATCGTTGCTGCGTGCAGGTCAACGCGCTGTATATGTATGGCCACGACTACAACCTGCTGCCGACTGACATCAATGGAGCATTGATTCCACTGCCGATCACCCCAGATAGTCCCACGCCCGCAGGCTTTGTAACCGGCTCGCCATCAACCTTCAGCGGGGGCTTTGCCGATGTCGAATGGCTCGCTTATCCGTGGATGTATGTCATGTTCCGGTATGACGCAGTGAATTCGAATGCCGACTACCACAACGCGCTTGTCCCCGGAGGATTTACCGGTTCGCCCTTTAATGGCGCTGCCTACACGACACGCAATCGGTTCACCCCGGCGGTGCAGTTCCTGATTCACCCGAATATCAAGGCCGTGGTCGAGTACCAGATCCGGCCCTCGCAATCGGTCGAGTTCGCGACGAACCCGATCAATGGTTTGCCTGTCGCTGTGAACTCGTTTCACACCAACACACTGGTCCTGGGATTTGAGTTTGCGTACTAGTGGCTTTAAGCCACAAAGTTTAGCCGAAATAAGAAAGGGAAATCTATGACGCGCAGTTTTTTATTCACGGTATTGCTGGTCTTTGCAGTCGCATCTGCGGCCGTTGCCGGCACAATCACGGGCACAGTATCTCCGGGAAAATTCTCCGTCGTTTACGTGGACACCATCCAGGGCAAAACATTTCCTGCTCCAACCCAGCAACCCGTAATGGACCAAAAGGGACTAGCCTTCAGCCCCCACGTCATGGCGGTGCAGCAGGGGACAACCGTCGAGTTCCTGAACAGCGACAGCGTGCAACACAACGTGTTCTGGCCGTCCATCAGCGGCAACAAGAAGCTCAGCCACAACATGGGGACGTGGCCACAGGGCGAAAAGCGGCCCTTCAAGTTCGATAACCCGGGTGTGGTGCCGTTGCTCTGCAATGTACACCCCGAGATGTCGGGCTACATCATCGTCAGTCCCACTCCCTACTTCGCGGAGACCGACGCAAGTGGAAACTACAAGATCGAGAATGTTCCCGACGGCAAGTACAACGTCGTAGCGTGGCATGAGGGCGCGAAGACGCAAACGAAATCGGTGGACGTATCCGGCACAGGTAAAGCGGATTTTAACCTCTCGAAATAATTACAGCCGGGCGCCTTTCGCAGAATAGGCGCCCCGCATTGGCGGCA
>CAWAKG010000004.1:0-220504 GCA_963782505.1 uncultured Acidobacteriaceae bacterium | reverse complement strand
TCGTCTTGCTGTTGGTCTTCAGCTTGAAGACTTCGCCGTTGATCTTCTTGTTGAGCTGGATGTTGCTGTAGGTGGCCAGACGGTAGTCGCCGGAGGGCTCCTGGAACCGCTGCTGCACGCTCAGGCCGCGCGCGGGATCGATCCACAGTGTGATGGTCGAGAACATATTGCGGACCTTCTGTGACTTTGGCGTCAGCTCCAGCTTGCCGGCGTTCACGCCTTGCACGTTCTCCATGCCGCCGAACTTCACATCGAAGGACTGCTCCAGCTCCTTGCCGCTGCCCCCGAAGCCCAGCACCAGAAAGGTCTCAAACTCGGCCTTGTTCTTGCCCGCGCTGTACTCGGTCACCTGGTCGGCCTTGGGTATGAACACCTTCACGACGCCATCGGCAAACAGCACGTACTTCTTGTCGGGTGAGGTTATATCGGCCGCCATCTGCACGTCGTCGCCCTGGCGGCGAAAGTACATTGTGCCCTTCTGGAGATCGTGCTCATCGACGACCTTTTGGTACTGATCCCAGACGAAGTCGGTTTGGGCGCTGCGGAAGTTCGCGGCCGCGTGGTCCATCGAGCCAAGAATGGCCTCGAGGTTCTGCGCGTGGGCCGCCGAGGCCAGCAGCAGGCCAAGAATGGCAATACCGAGTCTGTGTTTCATTGCTTCAGAAGTTAACACGGCCAAGGCTTCCGGGTTGTATTCAGGTGCACGCAGCCGCGATCAGCGATGCGCCCACACCTGGTAAGCGATGATTTTATGCTTGCCGTCGCGCACCGGCTGGTAGCGGTCGATGGTAAGCTCTCCGGAAATGGGTTCCAGCACGCGCAACAGCGAGTCACGAATCGCTTCGTCGCTGCCCTCCTCCACCGCGGCGGCGTCAACTTTATAGACGAATCCGTTACCTTCCGGCCGGACAACAACTTCCGTCTGATGCGGCGAGCGCACAGTTGGTTTGTCACCAAAGTTGAGCGCGAGCGGCGCCAGAAAGATGAAGGCCAGGATCAACGAGACCATGATGTCGTAGGGCACGCTCCCGCGCGGATAGGTCCACCACAGGTAGCCGCCCAAGGTTTGGGAGAGCTTGCTCATGCTCGCTTCAAGTGTAGAGAGCAGCGGTAAGGAGCGCAAGAAAACCGCTCTTCGCTCCTTGGCTTTTCGCTGTTTGCCAGAGGAAGCCGCCATTCAACGCGACCAATCGCCGTCTGGCGAAGGGCGAATAGCGAAAGGCGAAGAGCGAACAGCGGCCTTCCTTACACCCGCAACTCCACCACTGTGGCCCCGGCGCCGCCTTCGTTTTGCGGCGGTTCGGAGATGGTGGCGACGTGCGGATGCTGTTGCAGGAACTGCCGGATCGCCTTGCGCAGGATGCCCATGCCGCTGCCATGCACCACGCGCACGCGGACCGCACCCGCCAGAAAGGCCCGATCGACGAACTTCTCCACCGCGCGGGTGGCGTCATCCACGTTTTGCCCGATGACGTTGATCTCGGTTGCCACGGTGTCGTCCTCGTGCGCCAACGCCACGTTGATGCCACGCGCCCGGGCCGCTGAAACGGGGTCGGCGCCCGCCCGCACCACCACGTCGGCAATATCGTCGCGGGCGACCTTCATCTTCATCGGCCCAACCGCAACTTCGAACGAATCATCATCGAAGTGGCGCGTCACTTTGCCGTCGCGGCCCAACGACTTGAGCCGCACCGTGTCACCGACCGAGACCTGCTGCACAACGTGCGGAGCCGCGTGGCGGTCGCCGGCATCGGAGCCAGTCGTATGCGCGACGACGGTCGAATCGAATTGTTCGCGAAATTCACGTCGCATCTTGGCAATCCGGCGCTCGGCATCCTTCGACAGCTTCAGCGCCTGGGCGCGATCCTGCACCGCGTTGACCGTCTCCCGCGCGCGATATTCGAAGTCGCGCAACACGCTCTCCAGCTTCTTTTCCAACTCGCGGATCTTCTCCCGCTGCTCCTTCTTGCCTTCGGCAGCGAGGTGATTGCGTTCGCGCGCCAGTTCCTGCTCGCGATTGCGAAGTTCGACGCGTTCGTGGTCGATCTCGCGCAGGTCGGAATGTAGGCGGTCGAGGAAGCGCGCTACGTCCTGCGCCTGCGAGGTGAGCCGTTCGCGCGCTTCGGAAACAATCTCCTCATTCAGGCCAATCTTCTGCGCGATGTTGATGCCGGCCGAAGCCCCTGGCACACCTATGAGGAGCTCGTAGGTTGGGGCGAGGGTGCGCTCGTCAAAGCCGACGGCAGCGTTCAGTACGCCCGACGTATTCGCAGCGTAGACCTTCAGCGCAGTGTGGTGGGTTGAGACGATGCTGAGGCACCCGCGACGACGGAAATAATCAGCGATCGCGACGGCCAGCGCGGCGCCTTCTTCCGGATCGGTGGCCGATCCCAGCTCATCGAGCAGCACCAGCGAACGCTCGGTAGCTTCCTGCGAAATGCGATTGATGTTGGTGACGTGCGCCGAAAAGGTCGACAGGTTCTGCTCAATCGACTGGTAGTCGCCGATGTCGGCGAAGACGCAGTCGAGGACCGGCAGCTCCGCGCGCTCGGCAGGAACCGGCACGCCTGCCTGAGCCATCAACCCCAGCAACCCGATGGTCTTCAGGGCAACGGTCTTGCCTCCGGTGTTCGGGCCACTGACAACGACCTGGCGATGTTGGCCGTCGATCTCGACGGTGATAGGAACCACCGAGCCGCCCTTCGGCTTGAGCGTGCGCTCCAACAGCGGATGCCGAGCTTCGTGCAGGATCAGCGAATCGCGCCCGTCGAATCGCTCCGGCGGCTCCAGAAAGCTCACGGCCACGCAGTCGTACTCCTGGGCAAACCGCGCCTTGGCGAACTGGAGTTCCAGCTCGCTCATGATGCCGACCGCCGCGGCGAGCGAGTTAGCATAGTCGCCGACGCGCCCGGTCATCTCCAGCAGGATGCGATGGATCTCGGCCAGCTCTTCTTCGCTCAGCCGCACCAGCTCGTTGTTCTGCTCGATGGTTTCCAGCGGCTCCATGAACACCGTCTGCCCGCTGGACGATGCCCCGTGCGCAACGCCCTGCACGCGACGGCGCTGCTCGGTCTTTACCGGAATCACAAAGCGGTCGCCGCGGACGGTGATCAGTTCATCCTGTACCGCGCCGCCTTCGGAGAGCCGACGCAGATACGAACGCAGAGAGTCCTGAATGGTGCGCTTCTGCTTCTCGATTTCGCGCCGGATGCGGGCCAGCGCAGGCGAAGCGCGATCGTCGAGAGTACCGTCGGGAAGGATCTTGTTGCCGAAGTAATGCAGCAGCGGAGCGAAGTCGGCCAGCTCCTGCGAGAGCGCTGTTACCTCCTGCCAGTTGTCTTTGATGTGCACCGTGGGATGCAAGGCGACCTCGCGCCACTCGGCCGCGCGGTCGGCCAGCAGCAGGACCTCCCGGATCTCGGACAACTCCAGGACTGCTCCGCCGATGCGTGATTTCTCGATTAGCAGACTGGGGTCGAGCAGCCCGTGAAAATCGAAGCTGCCGCTGGTGCGCAGGTATCCGCGCAGCTCTTCCGTGAGCTGCTGCTGGCGCTCGATCCAGCCCCGGTCCTGCGATGGCGCAAGCGCCAACACACGCTCGCGTCCCAAAGGCGAGGCTGTATAGCCGGCCAGCAGCAGGCGAAACTCATCAAACTCCAGCACGCGCTCGCTGGTGTGCGGAAGCGGCGAAGGAACGGTCATGGGCTCCTTCATCGTAATCGAGAAAGCCGTCAGCCATCAGCTGTTAGCCGTCAGTCTTCTCAGCCGCAGGCTGAGGCGAACCCGCGCGGAGAAGAAAACCCTAACCATGGATTCCACGGATCGCACGGATTGGAGCCGGGCCTCCAGCAAGGATTAAAGCCGCCACGGCCCCTCTCTCGAACTGACGGCTGATAGCTCAGAGCTTGTTCCTGTAACCCCGCTTTCATGCTCGGCAGTGCATACTACCCACGGGGTGGGCTGTGCGGATACACTGTTCCCCGAGCAACCACCCAACTCTGTCAATGATCTACAGGGGATCGCATGTCTCATCAAATGTCCGACGCATTGGTGTTCTTTGGCGCCACGGGAGATCTCGCCTACAAGAAAATCTTCCCTTCGCTCCACAACATGGTGAAGCGCAACACCCTGGACGTACCGGTCATCGGCGTCGCGAAGTCGGGCTGGACGGCGGCTCAGCTCCACGAGCGCGCCAAAGACAGCATTACCAAGTACGGCGGTGGAGTTGACGAGGAGGCTTTCGCGAAGCTGTGCGAGCTGCTGGCCTACATCGACGGCGACTACAAGGACGACAAGACCTACCAGGCGATTCGTACCCAATTGGGTGACGCGCGGCTTCCCACCCACTACCTAGCGATTCCGCCCAGCATGTTTCCGGTGGTCGTTAAGGGGTTGGGAAAATCCGGAGCCGCCGATAACGGGCGCGTCATCGTCGAGAAGCCTTTCGGTCGCGACCTGCTGACCGCGCGCAAGCTGAATGACACCCTGCACCAGGTCTTTCCCGAAGACTGCATCTACCGCATCGATCACTACCTGGGCAAGGAGGCGGTGGAAAACCTGCTGATCTTTCGCTTTGCCAACAGCTTCCTGGAGCCCATCTGGAACCGCAACTACGTACACAGCGTTCAGATCACTATGGCGGAATCCTTCGGCGTCGAAGGCCGCGGCAAGTTCTACGAGGAGGCGGGCGCTATCCGCGACGTGGTGCAGAACCACATGCTACAAGTCGTGGCGTTTCTTGCCATGGAGCCTCCCACCAGCATGTACGTCGACTCGGTGCGCGACGAACAGGTCAAGATATTCCGCAGCATTCCCCCGCTCAGTCCGGCCAACATCATTCGCGGGCAATTTCGCGGATACCGCGATGAGCCCGGAGTTTCGCCTCACTCCGACGTCGAAACGTTTGCTGCCCTGCGGCTGGAGATCGACTCCTGGCGCTGGTCGGGTGTGCCGTTCCTCATCCGTGCAGGCAAGCGGCTGCCCACAACCGCGACTGAGGTTTACATCAAGCTGCGCAAGCCTCCGCTGGCCAAGGGCGGTCCGGAAGGACGCAACTACTTCCGCTTCCGCCTGGGGCCGGACATCGAGATCAACATTGGCAGCCGGGTGAAGCGTCCGGGGCCGCTGATGGTGCCCATGCCGGTCGAGCTCTCGGCTGTCAAGTACAGCTCCACCGACGAGATGGAAGCCTATGAGCGCCTGCTCACCGACGCGATGAAGGGCGATCCCGAGCTGTTCGTTCGGCAGGACGCCGTCGAATCAGCGTGGGGCATCGTCGATCCCATCCTGGGCGATTGCTGTCCGGTGGAAGCGTACGAGCCGGGAACCTGGGGCCCGCCGGACTCGCGTGAGCTGGCAGCTGATATCGGCGGCTGGCATGATCCCGAGTAGGTCAGGCGGGTCGTTTTGCCGAGACGTAGGGGCTTCCGGCCACAACGAACCTGAGCGGTTCCTCGACTGCTTTGGTAATCCCGATGCGTGGCGTAACAGCGATCCGCTCCGGCTTGTAGCCGTCATCCGCAAACCACAAATCCGATCGGTATGAAGTCAGGTCCTTCGCGTTGTCGCGCTCGCGGGTGATGCCCAGCGCCTGCGACATCCTTCCCGGCCCGCTGGAGATCAGGCGTAGCTGCGATGGGCGCAAGGATGAAGTCAAGTGTGGGCGCCCCATCCTTGCCCCTCCTTTTGGCGAAAGAGTTGGTATATCCAGCCCGCGCGCTTCGACCATCGCTTCGACTCCTGCAACGGGTTCCATGGCCCGCAGCAGCACGCCTCCCCCATTGCCTTCCAGCATGCACGAGACATTCAGGCAGTAATGATTGCCGTAAATGAAATACACGTAGGCATGGCCTGGCGGTCCGAACAGCACGGCGTTGCGCGGCGTGCGGCCCGAGTACGCGTGGGCCGCCGGATCTTCGGCGCCGAGGTACGCTTCATCTTCCACGATGCGTCCCGCGAGCAGATGTCGGCCTTCACGACGGATGAGCAGCTTGCCCAGCAGCTCGCGGGCAACGGTCACCGGATCGCGATCATAGAACGAGCGTGGAAGGATGACTGCATCACGAAGCTGGGAGCGCCGTTCGGGCAATATGCTTGGCATCCGTTAGAATTGAAGATTCGGCTTATGAACAAAATGATTCTAGCCAACCTGGCGCACCGGCCGTTTCGCGCCCTGATCGGTGTCATCGCGGTGGGGGTTGAGGTTACGCTGATTTTGCTTATCGTCGGCATCATGCTGGGCATGCTGACGGACACCAGCAACCGCCAGGTCGGCATCGGCGCCGATATCCTGGTGCAGCCTCCGGGTGCATCGCTGTTCATTGGCGTCAGCGGAGCTCCGGTGTCGGAAAAGGTCGCGGACAAGCTGCGGGAGGTTCCCCACGTAGTTGCCGTTGCCCCGGTGGCCGCGCAGTTGACCACCACAGGCTACATTTCGGTCATTGATGGCATCGACCTGAAATCTTTTGAAGCGGTGGGAGGGCCCTTGGACTACCTTTCGGGAGGTCCGTTCCAGAGGCCATATGACATCATCGTCGACGACCTCGAGGCCGGGGCAAAGCACCTCAAGGTCGGCGATAAGGTCGAGGTGTTGAACCATGAATTCCGCGTCTCCGGCATTGTGGAGCATGGCCGTGGCGCGCGCCAGTTCATCCCCATCGCGACCCTGCAGGACCTCATTGGGGCCACGGGTAAGGCCTCTATCTTCTACGTCAAGCTCGACAATCCAAACAACGCCAACATGGTCGTTCAGGAGATCAAAAGCGTTCCCGGCATGGAGCAGTACGGCGTCCACTCGCTGAAGGAATACCTCAGCATGATGACCTCCAGCAGCATACCCGGGCTGAATACGGTGATTCGCGTCGTGATTGGGATAGCGATGATCATCGGCTTTATCGTCATCTTCCAGGCGATGTACGCGGCGGTGATGGAGCGCACGCGCGAAATCGGCATCCTGAAGTCGCTGGGCGCGGGCAAGTTTTACATTGTGAATGCAATTCTGCGCGAAACCCTGGTGATTGCCATTGGCGGAGTCATTCTGGGCATGGCGATGAGCTACGCGGCGAAGGTGGGGTTGAGGGCAAAATTCCGCACCCTACCGTTGATGATCACCGATGCCTGGCTGGTGCGGGCAACGATCATCGCAATCGTGGGATCCCTGCTGGGAGCACTGTACCCGGCGTTGAAAGCGGCACAGAAAGACCCCATCGACGCCCTGGCGTACGAGTAGAGCTACCAGCCGCCAGCTAGTACAGCCGTCAGCTAGAAGCGAAAATAGACCGCGGATTAGCATCGGATCAGATCTGGATGCTCGCGAAGATGCGGTATTTTTCGATCCATGCTATCCGGGTCGCTCCGTGGTTGATTCGGTTTCTTAGCTGACGGCTGGTGGCTGGCTGCTGGCAGCTATTTCTGCGGCCTTCCGGCGCTTCGAGTTGTCCATGCCGGAGGGGCTGGGCGAACTCTGCTGCTGCCCCTCGTTCTTCACCTTGCCCGAGTTCTTGACGAACAGCACGGTCTTCCACATATCATCGTCCGATAGCTCGCCATCCCATCCCGGCATCGCGGTAAGAGCGGATGCCGTACTTGACCACGTAGAAAAGATTGGCGTCAGGGTCGTCGGGGTTGCGCGTCATCAACTGTGGCACCGGGGGATAGAACCTGTTTCCTCATCGGCGAGACAGGCTGCTTCAGGCTGCCATGGCACAACGCGCAGTTGTCGTCATAGACCTTCTGCCCGGCCGCAATGTTCTCCATGGTCGGCTGGAACGGATTGTCCTGCTTGGGGCGTGCTCTTCGACCCATTCATCGACCGACTGGTTGGCGACCTTGCGCTCCAAGCTGCCCGGAGTGTTGGGGACGGCGCGCGTGTCGAAATGGCCCGTCGTAGCGTAGAAGTAGGCTCCGCCGAAAACCACCAGCAACGTGATGATGACTCCCGCGATGAATCCCCGCATTTGCTCTCCTCTGGCTGTGTTGAAGTCGTGTTCGCCCCTAACCGCTCAAGAATAAACCAGGCCGAAGAACTTCTCAGCGCTACGTCGAGACAGCCCCGGCTCGCGCCCCCGGGCGATCCGTGGCTGCTCTTAGACTAGTAGTTCAGCAACCGGCGCGCTTCGCGCACCACGTCCGCAACTTTGGGAAGGAAAGCCTCTTCCAACGGTGGCGAGAACGGTACGGGCGAATCGGCCGACGCGATGCGCACGATAGGCGCGTCGAGCGCGTCGAAGCACTCCTCGTTGATAATGGCCGCAACTTCGCCGGCGATGCCGCCCGTCTTGGTGTCTTCGTGCAGCACTAATCACCCGGTTCGTCTTCTCGACCGTATTGCGGATGGCCTCGCGATCCAGCGGCAGCAGCGTGCGCAGATCAATGATTCCAGCTCGATTCCTTCTTTCGCAAGGATCTCCGCCGCCTCGAGCGCAACGTAGACCATCGCCGCGTAGGTGATGACGCTGACGTCGCCGCCCTCGCGCACTACGCGCGCCTTGCCGATCGGCACCGTGTAGTCCTCTGCGGGCAGCTCTTCTTTGATCCGCCGATACAGGTACTTGTGCTCGAAGAACAGCACAGGATTGTTATCGCGGATCGCCGACTTGATCAATCCCTTCGCGTCGTAGGCGCTCGCCGGGCAGATGACCTTCAACCCCGGCACGTGCGCGAAATAGGTCTCGGGATTTTGCGAGTGGAACGGCCCGCCATGAACGCCTCCGCCTGATGGCCCGCGCAAGACGACCGGCACCGGCGCGCCCCAGCGGAAATGCGCCTTGGCCAGCAAATTGGTGATCTGGTTGAAGGCGCAACTGATGAAGTCCATGAACTGGAACTCGGCGACCGGTCGCATTCCGGTGAGCGCAGCTCCGAAGCTGGCGTTCACGATCGCCATCTCGGAGATCGGCGTGTCGACCACCCGCTCCGGGCCGAAGCGGTCGATCAGTCCTTCGGTGACTTTGAACGCGCCGCCGTAGACGCCGATGTCCTCGCCAATGCAGAACACAGCCGGGTCGCGCTCCATCTCTTCCCAGATTCCCTCGCGAATGGCTTCCAGATAGGTGACAGGTGGCATAAATGATCCGAATCGCGATTGTATCTTGAGGGTAGGCTCCAGAGGAGCGTTGCAATAACCGTTGCAGATCATCCGTACCAAATGTACAATCAGTACAAGATGTCAAGACAGCACACCGCTAGCACCGCAAGGGCGAACTTCGCAGAAATCGTGAGTCGCGCAGAGTATGCCGGTGAACGCACCGTGGTCCATCGCAGAAAGAAACCCGTCGCCGCCGTCATTCCCATTGAGGACCTTAGGTTGCTTGAGCGGATGGAAGACTTGGCTGATATTGAGGATGCCCGCAAGGCACTAAAAGAAAAGGGTCGCATACCCTGGGCTCAAATCAAGAAAGAGTCGAAACTCTGAGGGTACTTGTCCTACCTTATTGATTTTCGACCTTCTGCACTCAAGGCCTATCACAGTCTTCCCCAAATCGACCGGCAGCGGGTCGCAGACGCAATCGACGCTCTTGCTGATCAGCCACGCCCGCAGGGTCTAAGAAACTTGTCGCCGAGATTAATCTCTGGCGAATTCGGGTCGGCAGTTACCGTGTCATCTACAAGATTGAGGACGAGGAATTGCTCATCCTCGTAGTGAAAATAGGCCACCGCAAAGACGTCTATCGCTGAAGCCGCTCACTTCAGATGCACCGCAGCTTCCTCTTCCTTTGACGTGCTCCCACTCGTCTCCCGCAGCTTCGCGGTCACCGGACCATACTTAGGATGAATCGGGTGGCACGCGTCGTCGCAATACACACCCTGATGCGTCTTGTCCGTCTCCGGATCGGGCATCGGTGAAGCAACGGCTGCCTCGCGATCAGCCTCAAGTTCCCGTTCCACATCTTCGATCAGCTTGTGGTTGTCTTCTGCGCTCAGCCACTTCTTCTCATTGATGAGATAGTTCTCAAACCGCGCAATGGGATCGCGCGCCCGCCAATACTCAAACAGCTTCTGCGGAACATACTGGGCCGCATCATGGATGGCGTGACCCTTCATGCGCATCATCTTGGCTTCGATCAGCGTCGGGCCTTCGCCGCGGCGCGCTCGCTCGCAGGCCGCATGCGTGGCGTCATAGACCTGGCAGGGATCGGTGCCGTCAACGATCACGCCGGGAATGCCGTAGGCGATCGCCCGCTCCGCCAAGTCGCGCACGCAGAACTGCATGTCGCTCGGCGTGGAGTATCCCCAAAGATTGTTCTCCACGATCAGCACAAGGCCCAGCTTCTGTACGGCGGCGAAGTTCAGGCTTTCGTAGGTCACGCCCGTCGACTGCCCGCCATCGCCGACATACGTCAGGCCCACGACATTCTTGCCCTGCAGCCGCGCTCCCAAGCAAACGCCGGCCATCACGCCGATCAGCTCGCCCAGCATCGAAATCGGCGCGCACACATTGCGCCGCTGCCAGTCACCGAAGTGCGAAGAGGCATCGCGGCCGAAAGTTGGCGAATCGGCTTTGGCCATGTACTGCCGCATGATGTCGCGCGCGGCAAAGCCGCGGACCAGCATCGCGCCCTGGTTGCGGATCATCGGCCCCAGCCAGTCGTCCGGCCCAAGCGCATACGCCGAGGCGCACGAGCAGCCTTCCTGACCTAGCCCGAAGTACACGCCGCCAACCACCTTGCCCTGCTTGTAGAGGTTCTCCAGCGCCGTCTCCATGCGGCGGTTTAACAGCATCCAGCGATAGATAGCGATCGACTGCTCGCGCGAGAGATACTTCGACGCGCGGATCGGCGGCGGCGCACCGCTCAGGTCGCCTTCGATACGGTATTCGACGTTTGCGCCCTCACCGCTCATGTAAATGCGGAACTCGGGGCGCTCCAGGCGGTAGTCGGGAATTTCGTAGGTGCGCAACGATGCGGTGCGCGAGCCATCAGATTTCTGTTGCTTGGCTTCGACTGCAAGAGCGGTCCTGGCCTTTGCCGCCGGGACGTTGGGCTGCTTCTTTTTGGAAGCACTGGCGGGGGCGCTTTTCTTGTGGGCCATACGCTGCAGAAGCAACAATAATCGCTGGGCGCGGATACAGGCAAGTTGGGGGGAGGACAAAGCTCACCACGGAGGCACGGACGCGCAAAACGGTGTGGGCCGGATTCTTCCCTAGCCTTTAAGGTAAGGAAGTCGCGTCCGGGCCACGAACGCTCGCTCAGGGAAGGCGCCGGGTCAGGGTACGACTTCCAGTCGTGCCGGAAGGTTCGAAAACTCATGCCTGACTCGACGCTTCGAAGAACCGCATCTCGGTGTCCTCCGTGTCTCCGTGGGGAGATGTTTCTTACGCCTTCTCCCCACCTTCCGGCCCGTAAAAGAACACCCAGGTCGCGAAGTCGTCGGTAAAGTCTTTGAACCGGTGTTCCACCCCGGCCGCGACAAAGAACACGTCTCCAGGACCGAACGTCGCATCTTTGTCCTGGCCGTGGCGAAAGGTGCCGGTTCCGCTGGCGATGACGTAAACCTCGTCGCGGGCGTGGGGCGTCTGGGGATCGAGCCCGCGAGGGGCGTATAGTTCGATCGTCAGGGTTCCGTGTTTAAACAGTTCGACGAAGCGCTGGCCATCGGGTGTGGGCAAGCGCTTCAAGCCGTCGTCGATGGTGAAATGGCCTTGCATGGTGTTCCCTCGAAACTGCCCTAATCGGCGACGGCGGTCTTCGGCTTCCACGCCCCCAGGATGATCCCCATCAAGGCGCAGCCGGCCACCGGAACTCCGGCTGAGATGGCAATGAACTGCCAAGGCCGCTGTTCGAAGTGCAACTGGGTCAGCATGGCCAGCGCAGCCACCAGTCCCACCAGCAGGCCGACACGGAAGCCGCGGATGAGGCCCCAGACCCCGCCTAACGCCAGAACCCGCGCAATGATGAAGGCGAGCAGCAGATTGCACACCAGCGCGATGACATAAGGAACGAAGTTGGGATGCGCTTTGTAGGCGGCAATCTCTTCTGCGCTCATGCGCAAACCGTTCTGCCACAGTTGCGAGAAAAACGTGAACCATCCTGCCTGGAATAGCCAATACACAATCCCCGATGCGAACACCGCCGCCCAGTTCACGCGCATGGATTGCCTCCGTGAGTTTTCGCTTGGACGATACCGCGCGTTCAGCGATTGCGCAACGAGATTTGTCGGCTCACCAGGTTCGGACCTACCACAGAGGCACGGAGACACGGAGGAAGAACAGATCAGATTTCTTAAGACACTCTCTGAGAGCCTCGTGTCCCGATGCGAAACTTCGCAGACTGCGGAACCTGGCGGCCCTGCTTCAACGCTTCAAAGCTCCGGCACCCTCTGTGCTTCTATGTCTCTGTAGTGAAATTCTTAATACTGGCGCTTCGCGAGAACCTCTGCTGGCGACAATCCCTTTTCGCGCAAGGCGCGCAGGCTGAGCGCATCGTGCCGCTTAGCCAGACGGACGCCGGACTCATCGCGCATTAGGTCGCAGTGGTAGTAGGACGGTGTTCGATATCCCAGCGCACGAATCAGAAGCAACTGGCGCGCCGTGGACTTAAGCAGATCGGCACCGCGCACGACTTCGGTGATCTCCATCGCTTCGTCGTCAACCACGACGGCCAACTGATATGCAGGAACATCGTCCCTTCGCCAGATGACGAAGTCGCCGAAGTCTCCGCCCGCCGTGAACGACTGCGCTCCCTGGCGGGCGTCGTCGAACGAAATCGCTTCGCCTTCGGGAACGCGAAATCGCCAGTTCACGCCTGCCGGCGATTCGTGCTTCATCGCCTCATCAATAAGCTGGCGGCACGTGCCAGGGTACATCGGCTCATCATCGCCCTCGTTCGGCGCGGCCGCTGCAAGAGCAAGGTCCTTGCGCGAGCAGGTGCAGGGATAGATGAATCCGTTGTCGCGTAGCTTGCGCCAGGCTTCTAGATAAAAGCTGCGCCGCCGGCTCTGCTCGTACGGGGCGAACCCGCCTCCGACGTCCGGCCCCTCCTGCCAAACGATGCCCAGCCAGCGCAGGTCTTCAAGCATCGCTGTCGCGAGGGCGGGCTTCGACCGCTGTGGATCGAGGTCTTCGTTGCGAAAGACGAGCGTTCCCGAATGTGCAAGCGCGCGCTGGTAGGCGGTCCAGAAGGTGCAGGCGTGCCCAACGTGTAGCAGTCCGGTAGGAGAAGGCGCGATGCGTCCGCGATAGGGCATGGAAAGGTGTCGGGCGTCAGGTGTCGGGCGTAAGAACTGTTAATTATGCCGCTCTGCGTCCGCGCTGATCCAGAGCCCCGACCAGCTCTATTTGCGGCTCCGGTTGGCTGACAACTTCCGTCCTCCGCCTTGCCGTGGGCTCGTGCGGGTGCAGCTTCCGCGGATTCCGCAGCAAGAGCAGCAACGGCGCCATACAAAAGAAGATGATCCCCATCACCCAGAACGCCTCGACAAACGACAGCATCATGGCCTGCTGCTGCACCATGCCGTACATGGCGCCCAGGGCCTTGCGCGACGCTTCCACCGAATTCGAGCCATGTAGCTCAAACCAGCTTTTCATCCCCAGCCACATGTTCTGCGCATTGTGGTCGAAGAGCGAGATGTGGCTGACCATCTGGTTCTGATGCACCTGGCTGCGCCGCGCCAGGAAGGTGGTCATGGTGGCAATCCCGAAGCTGCCGCCGATGTTGCGCATCAGGTTGTAGATGCTGGTGGCGTTGCCCATCTTCTCTTTGGAAATCGCCGACATGCTCACGGTCATCAGCGGGATGAACAGGAACGCCATCGCCGAGCCCTGAATCACCTGCGGCCAGAAGATGTCCCAGTAGCCCGTGTTGAGGTTGAGATGCGAGAGTTCAAACATGGTCCAGCCGCCCACCATTATTCCGACAAAGATCAGCTTGCGCGGATCATAGCGATTTGTGAGTTGCCCCACTACCGGCATTGTCACCAGCGAACCCAGGCCGCGCGGCGAAAGCGCCAGACCGGATTCCAGCGCCGGATAACCCAGCAGCGTCTGCAGGAAAATCGGCAGCAGCATCAGGCTGGCATACAACACAAAGCCCAGCATGGTCATGATGAACACACCGGCACTGAAGGTGCGGTCTTTCAACACCCGCAGGTCGACGATCGGGTGCTTCGCTGTCAGCTCGCGGATCACCATGGCAACCAGCCCAAAGACGCAGAGAAACGCCATGACTCGAATCTGCGTGCTGCCGAACCAGTCCTTTTGCTGGCCGCGGTCGAGCACAACTTGCAGCATGCCGAAGCCGAGCGCAAGGAACCCTATTCCCCACAGATCGACCCCGCCGGTCCGCTGCTTACGGATGTAGGGCGGATCGTGAATGAAGGCATTTATCATCAGCAGCGAGAAGGCGCCGACGGGCAGGTTGAGGTAGAAAATCCAGCGCCAGGTGTAGTTGTCGGTGATGTAACCGCCGAGCGTCGGCCCCAGAATGGGAGCCAGGATGATGCCCAGGCCAAACGCCGCCATTGCTGTGCCATGCTTCTTCGGCGGGAAGGTCTCCAGCAGGACTGCCTGTGACATCGGCTGCAGGCCTCCGCCGGTGAGCCCCTGAAGCACGCGGAATAGGATCAACGTGTCGAGCGAAGTCGCCATCCCGCACAGGAGCGAAGTCAGGGTGAAGCCGCCCACACACACCATCAACATGCGGCGACGACCGAAGCGGTTGGCCAGCCATCCGGCCATGGGCAGGATGATGGCGTTCGACACCAGGTATGACGTAACCACCCATGTGCCCTCGTCCACCGTTGCGCCCAGGTTGCCGGCCATATGGGGGACCGACACGTTCACCACCGTGGTGTCGAGGATCTCCATGAATGTGGCCAGCATGACGGCGACGGTCACGACCCACGGGTTGACGGGCTTGGCAGGAGCTGCGGGCATTTCGCCGGTTCTCAGGGCGATTCTAGAAAGCCGGCGGGCGGAGTTCGGTGACGTGCGGCACAACTTCGGGGTTATCGGTGTCCGGGCCGAATTTGCCTCACAGGAAAACGGCCAGGGTGCCGGTGACCCGAATCACAACCCGACGTGACCATGTTTGCTACAGTAATGTTTCTATGTCTGCACCTGACTCGCTGTTTGTACGCGCCTGCCGCCGCCAGCCGGTGGAGGCGACGCCCGTGTGGTTTATGCGCCAGGCGGGCCGCTACATGAAGGAGTACCGCGAGGTGCGCAAGCACCACTCGCTGGTCGAAATCTGCAAGAAGCCCGAACTCGCCGCCGAAGTCACCATCACCGCCGCGGAGTATCTGAACGTCGACGCCGCCATCATCTTTGCCGACTTGCTGCTGCCGCTGGAGGTCATGGGCCTGCCCTTTCGCTTCGATCCGGACGAGGGCCCTGTCATCGAGAAGCCGATTCGCACGGCCGAAGACGTGAGCGGGTTGCGCAGCGATCGCGCAGCCGACTTGGGCTATGTAGCCGAGGCCGTGGCACTGGTGGCCAGGCACTTCGGCGAGAAGCTGCCGGTAATTGGTTTTTGCGGCGCGCCCTTCACTCTGGCCAGCTACATGGTCGAGGGCGGAGGGTCGCGGCATTACATCGAAGTGAAGAAGCTGATGTACAACTCGCCCGAGGTTTGGGAGGAACTGGTCGACAAGCTGGTCGATGTGCTTGCCGAGTACACCGCCGCGCAGGTCCGCGCCGGCGCCGACGTGGTGCAGATTTTCGATAGCTGGGTGGGCTGCCTGAGCGTGGAAGACTATCGCCGTTATGCCCTGATGCCCACCACCCAGCTCGTCAAGCGCCTGCAAAAAGAGGCTGGCGTGCCTATCATCTACTTCGGGACCGACAGCGCCACGCTGCTGCCGTCGATGTCGGAGACCGGGGCCGAGGTCATTGGGCTTGACTGGCGCATTCCGCTCGACGAAGGCTGGAAGACGGCCGGGCACCATCACGCCGTGCAGGGGAATCTGGATCCGGTGGCTCTCTTCTCGTCGTGGCGCGAAGTGAAAAGCCGCGCTGAGCATATTCTCCGCCTGGCTGACGGGCGGCCCGGACATATCTTCAACTTGGGCCACGGCATTCTGCCGCACACGCCGGTGGAGAACGTGAAGAACCTGGCGCAGTTCGTTCACGAATTCTCCGCCTCAGGCGTATCCGGAGCGGCACGATGAAGCAGGCTGTGTTGCTGATCGCGCACGGCAGTCCGGAGCGCGTCGAGGACATCCCCGAATTTCTGCAGAACATCTCGCAGGGCAGGCCCCTGCCGGAAGCCGTCGTGCGCGAGGTGCAGCATCGCTACTCGCTGATCGGCAGCTCTCCATTGACGCGCCTTACCCAGGCCCAGGCGGCAGGGGTCGAGTGTGAGCTGGGCATTCCGGCCTATGTTGGCATGAGGAACTGGCATCCTTTCATTGCCGATACCCTACAACGTATGACAGCCGACGATGTAGGACATACGGTTGCGATCTGTCTGGCGCCGCATAATTCCCGCACCAGCGTTGGGCTGTATAAACAGGTCCTTTTTGGGCAGCCTGTGCCGTTTGGCATCGATTTCGTCGAAGAATGGCACGATAACCTCGCGCTCATTAACGCGTTTGCGGAGAAGCTGCGTGCCGGCTGGACGCAAGCGGGTGCGGCTGAGGGCCATAATATTCCAGTACTCTTCACCGCCCACAGCGTGCCCAAGCGCACCATTGCCGAGGGCGATCCCTACGAGGCGCAGACGCGCGAAACGGCAGCGCTGGTTGCAGCGCAGGTTCCTGAAATTGGCAATTGGAGCTTCGCCTTCCAGAGCCAGGGCATGTCCGGTGGTGAGTGGCTGGGTCCCACAGTGGAGGACACAATTGTGGGACTGCGCGCTGCAGGCCACACGTCGGTCTTCCTCCAGCCAATCGGCTTTGTGTGCGACCACGTTGAGATCCTATTCGACGTCGACATTCTGTTCAGGGATTTTGCCGCCCGGCACGGCATGAAGCTGTATCGCGCCGAGTCACTCAACGAGTCGCCCGCATTCATTCAGGCAGTGGCTGGGCTGGCGCGCGAGCGGCTGCACCGCGTTCCCAACAATGCTTCTGCGAAAGTGAACGCGTGAAGCATGAAGCGGATTGCCATCATCGGCGGCGGCATCTCCGGTCTCAGTGCAGCCTACCATCTGGAGAGGGCACGTCAATCGGGGAGTCCTCTCGAGTACGCGCTCTTTGAGAGCAGCGACCGCCTCGGAGGCTCGCTTTGCTCTGAGCGCGTGGAAGGCTGCCTGGTGGAAGCCGGGCCGGATTCTTTCCTCACCGAGAAGCCCTGGGCGGCGATGCTCTGCAAGGAGCTTGGCCTGGGCGATCAGATCATCGGGTCAAATGACTCACAACGTAAGACCTACATCGTGGTACATGGCAAACTGATTGCCATGCCCGATGGCCTGATGTTCATGGTTCCAACCAAAGTCGTGCCGACTGCACTCTCGCCGCTGTTCTCCTGGCGTACCAAGTTGCGCATGGCCCAGGAACTGCTCCACCCGCCGCTTTCCATGACGGGCGACGAGACGGTAGGCCAGCTGGTGGAGCGCCACTTTGGCAGCGAGGTGGTGGACCGGCTCGCCGATCCGCTGCTTTCGGGAGTTTACGGCGGCGATGCCAACAAGCTCAGCGCACGCGCCGTTCTGCCGCGTTTTGTCGAGATGGAGGAAAAGTATGGCAGCCTGAGCCGCGCCATGCTTGCCGCCCATAAGAAGATGGCAGCCGCGACCAAAAGCCATCCGCCCCGGCCGCTTTTTAGTTCGCTGAAGGATGGCATGCAGCACTTGGTGGATGCGATCACGTCACAGTTGGATCCCGCCTCCATTCGACTGCGCGCTCGCGTACGCAATGTGTATCGGCCCAACGGCGGCTGGCGTGTCGCAATCGAGATGGGCGACAACGAATACTACGACGCTGTGGTACTCGCTACGCCCGCCAATGTCGCGGGTGCTTTGCTGGAGGCGGTCGATGCCGAGCTCGCGGCTGACCTTCACGGCATCACTTATAGCTCGTCGGTCACGGTTACGCTGGGATACTACATGGACCAGTTGAGGCGCCTGCCGCCAGGATTTGGCTTCCTGGTGCCCCGGAGCGAGGGAACCCGCATGCTGGCGTGCACCTTCGTCCACAACAAGTTTCCTCACCGTGCGCCCGCGAACAAAGGGCTATTGCGCTGCTTTCTGGGCGGCGCTCGCGATGAAGGGATTCTGTCGCTGTCCGACGACGAATTGGTGCGGACGGTTCGGTTCGAGTTGTCCAAAATTCTCGGGCTGGAGGAGAGGCCGATATTTTCCCGCATCTCTCGCTGGCGGGGAGCGATGGCGCAGTACGAGTCCGGGCACATTGCGCGTGTCGAGCGAATCGAAAAGCGTATGTCCGACATTGCGGGACTCGCTATCGCAGGCAACGCCTTCCACGGCATCGGCGTGCCGGACTGCATTCGCAGCGGGCAGCAGGCGGCGGCCGCGATTTTGGGCGCCCCGATCGAGGTGGCAGCGCGCAGCACTTCCTGACCGAACGGCCTCGTCTCCCTGCCGGTTCGCACAGGCCGAGCATCTGTGAGCGCCATCACTGCAATGCTTCACCTATGCTCCTAGCCTCAAGTCAGGGCTTGAATATCGGTCCTGAGGAACGTTATGTGGATCGCGGGGATCGTCCTTTACTGCGCCGCTGCGATAGGGCTCTTGCTGGGAATAAGCATTCATAACGAGCTGACAAACCGCCACCGGCCACATCATCGTTAAGCAGGCCCGCAACCTGCTAGCATGTCTGTTCGCGTAACCGTGAGCTGTGCGGTACGCGCAAGTCCATAGAGGAGTCTTATGCATGCCCGACGTCCGTCGCGGACTGATCATCGTTAACACCGGCCCCGGCAAGGGCAAGACTACCGCTGCGATGGGTACCGGCTTGCGCGCCGTGGGCAACGGCATGAAGGTCCTGATGCTGCAATTTCTCAAGGGCTCGTGGCATTATGGTGAGCTCGATGCGGTGAAGGCGTTCGGCGACAAGTTCGTGATGAAGCAGATGGGCCGCGGGTTCGTGAAAGTCGGCGGCGCCGAAACCGACCCCGAAGACGTCCGCCTGGTGGAAGAAGCCTGGACCGAGGCGGAACAAGAGATCCTGTCCGGCCAGTGGGACCTCGTTATCCTCGACGAGATCAATTACGCGATCGGCTACAAGATGCTTGATCCGGCAAAGGTCGTGGCGACACTAAGCAAAAAGCCCGAAATGGTGCATGTGATCCTGACCGGACGAAACGCACACCCCAGCATTATCGAGATCGCCGACACCGTTACCGAGATGAAAGAAGTGAAGCACGCCTATACCAAGGGCATCGAAGCGCAACGAGGAATTGAATACTAGATCTTCATGTTCACCAACGACCTGCTTAAACACAAACGTATCCTTATCACCGGCGGCGGCACTGGAATCGGCCGCGCTATGGGCGAGCGGTTCCTGCAGCTCGGAGCAGCGGTCTTTATTTGTGGTCGCCGCGCAGAGGTTATCGAGCAAACAGCCAACGAGCTTCGCGCCGCAACCGATGGCTCGATTGAAGGCTTCCCGTGTGATGTGCGCGAGCGCGATGCGGTTGAGGCGCTGATCGACAAGATTTGGGAGACCGGCCCGCTCGACGTACTCGTCAATAACGCCGCGGGCAACTTCCTGGCCAAGACGGAAGAACTCTCTCCGCGGGCTTTTGAGGCAGTGCTAGGCATCGTCCTGAACGGCACCATCAACATGACCATGGCTTGCGGACGCCGCTGGCTGCAAGGGAAGCACAAGGGGGTAGTGCTGAATATCGCCACCACCTACGCCGAGACGGGCTCGGCCTACGTCGTGCCCAGCGCTGTCGCCAAAGCCGGGGTGCTGTCTCTGACGCGCAGCCTCGCCGTCGAGTGGGGAGGCCGAGGCGTTCGCTTTGTCGCCATCGCACCCGGAGCCATCCGGACCGAGGGCGCGTTCTCGCGCCTGCTGCCTGTGCCTGCGATGGAGAAAGCTTTGCTCGACCATAATCCCCTGCACCGCCTGGGGACGCTGGAGGAGATCGCCAACCTTGGCGCCTTCCTCGTCAGCGATCAGGCCGGATATATCAATGGCGAGATGATCTACATGGATGGCGGCGAAATGCTCGCCGGGGCCAGCAGCTTCAGCCTGCTCGGCCGCCAAGTCCCCGAGGCAGCATGGGAGATGATGAAGGCGAAGAAGAAGTAACTCCCCTCAACATCGGATACGGTAATTACCTGAGAAGCCTAGGTCATCCGCAAAACCTCCGCAAGCTTTACCAAACGAAACAATTCAGGCGTAGCCATCCGACAACTTCGCCGCACCGTGAGGGTTCAAGCGGTGCAGAAGGAGAGAGCATCGAGCAGGCTCTCAACGGAGGTGAATATGAAGCTCTCAAGCACGGTTCTTCTTTCAGTTCTGCTGTTTGGAACTACCTTTGCGGTGGCACAGTACCAGAACGATCATGGTTGGAATAACCACGATGGCTACAACAACGGACAAAACGGGCAGTACGGCCAGTACAATGGCGCCAATACCAACAACCCCAACTATCAGCGAGGGGTCCAGGACGGCATCAACTCCGGCCGGGCGGATTCCAGCCAGGGCAAGCGTTTCGATCCGCAGGCCCACCCGTACTACACGAACTCTAACAATCAAGCCTACCGGGAAGGCTTCATGCAGGGCTATCGCGAGGCCTACGGCCAGGCTGGCAGTAACAACGGCCGATACAACAATGGCTATCCCAACGGCCAGTACGGCAACGGCTATCCCAATGGCCAATACAACACGGCCAGCAATCAGAACTACCAGAGAGGAGTCCAGGACGGCATCAACTCCGGCCGGACGGATTCCAGCCAGGGCAAGCGCTTCGAGCCGCAGGCCCACCCGTACTACAGGAACTCGAACAACCAGGCCTACCGCGAGGGCTTCATGCAGGGCTATCGTGAGTCCTACGGCCAGAGCCGCGGTGGCAACGGGAACTATAACAACCATCCTTATAACCACTGAGCCGGGTCCCGTCCCCTCGAAGAGCGCCGCGCGCTAAATGGCTGCGCGGCGCATGGACTACTGAGGCGGCGCTTCCCGTTTGAGGCTGACGCTGGTCGAAGGTGTCTTCGGCGGATTCAGGATGGTCAGGTAATCCCGCCAATTGCGCAGCACGACGAAGGTTCCCAGCATCAGCGAGCTAAACACAAAGCTACAGACCACGATGATCATGAACCAGTGAACGAAGTAGCCGCCGTCCTCACCTTCGAAGAGAACTTTGGTAAACTCCCGCCCGAAGTTCATCCCGAAGAAGCCGGTAAGCACCGCGCCGCCGCCGAAGATGAGACTAAGCATCGCCAGCCGGTTCACTGCATCGGTATTGCGAAGCTGGTAGTAGTTGTAAACATATTCACCCATGTGGCGCAGCTCGCTGGATAGCTGTTCCTTCATCTGGTCGATGCGGTACTCGGCGCAGAGGCGGCGAAAAAAGTCGTTGCCCGCCTGCTTGCTCGACAGATCGTCGAAATGCCAGTAGCTGCAGAAGTTCAGAAACTCGGTGCGCAGATCGTTGACCATGTCGATGCTAAGCGGGGTCAGCCGCCGTACTTGCTGGTCCTGCAACAGGCGGCGCGAGACCAACGCACTGCGCTCATTGAAATCGAGCAGTACTGCCCGGTAGAACAGCGCAATGATCATCATCATGTAGTAGTGATTGTGGAAAGCCCGGGCGAGATCAGGATGACTTTCCAGCGCCTTGACTACCCCCGATCCGTCGAAGCTGATTCCGCTTAGACGATTGCAATCTACTTCTGATCCGAGCTGCAACACCGAGCAGCTATGTCCGGTGAAACCAAACAGGGCGGTGTCGGCCGAGGATTCATAGCGCACCGCTTCCGAGTGTTTGTGCCGCAGGTGAAGAAAGTCGTCGACCACGTCTTCCAGGGACGAAGGGCCGTTGCTTCCAGCGAGATGGCCAAAGGAGTAGACCAGCATGTTCTCATCGCAGATCGGTTCGTACTCTTCCAGCGCATAGTCCGCGAAATAGAGGAGATCCTTGATGGTGTTCGGGAGTGGCGGATAGAAGCCGATCATGGATTGACCTTCGAATCGCTCTTCGCAAATCGTCTCGCTCCCCGCGCTGCTTTCCCTGCGCAGAGCGACATAGTTGGGAGTTCTTCCCTGGCGCACGCCGTCCGCATCCGCGGGATACAACTTGCGCAGCCGGCGATTGATCCAAAGCCCGGAGGCCGCATCCATACCGGACATCGACACTCCTATCGACAGGATGCCGATGCCTTGGGCCGAAAGGAAGAGTCGCAAGTCCTGGATCTGCGCCTTGCCGCTTCCGCCGACCGCGTCCGCGCCTTCCAACCAGAAGGCGGTCGAAGCATCAAGCTCGATGGTGTAGCAGCGGAGCTGGTTCTCCTGCTCATCGGGTTGGCGTCCAATGTTGGTGTCGAAGAAGACGTGGCGCACGATGGAGTTAAAGAAAAGCAGATCAGAATAGGCAGGAGACGTAGAGTGCAAAGTTCGTAAACGTGGCGCGCTTCCATGTGCCGATGAAGGTGGGGACTCGGTGCCAAGGGTCCTTACCCTCGCCTGCGATCCAGCGATCGAGCCCGTCAATCCAACGAGTTCCGCGTGGCCACGCCTGCGGATGGTCCGCTCGAATCGCCTCCTTGTCCAAGGCAAACGGGAACAAGAAATAGGTATCCAGGCGCTCAAACTTCCCCGCACCGGGAGCGACAGCTTCAAGGGGTGAGGCGGCGGAGATCATCTGCACGCATTTGACTTCGTAACGCTCTTGAAATCAAGTAAATACACGCTCCAACGCGAGGCCAGTCGTATTGTTTTAACAGAAAATTCACCATTTTGAAATCTGGCATAGACACGCATCGCCTAGATTTTGGAGCGCGTTCGTAACCACACTCTACATCTCTCGATCCCGGAGAGCGGTGGCCCAATATTCTTTTTCGGCAACCGCAGGGGCGAACTGAGGATCCTCGAAATGAAAGCAATTCGATTCGTCATCGCAGCTATTCTTTTCCTTTCGCTTGCCTTCCTCACCGCGTGCAGCAGCGGAAGCAAGGAAAACACCGTCAAGCTACAGGGCGCGGGAGCCAGCTTCCCGGCCCCGCTCTATCTCAAGTGGTTCAAGGACTACGGAGCAGCCCATCCCAACCTGCAGGTGGACTATCAGTCCGTTGGCAGTGGAACTGGTGTGAAGAACTTCATCGACAAGACGGTTGACTTCGCCGCCAGCGACCGGGCCATGACACCCGACGAGATGGCCAAGGTCAGCGCTGGGGCCCAGTGCGTGCCGATGACTGCGGGAGCCATTGTTCTGGCCTACAATCTGCCCGACGTTCCTAGTCTGAAGCTTTCCCGCGAGGCCTACTCCGGCATCTTTCTTGGCAAGGTCAAGAAATGGAACGATCCCCTGATTGCCAAGGACAATCCCGGGGCCAAGCTACCCGATTCGCCGATCAACGTTGTGGTTCGCGCTGACGGCAGCGGTACAACTTATGTCTTCAGCAAACACCTGAGCGCCATCAGCCCTGAGTTCGCGAAAACCGTAGGTGTCGATCAGGCGCCCAACTGGCCCGTAGGCACCAAGTCGAAGGGCAACGAGGGCGTGACGGCCAGCCTTAAAACCACTCCCGGCTCCATCGGCTATGTCGAGTATGGTTACGCCCACAGTCAGGACATGCCTATGGCGCAGCTGCAGAACAAGGCTGGCAATTTCGTCGCTGCCAGCACTGCTACGGCGAAGGCCGCCTTGGCCTCGGCTCAGCTGCCGCCCGACCTGATCGTCTGGGTCTCGGATCCAGATGGCGCGGACGCTTATCCCATCGTCACATTCACTTGGATGTTGTTCTACAAGCAATACGATAACAAGGACAAACTCGAGGCTATTCAGTCCATTGCGAACTACGGGCTTACCGACGGGCAGAAAGAGGCCGAGGCTCTGGGATACGTGCCATTGCCGGAGTCCGTGGTGAGTAAAGCGCAAGAAGCCGTGAAGGGACTATAGCTTTGGCAGGTAGCCTTTAGTAGATCCGAGGAAAACGTGGCATCGATTCCGAACCAAACTCGCTTGGACGCGCAGGCGGAAGCTCATCGCTGGAATCCGCAGGCGATTTGGCAGCCGCCCACGGCTGGCCAGCGCATGTTCGACCGGTTCTTCCGGCGGCTCTGCTACATCTTTGCTGCGTTCACCATCGTTTTGATCGTGCTGTTGGTGGTTGAAATCGGCGCCAAGGCCGTGTCTGCCTTTCGCGACTACGGCCTTAGTTTTCTGTGGGGGCGCACCTGGGACCCGAACAAGGGCGTGTTTGGGATACTGCCTGAAATTTGGGGTACGCTCTACACCTCGCTGTTGGCCCTCTTCTTTGGGACTCTGTTCGGGGTCGCGGCCGCGTTGTTCCTCAGTGAGGGGTATCTGGGAGAAGCGGTTTTCAAGTTTCTCAAGATGTTCAACGTTCACTTCCATCCGTTTTGGGGAAAGCTCCCGGAGCGGATGGAAGCCGTGCTGAAGAACATGATCGAGTTGTTGGCAGCCGTCCCCAGCGTGGTCTATGGATTGTGGGGGCTGTTCGTTGTCATCCCGCTGATCCGGCCCTACTGCAACTGGCTGCACGACCAGTTTGGCTGGTTTCCGCTGTTCTCGACTGACTTGAGCGGACCGGGAATCTTCCCCGCCGTGTTCGTTCTCTCGATCATGATCCTCCCTACCATCACGGCCATCAGCCGCGATGCACTGGTCTCGGTTCCGCCCAAGCTCCGCATGGCGGCCTACGGCCTGGGTGCCACAAGGTGGGAGACCATTCTCGGCGTGCTTTTGCCCACCGCCTCGCGCGGAATTTTCGGCGGCATCGTTCTCGCCTTCGGACGCGCGCTGGGCGAGACGATGGCGCTCGCCATGCTCGTCGGCAACGCCAACCGGCTGACAGTGTCGTTGTTCTCGCCGGCCGATACGCTGGCGGCGCTCTTGGCCAATAACTTCCCGGAGGCGGGCGCTAAAGAAATCCCGGTGCTGATGTACGCCGCCCTGGTGCTGTTGGCGATAACCCTCGTGGTCAATATGTTCGGGGCGGTAGTGCTGGAGCGCGCGGCCTCGAAGGCGGAGGCGAAATGAGCGACATAGAACCAAAGCCGTCCCCAGTTACGGAGGACAGCGGCGTCCGCTTTATTCACAAGGTAGAGGCGCAAGCCGAGCAAGACCCCTTCGCGGGCGTCGACTTCGACGAGCTGGAGAGGTCGGTTTACCGGCCGCGCACCGCTTTCAGCATCATTCTGACGTGGATTGTCGCTGGCATGACGCTGCTGGCGCTGATTCCCCTCTTTGCCGTGCTGTGGATGCTCATTTGGCGCGGCGGTAAGAAGCTCAGCACCGCACTCTTCACGCAACTGCCTCCCGCCCCTCTGGAGCAGGGCGGCGGCTTTGGCAACGCCATTATCGGCACACTGATCATGGTGGGAATAGCGACGCTCATCACCGTGCCGCTGGGCGTGCTGACCGGCCTGTTTCTGGCCCAGGCTCCCAGTAACAGCAAGCTGGCCGGCGGAGTTCGCTTCTCCGCGAAAGTACTCACCGGATTCCCTTCCATTCTTGCCGGCGTGTTCGCCTATGGAGCCATTGTCCTGGCGACAGGAGGCTACTCCGCCATCGCGGGCGCGATTGCTCTTTCGATTCTCATGCTGCCGACCATCATCCTCACCTCGGAGAGCGCCATCGCCATGGTCCCGGCCAAGATGAAAGAAGCTTCTATCGGTTTGGGAGCGACGGGAGCTCAAACTGCTTGGTTGGTGCTGCTGCCGACCGCGGGCCCGGGCATTCTGACGGGAGTCATGCTGGCCATCGCGCGCGCCGCCGGCGAAACCGCCCCGCTTCTCTTCACTGCTTTGTTCAGCAACTACTGGATTACCAGCGGAGGCCATCTCAATCTGATGCAACCCACCGCCTCGCTGGCAGTGCTGATCTACAACTTCTCCGGCATGCCCTTTAAGAACCAGGTGGAGCTGGCCTGGGCAGCCGCGCTCATTCTTGTGGCCATGGTTTTGGTCATTAATTTAATTGGACAGAGTTTCTCACGACAGCAGGTTCAGCAATAAGGACGGTAACCCGATATGTCTAGTGGTGCAGTTCCCAATCCAGGTGCAAAGGCGAATGTTCCTCCGCCTGCCATGATGGCCCCTCACGCCGGCGATGACGTCGTGATGGACTGCCAGATCCAGGAGCTTTATTACGGCACGTTCAAAGCGGTACGCGACACCGCGATCCCCATCAAGAAGAACGCTATCACGGCCTTCATCGGACCTTCGGGATGCGGCAAGAGCACCGTATTGCGCTGCCTGAATCGCATGAATGATCTGGTGCGCGGCTTCCGCTTTAAGGGCCACGTGAAGTACCGCGGCAAGGACATCTACGATCCGGCCATCGATCCCGTTGCCGTGCGGCGTTATATCGGCATGGTGTTTCAGCAGCCCAACCCCTTTGCCACCAGCATCTTCAACAACGTCGCCTTCGGCCTGCGGATCAACAACTTCAAAGGCAACAAGACGGAGAAGGTCGAACAGGCCCTGAAGCGCGCCGCCATCTGGGACGAGGTAAAAGACAAGCTTCACAATAGCGGCCTGTCGCTCTCCGGCGGACAGCAGCAGCGGCTATGCATCGCGCGCGCCATCGCCACGGATCCCGAAGTGCTGCTGATGGACGAGCCCTGCTCGGCGCTCGACCCCATCGCCACCCGCAGGATCGAAGAGCTGATGCTGGAGCTCAAAGAGCGCTATACCATCGCCATCGTCACCCACAATTTGCAGCAGGCGCAGCGTGTCGCCGACAAGACCGGTTTCCTCTACGTCGATACCTCGCAGGGCGGACGCACCGGCTACCTCGTGGAGTTCGGCGACTCCAAGCAGATTTTTGAAGATCCGAAGGAAGCACACACCAAGGAATACATCCGCGGCGAATTCAGCTAGGCGGGCTGAGGGGCACTGGAATCAGAGTTACGCCTGTTCGGCACGACTGTACAGGCCGCTGAAAAACTCGGATTTGCTTGCTTTGTATCCGGGCACGACTTTTAGTCGTGCCGCACACGCCCGAAAAATGATGAGGGCTTTAGCCCCTGAGCGAGATAGGCATGATCGCGTCGAATAAAATTCGTCTTGCTGCTGCGGTTGCTCCAGTCTTGGCCCTGCTGCTGCTTGTCGGCTGCAAAAGCTCTACACCGCCGAAGGTCGAAGCCTCCGCCGGCGAGCCCGAAGCTCAGGTGCCAGCCGGGGCTCAACTCCTGAAGGGGGCAGGGTCGACCTTTGACGCGCCCATATTCAATCGCTGGTTTATGCTCTACCGCCAAGCGCATCCCGATACTTACATCAAGTACGCGGCCGTCGGCAGCGGTGAGGGGATCCAGCGCTTCATCGGCAACAACGTTGACGAGAAAGACCGGGTCGACTTCGGCGCCAGCGATGCTGCCATGAACGACAGCCAGATCGCCCAGGCCAACAGCGACGTGCTGATGGTGCCCGTTACCGCTGGATGCGTGGTGCTGGCCTACAACGTTCCCGGTCTCAATGCTGAACTGAGGTTGTCGCGCAAAGCCTACGTCGGTATTTTCCTGGGAGAGATCACCAACTGGAACGATCCCATCATCGCGGCTGCCAACCCTGGAGTGAAGTTGCCCAACCTGACCATCGTGACTGCTGTGCGCCAGGAAGGCAGCGGCACTACCTACGCCTTCACTCGCAATCTTGACGCCATCAGCGATCAGTGGCGTGCGAAGTACGGTCCCGGCACGCTCATCAACTGGCCGGGCAATGCGATGCGTGCCAAGGGCAACGAGGGCGTTGCCGGTCTGGTCGAGAAGTCCATCGGCTCCATCGGCTACATGGAGTATGGGTTTGCCCGCCGCCTGGGCCTCGACTATGCCACCCTGGAGAACAAGGACGGCAAGTACGTGAAGGCCTCCGAGCAAAGCTGCTCCGCCGCCCTGGCCAATGCCGAGATGCCCGAGAACCTGCGGCTCTTCGTTCCCGATCCCAGCGGTCCGGACTCTTATCCCATCGCAACGTTCTCATGGGTGCTGCTGCGCAGATCCTATCCAGACGCGAAGACCGCCGATGCGCTGAAGGGCCTGTTCCAGTGGTCGCTGCAAGACGGCCAGCGTTACGCCGGAGAACTCGGCTACGTGCCGCTGCCGCAATCGGTGGCACAAAAGGCGCTGGCTGCGGTGAACAGCATCTCGTCGGGCGGCTCGTAAAGACTGGGTACAAGCGGAGTCTTGATCGAGGGCAACGCTTCTCGTTTGCGCGCGCACCTGCTTTCGCGGCAATATACTCTGCAGTCACCGACACCGAGGAGAGCACTGATGCATCGGGAACTAAGAACAGTCAGCGACGCCGACGGAATCCCTGTCCTTGAGATTGTGAAAGAGGGTGACAGCGTCACCATCTATGAAGCCGACGACATGGACCGCCAGATCCGCTTCCCCGTCACGCTGCTGGCACACCTCGCCGAACACCTCACGGACCTCAAGTAGGGCCTCCGCGCGGATACACAAGAGCAGGCTTCATCGGCAGTGATTCCAGCGGACGCTCTGGGAAGTCACCTCGGAGCTGCAATCTCACATCAAGCGCAGAATGGAGGTCGAGCTCGCATGAGTCAAGATTCATTGCTGGACGAAATCATCCGTCACTTTTCCCTCGCACCATTGCCCGGCGAAGGAGGCTGGTTCAAGGAGATGTATCGCTCGGCGAATGTGATCCCCCGGAGCGAACTACCGCAGGGATATTAGGGGGCCCGATCTTACTCCACTGCAATCTTCTATCTCCTGACGCCGGATTCCTGGTCTGCCCTGCACCGCTTGCCCGGCGATGAGATTTATCACTTCTACCTGGGCGATCCCGTCGAGTTGCTGCAGCTTTACCCCGACGGATCAAGCGAAGTCGTCGCGCTCGGGCCGGACTTCCGAACCATGAAGCTGCAGCACATCGCGCCGGGAGGAGTCTGGCAGGGATCCCGGCTGAAACCAGGTGGACGGTTCGCCCTCATGGGGACCACCATGTCGCCGGGCTTCGACTTCGCCGATTTCGACTCGGCCAAGACGCTGGACGCTGCGCTCTATTCGCAACACTCAGAGTTGATCCGGCAGCTTTCGGAGACTCCTGCCTCGGCCCGAAAGCCAGAATAGGACAAGCCGGCCGCTCCTTGGAACAGCGGGCTAGCCGAAAGCCGTTTTAGTCGATTCCGCGTCCCGCTCGTATATATTTCTATGGGTCTGCGTTTCACGACACGACCTCTGAGGCGAGTCCATGAGCACTTCTCCTGCTTCGTCTGATCAAGCTGTTCTGCAAGTCCTGCTCGGCAGCCAGGTCGCCGCCATTGCCGACGTGATCGCCGTTATGCAAGCCATCGACCAGATACTGCCGGAAAACGACGGCCTGAAATGGTTCAACCTGCTTTACCTGCAGGTCACGCAAGAGGTCGACAACCAGCCTTCCGCCGTCGCATGGCAGGACCCCGCGTGGCTGACGCACCTGGATGTGGTCTTCGCCGGGTGGTACTTCAGGGCGCTTACCGGCTGGCTGCAGGGTGGCGGCACTGTGCCGGGTTCCTGGAAGGTGCTGCTGGAGTCGCGCTTTACAGCGAGTATCGATCGCATCCAGTTTGCCCTGGCTGGAATGAACGCGCATATCAATCACGATCTGGCACAGGCCTTACTGCAAACCGACACCGACCTTAACGTTGTCCCGGTCAAAGGCGGCCCCGAGCACAGTGATTATGAGCAGGTGAATGGAATTCTGGAGGCTGTGCTCCCCGACGCTCTCACCTTTCTGGCCACTGGCGTTCTTGGTGTAGCGGCCCAGGACACGGGAAAGATCGGGCGGCTGTTGGCGATATGGAACGTTCGAACTGCACGCGACCTGGCTTGGGATTTCGCCGACTATATTCGTTTGCTCCCCGGCCTGAGCCGCAATCTGGCCTTGACCGCACAGGACCAGATGACAGGCGTGCTGGGCCGCAGCCTTCTACTGCCGATTGACCCGGCGCCCGCCGTATCGGCGTAAGCACTCCTAGACTGAAGGAGTGCGCCTTCATTGGGCTCTTGGCTTCACGCGCTGCCACACCAGGACTCGTTTCTCCATTCGTGGATCCCCAAGCTGCTCGGTGACCGTAATGATCAGCCTGTCGCCTTCCAGACGAAACGGACGCGCCTGGATCGTTCCCACGAAGCCAGGCCACCAGGCGACGGTTGGATAGTGGCTCACGACTGACTTTTCAGAATCAACTTTGAAGGTTCCACAGTAGGCAACGAAGGTGTCGTAATAAGCGATCTTCTCCGCATCGGTCGGATTGGCTGCATCTTTCCATGGCGGCCGTTCTCCGTCAGTCAGCGTGGCACACATGTGGCCGTCAGGCTGATACATGAGGAAGCCGGCCGGATGAGCTCCATACGGAAGCACCGGCTGAGCCCGTCCAGCAATAGTGTCTTCCACCGAACCAGTTGCCACGTGCCGACCAGTTGCGCGGCGCTCGGAGGCGAGGCGGATTCCATTCTTCTATCCCCTTCCAATGGCATGGTGGCCTATTCTACCTAAGCTTGTGGAGCGAGCTGGTGTTTATTGGCAGTTGTGCTCCGCTCGGCAGCTCTTACCCCTCCCCAACCGGGCTCGTAAAATCTTGATTCCATTGAGCTGTCCTAAAAGAATCCCCGCAAAATCTTGAGCGCGCGGCACTTACAGGCAAAATCTTCATATCAAAGAACTTAGGGGATTAAGCTCTAAGCTCCGCTGAGACACTATTTCAATGTCCTCACGGAGAGTCCATGAGTTGCTGAACCGATCTGCACGAGGAAAAAGCGGTGTCGAGGTTACGAAGGTCGTAGGCGGTTCCACTTTTGGGATCTTTGCTACCATGAGGGCTTCTGGTAAGCCGTTGCCCGGGTTCAGCCCGTATGACAGCTCCAAATCTCCGAACGAAGGTCGGTAAAGCCAGCGATCATCTCGCCAACGAGCGCACTTTTCTGGCCTGGATTCGCACCAGCATCAGCATTATCGTGTTCGGCTTCGTCGTCGCCAGGTTCGGCATCACTCTGCGCGAATTCCTGCGCATGCAAAGCAATGCCGAGCATGAGAGCGGGACGTCTTTGGCGATCGGGGTAGGTTTCATGGCCATGGGCATATTTATGGCGCTGGTATCGGTGGTTCGCTACCGGGCAACCATGAACCGGCTGGACGCCGATGAATTTCGGCCGGCGAACGCCATCGTTACCGTTCTTGGCATAATTGCCGCGCTCTTCGGAACGATACTAGCCGTGTATCTGATTTACACGGCGAGAACGCTCTAGTTACCGGGCCCGGGGCAGCGTTATTTCCACGCATCAATGCGTGGGCTTCCACTTTGATGGACAATTCGAGGGCGGGTGCCCCATTCTTTTCCTGGGGTTGGAAAAGGGTGGGGAATCTAGAGTTACTTAGTAGGAAGCCGCAGAACGTGGACTTCTCTTTCCCGCCTAAGGCCTGTCCACTCCGACTCAATTTCGACAGGACCGATTTCCCCCAAGGCATAGTGACGGAAGCTGCTCCAAGGCCAGTCTTCGGGTCGGGCCACCAGGCCGCGCTTTACAGGATTGCGGTGCATGTACTTTAGTTTCTCGACCTTCTTGGCATGACTCCAGACATTGAAGTCGTAGAATCGTGTCTGCCAGAACTTGGGTGCCCCATCCTTTCCCATCGTTTGGGAAAGGGTGGGGTAAAGATGTCCGGATGACCGGATCATTGTCGTGACTTGGGTGGGGTGAACAATCTTCAACGCCCTGTGACTCACCCGCTGTTTCAAGACCTGCATCACCATGCCCGGATCGCCAGTTTCTGGCTCTCCTATAAGCAGGTGGAAGTGCTCCGGCATGATCACGTAGCCAAAGGCACAAAATCCGTATTTCTGCCGAGTGTCTTCGAGCACTGCGAGGAATGTCTCCTTGATGCGGTCGTCACCAAGCAGCGGCATGCGCCGGTAACAACTGCAGGTGATGAAGTGCGACCGTTGTGTACCGTAACGGCGCTCCAGTCGGGAAGGCATGGTCAGGTCGAGTGTACGAACCGAAAACGGTTTATTTCGGTGATGTACGACACTGACCGTTGTGTTTTCAGGAACCTGAGGGGGGTGAAAGGAGTTCGGGTAACCCCGACTCACTTATGTGATCTCACTCGGACGTGGGGTGAAGGAGTTCCCGTCACCGATTCTCTTCCGTAAGTCCACGATGGGTTTGGAGTTCTCTTTTGGAAACCGGTCGAGTGGACGTTATCGACTCCCACCCTTTCCCAACTGATGGGAAAGGATGGGGCACCCACATTTGTCGGTGATCCACCAAAAAGGGTAGGCCACCCGAGGCACCTGCCGACTCTCAATTTGACACTTCGCGATCTATCCTGTAGGGTAATAAGTGAGGTGGTTTCCACCCTCTCCTCTTTCAGGTTCCCTGAACATAAGTCAGCCCATCTGAAGTCTTCCTTATCTTATGCGACACAACCTTTAGGAGGTTGAATATGTACGCACGCAATGTCTCTTTCCGTCTGAAGTCGAATATGCAGTCTGACTACACCAAGACATTTGAAACTCAGGTTCTGCCTTTGCTGCGCAAGCAGAAGGGCTTCAAGGACGCATTCACCCTGAGCAACCCCAACTCGCAGGATGCGGTTACCGTCAGTTTCTGGGAGAGCAAGCACAATGCCGACGATTACAACACCAACAACTACCCGGAAGTCCTGAAGACCCTGGGTAAGGTGATCGACGGAACGCCGCGCGTGCAGACGTTCGAGACGGTCATGTCGACCTTGCATCACGCCGTAGCCGTGTAGGACTTTATACCAGTTAGAATGGGAAGGTGGCTCGCGCTGCCTTCCCGTGTACTAAGACCAGCCGCCAGGCTGTGAAGGTTGTAATGCAGTTATCCGATGGGGAGAAGCGACGGATCAAGGTTTGGGAGCAGCTGCGAGCGATCGAGAGTGAGCTCTTTCTCCTGTCCGCAAGATCGAAAGCGTTAGACTTCGCCAGCGGCCAGCGCTTCGAGCGCCTGTGTAAAGAACGGACCCGGCTGGCAAGCGAATTACTGCTCACCCGAACTACCCCACTCCGGCCCAGCCTAAATCAATTTCAGTAGTCCAGGGAACCAGAAAAACAAAATCCCCACTCAACCAGAGGAAGGCTGAATGGGGCAAACTCAGGTGTATTGTTTAATCGAGCGCTTACCCGGTCTACCCCGCCGGGCCAGACTATTTGGCGTGCAGAAGTTCCATCAGCTCGGTCTCGGCCTGGCTCCAATCCGCTTCCGGATTGTTGCCGTTTCTGTTGCCGGACTCGTAGATCTGGTAGGCGCGGGTTCGTATCTGGTCTTGCGAGATGCGGACTGGGTCTGTCTTGTAAGGTTCTGAATGTTTAGAAGCAGGAGGATTCTGCGTATTCTGGACTTTAGGATTGGACATTGCAACTCCCGGGATGCACAAACTAAGAGGAGAAAACTCCAGAACGGCTGACCTAGTTCAGGGGGTCTGAATGAGAGGAAGGGCTTCCTCTGCTTTAATTATACTCGCTCCACAGGCATTATCCAGGAATTGTCGGCTGGAGTCGAAGTAATTTTGCTTTGGGCAGGGAAGCGCCAACTGCAAAAAAATTGCCACTCAAGTGATAGACGCTTGAGTGGTACGCTCTTGGAAGAGTATCGGTTAATACCTGCCAGGGGACATTAAGGCCTCTCACCCGCAATTATTACCGCTGGGGGGTGATTGTGGTCGTGCTTGTGGTGTCTTTCTTCACTTCCGGCGGCGGCGCGATTGTGGTAGTTGTGGTATCGGTCTGCTTCACCTGGGGCTGAGGCGTAGTTGTAGTGGTCGTCGTATCAGTCTGCTTCACCTGCGGGTCTGCCGGCGTAACCGCTACTTCGGTGGTCTCGGTGGTCTGGGCCTGCGGCGGATTGGCCTGATCGGACGAAGTCGTGGTGGTTGTGCTCTCGGTCTGAGCCGGAGTCTGATTGGTCGTCGTACTGGTGGATTGCGTAGTGCTCTGTGCCATTAGCGGCAGCGATAGAACGAGCACAACGAACGCGCCCAGGACGGCAACAAGTAGTTTCTTGGATTTCATTCGATTCTCCTCGATTTCATTGGTCACACCCTGATGGTATGACTTCCGGCATCGCTGAGTCTGAGCACAATTGCTCGCTGGCGGGAGCGACACGTTAGTGAATGTCGAGGAGTTCCTCTGAAGTGGGTGCCCCACTCGGGCTGGTTTTGCCCGGGTGGGTCTTTGATGATGGACGTTCGTTGGCTCACAGACGAAAACCCCCACCCCGGCAAAAAAAGCCGGAATGGGGCACCCTCCTTGGGATTCTTCTTGACGCGGACAGGGTGGGCCCACCCGCCGATGAAATCATTCTTGGGGCAGCATTATTCCCACGCATGAATGCGTGGGCTTCCACTTTGATGGACAATTCGAGCCCAACGCGGAAGCGTTGGGAATCGGGCGTCGTAAAGATCCGGGCCCCTTCAGGGGCGGCACAGAACAACAGTGTCGCCGGTTGAAACCGGCTCGGGTCTCATTTGCGTGGCGATGTCCCAGTGCTGCCGCACGGGCTGGAATTGTGGTTGAAGAGTCGGTCCTATCGAACCGATGGCTGATTGAGCTTTGTATCAGGGCCTGGCTTCAGCCGGGCCGACCAGGCGGCTATTTGAAGTGGCGGAGCAGATTTCCGGCCGGAAATCTGCTCCGCCGAATTCATTCTCGGGGCAGCCTTTCCGTACCCCTGACGAACCTCGGGGCAGAGACGGAAGTCAACACCCGCACCCTGGCTCAGCCGCCCTGCCGGTCGGCTTCCGCTAGAATGGGGCACCCGAAAGAGAAAAAAAGTCGTAGGGCTGGCCACCCGTGCCCACCCGTCCAGAAAAAGCTTGAAAATAGGATTTTTAGTTGTAGACTTTTTCTGGAATGACCGAGAGCACAAACAAAGAAGATTCGATTCTCAAAGTCCTATTAGAGGAATACGATCAGCGGCGAAATGAGATCATCGCGCAGAAGCAGCGGTATGACAAACAAGAGCAAATTCTTAACGCATACGTTAGCTTGGCAGCAACCCTCGTATTGGGGATTATAAGCGGATCGGTCAGCGCTGGTACATTCAGTGCGAAGATTTCCAACATCCCATCTGGCATTTGCGCAATAGTTCTAACGATAGTAGTATTGGTAGCCTTTTATCAGATTTCAAACCTAATGGAAAGCCTCTATTTGATCCATGCTCATTCCGCGAGGTCCGCTGCCGTTGAGAATAAGATAAATCAGCACGTCAATAGCGAATGTCTCTTACTATGGGATTCACAAATAGCGCCCAGAATCTTTTCCCCGAAGTTCCAATTCGCACTGCCGTTTATCGGACCTAACATTCTAGTTGGGGTATGGTCGCTTTCGGTTTTCCTAGGGCTAATCGGCCTCTTGTCATACGTATGTTGGAACTTTGCGCCAGGATATTTCTGGCTGTGGTTTTCGGGGGTTTTATTCTTTTCCATCTATCACGTCTATGACTGGTTTCTGTTGGCGATCAGGGAGAGACCTCGCTTGGATTCGATAGTGACCGATGGCCCTAAGTCGTATGAAGATCCGTCGTGGGTTCCGGGGCAAGGTCTGCTTGTTTTCCTCGGCACCTTTTGCTTCGGCTTCTTACCACTTCTCGTTTTGAGTATTCAGACTAAGTCCTTTCGACTTAGCTCGGCAGTATCCGTACCCCTTATGCTAATTCCTTCAGTTTTTCTGGGCGATAGTATCCTCTTGCCTATCTTTAATGGCAGAGCGTGGATGCTGGTCGCCCCCAATCTTCACAACCTGAGTAACGACCTGAAGAAACTCTTGATTGTTGCGGGTGTGGCAAGCGTAGTATTTTCCACCGGAGTCATGCTATTTGAGCATATGCTCTGGTTGAAAGATCCTTACACCGGATTCATCAAGTTATCTGTTGGTCATCTGTCGATGGCTGGGGTTTGGCACCTTCTCTTCTCTTCGATGGAGATGGCTGCTATCGCATGGTTCCTATTCTTCGCACTCCTCTTCATGCGTGAGCCACAGCGTATTCCGAGGCGCGCCCTATTGCAAACGTGGGGCGTGGTCTGGTTGTATTCTATGCTTTGTATCCCAGACTATCTCTTTAGGCGAACTCGTCTGTCACTGACAGGTGTTAGACTCTCCGACGCAATAGCGCTGACCCCTTTTTTCCTTGTATCCGCAGCCTACCTATTGCTGTGGTATCTGACGTCCCAGAAATCGATGCCGCAGGTGCAAAAGGCGACTGCAGATATAGTACCTGATTAAACATGAGCCAAACTACACTTGCGGTTTGCGAATCTACGGGGGAAGAATGGCTAATTGGGCCTGCCGGTCGTTACCGCAATTGATTCCCACTCATTCCAACGTTAGGAATGAGTAGGGCACCCAGCCGACTGCTCATGGGTTTGTCGATTCGTCTCCGTGAGTTAATCGGTCTGATGAAGGAGTTGATTTCAACAGCCCGGTTGGGTGGACGTTATTGACTCCCACCCTTTCCCAAATGAAGGGAAAGGATGGGGCACCCACTGGATTGGAGATTCAAACGGAAAAAGGGTGGGTCACCCCTCTGGTCGTCTCATTCCCTAATTCGCACTCTCCAGTCATGATCAGTGGTGCGAGTATAATCACTGGTATGTACAACATGATGCGCGCCGCGCAAATACAGGCTAACGCCGATGGGGAAAAGACGCGGATTGCCGATTTGGATGCGGCGCTCAGTCAGGAACGCACGCCGTATCTCAAGGAACGGCTCCGACTTGCGATGAACAGCACCCAAGATGTTCGAACGCTTTTGCGACTTGCAGAACAGGCTGAGGCACAATATGCCCAAGCTTGGCTGGCAATTGCTGAAGGCAACATCACAATGGCGGCAACCACTAGACAGCAGGTGCAGGAGCTTGTTGATACGTACGGCAGCCCTGACAAGGTTATCGAGTCCGGCCGTGTCTAGGCTCGCTGTTGATCTGGATCACCGAACACCTCCCTTAGGAAGCCCCGAACAACTGATGCCTTGACGACTTGCTCAATGGTGCCGTTGCGATAGCATGATGTGCATATCCCGGCAAATTGAAAACGCGCGACCCAGACTAGCTGGTTTCCAGGCGAGGGCACCCATAAGGCAGCACCACTGATTCCTCTCGGATGCTTCCCCTCAGCGCCAGACTCATACGGAAAGAGATAGTGGCGATCGGGTTGGTAGTCCTTGAAAGTTTCCCCACCTGCGGTGGGCAGCACTTCTCCTGAGAATACAATTGGCGACAACAATAGGGATTTCTCTAATTGCTGTCCTACACGTCTGCCAAAGACAGTAGCATTTGAAACGGGAAAACCTACTCCGACTACAATCTCACCTTCGTCCGGATCGACCCATGAGTTTGCAACATCGGCAAACTCGGCATAAGTGCCAAGGGCGTCGGTTGTCATTGTCATGATCGCGATATCCTCCCAAGGACAACGATGAATTGCAGCACCATTGTCCTTGAGTGGTACCGCGTTTAGTGCGTCTCGCATATCAACTTGCGACGCATGAATAAGAGCGCCGGATGGACGGGCGAAAAAACTCAGGTCCTTAGGTTCCGCGTTATCGAGCACATGTTTAGCGGTAAGAATGAACCGGTGGTCCCCCCATCGTACAGCGACCCCGGTCCCTGGAGCTTCGTGTTCGAAGGCGGGCAAGCCCGATGATGGGTCCTTTCCGCGACACGCAAGTGCCCGGTTTGCTATGCCAACCGTGTGTGAAAACAGGCGCTCGACGGAGGCATTCTTAGCATGTGTCTCACGGGCGTATTCAGTGTTCGTCATCACTTTTCTCCGAAATACATGAAGGGGGAACACGGCGTGCCGTGTCCCCCTTCGCGGTACGTCTTACAAAACCGGCTGTTAGCTCCTAGCTATTAGCCGTTAGCAAAGAGCAGATCCCTCGCCTGCGGCTCGGGATGACAAATCATAAAGAGCGCGTGGACGCGGGGTTGAAGCCCCGCTCTACCACCTAACTGCAACCGCTGGTGCTTCCACATTCGTTGCAGCGGTAACAACTGCCATTCCGCGTCATGATTCCTCCACAGACCGGGCACGTCGGCGCATCACCGAGATCAATGAGTTCCTTGAGTGCGTCAGCGGCGTGCTTGTAGGTCTTGGCGCCCATGCCGGGAAGAGATCCCTGCCCGACGTCACCAAAAGCAGATCCCTCGGCTTCGCCTCGTGATGACAAACCTGAAGAAGGTGATGACAAATCATGTTCGGCGTCGCCGAAGCCACCCTCCTCCGGAGCGCCGACGGGCGGGGCTCCGAAGTACTTGGGGCGCAGGCCGTCGAAGAGCGCCTGCTGCTGTCCGGTGAGGAAGCGCAGCTGCAGCCAGCGGAAGATGTAATCCATGATCGACTTGGCGTAGCCGATGTCGGGATTGCGGCTCCAGCCGCTGGGCTCGAAGCGGGTGTGGGCGAACTTCTCGCACAGCAGCTTGAGCGGCACGCCGTGCTGCAAGCCGATGGAGACGGCGCAGGCGAAGCTGTCCATCAGGCCGCTGACGGTCGAGCCTTCCTTGGCCATGGTGATGAAGATCTCGCCGGGCATGCCGTCCTTGTAGAGGCCCACGGTGAGATAGCCCTCGTGTCCGCCCACGTTGAACTTGTGCGTGATGGAGAGGCGCTCGTCGGGCAGACGATGACGGTTGGCCACTGGAGGAGCGGCCTGTTCGTCGATGGGTTCACTGGTTGTGCCGACACCTTCACTCCCACCCAAGCCAACTGATGGCTTGGATGGGGCACCCTCAGATTTTGTTGACTTCGCAGTGGCCGAGCCCATGGAGCTGAGCGGCTGCGCCTTCTTCGATCCGTCGCGATAGATGGCGACCGCCTTCAGGCCCAGCTTCCAGGCCTGGATGTAGGCTTCGGAAATTTCTTCGACGGTGGCGTTCTCCGGCATGTTGATGGTCTTCGAGATCGCTCCCGAGATGAACGGCTGGGTGGCGGCCATCATGCGCAGGTGTCCGGTGTAGTGAATGGTGCGCGTGCCCTTCGACGGCTTGAAGGAGCAGTCGAAGACGGCAAGGTGCTCGTCCTTGATGGCGGGCGCGCCTTCGATGGTTCCGGTGGCGTCGATGTAGCTGACGATGGCGTTGGTCTGGTCGCTGGAGTATCCCAGCTTGAACAGCGCCGCCGGGACGGTATTATTCACGATCTTGATCATGCCGCCGCCGACCAGCTTCTTGTACTTCACCAGCGCCAGGTCGGGCTCGATGCCGGTGGTGTCGCAGTCCATCATGAAGCCGATGGTGCCGGTGGGTGCCAGCACCGTGACCTGCGAGTTGCGATAGCCGAAGCGCTCGCCGTGCTTGAGGGCTTCGTCCCAGGTGACCTTGCTGGCTTCGTAGAGCGAAGCGGGGACGTTCGCCTTATTGATGTTGTTGACCGAGGCGCGGTGCATGCGGATGACGTCGAGGAACGGCTCGCGATTGACGTACCAGCCGGGGCAGGCGCCGCCGGGGAAACAGTTGTCGGTTGTCGGTTGTCGGTTGTCAGTAAGAGCAGATCCCTCGCCTTCGGCTCGTGATGACAACCACTGAGAAGTGGTCTCGGTTGCGGGTGCGAGCGGCTGGCAGAGCTCGGCGATCTTCGACGACTGAAGGTACGCTTCGCCGCACATGATGGCGGTGACGCAGGCAGCGTAGTCGCGCCCCGCGTCGGAGTCGTAGGGCAGGCCCGCGGCCATGAGCAGCGCCCCCAGGTTGGCGTAGCCCAGTCCGAGAGGACGATAGTCGTGCGAGTTGCGGCCGATGGCTTCGGTCGGGTAGCCGCTATTGTCGACCAGGATTTCCTGCGCGGTGATGATGACGGCGCAGGCGTGACGATAGGCTTCCACGTCGAAGGTTCCAGTGGGCGCGAACTTCAGCAGGTTGAGCGACGCCAGGTTGCAGGCCGAGTCGTCAAGGAACATGTACTCGCTGCACGGGTTCGACGCATTGATGCGCGCGGTGTTCTTCGAGGTGTGCCAGCGGTTGACTGTGGTGTCGTACTGCATGCCGGGATCGCCGCAGTGCCAGGTTGCGTCGGAGATCTTGCGCAGCAGATCACGCGCCTTGAAGGTGTGCACCGGACGGCCGTCTTTCACCGCCTTGGTCGAGAACTCGCCGTCACGCACAACTTCGTACATGAAGTCGTCAGTCACGCGCACGGAATTGTTGGCGTTCTGGAAGAAGACGGAAGCATAAGCCTCGGAGTCGGGACCCGAGCCGTCGTAGCCGTGCTCGATGAGCGCCCAGGCCTTGGCTTCTTCCTTCTGCTTGCACTCGATGAAGTCGACGATGTCGGGATGGTCAACGTTCAGGATGACCATCTTGGCGGCGCGGCGCGTCTTGCCTCCGGACTTGATGACGCCGGCGAAGGCGTCGAAGCCTTTCATGAAGCTGAGCGGGCCCGAGGCGGTGCCTCCGCCGGAGAGCGACTCGGTGGAGGAGCGCAGCGGCGACAGATTGGTGCCGGTGCCCGATCCCCACTTGAAGAGCATGCCTTCTGTCTTGGCCAGGGTCAGGATGGAGTCAAGCGAGTCGTTCACCGAGTTGATGAAGCAGGCCGAGCACTGCGGCTTGGTGTAACCGACGGGGCCGTACTCGACCTTCTGCTCCGCGGCATTCCAGTGCCAGTTCTGAGCGTCGGAATGCGGCTCGATGCGATCGCAACCCACGTTGAACCATACCGGCGAATTGAATGCCGCCTTCTGCTGCAAGAGCAAATGCGCGAGCTCGTCGTGGAAGATGGCTGCGTCGTCAGCGGTGCGGAAGTAGCCGCCGTTGATACCCCAGTCGCGGATGGTTTCGGCGACGCGCGTCACGAGCTGGCGCACGCCGGTCTCGCGCTCGGGGGTGCCGATCTGGCCGTGGAGATACTTGCTGGCGACGATATTGGTCGCCGTCATCGACCAGTCCTTCGGGACCTCGACGTCCTTCTGCTCGAAGATCACGCCGCCCTTGGCGTCGGTGATTTGAGCGGTGCGCAGCTCCCACTCCAGCTCGTCGTAGGGCGAGACCCCGGCAGTGGTGAAGTAGCGTTTGAAGGTCAGGCCGGGCGCTTTCTTCGTGGTTGCCGTGGTGGAAGCGCTCGTGGTTTTCGTCGTTGTGGTTACGTCGGCCATGTGAACTCCTGATCGATAGGATTGCTCGGGCTGAAGCCCTCGGTGCATGTGTCGTCCCTGAAGGGACTCTCAAATCTTTATTACCGCCTACCCAGCACTCCGCTGCGCTGCGTGCTGGGCTAAGCTATTACGTCCCGTCTCGCGGGACTGGATCGTGCGTGGTGTCGACATCCAGCCAAACGGAACTAATTTCTCAGTTCCACAACCGTCCAGAACCCAATGCGCGCGCAAAGCTGCGGGGGCTGCTTCGTCAGCCGGTCTTCTGGCCGGGAAGACAGCCCCCTGATTTCGCCATGTCCGTGTCACCGCGACTCGTCGGGACCGGCGCTGCGCAGCGCGCCAATCCAGTTCCCGCTCGGCTGATCGACCGAGTAGAGCTGCTGGACATGGAGTGAATGCCGCCGGGAGCGGACTCGCTCCCGGCGACGTTGGTTAGCTGACTTGGAAAGGAACACCGAGAAGCCAACGTCTTAGCGTTGGCTATCGGCTTGCCGGTCTACCCATGGCCGGCGGTTACTGCTTACTCGACCCAATTGCACCCAAGGTCCCATGGTCCTGGCCGAACTCGGGAGGAAGCGAGCTCAGCCAAGCCCAGTCCCTGACATCACCTCTGCGTCCGGTGGCCTTCGCTCAGGAGGAGCAGACTGGACAAAGGCCCCGAAACAACCATGTGGAAGCGAACATTACTCCTGCATATAGTGGATGTCAAGAGGCTACTACCACATATTGTTATTTTACACCCTTGAGGCAGCATCCGGACGGTTATCGGCTGCCAAGTTAACGCCATGTTTCCGGCTCCCGACTCTCGGACAATAGACCCGCAATGGCGTCGGCTTCAACGCCCGTTTATAGGGCATATATGTGGAAAGCTGTGGATTTGGAGGAAAAGGGGGGCCTGTTCAGGGAGGCCGCCGCAGGGGGCAGCGTCCCGCCAGGGAAGGCAGGCTGGACATGAAGGCAAAATCCGGCCTCTATCGGTGCCGAATTTGTGGCTGCTACGACGCGCCTTATTCTGCGCAAATTTCGCCTCAAGATCGTCTTCGAAGTCGCGTTTTCTGCCCTTTTCCTCGGCCCCGGATCGAGCCATTTTCGACCTCATCAGCGGGAAAAGGAGACCCGCTGACCAATCCTTCGCCGTCTGCCGATTTAGGGCAAATGGGGGGAATTAGAAGCAAGTTGAAGGCACTTTTTGCCCACTTCGAGCCAGTTTCCGAGGGGTTTTGGCCCGAAAATGCGCGTTCTTGAGGTACCTTTTTCTGCCATTTCTGCAGGATCTCCGGCGCTTCCGGGGATGCGAGTTTTCACTTTCCCCCCGGCGGCTGGATCAGCTGCTCACCTGCGACAGGCCCGGGTGGGGAGAGTTCATGTGGATTCAGTTCATATATTCATTAATACTGCAACTGTACAACGGGGACGGATAGCGTAGCCGGGCGCCACACACATTCCCTTCGCTTGGAATATGTGGGACTCACACGGCAGGCGCTACAACGTCTTTGGCCTGAGGGACGAATGCGTGTTGGAGCTAACGCAGGAAGTCGGGGCATACAAGGTGGGGGAAAAAGCACGCCGAAGATCAATGTCCTCGTACCCGGCTTCACGCCGCACCCGTCACGTCACAGCTATGGAAGCGGTTTCGACTTCCATCCCGAGACGGAGCGCTGTCGCATCGTCCACATGGACTCGGTCGTCAGCACCGATCACCCCGCGCTCTCTGAGCCGCTGCTCGATGTGCACCATGGCGCCGCGTTCCAGCACGCAGACCCGAACGCCTTCGGCATCGTGCTCGCGGCAGTTGGTCACGTCCTCGGCGATGGGATAGCCGTCGCAGCCACCAAAGTAAGGGCAGTGGACACAGTTCTTGGCCATGCGCTTCTCCGACTCGCGCACTGACCGCTCGTAGGTTGGACTCGACAGGATATTGCTCAGCGGCTCGCGGAAGATGTTTCCATAGCACCATTCCGGGTCGCCGTAGGGATCGCCATAAGCGAAGCAGTCGCCGTTCGTGTTAACGAGGAGTGTCGGAATCCAGGCGCGTCTGCTGTAGACTTTCGGCGGCTCGTCGGGCGAGAAGCGCTTGAGCACCGACTGGACGTGTTCGATGATCGGATTGACCCCCACCAGCGACTCGCTCTCGAGCCACCAATCCACCAATTCTTTGTAGGCTTCCAGCGTCTCCAGCGTCGAGATGTCATACGACTCGTGCTGGTTTTCGAAAGCGCCGTCGAAGAGTGGCAAAATGCGGAACTGGATCCCGGAGCGCTGGTAGAAATTCCAAATCTTGCGCAGGTGCGGCAAGTTCGCCCGGGTCAGCACGGTGATCGCTCCAAAGTCGACGCCGGCTTTTCGGAGCCGATCGAGGTTATTCAGCACCTTCTTCTGGCTGGACTTGCCGCCGGCGTCGACCCGCAGATCGCCAAAGAGATCGATCGACACGCCAACCTTGTCGAAGCCGTTCTTCAGCAGCTCAATACGCTCGTCGTCGAGGACCGTGAGGTTGGTCTGCACGACGTTGCCCACCGGATGGGCATCGCCAAAGATGGTGCGCTGATCGGCAAAGGTTGCGCGGTAAAACGCAGGAGACTGCAGAAGCGGCTCCCCACCGTGCCAGATGAATCGCACCTCCGTCTGCTCGCCGTCCTGGCGATCGCGCTCAGAGTAATGCTCGCGGATGTTCGCGTACATGGTGCGGAGCTGTTCCAGCGTCATCGCGTCTCGCTTGGCCAGCTCGGCAAATTCGTAACAGTATTGGCAGCGTAGATTGCAAAGCTTCGAAACCTTAACAACGAACTGAACGAACCGTGGCTTCTTCATGGGTTTCTCCTTGGGCGATGACGTGGATGCATCGAGAAATGACCGAGTGGACCGTTGGCTCACTCGGTCGTTCAGATCAGCCTTCGTTGCTGACCTCCTCCAACAAGCCGGCAAAGCTGTCGATCGCCGGCTGCGGGGCCACCGCCCGATCCAACTGCGACCCGTTGACGGCGTTCCCAATGTTCTGGGGCCATTGCCGCCACGTGCTCTCCGGCCATGACCGGAAATACCAGGGCAGGTTGATCGCGAACTCCCCGCCTTTGGACGCCTCTGCCTGGGCCAGCACGCGATCGAGTGAAGAGTGCGACGCGCCCGCAGGCAGCGAGATTGCGGCCACCGTCGCTGCCTGTGCGGCCCGTAGCCGACGCCGGAGCCGCGTTGGCCGTGATGGCGCATCCCAGCGCGACCGAGAGCATTCCCAGGTGCTTCAAGTAGTCAACGACATCGCGCTTACCGCCTTTCGGCTGGGTTTTCGATTCACTTGCCGCTTCTTCTACCTGCTTGTTCAATTGGATATTTATGAGTTTCATGTGGCCTCCTTGTGGTCACGGCTGGTGGTGACGACTTGAGCTGAGTCGTCGCCGGGTTGAAAGCTGCGGCTCGTTCGCTCACCGCGAGTAGAGCTTCGAGGGATTACCGTTCCAGCAGGGGGGAGTCGCGTTATCGACGCTGCTGAAGCGGAAGACTCTGGGCCTGAGGAGGGCCTCTTCGACCAGCTCTCGATGCATGCTGCGGGAAACCATGGGTTGCAGGAGAAGGTCGGCCACCATGTCGGCGCGGGGAGGAACAGGGACGCTCTCGGCGTTGGTAACGTCTTTGACCTTCCCAATGAGCGTCCAGATAAGAGTTATGAATGACCCCTGCATGTCTTGCGTGTTCATGGTGGCCTCCTTTTTCCAGGGCCCTGGTACCGAGAGCGGCTGAACCACCCTGCTGGTTCCGCTCTCGTGAGTGGCACAATGCGCTGGTTCCGGTCGTCAATCAATACTTGCGGGGTGATAGGAAGGTAACTTTGAGGTGATAGCGCAAACTATTGAAAAAAAGAGAGTTAATGGCAAGTGTCATTGTGGCCGAAGTGCATTCTTTGGCCCCGGGGACATTCGGGTTCGGTGAGGCGGGGCGGAGGGTGCGGCTTACATGGAAGAAGAACCTTAAGCCACGGATTGCACAGATGAGCACGGATAGGGACACGGAAGGTTCAGCAAGGGAACATTGCTTGTGATCAGCCGCCGAGTAACAAAGCGCTTCTTCTACGCTTTGTTATATCCGTGAACTGTGAAATTCCTGGCCGATGCTCTTCCTGGTCTACCTGACCAGTTCGATCTACGACGCCGGCGGTGTGTGCCGGAAGGGCAGCTTGGTGTAGCGCGCCTTCTCCACTTCGATGACGATGGCAATCCGGCCGGGGCCGCCAGGCATTGGGAACGGGGCGCCGATGTACTTGTGGGAGATGACGTCCATCACCTGATGCTTCGCATCGTCGCGAAATTCGATCACGCGGCCACGAATCTGTACCTCTTCATAAGGATCGTGAAAGTCTACGACAGAGAGTGAGAGGCGGGGATCGCGGCGCAGGTTTCGCGCCTTCAGGCTTTCCTCACCGGTACCAATCAAGATGTGGTCACCATCGAGGCCAATCCAGACGGGCGTGGTGTTGGGTGAACCGTCGGGCATCAAGGTCGAGAGGTGGGCAAAGTTAGGACGTGAAAGTAGCGACTTGACTTCCGGCTGAAGCGCCATAGGTCCTCCTCGCCACAATTGTAGAAGGTCGCCTGGAAAGAGGGCGAAGGGCGGATCACGGTTCGCCCCGCGGCCCTCTATCAAGCTGGCGGTGATTGACCGGTTTAGCGGTTCTGCGGGTACTCGTTAATCCAATGGAAGCCGCGGCTGGTCAGCAGAAACGTTCGCTCGTCCTCGCGGCGTAGCTTGGCGTGGATGCGGTGGCCGTCGAGCTGTCCATCGAGTAGCAGAACACCCTGGCCGGCGTCCTGGAGCGTGAATTCTGCTTTGGAATTCTCTTCTCCGAGCCGCTTTAGCGTGAACGACTTCTTCGATGGGTCCAGCTGAAGCCAGAATTTCTCCTGGGGAGCGTCGACAAATTGCACAGTCAGCCGCTGCGGGTAGTCAAAGATCACGCGCCGCCAGCGCGTGGTATCGGTAAATGACTGGGGCCGCGGATTCCCATCGACCCCATACTCGTCTACGGACCACACTCCGTAGTAGGGGGATTTGGCGGCAAATTCCTTGTGATTCTGGTAGGAGATAACCAGCGTTAACACAACCATCGCCAAGCCGACGCACAATTGCAGTACGACGGCGCTCCTGTTTAGCCAGCGGCGTCGAAACAGGGGCGGGTAATTTGAGAGGGTGGCTGGACGCCGGAGCAAAAATAGATTCGCCAACCTTCTGAGATCGGGTGCTATCAGGATCGCAGCCAACAACAATAAATGGAAGGAGTTGATTTTGACCGGCACGTCGTAACACATGTTCAGCATGAACACATTCGTCAGGACGCCGAAACAGATCATCGCTCCCAGTGTAGTGACGCCGGGAACAAAGAGCAGAATGCCTCCCAGCATTTCAGCAGCACCACAGAAAGCCTCATAGCCTTTCGAGGCCCCGATGAAGGTCCACAGCAGTCGCATAGGGGAGGAGTCGCCATAGGGCTCGAGGAGGGCCGCCAATTGCGGAGCCGGCATCTGGGCCGGTATGAGCTTGGCCGCCCCATACAGGAGCATACTGAAACCAAGTATCAATCGGGCGCCAATGCGTAGCCACTGATGCAGCCGAGCATAGTTCGTACGCTCACGGTCCAGCAGCGACCAGACAATGGTTGCGGTTACGGACAGCACCAGAAAGAGGAGCACCCCGGCATAGTCATAAGCTGTATCTCCACTGCCGTTAACGCCTCTGATCGCCACGCCAACGTGCAGAACATGACCACCCACCCACTGTACGAGCGCATCGTATTTCCGCCCGAGGCCCGGTACCAGACTTACGGCGGGCAAAAAGTAAAACAGAGGAAAATAAACGAACACAAAGCGGAAGATAATCCGTGTCCCCACACTCCATTGGGGCTGGTTCTCGAGTCGAGTCGAGGCGCCGCTGAGCGGCCGTTCCGAATTAGCTTCTATCTCAGGAACATCCTGTTGCTGCGTCGCGATCATTGCTTTTCTCCTTCTCGGCGTAATCGGCCCGCATTGGTGACATTCATCCGACGATCTCTTAATCCAGGGGCGAAGATCCGCCGCCTGCCTTCGAACGATAGGTTCGCAGGCCAACGTCGGGACACCACTTGGAGGCACTTCTCCTCGCAGGACGGCATGCCATCGCCAACAACCCGCAGGTCACCGCGATCAACGAGGTCGCCAGGTAATCGATATTGGTGGCGTTCGAGACGCGATCCATCAGGCTGACGACCGAACTTCCGGCCCTGGTCGGAGGTGCGCTCACGAGGGCTGTGAAATTCGCATTTTGCCACGCCGCCGCAATATCTGAGGTGGTGTCGAAGGTCAGAATCCTCCGGCCTTCCGACGAGGTGAGGGAGACCACTCGGACAGAGGCATGCGCCGTCCCAGCCAGAAACAGAACGGCGGCTAATCCACAAGTGATGTTCTTTGGTAGAAGGTACTTCTTATGAAGCTTGCCGAATGATTGCGGTTTCATGATGCCCTCTTCTACCTGTATTAATGGCGATGGCTGAGCAGGCCATCGCCGGGTACAACAGCGGCTACTTCGCTCGCCGCTTGAGTGCCGGGTGTGCGTTGCCCATGCACTCCTGTGCGTCAGGAGGAGAGGAGGAGGGGTAGGAGGAGGGAGTTGTGCTGAAGCTTGGACTACAGAACCGAAATACCCGGCAAGGTTGGCTATCCTGTGCCGCCAAGGGCCGGGCCAAATTCATCGTCAGGAGTCGGAGAAGAGGAAGAGGAGGCGCCGTATCCGGCTGGGGCTGATCAGCGACATTGGCGGCCTGCGTGCCCTGCTCCGCCAGCGTCAGCATGAGGGAGAGGAACGGTCCCAGTGGGGTCTGCGATTTCATGGCGCCTCCTTTCTACTTCCTTGTTGCGTCGTGGCGCTGCGTGAAGCGCCTCTTTCCACTGCCCCTGCCATCCCGGAGCCGATTTGGTTACCCCGGCTCCGGGTGCAGGCCTACGAGAGAACCGAGGCGACGCGTGCTCAGTTCCGCTCTCGTGAGCCACACCATGCGCCCGATCGCTCTACCGATCAATACTCGCGAGGTGATAAGGAGGTGACTTTCAGGTGATAGCGCAAGCCATTGAAAAATAAATAGTTGCCTGAACATGTCATCGGCGCGCCGGGGATTGTTCAAGTGGATGCCGGCTAAGGCGGACTAAGAAAGAGCGGATGGCAACAGCCTGAAGGTTAGTCCTGTACGGTCAGCGCAGGCTGGATCTCATCCACGCCCACGACATTTGTCGGGTACTTGCCGGTGTAGCAGGCGGTGCAGTAGGTCACGTCCTCGCCCTCGCGTGCGGCTTTGCGCAGGCCTTCCAACGAAAGGTAGGCGAGTGAGTCGGCGCCGATGTACTCCCGAATCTCATCCACCGACTTGTTAGCGGCAATGAGCTGGTTCTTCGAGGGCGTATCCACACCGTAGTAGCAGGAGGAGATGGTCGGCGGGCACGAGATGCGCATGTGGACCTCTTTGGCCCCGGCATCACGCACCATGCGAACGATTTTGCGGCTGGTGGTGCCGCGGACGATGGAGTCGTCGATCAGCGCGACCCGCTTGCCGGCCAGCACGTGGCGCACCGGGTTCAGCTTGAGGCGTACCCCGAAGTCGCGCACCCGCTGTTCCGGCTCAATAAAGGTCCGGCCGACATAGTGATTGCGGATGAGCCCGAGCTGCAGCGGGATGCCGCTCTCGTGGGCAAAGCCCATGGCTGCGGTCACGCCGGAGTCAGGAACGGGTACCACAATGTCGGCATCAACGGGAGACTCCAGAGCCAGTTGGCGTCCCATGGCATCGCGCGTCTGCTGCACCGGCTTGCCATAGACCAGGCTGTCGGGGCGCGAGAAGTAGACATGCTCGAAGATGCAACTCGACATGGGCTGTTGTGCGGCGTAAAAGCGCGAGTGAACGCCTTCAGGCCCAACGATGACCAGTTCGCCGGGTTTTACATCGCGCTCATACACCGCGCCGATCAGATCGAAGGCGCAGGTTTCAGAGGCAAAGACGATGGAACTGTGACCCGCCTGGCCAGGGATACGTCCCATCACCAATGGCCGGAAGCCTCGCGGGTCGCGAGCGGCGAAGATGCGGTCGGGCGTGAGCATGACCAGCGAAAACGCGCCTTCAATGCGACGCAGCGAGTCGGCCATAGCCGCGGGCAGCGTTTCTTCGCGCGAACGGGCGATCAGGTGAACGATGACTTCGGTGTCGCTGGTGGTCTGAAAGATGGAGCCCTGGGCCTCCAGACTGGCGCGAATCTCCAGGGCGTTGGTGATGTTGCCGTTGTGCGCCAGGGCGAGACGCCCCTTGCTGCACTCCACCCGGATGGGCTGCGCGTTCAGCAGAGCCGAGTCGCCGGTGGTCGAATAGCGCGTGTGTCCGATGGCCAGTGAGCCAGGCAGACTCGCCAGCACTTCGCCGGTGAAGATGTCGGAGACCAGGCCCATGGCCTTATGCAATTCCAGGCGTTCGCCATTGGACGCAGCGATGCCCGCCGATTCCTGACCACGATGTTGCAGAGCGTAGAGGCTGAGATAAGTGAGTTTCGACGCCTCGGGATGGCCGTAGATAGCGGCTACGCCGCATTCCTCGCGGAGTTTGTCAGATTCAACTAGCATCGCTCACCTGAAGAGAGGAAGGGGCGCGGCTTTAGCCACGCCAACCAAACAATTCTTATTAACTATTATCATCCCGAGCGGAGTTTACTCCGCGAGAGACCTGCTTTCTGTCGTCCCTAAAGGGACTGGCCTTCAAATGAAAGACGCTTTGGCACGGCTGAGCCGTGCAATTTCAAAGCAAGCCATGTACGCGGCGCCAAAGCGCCGCACTACCCCTCAGCTACGTTGCAGCACACCAGGAACCAAGCCCTGTTCCGTCTCCGCATGCAGCGCCTTTTCCAGAGCACGGGACCAAACCTCGTTCAGTTCGGAGACACCTGCCGAAACGGCCAATTTGCCATCGACCTGAATTTCCACATGTCCAGGAACCGTTCGTCCGATGTGTTCTGCTGAGAGGGCGTATTTTACCGCTATTTGTTTGATTCGTTCCACAGTATTCGGGTCGCAGGAAACCAGAATGCGACTGGCGTCTTCCCCGAACAGGACAAACTCAGGAACCAGCCCATCCGAGCCAAGGTCAACATTAGCCCCGATACCGTATTCGAAGCCGCACTCGGCGAGAGCAACGGCGATGCCGCCCTCCGAGCAGTCCTTGGCCGAGTCAACCAGGCGGGCATCGATCATCTCGATGATGGCCTTCTGCAGCGCCGCTTCGCGCTCCATCTCCAGCGCCGGCGGGAAGCCCCAAAGCTCACCCAAAACTTCCTTGGCGTACTCCGAGGAGCCGAACTCGGCTTCGACATCGTAGGTATCGCCCGGCTCCGACGCGCGCAGCAGAAGGAGCGCACGATCGGCCATCTTGAAGTGCGGGCCAACGGCCTTGTGCACGTCTTCGAGGACGCCGACCATCCCGATCACCGGAGTCGGATAGATACCTTCGCCCAGGGTCTCGTTGTAGAAGCTGACGTTGCCGCCGGTGATGGGCGTCTCGAGCTCCTCGCACGCCAGGCTCATGCCGTCGATGGTCTGCGAAAACTGCCACATAATGTGCGGCTTCTCCGGGTTGCCGAAGTTCAGGCAGTTCGTAGCGGCCATTGGCGTCGCGCCGGTGCAGGCGACATTTCGGGCTGATTCAGCAACCGCGTGCATTGCGCCTAACTTGGGGTCGAGATAGCACCAGCGACCGTTGCCGTCGAGCGCCATGGCCAAGCCGCGCTGGGTGCCTTTTATGCGGATGACGCCGGCTTCGCACCCGGGACCCTCAACCGTGTTGGTCTGCACCATCGAATCGTACTGCTGATATACCCAGCGTTTGGAACAGATATTCGAGCTGGCTAGCAACTGCTTGAGTTCGCCGGTGAAATCGCTCTTCTGGCCGAGGCGAACCTGCTCCGGCATTTCGCGTGACACGGGCGGCTCCCAGCGGTGCAACGGACGATGGTAGAGAGGAGCCTCGTCGGTGAGCGCCCGGTTGGGAATTTCCGCGACAACCTTGCCGTGTTCCAGCACGCGCATGGTGGGCTCGTTGATGACGCGACCGATCGGGATCGCATCCAGGCCCCATTTCTCGAAGACGCGGAGCACCTCGTCTTCCCGACCCTTCTCGGCGACGAGCAACATGCGCTCCTGCGACTCGCTCAGCATAATTTCGTAGGGAGTCATGCCGGTGTCGCGCTGCGGAACGAGGTCGAGTTCGATCTCGAGGCCCACGCCTCCGCGCGCGCCCATCTCGCAGGTTGAGCAGGTCAGGCCGGCGGCGCCCATGTCCTGAATACCGACGATGGCGCCTGTCTGCATGGCTTCGAGGCAGGCCTCGAGCAGTAGCTTCTCCATGAAAGGGTCGCCAACCTGAACGTTGGGCCGCTTGGCTTCCGATTCCTCACTGAACTCTTCACTGGCCATGGTGGCGCCGTGAATACCGTCGCGGCCGGTCTTGGAGCCGACGTAGATGACGGGATTGCCTTCGCCGGCGGCCTTAGCGTAGAAGATCTGGTCACGGCGCACCAGGCCAAGCGCGAAGGCGTTCACCAGCGGATTGCCCGAGTAGCAGGGCTCAAACTTCGTCTCGCCCCCGACGTTCGGCACACCGAAACAATTCCCGTACGATGCGATGCCGCTCACCACGCCTTCCATCACGGAGTGGTTCTTGTGCAGCATGGCCTGGTCAACTTCGGGTGCCCCATCCTGTCCCTGTATTTGCGAAAGGGGAGATTCGGGTGCCCCATTCCGTCCCTTCTGTTGGGACGGGGTGGGGTTTTTGATGGGACCAAATCTAAGGGAATCCATGACCGCGACCGGCCGCGCGCCCATAGTGAAGATGTCGCGCAGGATGCCGCCCACGCCGGTGGTCGCTCCCTGGAAGGGCTCGATGAATGACGGATGGTTGTGCGACTCGATCTTGAAGGCGCAGGCCCAGCCATCGCCGATGTCGATGATGCCGGCGTTCTCGCCCGGGCCCTGCACCACGCGTCGGCTGCGCGTCGGCAATCGCTTCAGGTGCACGCGCGAGGATTTGTAGGAGCAATGCTCGCTCCACATCACGCTGAAGATGCCCAGCTCGGTGAGCGTCGGCGTGCGTCCCAGCGACTTCAGGATCTTGTCGTACTCCTCCGGGGTGATGCCGTGATCGCGAAGGAGTGCGGGGGTGATGGGATCGGCTTGGCTGGCGGCTTCCGTGCTGGAGGAGTTCATTGGATATATCGCCATTCTATAAGCAGTGTTCAGAAAGGCCGAACACTGCATCTATATAAAATTTGTCATGCTCGGGGTCCGGTCGGGATGACAGCTGGTGAAACGATGTCATCAGGTAGTTCTCTCCTCTACTACCAGCCTTGCGCCTGGCGGCAGGTAGCTCTTGCGCCGGAACCAGTCTTCCATCGATGTGCGCAGCTTCTCCAGCGGCACGCGGGTGCCAATCTCCAACCGGCCGTCACCGGTGGGAAGCGTGTCGTCGAAGACCTGGTCGTTGGTGAAGTTGCGCATGCTGAAGCTGTCCAGCCACTTCAGCGGACAGGGACGGCGCTCGCCGTTCTCTTCGTAATCCACCGTGATCTTGCGCGAGAACATAGGTCGATTGTGCCACGAGAACCGCGCCACCGGTTTTATGCGGAGGCCGCCACCGCTGCACGCCGGCGCGCAATGCGCGCGAACAGGATCATGATGACCGGCGCCGCCAGCGCATAGCACGCGATAACCGGAATGGCGTGGCGGGCCTTCAGATAATCCCCTGCCAGCAGCAAGGCCAGCCCGATGTGCCGGTTGGCGTTGCACAGCGCCAGCGTCTTCTTGACCTCTGCATCTCCCGGCACCAGCAAGGCGATGGCGAGCATGCAACACGCGGCCAGTATCAAGCAGGCAACGATCACCCATGGCGTAATCGCGGCCAGCGCTGCGCGCATGGCCCATAGCACCGCCACGATCATGACGGCCAGAAGCACGTTGCCGGTAATGGTGATGGCCGGCTGAATGCGGCCGGCGAACCGGGGAACAAAGTACATGAGAGCCAGGCCGATCAGCAGCGGCAGAAACTGGTTTTCAGCGATGTTCCTGAACAGGAGCCCGGGTGGAATCCAAACCTCGCGGTCGTATAGCTTCGCCGAGCAGTACACGACCAGCGGAATCATGATCGGCATCAGCAGCGCGGCCCACACCTGATAGCTGGCGGCGAGCTGCATGTCGAATCCCTTTTTCGACACGTTGCGCGTGGTCAACGGCGCCCCTGGAACCACCCCGAGCATGAACAGCCCGGCCGCCTCGCCGAAGTCGAGAGGCAGCAGGCGGAAGGTCAGCAGCGCGACCGCAGGCGGCACCAGAAAGGTCGCCACCAGCAAGGGAAGCCAACGCCATCCCCGCATACGCTTCCAGCGAACTATGAGATCGGGAATCCGCAGGCTCATGCCGATGGACACCATGAGCAGAAAGACCGCGATCGGGAGCAGGAGCTTCATCAGTTGTCAGTGATCGGTTCTCAGTTGTCAGGGCCGGCCAGCAACTGTTGCGATGGCCGAACCTGAAACATCAGTAGAGTACAACCTGCAGGGATGGACATGGAACCCTTATGGCTCCTTGAACTGATAACTGACCACCGACAACCGGCAACTTCATTCGTTGCTGGGTGACTCGGCGAATCCCATTTCCGCCAGGTGCGACTCGCGGATATCGACCGGAGCTTCGCTGGTGTGCCCTTGAGCGCGCAGGTCGGCGAGGAGGGCTTCAATGCTGTTGATGGTCAGACCCGAGCCGATTCGCAGAAAGTGGTCCAGACCCACAGGATCGAATACCTGTACCCACGAAACCGCGCCCAGGTTGTAGTTGGCCTGATATTCCAGGGGAGCTTCGTTGCGCTTGAAGATGTGGAGTGTGCCTGCCATAGAACGTGAGATGCGGCTTTGATCGCGGGCGCACCGGAATTCTCAAACGCGGCGCTACAAGAGATATCCTGTTCCACTATTCGATTACCCGATTTCGGTATAGCATTCGGGGCAGCAAATCTCCCGGAGGTTTTCCGATGCCCCACTGCACCAAATGTGGAGCTGAAGTTCCCGCCACCGCCCAGTTCTGCCAGAGTTGCGGTCAGCCCCAACCGGCCACGTTGATGCCTTCTTCCGTACCGGCGCAGAACTATCCTCCGGCTGCAACCAGTGGGATGTCGGAGAACGCCGCCGCCACGCTGAGCTACGTGCTGGGCTGGATCACCGGCATCATCTTCTATCTGATCGACAAGCGGCCTTATGTCCGCTTTCACGCAGCGCAGTCGATTGTCACCTTCGGCGGCTTGCACCTGATACGCATCGTGCTCGGCATGATCTTTGGCTTCGGTTTCTTCTTCGGAGGCCACTGGGGAGGCCACTACGGAGGATTCGGCATCGGCCTGCTGCTCATCAGTTGCATCGGCATTCTCTCGTTCGTGCTGTGGATTGTCTGCATGATCAAGGCCTACCAAGGCGAGCGCTTCATGGTGCCGATAGCCGGGGACATTGCGGTAAACCTGGCGAACCAGTAGTGGGGAAGAGGCCTGCACCACGGAGGACACAGAGGACACGGAGAATTCAAGCCCGAGGTCTCTTCAAAGGGCAGGATCACTGTCTGCCGAGTGGCGTTGGTGGAGCGAAGCGGATTTCAGGAACTGGAATTCCTCCGTGCTCTCCGTGTCCTCTGTGGTGAACTGGTTTAGGTCGATTAGTCCAGCAGAGCGCCGGGGTTCTTCTTCGCGATGTGCAGCAGCTTGAGTGTGGCCTGACGCGGCTCCCGGATGCCCTGCTCCCAGCTCTCGACTGCATTGGAGCTGACGTTGAGCAGGCGCGCGAACAGCGCCTGGCTGGCGTTCATGCTGGTGCGCAATGCGCGAATGTCGGCGGGCTTGAGCGGCCTGGGCGGAGGTGGGAGTTCAATAGCCCGCAAATCGAGCGTGCCGGATTTCCTGGTCGCCGTCGAGGAAACTTCTGCTTCGTCCTGCCGATGCTTCTTCTTGTCTTTCTTTTTATCTTTCTTTCCCATGGGCGTTCCCTCGGCAGTTCTTAGGACACGGTGCTACATTGTAGGACAGCAAGCGCGGTGTGGCTAGCCCTTCGGGAAAAAATCAGTGGATAACCGGCCGCGCCACCGGTTTGCCCTTGTCGCCGATCTCCACGTACGCCCACGGAACTTCATGATCGTGGGTGAAGACGACCAGCCACTTCTCCGGAATCGCCCGCTTGTAGAAGCGATGGCGATTGTCGATCGAGTCCAACGGGTAAAGATCGTATCCCATGACCCAGGTGGGGTCGAGATGATGCGAGGTTGGGATCAGGTCGCTGATGTAGCACACCACATGCCCACCGCTGCGCACGGTCACTGCCTGCAGGTCGCGCGTGTGCCCGGGATAGACTTCCACCGAGATGCCCGGTGCGATCTCGGCGTTCCCGCTCAACAGCCGCATCTGCCCGCTGCGCACCAGGGGATCGTAGTTGTCCGTCAGGTAGCTCACGCGGTCGCGTTCATGCTGCTCGTGGGCGTGGTCGAGTTCGCCCTGTTGTGCATAATAGGTCGCATTGGGAAAGGTCGGCTGCGGCTTGCCGTCGTTGTCGTAATGCGTGTTCCATCCGCAGTGGTCGAAGTGCAGGTGCGTGTTGATGACGATGTCGATCTCGTCCGGCGAGACACCGGTCCGCTCGAAGCTGTCGAGCAGTAGCATCTGGTTCTTATGGATCTCGCGCGACTTCTCGTTCAGCTTCGGTCCAATGCCGGTCTCGACGAGGACGGTTTGTTTGCCGTCGCGTATCAGCAGCGAGTTGAGGCCGAGCGTCAGCAGGTTGCGCTCGTCGGCCTTGATGCGCTTCTCCCAAAGCGTCTTGGGCACGACGCCGAACATGGCGCCTCCGTCGAGTTGATAGGTGCCGTCAGAGAGAATAATGAGTTCGCAGTCGCCCAGCGTCAGTCGGTGCAAGGTCAGCTCCTGAAGTGGTCAGCAGATTTTCCATCATACTGAAGCGGACGGCAATGCGGCAGTGCCCCAGTGAGGTGCAAAAGAGAGGTGCAATATGCCGAAGTGTGTGGTTGTTCTGTTGATGATGTGTGTCGTGAGCGCGGGAGCCATCGCGCAAGCTGGCGATGCCAAGGTCCAGCAGCCCACGCCTACGCAGTCCACGCGGCCCGAGGCGGCGGTCCGCCCCAATCCGGCGCAGCAGATGCAGCTCGACCTGAACCAGATGGAGAGCCTGCTGAGCAATATGTCAGCCCAGGTGAACTTCATTCGAGATACGAACATGTCGATCCTGTTGAACACCAATGTCCGGCTGTGGAGCGTGCTGTTGCGCGACCTACGATTGCAGCTTGAAGAGCAACAGCGAGAGAGGAGCGCTGCGCCGGACAAGACCAATCCACAACTGAGATACGGAGATACGGAGAAGCACTGAAGAGAGTTCAGAGGTCTAGTAGCCGTTCACAGGTCCACCGGTCGTCCGGTAGATGGGTTGCGACCGAAATCCAGATTAAGGCCTCGCAATGGCGCGAAGAGTTCCACGATGTCTTTGGCGGGCGGCGCGTCTGATTCCGGCGGTGTCGCTGCCGTCGAGGGCGAAGACTGGAGCGCCTGGAACACAACATCTTCGGCGTCCTTGAATCTGCCGGTTTGGAGACGCTGCTTGATGATCGCCTCGACTTCGGGTTTGGTGATGTGAATGGTCATCAGCGCGGCTCCTTCCTTATTCATCATTATGCCTCAGACACCTGCATGAAGGCGGTTGGAAGGAGGCTGAACATGACAACCTATGTGTTGGGAGCTGGTGCATCGCGAGATGCCGGATACCGCTCGCAAACACAATGGCATCGGAGCTCTTGCATTGGATGAAGGGTCCGATCCACGCCTTAGACTCCTATGCAGCCCGTTATCCAGCGACGGCTCGCTTTCTCGAACGGCTATAGTCTGAACCCTGTGGATCAACGGGCGCGCAACCTATTGTTAGAAGGTCCCGAGAAAGATGCTGAGATCTTGATAGCTAGTAGGGATGACACAGATCGAATCGTTAAGGAGTATCGGAACGCGGGTTACGCTAAAGCCGCGCCGACGGATGAGGTTCTGTTTCAAAAATGGGCGCAAGCTTTACTAGTGAAGTTGCCGAAATTAGATAACCGGAGCATTTGTGGCTTTGTGGCCAGTCCTGCAAACAATCCTTGCGTCAGCAGGGGGAACTGCTCTCGTCCTGTTGCTCGCACCTTGGCGACTCAGAAACGAATTGGTGGCACGCTCATCAAGAAAACCATCACACGTCGTCTCACGCTTCGTCCCAATCCTCCGTGGTTCCTCGTTTCCCTACCTCCCGGCGTTCACGAACAGGTCCATGATCCGGTCGAACTCCTCCAAATTGCCATACTCGATGACTACCTTACCCTTGCCATCGCGGTCGTGAATGGTCACAGCCATTCCCAGCGCTGCCCGGATCTGCCGCTCGGTTTCCTTGACATTTGGGTCGATCTGGCGCTCCTTTTGGGCCTTTTCGGGGGGGTGCATCAAGTTAGTAACGAGCTTCTCGGTCTGGCGAACAGAAAGCGCAGAAGTCACGGTCTTGAGCGCCATAAGTTGGATCATCCCGGGCGAATCCAACGCCATGAGTGCCTTGGCATGACCCAAGCTGAGTTGCCCATGCTCAATCATCACCTGCACGTCATCAGGTAACTTTAGTATTCTCAAGAAGTTGGATATCGACGACCGGTCTTTTCCCGTTCGCTGCGCGATCTGCTCCTGCGTAAGGCCAAACTCACGGCCAAGGCGCTCGAAGGCCCGCGCCTGCTCCATCGGGTTCAGGTCCTCGCGTTGCAGGTTCTCGATGATCGTCATCTCCATCGCCTGCTCGTTGGAGACATGGCGGACGATGGCAGGAACTGTCGTCTTTCCAGCCTGTTGCGAGGCCAGCCAGCGGCGTTCGCCGGCGATCAGTTGAAAGCGGCCATTGGCCTCCGGACGCACCGTGACGGGTTGCACGACACCCGAAACCTTGATCGAAGCGGCCAGCTCGGCCAAAGCTACTTCATCGAGATGGCCGCGGGTTTGATAAGGATTGCGATCGATAAGCTCCAGCGGGATCTGGTGGACGGCTTCCCCGTGAGCCTGGGGTAGCGCAGGTGCCGCGGAATGATGGGCTTGCGGAGGTTGGGTGGCTGTGCGCGAGGGCAACAAGGTCTCCAGCCCGCGTCCTAACACTTTGCGTTTTTCAGTCATAGAAACCCGCTTTTGGCTCTTCGCTCTTGGCTTTTCGCTCGTTGCCAATAGGTGCCAGGCGAAAAGCGATCTTCATAAACCCGCACCCGAAGGGACGGTTGCCGCCGGACGCTCCATCTTCTCGACTCGCTTCATAACCTCCTCTGCCAGTTGGAGATACGCCTCGGCCCCACGCGAGCGCGGATCATAAACCAGCGCCGGCTGGCCGTGGCTGGGAGCTTCGGCCAAGCGAATATTGCGCGGGATCGCCGTCTGGCACATCAGCTCGCCGAAGAAACCGCGTAGCTCGCTTGCAACCGACTGGGCGAGGTTGGTGCGCTCGTCGAACATGGTCAGGACGACCCCTTCCACCAATAGCCCGGGATTCAGTTCAAGCCGGATACGGTCAATGGTGTCGAGCAGTTCGGTGACGCCCTCCAGAGCGAAATACTCGGATTGCATGGGAATTAAGACCGCATCGGCGGCAACAAGAGCGTTGAGAGTCAGCAGGTCCAGCGCAGGCGGACAGTCGAGCACGATAAACTGGAAGCGCCCGCGCATGGGCTCGAGCGCCTGGCGCAGTCGGTATTCACGGTGCTCCAGTGTAACCAGCTCGATGTTGGCTCCAATGAGGTTCTTGTGTGCCGGAATCAGGCTAAGATTGGGCAGCTCCGTGGACTTCAGGGCTTCATCCGCGGTGGCGTCGCCCATGATTACCTGATAAGTGCTGAGCCGCTCGGGATCGCGGCCGAAACCGACACCGCTGGAAGCATTCGACTGGGGATCGCAATCGACCAGCAAGGTTGTAGCGCCATGCTGGGCCAAGGAGGCGGCCAGATTAATGGCGGTCGTGGTTTTGCCGACTCCACCCTTCTGATTGGCGACTGCGATGGTTCGTGACACCGGTTGAGACGCTCCGCTAGCAGCTTAGAGCCGGGACGGCCAGCCAGCAATGGCGCCGGAATCAGGGAACTAACATTTCAGAGGAAAAGCTGTGTAATTCTGCCGGAGGGGGACGGAAGCGGCTGAATCGGCTGTTTCTGCGAGGTAAGGTGGCTGTGGGTAATATTGAGGAGAACAGATGTTACGTTCCACGTGGAACAGTCAAGGTGCTTAATCAAACGCGGAGCACTGCGGATGTCTATCGGCCGACGCCAGCAGATTGACGGAATGAGCATCGAAGTCAGGCGGAGCGACCCCAAGGCGGTCTACCCGAATATAATAGTGGCGGACCAGAATTCCGCCTTTCATGTTCCACGTGGAACGTCGCACTCTTTCTGCCACCGAGCACGTGTTTAGTGTGGACGGATTCCCACCATAATAGCTTTATTGGTCACATTGTCGATCGCTGTTCCCACTTGCCAGTCGAATCCGTCGAGAATACCACGTACTATCCCACTTTGCGATTCTCCAATTAGCAAACACAAACGGCCCGCCGGCGCGACGAGCCCGGCTGCCACAGGCAGCACGGACTCGAACTTCTCGACCGCGCGCAGAGTGACCGCGTCGGCCTGTTTGCCCCACTGTTCGGCGCGGCCACGGTAAACCTCGATGCCGTCGAGCTGAAGAGCCCGGATGACCTCTCGGAGAAAGGTCACCTTCTTGTTCTGCGATTCCAGGAGGGTGACGCACAATTCGGGAAAAGCGAGCTTGATGGGAATGCCGGGGAAGCCGGCGCCGGAGCCAAGATCGGCGAGGGTGGTAGGACAGGTGTCAGTTGTCAGTTGCCGGCTGTCAGAAAGTGCAGGTCCCTCGGCTGCCCCTCGACTACGCTCGTGGTCCGCTCGGGATGACAAACGAAGAGTAGAACGGTCGTTCCCACCCGAGCCAAAACCAGGCCCGGATGGGGCGCCCGATGCTTGAGAGCCGAAGAGTACGCCGGCCGCGAAGAGCGACTCGCCAAAGTGGCGGGTCACGATCTGCTCGGGCTCGCGAATCGCGGTGAGGTTGGTCTTGGCGTTCCAGCGCAGAAGCAGAGCCAGATAGGCTCCTAGCTGGTCATAGATGCCGGGCGGAGGATCGAGTCCCACAATGTAGGACTGAAGCAATTCGGCGATGCGGGAGGAGTCCACAGAAGCATTGAACCACGGATTTACACAGATGGCACGGATCAGATTTCTGGCTTGTCATTGGGAGGTCGCCCCGGCCGAAGCTTTCGTTGGCCCCGCAACGAGTGTCTCCCGTCCAACGAGCGCAGATCCCTCGCTTCGCTCTGATGACAAGGCAGAAGCAATTTGGCAACCAGTAATTAGCCCAGCCAAAAGCCAGGAGCCAAAAGCGGCTTTTACCGCTTCAGCATCACCGCCGCCAGCGGAGGCAGGTTTAGCAGCAACGAATGCGGATGGCCGTGGCACTCGACCGGCTCGGAGGTCACCCCGCCGTAGTTGCCTTCATCGGTGCCGCCGTATATCGCCGCGTTGCTGTTCAGCATTTCGCGCCAATGTCCTGCCATGGGCACGCCCACGCGATAGCCGCGCCGCGGGATGGGAGTGAAGTTGCACGCGATCAGCACCGGGGCTTCGCGGTCACGTCCATAGCGGATGTAAGTCAACACACTGTTGTCGGAGTCGTCGGCATCGATCCACTGCCAGCCTTCGGGACTGAAGTCGAGTTCGTAAAGTGCAGGCTCGCTGCGATAGAAGGCGTTCAGGTCGCTGACCCAGCGCTGCATGCCCTGATGCGGCGCCCACTGCAACAGGTCCCATTGCAGGCTGCTGTCGTGGCTCCACTCGCTGGTCTGCGCGAACTCGCCGCCCATGAAGAGCAGCTTCTTTCCTGCCTGCGTGAACATGTAGCCGAAGAGCAAACGCAGGTTCGCAAAGCGCTGCCATTCGTCGCCGGCCATCTTGTAGACCAGCGACTTCTTGCCGTACACCACTTCGTCGTGTGAGAGCGGCAGCACGTAGTTCTCGGTGAACATGTACAGCCCGCGAAACGTCAGCTTGTTGTGGTGATATCTGCGGTGGATGGGATCTTTGCTGAAGTAGAGCAGGGTGTCGTGCATCCAGCCCATGTCCCATTTCATGCCGAAGCCGAGGCCCCCGATGTACGGAGGCTTGGAGACCATGGGCCAGGCGGTCGATTCTTCGGCAATGGTCTGGATGTCGGGAAATTCCGTGTAGGCAGTCTGATTCAGCTGCTTCAGGAACGACACGGCTTCCAGATTTTCGCGCCCGCCAAACTGATTGGGAATCCATTCACCCTGCTTGCGCGAGTAGTCGAGGTAGAGCATCGAGGCGATAGCGTCCATGCGCAGACCGTCGATGTGATAGCGATCGAGCCAGTACATGGCGTTGCTGACAAGGAAGGCACGGACCTCATTGCGGCCATAGTTGAAGATCGAGGACTTCCAGTCGGGGTGAAAGCCCCGGCGCGGATCGGCATGCTCATACAGATGAGTGCCGTCGAAGTACGCCAGCCCGTGCTCATCGTTGGGAAAGTGCGAGGGCACCCAGTCGAGGATGACGCCGATACCGTTCTGATGCAACTGATCGACCAGGTACATGAAATCCTGGGGTGTGCCGAAGCGGCTGCTGGGCGCGAAGTAGCCGGTGACCTGGTATCCCCAGGAGCCGAAGAAGGGATGCTCCATAACCGGCATGAACTCGACGTGGGTGAAGCCAAGCCGCTTCACGTAGTCGGTCAGCTTATGCGCCAGCTCGCGATAATTGAGCGAGCGATTGCGCTCCCCGGGGACCCGCATCCACGAGCCGAGGTGGACTTCGTAGATGGAGATGGGCGCGTCGAAGGCGTTCTTCTGCTTGCGCGTGTTCATCCACTCGGAGTCGTGCCATTCGTACCAGGTGTCCCAGACGATGGACGCGGTCTTGGGGGGCGTCTCGCAATGGAAGGCGTAGGGATCGGCCTTAGCGACGGCGTAGCCGTGATAGCGCGAGCGGATGAAGTACTTGTAGATGGCGCCCTTACCCAAGCCGGGAACGAAACCCTCCCACACGCCGGAGCTGCCCTTTAGGTTCATGGGTGTGGCATCGGGATTCCAGCCATTGAAGTCGCCGATGACGGAGATGCGCAGGGCATCGGGAGCCCATACCGCGAAGTACGTGCCCTGCTGGCCGTTCATCTCGGTGACGTGCGCTCCGAACTTTTCATACAGGCGGGTGTGATTGCCCTCGTTGAACAGGTGAAGATCGTAGCTGGTGACCAGGCCGAAGTCTTCGCCCTGCGCAGCCGGCGACTGTTGCATCGCAGTAGCGTTCTGTTCCGAAGTAGGCATCAGATTGCTTTCCTTAGGTAGTTGGATGCGGCTCGGTGACTGCAACAGTGTAGAAGATGGGGAAGCGGGAGGGAAATTCGGCGCTGAGCAGCGCCAGCGGCAACTGCGAAATAAGTAGGGTTGGGACGGTTCGAGCCGCTTCGCAGCTCATGCTGCCACACCGAAGAAGCAGCGAAGCGACCAGTCGAAACGTGCCCTACTTAAGCCGATTCTGCATAAGGGAGTGTGTCCTTGACTGGTTCGGCAGACTGAACGCGTACAGATTCCCACCTACCGTCTCAACGTACAGCAGACCGTTGGCCACCACCGGCGGGGAAGCAACGTAACTGTCGCCGCGGTACTTCCACAGGAGTGCTCCAGACTCTTTTCTAATTGAAGAATGAGCCTGAAGGGAGAAGGTGCAGGCGCTGAGAAAGCTCCTTTCGGGCAAAGGTTTTGAAATCTATACAGCAGTTGTCGCGCGGTGGGAATGTGGGAATCGCGCAGCGATTTCCAAGGTTGGGGGAAGCCCCGCCTTTTGGGCTTTCCACAACCGTCATTTCCACCGCGATTCTTGGTGCCGGACTCATTTCCATCGTCCTAAAGCCGCCGGCCGAAACTGCTCGAAGAGCTGGCGCTTGGCGTGTTGCATCTGTTGCGCCGCCTCCGTGTCACTGCGCCGTGCAGCAATGCGTTTCAGGGTAGCCAGGGTAAGTCCATGGCGCAGGTACTGAGCTGGCTGGGGCAGCGCCAACAGCGTTTCCAGCGGAGTCTGATAGCGGCGGTAATGGCGCCGTTGCCGGCCTTTGTTGTTGACTTCAACCTCGGCTTGGGCGCAGGGACGATGGTAGTTGAGATAGGGATTGAGGTGTTGGGCATAAAAGCGATGAACGGCCTGCGCGTGTTCGCCGGCTATGTAGCCATAGCCCATGTGCTTGCGGATGACGGCGCCATTCTTGCTTTCCACCAGCCCGTTGTCGTTGCTGTGGCGGGGCCGGCTTTTGGTCTGCTCGATCAGCAGCTTGTTCAGCAGTCGGGCCACGGTCTGGTTGATGAACTCGCTGCCATTGTCGGAGTGAAAGCCGCGAATGCGGAAGGGAAACTGGTGGAGCAGGGCGGCCAGTACCGGCTCCAGGTAGGTCTCGCTGATGCGCTCGCTAGCGGCCACGATCTGCCACTGGGTGACTTCATCGACGGCGTTGATGTGGTAGACGCCTTTGGCCGAGTTCTGATCGCCCTGATGCACCGTATCCACCCGCAAATACCCGGGTCGGCCTTGAGGATCGGGTCGCCGCCGATCGCCGATACGCACCGCTGTGGGCTTGGTTTTCTGATAGCTCAGACGGCGCGCGCGATAGCGCTGATGGCGGCGCAGATTGTACAGGTGGGCCACCGAGATGGTGGCCAGCCGCTCATACTCCGGCTTGCTGTACTGCTGGTACTCGCGCTCGAGAATGCGCCGGGTCGCCGGTCCGCTGAGCGTCTCGTGGGCCTTGTTGACGGCGGCTAACAGCTCGATGTCGGCCCGCCTGTAGCGCTGCGCAAAGCGGTGCCGGCGATAGTTCACCGCTTCGACCGTGCCGTGGGCCTGATAACGGGCAATCAGTCGCGTCACCTGCGCCCGGCTGAGGCCGGTCATCTTCTCCACATAGCGACGCAGCAAGCCGCGCCCCTTACGGCCTTGCTGTATGTACTGCTGTTGCCGCAAGACCTGCTCGATCCAGGCATAGACCTGCTGGCGGTTTTCGCCGAGGAAGTGGATTTCTTCGCTGGCCTGAAGAAAGGCCGCGATCCCCTCCAGACTCAAGTTCTCTGCTTCGTGCACGCTGATCATCCATTCTCAGCATGCCTGCCTTCTCCAGGCTCATCTTGTGTTAGAAACTGATTCCTCCTTCAGGCTCATCTTGTATTGGAAAAGACTTCCAGTATTGGCGTCCAGGGCATACACGTTATAATCTCCAGACCCGACGTACACCACGCCATTGGCCACCGCCGGCGAAGAAGACACATAGTACCCCGTCGTGTACTTCCAAAGCAGCGCTCCCGTACTGGCGTTCAGGGCGTACACGTTATAGTCATCCGACCCGACGTACACCACGCCGTTAGCCACCGCGGGCGATGACTGGACGCCATCACCCGTGGTGTACTTCCACACGAGCACTCCCGTGGAGGCGTTTAGGGCATATACGTTAGAGTCGTCAGAGCCGACATATACCACGCCGTTGGCCACCGCCGGCGAAGAATCACCAATCTCACCCCCCGTGGTGTACTTCCACACGAGGGCTCCCGTACCGGCGTTCAGGGCGTACAGGTTATGGTCATAAGACCCGACGTATACCACGCCGTTGGCCACCGCCGGCGAAGAGACGACGTTTTGCCCTGTCGTGTATTTCCACTTGAGCGTTCCGTCAATGGCGTTCAGGGCATATACGTTAGAGTTGTCAGAGCCGACGTATACCACGCCGCTAACCACCGCCGGCGAGGAATTGACGCTTAAACCCGTCGTGTACCTCCACTTGAGCGTTCCGTCAGTGGCGTTCAGGGCGTACAAGTAATTGATGCCAGAGCCGACGTATACCACGCCGTTGGCCACCGCTGGCGAAGATAATCCTCCTTCGACCATGTACTTCCAAAGCAGCGCTCCCGTACTGGCGTTCAGGGCGTACACGTTAAGGCCGCCATCGCTGACGTAAACCGCACCATCGGCGACCGCCGGCGAAGAAGCGACCATTCCCCCCGTGGTGTACTCCCAATCTAAAGCTAGGTTTCCCACCGTGGCGGGGCTCAGAATGAATTCGTTGGCGTTGTAGCCCGTGTTGCAGACATCAGAGTGAAACTTCGCCCAGTTCACAAACGCGATCGGCGAGGGCCCGCCGCACGGCCCATATTGCTGGGCCCCGGCGACAGAGCCGATCATCATCATCAGACTCAAATAGCAGATAGCCTTGATTTTCATACGTTCCTCTTCCTAAGTTCATGTCGGGCCACGCCAGTGGCTTGGGCTCGAGTAGGTACACCTTCATACCCTTGGTTTAGGTTTTCGCCTGAAGAAGTACGAATTGCAAAGTTACGAGCCGAATGGCTCAAGTGCGGGATACCTGGAGAGTCGTGCCAGGATTAGAGCCGATTGGAAGAAACATCTGGGGGGGGCGGTAATATCCGCCGTCCCAGTGACTTTAACCCATCTATGCCGCAAGTCAAGCGAAAAGATTGTCAGAAGCCGAGTCCTTACAAAGCTCAAGCGAAGCGGCTTTCGCAGGAGTGGGAACTCCGCGATCCCTTATCGGCTCGAAGGAAGCGACTGCAAGTACGCCACGACGGCTTCTGCGTCGGCACGGTTCATGTGGAACTTGGGCATGGGATCGCGCAGTTCGGTGCCATCGATCCAGACGGCGGTGGTCAGCAGCGTCACCATCTGCTCGGGGCTGGCGGGCAGTGTGCCTCCGATACGCGGCTCCAGTTGCGGCCAGTTCGGGTTCGGCTCCGCCGGCCAATAGATCACCGGCCCGCCTTGCAGCCACCGGCTGCGATCGAGCTTGCCATCGGGAGTGCGCGGCGTATGGCAGGTGGGGCACATGGCGACGTCGTTGACGATGTATGCGCCGCGGGCAACGTCTCCGGCCTTGCCTGCCGGCTGGGCCGAGGCGCCCTTTGCCTCCTGGGCGGCGCTGGTCTGCGGAGCGCGAACCATCAAGAAAGCAAGCGCGGCCAGCGAGATGGCCAGCGCCAGTCTGAAACTCTGCCTGCGATTCGGACTGCGAAGCAACATTGGGTCTCCTTGAATTTCTCGCCGCGTGCACGCTAGCGCGGCGAGTATTCGGGGAAGAGACAATATAGCATCCGGGAGGACTGCCGGATTGCCTCAGGGGGCGCATCGCATGATCGCGCAACGGTGTAGTGGAATCAAGCTCAGGAACAATTCGAGCCCGGCGCGGATGAGTCTGTTACGAAACTTCGCGTGAAGACTGGGCAACACGCGGGTTCCGTCGGTTCTCGCCCCAAGCATCGACTTTTCTGAGTCAGGTTCCATTGCGCTAAGACCAAAGCTCGCCTTACGACGCCAGCGCTGCTCGCAAGGCGCAGCCGCCCATCACCTTCCGCATGCGTTTCAGGTTGTAGACCAGCGTGGCCAGGCTGGTCTCGGTCTGCGCCCCGGCGACTCCGCGCAGCAGAAACCGCGGGTTCCCAAAGATGTGGTACTTGAGCGCTGCGAACGGATGTTCGACTAAGCATCGTCGCCAACGCATCATGGTCGCTGTCGCGCGTTGCTGCATGCGTTGCAAGGCCATCTCATGCAGGTGACGATAGACGAAGCGTTGCGCCGACTGGGTGCAGCGCGACTTCAGCGGACAAGCGCCGCAAACCTTCGCTCCGGCCACATACTTTACGCGCTTGCGACCGCGCTGCAGCTGGCCACGGGTGAGCGTCTGCTGCGCCGGGCAGCGGAACGTATCGCTCTTCTCGTCGTACACAAACTCAGTAGCGGCGAACAGCGTACCGTCGCCCTGGTTGTTGACCGCGCGCTTGGCGGGCACGTGCGGCACGATGCCTTCTGCCTCGCAGGCTTCCGCCTGTTCGCCGTTGGAGTAGCCCGCATCGGCCACCACGTTTAGCGTTTCCGGATTCCCCAGCGCCTGCTTCGCCGCTTGCCCCATCGGCAACAGACTACGTTCGTCATTAGCTTCCGCCGTGACCTGCTGCGCTACGATCAGCCCGTGCTCGCTGTCCACCGCGATCTGCACGTTATAGGCGGGCCGATTACCATCGTTGGTGCGCATGAAGCGCGCTTCCGGCTCCGCATCTTGCGTGAGCTTCTCCAGCGCTGCCGCCACCGCGCTGGGATCGATCACCCACTCGTCCTGCTCATCCGCCGCATCCAGTTGCTCCAGATAACGCTTGATCGCATCGCGCTCCCGCACCCGTTGCGCGCTGCTCACGGTGCGAAACTTCGAACCATCCACCGCTACCAATTCACCCCGCACCAGTCCCACCTCGCGCGCCAGCCGTACCAGTTCCGCTCCCGCGCGCGTCACCGCTTCGCCATGCAGCCGCCGGAACTCCGCGATGCTCTTGTGGTCCGGTCGCAACCTGCCCAGCAACCACATCACTTCCACATTGCGCTGGCACTCCGCTTCCAATCGCCGCGAGGAGCGCACCTGATTCACATACCCGTACAGATACAGCTTCAACAGGTCGCGCGGATCGTAGCCCGGCCGTCCTGTGGCTGCCGGTTCGCCGCGTTGAAAACCCAACTGAGCCACCGCCAGCCGACCCACAAAGGCCTCGATCACGCGACACAGATGATCGGCCGGAATCAACTCGTCCAAGGTGACGGGAAACATCGTCACCTGCTCCCGCGCCTCGCCGCTGATGTATCCCATGCCCGCAAAACTACTACTCTCCAGACCCCTTCGCACCCCGCATTCTTGGTCCGGTGCCGAGTTTCGTAACAGACTCGGATGCGTGGGGAGAACACGAAATTTCGATACGCGCCTCGCCCACACTTCACACCCTGACGTGACGCCGGGCACTGCGGCGTGGCCCGCGCGGTGTTCTCCTTAATCCGGCGGCGTGGCATTGCCCCGTGCGGCGCAGAAGAGCAGAACGAGCTCCTGAAACGCACGAACAGGACATGCGGCAGACAGCCTTACCTGGCCGGCCGCGCACGTCGCACGCAAAAGTCTTACGTAAGGAGAACAGCATGGCTGACAAGAAAGCAGACCTGGCCGGTCCCGGCATCGGCGATTACCAGGTACTCGAAAAAGTCCTGCCCGACGATTACAGCTCGCTGCTGTCACCCAAGGAGACGCAGAAGGCGGTCTTCGAGGTGAAGCGCTATATCGAAGACAACCTCTGCAAAGAACTCAACCTGATGATGGTTGAAGTGCCGCTCATTGTGGACGAAGAGAGCGGCGTCAACGACCTGCTCGACCGCGACGGCTCGCGCACCCCCATCCAGTTCCACATCTCGAACGATCATGACAAACACCCCATCAACGCCCAGGTGGTGCAGGCAGCCACCAAGTGGAAGAGGATGGCGCTGAAGCAGTTCGGCATGGCAGCCCGGCGAGGGCTTGTGCACCGACATGCGCGCCGTGCGCAAAGATTACTTCCTCGACCATGATCACAGCGCCTATGTCGATCAGTGGGACTGGGAGCGCGTCATCACCCCCGAGCAGCGCAATCTTGAATTCCTGAAGGCGATCGTCTCGAAGATCTGGAAGGTGATGGTCGGAGCCGAGCGCTACGCGCAGGAACTCTTCCCGCAGCTCAAGAACCCGAAGTATCCCAACCTGCCGGAGCAGCTCACCTTCCTGCACGCGGAAGAGATTCTCGACATGTATCCCGACCTGCCGCGCAAGCAGCGGGAGACGGCGATCCTGCAGGAGTATCCGGCCGTGTTCATCATCGGCATCGGCTGGATGCTGAAGGACGGCTATCCGCATGAGCTGCGCGCGGCCGATTACGACGACTGGGTTACGCCCACCATCAGCAAGAACGGCCACCTGCTCCACGGGCTGAATGGCGACATCCTGGTGTGGAACACGGTGACCAAGCGGCGGCATGAGTTGTCGTCGATGGGCATCCGCGTGAATGCGGAATCACTGAAGAAGCAGCTCGAGCTGACGCACCAGCTCGACTTCCTGAAGTATCCGTATCACCAGGCGATCATCAATCACGAGATTCCGCTGAGCGTCGGCGGCGGCATAGGGCAGTCACGCACGCTGATGCTGCTGCTGCGCAAGGCCCACCTTGGCGAAGTCAGCGTTACCGTGTGGCCGAAGGTGCTGAAGGAGATGTGCGAGAAAAAGAACATTCATGTGCTGAACTAGCCTCTTCCTCAAGAGCAAGGAGCAGTGCGGGGCGCCCCATCCAAGTCTGATGTTGGCTTGGGTGGGGTTTTTAGCATTCTCGGGCAGTCGTGCCGCCCCTGACGGGGCTCGAGAAAAATCAAATGGGAGCGCCAACCCAGCGTTTCACTTCGCTTTACTCTAAGCTGAGCTATCCTGAGTAAAGGATGTGCTCTTACTTAACCGACAGGTATCGACACTAGCAACCACAAAAGAAACTATTCGAGCCTCTTTCCTGCCACAAACCGGTTATTAGAATCCGCAACAGGCCAACTCTCCAAACCGGCTCAGCCTCCCGGAGTTCGAGTGAGAGGATATCTCGCAGCATAGGGTCGGACATATATCGGCATGATCCTGCTGTTAATCTTGTTGATTTGCCGGAACTTGATATTGAAACAATGTTAGTTCGCGCCCTAATTTATACGACTTAGATCCCGGCGAAAATCAGATTGACTCCGGCTGTGAAATCGACTACACCTTTCGAGTGTGGGGGTGGCGCGATGAACATCTTACGTGCTATCGGAATAGCTATGCTTCTCTGCGGGCTGGGAACCACCGGACTGGAAGCGCAATCGTGGCAGTCATTGCGGAACCGGCCTGACATTCTTCCGTCCACCATGCTCCTGCTTCGCGACGGACGCGTGTTCGCTAATCAGGGAAATACCGGGAAGTGGCGCATCCTCACTCCTGATTCCACCGGCAGCTACGTCAATGGCATCTGGAGTCCGGCGGCCAATATGCCCGATGGCTACATGCCCTTCTATTTCGCCTCAGCCGTGCTCCCAGATGGCCGCGTTCTGGTGGAAGGCGGAGAATATAACAACGGCAAACAGGATCGGACCAACCTCGGCGCTATCTACGACCCGATCGCTGACGCCTGGACGCCAGTGAACCCGCCTGCGGGGTGGAATACGGTCGGGGATGCCGCAGCGACCGTTCTCGCCAACGGAACTTATATGCAGGCCAACTGCTGCACCAAGCAGGTTGCGTTGTTCAACGCCAAGAACCTGACGTGGACTCCGACAGGCTCAACTCTAACTCAGAATAATAATGAGGCCGGCTGGGCCCTGCTGCCAGACGGCCGGGTGTTGGAAGTTGACGGCGAGACCGCCTGCGGTAGCGATATGAGTTCGGAAGTCTATGATCCGGGATCCGGAATGTGGTCCTGTGGCCCACGACTGCCTTTGCAGCTCTGGGGCAATGACAATGAAGTGGGTTCGACTGTTGTAATGTACAACAATCAGGTCCTTCAGTTCGGCGGCTTGGTTTCGGCGACCGCGATTCTCGATCTTGCAACCAATACATGGTCCAACGGTCCCATGCCGGGGGGGTTCGGCCAGGATGATGGGCCGTCTGTAGTCGAGCCGAACGGGAAAATTCTCGCTCTGCTCAAGCACGCAGGTGGTATAACCGGCTGCCAGTTCTTCGAATACGACCCGAATGGCAACTCTCTAACCTTCGCTCCCAACCCGCCAGAATGTCCCTATAATTCGAATCCAGTATCTTCGCGCATGATAGTGCTTCCCTCCGGACAGATTTTGTATTCCGACTTCGAGTCTGTACTGGAGGTCTTCACTCCCACTTCCGGAATCGCGAGCGCCGCGGCCCCCACAATATACCCGCCTGTTGGATTTCTCTTCGCAGGCTCAGTCAATAACGTCCTGTATGGCGTCCAGCTTAATGGATTGAGCCAGGCCTGCATGTATGGCGATGATGCCCAACAAGCCACCAACTATCCCCTGATACAGCTTAAAGATGTTAATACCGGCATCGTATGGTGGGCCCGGACGCATGACGACAGCTCCAGCTCAATCGCGCCCAACATTATGGGATATACGAAATTCGATCTGAATCCCAAGATGCCGAGCGGCACTTTCGACTTGACTGTAATTACCAACGGCATTCCTTCCAACACCGCCCGCGTTAATGTTCTGAGTCGTAACGACGAAGAGTGAACGCGCGAGAGGTCGGCGGAGAGAGTGTGGAAGTCGCAAGTCAACGGCACTGGCGATATGTGTCGGCCGCCGCAGTGGATTTCCGTGGAACTTTGCTTCAGTATTTGATTAAATAAGCTGCGACGAACATTATTCCGGCGGTTATTCTTCCAAAGACTGCGCGATCCGTGTCTACAGTTACGTTACGAAAGAGCCTGTAGTGACTGCGGGAACTGCTGGACGGGTTCGATCTGCAACTAGTGTATCGGTTAGCCACAGCAACCTTGAGAGTCAGAGGTTTTGTATGAGAAAGTACGTGGTTGTCGCTTCTTCCTTATTGGTCTTAGCTTTGCTGGTTGTCTCAATGTCAGCCCAGCAACGAGGCCCCGCGGTAGCTCCTCAAGTGGTGAATGTATTTACTTATCACAACAACAACCAGCGAACGGGTCTGAATCCGTTGGAGACCATTCTCACGCCCGCCAACGTCAATGCCCAGAACTTCGGGTTGCTAAATGTTCTTCCCGCGGATGGCATGGTGGATGCCGAACCGCTCTATGTGTTCCATCTTCTTATCAACGGGCAGGTCCATAACGTGGTTTATCTTGTAACCGAGCATGACAGCATTTACGCCTATGATGCGGACAACGGCACGTTGTTGTGGAAGACAACAGCGCTGCTCGCCGGCGAAACTTCCAGCGATGCTTTGAATTGCGATGGGCCCAGTCCTGAGATCGGCATCACAGCCACACCGGTCATTGACCTTTCAAAAGGCATCCATGGTGCGATGTATCTCGTCGCCATGTCGAAAGATGGGAACGAGGGGTATCACCAGCGGCTGCACTCTATCGACCTGGTCACGGGCGCGGAGATGCTTGGAGGGCCAACTGAGATTCAGGCCAAATATCCGGGCACGGGTGACGACAGTCAGGATGGTTACGACATCTTTGATCCCAAGCAGTATTTCGCGCGAACCGGCTTGTTGCAGCTCAACGGCAGCATTTACTTCGGCTTTGCATCGCACTGCGACTATCGTCCGTACACCGGCTGGGTGATGAGATATAACGCCTCAACTCTGAATCAGTATTCCGTCATAAATGTAACGCCCAATGGCGATTCGGGTGGGATATGGCAGTCCGGTAGCGGCCTGACCGCTGACAGTGACGGCTATATCTATCTCCTGGATGGCAATGGAACCTTCGACACCGTCCTGAATGTCAAGGGGTTTCCCGCCTTTGGTGATTTCGGCAACGGTTTCCTCAAGATTGCCCCTCAGGACCAATCGATCCTGCATGGAATGAAGATTGCCGATTTCTTTGAGCCTTACAATACGGTGGACGAGTCCGACAACGACGTTGATCTAGGAGCCGGGGGACCGGTGGTGGTGGATGTTGCCGACGGACACGGCACCGGCATGAGCCATTTGGTGGTTGGCGCGGGGAAGGATGCAAATATCTATGTCGTGGATCGTACCAATATGGGGAAATGGAATCCTAACAGCAACAACGTTTATCAAGTCGTGATGAACGCCTCCCCATATGGCTTCTGGTCAACGCCCTCGTTCTTTAACAATACGCTTTATTACGGGGGCGTCGCCGACAACATAAAAGCCTGGCCCTTCGTTCTGGGGCGTTTGGCCGCGCAGCCGAGCAGCCAGACGGCCAACATCTATGGGTTCCCGGGGGTGACGACCAGTATCTCCGCCAACCAGCAAAGCAATGGAATCGTCTGGGCGCTGGAACGCCCGATACCAAATACGAATCCCGCGGTTCTGCACGCCTTCAATGCGGCAGATCTAAGTCAGGAGCTCTACAACAGCAATCAGGCGGGATCGCGTGACCAGTTCGGCCTGGCAGCCAAGTTCGTTACTCCGATGATTGCGAATGGCAAGGTGTATGTCGGCGCCCAGACGGGGGTTGCTGTGTTTGGCCTGTTGCAGTAAGTCGGTGCATCACAACTCGGGCTGAAGAGGCGACGAAGGCACGGACCAAAGTCCGTGCCTCATCGGTTCCGGAACTACAGCTAGAAGAAGAGCCAGTGCCTTCAAGAAACATGCCATGCGCCTTTTGGCAATCGTTTACATCCGGACTGGTTTAAGCGCGAGGCTGCACGTGAGGCCCAATTGGACGATTTGTATACATAGATAAGGTGTCAACCGCTGCTTTTGGATATGAGTCCCCGGTTAGCTACAGTGAGTGACGATGGATCATCATACTCAGAGGTTGGTGTGGATTTTCGTGGAACTTTGCGATAGGGTGGGGTTAAGTATCTGCTGGAGAGTCGCTCCTCCAAGGCCAGACGGCGCGCCTAAATTAACCATTGGTCATAAACATACCCAAACGTTGTGACTGGGGAAGCCTGATGGTTCCAGTTGCGGTAGGGTTCCAGCTAGCGAAAGCAACGCGAAGAGTGAGAGGTTGGTATGAAGCAGTGTGCGGTTGTCCTTTTTTCTTTCCTGGTGTCAGCTTTCCTGGTGGCCTCAATGTCAGCCCAGCAAGCGACTCCGGGGCGGCCCGGCCAACCGGTGAATGTACTTACCTATCACAACAACAATCAGCGAACCGGTCTTAATCCGCTGGAGACCACTCTCACCGTTGCCAACGTAAGTGTGCGGCAGTTCGGGCTGTTAAAGGTCCTCCAAACCGATGGCAAGGTGGACTCCGAGCCACTCTATGTGTATCAGCTTCCGATCAATGGCCAGCGTCGCAATGTGGTGTTCGTTGTAACGGAGCACGACAGTATCTACGCCTTCGATGCCGATAATCTGGTTTTGTTATGGAAGACTTCAGCGCTGGTCAACGGCGAAACTCCCAGTGACGATCTGAATTGCAACGGGGCTACTCCCGAGATCGGCATCACCGGCACGCCGGTCATTGACCTGTCCAAAGGTACCCATGGTGTGATTTACTTTGTGGCCATGTCGAAGGACGCGCAGGATGGTTATCACCAGCGGCTGCACGCCCTCGACCTGACGAACGGCGCAGAGATGTTTGGCGGGCCAGTCGAGATTCAGGCCAAGTATCCGGGCACGGGCGACAACAGCCAGGATGGCTACGTCATTTTCGATCCCAAGCAATATTTCGCCCGGCCCGGCCTGTTGGAGTTCAATGGCAGCATTTACGTCACCTTCGCGTCGCACTGCGACTATCGTCCTTACACCGGCTGGCTGCTGAGGTATAGCGCTTCCGATCTGTCCCAGCTTACGATCCTGAACGTGACGCCCAACGGCAATTCAGGTGCGATCTGGCAGTCCGCTAGCGGCATCGCGACGGACAGCGACGGCTATCTCTATGTGCTGGATGGCAACGGCACATTTGACACCGTGCTGGATGGAAATGGCTTTCCAGTCAACGGTGACTTTGGCAACGGCATGCTCAAGCTCTCGCCATTAGACCAAGGCCTTAATCACGGGCTGAAGATCGTCGACTATTTTGAACCCTACAACACGGTTGAGGAGTCCGACAACGATGTTGATCTGGGGGCCGGCGGTGCGGTGGTCGTGGATGTTCCCAGCGGCAGCGGAACAGCCCACCTGGTGCTTGGCGCCGGGAAGGATGCCAATATCTATGTCGCTGATCGTAGCAATCTTGGGAAGTGGAATCCGAACAGCAACGATATTTATCAGGTAGTGACGAACGCCTCACCCTACGGCAACTGGTTCAACGCCTGCCGTCTTTAACAACACGGTGTATTACGGAGCCGTCGCGGACAATATCAAAGCGTGGCCTTTTGTGTCGGGGCGCCTGGCGAGTCAGCCCAGCAGCCAGACGGTTCACATCTATGGGTTTCCCGGGATAACAACCAGCATTTCGTCGAACCAGCTGCGTAATGGAATCGTCTGGGGCGTCGAAGTCCCGGTGCCAAACACCAATCCCGCAGTCCTGCACGCTTTTGACGCGGCGAATCTGCGCCATGAGCTGTACAACAGCAATCAGGCGGGACCGCGCGACCGACTTGGCCTGGCAGAGAGATTTGTAACTCCAATGATTGCGAATGGCAGAGTGTACGTTCCCACCCAGCCTGGCATTGCGGTGTTCGGAATGTTGCACTGAGTACTTGCCCGGCGCACCACAAGTGAACATCGGCGCGGCTAAAAGCCGTGCCTTGCTGCGTTCCCTCTAATCCACGCGGGCCCACGTGTCGTCGGGGTTGTACTCAGCCATGTCGCCGCCGAGTTTCGCGGTGTCGGCACCGAGGTCTTTCTCGTACACAACGCCGTCCTGGTTGACGACAAACGTCATCACTCCCGAGTTGCGGTATTCCGCAGGATAGGCGACGAAGGCGAAGCCGCGGGTAAGCTGGCCGTTCACGAGATAGTCTCGCGCCCCGCCTTTTGCTGCGGCGCCCTGTTTTGTCAGCATGCGGAAGTAGTAGCCATGAAAGGGCGTCGCTTTGCCCTGCTGCAGGTTGTAGCCTTCGGTGCTGGCGTCGACGATCTGCGGGCCGATGGGACTTGGCGGCTGGCTTTCGTCTGTTTTCCAGTACAGACCGTCCTGTTTACCCTCGGTACTGATGAACTTCAGAGCGTAGCTCTTGGTCTTGCTTCCATCATGCGGCTGCGACGCGCATTCGCGCTGCGCCTCGACCAGGGTATGCAAGGTGTCGATGGCATCGTTTTCGTTGGTGCCAACGCGGCGGTAGAGGATCTCCTTCATGCCTGTTTCGGTATCGAAATACCATTGGCCGTTGTTGTTCTTCACGATCGGGATGGGCGAGGGCCAGTTATCGGCTCCTACGTACAGAGTGACCGTACCGTCGGGCTCGATCACGACGCGATGCATCTGGTCGTAGCGGCGCACGAAGTTCGCCACCATATTCTTATCAGCCACCGGGTCGCCGGTATTCAGGATGGCTTTGGCGTTCGAGCCGAAGATCGCGTCCATGGCCTGCGCGTCGTTCGATTTGGCGGCATTGTAGAGAGCCAGCACCGCATCGCCGGGCGAGGCAAAGGTCTTTTCGTTGCTCTGCTGGGCATAGCAGAGCACTGCCAAGAAAAGAAGCAGCCCGCCGGCGACGAATCGTGGCGCGCGAGAAGAAACCGGGTTGTATGAGTGCATCGACAATTCCATTGTGCGTGACCTCCCGCTATAGGCTCGTGATCTTCAATCCGTAGAAATTCAGGTCGAAGCTCTAGCGCCGTCGTCCTTCAGGACGCGCACCACCTTGAGCGCGTCCGCCACCGCCGCCTCCCGCGCGACCCTCAGCTCGCGCGCCACCACCACCACCCTGGGCCTGGCGTCCTTGCAGGCTTTGCTGTCCGCGCGCGCTGTTGGTGCGGGTAGTGCCTCCGGGGCTATAACCGCTGAAGGCGCCGGTGTCGGTTCCGCGGCTGGGCTGCTGTCCATATCCGCGTGCCTGGTCACGCTGCGGCTGGTTCAGGTTGCCAGCGCGATTCTGCGCCTGCACATTTCCGGCGCCACGCTGCTGATTGAGCCGGGCTGATTTCCGCCGACTGCTGATTGAGGCGGGGCTGATTTCCTCCGCCTCGCTCTGCCTGGTTGATCTGCTGTTGCGCCCCCGGATTGCGGAACTGCGCCTGATCGTATTTCTGATTGAACTTGGGCTCGGTAAAATTCGTGTTGCGCGCGTTCGTATCGAAATTGTTCGCCCGATACTGGTTCACATTCGCGCGATTGACATTCGCGTTGTTGATGTTGGCGCGGTTGATATTCGCGGTATTGATATTGTTACGGTTGTAATAGTTGTTGCGGTTGACGAAGGTGTTCGAGTTGGAAACATAGACGTTGCGGTTGTACGTCACGCTGGAGTTGTTCCAGCCGCAACCCCAGGAGTTCCATCCCCATCGGCAACAGCCGCCGCCACCGCTGATGGCAGCGCCAACCGCGATTCCGAGTCCGAAAGAGATTAGGCCCGTTGCCACCATCTGCCCGGTCGTATAGCCGGGATACACCGGCACCGGCGCGCCATACACCACCGTCGGATTGTAGGTCGGCACGTACACGACCGTCGGTTGCGCGGGCTCAATGATGATGGTCTGCGCCGGCGGCTGCACGATGGTCGTTTGCGCTTCACCGGAAGACGCCGGTGGAGGCGGAGCCTGACCCGGAGCCTTGTTCTCCACGGTCACGTTCTGCTGCTGATTGCTCTTCAGATTGCCCGCCTGGTAGGCCCGCTGCCGCATGACCTGCACCGCGTTCATCACGCTCTGGGGCTCATTGAAGTACGCGTCACCCAAGGCGGAAGTCCAGGAAAGGTTGGTCGCCAGCTGACTCAACACATCTGAAAACTGAGTTAATCCTTTTACGCTGGCATCCCACGGCTGCTGATTGACGGCCTGCAGCAGCTGCTCTCCTTTCAGGTTTGAGTTCTGCTGCAGCCAGGTGTATGCCGCCGATACCTGATCGGGATAGGTTGAGGCAGCCAGCACCTGCGCGAGCAGATTGTCGGGGAACAGCGCAATGGGAGCAACCAGCTGATAAAGCTGCTCCGGCGTGGGAGTTGCGTAGGTGGCCGTCGGCGCAGATTCGCCGGACGGCGCCTTGGCCTCCTCCTTCTTCTTGTTGCAGCCGTCGAGACCGACGACACTGAATGTCACGCTGATGCTGAGAATGATGGAAAGCGCGCGATGGAGATTCGGCGTCATAGCGTCTCCTCAACCAAAGTAACTGCTAACGACGTTACTGCCCGTCGGGCGATCGCCAAAGGAAACAGTTCTCGCTCGTTCCGAATGCTGCCGCCGGTTATCAAACAGATTCAACAGCCCGCCTCAGGACAAACCAGGCTGGAAATCAAACATAAAACGCTGCCCAGTATACACTTCGGCCTATCGAATGGTGTGGGCGTGCCGGCGGGCCGGACGGAGGACCCTTCGTGGAGCTGTCCTTCGACCGGGCGAATTTGTTCTGCAAGACTGACGAGGAGCTGGCTTCGGGCAGCGCTGGTGGATTATACCGGACGGGCGGCAATGCCGATGGCCGCCATCATCCGGCCGGTCTTGCCGTGCTCAGCACGGTGCGAGAAGAAGCGCGCGGTATCGCACGCAGTGCAACCCTCCACCACCTCGATGTGCTCGGGAGCCACCCCGGTATCCTGCAACTGGCGGCGATTGGCCTCCACCAGGTCGAGATGCAGTTCGGCGGCGGGATCGCCATGGCCCGGGGCGCGCTGGTTCAGGAAAAGCAGCGGGTATCGGACGTGCAGGGAATCGGAGTTGAATACTTCGTGAAACAGTCCGTCCGCGTAGGCAAACTGCGATTCGAATTCCGCCCGCACCTCGTCTCCCACAATGTAGCAGCAGCGGCGGATACACGGTCCGATGGCTGCGCGCAGGTTAGCCGGATCGCTGCCGAAATGGCGGCGCATCTCCCCGATGCCCTTCGCGACGACGCGCGCGACGGTTCCGCGCCAGCCGGCATGGAAGGTGCCGACGACCTTGCGCCTTATGTCCACTACCAGAACCGGAACGCAGTCGGCAGTCTTGACGACGAGCAGCAGGCCGGGTGTGCGCGTAATCAGGCCATCGCCGGCGAGAGGTCTGGAGGGCTCCGTATCGGTAACCCGCACGATGCCCGAGTGGATCTGCCTAACCTGCACCATCGGCCAGGGCGTGCCATTCGGGTCCACAGCCGCGAGGGATTCGACAAAGCGGGCCCGATTCCATAGCACGTTGTCTTCGGCATCGTCCATGGTCATCCCCAGGTTGAGCGATCGGCCGCCATAGCAGCGGGAGACTCCGCCTTGGCGCGTGCTGAAACCGTGGCGTAACCATGGCAGGCCAGACAGCAGCCGCCCCTGGAGGATGTCTACCGCGGGGGGCGCGGGCCGGAACTCGCCCGCAGGGCGTGAATTCTGCGGGGTTTTGACTGGTTTTCCCATAACGATTGCCGTCCCTTTGATATTACCTTTCTGTGAAAGGCATCCCTGCAACGGGTCGGAGAGGTCTAACCGGGCGGGGTACGCAACGTCTAAATTTCAGGCGTTGGCATTCCCGGATATAATGAATTCCTTGAGGACACTCTTGAAAGTCGCACGCGAGCGTCTCCACTCGCCCACCTGGCGATTACTGCTGGTGTTGAGCTGCGTCCTCGTTTTCAGCTTCGCCTTTCATGCCAAGATTGCAGCGTATTATCATCCCGGCCACGTCGATACCTCCACGTCGTCGAAGCTTTGGATGAACGGCGACAAGGCGGAGCCGGGTACCCCATTGTCGGATGGCACGGTATTATGGTTCGTCGCTTGGGTAGCTCTGCTGGTCAGCTCCGCATTTTTCTATCGCCAACAGAAGCATCGCGACCGGCCGGCCACCTCGCCTATTAACCTGCTGAATTTGCGGCTTTATCTAAGGCCTCCACCGCGCCGCTAGCCATTGCGCTTCCCCAAAGCTAAGATTCTCTTCTTCTAGTCAACGGTCTGTTTTAGCGGCCCTAAGCGTCCAGCCAAGCTCGCGAGCCGGCTGGTCTTCTGCAAGGAAGAAATTCATGCAAGTACGTCGCAACCACAAGCTTCTTGTGTTGGGCGCGTTTCTTTGTTGTCTCGTGATTGCGTTCATCGTGGTGCAGCGCGTGCGTGCCGGAGCGCCGTCGCACACGCATAACGGGCGGGACGTAATGCCCGCGGCCTTTGCCGTGGCTAGGCGCACCCCGATTGAGAACACGTTCTCCGTTGCTGGGGAGTTTGATCCCTACCAGGAAATCGAGGTCCACGCCAAAGTCGCGGGTTATATCCGCAAAATCAACGTCGATATCGGCGACCGGGTCAAAACCGGTGAAGTACTCGCCGTGCTCGAAGTCCCGGAGTTGATGGCGCAGCTTCAAGGGACCGCGGCAGGAGTTCGGCACAGCCAACAAGAAGTGCTCCGGTCGAAGAACGAAGTGTCCCGGGATGAGGCCCAGCATGCCGCGCTGCACGCCAACTGGCTGCGCCTGGAACAGGCAGCGAAGGCACGTCCCGGGCTGATCGCGCAGCAGGAGCTGGATGATGCGCAATCGAAAGACCTGGCGGCGGAAGCCCAGGTCGATTCGGCCAAGTCGTCGCTGGCGGCGGCCCAGCAGCAGCTGGAGATGTCACAGGCCAACAACAGCCAGATCTCTGCCATGACCGACTACACGCGCATTATCGCTCCCTTTGATGGCGTAGTGACGTGGCGCTATGCCGATACCGGCGCCCTGGTGCAGGCGGGAACGTCAGCCGGCAACGCGCAACCGGTAGTCAAGCTGGCCGAGGTGGACATTCTGCGCCTGCGCATTCCCGTCCCCGAATCGCTGGTGTCTTCGGTTCACATCGGACAGCAGGCCGACGTTGTGGTACACGCCACTGGCGAGCACTTCACCGGCACCGTTACGCGCTTCACCGATTCGCTCGACCGCACCACGCGTACCATGCAGGTTGAAATCGATGTGAAGAACGACAAGTACAAGCTTCAGCCTGGCATGTACGCCGATGTGCGGCTCCAGGTGCAGAACCATCCCGATGCCCTGACGGTGCCGATCCAGGCGGTGCAGCATGACAACGGTAAGTCGGAGGTGCTGGTTGTCGACCATCAGAATCGCGTGCAGCCGCGGCAAATCGAGACCGGACTGGAAGACCCGCAGCGGGTGGAAGTGCTTTCCGGACTGAGCGAAGGCGACCGCGTGATCGTCGGCAACTTCGGTTCTTTCCAGAAAGGTCAGATTGTCGAGCCGAAGCTTGCAAAGCTGACTGACTCAAGCCAGGCTGGAGGCGGCGAATAAATGCCCGGCTTCGCGATTCGCTACCCATTCTTCATCATGATGATGTGCCTCATCATCGCCGTGGTCGGCGTGGTGACGATATTACGCATGCCGGTCGATCTGTTCCCCGACATCAACATTCCGGTCGTGGTTGTGGCGACGTTTTACAACGGCATGCCGCCGGAGCAGATCGAGGCCAACATCACCAATCCGTTTGAGCGATTTTTCACGCTGGGCAGCGGTATCGACCATATTGTGTCGCGGTCGCTGACCGGCGTGAGCCTGATTCGCGTGTATTTCCAGCCGGGTACCAACCCCGACGCTGCGGTAAGCACTATCTCGAACCTGGCGATGGCGCAGTTGCGCCGACTGCCTCCCGGAACGCTGCCGCCGGTGGTTTTGAAATTCGACGCGTCCAGCTTGCCGGTGTGTCTCATCACCTTGAAAGGCGCTGGGCTGAACGAGACCGAGCTACACGATATCGGCCAGTTCACGGTGCGCAATCAGATCGCGAACGTTCCTGGCGCTTCCGTACCGCAGCCCTTCGGCGGCAAGTACCGCCAGATCCAGGTTTACGTTGATCCGGTGAAGCTGGAGGCGCACCAGCTCAGCGTAATGGACGTGGTGCGCACGGTGAATCAGGCAAACGCGATTCTTCCCGCCGGCGACGTGCGCATTGGCCCCAAGGATTACAACATCTACACCAACAGCCAACTGCCCACCACGGAAGAGATCGACCGTTTGCCGCTGAAGGTGGAAGGCAACGGGCAGGTGATGGTGGCCGATGTGGGCTATGCCAAAGACGCGAGCGCCATTCAGACCAACATTGTGCGCGTCGATGGCCAGAAGTCGGTGTACCTCCCGATCCTGAAGCAGGGCGGCAACAGCAACACCATCGAGATCGTCAACGGCATTCGCGACAAACTCAAAGACCTGCTGGATGTGCCCAAGACTCTGGTCACCCGCGTGGTGTTCGACCAGTCGGTTTTCGTCAAGACGGCCATCAGGAACCTGGGCAACGAAGGCGGCATCGGCCTGATCCTGACGGCATTCATGATCCTGATCTTCCTGGGGAACTTCCGCGCGACGCTGGCAGTGATGCTGTCGATTCCGTTGTCGGCGCTGGCGGCATTTCTCGCGATCAACGCCGGCGGGGGTTCCATCAACTCCATGGTGCTGGGCGGACTGGCGCTGGCCTTCTCGCGACTGATCGACAACTCGGTGGTGGTGCTGGAGAACATCTTCCGCCATCTGGAGAACGGCGAGACTCCCGAAATTGCTGCCGAGCGCGGCGGAAACGAAGTAGCGCTGCCGGTACTGGCCGCGACGTTCACCACCGCAATCGTGTTCTTCCCGGTCGTTTTTCTTTATGGGGTCAGCCGCTTCCTGTTCATGGCGCTGGCAACTTCGGTGGTGCTGTCTCTGTTTGCGTCGTACCTGGTGGCTATGACGGTAGTGCCATTGTTCTGTTCGCGCTTCATCAAGACACATGGCAGCGTCGCTCACCACGGTCTGATGATGTCCCTGCTCATTCGGCTTCGCTTGCGCGACCGGGCGAGCAACAGGAAGAGTGCATTCACGCAGTTCGTCAGCTGGTTCAACCACAAGTATGACCAGATGCTGATGCGCTACGACATCGCCGTGGATAAGGTGCTGAAGCGGCCGCTGGGGACCGTGGCGGTGATTCTCGGTTTCTTTGTGGCGAGCCTGGGACTTTATCCCTTCCTCGGCGTCTCGTTCTTCCCGCGTACCGATCCCGGGCAGTTCGTGATCAACCTGAAGGCCCCGCCGGGTACGCGCATTGAGCTGACCAATGAGTTCGTCAAGCGTGTCGAGCAGGACATCCGGCAAGTCGTGCCGGAACACGATCTGGGGATGATCGTTTCCAATATCGGCATCACGCCTGACTTCTCGGCGATCTACACGCCCAACTCGGGGCAGGACACAGCCTTTGTTCAGGTCAGCCTGAAGGAGGGCCATCGTGTCGGCAGCTACGAATACATGGACCGCGTACGCCACAAGCTGTCGGAGGACCTGCCTGAGCTTTCGACCTACTTTCAGGCCGGTGGTCTGGTTGATGCTGTGGTGAATCTGGGCCTGCCGGCACCGATTGACTTGCAGGTGAGCGGCAACGATTTGAAGGAGGCCTTCGCGACCGCGCAGGACCTGGCGCGGAAGATCCGCGACGTACGCGGAGTCAGCGATGTGCTGATTCCACAAGACCTGGACTACCCGGGCATCGATCTCAACGTCAACCGCGAGATGGCGGCGCGCCTCGGCCTGTCAGCCAAGGAAGTTGTGGACAACGTCATCACCGCGCTCACTTCCAACGGCATGATCGCGCCCAGCTACTGGGTCGATCCCAACAATGGCAACAATTACCTGCTGACGGTGCAGTATCCCGAGACGCAGGTAAAATCCATGCTCGACCTGAAGTCGATCCCGATTCGCGCCGGCAATAACCTGAACACCACCGATCTGGAAGCGGTGACCAGCGCCAAGATCATCAACACGCCAACTGAGGTCGATCACTACCAGTTGCGGCGCGTGATTGACGTTTATGTCGCGCCTTCGAGCACAGACCTGGGCGGCGTTGCCAACCGCGTCGACAAGATTGTCAGCGGCACGAAAATTCCCGAAGACGTGCGCGTCACCATGCGCGGCTCGGTGGAGGGCATGCGGCAATCGTTCAAGAGCTTCGGCGTCGGGCTGATCCTCGCCATCGTGCTGGTGTACCTGATCCTGATGGCTCAGTTCGCATCGTTCATCGATCCCTTCATCATTCTGCTGGCGATTCCTCCGGGGATCACGGGCGTGCTCGCGTTTCTGTTCGTCACGGGCACAACGCTGAACGTGATGTCGCTGATGGGCGTCATCATGATGACCGGTATTGTGGTGTCGAACTCGATTCTGATCGTGGACGTTACGCGCATCTACCGGCGGGAAGGAATGCCCATTGCGGAAGCCGTGGCCCTGGCCTGCCGCGTACGTTTGCGTCCGATCCTGATGACGTCGCTAGCTACCATTCTCGGACTGATTCCCATGGCGCTGGCACTGGAGGCGGGCAGCGAACAGTACGCGCCGCTGGCGCGCGCCATCATCGGCGGCTTGACGGTCTCAGTGATTGTTACGGTCTTCCTGGTGCCCGCAGCGTACCTGCTGATTCACGGCAAGGAGGAACAGCAGACGGAGCCGGGGGTGCAAGTGTGAGAGGTAAGACGCTCCTGCTTGTACTGATGGCAACTATCATTCCGGTGACTGTGATGGCGCAGCAAGCGCTTCCCCCGCCGCCTCAGCTTGCTTGTTGTCATCCTGAGCGAAGTGAGGCGAAGCCGAACGAAGTCGAAGGACCCCTACCGCGAAGCGGAACGTTGGTGGCACAAGCGGGGCAACCAACTCCGCCGTCGCAGACAACGCCCGCAGCCAAGCTTCCGACAACCACTCCTCCGGTTCGCCTGACGGTGCAGGATGCGGAGTCGCTGGCGCTCAAGAACAACCCGCAGATGTCGCTCTATCGCCTGCTGGCGCTGGCATCGCAGCAGATTACGCGGGAGGCGAAGTCGAGCTACTATCCCACAACCTATGGCAGCCTTACGGCGGTCGAGCCGCGCGAAGGCAGCCGTATCGCGGCGGGCGCCTTGAACAACCCGATCATCTACCAACGCTTTGCTTATGGCGTGACCTTGGCGCAACTGATCACCGATTTTGGCCGGACCAATAATCTGGTTGCGACCACCACGCTGCGGGCCAAAGCTGCCGACATGAACGCGCAGGCGACGGCCGCGCAGATCAGGCTGGCGGTCGATCAGGCGTTTTACAACGCGCTGCAAGCCAACGCCGAGTTAAGGGTTGCTCAGGAAACCGTCGATGCCCGGCAGGTGGTGAGTGATCAGGTCACCACGCTGTTCAACAACAAGCTGAAGTCGGAACTCGACGTGAGCTTCGCCAACGCCAATCTGGCGCAGGCCAAGCTGCTGCTACTGGATGCGCAGAACCTTTACCAGGCGTCGCTGTCGGCGCTGTCTGAGGTACTGGGCTTTCCGACGCAACAGCAATTCGAGTTGGTTGACACCGCGGGCGAGCTCACTCCGCCGCCGGCCGCGGTGGCGCCGCTGGTGGACCAGGCCTTCAGCAACCGGCCGGAGATTGCCGCACAGGACTATGAGCTACAAGCTTCGCAGCGATTTCAGAAGGCCGAACGCGACTTGCTGTTTCCCGACATTCGCGCGCTGGGAGTCGTGGGACAGGCGCCGACAGGCCAGCCCCAGATCGAAAGCTGGTATGGCGCCATCGGCGTCAACGTCAACATCCCGATCTTCAACGGATTTCTCTATCCGGCGCGGTCGAAAGAAGCGGCGATACAATCTCAGGCTGACGAAGAACGCCTCCGGGACCTCAAGAACCGCATTGCCAACGACGTTCGCACCACCTGGCTCAACACCCAGACCGCGTATCAGCGCATCTCGGTGACGAAACAGTTTGTCGATCAGACCAACCTGGCCGTCGATCTCTCGCAGACGCGCTACAAGCTGGGGCTGGCGTCCATCGTCGAACTCAGCCAGGCCCAGCTTCAGCAGACAGAGGCACTGATTCAGTTCGCGGCAGCGAAGTATCAGTACCAGATCCAGCAGGCGGTGCTGCGCTTTCAGATCGCCGCGCCGTAATAAAGTAGCTGGTGATTGGTGGCTAGTGGTTAGGCATTCGGTTGGGCAACGGCTGCTAAACTCGCTGCATGAGAGCTGTCATGGTCACCCGCGTTGGCGGGCCGGAAGTTCTGGAAGTTCGTGAGGTACCGGAGCCGCAGCCCAAGGCCGGCGAAGTACTGGTTCGCGTCGAAGCTGTGGGCATCAACTTTGCGGATACGCACGCCACCCGCGGCGCATATCACGGCACGCCCGAGCCGCCGTATATCTCGGGACGTGAATTCGCCGGCGTTGTGGAAGGCACCGGCGAGCGCGTGATGGGCTACACGCAATACGGGGCCGCGGCGGAGAAGATCGCCGTCCCTACGGACATGATCTGGCCGCAGCCGGCAGGCTGGAGTTCCGTCCAGTCGGCAGCGTTTCCGGTGAACTTCTTCACCGCTTATCTCGCCTATTGGAAGGCTGGGCTTACCTCGGATGCGAAAGAGCCGGTGCTTTTTAAAGATGGACACCGGCCGCGGGTGTTGATCCATGCCGTGGCGGGAGGCGTGGGCACTGCCGCAGTCGAAATCGGCAAGCAGCTTGGTTTCGAGACGTATGGAACGTCATCTTCTGACGAGAAACTGGCGCGGGTACAGAAGCTCGGGCTCGATCACGGCATCAACTACAAGCAAGTGGATTACGAGCAGCGCATCCGGGAGTTGACCAGCGGCGAAGGAGTCGACGCGGTCCTCGAGATGCTGGGCGGCGAGCACACCGCCAAAAGCCTGCGCTGCTGCCGGCCATTTGGGCGCGTCATTATCTATGGGACGGCGACCGGCGAGCGGCACAAGTTCGACGTTGGCACGATGATGGCGAAGGGGCTCAGCGCGCACGGGCTGTGGCTGACGTATCTGGCGCGGGACCATCAACTCATCGCCGACTCGCTTCGAGCCATGCAGCCTTGGATCGAAAGCGGTGCGTTGCATCCCGAGGTGGGACATGTGCTCCCCATGGAGCAGGCCGGCGAAGCGCACCGGCTGCTGTTGCGGCGCGCCAATTACGGGAAGATTGTGTTGGAAGTCAGCAGCTAGCTGCTGACCTCCAGGGCAGCGGAAAGCTCTTCCCACTCTTCCATTCGCTGAGCAAGAGCGGCGCGATGCTGGGCCAGCAGGCCGGCCTGGCGCTGGGTTTCTTCCACGCTGACGAAGGACTGCAGTGCCAGTTCGCATTCTGCAATTCCCTGTTCGAGGCGAGTAATTTCCTCCTCGATCTGCTGCTGCCGGTCTTGCATCTGCTTCAGCTTGATGGGATTGATGCGCTTCCTGGCGCCATTCGAATTGGCATCGGCAGATTCGGCGGAAGGCTGCTTGGGAACACCGGCGTGGTCGTATTTCTGCACGTATCCCGGCACGTCGGACAATGTGGGATAGTCGCCGAATAGACCTTCAGCACCCTCTTCGGCGTCTGCGCGCTGCTTGCGCCACCGGTAGTCTTCGTAATTGCCGGGGAAGACCTCGACTCGCCCATCGCCGACTTCAAAGACCCGCGTGGCCAGCTTGTCGATGAAGTAGCGGTCGTGCGATACGAAAACGACAGTGCCGTTGTAGCTCTGCAGCGCTTCCAAAAGAACGTCCTTGGCGCGCATGTCGAGATGGTTCGTGGGCTCGTCCAGCAGCAGGAAATTCGAAGGATGCAGCAGCATGCGGGCCAGTGCATAGCGATTGCGCTCGCCGCCCGAGAGCACGCCAATCGGCTTGAACGCGTCGTCTTCGGAGAACAGGAAACAGCCCAACAAGCCGCGCAGCTCCGACGTGGTCTTCTGCACCGCTACATCGGACAGGTCGTCGAGCATCCGCCGGTCGGGATCGAGTTCCTTGTACTGGTCCTGCGCGAAGTAGTCGGGCTCGACATTGTGCCCCAATTGCAGTGTGCCGTCGGTCAGCGGCTCGATTCCCGCCAGCAGCTTAATGAGCGTCGATTTGCCCGCGCCGTTCACGCCGACCAGCGCGATGCGATCACCGCGCTGAATCGTGAAGCTCACGTCGCGGAACACCTCTTTCGGTCCGTAGCTCTTGGCTACTCCGGCGCTTTCGACAACCGTGCGCCCGCTGGGCTTCGGCTGTGGGAAGCTGAAGTGGATGGTCCTCTCGTCGGGTGGAACCTCGATGCGCTCGATCTTCTCCAGCTCCTTGATGCGGCTCTGCACCTGCTTGGCCTTCGTGGCCTGATAGCGAAAACGGTTGATGAAGGCTTCAAGCTGCTCGATGCGCTCGCGCTGGTTCTTGTATGCGGCCACCAGCGAATCGCGGCGCTCCTGCTTTTGCTGCAGGTACTTCTCGTAATTGCCGCTGTAGACGTGTACGCCCTTGTTCCAGATCTCCATGATCTTGTCGACAGTCACGTCGAGGAAGTAGCGGTCATGCGAGATCAGCACATAGGCGTAGGGATATTGCAGCAGATACTCTTCCAGCCAGTTGCGGGTTTCGAGGTCGAGATGATTCGTGGGCTCGTCGAGCAGCAGCAGGTTGGGCTTCGACAACAGCAGCTTTCCGAGGGCAATGCGCATCTGCCATCCGCCGGAGAACTCTTCGGTCTGCCGCGTCCAGTCTTCCTTGCGGAAGCCGAGGCCGTCGAGTACGGTTCCAACCTGCGATTCCAGTGCGTATCCATCGCGCACGTGAAACTCGCCCGAGATGCGCTGGTAGCGTTCGGCGACCTGCTGGTATTCCGCCGAGGTGTGATCGACCTCCGCCATTTTGTGCGTCAGCTCTTCCATCTCGATTTCGAGCGCGCGCAAATCATCGAACACGGACATACACTCGGCGAAGACAGTGCGGCCCTCCAGACGAAGACCATCCTGCGGCAGGTAGCCGAAGGTCGTGTTTCGCGCGGAGGTGATGCTGCCGTAGTCGAGTGACTCCAGCCCGCCGAGAATCTTCAGCAGCGTCGATTTGCCGGTGCCGTTGGCGCCGACCAGCCCCACGCGGTCATGCGAGGTGATGAGCCAGTCGAGGTTTTCAAACAGGAGCTTGGGGCCGAAGCGTTTTCCGGCGGAGGAGAGCTGGATCATGACAACGCTTCAGTTGCTTTTTTTTTGCCCTCGCGGGATGCGGTCGTCGATCGGCTTGCGGCCGGCGAAGCCGTCGTTCGTACCGTGGTAGTGGGTGATTCCCTTTTCACCCAGCTTCCAGCAGAGCAGCACAATCTCGCCCTCGACCATGCAGGGGAAATCGAGCAGGCCGATGTCGAGATCTTTGACCTGAACGCCGGCAGCGTCGATTTCGGCGACAGCGTCTTTGGCGCGCTGCACGGCCTTATCGCGCTCGGCCTTGCGCTGAGCCAGTTTGGCGACGTCGACCAATGTGCCGCCATTCATGAACACGCGGCTGCGCACGGCATCGAATTCGCCTTCAACTTCTTCGATCAGGGCCTTGGCCTGCATGGCCGAGCGTAACAACGATTCGAGCACCGGCAGCAGCGTCTCGGCTTCGGAAAGGGTGAACGTGCGTGGCATATCAGTCTCAGCCTCGCTAACTTCGAGCGATTGCAGGGCCGCCATGTGACGGTCGTCAATACGGCGCCGGTGCTCCCGCAGATCGAGCAGAAAGCGGGGCACGCGCCGCAGGTACCTCTCACGTGGACGTTTGCGTATGCGGATGATCACTGTATCTCTAACATCTTATCAAGCGCGACCCGTGCCCACCGCTTTACATTCTGTTTAACTTTTATGGGGTTGACTACATTGCCATCAACCAGGTTCTCCAGCGCCCAGCAAAGATGCTGGGGGGAGATGCGAAACATCGTCGTACACAGGCAGCCGGAGTCGTCGAGCGTGACGATGCGCTTGTCGGGATGCTGCTTCGCCAGGCGGTTGATAAGGTGGATTTCCGTGCCGATGGCAAATGCGCTGCCCGGCCCCGCCTGCTTCACGGTCTTGATGATCTGGTCGGTTGAGCCGATGCCGTCGGCTTTCTGGCAGACCTCCCAGCGGCACTCGGGATGAACCACAACCTGGATGCCGGGATACTTGGCGCGAGCTTTGTCGACGTGCTCGGGCAGGAAGCGCTGATGCACCGAGCAATGGCCCTTCCACAGGATGACCTTGGCCTTGCGCAGGCGCTCGGCGGTTTGCCCGCCTTGCAGCATGTAGGGGTCCCACACCACCATCTCGTCCAGCGGAATGCCGCGGGCGAAGCCGGTATTGCGGCCCAGGTGCTGGTCGGGCAGGAAGAAGATTCTTTCGTTGCGTGCGAAGGCCCATGAGAACGCCGACCTGGCATTGGACGATGTGCACACCAATCCTCCACGCTCGCCGCAGAACGCTTTGATGGCGGCAGTGGAGTTCATGTAGGTGATGGGCGTGATGCCGTTGCCCTCGTCGTCGGTCAGGCCCAGGGCGACGAACTGGTCCCAGGCGTCCTCGACTTGGCCGATCTCCGCCATGTCGGCCATGGAGCAGCCGGCGTTGAGATCGGGAAGAATTACCGATTGCGCCGGCCGCGCCAGGATGTCGGCGCTTTCAGCCATGAAATGCACGCCGCAGAAGACGATGTACCTGCCTTCCGCCTGTGCAGCCATCTGCGAGAGCCGATAGGAGTCGCCGGTGTAGTCGGCAAAGCGCACGACTTCGTCGCGCTGGTAATGATGTCCGAGGATAATGCACTCGCGTCCCAATTCTGCGCGGGCAGCCGCAATGCGGGCGTCCATGGAGTTATCGGGGAGAACGAGATAGTTTTCGAGCGAGCAGGATTGCTGTTCTGTTACAGGTGCCGTAGCCACGTTTATGTCTCTGCCTTCAGTCCCGGCGGCGTCTTCCGTTGTGATCGGAGATGGCACCCCGGAACGGGGATGTTGAAAGCTGGCCCGCGGCTCCAGTAGATCCACTGCCCGCATTGGACGGCGCCCGACCTACGGGGATGTTGAAGCTGCAAGCTGACGCTTTTACTACTCAGCCCATTGGATGTTCCGCCACCGCCTTCGTTACAAAACCTTGACTTGCCCAGGGTTTCGGGCCTGTCAGGTCGCACGGCGATGTGACAGAGACTCTCCGATAGCGTATTGTTACGCGGAGGTGACGATTAAGCAAGGGGACGGGCACACCCGCTACAATTGGCGCATGAAGAAGGGCAAGAAACAGACAAAGAAAAAGAAGGTGATACGTCAAGGGACCTACACTGAAAGAGCTCGTGGCGGGATACGACCCGAGAATCGCCATCCGGAGGTGGTTGGGGCAAGCCGAGGGGAAAAGAGGTTTGGTGAGCTGCCTGAGGGTAAAGCACCGCTTGCACCACCTTCACCCCCCGATGTGCACAATCGTGCGCGCCGCCGGCATAGAACCGGGCTTGCCGATGGGTGACGCTCCTCTTTCTGGTAACAACGCGGAAAACGAGATCGGTCAACTCTCTCGTCGGGTGGTTTGCCATTAGCTCCAGTTGAACAGTCAGCGGCCTGTTCTGGACCCCTAAATTCGCACTAAAGTGATCGGACGCGAGTAAACTGACTAAAGAACAGAACGGAGAATCGCCACCAGTGATCAGCCGCTCAGCCGTGGACATATCTTGGCCTCAGAGCCTTTGTTGCGGTGTGGTATCGCCTCGCGTTTGGTATTGCCATAGTTGCGCCCTCATGGGTCAAGAAACGATCGGGGCGAGGATTTCATCAGCCTCTTGATCTTTCTTGTCTCAGCATTCGTTGGTATCGCGTTTCTCTACGAATCTTTTCAGGATTTTCGAGCGTGGCTGGTGCTCCGTCGCGGCGGCCCGATAGACGCTCAGCCAGTATTTACGCCTCTTCCCAGCCGCTTGTCGTCAGTGCGTATATCGCGAACTCACTGAATTGGACTGGTTTGATAGATTCTCGGGGGATTCGGGACGTTACTGGATCTGCAATCGGTGTTACTGTGCTACCGGTCAAAATCTCTTGGGAAGCCTATCCAAATGGCTTCAACAGAGATGCCCGCAAGGCAGCAGTCGAGAGCGGAGAAGGCGTTCACGTGACGGTGGTCTCGCCCTACATAACTGAGGACGAAGCAAGTTCAATCCCGGATTTCGGTCGTTCCAGGTACGAAGAACCCTAGGGGTTCGCTAGATGCTCGTCGTATGCGCCTAGCCGCCAATGTGCACCATCGTGCGCGAGGCCGGCACAAACCCCGGCTCGCCGATGTGGTGGCGCTCCTCTTTCTGATCGACAACCCGATAGATGAATTCCGCCAGCTCCTGATCGGACGCGCCCGCTGCCATGCGCAGGGCAAGATCGTGCTCGCGCACCGAGAACAGGCAGGTGCGAATCTTGCCATCTGAAGTAACGCGGACGCGGCTGCAGTGGCCGCAGAACGGGTGCGACACCGGAGCGATAATTCCGATCTCGCCGACGCCATCCTCGAACATGTAGCGCCGGGCAGTCTCACTTTCACCGCGGCGAATCTCTTGTAACGGCATGAACTCGGCCATGCGACGCAGGATCTCCTCTAGCGGCACCACAATCTCGGGCGTCCAGACGCGATCCTCTTCCAGCGGCATGAACTCGATGAAGCGCACAACTACGCCTTCCTCGCGGGCAAACTTACCGAAGGCGGTGATCTGGTCGTCATTGAAGCCGCGCAGCAGAACGCAATTGACCTTTACCGGAGTCAGGCCGGCACGCTGGGCGGCGCGCACTCCCGCGAGCACCTGTTCGTAGCCGTTGGGAACGCGGGTAATACGGGCGAATTGAACAGGATCAACCGCGTCCATCGAGACAGTCACGCGAGACAGCCCGGCGTCAGCCAGCGGCTGCGCCATCTCGGCGAGCAGGTGACCATTCGTCGTGATGGCAATGTCGAGTGCTTCGCCTTCCAGGGTCTGCATCCGGCTGAGCTCGCGAACCATGTCGACCAGCCCGCGGCGCAACAGGGGTTCCCCGCCAGTCAGGCGGACCTTGGTAATGCCGAGTGACACGAAGAGCTGGGCCATGCGCAGGTAGTCGGTGATGGGCAGCTCGGCAAACTGTGCTCCATTGTTGCCGGAGCGGCAGTAGACGCACTTGTAGTTGCAGCGGTCAGTGATGGAGATTCGCAGATCGCTGATGCGCCGTCCGAATTTGTCGGTAAGAAACATCCGCTTTTTGGCTCTTGGCTACCGGCGGCTTCAGCACTTGCCCTGCTGGCCAAAAGCCAATAGCCAAAGGCCAATAGCGAAAAGCGCCTTAGTTTCGATTGTGCTGGAGAGGAGAACAGGGCTAGACACCGCGATACAGCTCGAACGCGGATCCACGTTTCCTTTCCAAGCGCGGGAGGCGTGGACGTTTCCCTCCACACCCTCGGTCCGGCAAATTTCGCTGGACACCGCCGCCGCAACCCTGGGCATCCCGTTAGGCCGCGGAGGTCGGAAACAAGTTCATCATTATAGATGCAGAGGTCGGATCAAGAGGCCGAAAGTCTTTTCGGACAGGACAAGGCTACTGTGAAGCGTGACCATCCGCGCCAACAGAGGGCCCTTTGTACACCTGCCCGTCTTTCATGACGAACTGCACGTTGCCCAACGCTTCGATATTGGTCAGCGGATCACCCTCGACCGCGATGATGTCGGCGTAAGCACCGGGTGCGATCACCCCGATCTGCCCGGTCATGTCCAGCATTTCCGCCGGGCGGATGGTCGCCGAGCGCAACGCCTCCAGCGGCGACATGCCGAATTTCACCATGTAGGGAAAGTCCTGGGCGATAGGTTGGTCCCAGGAGAATCCCCCGACGTCCGTGCCGTAGACGATTTTCAGCCCTGCCTGCAGAGCTTTCTTGAACGACACTTCATGGTCGGCGGCGCGCGCGCGATCGCGCTTGCCTGCGGGAGTGTCCTCCGGCGCCCACTCCTTGTAGTAGATGGCGATCGTCGGGCAATACCACGTGCCTTGGCGCTTCATCTGCGCAATCTGGGCATCGCTGAGCAGCAGTCCGTGCTCAATGGAATCGCAACCGCCGTCGAGAGCGCGTTGCAAGCCCTCGCCGCTATAAGCATGGCAGGCAACCTTGCGTCCCCAGCCGTGGACTTCGCTCGTGATGGCCCTGATCTCCTCCAGCGTCAGCGTTGGCTGTGAGACCAGGTTGCCGTCCTTGTCGACCCATGAGCGATGCGTCATGTAGACCTTAATCCAGTCGGCGCCGTGGTCCATCTGCTCGCGCGCGGCTTTGCGCGCCGCAACAGGGCCGTCGATAATTTGCACGCCCTTGGGGACTTCGATCTCCGGCGCATAGCCTTCGAGCGCATAACCGCCGGTGGTCGAAATAGCGCGGGTCGTAGTGAAGATGCGCGGGCCTGGAATACGCCCTTCGTTCACCGCCATCTTGATTCCGACATCACCGTAGCCCGCGCCCTCGGTTTCCATGTCGCGGATGGTCGTAAATCCCTGCTCCAGCGCACGACGCGCCGACACGGTCGCGCGGGCAGCGCGATACGCAAGAGGAAACTTGAGCAATTGAATGTCGTATCCACCCAGCGCCGGATCTTCACCTTGCAGGAAGATGTGGGTGTGTGACTCGATCATGCCGGGCAAAACCGTGAGCTTCGAGAGGTCGATGATCTTCGCGCCCGCCGGAATAGCGGTGGACGCGTCGCTCACCGCTCTCGACTCGGTCGCCGCGAATGATGATCAGTTGATTCTGCTTGGTCTCGCCGGAGCCCGGGTCGATCAAGATGCCCGCACGCACCACAGTCACGCCAGGCACAGAAGACGGGCTTGCCGCGTTCTGTGCCAAGCCAAGACAGCAAGTTGCAAAACAAAAGGAGAGAACCAGGAACCTGTATTTCATCAATGTCGCTTCCAACGGGGCGCGGTTATGACAACGTTCAACCATGACTTACCTGAAACACCATGCTACTTCTTCTTCGGAGTATGCTTCGCCGCCGGACGCTTTGCCCGCGCAGCCCTCTCGTGCTCGGCGATATCACTGAGTCGAATCACGGCCGCAGCGGCCGAATACTGCACCTCTTCTTTTTCGTCTTGCAACGAATCTTCTGGAGCTTTGATGAGCTTGGGATCACCACGTTGAGCCAGCGCATTCAAAGCGGCCGCCCGCACGATCCCGCTCTTGTTCCCTTCGGCGGCATCCACCAAGGCCTCTCCGCTCTTGGGATCGGGATCGTTTGCCAGGGTCAAGGCCGACGCCGCCAAGCACAGGGGAGACATCGTCTTTGTGGAGCATCTTGAAGGCCGTCCAGCCGACCCCGGCGAACGGGATAAAGCCGATCCCGGTCTCAAAGCCGAACTGCGCCAGTTTCTGGGGATCTTTGAGCATTTTCTTCTGCTGGTCGAGAAGTCCCTGGCCGGTCTTGGTTTGCCCGGTGAGGATGGCGTAATACACCTCATACCCGGACCTGTCGCCCAAGTCGAGCAGGGCACGCGCCGAAGCCAGGATGACGGTGACATCCGTGTCATGGAACATCTGGCGCAACTCAGGAATCGCACTCTTGGCGCCCATGTTTCCAAGCGCGGCGGCAGCGGAAGCACGCACCTCGGGGCGCTCGTCCTGTAGTGCTTTCAAAGCCATGTGCTCGGCTTCTCTATTGTCTTTTAGCAGCCCCAAGACTTGTACGGCTTTCGCCCGCTTATCGTAGCTGGAGTTGGCGACACCGGTGTCCAGAATCGTCCAAGCCTGGACCGTTGGGCTCAGGTTGGAATTAGGATTCGCGGTCTCCTGTGCAAATGCCGCAGAGACATACATGGCCAGACACAGGCACAACGCGACGAATGAGCCGTTCACGCTCTCTCCTGTAACAGAGTGTTGAAAAAGCGACTGAGCCGATAAGTCTAAGAGCATTACTGCGGATTCGCCAACCAATTTGCCCTCCGAAAGTCCACCCTGCCGGCGGACTGGCTTTGGAGAGCCGCCCACTCGATGCCATTCTGCTCGCCGGCAAAGAGCTGTTAACTTAGCGCGCACACACTGTTACGCGGATATTGATATTCCTGGTCACAATCGTCACTAAGGGCATGATTAATCTTGACATAGAGTAGATTCCAGAATAGCCTTCATCGTTGTCGGGACGCGGATTGTGATACCGCGTGCAAGCGATTGCACGCAGATAACAATATCTCGGTAGACTACCTTCGTCAGCTCAGAAAACGGCTGGTGATTGAGGCGAAATCGACGTTAATTACATTGGCTCTTACTTTCCACGGGGCCCTCACTTCCCGCTCTTACGTTCCTTCGACTGTGGAAAGCGTCTTACCTAAGTGAGACTAGCGAAGCTCTGCCCGACAGCCCAAAGTTCATCACTCCTCACTTCCTGACTGCAAATATCTTCGATTAAAGCACCTTCTATCGCTGGGAAGCTGCCCGGGGGCGTCAACTGGCGATTCGGACTCATGAACGAAATATCGAGGTAATCACATGTCCGCCAAGAAGAAATTGGCTCGGAACATAACCGAGGCGCGAATTATCGAGGCCGCGGTGCAGCTCTTTGCGCAACACGGGTTCAAGGGCAGCAGCACGCGCGACATAGCCAGCCTGGCGAACGTCAACGAGGCGACTTTGTTCCGTCACTTCCCGAGGAAGACGGATCTGTTCTGGGCGGCGGCACACTCGCGGCTCAACGGCGTCAAGTTGAACCGTGAGCTTCAGCACGGGCTCACCTCCGATGCCGATCCGCAAACGGTCATCCCCATGATTGTGGCGTTCATCACCGAAAACATGTTCCGTCCGCCGGAATTGATGCGCCTGCTTTATGTCGCGGGTTTCGAGCTGGCCGGCGCCGACCGGCTGCTGGGCGAACACCTGGGTCCGATTTTCGACACCATCAACTCCTACTTTCGGCGCTGCGCGTCGAAGGGCATGATCGAAGACTTCGATCCCGTCGTCGCGACCCTGGGACTTGCCGGTGCAGTTGGAGCACACTACACCCTGCAACCCTTCTTCTCTAAAGTTCAAGATCACAAAGCTCCCGAATACACGCGATTCCTCCTGAACGCTCTTCAGAAGCACCAGGCGCCAGGCCGGCGTGCTGTCTAATCCTCGACAAGCCCATACTTCCATGCACATGCTTCTCTCGCATTTCCAAAAGCAATGTTCTCTGTTTCTCGTCTGCTTGCTTTTTTGCCTGCAGGCTCTGCCCGGAGCGGCGCAAACCAATAGCCCGGCAGCCGGTTCCAGCGATTCGATCCAGGGTTCTCTTACGGAGCTTAGAGCGTATCTGTCCGAGCATCCCGAAGTCGCCTCTGAATTGAGATCGCTATTGGCGGAAAAACTGGGCCAAGAGGGCAGCGCCATCACTGCTCAGTCCATCAGCGACGAGGTTCTCATCGAGCGCCTGCAATCGGATGCCGCATTCCGCTCCGATGCCTTTCGCCTGATGGTGGACCGAGGCTTCATCACGGAACAGCAGGCACAGCCATGGGCGCGAGCTTCCGCCAGCAGTCAGGCCCAACTGGCCGCATCCGGGGGCACGCCAGCGGCACAGCCGTATCCGGCGGGCCAGTATCCTCAGGCACAGTATCCTCAAGGACAGTACCCGGGATACCCTGGAGCACAGTATCCACCAGCACAGTATCCCCAGGGGCAGTATCCCGGAGCTCAGTATCCGGAAGCACCAGGTTATGAGACGCAGCCACCTGGGGTGCAAACAACCGAAGGCGCCACCGCTGAGCAGCCCACGCCGACTGGGCCGATCTCGCCCGAGACGACCGCCCCCGGATATCCAGGCCAGATGCGGCGTCCAAACCCGCCCTCAGCCCCGGGGGAGCCCGCGCCACTATTTCCAAAGACTGTCCCTCAGCAGAATCCGTATCCGGGGCTTCCTTCGACCGCAGACCTGTACCGGCGTTATGAGGTTGAGGGCAAACCGCTCAAGAGATTTGGAGCCGACATCTTCCGGCCCGATGTAGTCGGTTTGGACAAATTTCCTATTGATCTGCCGGCCGGTCCGGATTACGTATTGGGAACCGGAGATACCCTGGTAGTCGATATCTGGGGAGGCATATCCCAGCAACTTATTCGAGTGGTGGACCGCGCAGGCCGAATCTCGCTTCCCGACGTCGGTCCAATCACTGTCGCCGGTTTCACCCTGGCGGATGCACAGAAGCGAGTGCAAGCTCAGATGCAGCCGCAGTTCCACGATGCCAAGGTCGCGCTCTCAGTCGCCCGTTTGCGGACCGTCAGAGTGTACGTGGTTGGGTACGTACAGCGGCCCGGGGCCTATGATATCAGCTCGCTTTCAACGCCGTTAAACGCTCTTTATGCCGCGGGCGGTCCCACCGCTGCCGGCTCGATGCGGGTAGTTAAGCACTACCGCGGCACCACGCTGATCAGCGAGCAGGACCTCTACGACCTGCTTATCTTCGGCGTCAGAAAGGCGATTGAGCACCTCGAACCCGGCGACACCATCATGGTTCCTGCTGCCGGCCCCCAGGTTGGAGTTTCGGGTACCGTACGGCGTCCGGCCATTTATGAATTGAAGGACAAGACAGACCGGCTTTCCGATGTAATTGGGATGGCCGGAGGCGTCACCGTTTCCGCTTCGCTGACGGAAGTCAGTATTGAGCGCGTCGAGCCGCACGAACAGCGCGTGAGCCTGAAGGTCCCACTGCAGATCTCGAAATCAGGAACCGCCGTCGCCGGCGAAGCTTCTGGCTTCATGGTGCAGGATGGAGACCGCATTTATGTGGGGGCCATAGATCCCTATAAGAACCAGACGGTCTACCTTCAGGGTCACGTGTATCGGCCTGGTCCCTATCCATTTCAACCGGGGATGAAGATATCCGACCTGGTGAAGAGCTATCAGGATGTACTTCCGGAACCTGCCTCACACGCTGAAATCGTTCGCCTGCTGCCGCCGGACTTTCGGCCGATCACCTTGCAGTTCAATCTGACAGACGTACTCGCCGGAAGTGAAGCCATACCGTTGCATGCGTTCGACACGGTTCGCATTTTCGGACGTTATGAAATCGACGCGCCGAAGGTGGCCATCTACGGGCAGGTGTTGCGGCCCGGGCAATACCCCATGAGCGCCGGACTGACCGCCGCAGGCCTGGTGAAGATGGCGGGTGGATTTAATCGCAGCGCCTATGTGGATTCCGCGACGTTGGCCAGCTATGTCGTGGAAAACGGACAGCGCGTAGTGACGGACCAGCAGACGGTGCATATTGGCGCCGCCGTCAATGGAGATGCGGAAGCGGACGCTCACCTTAAGCCCGGCGATGTGCTGACCATCCTTCAGATCCCGGGGTGGAACGATATTGGCCGCTCCGTGACCATTAAGGGCGAGGTGCTTTATCCGGGAAGCTACGGCATCAATGAAGGGGAGAAACTGAGTACCTTCCTGAAGCGGGTTGGCGGTTTCCGCTCGGCCGCCTATGCGCCCGGAATCGTCTTGGAGCGCGAAGACGTCCGCAAACTGGAGGAAAAAGGCAGGGAGGAGTTGATCAGCCGCCTGGAACTGACCTCTCCCTCGGTGCGTATTTCTCCCAACACCACAGGGCAGGACCAGGCAGCGGTCTTGCAGGCGGTGCAAAGTCAGCGGCAACAAGCTATCGCCGGCCTTCGGAACCAACCTGTGCCGGGACGGCTTGTCATCAATATCACGTCGAATATCGCCGAATGGGAGAACACACCGGCCGACATCCCTCTGCGTGGCGGAGACGTCATTACAGTACCCAAGAAACCCAATTTCGTTCTGTCGTACGGACAGGTTTACAACGCCAACGCGATAACGTACCAGCCCGGCAAACCGGCTTCCTGGTATTTGAAGCAGGCCGGAGGTCCCACCCAGCTTGCCAATAAAAAAGGTATTTACATCATTCGGGCAAACGGCTCCGTCGTTTCGTCGGGTGGAAGCAGTGACTGGTTCTCAGGCGGAGTCCTGAATACTAAGATGCAGCCCGGAGATGTGCTGGTAGTTCCTGAGAAGTTCTTCACCGGCTCTTCTACGTGGAAAACTACGCTGGAGACAGCTCAATTTCTGGCTTCGCTCGCGATCGCTGCAGCGGCCGTAGCGCAGTTGTGATGATTCGGTATCAATATCACCGAAACTTTGTATTTCCTTTCGGAGCCTTCTAGGTTGAGCTGCCGCGTGGCCGGGCGATGGACCTTTAAGTCGTTGGCCGTAGTTCTGGTTTGGATGAGTACTCTATCCGGAGCGCAGGGCCAGCCTCAAGCCCATGCGGAATCTGTAGATCAGAAGCCTTCGGCAAGCCAAAGCGCCGCTGCCCCCCAAACGGAAAGCACACGGCTGGCCAACCTGCTGCATGAACATCCCGAATTGATACCGGTGGTGAAGAGCTATCTCGCACAGCGGATGAGCAGTGAGGGAGCCCAGTTCAGCCAGCAATCGATTAGCGACGGCATGCTCTTTTCTCGCATACAGAATGATCCGGCCTTCGCTAAGGATGCTTCGCAGTGGCTGAAGTCGCTTGCGCAAACCACCGCCGAGGCGTTGCAGCAGCCGCTCACCCCGCCTGTCTCAGGCACAACAGCGGAAGCTCCCACTGGAGTCCAGGTCGCGCCATCGAATGCGGGATCTGATGTCACAACGCAAGCCCGATCAACAATGGGTGCGCAAGACGCAGCCCCTTCGGCTCCCGAGACAAGGGCCGAGACGAATTATCCGCCTCTTGCAACCGGTGCTCCAGCGCCAAAGGTTTCCAGTTCGCCGCCGGCGCCTGGACAGGACGAGACAGCGACTCTCAAGGTAAGCTCGCTGCCGAAATACCTCCTCGAGGACCAGAAAGCATTCTGGACACTGCCCGGCCGATTCAAAGTGTCAAGCCTGTCGTTCTACGTTCCGGCAACCATTGGTACAGCTTTCCTGGTAGGAACAGACACGGCCATTGAACGGCACTTACCAACCTCTGCGAATACCGTCAAGCTGGCCGCGCATGGCTCGACAGCGGCGGCCCTGGGCTTAGTTGGTGTCGGCGGAGGATTATTTCTGGTGGGACAAGCCACCAGGAACGAACGTCAGCGTGAAACGGGCTTCCTTGTCGGAGAAGCTGCTATCGACTCTTATGCCATTTCTACGGCCTTTCAGTACATAACCCAGCGCGAGCGCCCATTTACCGGAAATAACAAAGGAACGTTCTTCTACGGAGGTAATTCTTTTCCGTCGAATACGGCGGCTGTGGCCTGGTCAGCAGCCAGCGTAATTGCACATGAATATCCGGGATTTTTGACCAAGCTTCTCGCTTATGGTGTCGCCGGCGGCGTAAGCGCTGGAAGAGTGATCGGCGAAAAGCATTGGACATCGGACGCCGTGATCGGCAGTGCGTTGGGCTGGTATCTTGGACGGCAGGTCTATCGCGCAAGAACCACCGGTGCCGAGATTTCCGCCTCGAACTGGGGTACGTTCGAGAAATCACCTGACGATAAACTGCCAAATCCAGCATATATGGGAACAACTTATGTTCCGCTTGATAGCTGGATCTATCCCGCTTTCGAGCGGCTCGCCGGACTTGGCTACCTGCCCAGCGAAATCATCGCCATCCGGCCCTGGCCTCGCATGGAGTGTGCCAGACTCCTCCTCGAAGCGGAGGATCAGGCGGGCGCAGATGAGGGAGACGCGGCTGTGCTGGGGACAATTCGGGCCCTGCGCCAGGAATTCGCGATAGAGTTGGCCAACCTGGAAGGCGCATCCAACCTCGGCGTAGAACTCGACTCTGCCTATGCCCGAGTGACAGCCATCGGCGGTAGGCCACTGCGCGACAGCTTCAACTTTGCCCAGACACTCTACGATGACTATGGCCGTCCTTATGGACAAGGATTCAACACCGTTGATGGCGCGGCAGTGCGGGCGGAAGCCGGTCCGTTTGCATTCTACTTCCGCGGCGAATTTCAGCACGGTAGTTCATTGCCAAACTATACTCCCGCGCAGGCGCAGCAGATCGTCCTGACCAACAATGTGCCACTCCTGCCTTTGTCCTCGGTTCCGACATTTAATGAAACCAACCAATTCAGTCCCATCGAGGCATACGTAGCTCTGAATGTCGCAAACTGGGAAGTTTCGTTCGGATACCAAAGCTATTGGTGGGGTCCGGACGAGGGCACGTCTCTCATGTTTTCCAACAATGCAGTGTCCGAGCCCATGTTGAAGTTTGGGAGAGTTTCGCCCTTTCAACTTCCCGGAAAACTGGCGTGGCTGGGCAAGATTCGAAACGCGGCATTTGTAGGTGTCTTGCCCGGTTACCACTGGTTGCGCGGGCCATATCCTACGTTCCCGGTCTCCGGGAATCCATACCAGACAATAAATCCCTTGCCCTACACGTGGGGAGACCGAATATCCGTGAAAGTGACACCCAATTTGGAGCTCGGGGGCGCGTTGTCCGTTATCTGGGCCGGCCAGGGCCGGCCAGCGACCTTGGCAACATGGGTACACACCTTCAATTCCAATGGTAGTTCTCAGCAGAAGGATCCGGGCAAAAGATATACTGGGTTCACCCTCTCTTATAGAGTTCCCAAGCTACGCGATTGGCTGACATTCTATGTCGATGGTATGGCGAATGATCAGCCGAACCCCATTAACTCCGAAAGGCAGTCGGCATGGAGCCCGGGGCTTTATTTTCCCAGGCTACCTTACATAAAGGACCTGGACCTGCGCGTCGAGGCTGTCTATACCAACCTGATCGGCTACCATGGCGTCGGCGAGTTCTATAAGAACGAGCGCTATGCCCAGGGCTACACGCTTTACAATCAGATTATCGGAAGCTGGGTGGGACGCCAGGGCGATGGAATCCAGGCGTGGAGCACCTACTGGTTCTCGCCTCGCAATAAGCTGCAACTTGGCTATCGCCGGCAGTGGGTTGATAAGGTTCTTCTGGAGGGTGGTGGACTGAATGACTTCTCCGGGTCGGTAGACTGGCTGTTCAAACACAACATACAGTTCTCCTCCACCATCCAATATGAGCGCTGGAACTTCCCGTTCTTAAGTTCTTTGCCCATCAATAACGTAACTACCCAGATACAAGTGATGTACACGCCGTCGAATGGGAGGCTGGTCGGAGCACGCCAGCAGTAGATCGCTGCGAGAAGCCGACACCTAGAGTTCTGCTTATGATTGACAATTCATCTTCAACTGAGTTCGCGTCCGAGACGGGAACAACGGACGAGATGGTCTCCCAGGAACCCTCCGAGGCACACTGGATATTCCTGTGGCTGCGCGATAGTTGGAGGCCCCTGCTACGGGCCACCGGCGTTGGCGTTCTGCTCTTCACGCTCCTGGCATTCCTTATTCCTGTCCGCTACGAGGCCGTGGCGCGGCTGATGCCACCGGACGAGTCGGGATCCAGTGGGGCTCTGATGAGCGCTCTTATGGCGAATGGCGGCGAGTTGCTGGCTGCGCTCGGCAGCGGATCGCTCGGAATGCATACTTCGGGCGCCACGATTGTGGGCGTGCTCAACAGTCGCACGGTGCAGGATGACATCGTTACTCGGTTCGATCTGGAGCGCGTGTATGGCAAGAAGCGGATCGAGGACGCTCGGGTGGTTCTACAGAACCGCTCCTCCATGGCTGAAGACCGAAGGAGCGGTATCATCACCATCGCGGTCCAGGATGGAAGCCCCGAGAGGGCGGCTAAGCTGGCCCAGGCCTACATAGATGATTTGAACAATCGGGTCGCCAGCCTGACCACTTCCTCGGCGCACCGGGAGAGAGTATTTCTCGAGGACCGTCTGACAAAGGTCAAACAACAGCTCGACGATGCAACACTGAGATTAAGTCAGTTCTCCAGTAAGAACAAAACTCTCGACCCGCAAGTCCAGGGCAAGGCGATGCTGGATGCCGCCTCCGCCCTGCAAGGGCAGCTGATTGCAGCCGAAACTGAGTTAAGCGGATTGAGGCAAATCTACGGATCTGACAACTACCGGGTAAGAGCAGCTGAGGCGAGAGTTGGTGAACTACGCGCGAAATTGCGTACGATGAGTGGGGCACAGGCCAATGACTCTGCCACCGGCGAGACACAACTTTATCCCTCTCTCGAGCAACTACCGTTGCTCGGAAATACCTACCTCGAGTTAGCACGGCAAGCCAAGATTGAAGAAGCCTTGTATGAGGTACTCACCAAACAATACGAACTGGCTAAGGTGGAAGAGGCCAAGGAGCTGCCCTCTATCAAGGTGCTCGACGAGCCGGTTGTCCCCGGACGTAAGGCCTTTCCGCCACGGATGCTCATCATCTTGGGCGGCACAATTCTTACCTTCCTTTGCGCCGCAACCTGGTTGTTCGCCCGCCAGGTGTGGCGAAAGCTCGATGATAAAGATCCGGTAAAAATCGGCGTGCGCGAAGTACTCGCATCGTTTCCCAGCGGCCGGCAGCATCAGGCGCGTGGAGCTCGTTCTTGATTCCACGACTTCTCACTCTGGCGAATAGGTTTCGCAAGCGTCTGGGAATGGACCGCGCGATAGCGTATGTTTTTGCCGCCCGGGTGTGTATGATCCTCGGCAGCACGGGGACGGTACTCCTCATTGTGCATTTCCTCAGCAAGGTCCAGCAAGGCTATTACTACACTCTTCTGAGCCTTGTAAATCTGCAGATTATCTTCGAACTGGGGTTCTCATTTGTAGTTCTTCAGCTTGCGGCTCATGAAGCCGTACATCTGCGATTTGGTCACGATGGCCGCATTGAAGGAGATCCGTCCAGCCATGCGCGGCTGGTCGCTATATTGCAGAAGACTGCACGCTGGTATTTACTCGCCGGCGGAGTCATGGCCGTGACCCTTCTGCCGGCGGGAATCACCTTCTTCCGGAGAACTGCCCAACACCACGACACCATGTGGTTTTGGCCATGGACCATCGCTGCTCTGGCAACCGTGGTGCTTTTCGTTCTGAATCCACTGTGCTCGTTTCTTGAAGGCTGCGGCCAGGTAAGGCAGGTGGCGGGCATGCGCTTCGCACAGGCGCTGCTGGCGGTTGCCGCCTCCTGGGCTGCCATGATTCTAGGAAAGGGGCTTTACGCGCCCGGCCTGGTGGTCTTCGGTAACGTGCTTGCCGTCGTGGTTTTCCTGTGGGGGCGCCGCAAAATCCTGCTGGGCCTGCTACGGCAAAAGATCGACCACGCGATTCTGAACTGGCACTCGGAGGTCTGGTCTTTCCAGTGGAAAATCGCCATCACCTGGCTCTGTTCCTACTTCACCGTCCAGGTGCTGACCCCAGTGCTGTTCGCCTCTCGCGGAGCCGTAGAGGCGGGACGCATGGGTATGTCACTTTCCATTTCGGCCTATGCCTGGAACCTTGTCTTTGCCTGGATGTCAACCAAGGCTACTCCTTTCGGGCAATTGATTGCCAAGAAAGACTATGCAGCGCTGGACCATCTGTTCTTTCATACGATGCGGGTTTCCTTGGGCGTCCTGGGCGCTATCGTGACCGCCGCCATGGCGGGCATAATCGCGATTCAGCGCCTGTTCCCAAACCTGGCGTCGCGCATGGTTTCGCCTGAGTTGTTTGTGCTGCTTCTGATTACCGCTGTCAGCACATTGATTGTGCAGAGCGAGGCCATTTACTTGCGCGCCCACAAAGAGGAGCCTCTACTCTGGCAGGCCGTAGCTGTTGCCCTGCTTACCAGCGCCGGGGCATTCTTCGCCGCTCCCCGCTGGGGAGTCGCCGGGATCTCCATCGTCTACTTTGTCTCCACCGGGATCATCGGTGTGCTTTCGGCAACGATCATTTTCCGCAGCAAGCGTCGTTCCCGCGAGCGGAACTTTTCGGCAAACCCATCGCTGCCCTTAGAGATTGCTTCGTGAACTGGCAGCCTCCCAGCAAGGTGCTGATGACCGGAGGGCGCGAAACGGGAGGTGTGGCCAGCTTCGCTGAGGGGCTCAAGACGGGCTTTTCCGAGCTTGGTATTCCCTCCGAAGTAATCGGTCCATCGCAGATCCTTTCTCGCTGGCGCGAACTCCGCAGTGAGCAGGTGCTGAAAATACTGAGCACAACTGCGGCACTAGCTGTTCCGTTTGCGCGTCGAACGATCTGTATTGCCCACGGAGTACCTTACCTCCCGGAGCAGGGCTGGTCCAAATCTGCGGCGATGATACTGTCTTCGAAGATGGCGAACGCCACTCGAGGGGCCCGTCTGGTGTCCGTCTCCGACTACAGCGCCGTCCACCTGCATGCCTTTTTTGGTGTTCGGACCGATGCCGTGATTCGTAATCCCGCCAAGCCGTTATATGTCGAACCGTTTCACGCCGGAGACTACGAGCGGAGATATGTAACCTATGTTGGTCGCCTCGTTCTCGCCAAGAAACTGGATCGCGTTTTACCGCTGGTTCGCAGCGTGCTTGACGAGAACCCACAACTGCAGGGGCTCGTTATTGGTGACGGCCCGGAGCGGGCGAAGCTCACCGCCATTGTTGGCAAAGATCCTCGAATCGAGTTCAAAACTAATCTGAGCGACGAGGAAGTCAGGGACTATCTTCGCCACACCAGACTCTTCATCTCCGGGCATCCGACGGAGGGACTCGGAATTACCTACATAGAAGCCTTGAGCCAGGGCTGTGTGGTAGCTATGCCAGCCTCCGGCGGAGGTATTGAGATAGCCCTGCCGAGCCTTGGGGATGCAGTACACCTTTTTCCTATATCGCTCGAACGCGAAGAAGTCTTGAAGGTACTGCGGCGTGCTCTTAAAGCAGAGCCCACTCCCATCAGCATGGAACCCTATAAAGCCAGGGCAGTCGCTTCCGCATATCTTGCAGTCGATCGGACCTTCTTTGCAGAATTAGCCGGCGTCATCAAAGGCGCTCACCAACAGATTGAGTCCAATGTTCCACGCTTCAACTGATCGCACCCGAGCAAATCCACTCGCTTGGCTTTTCCTGGCGGTCTTTGTGGCGTCCTGCGTGCTCTTCTGGTGGCTCCAGAGCATACTGCTGCGCTTCTGGTTGGGAACGGAAAGTCCCATAAAGGCTAAATTTCTCTGGATCAGTGTCTTCGCGCTGCTGGCCTTTGTGCTCGGCTATCTTGTTCCTGTACATAACTTCCGCGGCCGTGCAACTCGAAGCAGCCTGCTTGACTGGTGCGAAAACTTCTCCTTCAAGGCTACGCTGATTGTAGCCGTGCCTGCTTTTTTGGTCGCTGCACAGTTCGCCTATTCTCGGCTTGGTATGACCTACTTTGAGGGGCCGGGAATATCACTCCCCCAGCAGGCGGTATTGTATATACATCTTTTCTTTGGATTTCTATACCTGGGTGCGGTGAAAGATATACCTGCCCAAAAAGGACGAATCCTGCTGGTCTCTCTTCTGATCACTCTGCCCCGGTTGATTGTTTCTCTGCAGTGGGGACGCTTCTTTGTGGCACAGGCGATACTCCCCATCATATTTATAGCCATAGCTCGCCGCTGGGTCAGCAGCAGCTTTAAGAGAGTGGTGCAACTCAGTCTGATCGGTCTGTTTATACTTTTTGTCCCTGCGCTAACGCGAGGGGACAGTATCTTTGGGGAAGATCAGCAAGGTTTGCCTCAGATCGTAAACTATTTTGGCTACATGAATAGCCTGGGTTTCTTCCAGGACAATATCGACCTTAAATATCCCTGCCCTCCGCTTCTGGTCTCCTTGACTGCGAAGATCTTGCCCTATCCGCTTCTCGGAGTATGTACCACCGATGTTGGAGATGACAGAGGGATTACTGCCACCGTTGACCGCCTGCTCACCCGGGAGTATAGCGATGACTTGCGGGCCGGAAGCGGAGGCAACTATCTCTTGGAGCTGTATCTCACCGGCGGCATTCCGGCCATTATCATTGGTTCTATCCTTTTCGGCTTCAGTTGCCGCTTGTTTGTGACCCTGCTGGATCATCGCTCTCTCTATGCAGGCATCTGGGCGGAATGCCTGAGCCGGGCACTTTTCGCACCCCGGGGAACTCTCGGATATGTCTATGAAAGAATTCCTAGCCTTGTTCTTGCGACTCTGGCGGCAGTTGCCCTTTCCTGGGCTCTCATGAAGTTACGGCAGCCTCGAATTGACGACCACGCTGCACCGCTGCCTAGTGGGAGCTGAGCCACACCTGAAAGCAGAGAGGCGGGTATCGCTAAATAATCAGGTTTTGTCGGCGACATCTCCTAGGTTTTCGGTGTGCCGCTTTCTGCACACGTGTATGTCAACTCCTGCACCTCGGTAACTATCTCTCGGATACCCTTGGGCTAGACACTGAGGCCTCAGCTCTGACCTCGGTGGAGCTCCGCGTTGTGGAGACTTCTACTATGCTCACTAGGTCATCAACCGGCTTACGGCAAGTGGATATTGGTTATACTCGGCCGGGGTTTACCGAGGCGTTCAGACAGGCTCTGCGCGCGACCGATTTCCTTCTCCTGCTCTTTGCCCTATACCGCCTCGGGATATTCCCATCTCTTCGAGCGATGCGCCGACACGTGCTTGTGGAGCTAGGCCCAGGGCCTACTCGATTGGCTGGCCTAAAGAGTGCGCTTCTAAAAGATTTATGTTTCGTCGATCAATCAGACTTCGGAAAGCCCGACAAGCGGTTGCGTTTTTTCGATCTTAATAGTTGCGGAGATATCTCAAACCTGATCTATCAGGTGATCGGACTGTCTGGGCGCGATCCAATTTTATTGTTTGCCGACCACTGTATTGAGCACGTGACACGGGAAGTGGTCTCTGATCTGTTTCTCTCCCTGTCTCGGACAAATGTCACAGTGTGTTTTCGCGTCCCGAATATTGTGTCTCCTCGGGGTCAAAGGAACTATGGCAGCGATTCAACCCATAGAACCCCCTTTGATACTGATTTTCGAGAGATGCTGCGGAAATTAGGCTTTCACGTTATACCGTTCGTTCGGTGGTACAGGCCAAGAATGATGGTTTCGTTCTTGTTGCAACCCGAACGAAGAATGGGCATTGCTGACGAGATTGTGATTTATAAGCGGTCTGGCATCTCGCAGGTTTAGTTAAATATGCTTGCCGGCGTCCGGGGGCAATCGCCATTAGCGCTTAAGGCCAGCTACTATCATACACTCCCTTGTGGAGAAAGATAGCAAGTGAGAGAACAAGCGAAGCAATTTCTCGTGGGCGTTCGTCTTGAGGGTGCCGCAAAGAGCCTGTTGCAGAGCTCGCGTCGCGTCGCATGGAAAGTCAAATCCGGATGGAATGGCAACAACGCTCGGATAATCAAGAGATATCTGAGCACGCATGAAATACGCGCGCTACACATCGGGTGCGGGAACCACATCATCAACGGTTGGCTCAATGCAGACCTTTTTCCTTGGTCGGCCAGCCTTCTTCATCTCGATGCAACTGAGCCATTTCCTTTTGGCGCTGGAGAGTTCGCTTACATCTATAGTGAACATATGATTGAACATATCTCCTATAGTGAGGGCCTGCACATGCTATCCGAGTGCTATCGCATTATGCGGGATGGAGGAATAATCCGAATATCGACCCCTGACTTGAAGTTCTTGATTGACCTTTATAAAGACCAAACGTCTGCTTCGCGGAAAGACTATGTAAAATGGGCTACCAACCAGTTCATACACTTCGCACCTTACGAAGACGCTATATTTGTTATTAACAACTTCATGCGAGATTGGGGACATCAGTTTATTTACGATGAAAAGACCCTAGCCGCGTCTCTGGAAAGGGCGGGATTTAAGTGCATCGCGAGGTGTGAACTAAATGAAAGCAGACATGAAGTGCTACGGCTCCTCGAAAATGAAGGTCGGATGCCGGCAGGATTCCTGAAGCTGGAGACAATGTGCTTAGAGGCAACCAAATAAGCCCTGTCGAATCATGTCGGTCTGCGAGAGAGCTAACTGTGGGTATCCAGTGGCCGCTAGGTTGACGTCTGGGCTAAAGAATTCCCCAGCCAAGACGCCATTCTCGGTCTTAATGTCGGTGTACCACGGGGAATCGCCGTCCTTCCTGGAGCGTGCCCTTGCTAGCATTGCCGGGCAGTCGGTTGCCGCCAACGAAGTGTTGATAGTCAAAGATGGGCCTCTTACAGACGCCTTGGACCGCGTCATCGCCGTATTCTCCGAGCGTCTTCTTATCCGTACTGTCGCGCTTCCGAGTAATCTCGGCCTCGGACCGGCCCTGCGGCATGGTGTACTGGAATGTCGCCATGATCTGATCGCGCGCATGGACGCGGACGATATTTGCGCTCCAGACCGTTTTACGAAACAGATCCAGTTCATGCAGGCGCATCCCGAGGTCGACGTGCTCGGAGGATGCATTGCAGAATTCGTTGATAATCCTGCAAAAAGTAAGGCGCGGCGGCTCCTGCCGCTCAGCAGCGCGCAACTGACCCGATGGGCACATCGCCGCAATCCAATGAACCACATGACCGTCATGTTTCGTAAGGATGCCGTTTTGGCTGCGGGAAATTACCAGTCGCTTCGCGGATTCGAAGACTATTACCTCTGGGCCCGAATGTTAGCTCGAGGTTCACAATTCGCCAATTTAGAGGATGTCCTTGTCTATGTCCGATCCGGTAATGGAATGTATGCCCGTCGAGGCGGCTTGGCGTATGCGCGGGAAGAGATCAGATTTCAACTTATTCTTGCAGGAATGGGTTTTATCACTTGGGCGGAGTGCATTTCCAATATCTTTCTGCGCGTACCCATTCGCCTTTTGCCCTCGTCGCTGAGGGCAGGTATTTACAACGAGATATTACGTGACAAAGCTCTGCCTCATTCAGCAAGTGCGTGAACATCTGACTATATCCAGATTAAGACAACAGCTTGCCTTCAAACACTCTTACGCTTTCCAGATTTGCCGCATACATAAAGTTGGACCGTAACCAATCGACCAACCGGCGGTGTTCTCTCGCGCCCAATCCGGACAGGCTAACATGACTCGCATCCTACGATTTTTAGGCTATCGGCCGATGGTGATGCTGCTGGATGTTACCGTCACGGCTCTTGCCTTTCTCCTCGCATTCACGCTGCAAACGCACCCTATCACCTCTCCAGCAGCGAGTTTATATGCTTACCGGGAGGTGGCTTTACTAAATGCTGCGGCCGTCATCGTCGCATTTCAGTTACTTGATTTATACAGCAATTGGCTGCGGTGCAGCCGCGCACATTTGATCTACTGTGTGGTCGTGGCGACCGTGACAAGCTCCATTCTTACCCTGGCTGCCGGGTTCCTGCTCGGTCGCCTCAATATGCCGCGCTCTGTGCTGCTTCTGGGGTTAGCTATACAGTTGCTGCTCGTCGGCACATGCCGTTTGCTGGGAAGCACCGCGTACCGTCATTGGTTTGGCGGACGCCAGACGATCGTCGTCGGCGAGACCGCGGAGAGCGCGCTTCAGGTGGCAGCAGAATTCTCCGCTGCGCATGGCTTGTACTCAGTCCAGCGATGCGTGATCCGGAGCGAGTTGAAAGCGCCCTTCAGTGTGCTCGATCGGGCCGTCACGGTTGTATTGGCCGAAGACGTCCGGAGCAAGGAGCAGATCATCCTGCACTGTTTCCGCCACAACAAAGAAGTACTTATTGTGCCGACGATCTCTGAACTGACTTCGCATGGGGCCGACATTCGGGGCATACAGGACCTGCTGATATTCGCAGCCCACCCCCACCACCTCGGCCCGGCAGAAAGCTTGGTTAAACGCTTGTTCGACATTACGGGAGCGATGCTGCTTCTGTGTCTGACACTCCCTCTGTTTCTCATCCTTGGTGTCCTGATACCTGTAACCTCAAAGGGGCCGGTCTTCTTTCGCCAGGAGCGAATTGGCAGGTATAGGCGTAAGTTTCGCATCTTGAAGTTTCGCACCATGGTCCACAACGCGGAAAGGCTCACCGGGCCCGTGCTGGCACAGGAGCACGATCCCAGAATTACTCCTCTGGGGCGAATTCTTCGGGCCACACGCATCGATGAGCTTCCTCAATTGTGGAATGTGCTGCGCGGCGAAATGAGCCTGGTTGGGCCACGGCCGGAGCGCGAGTTCTTTGTTCACAAGTTCGAGAAGATGCTGCCGGCTTACGACCTGAGGCATTCTGTAAAGCCTGGCCTTACCGGGCTTGCCCAGACCAAAGGCAGATATAGCACGAGCGTTGAGCGCAAGTTGCATTTCGACCTACTCTACGTGTATGGATACTCTCTGATTCTCGACATGAAGATCCTGTTCCAGACCATAATTGTGGTGCTGCTGGGCAAGCAATCGATGGGGGCCAGTGAAGGCCGGCAATGGCTATGGCGAGCCGATACCACCGCAGCCTCAAACCCTGGATTCCTGGCGGAGAGAGTCGCGGAGCCACGAAAAAATCCGTCGAAATCCTGTTAAGCTTCACGAATAAGTGCGGATCGCCATCAATGCAGCTTCCGTTGGAGAGGGCTATACCGGGACCGGAAGCTACATTTGTAGCCTGATTAGCCATCTCAGAAGCCTGAGCCATCAAGTCCTTGCATACTGTAGTGCAGGGCGAATTTCATCGAATCATGAAGCAGAGATCCGAGAGACATCGCCAAGGCTGGCATTCGATAAGGGGCCCGCTGCAGCGCTTATGCGGCTGCTGTGGAGCAACGCTGTGCTGCCGCATCGCTTGCGGCAGGACCGGGCGGACCTGATCATCTCACCCAATGTTGAAGGATTGTTTTGGTGCCCAATTCCTCAGATCATAGTTGTACACGACCTGATTCCGCTGTTCTATCCACAGGAGGCCCCGCGGCTTCATATCTACTACAAGAGCGCTCTTCCCCGGCTCTTGCGGCGCGCGTCTGCCATCATTGCAGTATCGGAGTACACTCGGTCGGATCTTGTTCGGGAATTTGGCCTTGAGCCGGAGACAGTCGCAGTAGCCTATAACGGATTGCGCCCCGATCTGATCGATTCCACTGGCGACCGAAGGCCTGAGGGATTGCGAGTCGAAAGATATTTTTTGTTTGTCGGTACTTTTGCTCCACGAAAGAACCTGCACACCGTGATTCAGGCCCTCGCCCGGACGCGCTATCAGATTCCTGAGGCCTTGGTAGTAGTCGCGTACCTCGATCAATGGAAGCCGTCAATTCTACAACTGATCAAGGAGTACGAACTGTCCGACCGGATCTCGATACTCGGCGGTCTTGGCGACGGCGAGATGAACTATCTGTACCGCCACGCGACCGCGCTGTTTCTCCTTAGCGAATATGAAGGGTTTGGATATCCTCCGCTGGAGGCAATGCTTACCGGTACTCCGGCGGTAGTAAGCGACTCAACCTCCTTAAAAGAAATCGCGGGAGATGCGGCTCTCACAGTCAATGCTCACGATGTGGAAGCCGCCGCCGCTGCCATGATCCGTCTTTCTCAAGATGAGGAGTACCGCTGCAAGCTACAACACGCAGGCATCGAACGCGCCCGTAAATTTATGGCGATGGATACGAACGGTGTATTGAATTCGATACTATCTCAGATAGCAGCCTCAAAGCCTCCAAGTCCTGAACAGGCAGCGCCAGGGAAATAGCGCAGTTTCATCCTCTTTGTGATGTCTATTTGGCCTCGTGCGAATCGCCTTAGTTACGGAGCTATTCTCCCCGAACATAGGTGGGCAGGAAATTCGATATGCCGAGATGGCAGAAGCGTTGGTTCGCCGCGGGCACTTCGTAGAAGTCTTCTGCATTCGGAATATACCTGGAAGCAAGGTCCTGGAAGTTATGGGAAATCTTGCCATCCACCGTCGCCCAACGGCCTATGATTACCAGCGCCCCACATTCGGATGGCTTCGACGCCGCCCTTATCCTTTGCTTCGCTACGCGGTCTGGTGCCGGGATATCGATCCTCAGGCGTTTGACCTTTTCATTTTCAACCAGTGGCCGCTTGCCCACATATTGCTCGCCCCTCGGGCGGTACGACGCAAAGCCGCAATCGACTGGTGCGAGTTTCGCAACGGAGCATTCTTCAAACTGCTGCAAAGATATTTTCCACGACTGGTCTTCGCAAATATGGCCAATAGCATCGCGGTGCAACAGAAGATGGGCCTACTTTCAGGCCGGCCATTTGAGTTTCTTCCTAGTGGAATCCATACTGAACACTACCGATGTGCCCCGGCGGCCCAACGCGAGGGCCTGCTCTGCCTGGGACGTGTAACCAGGCATAAGAACCTGCCGCTTGTGCTAACCTCCTACGAAAGCCTGCTCAGAAAAGGCTACAAGGGAAGACTGCGGGTTGCGGGAGATGGTCCAGTCATTGACGAATTGCGTGAGATGGTACGATGTTCGAATATCAGCGATAGCGTCGATATTCTCGGCCAGGTAACCGACGAACAGAAGGTCAGGTTATTATCCAGCTCACAGGTCCTGGTTCTAACGAGCCGGCGGGAGGGTTTCCCACGGATTATAGCTGAGGCCATGGCGAGCGGGCTTCCGGTAGTTACCGCGGACTATCCGGAGAATGGAGCGGTGGATATCGTTAAACGATACGGGATTGGTCAAGTCACAGAACCTTCTGCCGGCAAAGTTAGCGATGGAGTTCTAAAAGTGTTGACAGCTTGGGATTCATACTCCCGGGCCGGCCTGGCGGCAAGCAGGTCCCTGGATTGGGAGATTTTGGTTGATAAGCTGCTACAGATCCCTACTGTCAGAACGAGATCAATTTGACTAACTTATCGAAGATCATCGTGACCGGAGGCGCGGGCTTTATTGGCGGCCATCTGGTTTCGGAGCTGCTTTCTCACGGTCACGAAGTGCTCGCGATCGATAATCTCTATTCCGGACGTCGCGAGCATGTCCCGGAAGGCGCGGATTTCATAAACCTTGACCTCGCTCTCGCCGATGAAGCGGCGGTCTTTCAAGTAATTCGAGGATTTCGTCCCGACGCCGTAATCCACCTGGCGGCGATACATTACATACCTCACTGCGTAGCTAACCCCGCACAGACCTTCCTTGCTAATGTGCGGTCTACGGATGTGATCGCTCGTGCTTTGCGTGGCCTAGCCACGCGCAGGCTCATTGCAGCATCCACGGCAGATGTATATCCACTCCTCGACCAGGTTCACAAGGAGAGTGAGACACCTGCACCCAATAATCCTTATGGGCTGTCGAAGTTCCTTCTGGAAGAGATCATCGCCGGCGCTGCCAGAACAAACCGCGCTTTGTCGTGCGTCACGCTGCGAATTTTTAATGTTTACGGCCCACGCGACACAAATCCGCACGTGATTCCCAGGATCATCGAATTGTTGCGCGGCCCGTCGCCTGAGATTCGGATGGGAGCGATAGAAACAACGCGAGACTTCATTCACGTGGACGATGTAGTCGGAGCGATCTACACCGCCCTCACTCACAAGTCCAGCAAATATGAAGTTTTCAACGTCGGAACTGGCCGTGCAACATCGATTCGAGAGGTGTTGAAGATGGTTTTGGGGGCTGCAGGAGACGACCGCCCGATAGTCCAGGACAAGAACCTGTTTCGAACGTACGATCGTCCGTCGCTCACCTCAGACATCACCAAGATCACGCAGGCCATGGCCTGGCGCCCGACCGTCGGTCTCGAAGAGGGTCTCGCCCGCCTTGTTCATCAAACGGTTCTGGTCCCGCCACCACCTCTTCCGGCGCGCCCACTGGCTGAGTTTTAGAGGGACTGTGGGGGCATGCGATCGGGACCACCCCGCTCACAGCATCCCGCCAGTCTTCGTCGTCAGAATGCTCAGAGCCATTTCCAGACGCTCGATGGCGACTTCCAGGTCAGGATGCGCGTCGAGTTGCTGGCGCAATAAGCCCAGCCGGCGGCGCGCTTCGGCCACATGCTCGACCGCTGCGGAATTCGCGTGTTGGGTTGAATCGTTCGCTTCGTTCGTCATGGCTACATCTTAGCCCAGCGTCCGGCCCCGCCCCTCAAGAAGACCCTCGTCAGGCTCTCTCGCCGCGGCCCACTGCTGTCGGAAACTGCCCAACCGACCGGGCCGAGCCTCCTGCCTTCCCTCTGGCACTTTAGCGGCGGCCCACCCCGCACCGCGTGCTAAAATTCCCTTATCTCTCGAGAGAAGTGTCTTCTTGATTCAGCTGGCGCCTTCCATTTTATCGGCAGATTTTGCCCGTCTCGCCGAGGACGCTCGTGCCGCAATCCGCGGCGGTGGCAGCGTGCTGCATGTCGATGTGATGGATGGTCACTTTGTGCCGAATATCACCATCGGACCGCCCGTCGTGGCGTCGCTGCGCAAAGCCGTGGACGTCCCGCTCGATTGCCATTTGATGATCGAGAATCCGGATGAATATGTCCCGGCGTTTGCCGATGCGGGAGCCAACTGGATTTCCGTGCATCAGGAGGCGACTCGCCACCTGAATCGCTCGCTGGAACTCATCCGGAGTTGTGGCGCGAGGGTCGGGGTAGTCATCAACCCGGCAACGCCGGTGCAAACCCTGGGAGAGGTACTGGACATCGTGGACTATGTGCTGGTGATGTCGGTAAATCCGGGCTTTGGCGGGCAGAGATTTATCCCCGGCGCGCTGGAAAAGGTCCGCAAGCTGGCTACTATGCGCGCGGCCAAGGGTGTGGACTTCCGTATCGAAATCGATGGTGGCATCGACCTTGAGACCATTGGCCCGGCGGTACGTGCCGGCGCCGAAATATTCGTTGCGGGCAGCCATATCTTCGGCCACGGGGACCCGGCCGAGAACGCAGGAGCGCTGCTGCGGGCGGCGCAGGAAGCCATGCTGCTGCAGGCATAACGCTGGGGACCGTACCTGAGGTGTTTAGGATGCTTCGTCGCATATTCGTGGCCCTGCTGCTGGGCGCCATGCTGCTGGTTGCCGGCTGCACCAACAAGAAAGTCAAGAATCCCATTGCCAATATCGACTCCAAGCAGCCGGACAAGGTGCTTTACGACCGCGCCATGGATGCGATGAAGCATGGCAAATACGACGTTGCGCGGCTCAGTCTGCAGACGCTGATCAATACTTATCCTGACTCGGAATACGTAGCCCGCGCCAAGCTGGCCATCGGCGACTCGTGGTATGCGGAAGGCGGGTCCGCGGCCTGGACCCAGGCAGAGAGCGAATACAAGGATTTCCAGACCTTCTTCCCCAATATGCCTGAGGCCGCAGAAGCCCAGATGAAGATCGCGAACATCCACTACAAGGAGATGGAGAAACCGGACCGCGATTACACCCATGCCAAGCGCGCGGAAGACGAATACCGTCAGCTCATCCTGCAATATCCCGACAGTAAGCTGGTTCCGGAAGCCAAAGAGCGCCTGTTGCAGGTGCAGGAAGTCCTGGCAGAGCGCGAATACCTCATCGGTCACTTTTATTTCGTGAGGGAGGCCTGGCCGGCAGCCATCGCCCGTCTCAAGTCCCTTGTCGACACGTACCCGCTCTACAGCGGCGCTGATCAAGCCCTGTTTGAATTGGGCGAGAGCTACCAGAAGGAAATTGACGTCCTGCGTGCCTCGAAACTCACCGAAAAGCAAAAAGGCGGCCTGATCAAGCAGTACACGCAGCAGGCTGCCGATTCCTACTCGCGCATCATTACTCGCTATCCGCTTGAGCCACGGGTGGCGGATGCCAAGAAGCAGTTACAGGCCATGAATCAGCCGATTCCTACTCCGACTCCCGAGGCGATTGCACAGAACAAGAAAGAGATCGAGAGCCGGGGCCATGAAGGCATGTACGGCAAGATGATGGAAAACTTCAAGCACGCTCCGGACATGACGGAAGCGGCGAAGGTAGGAGAGCCGACGCTGGTCGATCCCAAGCAGGCTAGCGCTCCCGACTTTGTGCGTAACGCCGCCGCCACCTTGATGACCGGGATAACTGGCGCTAACGCCAACACTGCGACCGGAACGGCGGCCCCAGGCGAAGCTCCTGCGGGCGGCGCAGCGGCTGGCCCCGCCGGCAACACAGCCGGCGCCGAGATCGTGCCCGCCCCCTCCAGTGGAGGAGCTGCTACGGCTCCTGGCGCTGGCCAGCCTTCTCCGATTGCCCCAGGCCCAGCCAACGGCGCGCCGGGGGCCAAAGATGCCAGCAGTCCCGCAACTGACTTCGGTAACGATCTGGCCCCGGCAGCAGGAAGTTCGGCTGCGTCTTCAGGGACAAGCGCAACCCAACAGGCGGCATCCGCAGGTGGCGCTTCCAGTTCAGGCGCGCAATCTTCGACGACGCCCGCGGCTGGCAGCGGGACGACCTCTGGCGCAGCGGCCTCGGCGCAGACCCAGGCCCCTCCAGCCGACAGCGCTACCGAGAGCACTTCGAAGAAGAAGAAGAAGCATCTCTGGCCCTTCTAGGACGAGCGTCCCAACGTTCGGTTTCAATGTCCAGAGTTCTAAACTGGGGGGCCCCATTCTGTCCCCTGCAGTTGGGGGGACAGGGTGGCAAGCAAGACCTCAACCCCGCCACGGCCATCCAAGTCTGAGAGAGTATAGTGCTGCTGATGCATTGGCCGGTGCGCCAGAGCCTGCCCTGAGTTTGTCGAAGGGTTCGCCCCTCTTTTGGGCTAACTTGGAATACGCAGAACGCAGCGGAGAAGATACTCCATGGGAACGGTAGTCCCTTTATCGGACGCCTCGCGACGCCCCAACCATTTCCCCGTCATGACGGCGTTGATCGTCGTGGTCAACGTCGTTGTATTTGTAATGGAACTGATGCGGGGCGACGCGTTTGTCCTGCAATGGGCGGCCGTTCCCGCAAACATTGTCGCCGGGCATCGCTGGATCACGATTCTGACCGCCATGTTCCTGCATGGCAGTTGGTCGCACATCATCGGCAACATGGTGTTCTTGTGGGCTTTTGGCCCTGAAATCGAGGACGCCATGAATCCGCTGCGCTATCTGGTGTTCTATCTTCTCGGCGGGGTGGTGGCCATGCTGGCGCAGATCGCAGCCAGCCCCAGTTCCACAGTGCCTAACCTGGGCGCCAGCGGCGCGATTGCCGCCGTGATGGGCGCGTTTCTGGTGACTTACCCGCGCGACCGGATGCGCTCACTTCTCGTTATCTTTATTTTCGTGCGCATCACCTTCATTCCGGCAGCGCTCTTGATCATAGTGTGGTTCCTGAGCCAGCTTCTGAATGCCGGAGCCGTAGCCGATGTGCAGACCGGCGGCGTAGCCTACCTCGCCCACGTTGGCGGCTGCATCTTCGGAGCGGTCACTGCAAGATGGTTCGAGGACCCTCAGCGCCTTGCCGAGCGCGGATGGAGCGACTGAGTTTTGAGGGGAAGAGAGTATTTCGACCGCTCCTCTCATTGTTCCGCCTGCTACGCCGCCCTCAGGACAACTTGGTCGGCCCAAACACTCTGAGTAGAGAGGAAGCTTGAGGGTGCCCCGTCCAACCATCGGTTGGTTGTTTGGGCGGGGGTTTTACTTACATGGCTTCTGTTCGAAAAGTATCCTAGAGCCCGAATCGAATCGCAGTACAAATGAAAACCCCCATGCAAGCAAACGAAGCGAAGCTTGCATGGGGCACCTTCGTGAGCGTTGCCGGGCACACCCGGCCCAATTGGGTCCGTCGCCTTTGCGAGCCTTGAAAGCGAAGAGTCTCAGTGCAACTGCGCGCTCATGCTCTTGTCACCACCCACACCAAACACTTCAGGATGCAAATACTTACCACGCTCCTGCTCTGCCTTTTGTTCTTCCACCGGAATGCGGTGGGCGTTTGCGTAGGCGTCCTGGCGAATGCCGGTCACCTGCCACGACACCTTTACGCCAGGCTTGTTCGTTTTGATAGTGAAATGGTTGTCTCTGATTTCGTTGGCGACGGTCGCCTGAGCAAACTGGCCGATGACGGTGAGCTGATAGCGGAAGTCGCGATTTAGGGACTGGAAATAGTCGGGCAGAGCCACGATTGCTCGGCCGCGCTTGTCAGTGATGACATTTCCATTGTAGACGTCCATCATGTCTGGACTCTCGACGAAGGAGTGAGAAAGGTACTTATTCTCCGGGTCGAGAGGATGGTCGATCTTAAACGAGCCGCTGCCCTTGGTCAGATTGCCAGTGACGTTGAGGTTTCCACCAAAGTAGCCGTTGCCGCTGGCGTCAACTGTGAAAACCTGGGTGTAGTTGCTTCCCGAGAGGCCTTGCAGGACAAGGCCAGCTCCAGCATGCGCAACAAACTGACCGGCAACTCCGTTGGGACTCTCGACACCTCCGACTATTGCAACGGTATTACCCGAAGGCGCGCTTGCATATCCGTTGACTCCTTGCCCGCTGGTGCTGGCACTCTGTCCAAGTACGCCAACAGCCGAGCCCGACGTGGCATTGGCTGTACCATTTACGCCGACGCCTCCACTGCTGGCGAGATTTACTGCATACACACCGGCGCCGCCCGGACTAGCCGTCTGACCAACAACTCCGTTGGCGAAACCGGAAGTCGCGGTAGCGTCGCCGAAGACCCCCTTGCCCTCAGTGCTGGCACTCCGGCCCTGAACGCCAGCGGCCGGCCCTGACGTGGCATTGGCTGTACCATTTACGCCGACGCCCCCACTGCTGGCGATATTCGTTGCATACACGCCAGCCCCGCCCGGACTCGCGGTTTGGCCAACAACTCCGTTGGCGAAGCCGGAAGTCGCGGTAGCGTCGCCGAAGACCCCCTTGCCCTCAGTGCTGGCACTCCGGCCCTGAACGCCAGCGGCAGGCCCTGACGTGGCATCGGCATTACCGTTGACCCCGACGCCTCCACTGCTGGCGAAATTCTCTGCATACACAGCAGCGCCACCCGGACTAGCCGTCTGACCAACAACCCCGTTGGCGAAGCCGGAACTGGCGGTGGCGATGCCGAAGACCCCGGTACCACCAGTGCTGGCGCTCACGGCATAGACGCCGATCGCGTTGCCGGAAGTGGCATCGGCGAACCCCGCTACACCAGCCCCGTTGGTGCTTAAGCTGTCCCCCCAGACGCCATACGCAGGGCTGCCGGAGGTAGCAGTGGCCATACCACCCACTCCAACCCAGTTCACGCTTTCTCCGTACACGCCCGTGCCGTTGACGCTGGCGGCTTGGCCATGCACGCCAAACGTGTAGCCACTACTCGCCGTTGCGTGGCCCGACAGTCCGTAAAGTGCGCCTGTCACCCGAATACCACCCGCGCTGTTACTATTCGCGGGAGTCACAACCTCTAGCTTTGCTCCCGGAGTAGTTGTGCCCAGCCCTACATTGCCACCGCTCTGGAATAGCGCCGAGTTCCCCAGCGCGTTGCTGCTTGTCCAGATGGGAACGAAATTCGTTGTGCCCGAGCCCGTGATAGGCGGCTGCGTCGGCGCACTGGCGCCTCCGGCTTGGGAGACACTTGCTGCGGCGTTCGGCGCTGCTTTGGCAGCAGTCCCCGGGACGCCACTGGGATTCGCTTGCATAAATGCCGACGCGGGCAATCCGCCCAGAGTCTCGGCTTCATGCGCTTTGAAAGCGTAGGGAACGCTCACCAGCAGCACACGCGCCTGCTCTGCCTGGCCTTGAACCTGCACTCCCAGAAAGCGCTGTTCCCGCTCAGAAAACAATTCTGCCGGCACTCCCTCAGACTTGGTGCCGCCCAGCATGACGCTGTACTGTCCGGCAGCGTCCGTGGTTACATTGCGGACTTCAGTCCAGAGAGCGACCCCGCCGTCCTGTTGTTTGTAGATGGCGAAGGTAACGCCCACTGTTTGGGATGCACGCACGGTGCCGTCGGCATCCTTGAGAACTCCGCCATAGCGAATAAGATTGGGAACGGAACTGGTGGTGGGCTGTTGTGCGACTTGATCTTGCGCCAAGGCCGATACTCCCCATGTAAGCAACAGCGCAAGCACAGTCACCATAACGACTGACAAGCAAGCTTTGGCTTTCATATATCCCCTCTCGTGACTAGATTTGCTTCACCCAGGCCCTGAAGGCCGGCCTCTGCCCTTGCCGACGACCACGAACGAATAAGTCCAAAACGAAGACGAAGAAACACTCTCCCGCTCTAGGGCAGACTCCGAGCCGGCAAATAGCTTTTGCGTGCATTTTCAGTCCGTGCGGAATGGTAAGTCGCGCACGGGCCGAAGCGCGAGCCTAAAGACGAGTCACACTTTCACCGATTCGTCATTGTGCCTGTGTTGTGTAGCCTAAGAACGGGGCCGATAAAGGATGCGCCAAGTCGCGTACTCGGCTGCACCGCTCATTACAGCATTGCTTGTAATGGAAGGGGTTCTGACCAGCGTCAATATGGGACTAGGCGTTTCGATTGTCAAGACCACTTAAGTGTTGGCAACGCTCAAACCTGCCGCCGACGGCTTAAAGGATTGCGAGTGGCAAATCGGCGTGGCCTACCCTAGCACGCGACGGGCGTTTAAAGAACTCAAGTTGTCGCTTCGGGTGCCCCATTCTAGCTCGTGCCGACGAGCACGCGAGTGATCGTCGGACGAGCCAGGGTGGGGCTCTTGACTCTCCATTTTCCTGAAGCACCCCACGCTCGTGTGTGCTGACTACCCAGGGTGCTTGCCCGGACCACCCCGCTCCCCTTATAAAGTTGCACTCTTAAGCAACTAATAAATCGACTTCGGGGCAAGGCGCCGCACCCGGGGCTTAACGAGGTAGACCGGCTGATTCCGATATGCGCGGGCACACTAAACCTCGCATATTGGAACGAACGGAGGCCCCGCAAGCGGAGGAAAGTGCCCTGCGAAAACGCGCCCTTCCGCCCCCAAAACCCCGTCCGAAACCCCTCCAAAACGCCTCCGAACCCCGTCGAAATGGCCCGAAGTGGCCTCAATTTACTCCCGCGCAAAGGTCATCCGAGGCCGTATTTGTTCCGAAATGGGAAAGAACCGGATCTATCGAGGCCAGGAACAGCCCAGAAAAAGCGGGTTTCGAGGGCGTTTCGAGGCGAAATTTGACGAAAAATGAGCGGTTTCCTGGCAGGTGGCAGCCCTCGTGTTGTGGACGAATCAGAGTGCTTGGCCGGGCCAATGTCCACCAGTCACTTGCCGTTCTACTTCTTCTTCACGGGTGCGCTCGCTGAAGCGATGCACTGCCATTTGCCGTCCGGCATCTTGGTCCAGGTGTCGACCCAGCGCTCGTGAGCGTTCACTGGCTTGCCATCCTGATCGGTGCCTTTGCCTCGCCATGCACCGGTTGCGATAGCGGTGTTGCCGGTGACGGTCACCTTCACGTCGCTAATCTCGTTGGTCTCCCACTTGCTTTTCGTTGTGTTCTCCAGCACCTTTGCCCTGTCGGCGGTGGTGCCGTCGCTGTTCAGGCCGACAAAGTTCTCTGCCAGCATGGGAGCTATTGCGTCCGCATTGCTCGCCTTCCCGGCTGTCGCCCACTGGTGCTCCATGCCCGCAATCGCCTTCTCGACCTCGCCCGTCTGCGCTTGAACCGCCACCGCCATCAGGGCCACGACAAAACACACCAGCATTCTCTTCATATCTTTCTCCTTGTGTGGTTATTGCTCGGTGGTCGTCAGGCACGACGAATAGGGGAGAGTAATCCTGTGGACTCCGTGAGCGAGGCCATTGTAGCAGCAGAAACCTCACCGGCTCCGATTACCTGCATTTACCCTCACCGCCGCTTGGTTGTTTGACCCCCCTTTTTGCGCGCCGTAATATCGAAGTTTATCCTCCACTGAACGGATGGCATGCCGCACGATCTTCCCAAAACCTATGAGCCGGGCTCGATAGAACCGCGCTGGGCCGAATATTGGGTACAGCACAAGCTGTTTCATGTCGCGACGCCGGCGCCCGGATCGCAGCAGCCGACGTTCACGCTTACGCTGCCGCCGCCCAATGTCACCGGCAATCTCCACATGGGCCACATGCTGGAGCACACCGAGATCGACATCATCATCCGGTGGAAGCGCATGTCAGGCCTGCCGACTCATGTGGCTGCCCGGCACCGATCACGCCGGCATCGCGACCCAGCTCATGGTGGAGCGGCAGCTCGCCAGTGAAGGCAAAAACCGGCGCGACATCGGGCGCGAGGCTTTCGTCGAGCGCGTCTGGGACTGGAAGCGGCATTACGGTGGCGTGATCCTGCAGCAGATGAAACGGCTCGGCGCGTCCGTCGACTGGGCGCGCGAGTACTTCACCATGGACGAGCGCATGTCGCGCGCGGTACGCGAGGCATTCGTCCGCCTTTACGAAGAAGGTCTCATCTATCGCGGCAAGTACATCGTGAACTGGTGTCCGCGCTGCATTACGGCGGTGTCGGATCTCGAAGTCGTGCACGAAGAGACACCCGGCAAGCTCTACGAGATTCGCTACCCCGTTGTCGGCAGCTCGAACGAGTTCATCATCGTTGCGACGACACGTCCCGAGACGATGCTCGGTGACACGGCGATCGCAGTGAACTCCGCGGATGAGCGCTACCAGCATCTGCATGGCAAGCATGTGATGCTGCCGCTGATGAATCGCGAGATCCCGATCATCACCGATGACATTCTGGCTAATCCGGAGTTCGGCACCGGCGCGGTGAAGGTTACGCCCTCGCACGATCCCAACGATTTCGAAGCCGGGTTGCGCAACGATCTGCCGCAGGTCGAGGTGATGAACGAAGTCGCCCAGCTGAACGAGAACGCAGGCCCATACGCCGGGCTGGACCGCTTCGAAGCGCGGCAGCGGGTTCTCGAGGATCTGGAAAAGGGCGGCCTCCTGGTGGGCAAGAAAGATTATGTCGTCCCGCTCGGCACCTGTAGCCGCTGTAAGACGATCGTCGAGCCGCGGCTCTCGACGCAGTGGTTCGTGAAGATCCAGCCGCTGGCCGATCGCGCCATCGCAGCCGTCGAACAAGGCGAGATCAAGTTCGTTCCGGAGAACTACACCAAGACCTACTTCGAGTGGATGCGAAACATTCACGACTGGTGCATTTCGCGGCAACTGTGGTGGGGACATCGCATTCCGGCATGGCATTGCAAGGACTGCGGCGCAGTCATCGTCGCGCGCGAGGCGCCGTCGAAATTGTACGAAGTGCGCCAGCAGCAACGTTGAGCAGGACAGCGACGTTCTCGACACCTGGTTCTCGTCCGGGCTGTTGCCATGTTCGGGGCTGGGCTGGCCGGACAAGACTCCGGAGCTGGATGCGTTCTATCCGACCACGCTGCTCATTACCGGCTTCGACATCCTGTTCTTCTGGGTGGCGCGCATGATCATGATGAATTGCCATTTCATGCGCGGTCACGAGCACGGCGACGTGCCGTTTCGCACCGTATACATTCACCCACTGGTGCGCGATGCCGAACGCCAGAAGATGTCGAAGACCAAGGGCAATGTGGTCGATCCCATCGAGATCACAGAGAAGTACGGCACGGACGCAGTGCGCTTCACGCTGGCCATCATGGCGGCGCCCGGCACCGACATCGCGTTCTCGGAAGGACGAATCGAGAGCTATCGCGCCTTCGCCAACAAGATATGGAACGCCGCGCGCTTCCTGTTCATGAATGTTGATCGGGCGCAGGACGCCGGCGTGTGGTCGCTGGCAGAGATCAAGCATACAGCAGCCGATCTTGCTGCCCCGGGGCTTTCGAATTTCACAGTCGCCAGCCTCGAAGACCGATGGATTCTCTCGCGCTTCAACCGCGTGGCGCAGGAGATCAACGAGGCGCTGGAGGCCTATCGCTTCCACGAAGCCGCGCATGTGGTCTATCACTTCTTCTGGGGCGAATACTGCGACTGGTATATCGAGCTGATGAAGCCGCGCCTGATGGCCACCGATCGCGAGCAGGCACGCGCAGCATTCGCCAACGTGGTAAGCATCTTCGAAGGCGCGCTGCGGCTGCTTTCGCCATTCATGCCTTTCATCACCGAGGAGCTGTGGCACGCGGTCTACGACGGCAATCCCCCATTGGAGTCGATTGCCTGTGCGGCTTATCCTAAGGCTGATCCATTGCAGGTCGATACTGCCGCAGAGATGGAAATGGCGATCTTACAGGACCTGATCGCCGCCGTGCGCAATATCCGTACCGAACTGAAGGCCGATCGCAAGCAGAAGTTGCCGGTCGAAATCTTCGCCGACGCGGAGGTGCGTTCGTGGATCGAGCGCGACCGCAACGCAGTCGAGTTGCTGGCGGAGGTTGATGAGATACGCTTTGTGGACAACTCCTTGGCGAAGGTCGCAGGCGCCCGCAGCACTTCGCGTTTCGACGTCCGGGTTGTCTACGAGCGCAAGATCGATGTGGCTGCCGAGTGCGACCGCCTCAACAAAGAGCTGGCGAAGCTGACCGGCGAGCTGGGCCGCGCAACCGCACAGCTTTCCAACGACGCCTTTCTGGCCAAGGCACCTCCCAATGTTGTGGATGGACTGAAGAAACGGAAAGGCGAAGTTGAGATCCTGGTCGAAAAGGCCAAAGCTGCATTGCAGGAGCTAGGCTGCTGACAGGGGGTATCGGTGGATTGGACAGGCCGCAGAATCACCGCACTGCTTGAGAATGCACTGAAAGAAGACTGCGCCACCCAGGACGCAACCAGCCAGGCATGCATTGACTCCGCGCAGCGCGCCACGGCAACCATCATTGCCAAGCAGGACTGCATTCTCTCGGGACTTGGCTGCATTCAGCCGATTCTCGATATTTATGCGCACCTCGATGGCAAAGTTACATCGCATCCCGACGTTCGCAGCAGCACTGAGATCTTCGACGGCGTGCGCCTGCGCAAGGGCCAGACCGTGGCTGTCATCCGGCACAATGCGCGTGTGATTCTCGCGTGCGAACGGCTGATCCTCAACATCATGCAGCGCATGAGCGGCATCGCCACTGCTACCCGGCACTATGTCGATGCCGTCGCGGGCACGAAAGCCGTGATCCTTGATACCCGCAAGACAGCTCCCGGCCTGCGACTGCTCGACAAGTGGGCGGTGCGCTGCGGCGGTGGCACCAATCACCGGCTCGATTTGAGCGATGGGATCCTGATCAAGAACAATCACATTGCCCTGGCGGGCGGGGCAATACCGGCGTTGGAACGCGCACTGCACAATCGCCATAGCGCTCTGCCAATCGAAATCGAAGTGCGTTCGCTGGAGGAGTTCGATCAGGCACTGCAGCACGGCGCAGAAGCCATATTGCTCGACAACATGACGCCGGAGCAGGTCGGGGAAGCTGTCGAGCGTGTTGCCAGACTCGACCGCAAAGTTCCGCTCGAGGCGTCCGGCGGTATCAACCTGTCGAACATTCGCGCCTATGCCGAAACCGGGGTGGATTTCATTTCCATCGGCGCACTGACGCACTCCGTGCCCGCGGTTGACCTGAGCATGCGCCTGCAGCCGGCGTAAGCTGTAACCTTCGCGTTGGGCAAGCCTCGTATCAGGGCACGCCTTCAGAGGCTGCTGAAAAATTCGCGTGAGAGTGATTCACGTCCGGGCACGTCCTTGGTCGTGCCGATAAGCCCTTTATTCTGGTCTCCGAGGCGACTATCAGTCGCCAATGGGATTTGCTGTTTCGAGTCTCTAGTAGCCTGTTCAGGCGACTGCCGAAATTCGTCCAGTGGGACTGTGCCCGACGGACCGCGGCTGAAGCCGAACAAGTACTTGCATACCTGGCGGCCCGGCTGACAGCCGTGCCCTGATACAAGGCATTGCCACGAAGAATTGCTAGATTATGGCGACAAAGCTCTACTGGATTGACGGAACGTGGCGAGGCAAGTTGGCGATTTCCGCTCGCCCTCGCGGCGGCGAATGGCTGTCCGATGAAATGCGGAGTTGGAAGTCCTCGGGCGTTGGAACAGTGCTTTCCTTACTCACTCCGAACGAAGAACAAGAGCTCGACCTTCAGGAGGAGCGTCGAGAAGCACAAAGGATTGGCCTGAGATTTGTTTCGCTTCCGATTCCTGACCTGCAGGTTCCCTCGTCTCCCTCAGAAGTTGCGGCCGTGCTTGACGAAATTGGCGCTTCGCTCTCATCTGGGCATGGCGCGGTGATTCATTGCCGGCAGGGGGTTGGAAGGTCTGGGCTCATTGCTGCCTGTTTGTTGATGTTGAAAGGAGCAAGTCCTGACTCGGCCGTCCAGATTGTGGAGCGGGCACGCGGCGTCCCGGTCCCTGAAACGCCGGAGCAACGGCGATGGATTGACCTGTTTGCCGCTAGCTTGACACACAAGCCCTAGGGATGCCGCTTGCTTGCGCTGTTCAACCTGCAGTCGGCGGCAGATAATTCTCCTATCGCAACAGTCAACCCAGGACGAGATTCATTGCCCACCGAAAGCGCCACCGATTCGCGCCTCGGCCGCCTCGTGCGTCTGCTGAGTGACAACGCCACCATCGTCATCAGTGGAACGCGCATCGCTGAGGAGCTTGGGACCAGCCGTTCCGAGGTGTGGCGAGCGGTGCAACAGCTTCGCGAGCTGGGTGTGCAAATTACAGGGCATCCCGCCAACGGCTACCAACTGGATGCTATGCCTGATCTGCTACTCCCGGAAATACTTGTTCCGATGCTGCCGGGAAACACGCTCGGCGTTCGCATTCGCCACTACTTCAGCATCGGCTCGACCAACACTGAGGCCATGAACGCAGCGGCTGCCGGCGAGCCGGAAGGCACCGTGTTTCTAGCCGAGGAGCAAACCTCCGGCCGCGGCCGCGGCGGACACACCTGGGATTCCGGGCCGTCAGTCGGCGTCTATTGTTCGGTGATCCTGCGGCCGCAGCTCGCTCCAGTCGATGCGCTGCTCTTGTCCCTGATGGCGGGTATTGCGGTAGTGGAAGCCGTCGAACAAACGACTGGTTTGCATTCCGACTTGCGCTGGCCAAACGACGTCCTGCTGAACGGGAAGAAGTTCTGTGGAATCCTTACCGAGATGAACGCCGAAGCGACGCGCGTTCGCTACGTCGTGGCCGGCATCGGCATCAACGTGAACCATGCCTTGTTTCCGGCAGAACTGGAGCCGATCGCGACTTCGCTACGGCTGGAGAGCGGGCGCGAATGGTCGCGCGTCGAACTCACTGTCGCTTTGCTAAAATCGCTCGACACCGCCTATCGTAGGCTGGTCGAGACTGGGCCGCAAGGGCGAGCCGAAGTCTTCCGCGAGTTTGAGGAGCACTCTTCCTTCGCCCGTGGGCGCTACGTTCAGGTCGACGAAGAGGGCGGATACGAGGGCGTCACGGAAGGGCTCGATGAGCGCGGCTTCCTGCTGGTGCGAACTGCGAGCGGGCTGAAGACGGTGCTTTCGGGCACGGTACGGGCAATCGACGGAAAACGATAATGCTGCTGGTTCTCGACGTAGGCAACACCAACACGGTCTTGGGGGTCTTCGAACCGAACTCATCGAAAACACCTCCGTCCCAGCGCCGTCTCATTGCGCATTGGCGGGTAACGACGGTGAAGTCGCAAACCGTCGATGAGTACGGCGTGTTGTTTCGCAACCTCTTCGCGATGAGTGGGCTGGAGGTCGAGTTCGTACAGGGAGCAGTTATTTCCTCGGTCGTGCCACCGCTGGATTCGACCCTGCGCGAAGTTTGCGAGCGCTACCTCCGCATCAAGCCGCTATTCATCGAACCGGGTGTGAAGACCGGCATGCCGGTGCACTACGACAACCCTGCTGAAGTCGGCGCCGACCGCATCGTCAACAGCGTCGCTGCCTTCGAGAAATACGGCGGCCCATGCATTGTCGTAGACTTCGGAACCGCCACCACCTTCGACGTCATATCGCAGAAAGGCGAGTACCTGGGTGGAGTGATCACGCCGGGAATCGGCATCTCGGCCGACGCCCTCTTTTCGCGCACAGCTCGGCTGCCCCGCGTCGACATTCGCAAGCCTGCGCGCGTGCTGGCCACCAACACGGTAGGCAGCGTGCAGTCAGGTCTTTACTACGGCTATCTGGGACTCATCGATGGCATCCTCGAGCGATTGATGGCCGAGATCGGCGGCACGGTCGCCGTGATCGCAACCGGTGGCCTGGCCTCGCTGATGAGCGAAGGCTCCAAATACATCCGCGAGGTCGATGAATTTCTCACGCTCGAAGGACTCCGAATCATCTACGAACGCAATCCGGGACATGCCCGCCGCTCCGCTGCCACGTCCAAAGACGAGGCGTCGCGGACCCATGATTCCGACAGCATAATTCCGAAGCGCGGCTGAGTTCCCCGTAGACCGCGAACCACGGATTCACTTGGACGTGGATAACTACTTCAACTATTTCACCGAGATCGAAGAGCACTTCCAAAAGCGGCGTGGCACGCTGGTGATTCTCTCTCCGCTCGACTGGGCACTGATGGAGACTTGGAAGGACGCCGGTGTTCCGCTGGAGGCCGTGCTTCGCGGCATCGACGCCAGCTTCGACAAGTGGGAGCGGCGGCCGCGCCGCACGCGCAAGGTAAATAGCCTCGCCTACTGTGCGCAGGAGGTGCTGGCCTCAGCCGAAGAGTTGAAGGACGCGGCGGTCGGAGCCGCTCCGGCGAAAAAGCCGGCCACCGGTCTGGAGCTTTCGCAGGTCGTGTCGTTTCTCCGCCAAAACGCGGACACGCTGGAGCATGTCAATCTGCCTGCGCACGCGGCCTCGGTCGCGCACGAAACTGTTGGAACCGTGCGTGGTCTTGCCGACGCCGTCGAGCAAGGAACAGCCCCGCCGATGGAAGATATCGAGCGCCGGCTGACGGTGAGCGAAGAGAAGCTGCTTGGCGCGTTGCTGGCGTCAACTGCCGAAGAAGCCCTGTTCAACATCCGCAGCGAAGCCGACCGCGATCTCGCACCCTACCGCAGCAAGATGACCGCCGCGCAGATCGGTCACTTGCACAAGCAATACGTGCAAAAACGGCTGCTGGAACAGCATCAGGTGCCCAGATTGAGCTTGTTTTATATGTAGGAGGGCCGCTCGGCCTTCAGTACTTCGGCACCTTCGGATCGACGCGCTCAGCCCAGGCATTGATACCGCCGGCGAGGTTGTGCACCTTGGAGAAGCCCGACTGGCGCAGAAAGTCCGCTGCCTTCGCGCTGCGGCCGCCCATTTTGCAGTGGACAACGATCTCGCGGCTGGTGTCGAGCTCACCCATGCGCGTGGGCAGGTCGTTCAGCGGAATCAGGTGTCCGCCGATGTTCGCAATCTGATACTCGTGCGGCTCACGGACGTCGAGTACGAAAATGTTTTCGCCAGCGTCCAGCCGGCGCTTAAGCTCCTCCACGGTCATATCGGCCACTGTTGCAGCTACTCCTGTTGCGTTGTTGCTGACCCCACAAAACTGATTGTAGTCGATAAGCCCGGTCACCGTCTGATGCATTCCGCACGCCGGACAATCCGGGTTCTTGCGCAGTTTGAGTTCGCGAAAACGCATCGTTGCCGCGTCGATCATCAACAGGCGGCCGGTAAGCGACTCGCCCAGGCCCAGGATGAGCTTGATCGTCTCCGTTGCCTGAATGACTCCCACCAACCCGGGCAAAATGCCGAGCACACCACCTTCCGCGCAGGACGGCACAGTGCCCGGCGGAGGCGGCTCAGGATAGAGACAGCGATAACACGGGCCGTCTTTGGTCGCGAAGACGCTGGCCTGCCCCTCGAAGCGGAAGATCGATCCATAAACGTTTGGCTTGCCCGTCAAAACGCAAGCGTCGTTCACCAGATATCGCGTGGGAAAATTGTCGGTCCCGTCGGCAATGATGTCGAAGTCGCGAAAGATCTCCAGCGCATTCGAGCTATTGAGGTGTGTCTCGAACTTCCGCACTTCCACGTTGGGGTTGATGGCTGTAATGCTGTCGGCGGCGGAATCCAGCTTCTTGCGTCCCACGTCGGCGGTGCTGTGAATGATCTGGCGTTGAAGATTGCTGAAGTCGACCACATCAAAGTCCACTATACCCAGCGTGCCAACGCCCGCGGCAGCCAGATAAAGCGCCAGCGGAGAGCCCAGACCTCCCGCGCCCACGCAAAGCACCTTCGCCTGCTTCAGCTTAAGCTGCCCTTCTAACCCCACCTCAGGCAGGATGAGGTGCCGCGAGTAGCGAAGAACTTCCTCGTTGCTCAGCCCCGTCACTGCTGTCGCCGTATTCTCCATCTGCACTAAGGTAACTCATCTCCGCAGGCCGCGGCTCCACGCGCTTGCGACGGCTCCTGCTGTCGTCTCGGATGCGTGCCTGACGGTGGCCGATACAACAGAAGTGGTAGCCAGACTACGGCAGAAGGGGGATACGCAAGAGCGTCCAGAGAGTGCAACAATCAACTTGCGAGCACACGTGACGTTGTGTGGGCAGTAGACGTAGGTTGGCTGTTAGCGTATCTCCTCCTTTGTTGGACTAGTTTCTACGGGTTGGCGGAATTCTCGGACCTATACGGTCTTTTTCGGATGTGCAACTGGGCGCTGCGCTTCCGTTCGGAATTCCGCCCTTTCTTTTTCTTCCTGCTTATTGTGACCTAGGCTCGGTTGGAAATCCCGAACCGGCTCAGCTTGTTGTATAACGAGCTGCGGGGGATGCCGAGCCGCTTCGCGGCCTTCTGGATGGAACCCAATTCCTGGGCAAGCACGGTCTCGATGTGGGCGCGCTCCAACTGCCGCAATGTCAAGTCGGCGGCCGGCGGCGAGTTCCAGGTAAGGCCCTGGCTCTCGAGGGGGAAGAATTGCAGGTCCCGATCTGTAATGACGTTGTTCTCGGCCACGAGTGCAGCGCGCTGCAGAACGTTGCGCAACTCTCGAATGTTCCCCGGCCATGAGTGGTTTCGTAGCGCGTCGATCGCGGAGCGGTCCAGTTCTATCACTGTTTTCTGATGGTTGAGCGCTATCGATTGCAGCAGATTCGCCGCTAGACAGGCAATGTCCTCGGGACGGCTGCGGAGAGCCGGCACCTCAAGCAATATGATGTTGATTCTGTAAAAGAGATCGGGACGGAATCGTCCTTCGTGCATCTCCTGTCCCAGATCGCGGTGCGTCGCAGAAATCAGCCTGACATCGGCGAAACGGTCGCGGACCTCTCCCAGCCTCCGGAATCGTCCGGTCTCCAGCACCTTCAGCAGCTTGGGCTGAACCTGCAAGTCGACATCGCCGATTTCGTCCAGAAAGACGGTGCCGTGGTTGGCAACTTCCAGGAGTCCCGGCTTTGCGGCGATGGCGCTGGTGAACGCTCCCTTCTCATGCCCGAAAAGTTCGGTTTCCAGAAACTCGCGGTCCAGGCCGGCACAGTTCAGGTCAAGGAATTCTTCATGGCGGCGGCTGCTATTGGCGTGGATCCATTCGGCCAGCACGCCCTTTCCGGAGCCGGTTTCGCCGACAATCAAAACCGGGCTGTCAGTGGAGGCTACCTTGCCCGCCAGATCGCGGAGGCGTTGAATTGTCCGGCTCGAACCAACGAACGGATTGAGGATCTCTTCTCCATACTGCCGATCTACCGCTTGTGAATGCGGCGCCTCAGCGACCGCCAAGCCAGTTGCGGCGAGAACGCCATTCTCATCGAAGTGCGGATGCACGGGGCGGCCGGAGCCAGGAGAAAGCGATAGCGATTCCGAAAACTTCCGGTTGTGGAAGCGATGCAATGCCATGCTCCTCGACAGCAACGTGAACTACGCGGCTCCCGGCCAAATCAGGATGTCATCCAACGGCAGATGAGGTACCAGCCGGCAGCCTGTAACCGGTTCGATAAAGCCGACGCCGAGTCGAGGATCGATAATTCAAACTCTCCGCGGTCTATATCTGTCAATCAGCAGCTTTTGAATCCAGGCATCCGACGTTCAATACGCGAATCAACGAATGAAATGTTGACTATCCCATTCAGGATATGAACGTTCAGTGACCGAGGTCACACGAGCCATGGTCATTAGGTTACGAAAGGGCATATGGCATATGTACCTTTGGACACTGCCCCTATTGCTGCGCCGAAGTATGAAGGTCGAAGCGCTCCGCCATCATGTCAACCACTTCGCGACCGATTTCCAGCGAAGCCGTAGCCGCAGGCGAAGGCACGTTGCACACGTGAATCATGCCGGGAGCGTGGACGAAGTGGAAGTCGTCGAGCAAATTGCCTTGCCGGTCAACGGCTTGCGCCCGCACGCCTGAGCCTCCGGGAGCCAGGTCGGCTTCCGTCAGTTCCGGAATCATCTTCCTCAGCGCGTTCGCGAAAGCGCTCTTTACCAGTGAGCGGAATTGCTCGGCCGCACCCATGCGCCAATATTTTCGCGCCATCTTCCAGAAGCCATCGTAGAGCACAATCTCCGTGGCCTCTCTCAGGTTCGGACCGGCGCCGGTATAACCTTCACGCCGCATCGCCAGCAGTGCGTTAGGACCCGCCTCCACGCTGCCGTTGACCCTCCGCGTGAAGTGAACCCCCAGAAACGGGAATCGCGGATCGGGCACGGGATAGATCAGGTTCTTGACCAGGTGCCGGCGTTCACGCCGGATCTCGTAATACTCGCCTCGGAAGGGAATGATCTGCAGGTCGAGATCCGCTCCTGCCAACCTGGCAATCTGATCGCTGTAGAGCCCGGCACAATTGATTACGTATGCTGCGCGAAATGCGCCGGCGGTTGATTCAACGATGTTCGCCTCACCATCGCGGCGAAAGCCGATGACCTTGGCCTGGCAGACAATTTCTCCTCCGGCGCGCTCGATGAGTTCGACATACTTTCCCGCTACGGCGACATAGTCCACGATCCCAGTGGAGGGAACGTGCAACGCCTTCAGCCCATCGCAATGCGGCTCGATCTCGCGAAACTCATCGCGCTCGAGCATTCGCAGCCCTTCTACCCCGTTCGCGTTGCCACGCTGATGCAGTTGCTCCAGCCGCGGCAGTTCTTCGGCGCTGGTCGCCACGACAAGCTTGCCGCACTGCTCAAAGGGAATGTTGTGCTCCCGGCAGAAGCGCTTCATTGACGCTGCACCGGCAACGCAATTCTTCGCCTTAAGGGAGCCGGTACGGTAGTAAATGCCGGAGTGGATCACGCCGCTGTTGTGGCCGGTCTGGTGCGCTGCAACCTGCGGTTCTTTTTCCAGGACCGTCACACGAATGTCAGCAAAGCGCGTGACCGCGTTGAGAGCAGTTGCCAATCCGACGATGCCGCCGCCGATAATCAGCAGGTCCGCGGAGCGATCGGGCATAGGAGTCTCGTTTCTTGGCAACCGACAATTATAGAATCGGACGTTGCTTCCCAGACTGGCTGGAAGCAGCATTCCTGAAACGGGAGTTCTAATCAGGAACGGACGCACGCTACACAAACCGATGCGAACACTTGTTACCGGCGGTGCTGGTTTTCTGGGGTCTCACTTGTGCGACGCCTTGCTTGCCGACGGGCACCACGTGCTGTGCATCGATAACTTCCTGACCGGCACGAGGAACAATATCGCTCACCTGGCCGCCGAGTCGAAGTTTGACCTGATTGAGCAGGATGTCTGCCTGCCCTTCGATCCTGGTCCTGTTGACTACATCTTTCATTTCGCCTCTCCCGCCAGCCCTGTGGATTACATGCAACATGGCGTCGAAACCCTTCAGGCCGGGTCCCTCGGTACCATGCATTGCCTGGATCTCGCCCGCAGGTACCACACCAGGTTTCTTCTGGCGTCCACTTCAGAATGTTACGGCGATCCGCTGGAGCACCCCCAGAAGGAGACGTATTGGGGTCATGTGAATCCAATCGGACCGCGCTCGGTTTACGACGAAGCGAAGCGTTTTGCGGAAGCGCTGACCATGGCGTACCACCGCTACAAGGAGGCCGATACGCGCATTGTTCGCATCTTCAACACCTACGGGCCGCGCCTTCAGATCAACGATGGGCGGGTCATTTCAAACTTCATGAAGCAGGCGCTTCGTGGAGAGGATCTCACGGTCTACGGCAACGGGCTGCAAACGCGCAGTTTCTGCCACGTGAGCGACGAAATCGCCGGCATTCTGGCGCTGTCAAAGTCGCCGGAACATGAACCGATAAACATTGGCAACCCTGACGAGTTCACCATCCTGCAGTGCGCGGAGCTGGTGCTCGAGGTCACCGGCTCCAACAGCCGAGTGCGCTTCGAACCGCTTCCCCAGAATGATCCCAGGCAGCGGTGCCCTGATATTGCCAAGGCGAAGCGGCTACTTGGGTGGGAGCCGACGATCGACCTTCGCACCGGTCTGGAGATGTCGCTGGAATACTTCCGCTCTGCCGTCGGAGGAACAGGAGCTGCGAACAGCGGCCTTGCTCCGTAGCGGCGAGCCGATACAGAAGCTTGTCCTCTGCGCAATGTGCGTGGATTACAATGGCGTCGAAGGGCCAACCGGCCGCATGGATGCTCAACGCGATTTCGATCAATTTGAGCTGGAGATGGCGTCATGGTGGCATATTGCCCGCCGCAACCTAATGCGCGAGGCCGTCGGCCAGGCGTTGCGCGGCAAGCGCGAGGCGCGCATTCTCGACCTGGGCGGCAAGGCCGAACTTGCCTTCGAGCAACCGTCCCCGTTCCTGGTTATCAATCAGCACAGCACGCTCGCTGCTTCCGCCCATCAAAAGATGCATGGCGGCCGGAACCTGGTCTGCTCATCCCTTGACGAGCTTGCCTTTGCCAGTAATTGCTTCGATCTGGTCATCGCCGGGGATGTGTTGCAATCGGTGCCGGACGACCGCGTAGCGCTGCGTGAGATCCGCCGCGTCCTGAAGGACGGCGGTATTCTGTGCTTGACCGTTCCGGCGTACTCCTTCCTCTGGGGCGAGGATGACGAGCGGCGCGGGCATTGCCGCCGTTATGGACTGAGCGAGCTGCGCCGCAAGCTGACTACCTCCGGCCTTGAGGTCCAGCGCGCTTCCTATTTTGTAGCGACCGCCTTTCTCCCCCTCGTCATCACACGCATAGCCAGGAGCATCCTGCGTACCTCAACTGCCGAAGAAAGCCGGCCAAAGCAGCCTGGCCGGGTTACAAATGCGGCGATGGTATCTCTTCTCGACCTCGAGCGGCAGGTCTTGCACCACATCAATCTGCCCTTCGGTACCCGCGTGGTTTGCTGGGCCCGGAAACCTCTGCTGATAGCCGAACGCGTCACCGTCCCCGCGTGGGACCGCCAGTGGGTTTCTTCTCCACGCCTTACCTGGTCCGGCTCGTAAGCCACACCCTCGCTTTAGAACGCTTCCGCTTTAGCCGAAGTAGCGGAAGTGCTTCCAAAACTCCGGCCAGCCCGCTTTTGGGGGGCCGCAAACGAAGATGTCGGGATGGTCTTCGGTTTCTTCGTTCTTCACTCCATAAGGATTTGGCGTGTGTCCCGCCAATTGGCATGCGGTGAAGCGCCTGTCAACCACGTCCTGGTCTAAGCCAAGGATGATGACCGTCTGCGGCTCAGGGTTGCCGTAGCCGCGCGCCCAGAACGAGTTCACGCCGCTGATGGCCTGCGGCAAACCGTACTGCGGTCCGTAGAGATTGATGGCTCCCGCCTCTCCATAGTTGGCGCCGAGAATGGCCAGGTGCTCTCGCTCCTCCTGAGAAAGCGAATCGCGAATCCTGGCGACTTCCTGAACCAGCTCCGGCCAGCCCAATTGCTCGACATAATCGCCCTGCAGCGAGCTGGAGATCTTGAACCAGTGAGAGCCTGGTGGCGCCGTTGGCATCCAGAGGGCCGCGGTGAGCACGACTTCGAAAACCAGGGCGGTCCAGACCACGCTGCGAATCGTCATCGCCTTCCAACGCTGCATTGTCGCCAGCCAGCCCTCGCCCCACACCGCGCCGGCCGCGTACAGCATGTCATAAGCAGGTCCCATGTAATACCAGCGTCCGCGCAAGGCGACGAACAACGCGAGCGTCACCACGTACATCCACCCGATCATGCGAAAGCGCTTGCCGGCCAGCGTCACCAGACAGAACCAAAGTCCGGCCACGGCCAGCGGAAACCGAATCCCAGTGAGCTCAAGCTGCTGCGGCAGAAAGTAGGTTGTCCTGCCCTCGCGAATATCGCGCGCATGAATATGCTTCAACATTTCGAGCGAGATGAAGTGGTTCTGCGCCTGCCACAGGATGTTCGGCAGGAAGATCAATATCGAGAGCGCAACTCCAACCCACAACCATTTGCTCTTCAGATAGCGCCGGGCATCGGTGAGCAACACGGCCGCGACGATACTCAAAGCAAAAAATCCCATCGTCCACTTCGACAGCATGCCGAAACCGATCGACACCCCGATGGCGGCCCACCATCGCGGGTCGGCAGACTTCAGCAGGCGGACCGTGAAGTACGCGGTCATCACCCAGGCGAGACAATCGAACGCGACATACTGCATCTCATAACCGCCGCCCAGGCAGAAGGGAACGGCCGCCAGAGCGGCCACTAGTAGCGCTCCGCGGCGGCCGCCCATGTCACGGGCCATCAGGCCGGTCAGCACCACCGCGATTGCCTGCGCCACGTTCGCGAAGAAACGGAAGCCGCGTATCGAGGTCCCAAACAGGATCAGCGAGATGTGCCCGAAGAACGGCGTCACCGGCGGATAGGCAACATATCCCCAGGCAAGATGGCGGGCGTCGTCCAGCGTGGCGAGTTCGTCGCGATGGAACCCGTAGCGATTGCCGAAGATCAAGTGCAAAACTACTGTCGCCGCAGCAATGGCAATCAAGATCGCCAGGTCGCCGCGGAAGGAGGTTTCAGTGCGAGGTTTGCTAGCGGTAACGCTTGTCGCTGTTGTCGATCCAGCCATGATTTACCCAGGAAGGAAAGTTTGCGGCCTTTAGCGATACAGTGTACGTTCTCAAGGACAGTCCGGTTCCGAATGTTGCGACGGAGTTTCGTTTATGAACAATATTCACGACAACGGCTTGATTCATCTGCCCAGCCGGCATTCGGTCGATGACACCGTTCAACGCCTCCAGACGCTTCTTCAGGAGAAGAACGTCGCGATCTTCGCCTTGGTCGATCACAGCGGCGAAGCAGCGAAAGTCGGCCTGCAAATGCGCCCCACGAAGCTGATGATCTTCGGTAACCCGAAGGGTGGAACACCGCTGATGCAGGCCGCTCCGACGGTCGCTATCGATCTACCCCTCAAGGCCCTGGTTTGGGAGGACGCCGATGGCAAGGTCTGGCTCAGCTACAACGACCCTGCCTACTTGCAGCATCGGCACGAGTTCCCGGAGCAGCTCATCGGGAATCTTTCTGCGGTCAACGGACTCCTGGCGAAAGCAGCGGAATAGATTCTTCGCGCCGGTTCGCGCTCGATTACTCGACTCTCTCGACCGGCCCAATCCCTGGCGGATACCCGGCCGTCCGCAACATCCAGTAGCGCGCGGGCTCGTAGTGATTTTCCGCTGTGTACGGTTCGCAGAAATGCGTTCCACAAAGATCGGCGCGCACAAAAAATGCGTTCACTCCTGCGAAGCAGCAGCCGACCAGGTGATATCCCTTGCGCTCGGCGAGCAGCTCCAGGGCCTTGAGGCTGGCGCCGAAATAGGTATTTTCCTTCCACCGAAACCGCTCCTGGTAGGTGACGGCCAGCGACATGGGAGGAAACCATGACGCGTTGTATTCCACCACCACGACGCGCGGAGAAATCGACTGTACCGCCTGCCAGACGTGATAGTCGTTGCCATCCACGTCGATGCTCAGCAGATCGGGCTCGGCATTGGGCGCGTTCTGGGCAAGCAATGCATCGGCGTTGTCGCGGGTAACGAATGCATGCTCGATGCGAAGCTGGCCTGACGAAACATAGCTGGCGAAATCGGCCCGCGCACGCGCGGCTTTCTTGTCATTGCCCTCGAGCCACAGTCCTCGCCATCCCTGCAACAGCAATGCGAGTGTATTGTTCTCCAAACCGGCGCCAGTTCCTATCTCGACAAACGTTTTGCTTGAAACGCCGATGCGGCGAAAGATCTCGGCGATGATGCCGTCCTCATCGTTTTGCGAATACGCCTTGGCGCCGTGGCGCAGCAGCCGTTTGGGGTCGGAGTAGCGCGGGGAGGCCATGGCCTGTTCCCAATAGCGTTGCTGCTCCAGGGCGCGCCAGTTGGTGAGGAACAGCCGGCTCTTCTTGAGCCAGTATTGGAAGGTTTTGATCACACGACTTTCAGCAGCATGCAGGTGACGTCGTCGTGCTGCGGCGCGGTGCCGACAAAGTTGTCGACGTCGCCCATGATCCGTTGCAACATCATCGACGGCGACAGCGCTGCCCCTGCGTGAATGTTGTAGTTCAGGCGGTCCTCACCGTATTCCTCATGTTTCGCATTCTCAGCTTCGACCACGCCATCGCTGAACATGACCACCCAGTCGCCGGGCTGCAAGGTCACGGTCGCCGAGGAGTAAGGCGGATGGCCCAGAATCCCCAGCGGAATACCTCCGCACTCCAGCCGCTCCATCGCGCCGGAAGCACGCCGCACAATCGGCGGATTGTGCCCGGCATTGACGTAGGCCAGCGTGCGTGCCTGCGGATCGTACTCCGCCACAAGCGCTGTAGTGAAGCGTCTGCCATCCTGGCTGTTGGTGCACGCATACTGGTTCATCTTGCTGACCAACTCTCTGACACTCATCGGCGTCTGCGCCAGCGTCTTCAAACTGGCCTGTACCGTGGCCATCAGCAAGGCTGCTGGAATGCTTTTGCCTGCTACGTCGGCAATCGCGATCAGGAAGGTCTGAGGCCCCTCACCGCCGGCCCGCGGAAACACGTCGTAATAGTCGCCCGCAACGGTATTCGCCGGGCGCGTGGCGAACGCGATCTCCAGACCGGGGACGGATGGCGGGTTCGAAGGTAGCAACCACGTCTGGATCTCCTTCGCGATCTGCAGATCGCGCTTCATCACCACGCGGTCCGAAACCTCCAACACCAGGATCAACAGCAGGAGCGCCGCTCCCCAGAAGTGCCCGTCGAAACGAAGAAAGACCGTGCTGTTGTCGTTCTCCCATCCAGTCTGAACGGGCGCAAACATGAAGACCAGCGCGATCAGCAGCAATACGCGGCGCGCGGGAGAAAGCTTCTCCATCACCGCCCAGAAGAACTTGCCCACCAGCCGCAGGTAATGCTTCCACTTCGGAACGCCTGCTTCGGGCGTCGAGTCCACGTCCGCCGAATACAGCCGATAGCTGGCACGCGCATCCGTCTGGAACTGCTTCCAGAGCTGGTCCAGCTTCAGCCCGTCGGTCACCCGCAGCCGGAAACGCTCAATGCGCGTCATCACCGGCTCGATTTTCGCGGTCAGCGGATCAGGCGGACGATACGGCGCTTGGCTGGCGTTGGTTGGCATCAAAGGTCGCTACGATTATAGGCTGTGCATTTGCCCGGATAGCCCTGCTCGACGCTAACGCTTGGGTCCCTCGGAGCGATGAAAGCTATTCAGCATCCACACGAACGGCTCGGGCCCGGCGCTGAGCTGGCCGGTAAACGGGCTGTCGAGCGAGAAGATCAGGTAGAACGCCAGTCCCACAACGAAGGAGAAACCCAGCAGCAGCCCCGCCCAGACGCCCCATACGTGAGTTACAAACATCCCATGGAAGGCGAACAGCACAAACGCTCCGGCGATCAGCAAGCCCCACAACGCCTTGGCGGTATTCCCTTTGGCACTGCGCAGCCGGTCTCGTCGCGCATCCAGCCAGACCGCGGTCAGTCGCAGCGCCTGACCATAAAGCTCGTGCTCGCGGCCATCTCCGGGCTGGACCTCCATGATGGCCTGTAGCAGCGCGGACGAGGTGTCCAGCGTGATCTCTTCTACCGGGGTGTCAACCATGGTTGCGCGCACCAGCGCATCCCAGCGCTCAATGACGCTCTCCACGTACACCTTGGCCAGTTCGCGAATTTTCCGGTTCTTCTCCTCCGGCAGGTGGGTGACGATGAACATCAGGTCGGCGAGGGCATTTGCTTCTGCGCTCACCGCCGTGCCGGCGCTGCTAAAGCTTTGCCAAACCCCCGAAACCACGAAGGCAATCAGGACCGCGTAGATCGTGCCCAGCGCACCATACACCGCACTCGTCAGGCCTACATCGAGCTCAAGATGCGGGGTATTGAATAACGCCCGCACCAGCAGCGACACGACGAAGGCAGCAACTACCGTCGAGCCCACGATCAGCACGGGCTGCAAAGGCGCCGGCAGCGACAGAATGTAGGATCGCATGGCTTTATGAGTTTGGCGCCCGCTCCAACTCCGCGATGTTGAGCTTCTTCATCCCCATCATCGCCTCAAAAGCCTTGGGACGCGAGAGCAGCTCACCCAGCCGCGCAGGCACGATCTGCCACGACAGGCCGAACTTGTCTTTCAGCCAGCCGCACCGGCTCTCTTCGCCGCCGTCGGCCGTCAGCTTCGACCAGTAGTAGTCGATTTCGTCTTGCGAGTCGCAGCGCACGACAAACGAAATCGACTCGTTGAACTGGAACATCGGCCCGCCGTTCAGCGCCGTGAACCTCTGCCCATCGAGCTCGAAGGCTATGGTGAGCACTTTCGTCTTCTGCGACTGAGCGGCGCTGCTCGGGGTTTCCACCCCTTCCGTCATGCGCATCTCGTCCAGCTTGCGTGAGTTCTTGAAGACGCTGAGGTAGAGCTCGACCGCTTCTTCGGCATTCGAGTCGAACCACAGAAACGGCGTAATGCGGGGGAAGTTTTCCAGGGCGCTCATAGTTTGACTACATTGGCTGGTGAGCGGCTGGTTCGTCAAGTCCCCGGAAGATTCGGGTGCCCGTCAAAGCCCGAAGGGCGATATCGGTTTGAGCGTTTGAGCCGTGGGCGTCAGCCCGCGGGAGCCGGTCGTTGGATTCACCAGAGCCACGTCAGTGGCGGCATATCCAGGGTCGATAGCGGTTACAGAGTCGGGATTCGCGAGATGCTCCGGTCCGGCGCCAAATTCGATCCGGACGAGGTTTTGGGATACGCGTGCCGCCGCTGCGCGGCTCGGAATAATCTCTCGCAACCTTACCGCGGGCTGACGCCCACGGCTAACACAAATGATGCCCTTCGGGCTCGCTGCTTGCGCTGGGTTGGCGTCCTTGTTTTGGACGCTAACCTGGGCCGAGGAAGGGTCCCGGCGGCCAGGGCCGATGCGGCAAACACGGAGAGGAGGACAAGAGCCTGTCCCGAGCGAATCGAGGGAATGGGGCACGCACTCCTGAGTTTAGGCGGTGGAAAGGGCCGCGGCACCCGCCCCGCCAAAGCCCCTCAGGAAGAGGTTCCTGAGCTGATGAGCCATGCGGACCGGGTCGCGGACATTCACAATACGCTGGTCTAAGCCAGCTACGGCAGCTTCTGGTATTCCTTGCGAGCATCCTGCAGGATAGGGATGTCCGGGTCGGCGTTGTTCCACAGGGCGAGAAAGTCCTGATAGCTCTTGCGAGCGGCCTTCGTCTCGCCGCTCATGACCTGGGCCCGCGCCAGCTGCAACACCGCCAGCGCTCCCAGCGGGCAGTTCTTCGCGATTCCCGGATACTTCGCAAACTTTTCGAACTCCGCTGCCGCCTGCTCTCCCTCGTGGGCCTCCAGGTAAGCAACGCCGCGCATGTAGACTGGTGCCAGAAACACATAGCCCTGATTGCCGAGCTCGTACTGGATGGCGGGTTCGAGGTCGGCAATCGCCTGCCGGGCGGTGTTATGCTGCAGCGCGACCGCGGCACGGATCGTCGGCAGCCAATAGGTCTGAATGATGGTATCGAGGGGGAACTGCTGATTGAGCCTCTCCGCATACCGCTCGGCCTGGGCGGTGTCGCCCGCGCGCGCCAGTGCCAGCGCGCTCAGAATCATAACATCGCGACTCTCCGCCATGTGCAGCGCCTGCTCGGCTTGGAACTTGGCGGCGTCCAGGTCTCCGAACTCTGCTTCGTAGACCGCCATTAATGCCCTTGTCTGAGCTGCCTTGTCATTATTGTCAATCGACACAGCCTGTTGCTCGATACTGCTGGCGAGCTTGCGCGCGTCACCCAACTGCCCAAAATATGCAGCCGTATCCAACTCCGCCCACAGCGTGAACATTGGAGCACGGCGGCCTTTGGCCCAGTCGAGCTGCTGTTGCATCACCGCCCGGTCGCGCTGCAAGAACGCCAGCAGATAACGCTGTTCATGCAGAAAGTCGACCTCGGGAAACTCGGCGATCGCCTGGTCGTAGATAGCCTTCGCCTCGTCGAAGCGGCCTAGAGACAGGTACGCGGCCATCATCTGCTGATGGCCGGTTGCAGATTCGGGGCCCAGGCGGGCAGCCTGCCGGGCGGCGTCGAGAGCGCTCTCATACTGCGACAGTGCGACCTGGTTCAACGGGAGGTTGGCATAGGGCATGAAGTCGTCCGGATATGCCGCGATCCACTGCCGGTACACTTCGTCGGCTTTCAGCAACTCGCCGGTTGCAAAGCTGTAGTAGCTTGCTTCGATGTAGAAGCGTTCCCGATCGCTAACCCGGTCCCGCAGCTCAAAGGCTTTGGCGAAGTTTTCCATGGCCGCACTGGTGTTGCCGAGATTAAAGTCAGCCATGCCCAAGGCAGCGTAAGCGCGCGCGAAGTTGGGATCGAGCTCGATGGCGCGCTTGTGAAATGGGATGGACGCAGCATCCCCCTTGCTCCACTGCATCTGGCGGCCCTCGGTAAAGGCCTGCAGGGCCTCCAGCGATGAGGTCGTCGCCTGGTCGATGGGCTTGCTGTGTCGCTGAATCGATGCCAGCGACTCGCCCAGCTTCTCGCGCACTTCGTCGCCGGCATTGCCCAGGCGGCCGAGAACGGCATCGCGATTGTCGGCTTCGGCCTTGGCGCTGGCCAGAGTCTCCCCGGTCTGGCAGTCGGTAGCGCGAAGCCCGATCAAGTAGTGGCTTCCGATACTTTGGATGAAGCCCATCATAAGCGCCTTACTGTTGCTGCGGAGGCAGACTTCGCGCGCAACCTCATTCGTCAGGCGCGTGTCCAGCGAACGATCCATCAGCTTGAGCGTCGAGCGCACCTTTTGTTCCGAAAGCACGTTGAGATAGGGTGACTGTTCGAGCTGGATCGCCAACGCCTGCTTGAGCGTGGAGTCGAACACACTCTCACCGGTGGTGTTGGTGAAGTCCGCCAGTACCACCGTGTCGCTTCCTTTGAAGTGGGCAGTATGATGCACTCGCCAATACCACAACCCACTGCCGGCCAGGGCCAGCAAAACCAGTACAGCAGCCAGCGGCTTCCACGGCACCTTTCGGCGAGGCGCTGGGCGATCGAGCGAAACCGTCTTGCCGCTCGACAACGAATACTTGCGCGCCCGCTCTTGGGTGGCGCGCTCCGCTTCCTCCGCCTCGGGCGGGATCACCATGGACTGCTGCGATTCGGTCGTGCGCTTCAGGCGCTTGAGATCGGTGTGCAGATCGGACGCGTGCTGGTAGCGCAGATCGGGTTCCTTTTCCAGGCACTTGTTGATGATGTCTTCCAGTGCTACGGGCACATCCGGGTTCAAGCGCAGCACAGAGACCGGCACGCGACGAAAAAGAGCCTCGAAGATGTCCGCCGACGATCCCCGGAACGGCAGGATGCCGGTTGCCATCTCGTACAGCACCACGCCAAACGAGAACAAGTCGGTGCGGGCGTCGAGGTCGCGCCCGCGTGCCTGCTCCGGCGACATGTAGGCGATGGTGCCCAGCAGCCGCCCAGGATCGGTAAGCCGGTTGACCATCTCCCCGGAGACGACGGTCGCCCGGTCGGCGAAGATCGGGTTGCCGGGCATGACTTTCGCCAGGCCGAAGTCGAGGATCTTCGCATGTCCGCGTTTGGTGATAAAGATGTTTGCCGGCTTGATGTCGCGATGCACGATGCCTGCGCTGTGGGCCGCGTCGAGCGCGTCGGTTACATCCAGCGCAATGCTGATGATGCGGTCCACGGGCATCGGCTGGCCTTCAACGTGGTGCTTCAGAGAGGCCCCCTCGAGATACTCCATCGCGATGAAAGGGCGGCCATTGTCCTCGCCGATCTCGTAAATGGTGCAGATATTCGGGTGATTCAGGGCCGAGGCCGCGCGGGCTTCGAGGCGAAAGCGCTCCAGCGAGTGCGGCTGTTTCAGAAGGTCATCGGGCAGGAATTTAAGCGCGACAAAGCGGCCCAGTTCAAGGTCCTCAGCCTTGTAGACCACGCCCATACCTCCACCGCCAAGCAACTCCACAATGCGGTAGTGCGAGATGGTGGTATCGATCATTCTTACTGATATTACTCGGCCTTTGCACCGAATGTTAGGAACTATCGCTAAGCGGAGTCAATGGAGATCCCAACTTGGTGCGAGGCTTATCGGCTAAGTACACCGCACTGCTGCACCGCTGGCGCCGGGTAATCACGCCGATCGGTGTCCAAGGTACTAACCACCTTGTTACTACAGTGGCATCGCCTGAAGGCCTTCGACTACGGTTAGAATCATAGCGTGCACAAGTTTTTCGACAATCCGGCCGAGCGCACCGCACCTGCGAACGCGCGAGTGCCTGCGAGCGTGTCGCTCGGTGGAGTCGAGATTCGGCCTGCGACCGTGCTCGCTCCCATGGCCGGAGTGACTGACACCGTATTTCGCCGCTTCATCCGGAATCTCGGCGGCTGCGGCTTGATGATGACCGAGTTCACCTCGGCCGACGGCATCGTTCGCCACAAGGACAAGAAGGCCAAGCAGTACCTCAGGTTTTACGGCAACGAGCACCCTATTTCGGCTCAGCTATTTGGGAGCGACCCGGCGACTCTGGCGGACGCTGCACGCGTAGTCGAAGACCTGGGTTTTGATCTTGTTGACCTGAACCTCGGCTGCCCGGCGAAGAAGGTCGTGAAGTGCAACGGAGGCTCGGGCCTGCTGCGCGATCTGCCGCTCATCAAGGCGATCTTCGAGTCGGTGCGCATGGCCGTGAAAATTCCGTTTACTGTGAAATTTCGCGCGGGATGGAATGATAAAGAGGTGGTCCACCTTCAGCTCGCCAGGATGGCGCAGGAGTGTGGACTCGCCGCGGTAGCGCTCCACGCCCGCACCCGCGAGCAGGGCTACAGCGGGCAGGCGCGCTGGGAGTGGATTGCTGCCTTGAAAGATGGCGTGTCAATTCCGGTGATCGGCAACGGCGATATTCGCTCGCCGGAAGATGCCGCCGCCATGGTGGCGCAGACCGGATGCGACGCCGTCATGATCGGGCGCACAGCCGCGTCGAATCCCTGGATCTTCCGCCAGATCGAGCAGTTCACGCTGACCGGCCGCTATGACTTGCCGACCGAGGCGGATCGTTACGAGATGATCCGCACGTATTTCGCAATGCTAGTGGAAGAACGCATGCCCGGAGCCGCGGGCAAGATGAAGCAGTTCGCCTCTTGGTTTACCCACGGAGTGGCGCATGGCGCCCAGCTTCGCAAGTCGGTATACGAAGCGAAGACTGAGGCCGAGATTCTTGCCGCGGTGGATCGGTTCTTCGAGCACCTCCTCGAAGGGAAGTTCCCGATTCACGAAACACTCGACCATGTTGAAGCTGAAGGCGCCCTAACGTAGGTCGAGCCTGCCACGCGGGCCAACGATCAGAGCAAAGATCCGGGGCTTCTCCGTTCTTTCCACGTCCACTTCGATCCCCAGCTTTCGAAACATGAGTGCTAATTCAGCGTGATTGAACTTCGCGACGGCGAAGCTTTCGAGCCTGCACCCTGAGGGCGCATCAACGGACGGATGAACGGACTCGGCACTCCACTGGATGAAGAAAGGAAGCAGCCCGTTTTGGTCGTCGTCCAGATTGAGAGTCTGCCAGTTCAGCACGCGGCCGTCCGGACGCTTGCGCGAGCCTGGGCTTGGGCCTTCGAAAGCAATGCCGGTTTTGCGCAACCTGGCGGCTACGGCTTCGATGTCGGTCGTATGCACTGCCCAGTCCACGATGCGAGGTGACGTCAGTTGCTTCAATTCGCCCACCATGGACGTGCGCGGATCCTCAGAGCCGGATTGCGCCGGGTCGGGGGCGATCACCTCCAGGTAATGCAGTTCGCCCAGCGAAAGGAGCGCGTTGCGGGTGCCTCGTCCCGGGTGCACGCCACCGATTGCCGGGCGCACACCGGTGTGCTGCTCAACGAACGCGATGCCCTGATCGAGATCGCTGCAGCCGAGAAGGATGTGATCGAGCATCGGCGGGACTTTAGGAGCCGCCTCCTTCGGCCAGAGAACGCGTGGCATCAGCAAGGTGCTCCCGGTTATCGTTAGAAAGCATCGCCGCGAAATCATGTATCAACCCGCTCAGCTCAGTGGAGCGACGACATTGTATACAGGAAACGCAACGAAATGCGGCGAAGCTTTTGACTTCGCCGCTCAGACTCTTCAATACCGAATTGCCGCACCAAACGAAGAACGGATCGGACTTACGCCTTGACCACTTTGCCGCTGCGCAGGCATCCGGTGCAGACGCGCATGCGCTTGTTGCCGTGTGCGGTCTTGGCGTGCACGGGGCGAAGGTTGATGTTCCAGCGCCGCTTGGTGACGTTGTGCGCGTGGCTCACTTTATTTCCTGAACGCGGCTTCTTGCCGCAAACTTCACAAACTTGCGCCATTAGATTGGGCTCCGAATTACGAGTCTGGCGGGAGCGGTCCCGAGCGGCCCTTGGCCGTGGAACGGTCGACAAGCAGCCCCAAGATCTCTTGAATTTACCCTTTGATTATACCTGACCGGCTGCGGAATTCGCCGCTTGCGCCTGCAACAAGCGTTGTTCGGTCAGGACATACTCCGCGAAACCAGCCTACTCCGGGTCGAAGTAGTCGACCGTCACCGGGTTCTCGAACAGTGAATAATCGCGTGTCACCACGGTAATTCCGCTTTCGGTGACGTGATACTTCTGCCGGTCGGCCTCGGTGTCGAAGCCGATGACCGTCCCTTCCGGAATATGCACGTCGCGGTCAATGATGGCGCGGCGAATCTTGCATCGCCGGCCGACATTGACGTGGGAGAACAGAATGCTGGAGTCCACTTCGCTATATGAGTTGACCCGCACGTCGGGAGACAGAACGCTACTACGCACCGAGCCGCCGGAGATGATGCACCCAGCAGAGACAATCGAGTCGTGTGCCTCACCGGTGCGTCCCGGATCGTTGAACACGAACTTCGCCGGAGGATATTGCCGCTGGTGGGTGCGAATCGGCCACGCCTCGTCATACAAATTGAACACCGGCGCCACGGACACCAGGTCCATGTTGGCCTCGTAGTAGGCCTCCAGCGTCCCCACGTCACGCCAGTAAAGGGCCTCCTTCTTGTTCTCGTCGATGAAGTTGAACGAATGCACCTTGTAGTCGTTCACCATGCGCGGCAGGATGTTGTGTCCGAAGTCGTGCCGGGAGCTGGTGTCCTCGGCATCTTTCAGCAGGACGGGAATTAACACATCGGTGTTGAACAGATAAATGCCCATCGACGCCGAGACCATGTTGGGGTTGTAAGGCGAGCGCAGCTCAGTCTCTTTCGGTTTCTCCTGGAAGCCGACCACGCGGCCGTCGCGATCGATGTTCACTACACCGAAGTGTCGGGTCTCGGCGGGATCAATCAGAATGGTTGCGATGGTAACGTCGGCGCCGGAGTCGCGATGCTGGCGTGCCATCCGCCCGTAGTTCATCTTGTAGATGTGGTCGCCGGAGAGGATGAGTACGAATTTCGGCTGTTCTGATCCGATGGAGTAAATATTCTGGTAGACCGCGTCGGCGGTCCCCATATACCAGTTTTCGCTGACCCGCTGCATTGGCGGCAGGATCTCGATGAACTCGCCGATCTCACGCCCGTACAAATTGCCCCAGCCTTCGCGGATGTGGCGGTTGAGCGACAGCGCCTTGTACTGCGTCAGGATATAGACCTTGCGCAGGTCGGAGTTCACGCAGTTGGAAAGCGTGATGTCAATGATGCGGTAAATGCCGCCGAAAGTTACCGCCGGCTTGGCGCGGTCGCGGGTGAGGGGGTAAAGGCGCTCTCCGGCGCCACCGGCAAGCAGGACTCCCAGAGTATCTCTCATTGATCGGTCCGAGCTACAAGCCCAATGGGCTAGGAATTCTGAAACGATGGATCACAATTCCGAACGGCGCGGAAACAAAAGGGGCCGTCGAGTTGCGGCGCCTGGAGTGCCGCCGCAGCCTGCGCGGTTAATGGCTGTCGTTGACGCTGATACGCAGCGACTTCAAGAATTTCTCGTCCTGTCCAGTGAGCTCGAATGGCGGCGGCGATCCGCGATCCACCGTATCCGGTGCATCGTCGTGTTCCCGCTGATTGAAGCCGATTGTCGCCTCCAGAACCAGGAACACGTCATAGCCTCCGGCCTTGATTCGTGAGATCACCTCGGCAATCTCGTCGGAGTCCGAGATCGACTGATTGATGGCCTGGCCCAGCTCTTTCATCATGTTTTTCAGTTTTGTGTCCACATTACACCCGAACCCGCCAGCGCATAGCAACCACAACATCGAGAACCCGGCTATTTGCTTCGATGCCGTTGTTGCAATGGAGGTTGACACCAAGCCCCATCACGCGCCGGGAAGGGCCTCTCTCCCTGGCACTGCTAGAATACGCTTAGCGCAAAACCCCGTGCAAAGCGAGAAAAATCCAACCACCACACGCGATTTTGGCACTCGCAGCCGCGCTCTGTTACGAATTACCGGGCGTCGCGCCGGCGAAAGTCGTTGGTTGCGGGCCATCTATCGCGCTAGCGGAGTAACCGCACGCACCACCGGCCGCGTGGCCCACGTTCTGTGGCTGGAAGTCACCGGGTTCCTGTTCCTCGTGCTGGCCGTGGTTGGGGCAGGGGCGGCCTTTCGGGAATACGCTCGCTACACTCGCGGCGGAACCGGATTGGGCAAGGTGGCCGTCGCTGCAGTCTTTGCGCTGATATTTGTGTATTTCGGGGTGAACTCGCTTTGGAGATCGCGGAAGAGCTCCTGAAAGTAGAGGGGGTTCCCATGAAAGTTGTGAAAGTCCTGACTGGTGGAATGCTCGGGCTGCCAGTAGGAGCAGTGCTCGGGTTTGTGGTCGCGGCGTGGTGGTCGACTCGGGGATCCCCGGCTCCACCGCCAGGTCAGGGCGTTGGATGGGACCCGATTTCGCTCCTGCGCGTGCCGATATTCTGGGCCACCATTTCTGTTCTGTGCACTAGCTTTTGGATACCTGTTTGGCTACCTGTTCAGCCGCATCGGCCGCGGCAGGCGCGCTTGTTAAGTGTGACCTTCCTCACAACCGGGTCGCCACAAAACGCGCCATAATACTCTCTTTAGCTCGCCGATTCCGAATTGGGTGGAGCACGGCTCACCAGGGTTGTGAAGAGCTCGTGGTTGCGAGCTTTGTATCAGGGCACGGCTTGAGCCGTGCCGATTTCGGTCAAGAAGCAACGGCCTTTAGGCCCTGAAAATTACCGCAGGGGCTAAAGCCCGCCTCTTTTCGTGCTTTGCCGGCCCGACTGAAGTCGGGCCCTGATACAAACCGTTTCACGACTAGGTTCTTATGCACGCTTGAAGGCGTGCTTGACCCGCAATGAAAGGGCTTCCAATGCCTGAAACAAAATCCTCCTCCAAAGCCAAGCCCACCGAAACCCAAGAAACCTCGTCGCACATCGCCGTCAACCCGTTCTACACGCCTGCCGACCTCGAGGGCACGGATTACGACCGCGACATCAGTTATCCCGGACAATTTCCCTACACCCGCGGCGTGCAGGCCACCATGTACCGTGGCCGTCTCTGGACCATGCGCCAATACGCGGGCATGGGCGACGCCGAAGAGTCGAACCGCCGCTACAAATATCTGCTGAGCAACGGCACCACTGGCCTGAGCGTGGCGTTCGATCTCCCGACGCAGATCGGCCTCGATTCCGACAATGCGCTGGCGATGGGCGAGGTCGGCAAAGTTGGCGTGGCGATCGATTCCATCGAAGACATGATGCGCCTGTTCGACGGTATCAACCTGGAACAGATTTCGACCTCGATGACCATCAACGCGACGGCGTCGATCCTGCTGGCGCTATACATCGTGACCGCGCGGCGCACCGGGCGCGACGTCCGCAAGCTCTCGGGAACGATACAGAACGACGTGCTGAAGGAATACATCGCGCGCGGCACCTACATCTATCCGCCGGCGCAGGCGATGCGCATTATCACCGACATCTTCTCCTATGCCAACCAGCACGTGCCCGAGTGGAACACCATTTCCATCTCCGGCTACCACATGCGCGAGGCCGGATGCACCGCCGTGCAGGAGGTCGCCTTCACGCTGGCAAACGGCATAACCTACGTGCAGGCGGCGATCGATGCCGGGCTGGACGTCGACAACTTCGCTCCGCGCCTCTCGTTCTTCTTCAACGCGCACAGCAATTTTCTGGAAGAGGTCGCGAAGTTTCGTGCCGCCCGGCGCATGTGGGCACGTATCATGCGCGATCACTTCAAAGCCAAGAACCCGAAGTCGCAGATGTTGCGCTTCCATACGCAGACGGCGGGCTCGACGCTGACCGCGCAGCAGCCGGAGTGCAACATTGTCCGCACGGCGCTTCAGGCCATGGCCGCGGTGCTGGGTGGAACGCAGTCGCTGCACACCAACTCCTTCGACGAGGCGTTGGCCTTGCCGACGGAGCAGTCAGCGCGCATCGCACTGCGCACGCAGCAGATCATCGCCTACGAATCAGGCGCGCCGCAGACCATCGATCCGCTTGCCGGTTCGTACTATGTCGAGTCGCTGACCAACCAGATCGAGACCAATGCGCGAGTCTATCTCGAAAAGATCGACGCCATGGGTGGCACGCTGAAAGCCATCGAACGCGGCTTCATCCAGCAGGAAATCCAGAACGCCGCCTACGAATACCAGCGGCAAGTCGATCATCACGAAGCGATCGTCGTTGGCGTGAACTCGTTCGAACTGGAAGAGGAGAAGGTCGATTCCGCTGCAACGCATTGACGAGTCGCTCGAGCGCAGGCAGGTGGAGCGGCTGAAAGCGCTGCGATCCAAACGCGACCAGGCGAAATGGGCAGCGGCGGTGAAGAAAGTGGAAGACACCGCCCGCGGCACGGCAAACCTGATGCCGGCCATCATCGAAGCGGTCGAAGCCAATGCGACAGTCGGCGAAATCTCCGACGCCATGCGGCGGGTTTATGGGGAGTATCAGGAGACGGTGGTGATTTGAGCACGGTATCCTGAGCAACGGGCTCCATTCTCAATTAGGGTGATCCTTTTGAAGCCAACAGATGAGCAGATCCGCAATGCTCCGCAGCATATAGCATGGGAATATGTAGCGTTTCTTGCAGCGGCTCAGCCGCCGCCGAAGCCGCATGAATCGCCAGTCAATCACCAAGTTCAAGAATCATTCCTGTTGCACGCGCGGAATTTGGCGGAGTTTTTCTGTGCCGAGACGAAAAATTTTACCGGGACTCCACCAGAGCGAGGCAAGGACAACATCTACGCCGTCGACCTGTGCTCCCGGGTAGGGTGGGACGCAGCCCTCTTCGCCCCAACAACAAAGCTTGTTCGTGCGCTCAACAAAACGCTCTCTCACCTGACGTACTCAAGGAACCTCGGCTCGCCGGAGTCCGAGTCGACGTCGCATTTGACGGCCCAACCCACACGCATGGGACAGTTCGTCTCGTGCGCCGCACTTGGGACAAATTCATGGAATCTCTCCAGCCGAAGCATGAAGCTGCACTGAAGTCTTGGATCCAAGAACAGGCCAACGGCCTACGAGTGTCGTTGCGCGACTTCGACCAGGAATTCGAAGCCGGAGCTGGGCGTTGGGGATGGCACCTGAGAGAGACACCAGACGGTCCGATCCCTAAGGATTATTAACTATCCACTGATCTTTCGAAGATCACTTGCGGGAGAGACGAAGTTGCCGGAGCGATCAGGAACACCCGCCGACGATCCATTCGCCGGCCGGCGCCCAACCAGTCACGAACGGATGACGGGGCTGCCCTGGGATGCGTCGTACCACGACGGCCCTGCGCCTTGGGACATTGGCCGGCCGCAGCCGGCAATCGTGCGTGTGGCATCCGCAGGCGGATTCGCCGACCCGGTGCTCGATGCGGGCTGCGGCACCGGCGAGAACGCCCTTCACGTCGCCTCGCTGGGATTCTCGGTTCTGGGAGTCGACGTGGCTGAGACAGCACTGGCCATGGCCCGAGAGAAAGCCCGCGAGCGTGGGATCGAGGTTGAGTTCGTTATGGCTGACGCGTTCCATCTCGACCACTTAGGGCGCAGGTTTAAGACGGTGCTCGACTCAGGGCTGTTCCACACCTTCGACGCCGACGAGCGGCCAGGATATGTCTGCGAGTCTAGCGTCGGTGACCGAGCACGGTGGAACCCTGTATGTGTTGTGCTTCAGTGACGATGGCCCTGAGACCGGGCCGCACCCTGTCCGTCAGGAAGAGCTGAGAGCGGCGTTCACCCCCAGCAATGGATGGACTATCACCAGCATCGAACCGGACCGGATTCACACGAGGTTCCACGACAACGGCGCACCCGCCTGGTTCGCGACCATCAAACGGGTCTAGTCACTGGGGTTTCGAGCTGCAAAGAATCCGATAAACGCTAACCAGTTCTCTATCTACTATCCACTGACGACTATCCACTGGCTTCTCCCAGCTTCCGGCACAGCTCACTGAGCTTCTTCTGTTCTTTCGGCGCAAGAGTGTCGAGCGCGCCTGTAATCGCCGCGGCATGCGCGGGGAAGATTTCGCTGATCAGCTTCTTTCCCTTGGTGGTCAGCGACAAGATGTAAACCCTCGCGTCTTCCGAACTGCACTTACGGCTGACCAGCCTCTGCTTCTCCAGATTTCCCGCGACCATAGTGAGATTACCGCCGGTGGTCAGGATTTTTTTCGCCACTTCACTCAGCGACATTGGACCGAGGTGGTAAAGCGCCTCCAGCACGGCGAATTGCGTCAGGGTAAGGCCGCTGCTGTCGAGTTGCCGCGCGGCCTGCGTACGCAGCGCGTTGGCTGCGCGCATCAGGCGGCCATAGGTAAGCAGCGCGAGACGCTGCCGGGATTGCGGAGTGTCACGGTCCATGTAGCGGGATGATACTACGACGTTGAACTACTTCAGCCCCGCATTCTCCGCTGCCAGCTTGGCCGTGGCGCTCCAATCCAGCTCCTCCATGCCACGGCTGATGGCGGTCAGCATGTGATCGCGAACAACGCTGGCAATCGGCAGTGCCATATCGACGGACTCCGCGGCCGCAAGGGCGAGTTTGCAGTCCTTCAGTCCCAGGCGCAGCTTGAATCCCGGGGGCGAGTAGCGCTCGTCGGCAATGATGCCCCCGTAGGTTTTGATACACCGGAGCGGCGAACAGCGAGCTGGTCAGGAAATCGACGTACTGATGCGGATCGATGCCATACTTGCGCGTCAGGGCTATGGCTTCGCCCAAGCCCTCTACGACCGTGCTGATCAAAAAATTGCCACTGAGCTTGACGACGTTGGCCATCTCCGGCTTGTCGCCGATTACGAACAGACGTTGCCCCACGACTTCCAAAACCGGCCGGCAACGCTCGATCACTTCCAGATTTCCGGCGGCCACCACAAATAGCTTGCCTGCTTCCGCCGCTTCCGGACGCCCAAACACGGGCGCGGCGATGTATTTCTGCTCTCGCTGCGCGTGCTCTCGCGCGAGCCGCTGCGAGAGCGCCACACTGATGGTGCTCGACGAGATGTGCACCGCTGCTTTGGGCAAGCCTTCAGTCAGCCCTTGCGCCCCCAACACCGCGGATTCGACAGCCAGATCGTCGGCCAGCATGGTGATGGCGATCTCCGCGTTGCGCGCGGCCTCCGCCGGCGAATTGCAAACCTTGGCACCGTCCGCTCGCAGCCCGTCGGCTTTAGAGATCGTGCGATTCCAGACCGTTACTTCATGCCCGGCCTTCAGCAGATGGCGCGCCATGGGTAAGCCCATGTTGCCCAGTCCCAGGAATGCGATCTTCATCCATGTCCTCACTTTCGAGTAGTCAACGAGTTATGGATGCGCGGCAGCATCCGCGCGACGCTCGGCGAACGCCTTTTGCTCAAGCCCATCCGGCGGAAAACCCGAGCCCACAATTTCGTCTTTAACATCACGTTAATATTCGTTATCATCGGGCGCTGCTAAGTTGAAGGCCGCGCATCGGCGGCGACAGGAAGCTATGCCAAAGCACACCAAAGAAGAACGCCGGAGTTTGGGCAGGAAAGCGCGCGAGCGCTGCAGCCGCGTCGCGCAGGGAAATTGGGATCCCAAGCTGCGCAAAGCCGATCCGCTCGACATCCTGAAACAATCGGAGATGGGGCGGGTGGCCAAGCTCTTACCGGAAAAGCACAAGCGCATGTTGGCTTCGCCCTTCGCTTACTATCGCGGTTCCGCGCCGGTCATGGCTGCCGACCTTTCCGTCCTGCCGAATACTGGCCTCACGTCCCAGCTCTGCGGCGACGCCCATGTATACAATTTGGGCTCGCTTACCTCGCTTACCGGGCACGTCATCTTCGATATCAACGACTTCGATGAGACGATTCCCGGTCCCTCGGAATGGGATGAGAAGCGCATGGCGGCGAGCCTGGTACTCGTCGGGCGGGAGTCGGGCGCTCGCGACAGCAGTTGCAGAGAAGCAGTTCTGGCATTTGTACGCTCCTACCGCCAGACCATGCGCAGACTCTCCGAAATGCCCGTGGTGGATCTCGCGCGTTACCAGGTGCTCCGGCATCCGCAACGATCGCCCATCGCACCGGTTCTGCGCCGCGCCCAGCTATCCACAAACAAACAGGCATTCATCAAGCTGGCGAAAAAGCACGGCCACGGTTACGTCTTCAAGACCGGCCGGGTGCATGCGTCCGTCGCAGCGAAGGTCGAGCAGGCGATTCACGATTACAGCCTCAACCTGCTGCCGGAAAGGCGTCACTTCCTCCAGCAGTACAGGTTTGAGGATGTGGGGTTTCGTGTAGTCGGCTGCGGCAGCGTTGGCATGCGCGACTATGTAGCGTTGATGCTGGGTCTTGGCGCAGACGATCCGCTGTTTCTGCAGGTGAAAGAAGAGGCACGTTCCTGTTACGCACCATATTTGCCGGACGCGCGCGTTCCCGAAAACCAGGGCCAGCGTGCCGCTGAAGGGCAGCGCGCTATGCAGTTTCAGTCTGACATATTCCTGGGATGGACGTCGTTCGATGGCCGCGACTACCTCGTGCGCCAATTGCGCGACCACAAAGCCAGCATCGTCGATGAGGAGCTCAAAGGCAGCGGCCTGGCACAATACGCCGAGGTCTGCGGCGAGCTGCTTGCCAAGGGTCATGCCCGCTCGGGAGACCCGTGCGCCCTGTTCGGATACATGGGGGCCAGTTCCAAGTTCGACCGGGCGATTGCTAAATTTGCTCTCGCGTATGCCGACCAGACGACGCGAGATTACGAAATGTTCAAGCGCTCAGTCGGCGATGGCACTAAACGGAAGAAGAAGACCAGCCACCAAAACAAAAGCGGAGCAAAGGGGCAAGCCGGAATCTCAAGTTCATGAGTTTGTAAAGTTGTTGAAGAATGAGCCAGAACGTGGAAATCTCGGTACTGCCCTCAATAAATTAACATCCGTTTGATTTTCGATATAATCCCCGCACGGCAAAATGTACAAATGGACTGGTGGGTGAGGTGCAGCTTAGGACAAGACGCACGAACGGAAAGCGGTGCCTGCCTCCACCCGCGAAGTGCAGGATTGAATCAGACGCAGTTCCAACGGTGCTGACTTGAATCGAGCTCAGACGAAGATCCACCGGCAGACAGGCGAACTCCGTTCGCTACCGGGCTGCCGCACAGCTTTCTCATTGCACAGCCACACGCAGCATTCCAAAGAGAACCTGGCCTTTCTCCCCCAGTACATCGACTACCACAGCATTCCCGTGGTGGGGCCGCTGTTCTACAAAGAAATGCAGAAGTACCGCGAAAGCCACGGGGGCGAAACCATCGACTTCAGCCGCGCCTACTGGACGCCGCCGATGTCGCCGGAGATGGTGCTGGAGTCCGAGACCCGGCAGATCGAAAACAAGCTTGGACTAAAGGCCTTCGTTTCGATCACCGATCACGACACCATTGCCGGCCCGTTAGGACTGCAGCCGAAGGCCAATGGCAAGCTGATTCCGATCTCGGTGGAGTGGAGCATTCCCTTCCGGGGAAATTGCTTCCACGTCGGCATCCACCACCTGGAGCCCACACGCGCGGTTGAGATCATGGCCGAGCTGGCGCGCTACACTGCCGAGCCGCAGGAAGACCGCCTGTGCGACCTGCTGACATCGCTCGACAACAATCACGACACTCTGATCATCCTGAACCACCCCTGCTGCAATTTCGTGAAAGTTGGCGCCACGCAGCACTGGGCCACGCTGCAGCAGTTCCTGGAGATGTGCCGGCCCTGGATCCATGCGGTCGAGGTCAACGGCATGCGGCCCTGGAACGAGAACCAGAAAGTCCCGCCGTTGGCCGAAGAGTGGGACCTGCCGGTGATCTGCGGCGGCGATCGCCATGGCTGCCGGCCCAACACCATGCTGAACCTGACGCAGGCGGAAACCTGGGGCGAGTTCGTAGATGACGTGCGCAACCGGCGGCCGTTTACCGTGCTGGTGTTGCCTTCCTACGAAGAGCCGGTGCGCTTCCGCGAGTTGGCTACCGCCGGGGATGTACTGCGGCGCTACCCGCACTTCCCCTATGGCCGGCGCCGCTTCACCGACAGGATTTGGGCCGATGTTGACAACCATGGCTGGCATCCGCTGTCGTTTTATCTCGATGGTGGACGGGGAACACCCCTGTGGCTGCGCCCGATTGTCAGGACGGTGATCTTCCTGTCCAGCGATCCGGTGCGTCCGGTATTGCGCAAGCTGTTTGCCGCGCGGGGAGAATACGACCGGCACACCGCGGATCTGCGGCCGGAATTTGCCAGCCTGGCCACCAGCCTGAACGGAGACTAGGGTACTCTGGTTGCGGCACGAAGCAGCCGAGCCTGATATACATAAGACTTGAGCCATCCTTTGAACGAGAACATCTTCTCTGCGCCCAACACGCAAGCGCAAGATTCCGAACGGCCTCTGCGCATCGCGCTCTTTACGGAGACTTTTCTTCCCAAGATTGACGGCGTTGTCACCCGGCTCTGCCAGACCATTCGCCACCTCGTCCTGTTTGGGCATGACGTGTTGCTGATCGCGCCTGATGGCGGCATGAAGGAGTACGAGGGTGCGCGGATTCACGGCGTGCGGGGCTTTTCCTTTCCGCTGTATCCCGACATTAAGCTCGCGATCCCGCGGCCTTCGATCGGCAAGGCGCTGGCGGACTTCCAGCCGGACCTGATTCACGCCATACATCCGGTGGTTCTCGGCGCGTCGGCCTTCCACTACAGCAAGCGTCACAGCGTGCCGCTGGTGGTGTCATACCACGCGCAGCTCGACAAGTATCTGCACTATTACGGCTTCGGGAAGCTGGAGCCGCTGTTCTGGAAGGGCACTCGTTCCGCATACAACGGATCGGACCTGGTGCTGGCTACGTCGCAGGCCATGACGCACCTGTTACGCCACCAGGGCTTGAAGCGCGTCGAGCTCTGGCAAAAGGGCGTCGACACCGAGACCTTCGCTCCCGACAAAGCTTCACCCGAAATGCGCGATCGCCTCACGCAAGGCCATCCTGAAGACAAGCTGATGGTCTACATCGGACGGCTCTCGGCGGAAAAGGGCATTGAGGCTTGCCGCCCCGTATTGCAAGCTATTCCAGGACTGCGCCTGGCGCTGGTCGGCGATGGGCCCCATCGCGACAAGCTGAAGGAGTACTTCGCCGGGACGCCAACGCATTTCCCCGGCTTCCTCAAGGGCAAGGACCTGGCCGCGGCGTACGCTTCGGCCGACATCTTTTTCATGGCCTCGCGCACGGAGACCCTTGGCCTGGTTGTGCTGGAAGCCATGGCTGCCGGCTGCGCGGTCGTCGCTGCTGACGAGGGAGGCATTCCCGACATCGTGCGCGATGGCGTCACCGGACACCTCTTCAAGCATGGCGATCAGGAAAAGGCGATCGCGGCCGTTCGCCGGCTGATCACCGATGACGCACACCGTGAGCATATGCGCCGCGAAGCGCGTCTTGATGCGGAGAAGTGGAGTTGGGCGGCGGCCACGCGGCAGCTCGAAGGCTTCTACCGCGACGTGATGAGCCGGGAGCAGGAATTACCCCACCGTATCGCAGCGTTCAGCCGGGGAACTGCTTCGGAAGAGCAGATTTGCGGAGCCCTCGACATCTCCAAGGCTACCTTCCGCCGCCAGATGCGGCTGCGCGATGCAAGACAACTGTCAGGGCAGAACGCGTGACCCTGGATTTCCGCGCCGGTCTTTGCGAAATTTGCGCAGAAGAGAATCAGAGATTTTCGTCCGCGACGAAATTCACCGGATTAAGACGTACTCGCCAGCGGCTGCTCTGGCAGTAGAAGGATTTCCTCGTGCGCTACGCTGGCCGCGCCGTAAGCCACTGCCGCGCGGATGTCTTCTCTCGTAATCTGCGGGTAATCTTCCAGCAGCTCATCCTCGCTGGCTCCCTCGGCGAGTTTATGCAGGACCAGTTCAACCGTAATTCGTGTCCCTCGAATCACCGGCTTTCCCACCATGATTAACGGGTTAATGTCGATTCTCTCGGTAGTCATTCGAACCCTATTCGCAAATCATAGCGTTCCCACATCCAACCCGACAATTGGTGACCGAAGGGACTAATCGATCTTCAAAATCTTCAACGCCGTCTTCTGCGCCAGATTGTCTTTCTTGCCCTTCGAAGGCGCGAGCAGTGAGCTGAGCACCCGAATCGGGACTGGCAACTGTCTCTCGTTGCCATCGGCATCGTGAGTGGGGAAAAACTCCTCCAGCGCCTTGCGCGGATTCTCCCGCACGCGATCGATCAACGCCACGCGCTGAATGCAGAAGATAGTGCAGTAGGGCGCGCAGTCTTTCTTGGCCTTGGTCTCGCGCTCAATGTCCTCGCGCGTGTACGCCTCCAGCGGGATCGCCGGATAGCCGCGCTGCGCCATGCAGTAGTGCACCAGGCCCTCTTCGCAGATGTACAGATGGCGTCCACCGGCTCCGCAGTGCCAGTCGTTGGGCAAGCCGCGAATCAGGTTCTCGCGCCAGGGATTGTGCCACGCCGCCGAGAACCCTTTGCCCTTCGACAAGGCATCGATGCGCGTGAGTACATCGCGCTGTTCGGGGTTCAGAGGCTTGAGCTGTCCCGCGGAATCGTGAACAATGCCCGCGGTGCTGATCAGGCCCAACTCGGTCGCGCGCTTGGCGATGGTGAACGCCTCTTCCGGGTGTTCCGTGCATGCGCCCAGCACGGAGTGAATACTCACGCGAAACTCGGCGTGCTCCGCCAGCCATTGCAGCCGTTTGTCGAGGACCTTAAGGCTCTTCTTGGAAACGTCATCCGGCTTCACGTTGTCGACGCTGATCTGCATGTGGTCGACGCCGGCCTTGTTCAGCCGCTGGATGCGCTCCACGTTCAGCAGATAGCCGTTGGTGACCAGGATGGCGATGATGCCATGGCTGCGGATGCGCGCGATGACCTTGTCGAGATCGGGGTGCAGCAGCGGCTCGCCGCCGGTCATGGTGATCACCGTCGTGCCCAGCGCGGCCAGCTTGTCGATGCGCTTGAAGAGTTCTTCGGTCGGGACCGGCTTGGAGAAGTCGTCGAACTCGCTGCAATACGTGCATGCCAAATTGCAGCGGCGGGTCACCACCATGTGGGCCAATACTGGATGACGTTGCGAACGCAGCGCCAGGGCGACCATGCGAGTCTCGCGATACAGACGGTTCCAGCGCTTCGCAGTGCGGCGAATGGTAGCTGTCATTATCAGGTTTCCGTGGACGTTCGATCGGCGTCCTTACCCAGCCGGCGCATCTCTACTAAACAAGTATATTCCAAAGCCATGACGCGACGGTTACAGATTGGACTGCCCATCCGTCAGGTTCAGCCGGAAATCCTTGTTGCTGGCAACCTTCCGCCACAGGTTCGGGGCAAATCCGCTTTCCAGATAGAAGGCCAGGCGAAACACGTTTGCGACAAGCGCCGGCGGGCCGTTCCACTGCGTCGAGACGGGCTTCAGCTCTCCACTCGCGTCGGGATGCAGCGTGCGATCGTCCCAGTTCCGCGCACCCGCCGGATTGTCCGGATATTGGCGGATGACATCCAGAAATGTATGCACGAAGCGCATGGCCAGCGGATCAGCATATTGCGGCATGAACATCACATTGCTTACGCGCTGCACGCGGATTTCATGTACGAACTCATCCAGCGAGCGGGCGTTGGTGAGGTTCACGTTGGCGTTCGGCTCGCGGCCGTGGCGGTCGCCGCCCGAGATCACAAGCTGGTTCCAGCCGTATGCGAGTTTCGCAACTTCCTGGTTCTCCCGGCAGGAGCGCAGTCCATTCAGCTCGAAGGCGTGCAGGTGGGCCGAGTAGTGCGCCAGGAAGTCTGCCAGCAGGTAATGGAAGCGGCCGGGCTCCAGCAAAGCGATGTTCCACTTGGGATGATTGAAAACCACCAGCACGCTCTCCATCTCGTTCAGGAAACAGAAGAGCTCTTTCAGTCGCTCCGGCCGGGGGTTTGCCGTGTATTCCGCCAGGTCCGCCATAATGGACGTGGCATCCTTCGTCGGCAGGTTGTGCACTCCAAGGTGAAAGTAGCCTTCCGCGAATGGCACGGTCCACTCGACCGAAATCGGCGCGTCGCTGAACTCGGCGATGACACGCAGCCGACTGGATGCTTCGATATTGTCGTGATCGGAAAGCGAAACCAGCGCCTGCAATCCTAGCCGGTCCTCAATCTGTCGGCGCTCCAACTCGTAGGCCTCGCGGGCTGTTACGGGAGGCGTCCAGTTGGCATTGAACAGATCGACAGGAATGGCTCCGCGCGATGCCTTGCGCTTGTGGTGTTCGAAGTACCACTTCACGGGAGCGCAACGGTTTGCCAGGAGCGGTACGAAGGAGAGACTTTCGCGCGAATGGTTGGTGTGGCTGTGGAGCGACACCCCAACCTCGAAGCCCCTCCGCGCCTCGGGTTCCTTCCAGAAGTAAGAGATCCGGCTCTGCACGTGACCTCACCCCCCTCTCGTGGCGTCGATTTCGGCGCAATGGCGTATCCCGGCTTGCACCAATACGTATGCAGTATGTCTTGATTCAGGTGACAACAGTGTGAGTTATGTGAGATTTCTTGGTTAAGATTTAACAGAACCTTGGAAGTAAACGTCCCCTATACTGCAATCCACATGATTCCAAACGGTGACCCCGGGCCCGCAGATCCGCAAACCACGGTCGGCAAAGCGCTGCTCCAATTGTTTCGAAACCCCTTCTACTACTTTGTCCGGCACTGGAACTGGAAATCGGCGCTGTTCGCCGCCATCAACCGCGGGACGATTTTCTTCGTTGCCACCATGAAGCGTGGCAGAATGGAGATCTCGATAGCGGTGCTGGTGGAGATCATCTTCAGTTGCGCAACCGCGGGAATTTATGCCGCTTTCACCCAGGCCATGCGCTTTGCCCAGCCCGCGTGGCTGGCAGCCTGCATCGTCGCCCTGGGCATCCCTTCCGCGCTTTACGGAGTCGATTACTTAGCGCATGTTTACACCGGCATGCATCACGTCCGCCCGGCGGTGACCTTTGCCACCGGGTTGTCGGTCGTTTCGACGCTGTTCAACCTCTTCATCATGCGGCGGGGAGCCATGATCGTTGGCGAGGAGAGTCAGCCGCTGTGGCGCGATTTGATTCGCATCCCGGTCCTGATTGTCCAATTCGTGATCGCAGGACCTTTGTGGCTATGGAATGCCATTTTTAACCGGAAGGACAAGACGGGAATGCGTACGATGGCCTAACATATCTGACAGATGACTAATCAGTAACCAGATTTTGGCTTGACTAATTTTCCCGGCTCCATAAGGTTGCAATTGATGGGATGCATCGTGAGACGACTGGCTTCTCGGAATCGGCCGCTTGCCGGCTTGCTGGTTGCCCTGGCCCTGCTGACGGCGGCGTCCGCGCAATCAGCGCGCCCGGCTGCGCCTCCCCTCACCACCGACCAAGTCGTGGCCCAACTCATGCAGCGCAACCGGGACCGGGCTGCGCTGCTGAAACATTATGAAAGCTGCCGCTATTACTCAGTCGATTACGTTGGGTTTCCGTCGGAGAAGTCGGCTGAAATGCTGGTCGACATGCGTTTCAACGCCCCCGCGCAGAAGGAATTTCGCATTCTTAAGCAGCAAGGCTCGCGCCTGCTGCTGGATCATGTCCTGAATGAGCTTATACAGACCGAAAAGGAAGCTCTCGACAAGCCCAATCTCGGCCGCACCGATCTCACTCCTGATAATTATGAATTCCGGCTCATTGGCACAGACACAATCGCCGGGCAGCCGCAATATCTGCTCGAGGTGACGCCCCGCTTCAAGAGCAAGTTCCTCTACCGCGGCAAGATTTGGGTGGATGCTAACGACTTCGCCGTGTCGCGGGTCTCGGCCCAGCCGGCCAAAAGCGTTTCTTTCTGGATCAGCCACACGGAAATTCAACACGAGTACAAGAAGGTTGGCGAATTCTGGCTGCCGGCGCGCAACACCAGCATTGCGCACGTGCGTTTCGGCGGCACCGCCAGGCTGACGATTGACTATCGCGATTACCAAATCGGTCCCCGGCAACCCGGCTCCAGCTCCGACGCTTGTGCCGAGGCGGACGGCGACGCGCAGATTTCAGAAAAACGCTGATCGAATTCCCACAGGCTTTCCGCCGTTACCCACGCAAAGTCAAAGGCTGATACTATGCGGGCATATCCGAGGACACGGACATGTATCACTATGATCCCGCAACCGCCCTGGAAGAGTTGAAGGAAGACGCAACCCTGCCGAATCCGGTAAGCCTGCGCGATATGATGTTGCGCGCGCATCTCGATGCCGGCCGCTCACTGGAATACAATCGCCTCTTCGTCGAATACCAGAAGCGCTTTGGCGAACTGCAAGAGCTGGGCCGGCAGTTACTGGAGGGACTGGTAGCCAGGAGCGGCTAGCCCGAGCATTTAGCAACTAGCAACTAGCCAGCTATAATTAGCAACTGCGATTAGCGAGTAGTAATCAGCAGTTTGAGCTTGGCCTTCGGGGGTTGGCTGTAAGCAATATCTGAAAGCGTTCGACGAATCGCTGGCCGGCGCTCTCCGAAACGCGAATTGCCCACAACCAAAGGCGACAGACTAGTTGCTAATTGCTAATTGCTAGTTGCTAGTTGCTAGTTGCTGAACCACCTCTGTGGAGGGAACATGAGATTCGTTACGCTCACCCTGATCGTCGTTGTGGTCGCCCTCGCTTCCTTCGCCGCAACCGGCAAGCCGGTCTCCTACAAGAGCGGCGATGAAACCGTCAACGCAATCCTCTACACGCCGCAGGGTAAGGGCCCGTTTCCCGGGCTGGTTGTGATCCACGAGTGGTGGGGATTGAACGACTGGGTGAAGGAGCAGGCCTCAAAGCTCGCCGACGAGGGATACGTTGCGCTGGCAATCGACCTATATCGCGGCAAGGTTGCGACTACACCCGAGGAGGCGCACGAGATCATGCGCGGTGTGCCCAGCGATCGCGCCAATCGCGATCTTCTGGCCGCTGCCGCTTACCTTCGCTCGCTGAAGAACGTCAATCCCGCAAAGGTTGGTGACATCGGATGGTGCATGGGTGGAGGCTACGCGCTTGATCTCGCCATCGCCGATCCCCAGCTCAAGGCCGCCGTGATCAACTACGGGCACCTCGCGTCCGACAGGGCGACCCTGCAGAAGATCAATGCCGCGATCCTCGGCATCTTTGGAGGCCAGGACCGGGGGATTCCCCCAGCCGACGTGAACAAGTTCGAGGCTGACCTGAAGGCGCTGGGCAAGCCGGCCGAGATCAAGATATTTCCTGACGCCGGACACGGTTTCGAGAATCCAAGTAACGAGCACTACCGTGCCGACGACGCCAGGCAGGCCTGGGAACTTACGACCTCGTTCCTGGCGAAGTATCTGAAGTAGTCCGCAGAGAGCAGGTGAGAAATGTTGCGCGTTCGGTTGGGAAAGAAAATCCTGTGGCTGCTGGTGGTTCTCATCGCATTACCGGCGCTCTGGATTTTGCAGGTCGAGCTCACCTACGCCCGCAACGTGCGTCATGGCATTCCCGCGGATTTCAGGATGCACCGGCTGCATGAAGTGGTTATGTGGAAGGTGTGAACGCAGTTTCAAGTTTCCAGCTTCAAGTTTCGGAAACGAATCGTTCCCGAACAGCAGGGAGCGGCTGCCCCGTTTTAGCCTCCTGTTGCGTCCCATGGAAGAGCCCAACCGGCGCGAAACTCGCGCTGCGTAGCAGCGGCTGCGGTTCCAGCCCGGGGCGCGAGCCCCTGGGTGGCGGGTCGAAGCAAATCATCAGGCCGCGTAGCGGCAGGCTATCAATCTTCAAACTTTCAGCCGTTCGACTAGAAGCTTAGAAACCCGAAACTCAAAACTGCCAACCGCCCACTCGCACTCACACTCTCTCCAGCACCATCGCAATCCCCTGGCCTACCCCGATGCACATCGTGCACAAGGCGTAGCGGCCCTTGGTCCGCTCCAGTTGCCGCGTAGCTGCTATGACCAGCCTTGCGCCGCTCGCCCCCAGCGGATGCCCCAATGCAATTGCCCCGCCGTTAGGATTTACGTGGGGAGCGTCATCCTGAATCCATAGCTGCCGCAGCACGGCCAGCGCCTGCGCCGCGAAGGCCTCGTTCAACTCGATCACATCCATGTCGTCGATGGTCAGTTTCGCCAGCGCCAGAACTTTGCCTGTCGCGGGCACCGGCCCCATGCCCATGACACGCGGCGCCACGCCGGCAACTGCGGAAGCGATTACCCGCGCCTTTGGCGTCAGTCCGAACTTCTTTACCGCGTCTCCCGACGCGACGATCGCCGCTGCCGCGCCGTCATTGATGCCCGATGCATTGCCCGCGGTGACCGTTCCATCGGCTTTGACATAGGGCTTGAGCTTCGCAAGTGCTTCAAGACTACTGTCCAGACGCGGATGCTCGTCCTTGTCGACCCTTACCGGCTCGCCCTTACGTTGTGGGATAGACACGGGAACGATCTCTTCCGCCAGCACGCCATTGTTCATGGCTGCGGCGGTGCGCTGCTGGCTGCGATAGGCAAAAGCATCCTGATCTTCGCGCGAGATGTGATAGTCCGCCGCGACATTCTCCGCAGTTTCCGCCATGGAGTCCACGCCGTACATGGCCTTCATCTTCGGATTAATGAAGCGCCAGCCGAGCGTCGTGTCTTCGACTTTGAAGTCGCGCGAAAAAGCCGTATCCGACTTCGCCATCACGAACGGCGAGCGCGACATACTCTCTACGCCACCGGCGATGATCAGTGAGCTCTCACCCGTCCTGATGGCCCGTGCCGCGACGCCAATCGCGTCCATGCTCGATCCGCACAGCCGGTTCACCGTCGAGCCTGGAACCTCCTGCGGCAAGCCCGCCAGCAGCAGGGCCATGCGCGCCACGTTACGGTTGTCTTCCCCCGCCTGGTTGGCGCAGCCGAGAATCACGTCATCGACAGCCGCCGGATCGAGGCCCTGGTTGCGCTCGAACAAGGCTTTGATGGGGATGGCCGCCAGGTCGTCGGTGCGAACCGGCGAGAGAACTCCGCCGTAGCGGCCGAAGGGAGTGCGAATCGCGTCACAAATAAAGGCGTCAGACATAGGAAATGACACGCTGCTTAGGACAGCTTTTCATTCATCCATCATAGCGAAGGGGTTTGCTTCGCCGTGGGGCCGTCGCCGCCGTCACGTACTTAGGTGAGTTAGGTCACATCCCAAAGTAACCGCCGCATGTTACTTATGAAGAGTCCGGCCCCATCTGTCTGCCACATGCTCTACAAGACGCTCAGCGCGGCTGTGTATGGCATTGACGCCAACCTCATACAGGTTGAAGTCGATGTTGGTATCGTCAAGACCGGCGAAGAAGGCAAGTTCACAACGGTTGGCCTGCCCGATGCCGCAGTGCGCGAGAGCCGGGAACGTGTGCGTTCCGCGCTGAAGAACAGCGGCTATGATATCCCGCCCACCATCACGACGATCAATCTCGCTCCCGCGGACATTCGCAAGGAGGGCTCCGGCTTTGACCTGCCGATGGCGCTGGGTATCCTCGGCGCCTATGGCGGCATCAACAACAAGCCGCCGGAGGACGCGCTGTTCGTGGGCGAACTCTCACTCGATGGCGGCTTGCGCGGCATTCGCGGCGCCCTGCCTATTGCGGTCATGGCCCGCGCCAATAAGATTCGCAAGCTTATCGTGCCGGAGGTGAACGCGCGCGAAGCGGCCGTGGTTGACGGCGTCGAGGTCTATCCCGTGCGTTCGCTGATGGACGTCGTACAACTGCTGAACACGGGGAACGGCATTCAGCCGTTGAAGGTTGATACACGTGCGCTGCTGGAAGTCGCGCAGCACTTTGGCGTTGACTTCAAAGACGTGCGCGGGCAGCAGACCGCCAAGCGCGCCATCGAAGTTGCCGCCGCCGGCGGGCACAACCTGCTGATGATCGGCCCGCCTGGCTCGGGCAAGACCATGCTCGCCAAGCGCATGGCCACCATCCTTCCTCCCCTGACCTTCGAGGAAGCGCTGGAGACGACCAAGATCCACAGTGTTGCCGGGGTGCTCGATTCCAGCAGCGGCCTGGTGGGAACGCGGCCCTTCCGCTCGCCGCATCACACCATCTCCGACGCCGGGCTGATCGGCGGTGGCATGATTCCGCGTCCCGGCGAAGTGTCGCTCGCGCACAATGGCGTGCTATTTCTCGATGAACTGCCTGAGTTCCCGCGCAACGTGCTCGAAGTCATGCGCCAGCCGCTGGAAGACGGCACCGTTACCATTGCGCGCGCCGCCATGTCGCTCAGCTTCCCATCACGCTTCATGCTGGTGGCCGCGATGAACCCCTGCCCCTGCGGCTATTTCAACGACCGCACGCGCGAATGCCACTGCACGCCTATGATGATCCAGCGCTATGTGGCAAAGATCTCCGGCCCACTGCTCGATCGCATCGACATCCATATTGATGTTCCAGCAGTGAACTATCGCGAATTGCGCAGCGGCTCGACGCCCGAGAGCTCCGCCGACATCGCCCAGCGTGTGATGACCGCGCGCGAGCGCCAGCTCAACCGCTTCGCCGCAGGCAAGGAGCGGATCTACGCCAATGCGCAGATGGGCTCGCGCGAAATCCGCAAATACTGCGAGCTGGGTACCGAAGCCGAACATCTGCTGGAGCGCGCTATGGTCAAGCAGGGGCTGAGCGCCCGCGCCCATGATCGCATTCTGAAGGTCGCGCGCACCATTGCCGATCTGGCTGGAGCGGAGGAGATTGAGTCCGGCCATATCGCGGAGGCTATTCAGTACAGAACCTTGGATCGAACGTTCTGGGCGTAAACCCGGATCGTGGCAACATCGTTTTGTTTTAATAATTTGCAATAATATTTGCAACATGTAAACTTTGGTGTAAACTTCTACCGTGAATCGTTCACTGTCAGCTCTCCACTTAAAGAATTCTCCCCTTGTGCTCGTCTTAACTCAGGTGAAGTTCTCTGCCGTGATGGCCCTTGAGAGATTTGTTCCTGAGATTCAGGAGCAGCTTCGTCACAAGGGATTTCCGCGCTTCATACGGGGTCAAATGCAAGAGATCATGTTGACACCAAATTCTCCGCCGAAGTTGTCTGTCACGGATCGTTATGAGTTCCAAGACAAAGACGAGCGGCTGGGAATCGTTCTGACGACCAATTACCTGGCCGTGCAAACAAACAACTACGGATGTTTCAAGGACTTCCAGGAAATATTCACGACCGCGCTGCTCGTTGTTAATCGGGTCCTGAGAGTCGGGCTTTTGGAGCGGATTGGACTTCGATACGTGGACCTTATCCGGCCGGGTCAAAACGAGAGTTTAAGTCAATATTTGAACCCAGGTCTTGTTGGCATAGACCCGAAGTCAGTAGGCGTGAAGAGCTGGACAAGTCGGTTCGAACAGACAGGCACGACTGAACTGGGAACGCTCGTGACCAGATGTACGCAACTTCCTCAGATATTGCCTCCAGATTTGTTCCCATCGACGCTCAAGTATTCCATTGAGCTCAAACCCAATGAGATGGGAACTCTGCTGGACTTCGATCACTTCGTGGAGAGGTCAGAAGACTTCGACACGAAACGTGTGGTTTCGATCACCGGCGAGCTTCACAATGCACTGGATCTTGCATTTAGGAACTCAGTCACACCGTATGCTCTGGAACGATGGGGAAACAGTTAGGAGTGACTTATGGGCACTACCGTTTCACAAACGCTTACATCGACCACCGGGACCGTTATTCCAGATGTGCGGGTCGAATCCGCCCCCGCAGCATGGAGCAATAGCGATTTGGATCGGAGTGTTGGGACTATGTATCGGAACGGGCGGAATCGCTAATGCGTCTTCGCTGCCGTCTTCTCAGATCAGCCGCGATGTGAGCATTAAGATTTGCGAAGAAGGACGCGAAAACAGCAGAGTCACTGAACTCAGCTCTGTTCCCGAACAGCTCGCTGCGATCCAGAGATACATGTCGCTGAATGTTTCGCAGCTCGCTAGTACATTCGGTGTGTCGCGACAGACTGTGCATCAGTGGCTCAAGGCTCAAAGGGAACCGTATCCTCGCCGACAAGGGAAGATCGGCTTGGTCTTCGAGATTGCGCGTGAATGGCGATCCGTTTCGAGCAAACCTTTGGGAGGTTCATTGCACAAGCGCCTTGGCGAGGCCAGCGTTTTGGATGAATTGGCACGTGATCCGATAGATGAACATGCCGTTCGTGCGAAGCTGACTGAACTCCACCGTGCTCTGGCCTCCTCCGAATCGAGACAGAGCATTGCGGACGTGGCGCTTGCAAAAGGTGGGAAGACGCTGAAACGGGCGTCATCCTGGAAAGACGACGAAATACTGTAGTGACCTAGGCGTGACCTGCCCCCCGGAAATTAGTCCAGCGGAAATGAGACTTCTCCCCTTAACATAGCCCGCTAGGGCGGAGGAGGAGTCGTGCGCAAGAGTCGATTCAACGAAGAACAGATCATCGCCATTCTGAGGGAATCGGAAGCCGGGGCCGATCCCGGCGAGTTGTGTCGCCGGCATGGCATTACGCGAGCGAGCCTGTACCGCTGGAAGGCAAAGTACGGCGGGATGCAGGTGAGCGAGGCGCGGCGGTTGCGGGCTCTGGAAGAGGAGAACCGGCGGCTGAAGCACCTGGTAGCGGACCTGACGTTGGACAAGCAGGCGTTGCAGGCGGTGGTCGCAAAAAAGTGGTAAGCCCGCAGATGCGGAAGCAGGCGGCGGTAGTGATGCGCTCGGAAATCGCGGTCTCGGAGCGACGCGCCTGCGGGCTGATCGGACTGCATCGGGGGACGTACCGCTACCGGGCGCGGCGCTCGGAGGACGGGCGGCTGCGGCAGCGGTTGCGCGAGTTGGCGCACCAGTTCCGGCGCTTTGGCTATCGCCGGTTGCATGACCGGCTGGTGCGCGAGGGCTGGCGGGTGAACCACAAGCGGATCTGCCGGCTCTACCGGCTGGAAGGGTTGCAGGTGCGGAAGCGGCGGCGTAAGCGTTGTGCAGGCGTGCCACGGCTGCCGCTGCCGGCGCCCACGGCACCGAACCAGGTGTGGTCGCTGGACTTCATGGCCGACACGCTCAGCTCGGGGCGCAAGCTGCGCACGCTGAACGTGGTGGATGACTATACGCGCGAGTGCCTGGCGATAGAGGTGGACACCTCGCTGCCGGGAGCGCGCGTGGTGCGGGTGCTGGAGCGGCTGGTCCGCCAGCGCGGACGACCGCGGCAGATCCGCACCGACAACGGCCCGGAGTTCGCCGGGCGTGCGCTGGACCAGTGGTGCTTCGCCGAAGGGGTGGAGCAGCACTTCATCCAGCCGGGAAAACCGATGCAGAACGGCTATATCGAGAGCTTCAACGGCAAGTTCCGCGACGAGTGCCTGAACGAGAACTGGTTCGTCTCGCTCAGCGATGCGCGGCAGATCATCGAGCAGTGGCGGCGACACTACAATCAGGAGCGTCCGCACTCGTCCCTGGGCTACAGAACGCCGGAGGAGTTTGCCGCTGAAGTGAAAAGCTTCGACAGAACTGGAGTGGGGCCAGGGGCCTCAAACGCCGGCCCCTTGCCCCACACCCCCATCCCCGCTACGCCAGATCAGTGGGGCGAACAAAAACCGGAGAAAGTCTCATTATCCTTGGACTAAAAATGGGGGGCAGGTCAGGCGGTGGTGGGCTTGGCAGCGGGTTCTTCGTTACCCAATTCGAACTGGAGGCAGGGATCGACGCTCAAACGCGAGTTGCTAAACGACCCTTCCATCTTGCCGGATGACTTGAAGCCCGCAGACAGGCTCATCATCATCTCTCAGGATTGCGACATTGTTCATCGGTCCTACAAGGCGGAACCATTCGTCGAGTTTCTCGTTGCGCGGGCTGTCAACAAGAGTGATGGCCGGATGACCAACGGCAAGAACCCTCGCACCCTCTGCTTCAACGCTAAGGTAAATGACGTAGAGCAGATATTCCAGCTAAGTATTAACGACAAGTACCGCGTCGAGCGTCAGATTCTTGAGGCTGGGACGCCGGACAACTCGGTGACAATCCCGCGAAAAACAGTTAAGACCATCGCGAAATGGGCTGCCAAGCGTTATGTAAGAGCCTCATTTCCGACGGCGTTCAACAACAGGCTGACGGAGGAGGCCAAGGAACTCATTGAGTCGAGCATGTCTACCTACGGCTTGGATGTGCGTGGAACATTCATCGCTTTTGTGGGCTCCGATCAGGAGCTTGACGAGGACGAGACCTATAGCATCATCGTCAGGATCGTAGCCCCTGTTGAAGCCGTCGAAGATCGCCAACGCGAAGAGGTTTTGATTAAGCTGCAATCGGCGCTTCAGAACGCCTTTGGGATGTGCGCCGGGATAGAAGTTCTAGAGATGCGGGTCGACAGCGAGGCGGAGTTTTCGCTGGATGACTACGACAACAGTCGGCTCTGGGATTACGAGTTTGTCAGTGTTGTTGAGGATGACCCAAACTGCTCGATGACCGGGATCTAAAATTTACTCTCGCGTCTGTCGGGATCTAACCTCTACGTAACTCGGTTGGGTACCGAAGCCGAACATCTGCTGGAGCGCGCTATGGTCAAGCAGGGGCTGAGCGCCCGCGCCCATGACCGCATTCTGAAGGTCGCGCGCACGATTGCCGATCTGGTGGGGAGCGCCGAAATCGAATCCGGCCATATTGCTGAGGCCATCCAGTACAGGACGCTGGATCGTACCTTTTGGGCGTAGGAGAATGTGCGAGTCTGGCGGCTGGCTGGCGATCCCCCAATCGGTCTTGAGCAGTCGGCGGACGGTTCAACCCGCCCGCAACTTATTGACTTAAAGTGGGTTAGTTTTTCTGAATACCTTTTGCCGGTTATGGCGTCTAAGGTTCAGGTTTTCCAGTTGGTTACCAGAGTGCAGTCCCACGGGCACGATTTCTCTTGACTAAAGCCTTCAGTCCCGGCTAACGTATCGCTTCTGAGTTAGCCGTTATCCTGTAGCTCCAGTCCAGGCGTCCTGCCCTAATCGGCCACACACTGAACGCCAATAGCCGGTAATCAGGAAGGCAATATCTGAACGCAAGCCCTTATGCTTGTGCGCCCTCAGGTAAGAAGCAGAAGACTTGGGAGCTTTCACCGGCTTCGAACCCGGCGGGAGCGGCTACGTTGCGGAAAATTGGAACTCTGAACGCGAATGCAGCATCGAAGTATGTGGCTCCTTTCGAGTGCGCCTCGCGAGACGTTCCAGCCGCTGACATGTACGACGCCAGGAGCTGTCAAGATATTCCGATAAAGTTGGCCGGGCTACCTGGTAATACCTTCATACGCAATTAGGAGAAGAAAGAATGCGGTCCGATCTCGTATTTGATGCAGTGCATACACTGCGTAACCGTTACATGCTTTGTCAGCTTGCTTCCAAGGCAACACGGAAGTTCCATCGTCCCAACACTCGTATCCAGGATACGACCAACAACGTGCTTCACCGCATTGCCGACGCAGAGCGGCAGAACGTGATTGTAGAGCCGGAGACGGCTTCCGAGGCCCAGCGGCGCGCTGCATAAGCGCGTCGCGCTTCGGCGCGCCTTCCTCCGCCGATCCTTCCGGCCCGCCCTTCTGCAAAATCCCCCGTAGGTGAACATGACAATCTCTGAACTCAAAGAAAAGAACATCACCGAGCTTACCCGTATAGCTCGCTCCCTTGACCTGCCCGGCGCCAGCGGCCTGCGCAAGCAGGACCTCATTTTCAAAATCCTCCAGGCACAAAGCGAAAAGGAAGGCCACATCTTCGCCGAAGGCGTACTGGAAATCCTGCCCGACGGCTACGGATTTCTGCGCTCGCCGGACTACAACTACCTGCCTGGCCCCGACGATATTTATGTCTCGCCTTCGCAGATCCGCAAGTTCGACCTGAAGACGGGCGACACCATCAGCGGACAGGTGCGTCCTCCGCATGAGGGCGAGAAGTACTTCGCGCTGGTGAAGATCGAAGCCGTCAATTTCGAGTCGCCGGAAGAAGCGCGCAACAAGATCCTGTTCGACAACCTGACGCCGCTGTATCCGCAGGAGCGCATCAAGCTGGAGACGGTGAAGGAGAACATCAGCGCCCGCGTCATGGACCTGCTGACGCCGGTGGGCAAAGGCCAGCGCGGGCTGATCGTCGCTCCGCCGCGCACCGGCAAGACCATGCTCTTGCAGAACCTGGCCAACTCCATCACGACCAACCATCCCGAGATCGTGCTCATCGTGCTGCTCATCGACGAGCGCCCGGAAGAAGTGACGGACATGCAGCGCTCGGTAAAGGGCGAGGTAATCTCGTCTACGTTCGACGAGCCCGCCGCGCGTCACGTGCAAGTCGCCGAGATGGTCATCGAAAAAGCCAAACGCCTGGTCGAGCATAAGCGCGACGTTGTCATCCTGCTCGACTCGATTACGCGACTGGCGCGCGCCTACAACACCATCGTTCCTCCCTCGGGCAAGGTGCTCTCCGGCGGCGTCGATTCCAACGCCCTGCAGCGGCCGAAGCGCTTCTTCGGCGCGGCCCGCAACATCGAAGAAGGCGGCTCGCTGACCATCATCGCCACTGCTCTGATCGAAACCGGATCGCGCATGGACGACGTCATCTTCGAAGAGTTCAAGGGCACCGGCAACATGGAAATCATTCTCGACCGCAAACTGGTCGACAAGCGCACTTTCCCGGCCATCGACATTCAGCGCTCGGGCACGCGTAAGGAAGAGCTGCTCATTCCCAAAGACGACCTGGCGCGCATCTGGGTATTGCGCAAGGTTCTGAACCCGTTGTCACCGGTCGAGGCTATGGAGTTGCTTATCGACAGGCTGGGCAAGACGGTGGGCAATTCCGAATTCCTGGCCAAGATGAACTCGCTGTAGGGACGCTGGTAGCTGCCAGTTGGGTGGAGCAGCGTTCTAACGGTGCAGGATGATTTTTGAAGGGACACGGCTTCAAAGGCTGCCCAAAAAGGCGCTATTTGGGCTCATTTGGTGCATAAAGCCGCCCCAAACTGGTCATATCCGGGGTCGTCAGAAAGGGTGAAATCGCCCATGGAATGCCTTCTCGGCAAGCTGTTCTGCCGCGCCGCGCCCCCCAGCATAGGATTTTCCCGTAAAATTCTGCCGTTTTAGGCCGATTTTTGTATGTAAAAGATAGGTTTCTACCGGTTTGTACAGCCTGTTCAGTGGTGGGTGCAACCACCCCAAGCCACAACTTGGATCAGAGGTGATCCGGCGCGGAAGCGAGATGCTTCCGCGCTTTTGCTAGTGAGTCGGCGGCGGGAACGGCGAGCCCGGCGTCGGCGTAGGCGTAACCGGAATCGGATTCCCGCGATGGTCTGGAAACGGCATGAAGCTTGGCGCCGCAGGTTGAGTGGCCGGTACCGGATTTCCGAATTCATCCGGGAATGGCAGATACTCGGTGACCTGCGAGTTCGTAGCCCGCTTGTCGTCATTGACGATTGCAACTTGGCTAGCCCCAGGCGCAACATTTGCTCCGAGTCCGCCATCCGGGGTCGCTCCACCGAACATCTGTCGCATCGCTTGCTCGGATCGGGCACTTTCCTCGGCGGATTCAGGTTCCGGCGGTGCGTCTCGCTCCGTCGCCGGCCCTTGCATTGAATGTGACGCCTGAACTGTTGGGGCTGCGTCTGTCCGCCCGATTTGCCGGTCGGCAGGCCCACCAGCGTAGTCCGTCCCTACAGGCGCTGGTCCCAGTACAGTGAGGTTTAGAGATCTTCCAGACTCTTTCCGCGAAATACTGTAGTTCATTCCCGTGCCTTCCAGCAGGTAGGAGAGGACCTCCTCTGTGGTGCCGCTGATCGTCATGCCCGGCACGGAAAAGGCGGAGAGATACTCAGTTCCGACGCACTGCATATTCTGCTTAAGGCAGAAGGCCTGCAATAATTCGCTCAGTGAAATCGTTGAGGCCACCTGCAGTCGCAGAACGGCGCCGTTCGCGACGATGGAAACCTCGTAGGAGACCTCCACGCCAGGCGGCTGTGCTACCACGGAGGCAGCGAATGACGCCAGAAGGAGGACCGTCCGAAGCGTGCTGATTGACGTTGTTTGCATGGCGGTTCCCCTTCTGACGTTCATTACCGTTGTTCGCGCCACGGGTGTGTTACTGCACAATCCGAGTCTCGAACTTCGAGGGGATGACGATGGTTGCATTGGAATTCAGCATGTAGGCATCGGCCTGCAATCCGCCTGGCGGTCCAACAAAGGCAAACATCGCACTGCCGGCCATGTTGTTCGGCAGGTTGAGGTCGCTGGGGGCGCTGGTATAGAACTTCACTTTGCCCGCCGGTACGATGACGCTCGCGGTCTTTACGACATTGCCCAAGCTGTCGTAGACGGTGAGAGTACCCGACAGGTCATGGTCGGAGTTATTGTTGAATCCCCACGTGCTCGAGAAGCCGCTCCAGGTGCTCCAGCGCGGGTTGAACATGGTGGTGTCCATAACCCTGAACGTGTAGTCCCCGGCTGTTGCTCGGTTGGTCAAGGCAAACCCGTAATTACCCGCTCCGGAAGCGATGAAGCTGACGCGCCAGCCGCTACCATTCACGGAGGCCCATGGCGCCATAAATGTCACGTCGGTGATGGTCAAACTTCCTGACCCACAGAAATTGTCCCCTGGGCGAAACCATTTCAGGGCCGAGAAGCCTAGAGATTGATTATCGTAGGGCCAAACCAGCTCAATGACATAGGAGTGTCCGGGCTGACCCTTGAAACGGAAATAATGGACCGCGCTGGCCGGAAAATAGCCTTGTACGCTGCGGCCGTCGGGAACGACATCCGTAGGGTTGTTGCAGTCCGTGCTCTCTGCCAGAACCCCGATAGCCGCTGCCAGGATCAGCGTAGCCAGAGTGAAGAGTTTGCGTTTCATATTACCTCCACAGTTTGCAGCGAGCGTCGCCGGGTTGAGCCGGAGACCCGCTGATGTACCAAGGGTCTCGTTCCTCGTTGGGAAGGAGCTCGTGTGACTGTCGTTGACGAGGGAGGGGAAGGCTGCCACAGTAAGCCCAGCTTCACTTTAGGGCTGTTAGTTGACGATGAAACATCTATTTCTTAGTCTGTGCCCAAATTGGAACTGGAATCAGGAAGGATGAGCGAGCAAGCGAAACGCTTCCGTGCCTTTGTTATCTAGTCGGCGGCGGGAACGGCGAGCCCCGCGTCGGCGTAGGCGTAACCGGAATCGGATTCCCGCGATGGTCCGGAAACGGCAAGGAGCTTGGCGCAGCAGGTGTAGTAGCCTGTATCGGGTTTCCGAATTCATCCGGGAATGGCTGGTACTGAGGAGCCTGCGATTCCGTTGCCGGGCCGCTGCCTGCAGCAGTTGCAGCCTGATCCAGGTTGGGCGCAGCATTCGGTGATCCTGTACCAAACATCTGCCGCAGCATGGCTTCAGTTCGAGCAGTATCCTCGGGAGATTCGGGCTCGGGCGCTTCACCTGGCCTCGGCATTCCCAACAAGGCCGAATTCCCAGATTCCATGGCCTCCGCTTGCCGGTCCTTCCCGACGCCTGCAACTTCAGCCGCTCCAGTTGAAGCTTTTCCCAACACCGCAAGCATGGTGGCCATGCCCGATTCGCCGCGGGAGAAGCTGTAGTTCATTCCCGTCCCTTGCAGCAGGGTATCGGCCACTTGCAAGAAGGTGCCCTCAATCGTCATGCTTGGCACCGTAAAGGCGGCAAGGGATTCAGTTCCGGTGCATTGCACCTTCTGCTGCGTGCATAACGCCTGTAATACCTGGGCGAGCGATGCGGTCGAGGCAACAGTAACTCGCAGCACCGCTCCGTTAGACATTACGGACACCTGCTTTGCGGTGTCTACACTGCCCGCCTGGCCCCATGCGCAGGCGGAAAACGTTGCCAGGAGGAGAAAGCTGCGGATCGCGTTGGTTGACGTCGTGATCATGGCTATTCTCCTTCTGGCGGTTATGAAGCAAGTTGTTTCTCGCGAGCGCAGGCCCGTTGCTTACCACTGTGCATTCCGCGGTTCAAACTTCGTCGGAATGACCACAGTACCGCTCCCATTCAGCATGTACGCATCGACCTGGAGCGCTCCCGGAGGCCCAACATAAGCGAACATCGCACTGCCAGCTATGTTGTTAGGCAGGTTCAGGTCGCTGGGGCCGCTGGAGTAAAACTTCGCCTTGCCGGCCGGAACCGTCACGCTGACGGTCTTCAGTACACTCCCGGAGCCGTCGTAAATAGAGAAGGTACCGGAAATGGAAGCGCCGGTGGTGTTGTTGAATCCCCACGTGCTGCCAAAGCCGCTCCAGGTACTCCAGCGGGGATTGTAGAGCGTGGTATCCACGATCCGAATGTTGTAGAAGTAGCCATTGACGCTATCGAGATTCAGGATCGCTACGTACCCGATTCCGTCGTAGGCCTGTATCCACGAGATCCGGCCGGAGAATCCGGAATTCAGAGCGGGATCGACGCCCGAAACGTCCGTAAAACTCGTCACGAAGCACGAACTGTTAGCCAATTCGAGAATGGGGCGCCCGTTCGCATAGCGTGTTCGTCCATTCCGAAAGGGTTCCACATCTCAACTGCGTACGAATGCCCTGCCTTCAGGTATACGCCGTAAATCGACCAGTCGATTGGGGCGACATAGTCCTCGAGGACCGAGGCATCGGCGGCCATCGTGGTGGGAGTAGAGGCGTCACATCGGTCGTAGCCGGGGTTCTTGACGCCTCCAAGGGACGATCCGTTACCGGGCTTCGATGCACCTATTCGCTGCCCTTGGGCAAGCAAGAGAGGGCCCGTCAGCAACAGGCAAACCGTGATCACCAGAATTTTGTTCTTCATCTCTTTAACTCCTTACAGTGCAGCAGTAAGCTGCGAATTTTGGAACTGGGGCCCGTGTTTACCTGCGGAGATGGCGTTTTACGAACGATGGGGCAAGTCCTGTGAAACGCCGATCAGAGCTGATTGCCGATTCAAGCTCTCTGCCACTCTGATGAGCGGAACTTACGGCAAGCGCAGTGCCGGACCAATGGCTGCGAGGGTGACTTTTCGGTAACCGAGATATGCCCGTCCAAGCTGTTGATCAGACGAAGCTTGACATGGTGATGAAGGGGAACGCCGTTGGACCAGCAAGTCAGATCGGTTGCAGCCCGGGAGTGCGCGAAAACAAACGACTATCCGACAGGATAGGACCGGCTAACTGATTGTGATTTGCAGCACCGCCTGTGAGTGCTTCATCAATCGGCTGAAGAAGTCGCCCACGATCTTCATCCAGCCGTACTTTTGGCGCAGCAGTTCCTGCCCTGTGGCGAACTCTTCGCCATCGACAATCCGCGCCTGCCCATCCACCCAGGCGCCGCGCAGATTGCCGCGAATGTCGCAGGGCGCCACCCGCACGTGACCATTGTTGCGAATTCGCTTAACTTTGCCGGCATCTGGCCTCGGAGTAGACGTAGAACAATATCGGGCGCGCCGGAGTCGGCGGCGAACCACACCGGCGTGCGTACCCCGACTCCTGTCTTGCGAAAGGTTTCCAGATTGAGATACTTCGCTCGGGCGAACTGGACAAGCGCGTCAGGCATGTCTTCTTCGCTCCTCTAGTCTACGCTCGCTCTTCAGCGACCTTGTGCTGACTTGACCATACCCCGCGCCGGGCAAAGGTGTACTATTAGGCCTCCTTCGAGGACAAGCGAACGAAGCTTGTTTAACGACCCTTGTCGCAAGGAGACAGAGATGAAGAAAGTATTATGCGCGGTTTTGTTGTTCCTCCCTTTGACGCTGTTTGGCCAAAGCCCGTTCGACGGCACTTGGAAGACCGATATGGCGGCCTCCAAACTATCGCACAAACCGTACGTGTTCGCGGTCAAGGATGGGATGTACGACTGCGAAAGCTGTGCGCCTAAGATCAGCGTGAAAGCTGACGGCCAGGACCAGCCGGTTACCGGCCAGCCCTATGACACGCTCGCGGTAAAAGTCCCCGACCCTAACACACTGCAGGCCACCGGCAAGAAAGCCGGCAAGCCAACCTTCGAGCAGACCCGGACCTTGTCCCAGGATGGAAAGACATTGACGGTCGCCACCACCAGCTATCCCGCGGATGGCAGTCAGCCGTTCAAGACGGAATCCAAGTTAACGCGGGTATCCAAGGGACCCGCCGGATCGGACGCGATTTCCGGTTCCTGGCGAGTGGAGAGCGTCAATGAGGACACGGCAGGGCTCACCTCGACGTGGAAGGAATCGGGCAAGGCTCTGAGCATGTCAACGCCGACAGGCGAGAGCTGGGAAGCCCAGTTCGATGGCAAAGAGTACCCCGTCAAGGGAATCTATGCCAATGAAACGGTATCGCTGAAAAAGTTGGGGGACCGCTCGGTCGAAGTGACCTACAAGCGCGATGGCAAAGTCTATAGCGTGGACAAGATCACGGTCGCACCCGATGGAAAGAAAATGACTACGGTCAGCGACAACAAGTGGACCGGAAGGGTCTCGACCTACATCGACGAGAAACAGTAGCCGGAACCTGGGGGTCTCAAGGCATCTATAATGGACGTGTTAGCTGCTGGGCCGGACGGTCGCTGCCGGTCTGCGGACGACAGCCAGAGGTTGGGCTGCGCAGGCAGGGAGAGGAAAGTCCGAACTCCACAGAGCGGTGTGCCGGATAACGTCCGGGCAGCGGCGTTCAAGCGCCGTGGACGGAAAGTGCCACAGAAAATATACCGCCCCGCCTGTTGTGTTCACCTGCGGTGGCAGTCTCACACATTCGGAAGGCGCGAATGTGCAGGGCACGCGTACAGGTGAGCAAAACAGGCGGGGTAAGGGTGAAAAGGTGCGGTAAGAGCGCACCGCGCCCCGGGTAACCGGGGTGGCAGGGAAAACCCCACACGGAGCAAGACCAAATAGGGGAGGACCCCGCCGTTCTTGGGGTCCATGCTGGCCAACGAGCTCCACCGGGGCATTTGAGCGCGCATGGATCGCAGGAACGGCGGGAGCGTGCCGGCTCGGTGCGCCACAACTTCCGGGTAGGTCGCTGGAGCGGCACAGTGATGTGCCGCCTAGAGGAATGACCGTCTCCTGCTCGAAAGGGCGGGAACAGAATTCGGCTTACAGGCCCAGCAGCTATCTTTGCTGTTTATTTTGGCCACATCGGAAGGGCGGTTAGACGATCCATCGCTGCCCGGTCATTAATCGCGGCGGCAATTGCGTCGAGCAATTCGTAGGCGTCCGGGGTTAAACGCGGCTTCAGATGTTCCAACAAGGCTCCTAGATCCCACTCCATGAAAACGTCCGGACGGCCCAGTTCCTGCTTCAGCGCCAGAAGGGCATTTGTGGGAACGTCACCGTCCAACAGGCCGAATAGAACCTGGAAATATCGGACTCGTTGCGTAAGGTAAGGCTTCCCCTCAGCGAGATGCTGCTCGGCCAGTTCTACTTCCGTGCGGGCCTCTCTTTCTCGACCTACAGTGAGGAAAACGCGGGCAAGGTGCCCATGGGTATCGGCAACCTCAAATCCGGCATGCAGGATGCGTTCATACAGTTTTTCGGCTCGCGCGTAATCGCCGCAGCGGTAGAGTTCGAGCGCAGCCTGTCTTAGAGTCAGGGGGGGCAAGCTCACTTCGTGATCCGCTACACGGCGAACGTATTCGTGTCGCAATGAGTCTGCCTCATCATTACGACCGGCCTTGGCTAGCACATCGATCAAGCTTGTCATGGTCGAAAGGGTTTCGGGATGGTCACCCCCAAGCACACGCTCTCTGCTGGCAAGAACGCGAAAATGGAGTTGTTCTGCTTTTTCAAAGTCGCCCTTCGCCTCAAATAGCGCTGCCAAATTATGAACAATATTCAGCGTTTGATGATGTTCAGAACCTGACACTCGTTCTCGGGCTTCCAAGGCGCGGGAAAAAATCGTCTCGGCTGCCGATAAATCACCCTTGGCGTGCAATACCCAACCTACATTGTTCAAGGCGATAAGGGTGTCATCGTGTTCTAATCCCTGGACACGTTCGCGAATAGCGAGGATCCGCTGGTAACGTGGTTCGGCCTGTTCAATGAGGCCCCTGCGCCCCAAGAAATTTGTATACGCGGTCATTGCGCCCAAGGTGGCGGGATGCTCTTCTCCGAGCAGCCGCTCGTAGGCCTTCGTAGCTTTTTCTAAGTATTCTTCGGCGGCATGAGTGTTTCCCATTGCTTCATATAGAGTGCCAAGATTAGTGAGGGTTCTCAGCGTATCGATGTCATCAGTCCCCACTGTGTCTTCATATCCAGCCAAGGCCTCCTTTAGTAAAGACTCTGCTTCCAAATGCTTCCCGTCCTGTCCAAGATCGACGCCAAGATCTTGAACCGCCGTCAACGTGTCGCGGTGAGTTGGTCCAACAGCCTTCTTGTAACCCTCGATAACCTTCCGCAAAAGCTCAATCGTGTCAACGCGCTTTCCGGCATGGTGAAGCACAAATGCGAGGTTGTGCATCTCTCCGATCGTGTCGTGGTGATCACGACCAGACAACCGTTCGCGGATTTCTACCAATTCTCGTTGCAGCGGCTCCGCTTCCTGAACTTGGCCTGTTTTTGCCAAATAGAATGCAAGAGAATGAAGAACCGAGAGCGTCTTTGTATCTTCAGCGCCCAAGCTCTCCCGCATGCTCCGCCACGCGTCGCGATAGAACACTACCGCCCTTTCGTCGAGTCCGCGAGCGGCGTAAGCGTCACCAAGTCGATCGAGTAAATCTGCATTCGGAGATTGGTGGCCATTGCGTTGATGCAGGAGAAGCTGTTCTGCATGAGGCGACAATAGCTCCCAAGACGCCCGACTTTCCGGTCTCCAGTTAGCTTCCGGGGAGGTTTCGATCAGAACCTGTATCGCCTGACTCAACAACTTATCTCTTTCTAGAGGCTTAAGACTTAATCGCTCGACGAGTTGCAGCAGGGGGTGGAGAGAGCATGTGACGCCATCTGAGCGCAGGAGAGAATATGCTTTCAGCTGAGTAAGTTCGCTTCGTATCCAAACCTCGTCATTGCCTAGCGCGCTGAGTGAATGAGTACCATCAATATCCTTGGCAATCTCAAAAAGGGTAGGGGCCGCATCGACAACTAACTTTGTTGGGACTGGAGTCGCTGCGAAGAAAGACAATACCTTTAGTATAGTTCGTGCTCCTAGCTTCAATTTGTCCACCGTCGGCTTCCACGTTGTAATTACCGAATCTGGGTATTCGGTTGAACCCAGGGCGCCGATACTCAGTAACTCCAAAGTTGCTGCATCATATAATCTCAAATAGTCGGAGAGACCGAACCCTTCTCCTTGCTGTTCGATATAAGCTGCCGCTTGTTCCAGCGCGAGGGGCAGGTAGCCTACTCGCTCAACTAGCTGTTCACAAGTCGAGTACTCAGAACCCAGGGCTAGATGGCCTGAGCGCTGCCATATAAGGCGCATCGCCGGTTCTTTCTCCAACACATCAAGCTGTACTGCTTTGATAGCAGCAGACCAGTTTGCGTAGCGCGATGTGATAAGCGTGTGGCAACCACCTGCCTTTGGAATCCAAGACATAATGGACGTTTCACTTTCCGCATTGTCGAGGATTAGCAGGCGCGGATCGTGAGCATGTAAAGCCCGGAAAGCTGTAACCGCCTTCTCAGTATCCTGCATCCCTACGTGAGCGCGGTCTGGGAACAGCATGTCGTGAATGTGTGCAAACTGACTTTCAAAACCAAGCCTACAGTTAACCCAGAACATTTGGGGATAACACTTCCAGAATTTCTCCGCGTATTGCCGCGCTAGGGTTGTTTTCCCGGCTCCACCCATAGCAGAAATGGCGCGAACACGACCTTGTGTGAGAACAGCGCGCGGTTTGCGGTGTAGTTCTTCGTGGATGCGAATAAGCTCTTTCTCCCTACCAACAAAGTAGTCATTAGCTCGGTAGCGTAGATGAGCGACTCGCGTCACCTTTTGGGGCATCGTTTGCGCCAGACATCGACGAATCGCCCTGAAGAGGCGAGTCCAAGCCACCGTTTCAAGTGAGGTCAGTTCAATCTTCTCGGCCTGATAGGATTCAAGAGGGGGTGTGGTAACGTCGGCCCAAGTTCCCTCAAAGACGAGCGGGATTATGACTTCAGCGCCGTAGGTTTCAAACTTCGTCCACTCCGATAAACCCCATCGGGGAGTGAGAATAGGAAGCACGACACGACTGCTCTCGCACCCTTCTTCGACTTCACGATGCCAATCGAATCCGGGCGCTAGCCGGGCTTTATCAAACCAACAATTGAACCCCTCGTTACAGAGTCGACCGTGGAGCTCTTCCGCAATTCTCAAGTCTGACGAAGAATAGCTGATGAAGCAGTCGTAGGACATAAAATTCACCCGGGATTTCCGATTTGATCTCGAAAACGGCACCATGGTACATCAGTCTCGCCCGTTGGCGAAACGCCTAACCAGTCGTCACCGGGAGTCCTCCCGACGGCCCGTAGTTCATCAAAACTACCCGTCATATAGCTTTGGTAGCAGACAGTGGCTTCTCATCCAAGTAACCCAGCCCGCCGTCCGCCGGTGGCCATCATTTTGTGCAGGAAAAGGGTGGGAGGAAACGATCTCGACTCCCCCAGACCGAGAGAATGTAAGTTGAACAGTCCCACAGTTTCCCAAAGACTGTTCAGTCTCATGACATCCTTTCCACAATGTCCCGGGACATCCTTTACACTCCCGCGCGAGCCTAGCAAGGGCGGGAGTAAGACAGGATGCCTTGGAAGACGATGGATGTACGTGAGCAGCGGGTGCAGTTCGTGGTAGCGGCGTCGCGGCGGGAGAAGTCGTTGTCGGCGCTATGTGAGGAGTTTAACGTTTCCCGGCCGACCGGTCGGTTGTGGCTGCAACGCTATCGGGAGCAGGGGATCGGCGGCATCGCCGAACGCAGCCGCGCGCCACAGCATCGGCCGACGCAGACGCCCGCGGGGTTGGAGGCGCAGGTGGTCGAGCTGCGGCGGCAGTATCCCGACTGGGGTGCGCGCAAGCTGCAGGTGCTGTTGGCGCGCGCGGGGCTGGGACTGACCCGCAGCACCATCCATCGTATTCTGCTGCGGCAGGGTCTGGTGCGGGAGCAGGATCGGCATGCCGCGGCGGTGCAGCGTTTCGAACGCAGCCAGCCCAATGAGCTGTGGCAGATGGACTTCAAGGGTCCGCTGCGGCGGGCCGACGAGACCGGGCCGCTGTCGGTTCTTGACGACCACAGCCGCTACCTGATTGCGTTGCGGGCGATGGAAAGTCTACGCGGCGAAGCAGTACGCGAGCAACTGGAAGGGGCCTTCACGCAGTGCGGGGTGCCGGAAGCGATGCTGATGGATCACGGCACGCCGTGGTGGAGCATGCGTTCGGGTGGAGGCCTGACGAACTTATCGCTGTGGCTGATGCGGCAAGGGATCCAGTTGCACTGGAGCGGGATACGGCATCCGCAGACGCAAGGTAAAGTGGAGCGCTTTCACGGTTGCTTACAGCGGGCGGTGGATCGGCGAGTCGGGGGCGAGGCACTGGGGCAGCAGTGGCTGGATGAGTACCGCTGGGAGCACAACCAGGTGCGACCGCACGAGGCGCTGGGGATGGCGACGCCGGCCAGTTGCTGGCATGCGAGTGCGCGCCGCTACGATCCCCATCCGGTGGCCTATGAGTATGAGCCGGGAGCGTGGGTGCTGAAGGTGGACTGCCAGGGCAAACTCGATGTGGGCGGGCACAAGTGGCAGATTAACCGTGCCCTGCGCGGCGAACGGGTGCAGCTGATACGAATCGAAGAACGGGTGCAGGTGTATTACTGTCGCACCCTGATCCGGGAACTCGACTTCGCCAGCCAGCGGTCCACGATCGTGGACCGCTGGCTGGCAGACTGAGTTCTATACAACAACTGTAAAGGATGTCCCGAGACACTTTGGAAAGCATGTCCTGGGACTAGACACAAAGACGGAAAAGGATACGGCACCCACGTTCTCCCGAGATCAAAAACCGCTGAGCAGCGAGCTAGGCTGACGCCTGCGCGTTCACTAGCCTCCGCAGGTACTTGACCTTCTTTTGCACGTATCCCGCGTAGATGAAATTCAGCCGCCAGCAGAGGGAGCCGTGCAGGATTCCGCCGCGGATGATCTGGCGATAGAAGAAAGTCCAGAGCGGCTTGAGAAATTCGGCGAGCTTACTAATACCCCACCAGCAATATCCAGTTTCGAAATAGTGCTGGGCGCTGAGGCAGGCGTAGCGATCCATGGTCTCAGCAAACTGATCGACACTGGCATAGGCATAGTGCAGCATGTCGTGCTTCAGTTGCCGCACCTTGCCTTCGACTGTGATGGACTCATGCACCACGCGCGGCTGGAAGCGTCCCCTGCCCTTACGAATGAGGCGTAGCTGCGCATCGGGATAGAAGCCGCCTCCGCGCACCGGACGATCTCCGATATACAACACGCGCGGAATCTTGAACCCGGCGACATCGCCAGGAACACCGCGCTGCATCAGGCCGCGAATCTCCGCCACCAGCTCCGGAGTCAGTACCTCGTCGGCATCGAGGCTGAGTATCCATTCGCCGGTCGCAAGATCGATGGCCTTGTTCTTCTGCCCGGCGTAGCCCAGCCAGTCCTGATGGAAGAAGCGCACGCCGAAGCTGCGGGCGATTTCGGGGGTGCGGTCGCGAGAGCCGCTGTCGAGGAAGACGACTTCGTCGGCAATCTCGCTTACTGCGGCCAGGACGTTCGCGATCGTCCGCTCTTCATCCCGCGCCACGATGGTCACGGAAAGCGGCGGCCCGCCGGTCTTGGTCATTCTCGGTGAAGACGATGCCACGTCGGTACTCGCGGCGGGAGGCTGCATGATTAGGCTTTGCGGCCGGCCAGCCCCTTCATGAACGAACTGATCTCGTGCCGGAAACGTTCCTTGCGGCGGTAGCTGTCGCTCTTCACCCAGTTCATCTGCAGGCTCATGCGCCGGCCCTCGTATGGCCGGAAGCCATGCCACGAGTGATCGCATCGTTTGAAGATGACCATGCTGCCGATGGTGGGCGGAACTTCGGCGACGTAGTCGTCGACATCCTTTGAGCGCAGCAGACGCAGACGTCCGCCGCTCATGTTCCACTCAGGATTGAGGTACAGCAGCACGGTGATGAGTTTGTCTTTGGAGTCGGTATGAAGCTGCCCGTCGGCGCGATCGGACCAGCCGCGCACGGTGATCATGGTGGGATATGCGCTCAGGTTGAGCCCAAATCTCTGGGCTACGGCGGCGCCAAAGTCCGGCCCCAGCAGTTCGTCGGTCAGTTGCTTGAATGACGAACCATAGGTAAGCCGCGACAGCGGGAAACTGCCCTTCTTGTCGATTTGCGGAAAATCCGCCACAATGCCCTGCTTGCAGTCGTCGGTGAGGACATCGTCGACCAGCAGGAACTCGAAGGGCTCGCGATGTACTTCGGCGGCGGCGAGTTTGGCGAGGTTCAACATACGCACCTCCCGGCTATTGTAGCGAGACCAGCCGCCCGGCGGGAATCGCATTGGGTGCCTTGTATACAAAAGGCATCCCCGCCTCCTGCAATCCCTCCACGACGGCCCGGAAGACTTCTTCGGGCATGATCCGCTTCATGCACTCGGTGGTGCCGAGCGGACAAACGCGCTTGTGGCAAGGCTGGCAGGGTAGTTCGCCCTCGGTCGAAAACAATTTGATCTGCGGGCTGCCGATGGGCGGCGTGCGGCGGTATCCGGTTGGCCCGTAGATCCCGATCAGCACCGGCACGCGCATGGCCCCGGCGACATGCAACGGAGCGCTATCCGACCCGACCGCGGCCTGCACCCGCTCGTATAACGCATACATTTCCGGAATTGGCAGCTTGCCGAAGAGATTGCATATTCGGCCCTCAAGCTGCGCGGGAGAGAATCCGGCGAGAATCTGCCGGCCGACCTTGGCGTCAGCAGCCGACCCCTGCACGATCAGGTTGAGGTCGGTTTCTTCCAGCATCTGTCGCAGTAGAGCGCTCCAGTGTTCCAACGGCCACATCTTGCTAACCCACTGCGTAGCAGGGGCGATGGCTACCACCGGCGCCGCGGCGGCGAACGCTCCGTCGAGCAACGCAGAAACATGCTGGCGAGCCGACTCGCTTACGACGGGAGGCTCAATGGTATGGCGCACCTCGCCGGCTCCGATGCTGTGGGCCAGCTCAGCCATATGCTGCAAATGCGAGATCGTGGGATCGAAGTACTCATCGCGTTCCAGGTAGCGCTCGGTGTAGAACATGCTGCTGAATTCGCGCCCATGCCGGTACCCGATGCGCCGCTTGATCCCGGCGAGATACGGTAGCAATGCTGTCTTGAAGAACCCTTGGGCGTCGACAGCGACGTCGTAGCCGACATCGCGCACCTCGTCCACGAACGCCCGAAATTCACGGCTCACTTGTAACCAGTTCGCAGGATTCGCCAGCGCCTTTGACCAGCTCCGCCGCGAGCAGCGATGGACGTAGTCGAGCGCCGAATGACCTTCGATGGCGGGCGCGAGCTCGGTGTCGATGGCCCAACCGATCTTGGCATCGGGAAAGCCCTCGCGCAGCATGCTGAGGATGGGTAGCGTCTGGATAACGTCGCCCAGCGCACTGAAGCGCACCAGCAGAATCTTGTTTGGCTTTGTCGTTTGCAGGACCGTTACGCCATCCTAATGGGCAATTACTGCCCTTTAAGATGATATCTCGAATCGGGCATGGCTCAGCATTTCCGCAGCAATAGCGGATGACGCCCTCAAGCCAATCAAGACTTGAGCCAGAAGATCGGCTAAAACTCTAGGCTGTTTTTCCCCGAAACATCCGGTAGATCACCAGCAACAGAATCGCACCGAAAAACGAAGCGATCCAGCCTGCGGTTTGCCCTTCCTGGTAGTGGCCGACGGCTTGCAATATCCAGGTGGCGATCAGCGACCCGGCCATTCCGATCAGCATCGTGATCCAGAAGCCACCGGGCTCTTTGCCCGGCATCACCAGCTTTGCCAGGGCGCCGATGATCAGACCGAAGACAGCGAACTTCAACAACCCCCAAAGACCCATTGCAACCAGGTAATGCGGCATTGTGTCCTCCTCGACCCTTGGATTGAAAAAACGCTGCGAGCGCGTGAGCGCGAAAGTTCCGAGGTAATTTTCGGCAGATCAGTGTACATTCCGGCGACTGGGAAAAGAAGCCTCCAGATTGGTGCTGCCCGCCGCGGCAATTCCGCGCCTTTGGCGCAAAGCCTCAGCTTCGCGCGACCTGCTGGTAGACCTTCAGCATGCGGCCGACGCTGTCCTCCCAGGAGAACTTCATGGCCTGTTCGACTCCGCGGCACTTCAGCTTCTCGCGCAGGTTCTGGTCGAGCAGTACCCGATACAGCGCGCGCTGGATGTCGAAGACGTTCTCCGGATTGACCATCACCGCCGCGTTGCCCACCACCTCCGGAATCGACGAGGTGTTGCTGGTGACCACGGGCGTGCCGTGCGCCATCGCTTCCAGCGGCGGCAGCCCGAAGCCTTCATAGAGCGACGGAAAAACAAAGATCTTCGCCAGGTCGTAGAAGATGCGCAGCGTCTCAATGGGGACGAATCCCAGAAAGCGCACATCGTTCTGTAGGTGCAGCCGGATGACCGTGCGCCGCAGGTCGGGGTGCCGCGAGACTTCGTCGCCGATGATGATCAGCCGCAGGTCCTCAAATCGCTCTTCTTCGACAAGCTGGTTCTTCAGCAAGGAAAACGCCTCGATGATGCGCACTACGTTCTTGTGCGGGCTGATGCGCCCGGCGTACAGAAGAAACGGATAGTTCACCTGGTAGCGCTCAGCGATTAGCTGCCGGTCGGCATCAGTGGCGTGGCCTTGCCGGAAGCGGTCGTCGATCGCGTTGTAAATGACCTCGATCTTCTCCGCCGGGACCCGGAAATAGTTCTCCGTATCCTTCTTGGAAAAGTGGCTGACGGCGAATATCCGGGCGGCACGGTGCAGTACCCGCTTGGTGAGCATGAAGTGCGCGGTGCGCTTCAGCTCCGAGCCAGTGCTGGCCTTGTACATGTGGTCCAGCAGGTCGTGCACGGTCACGACGTACGGGCACGGGATGCCCTGCGGCTTCCAAAAGAGGTGCGGAACGTGTAGCAGGTCGCAACCGTTGATCTTCAGAATGCGATGCAGCTCCAGATAGCTGGCCAGCGAGAACTCGTTGGGATGAGTGGGAATAGTCGTGAAATTCGGCGGCAGATCTTCAATGCCGCTCAGCTTGCCGGGAATGCCCAGCAGGAAGTACTCGTTCTTGTGGTCGAGCCGTGCCATGGTGCGTATGGCATTGCGCGTGTAGGTGCCGACGCCATACTCGCTGATTCGCCGGATATCGATCGCGATACGCAAGCCCCAGTGTAAACCGTGCGTCATGCAACGCAGCGTGACTCTCTCTAGCCTTTGCCGCGAAACAGGTAGATCAACTCAATCACCAAAATGATGACCACCATCAGCTCCAGCACAAAGCTGCGGCTCTGCTGAAACTCGTCGATCAGGAAGCGGTAAAGGTTCTCCGCGGTCTTCAGCTTTTCGTTGACCAGGTTCTTGTACTCGGGTACGCCGACCTTGTTTGCCGCCAGCCGGTAGAGCCGCGCGGCAAACATGTCACTGACAAACTTGATGGCCGTGTCGGCGCGCTCCACCAGCTCCGTCACCTCGACCGTCACGCTGTTCAGGCGCGAGGCCTCGCGCCCCATGCGCCACCGCGCCACGAAGTTTCCACGCCGCTTCAGCGACGCATACACCGAAGCCAGCTCTCGGTCCAGCAACTCGTCGTAGTGGCGGAACTCCAGCAACTGCGAGTTGGCATACTCCAGAATCTGCAGCGACGCCTCCGCTCCGGCAGGCGTGTCATAGATCAGCGCGGCATTCCAGCCCACCACCACCAGGTCGTTGGGATAGTAGGACAGGCTGGCCTGCAAGGCGTCGGCGCGCTCGCTGCGCGCCAACTCCGTCTTCTCGCCGCGCAGGATGCGCGCGATCTCGTCTCCGTGTTGGGCGACCAGGTCGAGGCCGTTGGGATTGCCCTCGATTTCGCTAAGCACGAAGACGTAGTAGTCTTCGCTGATCCACTCGCGGTAGGGCTTGATGATGGCCGACGCAATACGCTCCAGCCGCTCGCGCACGACCTGCTGCGCCTGTCGCTCCAGCTCGGCGCTGGGAACGAAGCGCGCGGCCAGCGCCACCAGCGACTCCCAGTCGCCTGCGAAGGGCAACTCGAAGACCACGCTCACCACGCCATAGTCGTAATACTTGATCTGCGTGTGGAGGGCCTCGCCGGAAGCCAGCGCGATGGGCGCGGCGCTCTCAATGACCGGAGGCTTTTCGAAGCGCACGTACTCCGGCGTGGCGTGCTTGAAACTGCGCTCGGCGCGGCGCGCTCCCAGCATGGCGCGCAGCTCCTCCAGGCGAATCTCTTCGCATACGTCGTGGAGCAGCATCGCGCGGATGGAGCCTTTGAGCATGGGAGCTTTGCGTGGGACCGTAAATGTTGATTGTACGAGGAGGGGTGGTGGGAGTCGGGAAGCAGGCGGTGCGACAACATTGCAACGGGTGATGGGAGCCTCAGCTTTTAGGCTGGGGGAAAGCCGCCGGCCCTATTCTCTTTTGCCGGGGCGATCATATCCATTATCACCCCGGCGAATCATCTTGTAAGGTAGCTGATGACGCGGCGCTGAAGCGCCGCACTACCCATGCTCGATTCCGCTTACGCGTTCACCTTCAGCCGGTCCGCGTATTTCTTGCGGATCTTCTGTGCTTTTGGCGCGACCACGAACATGCAGTAGGGCTGCATGGGATTGTTCTCCAGATAATTCTGGTGATAGTCCTCGGCGACATAGAAGGTCGAAGCGGGTTCGAGCGTGGTCACGATCGGGTCGGCGTAGACCTTTTCGCGCGTGAGGTCGGCGATGACCTTCTCCGCCACCTGCTTCTGCTGCTCGCTGGTATAGAAGATGACGGAGCGGTACTGCTCGCCCACGTCGTTGCCCTGGCGATTCAGGGTCGTGGGATCGTGCATGGTGAAGAAAATCTCCAGCAGGTCATGAAAGCTGAGCTTATTCGGGTCGAAGGTGATTTCGGCCACCTCGACGTGTCCGGTGCTGCCGCCGCACACCTGCTGATAGGTGGGGTTGGCGATGTGTCCGCCCATGTAGCCGGAGCGCACCGACTCCACGCCTTCAATCTGCTTGAGGGCGGCTTCGACGCACCAGAAGCACCCGCCGCCAAGATATGTCGTCTCTGTCGTCATGCCCATATGGATGCACCAGCCTCAGATTGTATTCAGCCGGGATGCTGCATGGGCGATAATTAGCCCCAGCGATGATGCAAGATCAACACAAGGGCGTTTGGCGTTTCGGGGTCGGGCTTGGCGTAGTGGCTGTCCTGCTGCTCGCCTCGGCACTCGCCGCACCCGCGCAGAATCCGCTAACGCAGCTCATGACGGGCAAGGCGAAGCCCGCGCAGAATGCGCCTGCAAACTCGACGCCCATAAGTGCACCGGCCGCCGCTCCACAAACCTCGCAGGAGGCCTCGCCGCCACAAGCGATTGCGCTGCCGGAGGTCGCCTCGCAGTCGGAGCAGCTTATGCAGACAATCAACAGCATCTCGGCATCGCTGCCCAGCCCGGAGGACCTGAAGGCAGTTGACGCGGCGATAGCCGACCACGGCGCCACGCTGGAAACAAAGCGCAAGGAAGTCGATGCCCTCCTCTCGGGCACTCCTACCTCCATCGAGCTGCGCGAGCAGGAAACCTACTGGCGGGGATTTCAAAGCTTCAGCACAGGTTGGCGCAAGCAGCTACTGGCCTGGGCCAACGCGGCCCAGGCAGCGGTGGACCAACTGAATAAGCTTGAGCCGCAGTGGTCGGCCACGCTCGACGCTTACAAGGGCCAGTCTGAGCTCGCGCCTTTGCTCGACCTGATCCGGGCAAATCTAACCTCCATTCGCAAACTTCGTTCCCAGGCTGTTACCCAGTTGCAGCTCCTGGTGAGGATGCAGGTCGCCGTCGGTGCGCAGGACCAGGCGGCAGCGGAGATCCTTGCGCGCATCGGGAATGCACAGCAGGTTTTTACCGAGAACCTGCTGCGGCGGGACAGCCTGCCATTCTGGCAGTTAAGTGCTCGCCGGCAAAGCGGCGAGAACCCCAATCTCTACACCACGGCCACGAGTCGCTGGATAACCATCGCCGCCTTTGCCCGTGAGCAACAAGGGGCGCTCATTCTCCTCTTGATCGTGTTGGCCATCTCGCTGGCCTCTTCCTACCGACTCCAGCTCGCGGCGCGGAATGCTCGCCCCGAGGACCCTACGCAGGCGGAGGCTTTGCTGCTGGTCCGGCGCTGGATTGCGCTTGGAGTCCTGGCCCCTCTATTGCTCACATACCTATTGGCCCCGTCGGCGCCACTGTCTCTTATCGGGCTGATCGTGTTGGTTTCCTTTTTCCCCATCTTGCGGCTGCTGGCCCCTTTGCTGCGGCCGCGTTACCGCATAATGTTGTACTGCCTGGCCGCCTACTACGCCTTCAACGTAGTCATCAGTTGGATCCCTCTCTCGGCGGTGGCTAAGCGCGAAGTGATTTTCGCCGGCAGTCTTGCACTGTTCCTGACATTCGTCTATCTCCTGAGACCGGCGCGATCGCGTCCCGCCGGCATCACCGAGCTCAGGCATACCGTCCTGCTGTTCGCGGCGCGGCTCGCCACCGCTTCGCTGGGCGCCTCGCTCACCGCCAACCTCCTGGGCTACGTGCGACTGGCGCAGTATCTCGGTTTGGCCTGCATATACAGCGGCTTCATCGGCGTCACCCTGTATACCGGGACGCAGGTTTATGTGACGCTGCTTACGGCCGGTCTGAGCCTTCCCCAGGCAGAGCGCCTGGCCGTGGCCCGACTGCATCGCGAGGGGCTGCTGCGCTGGCTGCCGCGGATACTAGTCTGGACAGCCGTTGCCATCTGGCTCTCGACAACATTGGAATTGCTGCGGTTTCGCGATGAAGTGGCCGGGGCCTGGCGCGCGGTGCTCAACTTCCACATCGCGGGAAGCGCCAGCGAGATCACCCTGGGCGGCGTGCTGGGTTTCTTCGTCATGCTGGCGGTGGGTTACGTCATCGCCAGCATCATTCGCTTCCTGTTGCGCGAAGAGGTGTTCAGCCGTTTCCACCTCAAGCGCGACGTGCCCGACCTGATTGCTTCAACCGTCTATTACCTGCTGCTGCTGCTGGTGTTTTTCACCGCGGTAAACGCCGGCGGTATCGAGCTGAACAAGTTCACCTTGCTGACGGGCGCGCTCGGCGTGGGCTTCGGCTTCGGCATGCAGAACATCATCAACAACTTTGTATCGGGGTTGATCCTGCAGTATGAAAGGCCCATTCACATCAACGACGTGCTCGAAGTCGAGGGTTACACCGGCAGGGTCATGCGAATCGGTGTGCGGTCGAGCACGCTGCTGACGTTTCAGGGGGCGGAGGTCATCATCCCCAACGCAAACCTCATTTCGGGTAAGGTAGTGAATTGGACCCTGTCAACGTCGAAGCGCCGGGCCGAGCTGCCGATTGGCGTGGCGTATGGTACGGACCCCAAGCGGGTTTTGAAGATCCTGCTGGATGCCGCCAACAAGGATGAAAACGTTCTGACCGATCCGTCACCCATGGCATACTTCATGGGCTTCGGCGACAGTTCACTCAATTTCGAGCTGCACTTCTGGCTGATGCAGGACAGTAACTGGTATCGCGTTCGTAGCGAAATAGCGATGGCAGTGATGAAGGTCCTGGATGAAGCCGGCATCGAAATTCCGTTTCCCCAACGCGACCTGCACCTGCGAACCGTGCCCGGCGGAACGTCGGCCGAGCTTCCCGTGTCGCTGTTGGAGGATAACGGAAAGGAGGAGCTGCCCGCAGAGCACAAGAGGAAGACTGTAACTGCCGATAGGGATTGAAGTTCCAGGCGTTATATCAGGACGCGGTCAAGGGCCAACCCTGAGCCAAGTCGAAGGGTCGTACCCTGACGCGAGTCTTTCGCAATGGCGATTGTTAGCAGTTCGGCGCGCTAATCCTCAACCAGAAACTTATACTGCGCAGCCGTAAGCGGGACCACAGAGAGTCGGCCCTGCCTCGCCAGGGGAGACTCGGCGAACAGCTTGTCGGCCTTGATCTCAGCGAGCGAGACGGGCTTTGCCAGGGGCTTCCCAGCTTTGATCTTCACCTGCGGCTTCGCCGGATCGCCAACTTCGACCGACACTACCGACGCCGTGCCTATGGCAGATTTGTGGCTGCCGGTCTCGTAGAGGATGAGCCGGTCGCCCGGCTTCATCTCGCGCAGGTGCTTGACAGCTACGGGATTCGAAACGCCATCCCACATTGTGGTACCTTCGCGTTGCAGGTCTGCGAAGGAGTATTCCGTCGGCTCAGTTTTAAGCAGGTAATCGGCCATCTTTATATATTCCTGAATCCGTCTAACGCGGCTGCGGAGTGCCCGCCAAATTACCGCCTGTGAGGTTGTACTTGGAATCGGCCACATTGCCATTGGGATGCATGGTGCAGTGGTAATTGATGTTGCCCCACGGCCTCTCGCCTGAACGCGAGCATTTCCGTCGACCATGACGAACGACCCGGCCTTGTTCTGGCTGGGCTGCCCGTTAAAATTCACGCTTCCGCCATAACGCGAGGAAATCTGGTTGCGGATATTGCGTTGGCAATTAGGCACGACGTTGTTGCTCCAGTTCCCGCCATTCCAGTCGCCGTTGTTGCCACCGTTCCAATTGCCGTTATTGTTTCCGTTCCAGTTGCCGCCGCCGCCGTTCCAACCTGAGCCGTTCCACATGCCGCTTCCACCGTTCCACAGGATGTCGCCGGTGTAGCCTTGCATGCCGCCGCGATTGTCTTCGATCCGCACTACCGCGATGCCATTGTTGGAGTTGGGATCGCCGACCAGCGTCTGGCGACCGCGTCCGTCAATGCCCTGGAAGCGGAAGTTATTGGGCCTCATGGGAAGCGGCTGATTGCACTTCAATCGCACCCATGTTGCAGGCCCGCCACTAACGGGGCGCACTCGTCCCTGACTGCCGCGGATTTCCACTTCGGCCACGCCGCCGGTGCGGATTTCAAAGGTGCACTTTCCGCTTCCGCCCCCGCCGGTAACGTTGGCCTGAATAGTTCCCTGGGCCAGCAAGGAAACTGGCAACACGGCTATCGCACTCAGGAGCAACCAGCTCAGTCTGCTAACGTTCATCGTGAGATTCCCGGAATTGAGTTGGTAATAAGATTTCGGGCAAACACTATAACAACAGCCCCGGGGAGCGTCCAAGGAATTCCAAACAAGGACCTCGGCTAGGGCACGATCCGCGCTTTTACCGCAATCGCGCCCACGCACCACAAGAGCGCGTCCTCCACATGGCTGCGGAGCGAGGAGTTCACAAAGATAGCGCTCAATGGCTCGCCTTCGGTCAACCGGGCGGTCAATTCCGTCAGGATTGCCTGATACCGCTCGGGCACGTTCAGGCGGGTGGCGCGCACCAGGTCGTCCAGAATCAGCAGGCAATCGAGCAGCGTCCCGTGCGGGTCCGAGCCCTGAGAGTTGACCAGGTAGAGAGCCTCCGCCACGTCGCAGACGGACTCTACTTCTTGCGGAGCCACACCCAATTGCGACATCGACGGATCGAGCTTGAGCGCGGCCTCGGCCTGCTCCGGCTTGACGAAGAAAAGAATGCTGCCATCCGCGGTCAGTGGGCGCTCATTCTCTCCGCCAACCGCGAGAAGAGTGTAGAAGTGCGGTCCCTCATGATATGGCGTCACGCGCAGCGCGATGAGCGCCAGCTCCTCGTGAGCATGGGGCTGATGTGGATGCAGAATGTGCAGGTCGGACATGACGCCACGATGGTAACAAAGCAAAGCCTCCGCCGCAGCGGAGGCTTCGTCTCAGAACGGAACCCGCTACTTCTTCGCGGTTTCGGCTGCTTTTGCCGTCTCGGCTGCCTTGGCAGCTTCGGCTTTGCCGGCATCGCTCTTGGCGTACTTGCGGCGGAAGCGCTCGACGCGCCCGGCGGTGTCCATCAGCTTCTGCTTGCCGGTGAAGAACGGATGGCAGTTCGAGCAGATTTCCACGCTGATGTCGCTCTTGTGGGTGGAACGGGTCATAAAGGTGTTGCCGCATGCACAGTGCACACGAACTGCGTTGTAGGCCGGATGAGTGGCTGCTTTCATGGTGCTCCTAACTGGTTGGTTGCAATCTCCGATTGTAGCGGAATCGCCACAATCGCGGCAACGAACCCATGCGTGTCTTCTTGCTATGCGAAACGGTTGGATTCGGGAAAGCAGAAAACGATTCAACCCCAGCGGAAAGCACCGTGAGCTTAAGCACCACCGACCCTAACAAGATAGCCGTGCGTAAACACGCGCGGCATAAAGCTAAAAGACGAGCCGAGGGTCCCTGCTCCGAGTTGCGTTGACGGGACGGGGGTCCCCCCCACTCGGAATGGCTGGAAGGCCCTGTGGAAATCACGTGGAAGAGTAACAGTAATAAAATCCTGGGCCGTGAGCGGGCCGCGACCCGAACGGGGACGAATCGACAGGCATCGCCTTTGTTTATGCGACTCTGAGCTAGGCGGCAATGCCTTGCTTGGAAATTGTTGCTGGGCTGGGGTTGCGCGTTTGGTTTCCGTTTTGTTATAAATACATTTGTCAGCGAGAGGCTTTCAGGTCGCCTGCGGACGCGGGATAGATTTTTGAATCCCGCGTGAGAAGTAGGCATCTAACACTTGATAGCCTGAATAGGCTGCCCCGGCCACGGGGCTGGTACCCGAGAACAAAGCTTCTCGGTAGGTTAGCGGGAATCGCAAAACCTCCAGTACAAGATCTTTAACGAACTCAAACGCTCCGGTGCTTTGTGCGCTGAAATTGGCCTGATAAGTCACCGTGAGCGGCATACTGCGTCTGCTCCGCTGAAATCAAGCGTCGTAGCAGCTTCTGGCGCTCGCTGCATCTGCTCTGACAAGAATCAGGGCCACGGCTTGACGCGAGGAAGATCGGCGTGGTACGTTTGAAAGGTTTCGAGGACAGACGGTCGCAGCATTGTGTCTACGATCGTTGTTCCGTCCGAAGCGGCCGCCCAGTGCGGATTTCGCTGCGGATCTTTGACAACAAGGTTGAACGTGCCAGTCGTGAGAAGTCGTTCGAGTTTAAGTTCGAGCGATCTCACATAGTTATTTCCGTCGTTGCGCCTTCGGGTGCAGCGGCTATTCTTCGACCTCCGTCGGAGAGTATTTTCAGGTTTCAAACGAGAGTTTGATCCTGGCTCAGAATCAACGCTGGCGGCGTGCCTAACACATGCAAGTCGAACGAGAAAGTGGAGCAATCCATGAGTACAGTGGCGTACGGGTGAGTAACACGTGACTACCTACCCTCGAGTGGGGAATAACCTCGGGAAACCGGGGCTAATACCGCATAACATCTACGGATCAAATGCGTAAGCAGCTTGAGGAGGGGGTCGCGGCCGATTAGCTAGTTGGTGAGGTAATGGCCCACCAAGGCAATGATCGGTAGCCGGCCTGAGAGGGCGCACGGCCACACTGGAACTGAAACACGGTCCAGACTCCTACGGGAGGCAGCAGTGGGGAATTTTGCGCAATGGGGGAAACCCTGACGCAGCAACGCCGCGTGGAGGATGAAGCCCCTTGGGGTGTAAACTCCTTTCGATCGGGACGATTATGACGGTACCGGATGAAGAAGCACCGGCTAACTCTGTGCCAGCAGCCGCGGTAATACAGAGGGTGCAAGCGTTGTTCGGAATTATTGGGCGTAAAGGGTGCGTAGGCGGTGCGGTAAGTCTCTTGTGAAATCTCCGGGCTCAACTCGGAGCCTGCAAGGGAAACTGCCGTGCTTGAGTGTGGGAGAGGTGAGTGGAATTCCCGGTGTAGCGGTGAAATGCGTAGATATCGGGAGGAACACCTGTGGCGAAAGCGGCTCACTGGACCACAACTGACGCTGATGCACGAAAGCTAGGGGAGCAAACAGGATTAGATACCCTGGTAGTCCTAGCCCTAAACGATGATCGCTTGGTGTGACAGGTACCCAATCCTGTCGTGCCGGAGCTAACGCGTTAAGCGATCCGCCTGGGGAGTACGGTCGCAAGGCTGAAACTCAAAGGAATTGACGGGGGCCCGCACAAGCGGTGGAGCATGTGGTTCAATTCGACGCAACGCGAAGAACCTTACCTGGGCTCGAAGCGTAGTGGACCGCGGTAGAAATATCGCTTTCCCGCAAGGGACCGCTACGTAGGTGCTGCATGGCTGTCGTCAGCTCGTGTCGTGAGATGTTGGGTTAAGTCCCGCAACGAGCGCAACCCTTATTGCCAGTTGCCATCATTTAGTTGGGCACTCTGGCGAAACCGCCCCGGATAACGGGGAGGAAGGTGGGGATGACGTCAAGTCCTCATGGCCTTTATGTCCAGGGCTACACACGTGCTACAATGGTTGGTACAAACCGTCGCAAACCCGCGAGGGGGAGCTAATCGGAAAAAGCCAATCCCAGTCCGGATTGGAGTCTGCAACTCGACTCCATGAAGCTGGAATCGCTAGTAATCGCAGATCAGCACGCTGCGGTGAATACGTTCCCGGGCCTTGTACACACCGCCCGTCACATCACGAAAGTGGGCTGTACTAGAAGCCGGTGCGCTGACCCGCAAGGGAGGCAGCCGTCCAAGGTATAACTCATGATTGGGGTGAAGTCGTAACAAGGTAGCCGTAGGAGAACCTGCGGCTGGATCACCTCCTTTCTAAGAGAGAACGTCATGGCACTCACGCCCGTCCGTTGGACGAGCCTTCGCAAGAGGGTAGTGCGTGGGATGTTGCCATGTACCCCATGAAGTCTTTCACCTGAGAGATGAATTGGGAGCCTCGCTTGGACATCTCTTTCTCGTACGATTTCCCGATGGTCACGGCAAGCGTAGCTTGCCAGCACGTTCACCTTTGTCCTCGAATCTTTTTCAATAAGACGTGATTCGAAACTGTAGCGCACAGACTAGTAACTAGTTACTAGCAACTAGTAACTAGCGAGGGCCTGTAGCTCAGCTGGCTAGAGCGCACCCCTGATAAGGGTGAGGTCGGTAGTTCGACTCTACCCAGGCCCACCAAATGCGGCCATTGGCACTTGGCCTTTAGCTGTTGGCCAAAAGCCAGGAGCCAATTGCTAAGAGCCAACATGGGGCTGTAGCTCAGCTGGGAGAGCACCTGCTTTGCAAGCAGGGGGTCACCGGTTCGATCCCGGTCAGCTCCACCAAGAAGTAACTAGCAACGAGTAATTAGCAACTAGTTAGAGCTGGCAGATCGAACTTGTTTCGAATCGAGAAGGATTGGCAACTGGTGTGTTTAGCTAGTTGCTAATTGCCAGCTGCTAATTGCTAGCTGCTCAAAGTTGGGCGTCAGCAGCGACCACCGTAAATTTCTGTAGCGGTCAAACAGCGCAGGTCGCTTGGCGCCGAACTTTGGGCAGACGAGGGGTTTGGAAGTTGGTTTTCAGATTTTTTCTGACAACTGACAACCGGTCACTGACAACTGTTCAACCCACCCAGGTGGGACGCCTTCGAGGGCGGATGATTTTTGACAACTGAATAGCATTGGGTAAATAACTACAAGGCGAGAGTATGAAAGAGTAGGTTTTATGAGTGCCTTAGACTCTGCTGGGGTCTCCGCGGCCGCAATACCGCATATCTGGAGGCGAGGAGCAGAGCATAAGCATCATGAAATTTCTCGGCGCGTGGGCCGCAAGCCAAAAGCTAATAGCCAAAAGCTAATAGCCGCGGCGAAGCCGCCAATGCTCTGAGTAAATTTTGTGGTCAAGCTACTAAGGGCGCATGGTGGATGCCTTGGCAGAAGCAGGCGAAGAAGGACGTGGCAAGCTGCGATAAGCTTCGGGGAGCCGCAAGCAGGCATTGATCCGGGGATGTCCGAATGGGGAAACCCTGTACGGCAAAACCGTACAACGGCGTGATAAATACATAGTCACGCACGAGCGAACCCAGGGAAGTGAACCATCTCAGTACCTGGAGGAAAAGAAAACAATAGTGATTCCGAAAGTAGTGGCGAGCGAAATCGGAACAGCCCAAACCTGCCTCACCTCCGGGTGATGCAGGGGTTGTAGGGCCCGCAATAGTAGAGTTACCAATCCAGTCGTTAGTCGAAGCTCCCTGGAAAGGGAAGCCATAGAGTGTGATAGCCACGTAGGCGAAAACGATTGGACTCGAAGCGGGTACCTGAGTACCGCGGGGCACGTGAAACCCTGTGGGAATCTGCGGAGACCATTCCGTAAGGCTAAATACTAGCTTCTGACCGATAGTGAACCAGTACCGTGAGGGAAAGGTGAAAAGAACCCCGGCGAGGGGAGTGAAATAGTACCTGAAACCGTGTGCCTACAAGCAGTGGGAGGGCTATGCCGCAAGGAATGCCTGACCGCGTGCCTATTGCATAATGAGCCGGCTAGTTATTCTTGTCAGCAAGGTTAAGCGTAAGCGAGCCGTAGCGAAAGCGAGTCCTAATAGGGCGTTCAGTTGGCAGGAATAGACGTGAAGCGGGATGATCTACCCTTGGCCAGGTTGAAAGTGGGGTAACACCCACTGGAGGACCGAACCGGTGTTTGTTGAAAAAAGCTCGGATGAGCTGAGGGTAGGGGTGAAAGGCTAATCAAATTCCGTGATAGCTCGTTCTCTCCGAAATAGCTTTAGGGCTAGCCTCGTATGATTTGCAGCGGTGGTAGAGATCTGAATGGACTAGGGGGCTTTCCAGCTTACTGAATCCAACCAAACTTCGAATGCCGTGGACAACTAGTACGGGAGTCAGACAGCGGGGGCTAAGCTTCGTTGTCGAGAGGGAAACAGCCCAGATCGCCTGCTAAGGTCCCCAAGTTTCAGCTAAGTGGGAAAGGATGTCGGAACGCCCAGACAGCCAGGAGGTTGGCTTAGAAGCAGCCATCCTTTAAAGAAAGCGTAATAGCTCACTGGTCAAGCGGTCCGGTGCCGATAATTCAACGGGGCTCAAGCTGAACACCGAAGCAGCGAATGCATGGCGCAAGCCATGCGTGGTAGGAGAGCATTCTCAGCAGCTTGAAGCGAGACCGAGAGGACTCGTCGACGGCTGAGAAGAGACCCTGCCGGCATAAGTAGCGATAACGGAGGTGAGAACCCTCCGCGCCGAAAGTCTAAGGTTTCCTGAGGAAGGTTAATCCGCTCAGGGTTAGTCGGTCCCTAAGGTGAGGCCGAAAGGCGTAACCGATGGATGTCCGGTTAATATTCCGGAACTCTCTTGAGTTCGTTATCACGATGGGGTGACGCAGAAGGATAGGTGCAGCCTGTTATGGCTATCAGGTTCGATGCGTGTAAGCCGGTTTCTCCAGGCAAATCCGGAGGGACATTAACGGTGAGACGCAAAGGAGTAGGCCGTATGGCCGAAACGCACTGAGTTCACGCTGCCAAGAAAAACCTCTAAGGAGAATTCGAGGGAACCGTACCACAAACCGACACAGGTAGACGAGGAGAATATCCAAAGGCGCTCGAGAGAACGCTCGTTCAGGAACTCGGCAAATTAACCCCGTAACTTCGGGAGAAGGGGTGCCCCGCTAACGTGTCAAAAGCGTGAGGGGGCCGCAGTGAAACGCGCACGGCGACTGTTTAACAAAAACACAGGTCTCTGCAAAGTCGAAAACGACGTATAGGGGCTGACGCCTGCCCGGTGCCGGAAGGTTAAAGGGAGAGGTCAACCGCAAGGTGAAGCTTCGAACTGAAGCCCCGGTGAACGGCGGCCGTAACTATAACGGTCCTAAGGTAGCGAAATTCCTTGTCGGGTAAGTTCCGACCTGCACGAATGGCGTAACGATCGTGCGACTGTCTTAACGAGCGACTCGGCGAACTTGTAGTACCGGTGAAGATGCCGGTTTCCCGCATCTAGACGGAAAGACCCCGTGCACCTTTACTATACCTTCACTATGAACTATGGCACTTACTGCGCAGGATAGGTGGGAGGCTTTGATTCCAGGCTCTCGGGCTTGGAGGAGCCAACGGTGAGATACCACCCTGTGAGTGCTGTGGTTCTAACCTGCTCCCGTAATCCGGGAGAGGGACATAGTGAGGCGGGTAGTTTGACTGGGGCGGTCGCCTCCTAAATTGTAACGGAGGCGCGCGAAGCTACGTTCAGGCTGTTTGGAAATCAGCCGTCGAGTGCAAAGGCATAAACGTGGTTGACTGCGAGTCCTACAAGACGAGCAGGTGCGAAAGCAGGCCTTAGTGATCCGGTGGTTCTGTATGGAAGGGCCATCGCTCAACGGATAAAAGGTACGCCGGGGATAACAGGCTGATCGCTGCCAAGAGTTCATATCGACGCAGCGGTTTGGCACCTCGATGTCGGCTCATCGCATCCTGGAGCTGTAGAAGGTTCCAAGGGTTAGGCTGTTCGCCTATTAAAGCGGTACGTGAGCTGGGTTCAGAACGTCGCGAGACAGTTCGGTCCCTATCTGATGTGGGCGTAGGAGATTTGCGAGGACCTGTCCTTAGTACGAGAGGACCGGGATGGACGAACCTCTTGTGTTCCAGCTGTCACGCCAGTGGCACGGCTGGGTAGCGAAGTTCGGTTGTGATAAACGCTGAATGCATATAAGCGTGAAGCACACCTCAAGATGAGATCTCCCAACCCAAAAGGGTAAAGAAGGGCACACGAAGACTACGTGTTTGATAGGCTGGATGTGAAAGCGCAGCAATGTGTGAAGCTTACCAGTACTAATCGCCCGTTCGGCTTGACCATAAAATTTACTCGGCGCATGAACTTCCCATTCCACGCAGAACTTGGCAAGGAATGGTTTAGTCCGGAGAAACTGCCGGAAAGCGCCCGTAGGGTCTTTGCAAGACGTCTTTCAGAGACCCACTCGTCTTTTACTCAGTGCTGTTCAGTTGTGAGGAATCCGCTTTTGGCTATTGGCTTTTAGCCTCTGGCCAAGAGCTAAGAGCCAAAGGCCAAGAGCCACAGTTCTTTCGACATCGACGTAACAGGTCCTGCGTGCAACCCACGCCTGGGACCGAGCGGCCCGCCGCAGGCAGGCCCACGTCAAAGAAGCCGGTGATTTTACCGCGGGGGAAACACCCGTTCCCATCCCGAACACGGAAGTTAAGCCCCGCAGGGCCGATTGTACTGCACGCGAAAGTGTGTGGGAGAGTAGGTCGTCGCCGACATAAATAACGGCCTCATGTGAATAACATGGGGCCGTTTCCGTTTTACAAAGTGCTGTATTGCGCGATATCATCGCGCAGATCATGCCACGCGGGATTCCAGCACGTCACGAACCTCGTGACCGTGTGTCTGTTCTTCAAACAGTTCAAACCCCCCTCGGCTTTTTCTCTTTAGTCGTCTTAGTCGTCGAGGTGGTATTCGGCGTTGTCGCATCTCTGGAGGCTGGGCCCGATCGTACCTATCTTGTCATAGGCATGATCGTCTTGATGTTCCTTCTTGTGGTAATCGTCGCGCTACTCGTGTATTCAGGGCGGGTTGACGACCTCATCAAGTCACGATCGGACAGCAATTCAAAGCGTTCGCGATACGAGTTGCTCGTCGGCCCCCCTGAGGACATGTCAGAGTCCCTTCTCGCAAACATCGAATGGGATGAGGCAGGATGCTTCATCATATGTGCCAAGATCAAAGAGCAGGTGACGCTCGTTCCGAGCATGACGGGGCCTAGCTTCAGAGTAGAGATCGCACCCGACGTACTCACTAGGCTGCCGAACCAAGGTTCGATGGAGTTGCTGTTGAAAGACAAGAAAGGTTTTCAATGGAAAGTTCGCAGATTTTTCATTTTTGAAAAACTCTTACAGCTATCATGGCCCGAGGGCAGAGCGTCTGTTCTCCAGGCGTACGCTGAAGACTCAGATGAACAATGAACTAAAATTCCGTGACTATTCGATGCTGGTCGGCAAGAAGCACGCGGATGACTGGTACGAGTGGTGCGTTTTTCTTGATGGCGATGCGACGGTCTTGAACCGAATCGCGTCAGTCGAATACACGCTACACCCAACATTTACCGATCCCATACGGCTCGTTCGGGACCGTTCGACTCGCTTCGCCCTTTTTAGCAACGGCTGGGGCGGTTTCACAATTAGGATAGACGTAGAATGGCAAGATGGGTCGCATACCAAGACCACCCACGTGTTAAGGCTCGCGACTGATAACTGGCCGAGAACCCACGAACCCGTTCAGTTTGGTAGCGGCGACGAGGAAGTAGTATACCGTGCTTTATTCAGTGAAAAATACCGCTGGCGAAAAACCGAGACGATCGCGAGATTGGCTCGGCTACCCGGACCTCGTACTACCGATTTGCTGAAGGAACTGGCGAAACGGAATCTTGTCCGCAAGGCTAGTTTTCTCTCGGTTGATGGCGGGGAACTGTGGGGCCCCACGGCAAGGGTGGGTTTGCCACCGCGCTTGTAACGGATGTAAGTAACACGGAAGTTAAGTCCCGCAGGGCCGATTGTACTGCGCGCGAAAGTGTGTGGGAGAGTAGGTCGTCGCCGACATAAATAACGGCCATCTGGAGCAATTCAGATGGCCGTTTCCTTTTGTCCCATCTTGCAGCTTAGCCTCGAACGCTCGAGTCATCACGCTTTACGTAAGGCGTAACATCGCGCTATTCTAGCTGGTGATAGTCAGCTATCGCGACAAGCGCACGCGCGACTTCGCACAGGCAAGCGAGTAAAGGCGTTCGCCGCAATCGAACGCTCAGCGCAACTCAAGCTGGATCGGCTGGATGCAGCAACTTCCCTCCGCGATCTGGCCGCATTGCCCGGCAACCGTCTGGAGGCGCTCGCGGGAGATCGCAAAGGGCAGCTCAGCATCCGCATCAATGATCGTTGGCGCATCTGTTTCGAGTGGCGTGACGGAGACCCAGGCCCGTCGAACGTCGAGATTGTGGATTATCACTAGGAGAAATGTGTGGCTATTAGAGTTATCCATCCCGGCGAACATCTGGCTGAAGAGCTCAAAGAACTGGGCATGAGCGCCGCCGAGCTGGCGCGTAACCTGGACGTGCCCACCAACCGCATAACCGCCATCCTGCACGGCCAGCGCTCGATCACCGGTGACACCGCGCTGCGCTTGGGGCACTACTTCGGCACAGCTCCCGAATTCTGGCTCAACCTGCAAAGCATCTATGAGCTGCGCCTGGCACAGAGCAGGTCGGGGAAATTGGTGAGTCGTCTCCCCAGGTTGAAACCCGCGGAGCGCATTCCGACTTAGTGCCCGTCCGTCCGCGAAAGTGTGTGGGAGAGTAGAGCCTGCCCTGAGCGCAGTCGAAGGGTCGTCGCCGACATAAATAACGGCCATCAAGAGAAATCTTGGTGGCCGTTTCCTTTTCCGGCAAAATTAACTATCAAACCAGAACCCCTTTGGCGGATATCCCTCTCAGGATGACAGCTCATAAGTAATCCTCTCTCCGCGTTCATCCGCGTCAATCCGCGCGGTTGATCTTATGTTCGCCCGTACTTCTGCTTGATGTTCTCGATGCACTTTCGCAGCCCGTCTTTCAGTTCGTCCTGGTTTTCCCAATCGATGGTGGGAATGTCCGCAACATCGAAGGCGCGCGTGGTGCCGCTGCGGGCGCACAGGATCACATTCTTGCCCTGGCCTCTCGCGTATCCCAGTTCGTAGAAGACGTTCGGGCTCAACTCGGTTACATCCGCTATCACGAAGGCCGATTCCTTGATGCCTTTCTCCACCCGCGGCACAATCCGATCCAGCGACCCGGACTCGTCAGTCCGCACCGCCTCGAAATCGAACTCCTTGCACACCTCTTGGAACGAGTTGTACACGTCGCGAAACTCTTTCTTGAACGACATGATGGTAAAGACGCTGCGTGGCGACGCCATGCGCTCGGCCAGCGCGACCGCTTCCTTGGCATACCGTGCGACGTCGGTCGATAGCTGGTTGAGCGTCTCGTAATCTTCGGCCGTACTGGGCGACTCCTCCCGCAGGCGCTCCAACTCCTGTTCGTAGATGGCCTCGCCGGCGCCCCCGAAGCGCGGCACTCCCAGGATGGGCTTGCGGGCGTAGAACGCCCAGTTCTTTGCCCAGAACGTCCCATCATGGCCGGCGATAAAGACGGTTACATCCGCCAGCTCGATCTGTTCCGGGACGCGCAGCTCGCGGTGGTTCATCTGCCAGTCGGAGAGCGCCGACTGCCGGACCCTTCCGTAGCCGTGCGCCGGTACGCAGTCCTTCGCGCAATAGCCGATGATGAGTTGGTAGGGATCTTTGCCGTTGCTGGCCAGCCATTCGTGTGCCGCCCCGGCTACCTTCTCGTCCAGCGAGCCACGGCAACCATTGAGCAGCACGTGCCCCTGCCGGACAATCTCCGTTCCCAGCGCGGCCGCGAACTGCTGGCATAACTCCTGCTCGCGCGGAATCTCCTTCAGCGATCCTCCCACGAATACGCGCATTTTTTGAGCCTTCCTCGGTAATGAGATCGCGCTTCTATCCCCGGGTCCCTGTCGCCATCACTCAGGCCGATTGTACTGTAGACCGCGGTACGCATTCCTTTATCACCGCCCGATGTGAGCCCCGCCACATCGGCTTGGCTGCAACGGTGCTACAAAGGGTATAAGTGAGCGCCGTTGGCAAAGTCCGCAGCGCCGCAGACACAGGAGAAAGTATGTCGTTCATCGTACGCGTAATCATGGAAGAAGGTAACGGAAACAAGGTTGTGCTCAGCAATACCGCCCACGTCGATGGCCAGTTTGAGTTCGACAACTTGGAGATAGCGCGCGAAGCCGCCGAAGTTGCCTGCCGTGCCGCGGCCAACCTTAACCCGCGCCGCTGGAGAGAAGTGGACGACGACGACTGGAAGCTCCATCCCGACCGCTCCGACCAATAGCGGCTACGCGCTTGGCCGCTGGATCGGAAGAACATCAACCGCGGATTTGCGCGGAGCACGCGGACAGAAGGCGTCGGTCATGGCGAAGCTTCACCTCAGGGCAGGGCTTTCCAGGCGTGCATGAAAGCCTCATCCCGAGAGAGCTCTGTATCAGGGCCCGGCTTCAAGGCGTGCATGAAACCTTCATCCCGAGGGAGCTTTGTAACAGGGCCCGGCTTTCGAGGCGTGCAGGAAAGCTTCATCCCGAGAGAGCTTTGTATCAGGGCACGGCTTTCCAGCCGTGCCGAGAGCAGCCCGCAAAATCCTGAGCCCCTTTAGGGGCGGCAGAACATCAACCGCGGATCAACAAGGATCAGAAGGCGGCAGCCATGGCGAAGCTTCGCGTCAGGGGACGACTTCGAGTCGTGCCGGAACAGCGCCCCATTATTGACGACCCTGAGCCCCTTCAGGGGCGGCAGCTTTGAAAGGGCGCGGCTTTCAGCCGCGCCGAACTGCCGCCAGCCAGATGCCCCAGCCTTGTCCCCACTTCGGGGACAGGCTGGGAGACAAACTATGTGGCGCTCAGAGACCTCCCGCACTTCGCCACGCATCGCGGACCTGGCGGAGTCGGGAGGGGAGATCCGACGATCTTCTTTCGCCCTGTCGTCCAGAAAGGACACTAAGGACGGGCACGACAAAGGTCGGGGTGTAAAAACAAAAGCTTGGGCTACTTGCCCTGACCCGATACCGCGGCGAGATCAGTTGTGATTCTCTTGCGAAACAGTCGACCGAGTCTACGTTGTAAGTCGTCGATCGAAATAGACTTCAGGTCGTGCTCCCAGACTCGCCAGACGCCAAAGCCCATTCGGCGAAGCCGCCGAGTGTAAGCGGCATCTCTGCGGCGATTTCTTTCCAGTTTTGGGAACCAGTATGATCGATTGGACTTGGGTATGTGTCCATGCCTAGGACAGCCATGATAGAAGCAGCCGTCAGCGAAAACGGCGACGCGAATCGAGGGGATTACTACGTCGGGACAACCGGGCAGTTCACGGACGTTGAACAGCAATTTCCGCCTACCAACCATAGTGCGCAAAATGTGACCTAAACGTTGTTCAGGTTTGGTTCCGCTGCTTCGAATGTGAGACATGATCTCACTGCGTTTATCGCGGCTGTATAGGTCGGCCATCTTGCTTTCCGGCATCTAGTTCCGCTCTTATTGCCTCCTCGTAGACACCAGCCGGGGGCAAGTTCGACGGCGATGTAAACGCCAAGGCGACCTGATCGATAGTTGTTGTATACGAGCCCACGTCTACCAAATCTCTGATTTGCCCTTCAGGTGTTGCCTCGCCGATGTTGTACCACCTAAAAGTCAACGACCCAGGATGCGGCTGGTACTCACGAAGGTCGCCGCCTAAACGTTCTCGAATGCGTTGATAGACGGGAGCCGGACAAATAAAGAATAGCCCCTTCGGGCACAACCGCTCCAACCTCAGTACATGCCCTTTGTAGATGATTTGCGGTAGGATACGCTTGCTAACATTCTCCCAGTTGATTCCGGCTTTGCTGTATCGCTCGTGCGCCTCTCCACGAAGGTATGCCTCCCGCTCGGATCGATAGTTGCCGGTTGTATCGATGGCTTGAACTTCAACCGCCACAAATTCGGCGAGTTGACCCGTCACATCGATCCGTGCGAGTATCCAGTCTACGAAGTAGCCTCGACCACCTCGGTTCGGCAACCGCAGTTCCTTTCCCCATCTTTTTCCAAACACCGCAACGTATCTACCGTCGTGCTCAAACTGACTTACCGTTTGGCTAGGGATCAGGCGTGTGCCTGGGCCGAATGCTGCGGTTGAGACATCAGAGAGAATGCGGTAATCGTGAGCGTAGAGCCTGATTGGACAGCAGATGACCGGACCGGATTGAGTTTGGCGCACCGTGCAGACGCCGCTGATTGTGCCGTCGCTCAGAGTCTTGAGACAGCCTTCGCGCAAAAAAGGACATTGCAGACCTTTACGATATTCCGCTGCAATATTCGACCTGTCAGTCGGTGAGTAGCCAAACAACTCGACAATCTTAGTTGCCACAAGCGGCTCCTGGCGCGAGGCCAGACAGGTGAAGAACCAAGCTCTCAGCGACAGCCCTTGCCAGCAGAACTGGCACAGCATTGCCGACTTGCTCGTACTGGGCAACGCGCGAGCCGATGAACCGATAAGTGTCGGGGAATGACTGAATACGCGCAGCTTCTCGCACTGTTAGCGATCGGTCTTGGTCCGGCAAAAACACCGGGCCCCAGTGCGGGTCGCATTTTGTCATAATCGTAGCTGCCAAGCCATCGTTGCGCAGTCGCCCGTAGCGCTTTGTATGATCCGATCGGCGCGCCCTTTGCATTCCCGCTGGTAGAAGCCGGTGAGGAATGTCTCGCCACGATCCGCCGGGTTTGATGTATTTCAGGCGCTCGACATTTTGCGGTGCCAACAAGGCTGCGTAATGGTTGTATGTGGCCTTGTTTCCATTGCGCATCATGCGCGCATACGGAGTCTGCGCTGCTCCTATGTATTCGATGACCTCGGCTCCTTCGCCCATCTTGAGTACCGGAAGATCGCTAATCGCGTCCCGCACGGTCACCGCTGGTTTGAGGTGCCTCTTCTCTGCTGGGGAGAGCTTAAAGATCATCGTGCGCCCTCCTCGGAAGTTAGCCCGCCCCTCGGCGTAGTGGGTGGGGAACGGCGGCGCCGGTGCGGGCGCCTTTCGTGAGCCCAAGATGATGAGACGCCAACGTTCTTGCGGCACTCCATAGTGAGCGGCGAAAAGAATCTTTGGAGTAACGTGATACCCATGCTGCCGAAGTTCAAAGAGTATTTGCTGAAAGACCAGTCCGTCTGCGAGCGACAGCATGCCGGGAACATTCTCGAAAAAGATCGCCTGCGGCTGAAATTCATCGAGAAATCTCAAATAGTGTCGGAATAGAGAATTACGAGGGTCTTCTAAGAATCGCTCGGGTGCGTTGATCGAAAACCCTTGGCAAGGTGGCCCGCCGGCGAGAACAGACAGCTCTCCTTTTCTCAGACCAAGCTTCCGCCGAATCTTGGTTGCGTCGACGTCCTCTATGCGCGCACACTGCGACCAAACCTGTGGATGGTTGGTCTGGAACGTCTGAATCGCTGCTTGGTTGATGTCGTTTGCATACAGGCAGTTGAAGCCTGCCTGACGGAACCCCTCCGTTATCCCGCCGGCACCGCAGAACAGGTCAATAGTCGTAAACTCTTCAAACATCTGGTCGACTGAGGAAATTTCCCGAGGAATCGGAACTAGGCTGAGCTTAGCGAAGGGCAGTTGCGGTTGCAAGGTTAACTTCTCGGAGTTATCCACAACTGAAACACTGGCAATCCAGATGCCACACCGTAAGTTCCTTGGCTGCCATAGTGCACTCTGAACCCAAGGGCGTTGGACGACACCGAAATGGGAATATGCTACTGCTGAGGTTCCTGTAGTGGGAGGAGCAAATCGATCGAGGCCAGGCGGACGAAAGGTCGAGGGCGCAGCCTTTGACCGCGCCGTCCCCCTCAACGGTGTCTCCCTCTTCTACGAGCCGCGCGGGGCGGCGGGGCCACTGCTGCTGCTCCACGGAGGCACGGGATGCCACTCCGACTGGGCCGCATCTGCGTGCCCTTGAGCAGCCCGGAGCCTGTCGAAAGGTCCGGCCATCGGTTTGGCTAACCTGGGCTCCTACACAGACGGAACGCCCAAGTCTCTACAGATTTTCTTGGCAAGGTAATCGTTGATCTCGGTGTGGCGGGGTACTGCCGAGGTCTTTGCTGCTGCGCGGTTTACATAGATGGAGTGATTTGCCCCTTCGCGCAACAGTTCGCATCCATGTTGCGTCAGGTGCTGGACGAGTTCGCGGCGTTTCACGCGCTGATCTGGAAGGGCTCCCGAATCACTTCACCGCTCGCAGCCGCTTCCTGGGCCAGCGCCCGGTTGGCTTCCAGCACGAGCGAGACGGCCTCATGCAGGTTGGCGCGTGCTTCTTCCAGGGTTGCACCCTGAGTATTCGCACCGGGCAGTTCCTCGACGAAGCCGATATAGCCTTCCGGAACGCGGCGAAAAACGGCGGTGAACTGAAGATTCATAGTCCAATGATACGCCACGTGTCTCGGTGCCCCGCCCCCAGGTTGTCGAGAGGTTGTCGAAGGGTTCGGCCTCCAGTCGGCCTAACCTGGGTGTAGCATTCTTACCCGGAAACTCCATGCCCACCGACTCCATCGAATCCTGCGATTCCAAGTCGAAACCCACCCTACGACTTTCGTAACTTGCGCGCTCATCCGCCGCGTGCTACTTATCGCTTGTGGGCACGGCGTTGCCGTGTGTCACGGCTGCTCCGGCTCGCTGGAGGCGGCAGAATTGGTTCTTTGATAGGTCAGTGGCATCCGGGTTTTTGGCCTTTGGCTCCTAGCTCTTGGCCAGAAGTGCATCGCTCAGGGAGTGCGAGTCCACGCGATGTGACTGTTATTAGATCGGTTAATAGGCTGCCGCGAATTGCATAGATTCTAGTGCAATGAATCAAGCTAAACCATTATTCCTGAAGATTTTGCCTCCAAGTACAATGGGCTCAAGATTTTGCGGGAAAGTTTTTCAGGCGGCTTATTATTTTCAAGATTTTAGGTATACCCAGGGGGGAGGGGTATATCAGCAACTGGCAATTAGCAACTAGCGACTAGTCGTTTAATAACTGGTAACTAGTCGCTAGTCACTGGTAGCTGCGAGCGTCATGATTCACTTGCCGGGGTCTGATCTTCCGGCGGCTCGAAGCCGCAGACCGTGGCCCAGCGCTTGCGCATCTTCTCGCGTTGCTCGGGCGTCATGTGCTGCCAGCGCCCCGCCATGCGCTCACGCATGCGCTCGCGCACGCCGGCGCGATGCCCGCCCCGCCAGCCATGGCTGCCAAAGAGAATGCGGCACAGCACGAGCAATCCGAAGGCCTGCCACAGGGTGATGGTGTGCCAGCCGAACAGCGGGGGCAGCAGCCAGTTCCACAGGTACATCACCAGCGCGCTGCCGATGACGATGAACAGCGCAATCCCCACGATTGCAAACGGAGCGATAAGGAACATTTTCTTTCGCCGATTCATTCTGATCTTCCTTCCTCACTTCAAAAATTCGTCGTAGATGCTTTGCAGCCGCTTGCGCAGATGCAGCACCGCATAGCGTTTGCGCGCGAGCAGCGTGTTGATGCTCACACCGCTTTCGGCAGCGAGCTCCTTGAAGCTGCGGCCTTCAAGCTCGTGCGCGATGAATGCTTCGCGCTGCTCGGCGGGCAATTCGTCGAGCGCCAGCTCCAGCTCATCGAGCAGCACGCTGCGCGCATAAGCCGCATCTGGGCCTGCGTCGGGTGAAGGCAGCAAGTCCTCAAACGGAACAAGCTCGCCTTGGTCGTCGGCCGTCGCCTGGTCGGCGAAGCTTTCCGGCCGCTTCTTGCGGAAGAGGTCGGTGATGCGATTGCGCGCGACAGTGAACAGCCAGCCGGTTACGTGCTCGATGGGCATGAACAGGCGGTTGGCCTCGACCAGCGCGGAGAAGACGTCTTGCAGGATGTCTTCGGCGTCGCGCGGGTCCGGAACGCGCCGGCCAATGAAGCTGCCGAGACGCGACCGCTCGCGCTCGACCACTTCGGTGATTCGCTGGTCCTGTTCGAGTGCCATGCGCTCCAGGCTTGCTGCTCGCGTCATCCACTGCTGTAGACGAATGAGTGAGTGCGGATATTGTAGGGTCCGGAGGAAAAGCCAGAAATAGCTGCGGAGCGCGAGCTTAGCGGAAGTACCAGTAGAGCGAGGCGGCGAGGAGCCCGACGACGATCGCAGCGAGCAGGATAATCCAGCGCGAGTCACGCGTTCGCGCTGGCGGAACAGGAATAGGAGGATCAGCGACCGGCGGATCGGCTGCAGGCGAATCAACAACCACGGAGGTTCCTTCGGCCACGGTCGATTGCGTCGCCACAGCACCGCTCTTTCTTGCGGCCAGGCGCGCACGAATCATCTCGGCGAGGTCGGCAGGAATGCCGGAGCTGGACTCCTTGACGCGCGGCGGAGGCGCAAGCACGGTCTTGGCAACGACAGGCGCCAGGAAGCGGTATCCATGACGCGGAACGGTCTCGATGTATACCGGTTTGTTGGCGTCGTCGCTGAGCGCGGTCCGGATCTGCTTGATGCATTTGTTCATCCCGTGTTCAAAGTCGACGTAGGTGTCCTCGCCCCAGAGCTGCTCTTTGATCTCCTCACGGGTGATAACCTGGCCCGAGCAGCTGGCCAGCAAGGCTAGTAGCCGAAAAGGCTGCGGCCGCAGCTTGATGGGCGTTCCGAATTTGCGCAGTTCTTCGGTGTCAAGGTTGAGCTCGAAGACGCCGAATTTCAGAAGTCTGTGCGTGGCGCTCATTCGGGAAATTGCACTCGGTGGATGAGATTGACCGGAATTATAGTCTGTTTCTCCGTTTTCCAGACCTCGGGTCCGGTTATCGAGGCTGGCAACCCTCAAGTCCTCCCTTAACTTACGCGGTTACCCGAAGCGTATCCACAAGTAATCGCGCGGGCATTGATCCGCCGACCAACGTGCCGCATTGTGTACGCCACGGAGCGGGAAATCGGTCACAACCCCGACCGCCCGCCGGGAAGCATAGCTTCCCGAGAAGCAACAGAGGATGGTAAATGAAGAACCCAGACCGACCCCTTGGAGCCACCAGCCGGGACAACTCGCCCGGCTTCAGGAAGAGTCTGGGTCTCCCGCGTGAATCCGGCGGAGCCATCCTCTGCAGCTTTCCGGTTCGGCAAGTGCGCGGATTTTAACCCGGCCAGCCGCGGCGGCGTGAGACAGAGCTTCCTCAAGTTGTAGTGGCGCGCAGTTCCACCCAAGCCCACCTCCATTTGGGTGGCCCTTGGTGGGGAGCAGAGATCGCGGTGACTTGCGCCCCACCTTTTTCGAACTCTCCGCGACAAGCTATGACCGGAAGGACGTGAATATGGAAACGTAAGATGCGAACCGCTATCTAATTCGCCCCGTTGAGCGTGAAATTAACTTGAATCGTCGTATCTACTTCGACGGGCTCGTTGTTCAACTGGTAGGGACGGTAGCGCCACTGGCGAACTGCATCTATGGCGGCCTGACTCAGCAACGGGTGTCCGCTAAGTAAGCGGAGATTCTGAATCGTCCCGTCCTTCCCAATCGTTGCCTGGAGTATGACTATACCCTGAACGCGCGCACTGCGAGCCAGCGATGGATACGTGGGGCGCACCTCATGGATCAGCAGCCCCTGCGCCACGCCCGACGAGATACGCACGTTGTGTGGCGCGACGCTTTTCGGTAGAGTGGCCGGCAAGCTACGAATCAAGCTGGCAATGGTCGCGTCGCCGGCGCCGGTGCCGCCCGGCACACCAAAGGGGACACCATTAACTCTTCCGGAACTCTCGCCAGATCGCTCCGCTTCATCATGAATCTGTTTGACGCGGCGCGGGATCATGCTCGGCAGCGATACACGGCCGTCATTGAGTTCACTGCGAATCTGCGTGTGTGTGGCAACAGTCGGCGTGCGGGGTGTGGGAGCGGGCGGCGGTGCCGCGGGAACGGCGATGATGTCCGATAAGACATGCTTCGGCAGCGCCTCGGTATAAAGCAATGGCGCGAGGACTGCCAGGCCAACCAGTGACAGTTCCAGTGCGAGTGACAATCCCTTCGTCCAAAGGGAACTTCCGTGCGGACTACTGGCCGAGGATTCGATCAAGGCGCTTTCAAACATTGGTGGCCTCCGCTATAAAACCCTGCGGAAGTAGACACCGCATCCCGGTAGTTTGCTCCAGGAAATCTCCCGCTATTTTCCTGCTAAGTAGGATGACAGTTATTGTCACTCTATAAACATGCAATCGCCATACGAATAGAATCTATATGTCTCTTGTACGGCGTATTTATAGGCTGTCAAGGTTTGCTCGCGTCCGGCGAAGGCCGATACCAGCATGATTAAGGTAGATTTCGGCAGGTGGAAGTTTGTCAGCATGGCGCCGACCAGCCGAAATGCGAATCCGGGGTAGATAAAGATGTCGGCTTCGCCGCGTTGGGCACCGATGCGGCCATCTTCTGCCCGGAACGCCGCATATTCCAGGGTGCGAACGCTAGTGGTGCCGATGGCGACGATGCGTCGTCCTGCGTCTCGTGCCCCCTGAATCTTGGCCGCAGCATCGACAGAAATCTCATACCACTCGCGATGCAGCCTGTTGGCTTCGACCACTTCCTCGCGTACCGGCTGGAAGGTCCCTAATCCCACGTGCAGCGTAACTTCGGCGATCTCGATTCCAAGCCCGCGAATGCGATCCAGGATCTGCGGCGTAAAATGCAGGCCTGCTGTCGGAGCGGCAACCGAGCCGGGCGGCTTCGCATATACCGTCTGGTATTGCACGCGATCGGTTTCTGTGTCGGGGCGATCGATGTACGGCGGCAGCGGAATGTGCCCGATGCGGTTCAGCACGGCGAAGAAATCGTCGACCGGATCGAAGCGCAGCCGCCGCTCCCCAAAGCTGCCGCGATCGACGATCTCCGCCGCCAGTTCGTGTGATTGCTCGCTCGCGGCATCGCCAAAATAAATGCGTTCGCCCACGCCAAGCTTGCGCCCCGGATGCACCAGGGCCTCCCACTCCTGCGGCGAGGTCGAGAGCTGTTTCGTCAGCAGCACCTCCACCTTGCCGCGGAGAAACTCGCGCGTCGCCGGATTGGCCGCCGAGACCTGCTGCGCGCGCGAGCCGCTACGATGTCCAAATAGCCGCGCCGGCAGCACCCGGCTGTTGTTCAACACCAGCAGGTCATCCGGCCGCAGGAGCTCAGGGAACTCGCGAAAGCTGCGGTCTTCCAGCCTCCGGCTGTCGCGCCGCAGGTGCAGCATGCGCGCCTGGGCACGGTCCACCGGCGGCTGCTTGGCTATCAACTCCTCAGGCAAGTGGTAGTCGAACTCGGAAACCAGCACAGAGCGATTATGCCCGAGTTGCCGTCCGGCAGGCGTCTCATCCCGGCTTTGCCGCCGCTGGCAGATGCGATACGATAGGCAAACTGAGGGTAGGCGGAAGCCTGCCAGCGCGGCAGTACTCTGTGACAGCGACCGAACAGCATCGCAAAGATATTGTCCGCTTCGGCAAACTGCTTCACCAGTACGGTATGGTGGCGGCCACCGACGGCAATCTCTCCGTACGCATGACGGACGGGGCCGTACTCTGCACGCCCACGCTGATGAGCAAGGGCATGATGGAAGCCGACGACCTGGTGATTGTCGATGAGCATGGCCGAAAGGTCAGCGGCCGGCGTGAGGTTTCAAGCGAGATCGCGATGCACCTGTTCATCTACCGCATGCGGCCAGACGTGAATGCTGTGGTGCATGCGCATCCTCCCACAGCAACCGGGTTCGCCGCCGCGGGAATTCCGCTCGACACCGCGCTCTGCTCGGAGATCGTGGTGACGTTGGGCTCGGTGCCCTTGGCACGGTACGGCACACCTGGGACGATTGAGTTGGCCGAGGCGCTGGCCCCGCTGATTCCCGACCATCAGGCCATCCTCATGGCCAACCACGGTGTGGTGACGTACGGCGAAGACCTGCTCACTGCTTTCATGAACATGGAGACGGTGGAACACTACGCCAAGATTGCCCTGGTTACGCACATGCTCGGCCGGCAAGAGCCGCTGAGCGGCAAGCACCTCGCCAAGCTGCAGGAGATTCGCCTGAAGTACCACAACCACGTGGCCGCAGGGGAAGAGTAATCAGTTGTCAGTGGCCGGTTGTCAGTTGTCATGTGCCCTCGGCCAGTCTGCCAATTACGGGTCGGCAACTGACAACTTTCCCTTCACTCTCCTCCAAACCTGAACCGCAGTCCCGCGCGCACCGCGATCCCCAGCGCCGGATATCCCAACACCTCGTTGTAGTGGTTATCGAACGCGTTGTTGAGGTTGGCGTAGGCAGTGATGTGATTGGTGAAGCTGTACCACCCGCCAAGGTCCACGCGCGCGTATCCTGCAGCGTAATAAATAGGGGGAATGTATCCGTACAGGAAGTCGGAATCGGGCCGCCGTCCGACAGCCACAACGCCCGTGCTGGCTCCCCACTTCGGCTTGGTATAGCTGAGCAGCACCGTACCTGCCTGCTTCGGCCGCCGCAGCAGCGGAGCGCCCACGCCATAGATGCGCGGATCGCAGCCATTGAGCGGATCGCACGGCGGCGCTTGCGTGATCTGCGTCGAAGTGTAGGTGTAAGCCGCCGTCAGCAGCAGGCGATTGACGATCTGCCCGCGCAACTCGACTTCCGCGCCCTGGGCAAACGAGCGGTTGATGTTCACGTACTGGCTGGTGAAGTCGATGTCGTTGAACTGATACTCGATCTGGTCGCGGAAGGAGTTGTGAAAGTAAATCGCGGTAAGCGACATCCGGTTGCTGAATAGCGACTGATCGAATCCAGCTTCAACCGCGTAGTTCTCCTCCGCCTTCAGATTGGGATTGGGCAGCACGGGATAAGTTCCGGCGATACCGAACGACTCCTCGAAGCTCGGCTCCTTGATGCCCTGTGCATAGGCCGCGCGCAGCCGCGTGCCGCTGAGGGTGTGATTGCCGTTCCATACCAACACCGATCCTGATACGCGCGGTACGGCGCGATTGCCGAAGCTGGCGTTGTGCACCCACGCCAACCCCGCCAGCACGGTGGTCCGTTTCCAGACGATGTTCTCCTGCGCAAACAGGTAGTTGTTGATACGCAGGCCGTGGGTGAAGCTGTACGTCGCGTCGGGTGCCGGCGTGGTGCTGAGGATGTTGCCGTTCTCGTCCTCAAAGGTGTCGCCAATCGTCGTTAGCGCCCAACTGCGCGGCGCCCAGGTTCCCTGATAGGAAAATCCCGCGGTGTTGTAACGCGCGTCGTTGTAGAAGGGCGAATCATAGGGGCGGCCCGGATCTTCGTAGGTATCGGTGTTGGTCCGCAGATGGTTGTACTCGAAGCCGCTGATCTGGTGCTGCCACGAGCCCGGTCCGGTGATGGTTAGAGCTGCGCTGGCGAGAAAGTTGTTCTGGTGCGCCCACTGGTCCGAATCCGGCGGCAGCACAGGATTGCCGTTAAACCACCAGTCCGAGGGTATGCCGGTAAAGCTGTTCGAATGGCGCAGGCGGAAGCGAAATGCCACATTGTCGGACAGGCGAACTCCGACGTTGCCGCCCTGCAAAGCATTGGAATAATAGTCGTTGATGCCCTGCCCCTGCGTGGTGAATTCGTCGGCGAAGGCGTTGTAGTCGAAGATGCCACGCGCACCCGAAATCGACGCGTAACCGTTGGCGGTCGAGTAGTTTCCGCCGTCGGCGCCGAACTGGATCTCCGGCGTGCGCGTGTCGCCGGTGGCCGTCCACAACTGCACCGTGCTGGTCATGGCGTCGGAGCCGTAGATCGTACTTTCCGGACCGCGCACCATCTCCACTCGTTCAACGTTGTCCATGGGAACGACGCCAAAGTCGAAAGTGCCGCCGGGCTCGTTGACCGGCACGCCGTCGATGATCACCTTGTTGTAATCGGAGTCGCCGCCGCGCACAAACAGCGACGCCAGGCCCCCGCGCTGGCCAGCGGTGTTGACGATGGCTCCCGGCATGTAGCTGAGGGCGTCGCTCGCGGACACGGGGTTGAGCAGCGTAAGTTGGTCACTGCTGAGGAAATCGACGGAAGTCGCTGACTGTTCGACGGTGGTCGGCGTCGCGGCCGCCGAAACCACCACCGTCAGCGGCGTCGTCGCCAGCTTGAGCTTCACAGCGAGCGCTTCAGTTGCAGGAACCGTAAACTGTTCCGATTGCTGGGCGAAGCCAGGAGCCAGAATCACGGCGCGATAATCGCCGTTGGCAAGGCGCTGGAAGGTGACGCTGCCGTCGCCTCCGGTGGTTAGTACGGCGACACCGGCATTGTCGCTGGCGCGGAACAGGCTCACCTGCACGCCTGAGACATGGTCGCCCAGGGGACTTTGGACGGTGATTTTGAGGTCACCGGCCTGCGCGGCGGCGCAGAGCAGCAGCGAAACGAGAACGACGCGAATGCGGAACAAGGCCTCCTCCTTTGCACGCGAAAGGGGTTAGTCAACAGTTCGCGCCGGTCTCCTGGCTTGCGAGTTGCGATCGAAATCGCGACAGCGACGAAGGCCTTCCCGTTTTCACAGTGGCTGTCCGTCAAAGCTCGCTTACAGTTGCGCGGCAGCGCGGGAATTGCACCCGGCTTCCCAGTTCCACCCGAGCGGGCAGAACGCGCGAACCAAATGTTTGCAAGGAACGTCCCGAGCAGAAATTTGCTCAGGATGAAAACATGACTGTACTGGCAGCAGTGGCCGGTGTCAATCGCGACCCGTCTGAACAGAAAAAGGCTGTTCACCACCGAGGCGCACGGAGAAACACAAAATGACGAATAGGTCTTTCTCGGTGCCCTCTGTGCTCTCCGTGGTGATTGTTGTCAGCGCGCGAAGGAAGCTTCCGCGAGCTCGGTAATGCGCTCCAACGCCGACTGCATCTCATGGTACTTGGCTTCGAGCAAGGCTTCGTCGGCGTCGCGGGGGACGTAGATCTTCGGTGCGACATGCACCACTGCTCTCGAGAATGGAATCGGGATGACGAAACGGTCCCACGAGCTGAGTACCCACTTCTTTTCCACGGCGACATAGAAAGGCGTGATAGCGACTCCGGTCGCCTTGGCCAGTTGGATTGGACCGCGCTTGGCGATGTATCGCGGACCGCGTGGGCCATCGATGGTGAACGCCGCGCCGCCGCCGTTGCTGACAAAGGTCTGCATCTGAGCAGCGCGCGCTGGCCGCCGCGCGTGCTCGATCCGCGAATGGGAACGTCGCCGAAGCGCTCGATCACGCGCGCGATATATTCACCGTCCAGCGAGCGGCTCGTCATTACGGCCAGCTTGCGCTTG
>CAWAKG010000003.1:0-19756 GCA_963782505.1 uncultured Acidobacteriaceae bacterium | reverse complement strand
AGAAAGATTCGCCTGCTCCAATCCGGGCGGCGTCCTAGTATTTGCCATTCGCGGGAATGAAGCTCATGGCTCGCTCGGCGAGAGCGGTGATGGTGAGGCTCGGGTTAACGCCGAGGTTGGCGGCGATGACCGAGCCATCGCACACGTACAAGTTCTGGTAGCCGAAGACGCGATGCTGGGAGTCGACCACGCCGCGCTCTGGGCCGTCTGCGATGGTGCAGCCTCCAATGCAGTGCGCCGTTCCCGGCACGTCGAAGAGAATCTCGGGCAGCATGCTCATGGCGGCACCGCCGGTGAGCTGTGCGAACTTCTTTGCAAACTCGTTGGCCTCAGGAATGTAGGTTGGAACCTTCTGTCCTCGACTGACAAGGCGTTTTTGGAACGGCCAGAACCAGGGCCGCTTCCATCGCATTTCAATATGTCCGTCCAACGCCTGCATGCAGAGAAGGATGACCGTCTGCTGCGCGAAGCCGAAAGGTTGCAGCAGCCGAAACGTCCGGACGGGCGACCGCAGTAGCGCCGACACCAAGCTCAGGAGCCAGAGGCCAATTCTGCCGTCGCCCCGGCCGGCCTCCAGTGAGAATGGTTGTCAGAAAGCTCATGCTATCGGAGCCGCGGGGATAACGAACCGCTTCAATATGGGTGTGCTCGTCAATGTAAACGCCCGAACCGATCGCCACGCCCTGGGACAGGTCTTCGGGCCAATCCGGGATGCGAGCCCCGATCAGGGACTCAGAGTTCGTGCGCACATACTTGCCCACTTGCCTGCTAATCGCCGGCAGGGAACCTTTGTCTCTCAAGTGGAAGAGTAGCTGCATGGTGCCGAGGGACGAGGCGCTGAAAACCACAGCACGGCTGGTGAAGCGCCGACGCGCCCGGCTCCATCCGAACGACTTCACGGTATGGATTTCATAGCCGGCACTGCCATCGGCCGCTCCGGCGAGCGGCTTGACGTCGACCACCTGGGTTTCGGGGAAGACTTGCGCGCCGCGTTTCTCGGCCAGGTAGAGATAATTCAGATCGAGCGTGTTCTTTGCGCCATGGCGGCAGCCCAGCATGCAGCCACCGCAGGCGATACAAGTCGATCGCTCCGGACCCTCTCCGGCAAAGAACGGATCGGAAACAGTTGCGCCGCGCGGCTCGCCCTCAGCCGCTTGCAGAATGGCGACCTTCGTGCGATAGAAGGTCTGGCCAACTCCCGAGGACTCCGCCGTCTTCTTCAGCAACAAGTCGGCAGGGCCCAGGATGTTGTTCTCCATCACGCCGAGCATGCGCGTCGCGGTGGCGTAGTGCTGCGGCATCTCCGATTTCCAGTCAGCGAGCCCGGCCCACGATCCGTTATCCCAAATCTTGTCTGGGGGGACGAGTAAGGTTGCCGCATAGGTGATCGATCCGCCGCCCACAGCACAGCCGTGAAAGATGGTGGCGTGCCGGAAAAACCTCATGTTGAAGAATCCGCGCAGACCCAGGGAAGGACGCCAGATCCACCGCCGAAGCGACCAGCTTGTGCGGGGAAAATCCTCCGGCCGCCCAGCGGCGGCCCATTTCGATTACGGCAACGCGGTAGCCTTTCTCCGCCAGCCGCAACGCCGAAACGCTGCCTCCAAAACCGGAGCCGATAACGATAAAGTCAAAGTCCAGGCTTCGCGTACCCTCTGCCATGGCGACGGGTTTCCAGCCCAGGTACTACCGCATGGTCAATGCTTGCTATGCGGTGGCGGCTTCTTTGGAGCGCGTTTTACCAGCGCCTCCAATTCCGCGACCCGCGCGCGCAGGGCATCGATTTCAGAGCCGGCCTCGGGACGAGGCGCTCCGAGAAATCGCTTCATGGTTTCAACTGGCGACAAGATGACAGACCCTACTTCGCCCAACCGGTTCTGCAGGGTGTCCTGCACCTGCTGGTACGTTTCGAACGCAGATTTCAGGTACCACATCATGAACTCCTGCCGTACCTGATCGGACGCCAAAATCAACTGACGCAACAATTCCAGGGGAAGTCCCGTGGGCTTGTCTTTTACGTCCTCGGTGATGATCTGTGTGAGGGTGACGCGCGTCAGGTCGCGGCCACTCTTGGCGTCGATGACCTGAACGTCCTTGCCCTGACGAACGAGGGCCGCGATCTCATCGAGATTCACGTAGCGGCTGTTCGTCGTGTCGTACAGCCGGCGATTCCCATACTTTTTGATGACGATCTTGGCGGGGTTCATTTTGGGACTCAGTTCTTGTGTGCGCTGCACATATTGACAATTGCATATTGACACAAGCCGCCTATATTTGTACAGTTAACTTGATGCTGCAATGCAGCATAATATGGGAGGTTGAACCTATGCCAGCAGCCGTAAAATCCGAAGCCTCTCGAGTCCACCCTCGGGAGCCATCATTTGTTACTCTCCTCTCCGGTTGGGCCCAGCAAGGGGTTCAGACCCTCTTCTCGACTCAGCGAATTCTTCTCGATCTGGTGATGCGGCAGAACGCAAATGTCATGCATGCCATGCGCCAGCATCTCTCCGATCCCGAGCACTCACCAACGGTAATTTTGAACGAAATGGCAGGCGAGGGCATGGCCAATTTTATTGAGGGACAGGCCATCCTGCTGGAGCTCGCGCAACAGCAGAACGAAATTCTCCTGAACGGCGTCAAGGAGCGCGTGGGGAACTGGCCCGCGGCTGAGGCGCTGACCGACCTGATTCGCCGCACTCTGGACAGCTTTATCGACATGCAACAGGAGTTTCTAAAGATCACCGACGAGCAGACGCATAACTGGCTCGAGGCATCAAAGGCGGGCAAGCCCTATCAGAGCGAGCATCTGATCAAGGCCGCCCGCGAGGGCATGGAAAAATTCGTCAAAGCCCAGAAACAGTTCCTGGATGTCATTGCCGATGAAACCTTGAAAGCCACGGGGGGTAAACATCACGAGGCTGCCAGAAAGGTAAAGGCCGCCGAGCTGTCCGAGCTGGCGCGTGAAGCCACCAAGTCATTTGTTGACGCGCAGAAGAAGCTGTTTGACGTAGCCGGGCAACAGATGAGCGCCAACGTCAAAACGGCCGGCAAGGCCATGGAGCTGCTGAAGTTCCCGACGGTCCCCCTGGCGGAGCTGACGCGCGAAGGAGTCCAGAGCTACGTCAATGCCCAGAAGGCGTTGATGGAAGTCGTGCTAAAGCCCACTGAGCGCACAAAGCATGTAACCAAGCCGGCGCCACGGCACGTCAAAAAGCACGTCCCGCGCGCCAGGAAAGAAGTTGCGACAGCTGGCGTTGCCTGATCATAGGTCAAGGCGCAGCACCACGGCGCAGCACTATTGAAGATGTTATTCACTACAGTGCTGCGCCGATTTTTGTCCGCTTGTGTATTATTGTCTCCGGCCGTCGGACCGATATGACCGGCCCAATACCATTCGCACAAGATTGCTGCCTGTAAACGTTGAGGGCCATGGGATCCGGAGACACGAGAAAAGGAACACGGAGTGTAGGTAAGAAAGCAACAAGAAAAGCGCCGCGGCGCACATGCCGCCCCGCACAGGCCTCGGGAGAAGCTTCACTGACGTTGTGGACTGAAGCCCTGTTCGCCGCGGAACTGGTTCTGCTGCACGCTTCACCGGTTTATTACGGTTTGGGAGTACCTCGGGGCGATGGCTCCGCGGTAGTCATCATTCCCGGCTTCTTAGGCACAGACAGCTACCTGATGGAGTTGCACGCGTGGCTGGCCCGGATGGGATATCAGCCCTATTACTCGGGGATCGGTATCAATGCGGAGTGTCCCAACCTGCTGGTCAAACCGCGTCTCAATCGAACCATAGAAAAGGCACTGACCGAGACCGGCCGCAAGGTCCACCTGATCGGCCACAGTTTAGGTGGCATCCTGGCGCGCTCGGCGGCTGCGCAAAGGAGCGAGCAAGTCGCGTCGGTCATCACCCTGGGATCGCCATTCCGCGGGTTAGTCATGCATAAGGCGATTCTGCGTGCCGCCGAAACGGTACGCATGCACATCATTCAGGAGCATGGCCGCGCTGTGCTGCCGAGCTGCTATACGGGAAAATGCACCTGCGATTTTCTTTCTTCGTTGCAGCGCAGAATGCCGAAGTGCATTTGTCAAACCGCCATCTATACACATCATGATGGAGTGGTGGACTGGAAGTGCTGCGTCACCGGCGATTCGAAATGCGATTTCGAGGTCCCCAGCACGCATATTGGAATGGCGTTCAACCCGTCGGCGTATGCCATCATTGCCGAGCGGCTGGCGCAAGCCCATTGCGATTAGGGCGCACCTTGTAAGTACACTCCGGCTGGTTGCACGACGTCGCAGCTAGGTTCCGCTTTGTCAGTCGAACGCACGAAGGCACGGCTTTGACCAGCATCTGCGGTCCAGACAGAAGCTCCGGATTGTGCGCAAGCCCCTGGGATTCCACGGATTCAGGCTGAGCGTCCGAAGCTGGCTCCGCATCCGAGACCGGAGTGCGAAACCAGCAGGGGAGCTCGAAATGGGATGCATATCTGCTAGACGCGGTTGACGCTATTCGCCACCGCTTTCAAAATTGATGGATTGACCTTCCACACAGGCGAAGTGAAGCTCGCGCCCTCCGCGGTCCACCACGGCCATGAAGTGCTTTTGGTTGCCGTAGGAGGGGTCGCCAAAGCTGTTATTGTCGATGGCGACGGTGGTGATTCCCATGTTGAGGAACGCCTGGAGAATACCGCTTACGTCACTGGCCTGTGCCGCGCTTGGGTCGCCGCCGGGCAGGGCGCCGTAGACAGCCGCTTTGACACCGAGATTTCCGGTGCGATGGACGCCGCCGCCATGGTTGAAGTCGATGGACTGGTTTTCCTGGCAAGCGAAGAAGAAGTCGTGCCCGTTGCGGTTGACGACGGCCCCGAAGTGCTTCAGATTGTTCGGAGAGGGGTCGCCGAAGCTGTTGTTGTTGATGGCCACCACGCCCGCATTGTCGTTGATGTGCGTCTGGAGGCTTCCTGTTACGTTAAAGGCTTGCGCGGCGCCGGGGTTCCCGCCCGGAAGCGCGCCATAGACGGCCGACTTTACTACAAGGGACAGATGGATTCCCCCTGTTGAGAGATAAGTCGGACAATACGCCAGGATAGTGAAGGTTGCAACGATTTTTAGAAGGAGATTCGCTGCCGCGCTCGAGGCTCTACAAGTTCGATGATGCGGAACTCCAAGGCCATCGTGTGTTAGAACCAATTGCCCTTCAACTGCCGTGCAATTAATTGTAAGACGCTAATACAAAGGGCTCCCAGCGCGTGTATCGGGATCGGGAAATAACTGCGGCATGTCGCAACAATACCCCATGTGCGCCGATATGCGGTTCTATTGCTTCGCCGTGGCCGCAGCTTGTGGCGGACGCTCTAACAGCGCCTCCAAGCCCTGCAACCCGAGCCTTCCCGGGAACAACAGAGCGCTGCATTGCACCTGGATCCAATCCGCGAGGGTTAGCGGTGCGCCAATATTCTTTGACGTCGCCCTCCAGGTCTTCATGAGGTGCCGCAGCATCACCGATTGCATGCTGAAGTCGGGCGCATCGATGTCATGCAAAATGCCATCGAGCGTGAACAGGGCCTTGCGGAACATCAGCAGAGATCGAGGCAGACGAATGCCTTCCCACGCGACGACCTCCAGCAGGTTCAGGGCGTCTATGGGCCGGGGTATGCGTTTGACGGGCAGCTGGCTGAGGTAACGATTGACCTCGTCGCGGATCCTTTTTGCCTTGCTGGCCTCGTGCCTGCCTCCGAGAGGACTTAGCGCGAGGATGGCATCGCTGGCGCCTATCGGGTCGCGCAACACAACCATGAGGAAGAGCATGGCGAGCTTTCTTCGTTGCTCCAGCCTCAGGTCCTCAGTCAAGGCCCAGTCGAGAAGGACGAGCACCGAGGTGCGGCCGTCGTAAAGCAAGTTGCCCGCGTGGGGATCGGCATGGAACAAAACATCGCCCTTGGGTGCAAACAGAGGCACGGCAATCAGCGCGTCGATTAACTGCTCGGCCACCTCCGCGCGCCGCCATGCCGGCATGTGCGCCACGGCGTCGGTTATCTTCCTGCCGCGTTCTTCTGTAAGCGCCGTGATCTTGCCGGTACACAACCTTTCGATCACTCGCGGGACGGAGATCCCGGGTACGGTGCGATAAAGCTGGGCGGCCCGCTTCAGGGTGGATTGTTCCCGTCGGAAGTCCACTTCGTGCTGCAACACCTGCCGAACATCGTTGAATATGTCCGGGAGAACGTCTGGCTTGAAGCCGTACTTTTGATGGCGGGCACCGAGATGTTTTGCCAGCCGCGCCAGCAAGTCCATATCTTCGGAGAAGAATTCCGAGACATAGGGCTTGAGGACTTTGAACACGCAACGCTCGCGTTTGCGCATCTCGGGGTTCCGCCAGGTAAAGCGAACTACAGCGCTCACACTGGCCTCGACGTAGATCGACGGCTGTACCCGGACAGCGCATGCATCCAGTCGCGCGCCGAGTTCCTTACGAATTGTGGCTTGAATCTCGTCCGCGCTTACATCGCGAATCCCGTTCTCCAGCTTGCTGAGCGCGTGGCGCAGAGTGAGCGGCAGGTTCCGGTTTCGGGCCAGGACCTGGCCGAGCTTCTGCAGGCCGGGCACCTTGGCAATGAGGCGCAGCAGCCGATCCTCAGGCCTGACTTCGGGAGGCAAGTCGAGCTGCTCGATCAGCTTGGGCGCAAGGCGCGGGGCCGACAACCGGGACATCATGAAAAACATGCAGTCGTAGACCAGAGGACGCCATTGCTTGTAGGTCTCGGGAACCAGCGCCTCTATGGGCAGGAATTTGAGCACGCGGCGCGAGATTTCTTCGCGGAAACCCCGGCTGTCATGCTGCTCCAACAGCTCTCGAACCTTGCTGACGCGCTCTTCGACAGGATTCTCTTTTGAGAGGATGAAGAACAAATCGCCAGCCGGCAAATCGTGGATTGCGGCTGCTGCGGTAGTGGGAGATTCTGCCATTGACTCACGCACCCGGTTGATTGAGGGTTGAGAGTGAGAAACTGCTTTTCGTTGTCTCCACGATGCGTGATGCCTTGCTTGACTCAGTCGGCGGCGGTCGACAGCGGCGCCGGTTCATTGTTCCCGGTTATATTTTGGCCCTCCAACTCAGCTTCCGTCGACGACGTGTCATTGACCGGAGAAGGAGTTTCACTGCCTGGCGACGGCGCCTTCGAGGTCCGTTTGCGAGGCTTTTTCGCCTTGGGTAGCCTGACTCCGGAAGCTCTCAGCAATTCCGCGGCGCTCTGCTGGAGCAACGTCTCCAACTCGTGCATATCAGTGGCAGCCTGTACATCGCCACTGAAGCCGAAATAGGTTATCCCGCGATAGCTGAGGATGGCGCAGTTAAGCGTCATCTCGCCACCCACCGGCACATAGGGATACCAATCCGTCATCTTGTGGCCGAGCAGATACAGAGGCTCTTCCGGTCCCCGGATATTCGTGCACACCAGATTGCACGGTGTGATGGGAAGCATGCTGGCAAGCGGGCCGGCGAGCGCCTGCAACGGAGGCGGCACCACACCCAGTAAGGCTCCAGCGAGCCCGACCCACTCGGCGACGTGCGCACGCTTCAGAAAATCTGTTCTCTCGTGGCACGCGGCCAGAAGTTTCTGCGGACCGCGAATATCCAGTGGGATCGTTACCGGAAGAAACAAGATCTGGTTGCCCAGTTCACTGGCATCGTTGCCGCCCCGAACATTCACCGGCACCATCATGCGGAAGAGCCGCCCCTTTACGTCATCGCCATGCCGCTCGGCGTATTTGCGGATAGTAGCGGTCATCAGCGCCAGGACGACATCGTTGTGCGTGCCTTCGCAGCGCTTGCGAATGGCTTTGATGGCTTCTGTCGGAATCTGCGCCCAGGCGAACCCCTGCGGTCCCTGATAGACCTTGTTGAAGAACAGGCGCTGCGTAGGGGCAGTCAGCTCAGGCAGGAACTTCGCGAACTCGTCCGTCGGCAACCCGAGACCGAGCGTTCTTTCGACGATGTTCACCAGGCCCGACTGGGCGAGCAGGAATCGCTGCAGAAGGTCGGAGTAGCTGCTCAGGCAACCCTCGACCAGCAAGGTCAGGGAATCGCGCTGCCGTTGCGTAACGTGCGGCTTCTTTCTGGCGATGGGACGCACTTTGGGGCTGGGATCGAGCAGCATGTTCACCAGCGATAGGCCGGCGATGCCGTCGGCAAGGCAGTGGTGGACGCGGATCACCATTCCCATGCGGCCGCCTTCGAGGCCGTGCACCAGGGTGATGTCCCACAGCGGATGTTCGCGGTCCATCACAGTGCTCAGGATCCTGCCGGCCACGCTCTTCAGCTCGGCCTCGGTCCCGTCTTGCAGGCGGGTTTCCTTGATGTGGTTGCGAATGTCGAAGTGCAGATCGTCTTCCCAGGACGGGAACCCTACGTTGAACGGAGGCGGCAGGGCCCGCTGGCGATATCGCGGAAGCAGCGGCAATTTGGAGTCAATGAAGCGCCGGCACTGGTCCAGCGAGATGTCGCCCTCGAAGATGCTGACGCTGGCGATATTGAGCGGCATGCCTGCACGCTCGAGATAGAGAAAAAGCGCGTCGCCCCAGGAAAGGCGCTCGCCGTCCTTGTGGTCGCTGGCCGGGGTTTTTTCCTTGCGTGGCATGGCGCTACTCGACATAAGAGAATCGTGACGCAAGCTTCATCAGCTTGAGCACCTTGTAAACGCCGGCATTGACGCCGCGCAGCGCAATCTTTACGTCCTTACGTTTCGGCGCGACGGCCAGCTCTTCAATCGCGCCCAGTAGTTGTGGATCAATCCGCCGCAGCGCGGAAAGATCCAGAACCAGCGGCCCGTCCGCACTCTCCAGTTGCTCGCGACATTGCCTTATGGTCCGGGCTATGTCATCGCGTTCGAGCGTGGGCGCCTCTGAGATTGTGGCTATAGTCGCAACCATCTTTATGCATCCTCATGTTGAAGAGCGCTGCCGGCCTTCGCCGCGCCGCGTCCTTCGTACGCGCTCCAGAACAATTCGGCCAGCTCGCTGATCAGCGGCATACGCGGATTGGAGAGCCAGGAAGGATCGTCAAACGCTGCGTTGGCCAGCTCCGGCACCGCCCTCGCGAATTCTTCGCGGCTGATCCCCAAATCTGCAATCGACCGCGGCATGCCCAAGCGGTCAAGCAGCCGCTCCACTTCCTCGATCAGCTTTTCTACCTTCTCTTCGACTGTTTTTCCGCCCAGACCGAGCAAGTCTGCTACGGCCGCATATTTTCTGTGCGCCACGTATCCGGCCTGATTTGGCGAAGGCATGAACTTGGTGGGCACGGAAGCGTTGTACGCAATCACATGGGGCAACATGAGGGCATTGGCTCGGCCATGCGACACCCCGAAGCGCGCGCCAAAGGCGTGGGCCAGCGCGTGATTGACGCCGACCGACGCATTGGAAAAAGCAATCGCCGCAATACAGGCCGCATTGTGCATCATGGTGCGGGCTTCCTGGTCCTGCGGCTGTTCGTACGCGGCAGGCAGGTACTTGAAGACCATCCGGATCGCCTGCATGGCATTGGAGTCGGTGTACGGCGAGGCAAAAATGGACACGCCGGCCTCCAATGCGTGAGTAAGGCAGTCGATGCCCGTATCCGCGGTCAAGGACCTCGGCATGGACATCACAAACTGCGGGTTGACGATGGCCACGTCCGGAGCGAGCGAGTAGTCGACCAGCGTCACCTTACGGCTGCGCTGCTTGTCGAACATCACTGCAAACGGAGTGACCTCGCTGCCGGTGCCGCTGGTGGTCGGAACCGCTATCAATCGTGCCTGAGTGGTCTTGGCGGTAGGGAAGCGCACGACGCGCTTTCGCACATCCAGGAACGGCGCCGCCAACTGCTCGAAGTCGGCCTCCGGCAATTCGTACTTCAGCTTCATGAGCTTGGCCGCATCGATGATCGAGCCGCCACCCAGCGCGATGATCTGGTCCGCCTTATAGAACTTGAGGTCCTCAACCCCTTTCAGAATGACGTTGAGCTCGGGCTCGGCGTCGGGAATCACGCAGACATGAACGCGAGTGTCAGGTGGAAGAGTTCGCCGGACAATATCCAGGTGGCCGATCTGCTCCAGGGCTGGGTTGGTGACGATCACGGTTGACTGCGAAGGGAACTGGGCCACATTCTCCACCGCATTCAGGTTGAAATAAATCTGGTTGGGAACACGAAACCACATGTGCGCCTGTGTCCTGCGGGCCACCCGCTTGATGTTCAGATAATGGTAGACATTCACGTTGTCCATGGTGCTGTTGCCGCCGCCGGTTCCGCAGCCGAAAGAGAACGTGGGCACCATGTCGTTGTAGACACCGCCCAAAGCGCCAATCGAGCCCGGCGAATTCACAATGATGCGGCCGGCATTCATGGCTTCGCCGAACTTGTGCACGATCGCATCATTCTGCGAGAAGATGACGGCCGTGTGCCCGATTCCGCCCGCGTGGTTGACATCGATGCAGACTCGGAGCGCCTCTTCGCTGGACCGGGCGCGATAAACCGCAAGCACCGGGCAGAGTTTTTCAAGCGACAGCGGATGTCCGGCGCCAACCCCGTGAATGGGAGCGATCAGCAGCTTGGTACGGGGTTTCACTGGGAGCCCGATGGTGCGCGCGATATCAGTGGCTTTCTGGCCGACCGCCATCGGTCGCAGGAATCCCTTCTCAGGATCGATGAGCGTGCGCGCCAGCAGCTCGGCTTCCTGCTCGTTGCAGATGTGTGCACCAAGTTCGGCGAACTTCCTCAGCACCGTGTCATAGATCTCGTCGTCGATGACCACCGTCTGCTCGGACGCGCAGATGGTTCCGTTGTCGAAGGTCTTCGACGTGATGATGTCAACGACAGCCATGTTCAAGTCGGCCGTCCTCTCCAGATACACGGGTGTGTTACCCGCTCCCACGCCCAGGGCCGGCTTGCCGGAGCTGTACGCCGCCTTTACTACCGAGGGGCCGCCGGTGGCGTCAATCAGTCCCACCGCCTTGTGTTTCATCAGGTAGGCGTTGTCTTCCAGACTGTGGGACTCCAGGCAGGTGAACACGCCTTCCGGCGCGCCGTGCTTCACGGCACTCTCGTACATGATGCGGACGGCCTCGCTGCAGCAGCGCCATGCGTTCGGGTGAGGGCTGAAGATCATGGCGTTGCGCGTCTTGATCGCCATGATGCACTTGAAGAGGACCGTGGAAGTGGGGTTGGTGATCGGCAACAGCGAGAAAATAACGCCGATGGGTTCGGCCATCTCGGCCAGGCCGCGTTGCGGAAACTCGCGAATGACGCCAACGGTCCGCTTGTCTCTTACATAGTTGTAGACAAATTCCGTCGCGACCATGTTCTTGATGTACTTGTCTTCCAGGACCCCGATGCGTGTCTCTTCGATGGCCAGGCGCGCCAGATAGCGGGCCTGCTCCTGCGCGGCCAGGACCATTGGCTGCACGATGCGGTCTACCTCGTCCTGGGTGAACTGAGTGAATACTGCCGCGGCGGTTCTTGCTTGCTGCAGCAGGCCTTCGAGGTAGGCGACGCGTTCTTCAGTTACGCTTCCATCTCCGTTATTGCGGCCTGGAGTCTTGGCCTCATCGTTGCGGATCTCGGCCACAACTGGCATGTCGCTGGTGTGGGTCTTTGGGATTGTTCCCGGAACAGTGCTCATAGCTCCCTCGATTGCCGGCGAGAGCGGTGGGTTCGACGCCGAACAAAAACCTGGTTCACTTTTGAAAGTAAACGAGAGACAAACCTTGTTTCGGTGATGTATGTCCGCCACCTCAGTGACGTATCTAACCGCGGGCGGGCCGGGCCGATCCGTCGGGAATCACCTGCATCACGTGATGGGCCTCACAGACGCTGCGATTCGTCGGCCTCAGAATCAAGTCGAATATGAGTCATTGCCGAGGAATTCTCAACTGAGAATGGGAGCCTCACGGCCGGCATGAAGCTCCGCCTTGGTCGAGGAAATTCGAACCAACATGAAAAAGCTGCACGAAGTGGAAACCGCGAAAGCACTGATGACGGAGGCCGTGGAGTGGTCCGTTTTCAAGTGGCTGTGGGAAAAGAGCAAAGTGCGTGAGGTTGCCGACAACGCGAATGCGGCGCTCGACAGCCTGAATCGCAAGACCAAGAAGCAATGGGACGAGGAACTGAGAGAGGCGTATCGTCAATTGGCTGTTGAAGCGGGCAATGGCAAAGCCAGGCGCAACCATCACAACGGTGACGCGCGGATCGACCCCGAAATCGTGCGCCTCGTCCAGCACGTGTGGGAGATCGACGTGAAGGCGCAGTCGGCCCGAGCGGACGCGGAAGAAACCTTCGACGAAGCGGAAAGGCAACTCAATACCAGTCTGGCGCGCGAAGGCTGTCGAAAGGCCATCCATTCGTGGACCTTGCACGAGAAAGCGATTCGCGCGGCGGAAGCTCTCATCGGCTCTGTGCGGCAGTGATCCGATCCTCCCCGGTCTGGTTCGACGCGCGTCCCTCGTCCGGCCGGTGGCCGCAGTGCCGGCCTTCTCCTCTCGCACGCTTCATCCCCTGCTAAACTAAGCGCAAAGCATTCATCCTGTTGTCGCGGAGGCTGGCTTGGAGCCGGTCCCGTAACCAGAAAAGTCTGCACCTCCGGGGCGGCCTGCGGCATCTGCTCAACAAACTGAGGTTGGATTGTGGGGAACCAGCAAATCCTTAAATTTGTACTCTTAGGTACATTATCGGGCGGGGCCCTGTTGTTGAATTTGGGCTGCAACACCACCCAGGCCAAGCAACCACCGGCGCAGCAGGCGATGCCGGTCAAGGTGCAGACGGTAAGTCTCGAGCCCGTGCCGCGGACCAGCGAGTACGTCGCGACCATCAAGTCGCGGCGCTCGGCCAGCATCCAGCCGCAAGTGGACGGCGCCATCACCAGGATCCTGGTCAAGTCCGGCGACCACGTGCGTCCCGGGCAGGTCCTGATGACCATCGATCCGCTGAAGCAGGAGGCGATCGTCAATCAGGAGCGCAGCACCGAAGCGCAGATGAAGGCCAGCTACGACTACAACCAGACGGAAGTCGAACGCCAGCGTAGGCTCTACGAGGCGGAAGTCACCAGCAAGCAGGCCTACGATCAGGCCGTGCAGGCGTTCCAGAACTCCAAGGCGGCATGGGAAGCCGCTACCGCTGCCCGGATCTCAGCGGAGCGTCAACTGGCTTACTATCACTTGACCGCGCCTTTCGACGGCATCGTCGGCGACATCCCGGTTCACCTCGGCGATTACGTTTCCTCCACGACGCTGCTGACTACGGTGAACGAAAACGCAGACCTGGAGGCCTATATTTACGTCCCGACCGAACAGGCCGCGAACATTCAGATGGGTCTGCCGGTCCAGATCGTCACCAGCACAGGCGAGCCGATCGAGACGACCAAGATTTACTTCATCGCACCGCAGGTTGACAACGCATTGCAGGGCATTTTAGTGAAAGCTCCGGTGCACGCCTCGCTGGACCGTTTCCGCAACTCGCAACTGGTGAAGGCGCGGGTGGTGTGGAGCACGGCCCCGGCGCCCACCGTCCCGGTTCTTGCCGTGACGCGCATCGGCGGGCAGTCGTTCGTCTATGTCGCTGTGGCCAGCGGGAATGGCCATGTCGCCAAACAGCGTGCGGTAACGCTGGGCGACACCATCGGCAACAGCTACGCGGTCACGGAAGGCCTGTTGTCGGGCGATCAGGTGATCGTCTCCGGAATCCAGTTCCTGAATGACGGTGTTCCCGTCCAACCCATTAGCTAACCCGGCACAGAACACGCTGCCGCAAAAGGTAACGTAGTGGTTGACTTTTTTATTCAAAGGCCTGTTTTTGCGACTGTCTGCGCGCTGCTGATCGTAGTTGCCGGCGCGGTCTGCATACCCACGCTGCCGATCTCGCTGTATCCCGCGCTTGCACCTCCGCAGGTGACGGTCAGTTGCAATTACGTCGGCGCCAATGCGCAGGTAGTCGAGTCGGCCGTCACCACGCCGCTGGAGCAGCAGATCAACGGTGTTGAGGGCATGCACTACATCACCTCGACCAGCTCCAATGACGGCACCAGCAACATCAATGTTGTCTTCCGCACCGGCTACGACCTGAACATCGCCGCCGTCGATGTGCAGAACCGTGTTGCCACAGCCACCGGCCGGTTGCCGCAGGAGATCAAGAACACCGGCATCACCATCACCAAAGCGAACCCGAACTTCGTGTTCGCGGCCGGCTTCTACTCGCCCGACAACAGCCTCTCGAACCAGTACATCTCCAACTATCTCGATGTGTACGTGAAGGACGCGCTCAAGCGCATCCCGGGCGTGGGCGATGTGATCATCTTCGGCGAGCGCAAGTACGCCATGCGCATCTGGCTCGATCCGACGAAGCTCGCCGCGCGGCAGCTCACTGCAGCAGATGTCGTATCCGCGCTTCAGGAACAAAACGTCGAAGTTCCCGCAGGGCAACTCGGCCGGCCTCCGGCCAATCCCAAACAGGATTTCCAGATCACCTTGCGCGTGGTCGGACGCCTCTCGCAGCCGAGCGAATTTGAAAACATCATCATCAAGAACACGCCCAACGGTATTGTTCAGCTGAGAGACGTTGGGCGCGCCGAGATCGGTTCGGAAAGCTATGACACCAACCTGATGTACAGCGGGCATGAGGCCGTCGGCATCGGCGTGCAGCAGCTTTCGAACGCCAACGCGCTCGCGGTTGACAAAGCAGCCAAGGCCGCGCTCATCGAACTGTCGAAATCGTTTCCGCCGGGCATCAAGTACGTCATCGCCTTTGACACCACCACGGTTGTAGGCGACTCCATCCGTGAAGTTGTGACCACGCTCGAAGAAGCGATCCTCATCGTTATCGCCGTCATCTTTCTCTTCCTGCTCGACTGGCGCGCCACGGTAATTCCTGCCATCACGATTCCGGTTTCGCTGATCGGCACCTTCGCCTTCATCAAGGCCTTCGGGTTCTCCATCAACTCGCTGACACTGTTCGGAATCACGCTGGCAACGGGACTGGTGGTGGACGACGCCATCGTCGTCATCGAGAACGTGCAGCGGCACATCAGCGAAGACAAAACCGATCCGCACACCGCGACATCGGTGGCCATGAAAGAAGTGGCCGGCGCGGTGGTGGCCACGTCACTGGTCTTGATTTCGGTGTTCGTCCCGGTATCGTTTTTCCCGGGCACCACTGGAATCGTATACAAGCAGTTCTCGCTGACCATCGCATTTTCGATTGCCATTTCGTTGTTCAACGCCTTGACGCTTTCGCCGGCGTTAGCGGCGATCCTGCTGCGTGGCGAGGAGCACAAGTACAACGTCCTTGACTGGACGCGCGTCAGCTGGCTGTCCCGCGGCTATGGAGCATTCGCCCGCGGCATCGACCGCACCATTCACGGCATGGGCAGGATCTACGGCGGCCTTATCCGGCGCACCTTGAGGATCCGGTACCTGATGGTCGTCCTGTTCGTGGCCGGATTGGCTGCGACCGCTTACATGTACCGTCACGTTCCTACCGGATTCGTTCCGCAGGAGGACCAGAACTACTTCATCGTCGTGGTGCAGGCGCCGCAAGGCGCTTCGCTCTCCTATACCACACAGGTTGCGCATGAGGCGGAAAAAGTCCTGCTTGCCGATCCGGACATTTTCGGAACGTTTGCCGTGCCGGGGTTCTCGCTCTCAGGCGGTAGCGCGTCGAACTACGGGCTGGTATTCGCACCGCTCAAGCCGATCGACAGCCGCAAAGGGAAGCAGCATTCGGCGGCAGCGATCGTCGCTCGCGTCTCGCCCAAGCTGTTCGCCATTCCCGGAGCGATCGTCGTAGCGTTTGAACCCCCGGCGATTCAGGGTATCGGCAGCTTCGGCGGATTCCAGTTCCAGCTTCAAGACCTGGGCCGCAACACGTTGCAAGACCTGGATAACGTTGCCCACCAGATCGTAAATTCCAGCCACCAGCGCAAGGACCTCACCGGCCTGTTCACCAGCTTCACGGCCAACGATCCGCAGGTGCTGGTGCAGATCGATCGCGAGAAAGCCAAGGCGATGGCAGTTCCCATGGACCAGATCACTCAGGCGCTGGGCGTGTACATGGGCTCGCAGTATGTCAACGACTTCGACTTCAATAACCGCTCCTACCGCGTTTACGTACAGGCGGATGAGCCCTTCCGCATGCGCGCCAGCGATCTCCGCGAATACTACGTGCGCTCCGACACCAATGGCCTGGTTCCGCTGGGCAACATCGTTCGCTTGCAGGACACCGAAGGGCCGCAGGTGATCAACCACTTCAACCTGTTCCGTTCGGCGGAAATTGACGGCGCACCTGCGCCGGGCTACAGCTCCAGCGAAGGCCTGCAGGCCATGGAAGACCTGGCCAAGCAGCACATACTGCAAGGCATGTCGTATAGCTGGTCAGGCCTGGCGCTGGAAGAGGTGGAATCCAGCGGCAAGGCGATCATCATTTTCTCTTTGGGATTGCTGGTCGTCTATCTGACGCTCTCAGCCCAGTACGAAAGCTTTGCGCTGCCGTTCATTATTCTGCTGGCTGTTCCCATGGCCGTGCTCGGCGCGTTGCTGTTCATCTCCATGCGCGGGCTGGTAAACGACGTCTACGTGCAGATTGGGCTGGTGATGCTCATCGGCCTCTCGGCGAAGAACTCGATTCTGATCGTCGAGTTTGCCGAGCAGCTTCTGGACCAGGGCCGCTCGATTATCGAAGCTGCCATCGAGGCCGCCGAACTCCGCCTGCGCCCCATCCTCATGACTTCGTTCGCCTTCATTCTAGGCGTCCTGCCGCTCTACTTCGCCAGTGGCGCCGGTCAGATCGGGCGCCACTCGATAGGCACCGCGATCGTCGGCGGAATGCTCTTCTCCACCATGCTGAATCTGCTCTTTATTCCTGTGCTGTACGTGATCCTGAAGACCCTGCTGGTCAAGATCTCCTGGCGCCGCTCCAAGTCGGAGGTGGAAGAAGAGAGCATGCGCGCCGCGTAAGAGCGCTGAAGCGCTTATTTGGCATGGGGTACGAGGTTCGACAAATCAAGGTTTGTCATCCTGAGTCCGCCTGCGGCGGACGAAGGACCTGCTGTTGCGCGGGGCTCCAGGCACTTGTTCCTTTTGATTTATGGCAGTTTCACAGTTAATGTAGTCCACCTCTCGCCTTGAAAGGGCACGGCTTCAGCCGTGCCGCTTAGGCCGCAAAAAAGGCGGGCTTTATAATAGCCCCCGAGGTGGATCCGGCAAGCTTTTTGAGGAACTGCTAGAGTCCCGCTTGAGCGGGACGGCTCAGCGTAGCCCAGCGTGAAGCGAAGCGAAACGCTGGGCAGGATCCGCCGCAAGACCCGGAGCTCCGCCCGGGGCTCTTTCAATCACAAAGGGACCGCAATAATGCCTCGGTGTTGCCCTTGCGGCCGCACGTCGCTAATCACTAAAGTCCCGCTTGAGCGGGACGGCTCAGTGTAGCCCAGCGTGAAGCGAAGCGGAACGCTGGGTAGGATCTAAAGTCCCGCTTGAGCGGGACGGCCCAGTGTAGCCCAGCGTGAAGCGAAGCGGAACGCTGGGTAGGATCCGCCGCAAGACCCGGAGCCCCGGCAGGGGCTCTTCGGATCACGAACATTCACCCGTGCCTGACATCACATAAAACCGTTCGCGCATTTTCTAGATTTGGGATATGTCCCATACTCATGCTGCCGTGCTCGTGCATTGTGTGTTCAGCACTAAACAACGCGCTCACCTCATCAAGGAGCCTGAGGCCATGTGGCGGTACCTGGCAGTACTGGCTCAAGACCGGAAGATCAACCTGTTTGCCGCCGGAGGAACTTCAAACCACCTACACCTCCTGATGGCGCTTCCGCCCGCGCTCTGTCTCGCGACGGTGTTGCGCGAATTGAAGGCACACAGCTCACGATGGATGGGAGAGCACGGCTGCCGCTTTGCATGGCAAGAGGGTTACGGCGCCTTCAGCGTGAGCAAAGCGCAACAGCAGATTGTCATCGATTACATCGGCCGCCAGGAAGAGCATCACCGGAAGTGGAGCTTCGAGCAGGAGTTCCTGACTCTGTTGCGGAAGTCCGGGATCGAATACGACCCACGGTTCGTGTTCGGATAAAGAATCAGGGCCCCTGCCGGGGCTCCGCACCCACCGACCCAATACCCAGCGTTTCGTCCGCGCGGCGGACTTCACGCTGGGCTACACTGAGTCGTCCCGCTCCGCGCGACTGGTTACCAACCGATAATTGCCAATTGCTATCTCATAAATGGGGAGCTGAATTCCTCAGGGGCTAAAGGGACTGTGTCGCAAGCTTATGTCAACCCTCGGGGACTCGGGTTCTTTTCCCACTTTACCCAGGCCAGATTGCCCGGCCAATGTTCTCCCGGGTGCCCATGCAACCTTCGGTTGGTTGCATGGGGTTTTTGGTTTCAGCCTTGTATCAGGACCCTACTTTTAGAGGCTGCGGAAAAAGTCTCAAGCGAGGTACTTTTTCTCCACAGCGAATGCAGTTAAAGAAGAAGCATGCGTGGAGAAGACCAGAAACAGGCAGCGATGTACAGCTATGTGACGATGGCGCAGCGGATTGCGGCCGATCATCCGGCGCGGGGCATCCGGCAGATGGTGGATCGGGCGTTGCAGCGGATGGATGGCGAGCTGGAGCAGCTCTATTCGCGCACTGGCCGACCCTCGATTGCTCCGGAGCGGCTGCTGCGGGCACAGCTTCTGATGGTGTTGTATTCGATTCGCTCCGAGCGGCAGTTAATGGAGCAGATGAATTACAACCTGTTGTTTCGCTGGTTTGTGGGCTTGGAGATGGATGACCCGGTGTGGGACGTAACGGTATTTACCAAGAACCGGGAGCGTCTGATCGCCGGGGCAGTGAGCCAGCAGTTGCTGTCGGCGGTGATCGAAGAGGCACGCCAGCACCAACTGTTAAGCGAGGAACATTTCACCGTCGATGGGACGCTGATACAGGCCTGGGCGGCGGCGCGCAGCTTCCACGATAAGAGCAATCCGCCCCGGCCGGGATCGGGTTCGGGAAAGAAGGGCGCGGTGCTGTTGGGCGACAAGGTGGAATCGACAACCGATCCGGAAGCACGCCTGTACCGAAAGGCTGCGGCCGACAAGTCGGTGCCCTGTTATCAGGGACACGTGTTGATGGAAAATCGCAACGGGTTGGTGATCGCGGCGGAGGCCACGCTGGCGGGCAACGCAGCGGAGCGGCAAGCGGCCCTGGCCATGCTGGACCGACGGCTGGGCTCGGGGAAGAAGCCGGGCCAGGCCGAGGCGGAAATTACGCTGGGGGCCGACACACTGTATCAAGACAGCAAATTCGTCCAGCATTTGCGCGACCGGGGTGTGCTACCGCACGTCAGCGAATACACCCAGCAGAGTTCCAACCTGAAGAAGAACAGCCTGCATATAAGCGAACGCACGGACCCGAGGTACAGCATCAGTCAGCGCAAGCGGAAGCTGATTGAGCGAATATTTGGCTGGTTGAAACTGGATGGCGGATCGCGCCAGGTGAAGCTTCGCGGGCTCAAGCGGGTGGACTGGTTTTACCGGCTGGCGATGTCGGTTTACAACCTGGTGCGCATGAGAAAACTGGTTCCGCTTCGGCCCGCGGTCTGAAGGGCGAAGCGTCTCTACACTCGGCAAACAGCGAAGTGCCGAGACCAAAGGAGACCAGAGAATCGCCCCAGCAAAACGCTGGGCACGAAAAAATTTGCCCAGCGAGAGACAGGAACCGAAACGACGGTGTTTTTCCGCAGCCTCTTTTAG
>CAWAKG010000002.1:0-268537 GCA_963782505.1 uncultured Acidobacteriaceae bacterium | reverse complement strand
CAACCGCCGTTCGCCGGCTTGCTTTCCATCGATGATCATGTGGGCAACCGGTTCTTTGGGCTGCGTAGTTGACAGGCCACTACCTACTATCAAGTTCGTAGAAAAGAAAGGGTTAACGACCATTCCCCGCTCAAAAACTATCCTTGGTAGTTGACGTTTTTGGTTGCGTTGACGCGGAATGGGGATATGATAATCGCCGCTTCCTTATTCCATCTGCTAAGTGCGTTAGCAGTTAAGTGATTAAGTAAGTGTGTTAGCTGTTCAGTAAAGGAGGAACGTGAAACGACTAGCATTGCTTTTCCTGCTCTGTATTGCGCTGAGCGCAACCTACGCTTCAGCGGGGATCACGGGCACCACAGACCCAAATGCATTTAACGATTATGTTGACTGGTGCGTGCAGTTCAACAATTGCACTAACACTCCATTCCTCGAACCTTCACCATCATCGTTTACGTCGAACGGGGCCGTCACTGGATTGGTCGGTTTGGTAGGAACGCAGCAGCCCTTTGAAGTCAGGCAGCAGGGCGTTTCCTGGAACGGCAACTTCCCGGCCAACATGGGCGTCGTTTATAACGCTGTTTCCACTCAAAGCAACACTCCAACTGACATCGCTTCGACCTTCGGAGTGGGCGTTTATGGAGCCGGGGCCTACATTCAGGCCTACGCCGCAGGCGCCTTCACTGCCACCGTTACCCTGTACGATTCGAACTACCAGTCGTTGGGCTCGTTCAGCGCTCAGGGCAACTCCAATAATCAACAAGGAACGGCGCTATTTATCGGCGCGTATGACAGCAATCCGGATGTTTACGCGATCGACTTCAATGTGCAAGACATCAACGGCAAGGACGACTTCGCCATCGGCGAAATGCTGCTCAACACGAACGGTGTTCCGGAGCCAGGCACGCTGATGCTGGTGGGACCTTCGGCGCTGGGTCTGCTGGGACTTGTACGCCGCCGCATGAATCGTAAATCGCAGGAGGTGCTGTAATGAAACTGAGCAAACTGATTGTTATTGCCACGGTTCTGTTGCTGGCCTGCCAGCTTTTCGCTCAGGGCCCCATGACATACGTGCAGAGGCTTGCAGCTAAGGCGGATGCGACAGGACAGGCGCAGCGCCTCATGCCGACAGCCCCAGCGAACCACTTCCGTTCGGTCACCTGGGTCGTAGGTGGGTTCACACCCGGCCAGGTCCAGACCAAACCGCCGAACTGCAACAAGAACGGTTTCTGCCCGCCATCGCTCGAAATCGCCTACGGCACACCTAGCATCGTCGGCGGCAATGGCGGCGCGGGCACGATCATCGCCATCACGGACGCCTTCCACTACGCGCACGTGGAAGCTGATCTGAACTTCTTCAGCACCGACATGGGTCTGCCCGCCTGCACCACGCAGAACGGCTGCTTTAAGGACGTTGATCAGAACGGCGGCACCAACTATTGCAGCGCTGACAGCGGTTGGGAACTGGAGACCATGCTCGACGTCGAGTGGGCGCACGCCATGGCTCCCAACGCCAAGATCGTGCTAGTCGAAGGCTGCACCAATAACGATTCGGACCTGAACACGGCTATCCAGACTGCCGTGAACATCGAAAAAGCGAATTTCGTCTCCAACAGCTGGGGTGAAGGCGAGTTTAACGGGGAGACGGGGGAAGACTCGGCCTATATCGGCTTGAATGTCCCTCTGATGTTCGCCTCTGGCGACGGTGGAGCTCCCCCGATTTATCCCTGCACGTCGATCTACGCGACTTGCATCGGCGGAACTCAACTGACGGTTGATGGCAACTTCCATCGCACCAACGAGACCGGGTGGGCAGGCAGCGGCGGTGGTTGCAGCCTGTACGAGCCCTCAGTCAATTACCAGACCAACAATGGCGTCACCCTGTGCGGCAGTAACCGTGCCGCTCCTGACATTTCGGCCGTCGCGTCTCCCGGCTCGCCTGTCTATATCTATGACAGCGGCAACGGCGGCTACGGCCGCGTGGGAGGCACCAGCGTGGCCACTCCGGTCACCGCGGGAGTCTTTGCCAACATCGAAGCTGCTCGTCGAACCTTCGGCAAGAAAGACTTCGGTCAAATCATCGGGAACCAGCTGTACCATCCTTACAAGCTGTACAGCACCCCGGGGTCGAACTACCTCTACTTCTACTGGGACGTAATTACCGGTAACAACGGCCATGCGGCCGGCCCGGGCTACGACTTGGTGACGGGTCTGGGCGTCTCCTACGGCGTTAATATGGCGAACCCATTCTTTGGTTTGCAGTAACTTGACCAAGTAGTAGTTTCGCTCCTCGGTCTGGCCTTTTGCAAAAAGCGTACTCAGCAGAGCGGTGCTTCGGTGCCGCTCTTTTTTGTTGGCGAGTGGATCGGGGAAAACCCTGGTTGCAAAAAGAAGATTTGCGAAATTTGCAGACTACTATCAAGCTCGTAGTTGTGATCATATCTTTGAATCTTCCACGTTCCTACAAATACTACTGAACATAGTCGACGTTTGCTCTTGATCACAGGTAATAATGGGGCTACTATCGAGTCGCTTTCCCCCGGCACTCCTCGCGCAACATGCACGAGGATGAGCGAAGCAAGGAATATTCCCGTCCCCGCTAACAGCTTGGCGGCGGATGCCCAGGTGTCGTCCCGCTTGAATATCCGTGCGGTAAGACCGCAGTGGCAATCTGGCCCTTTTCACGATTTACGGAGGATCGAATGAAAAAGCTTTCCGTGCGTGTCATGCTGTTGTTCCTGACATTGCTGTGCTTCGTCGTAGGATCGGCCTATGGCGACACGATCGTCACTTTCCCCAGCGACAATAGTTTCAGCTGCAACGTCAACGCCTGTGATTTTCTGGGCAATCTGAACCATCAGAGCGAGCCGCTGTTTACGGCCGGCGACTTTGTAACGGAGATCTTCTTCACAGGTCAGCAGGCCATCAACTCGCTTAGGTACGATTTCTCCCTGCTCAATGGCCTGGGCGGTAATCCCGGCAACTCTTACGAGAACGACGTATTCGTCAACAATGTTCTGGTCGGGAGTTTCCTGGTGTCCGACTGTGGCTACTGCAACAGCCAGCAGGAATATAAAGGCCAGTTCAACTTCTCGCCGCTGGAAGGGGATGGCACGTATGCGTTATCGATCATTTTAGGAGTCAACGTGCCAAACAACGGTGGTAATGAAATATATCTGGCCCCAGGCTCGGCGACGCTGGGCGACGTACCAGAGCCCAGCAGCTTGGTGCTCCTGGGTTCAGGAGCGCTGGGACTGGCGGGAGTCGTCCGGCGCAGGCTCCTGCCCTGAGGCAGGCGCCTCGCAACAGGCAAGGCGGATTCGCCTCCCATGACCGGCTATGCCGCCTTCTCCACAACCCGACAGATCTTGATATGGAGAGATTTCGACCATGAAACGAAACACGATACCGAAATTCCTTGGAGTCGCCGTCACTCTCGCCATGTTCGCGGCCGTGGTTTCGACCGCTGCAGTTGCGGTTACCATTCCCAACAGCGTGCCGCGGTACGTTGCAACCGCGCAGAACCTGGGCGCTGAGAATCCCGCCCGGATGATCAACATCACGGTCAACCTGGCCTTGCACAACCGCGCACTGCGCGATGCGTTGCTCCAGCAGTTATATGATCGCAATTCGCCGCTTTATCAGAAGTGGCTTACCCCGCAGCAGTACGCAGACCGTTTTGGGCCTACGACCCAGGAAGCGGCGAGGGTACAGGAGTTCCTCAAATCGCAAGGGCTGGCCGTCACGGCGGTCGACAAGTTCAACTACACCGTCAGCGCGCAGGGCACGATCGCTGACATCCAGAAAGCCTTTGGCGTACAGATCAATCGGTTCCTGGTGAATGGAGAGACGCGCTACGCCAACGCCAACAACCCTTCCATCCCGGCCCAGCTAGCAGGCGTTGTTGGCTCCATCAGCGGCTTGCATGAAGCGCGCATGCAGCCGGATCACGTATTCGCGGTGGATCAGGCCACGGGCAAGGCAATCCAGGGGCGGCCGTTGAAAGGGCCAGGACAGATTTACTGGGAATACCAGTGCTATCGCGGAGTTGAAAGCCGTGGTTATACGACCGGAGGCAAGATGCCGGCGGCGTTGTATACAGGGAACCGCTATGGCGCCGACATCAACAACGGTCAGGGACACTTACCGCCCTGCGGTTATGAGCCGGAAGCCATGCAGACCGCCTACGGCCTGAATCCCGTTTACCAATCCGGGCTGGATGGCTCCGGACAGACTGTCGTCATCGTGGATGCGTACGGCTCGCCTACCGCTGCCGATGATATCGCGGAGTTCTCAAGCACGTTCGGGCTGCCAGTGGCGAACTTTGCGAAGTACGATCCGCAAGGGCCGCCGGATTACAATGCGGGCTGGGCGGGCGAGACCACCCTGGATATCGAGTGGTCGCATGCGATGGCTCCGGGCGCCAAGATTGCACTCGTTGAAACCATGGACAACAATAACGACAATCTCAGGTTCGGCATCCAGTATGCGCTGGACAACAGCCTGGGAAATATCATATCCAACAGCTACGGTGGCCCTGAATATGGTGATGACGCTCAAGACCTGCAGGCCTGGGATGATGTCAACGCCAACGGAGCGGCACTGGGAGTGTCCGTCAATTACTCCAGCGGCGACTCGGGCGACTTTTACCGTGACATCGGCCACATCACCGTCAGCTCACCGGCGGACTCTCCTCACGCAACCTCGGTCGGCGGCGTCAGTGTGTTCCTCAACGCCGACTACAGCATCAAGTTCCAGACAGGCTGGGGGACGACTCTCACCAAGATTGCTGAGCCGCCGAACTACAATCCGGACGTTCCTCCGCTTTGCTTCAGCACGAACCAGCCCCCGGGGAAGTGTTTCTACTACGGCGCTGGTGGTGGAGAGAGCCAGTTCTTCGCCAAGCCGTCCTGGCAGATGAACCTGCCCGGCACGGGACGCCAGCAGCCGGATGTCTCGCTCACGGCTGATCCCTACACGGGCGTCACGATCATCTGGTCCTACGACAACCCTGGAAACTTCAGTGTCGGTGTCATCGGCGGCACTAGCGCCTCCTGTCCGATGTTCTCCGGCGTATGGGCGATCGTGAACCAGAAGAGCCAGCAAAAGAACGGCCATTCCGCTGGCTTAGCGGCGCCCTATATGTATTCGTTGCCCAACAATGCGGTGCTTGACGTCGTTCAGACAAGCCCGTTCAGCCCCACCAACCTGGCAGGTAATATCTTCACCGGCGCAGTGCAGCCGATGTATTGGTCGCCGGTCGCATTGGTCGGTCCGGATGTGCCAACCAAGTTCACGAGCGCGTTCTACCAGAGCGCGGGGTCGAAGCGTTGGTATGACCTTGGCTTCGGACTGGATAGCACCTTGACAACAGGTCCAGGCTGGGACAATGTCACGGGCGTTGGCACCCCCAACGGAGGGAACTTCATCAACGCGATTGTGCCTTAAGGCTTGATCGCATTTAGGCTGATGGAGGCCCATTGATTTAATTCCTGCGCGCCCCGTAAGGGCGCGCTTCGCTTGAGGGAGCAGTGCTTTTGCGCCGGTCTTTCTTTCCAGCCGGAGCCGTAGCGAGATCCAGTTCTAAAAAGCAGTTTCAGGATTACTGTAGCCCGGCAGGAGAGCGGCGCTTCAGCGCCGTGTTGCGGGGCATCGATTAGGTTTGGGGCTGCGGTCGGTCATCGTGATGGCCGCCGCAGCCTCCCAGGCTCCCAGGGAGTTCGTCTGGACGCCGGCCTGAAGGCCGGCTCTGCCCGGGCTACAGCAAAGTTGAAATGCTCTAGCCCAGCCACTCGAACCCTAGTCCAGTGCGACGACGCATCCCGGTAAACTGCGCCGGCGTGGCACAGCCGAGCAGTGCATCCTGTCCGCCGAGGTCGAGATAGGTGAAGCGCTTCTCCGTATCTTGTGCCTCCAGCAGCGCTACAAACCGGCTGAAGACCGCAGGATCGATCCATTGTTCGCGAAGACGGGCCGGCCAGTCGATCTTCTCGCCGCGCAGGCGGAACATCAGCCGCGCGAGGCCGGATGCCCACTTGAACTCGTCGCTGATATCGCTGATGGGAAGATCGTCGCCAGCGAGAGTCGACATACGTTGCGCTATATGCGCGTAGTCTCCCGGGCCCGTGATGCAGTCGACTCGCAGATGCCATACGCTATTGCAGAGAGGCATTCGCTCCGAATCGCTCGACTCGTCACCGAGCGCCCTGAGCAAGAGGCGAAAGGGATCAGTCTCATATTGCCGCTCAGAGTGACGGGCGAGCAGTTCCGGAACACCAACGCCAGAGTTGGGTACAATCCCGCAACGCTCCAGTTGATCGAGCTGGGCGTACAGCGTCATGTTGCGGTTGGCCAGCCGGCGCAGGAAGAGCACAGAAGATCTTCGCACGAAGGGGCACGGTGCAGGGCACCTTTGCGGGTGTACACTTCTCGGCAATGGCCCGAAATCTCCACAGGGATGCCCGCGACTCGCATAAGACTCCTGCCTCTTTGGGAACTCTCTTCCTGGTGGGCACGCCCATCGGGAACCTGGAAGACGTAACCCTCCGGGCGCTGCGCACGCTAAAAGAAGTGGACCTGGTTGCCTGTGAAGACACCCGCCACACGCAAAAGCTCCTGGACCACTATGGGATTGAAAAGCGTACCATCAGCTACCACGAACACAACGAGTTGGAGCGTGCCTCGGAACTGATTGTCCACCTCGAGAACGGGGACAACGTCGCAGTCGTCAGCGACGCAGGGATGCCGGGCGTGAGCGACCCGGGCTATCGGCTGGTGGCACTGGCTTTGCGGCACCATATCAGAGTCGTACCCATTCCCGGTGCGTCGGCATTTCTCTCTGCCTTGGTGGCCAGCGGCTTGCCGACGGATTCGTTCCGGTTTGGCGGCTTTCTTCCGCCTAAGAGCGGGGCCCGGCGCTCTGCGCTGGAAGACGCCCGCTCGTCGTCGCGCACCCAGATCTTCTATGAAGCGCCGCACCGCCTGCTGGAAACCATGCAGTACATCGTGGAGATTCTCGGGCCGGATCGCCGCGTGGTGGTGGCGCGTGAGGTCACCAAGCTGCACGAGGAGTTCATACGCGGACGCGCGGCTGAGGTGCTGGCCGACTTGAAAGAACGCGCCGACGTCAAGGGTGAGATCACCCTGCTGATTGCTAAAGCAGACGAGAAGGCTGCAACACAACCCGCCGCTCCGAACGGCGTCGTCGGCCGTATCCGTGAGCTGATGCAGGCTGATCAGACGGACGAGAAGAACGCTCTGAAGCAGGCGGCCAAGGAGTTCGGGTTATCCAAGAGTGAAGCCTATCGCGAGTGGCAGCGAGCGAAGTAGCTGGGAGCAACAAACAAGATAGGTCCCGCTGTTACATCTGCTGGGCGCGGCGCAGCCTGCGGGTCTCTACCACCAGTGCCATGCTGTGGGTCAGGTTTTGCAGGGTGACGATCCCCACCAGCCGCAGGTCGTCGACGACCGGGATCATGGTCAGTCCTTTTGCGCCTAGCTTGCGGAATCCGGTCGCCAGCGAGTCCTTGCGGTGGGCAATCTCGAAACTTCGCATCATGGCCGACTGCACGTAGCCATTGCCCTCGCGCCGGAGGGCATCGAGAATCCGTTGCCTATTGATGACGCCCACCATTTCACTCCCGCGCACCACTGGAAAGTCGTCTTGCAGCGTATGGACCGCTTTGCTCAATGCATCTTCCAGGGTGTCGGCGGGAGATAGAACACTGAAGCCGGTGAGCATTACATCTTCCATGCTCACTTGCTCCAGCAGCGAATGGAAGAGAACAGAGCGGTCCTCCATCTGCGCGCCGAGGAAGAGGAAGAATCCGATCAGCACCAGCCAGACATTCCAGGCAAGGCCGGCAAGCATCATCACCATTGCCATGCCCTGTCCGATCAGGACCGCACGACGCGTTGCCTGAACGTAGTCCATGCGCTCTGCGAGCAGGGCGCGCAGGATGCGTCCGCCATCCATGGGGTAAGCGGGAAGCAGGTTGAACGCACCGAGGAATATGTTGCTCCACACCAGGCTGCGCGGCAGGTTGCCGGCGTCGACGAACGGCTGCTGCCAGAGTTTCACATGTGGGGCCACGCTGAGGATCACAATTGCCGCCACCCCCGCGATGATCAGGTTTATCAGGGGGCCGGTGATGGCGATACGGATGTCGCGTCCCGGATTGGCCTGCTCCGGGCCGGGTTCCTCCATCAAGGTCATCCCCCCGATGGGCAGCAGCAGAATCGAACGCACCACCAGCCCGTTTCGGCGGGCGACGAGTGCGTGTCCCAGTTCATGCAGTACAACGCAGCCGAAGATGATACAGACCAGCACCAGCCCGCGCCCGGCGCCGCTCGCACCCAGGCTCGCCGCTTCGGTAAACCACACGAATGCCAGCAGGAACAGAAAGGTCAGGTGAATGCGGACATCCACCCCAAATAGCCGACCCGCCGGAAATGACCAGCCTCGAAACACGTACGCCTCTACTGCAAAATTCTATATCCTTCGGAGGTGCGAATCATCGCCGGAAAATATCGCAGCAGGCCATTGCAATCGCTGCCGGGGCTCGATCTAAGGCCTACCAGCGACCGCCTGCGAGAAACCTTGTTTAATGTACTGTCATCGGCCGGCGAATTGGAGGGCAGCGTCTGGCTCGACCTGTATGCAGGTACAGGTGCCGTCGGGATCGAAGCTCTAAGCCGTGGGGCGCGTCAGGTCTACTTCGTCGAGGCAGTGAAAAAGCACGCGCGCCTGCTACGCGACAATCTGGCGGCGTTGGGCATTACCTCCGGCTTCGAGATTTATGAGCGTGAAGTTGGACAGGCGCTGCCGCTTCTGGAATCGGCCGGGGTGATCTGCAACTACTGCTTCCTGGATCCGCCCTATCGCATGCGTGGTAGTTACGGCCGAACCCTGAACCTCCTGTCGCAGTCCCGGTTGCTGGAGCCCTCCAGTGTCGTGATTGCCGAGCACGAAAAGCGCTTCGATCCAGGCGACCGCTTTGGCCGCCTGCTTCGCTACCGCAAGCTGGAGCAAGGGGATGCTGAGCTTAGTTTTTACCACCGGGAATAACCCGGAGAGCGGGATCATTTCGGCTGCTCTCAGGAGTGAGAGCGAGCCTCGCCGCTCTCCTGGAAACGGGCGCCATGCTTCCGCCCGCTCACTGCGGGACATGGTATGGTCAGGGTTTTCGACGTGTAACGGCATCTGCTGGGGTGGTGGAGAGGGTCCTTGAGAACTGGCAACTACTGGCTGGATCGCTATCTGAGGAGCGCGAAACGGAGACTCAAGCAGCTGAGGCTGGTGCAGGCTGTGGCGCCTCCGAGAATACCCAAGAAGCGCACTGCGTTCGAAGACCTGGACCTTCCTGGCCGCGATTAAGCAGAAGCTGGAGACCCCGGACATCCACGGGCAGCTTCTGGGACTCAGCGAGATCTACTTCCAAATCGACACGTCGGAGTTTGATCGGCTCGATCCTTTCGGTGATACCTACCGTGAAAAAGTCCTCCAGTTGTACCGGCAGGTGACTGGCCACTCGCACTACGACGCCATGCTGATGGAAAGAACAGACGCCGCCGATAACCTGAAGGACGATTTCACCCCCATCCCCTATCGCTTCCAAAACAGTGAGCTGGTGGGTGAGCACCTGAGTTCGTATGGCTGGCTGCTGCACAATCTGGACGTGCGCGCTGGCGCAGATGTTCTGGAGTACGGCCCGGGCGAAGGCCAGCTTTCCATCCAAATGGCCCGAATGGGCTGCAATGTGTATGCCATTGACGTCGAACAGCGATACCTCGACCTGATTCAGAAGCAATGTCAGACGCTCGGTATTCAGATCGCTACCCGCCTGGGCTGTTTCGGCGATGGATTCGACGGCAAGCAGTTTGATCGCGTCGTCTTCTACGAGGCTTTCCATCATTGCCTGGACCATTACTCGGTTCTGATGCGCATACGCGATCTCCTCAAGCCGGACGGATGCATCTGCTTCGCGGGCGAACCAGTCATCCCGCCGGATTCCATCGATAGCATCCTGATGCCCTACCCCTGGGGACTGCGCCTGGATGGAGATGCGATGAATTCCATAGCGCAGTTTGGCTGGATGGAGCTTGGCTATTCGGAAGGCTACTTCCTTGAGTTGCTCAGCCGATGCGGCTACTCAGTGGAGCGAAACCTGCACCCGTATTACGCACGAGCCAATACCTACATTGCACGCAAGATCACTTCCCGTTACCCGATTGAACTCGACACGGTCATCTCCACCTACAGGGGAGAAACCGGATGGCATCGAAGAGCGGATGAACACCGCTACACAGACGGAGATGCCTGGCTGCCACTTCCTGTGATCGTTTTCAGCGCCGTAACCGTTACCCTGCAGAATCCCGGACCCCGGACGCTTGCGGTTGAGATATCGTGCGCGTCCGACTCCCAGCGCTTGAAATTAGCTTCGAAGAAGGAGGGAACCGTCTCACTCCGGCTGTCCGCTGCGCCAGGGAGCCTTCACATCCGGTCGGACACTTTCGGGTCGCCGTACGGCGATGGCCGAAGGATGGGGATTGCTGTCGGTGCTATCGAATTCGCGTGAGACAGTCAGGCAACTGAGCTGTTCGGAACTTCGCAGGATGGCTGCGCCCGAGCAAAGGAGAAGGCCCGGCTGATTACCGGGCCCATCCTTCGCTGGATTCCGATTCCTGACAAACTACTTCGTTCTGCCGCCTTCGATCTTCAACTCGGCGGTTGCGCCGGCCTGTGCCGCTGCCAGCCGAGCCGTAAGCACGCGAAACGGCGAGCAGGAAACATAGTTGAAGTTGTTCTGCGCGCAGAACTCGACCGATGACGGATCGCCGCCGTGCTCGCCGCAGATCCCGATCTTGATGGTCGGGCGCGTTTCGCGCCCTTTCTGCACCGCGATCCTGATCAACTGGCCAACGCCTTCCCGATCGAGCGTGGCGAACGGGTCCTGCTTCAGGATGCCCTGTGCCAGATAGGCGGTCAGGATCTTGCCAACGTCATCACGCGAGAAGCCGAAAGTCGTCTGGGTGAGATCGTTGGTTCCGAAGCTGAAGAATTCTGCTTCCTTCGCGATCTCATCGGCCACCAGAGCGGCGCGTGGCAGCTCGATCATGGTGCCCACCAGGTATTCAACCTTCGTTTCCTTCTCGTTGAAGACCTCTTCCGCGACCCGGCGAACAATCGCCGCCTGGTTGGCCATCTCCTTTAGGCCCATGGTGAGTGGGATCATGACTTCCGGCTTCACCTTCACGCCTTCTTTCGCGACCTTGACCGCAGCCTCGAAGATGGCGCGCGCCTGCATCTCTGTAATCTCAGGATAGGTGATGCCCAGGCGGCACCCGCGAAGGCCGAGCATCGGATTGACTTCGTGCAACTGCTCCACGCGATTCAGTAGGGTGTGCAGCTCTTTCAGCTTTGGCGACTTCGGCTTGGTGATCTCCAGCTTTGCGATTTCGACCAATAGGTCTTCGCGCCGTGGGAGGAACTCATGCAGCGGCGGATCGAGGGTGCGGATCGTGACCGGGAAGCCGTCCATCGCGCGGAAGACCCCAATAAAATCGGCGCGCTGCATCGGCAGCAGCTTGCGTAACGCAGTGCGGCGGTCCTTCTCATTGTTGGCGAGAATCATGGCACGCATGTGCGGCAGGCGGTCTTCAGCAAAGAACATGTGCTCAGTGCGACAGAGCCCGATACCTTCTGCACCGAATGCGCGCGCCTGAAGCGCATCGCGTGGGATATCGGCATTGGCGCGCACACCCATGCGGCGGAACGGCTCCGCCCAACTCATCAACTTGTTCAGCTCGGGATCGTCCGGTGAAGCAGGTACTGTCTTGAGCTGCCCATTGATGACGCGGCCGGTAGTGCCGTCGAGCGAAAGCCAGTCGCCCGCTTTCAGCACCTTGCCTTTTGCGCGCATCTCGCGCTTCTTCTCGTCTACGTCGACATCACCCGCGCCGGCGACGCAGCATTTGCCCATGCCGCGCGTGACAACGGCGGCGTGGCTGGTCATGCCGCCGCGCGAGGTAAGAATGCCGGCGGCGACTTCCATGCCATGAATGTCTTCCGGTGTGGTCTCGCCGCGAACGAGGATGAGCTTGGCTTTAGGATCTTTCTGGAACTTCTCGACTGCTTCGTCGGCGGTGAAGACGATCTGTCCGACAGCCGCGCCCGGCGATGCGGGAAGTCCGGTCGCCAGCACTTCGACTTTGGCGTTCTTCTCGTCCAGGCGCGGCACCAGGAAGTCGTAAAGCTGATTGGGTTCGACGCGGAAGATGGCTTCTTCCTTGCTGATCAGGCCTTCTTCCACCATTTGGATGGCAACGCGGACAGCGGCGCGCCCGGTGCGCTTGCCATTGCGCGTTTGCAGCATGTACAGGCGGCCGTCCTGAATGGTGAACTCAAAGTCCTGCATGTCACGGTAGTGCTTCTCCAGGCGCGTAGTGATCTCGCGAAGCTGGTTGTACACCTCGGGCTGGACCTTTTCCAGTTCGGTAATAGGCACCGGCGTGCGAATGCCGGCGACCACGTCTTCGCCCTGCGCGTTCATCAGAAACTCGCCGTAGAATTCCCTTCACACCCGTTGCGGGGTTGCGCGTAAAGCCGACGCCCGTGCCGCTGGTTTCGCCGAGGTTGCCGAAGACCATGGCCTGCACGTTGACAGCAGTGCCCAGCATGTCGTCGATGTTGTTCATGCGCCGATAGTGCTTGGCGCGCTCGTTCTGCCAGGAGCGAAACACAGCATCGCGTGCCATCACGAGCTGCTCGTGCGGGTCCTGCGGGAAGTCTCGCTTGGTGTGCTGCTTCACGACTTTCTTGTATTCGGCAATCACTTCCTGCAACGCCTTAGCATCGAGGTCGGTATCCAGTTTGGCTTTCTTTTGCTTTTTCTTGCCGTCGAAGACCTCTTCAAAAGCGTGCTTCGGGATATCGAGCACGACGCTTCCAAACATCTGGATCAGGCGGCGATAGGAGTCGTAGGCGAAGCGCGGGTTGTTGGTACGTTCTGCAAGGCCTTTGACGGACTCATCGTTCAATCCAAGGTTGAGGATGGTGTCCATCATGCCCGGCATGGAGAACTTTGCGCCCGAGCGCACGCTGACCAGCAAGGGATTGTTAGCGCCTCCCAACTTCTGGCCCTGCAACTGCTCCAGGCGGGTAAGAGCCGCGTCCATCTGCTTGTTTACTTCGCCGGAGACGTTTCCCTTGCCCATGTATTCGCGGCAGGCCTCGGTCTGGATGGTAAAGCCCGGAGGAACCGGTAGTCCGGCATTGGTCATTTCGGCGAGCCCGGCGCCCTTGCCGCCGAGTTCGTCTTTCATCTTGCCGTTGCCCTCGGCGTGGCCATCGCCGAAGAAGTAGACATACTTGACCGACTTGGTGTCGGCGGCTTCGTGCTCCATGTCAACAGCGTGTGTGCTCATGATTAGTCCTTTACATGCATAACTGCAGTTAAGAAGATTTGGTTTCGGTCACGATCTCGCTAAAATCGGCGATGGTCGAGAATTCGTTCAGCAGATCGCGCAACAAGGCCAGACGGTTGGCTCTTACGGACTCATCGTCAACCATGACCATAACTTTGTCGAAGAATGTATCGACCGGTTTACGTAACCGGCTGATCTCGGTCAAAGCGCCGGCGTAGTCCTTCTGCTCGCGCAGCGCGCGAACCTTTCCCGCCACAACCGGGATCTCGGATGCGAGTGATCTTTCGGTCTCGTCGGCAAGCGCAGAGACATCCAGTTCCGGCGCGATGGCTTTGCCGGTCTCGCGCGACTGCCGCAAGATGTTTTTCATGCGCTTGAACGCGACCGAGATCGAGGCGAAGTCTTCTGAACCGCGCACGCCAGTCACCGCTTCCGCGCGCGCCATGGCGTCCACTACGTCGTCCGCTCCCGCTGCGAGGACCGCGTTGACCACGTCATAGGCGTAGCCGTGCACATCCCGCAGGTAAAATTCGAGGCGCTCGCGCATGAAGGTTCTGATGGCGTCATTGAAGTCGATCCTTTTATCGAAGCGTTGTTCCGCTTCCGAGCCGACGTATTCGGTGCGCGCATCTGCAAACAGCTTCGCCATCGACAGCGGCAGCTTGTGTTCGACGATGACCTTCACGATCCCGTTCGCAGCGCGCCGCAGCGCGAAGGGATCCTTCGACCCGGTCGGCTGCAAGCCCAACGCGAACATTCCGGTGACGCTGTCGGCTTTGTCCGCAATCGCCAGCACGGCTCCTTCCACGCTTCGCGGGACCTCGTCGTCCATTGACTCGGGCTTGTACTGGTCGTAGATTGCGTCGCCAATGGCATCCACCGTCGCTCGCGGAAGGATTGGATCAAGCTCCTGCACCTTCGCGTAGAGGCCGCCGACGATCCCCTGCAGTTCGGTGAACTCCTTCACCAGTTCGGTCGTGAGATCAGCCTTTGCCAGGTATGCTGCTTTGAAGACCACGCCTGGGCGCACTGATGTTCCGCCATCGCGCAGCACCTCACAGATCAGGCTGCCGAGCTTCTGCACGCGGCGAGTCTTGTCGTAGTAACTGCCAAGATCTTTCTGGAAAGTAACGGACTTCAGCAGGTTCACGCGTTCGCGCAGCGAGATCTTCTGATCGGTCTGCCAGAAGAAGCGGGCATCGTTGAAGCGGGCGCGCAATACACGCTCGTTACCGTGACGGATCAGCCCGTCGGGGTCGCCGTCCGTGTTGAGTACCGCGAGAAAGTGTGGCAACAACTTGCCGTCTGCGTCTTCCAGCGCGAAATACTTCTGGTGATCCCGCATGACGGTGACCAGCACTTCGGCGGGAAGCGAGAGAAATTCAGGATCGAAGCTGCCGAGGACAACGGATGGGAACTCCGTCAGATTAACGACGGTATCGAGCAGCGGCTTGTCTTCCCGCCAGCGCGCTCCGGGAATGGTGCGGGTTGCAGCATCGAGAGCTTTGCGGATGCGCTCCTCGCGAGCTGCTGACGACGGAACAACCGAGGCCTGTGAGAGCCGGTCGGCGTAGTCACGAGGACGACCGATTACGATCGCTCCCGGCCAGAGTATGCGATGGCCTTCGCTGCTATGTCCGGCACGAATCCCTGCGAACTCGACCGGCACAACTTCGTCTCCCAGCAGAGAGACCATCCAACGGACTGGCCGCACGAAACGCTCCGCCGACTTGCCGCGCCAGTACATGTTCTTTGCCCAATACAGGCCGGAAATTTCCCTGGGCAACGATTCGGCGAGAATATCGGAAGCTGCACGGCCTTTCTTCTGCACGGTCGCGGCGAGATATTCGCCCTTAGGATTGACTATCTTTTCCAGCTTTTCGATGGGGACTCCCGCCTTGCGCGCAAAGGCCTCGGCCGCGGGTGTGGGCTTGCCGTCTTTATAAGCGACCTTCACCGATGGGCCGGTAAGCTGCTCGGTGACGTCGGGCTGGGCTGCCAGAACGCCGGGCACAACGACTGCAAGGCGTCGGGGTGTTGAATACGCCTGCACATCGGGAGCGCCGCTGAGACGCTCACGCTTGAGTAGCTCGCCTACACGCGTGGACAGCTCTTCGCGCGCGCCATCGATCATGCGGGCGGGAATCTCTTCGGTCCCGATCTCTAAAAGGAAGTCAGGCATGTTTTTAGCAACTAGCAATTAGCCGAAACAACGTCCGTGATCCTGAGCGAGGAGCGCAGCGACGAGTCGAAGGACCCTATTGCTGCTACGAATCACTTGCCGTCCCTCCAGGACTCTCACGCATCTACACTCTCCCAGCGCTTTCGGCGCTGGGCTGGAATTGTTGTTCAAGAACTAGTCGCTCGTCGCGGCTAATTGCTCGACTTTAGGCTCATCCTCCGTTTCGTCCGAGGATGCCGCTTCCGCCTGCTGCTGGTCCACATAAGCCTTCGCTACTCCCACCGCGAGCGCCCGAATGCGCGCGATGACGCCGACGCGCTCAGTGACACTAATCGCTCCTCGGGCGTCAAGAATGTTGAACAGGTGTGAGCACTTGAGGCACAGGTCGAACGCACCCAGAACAGGGAAGCGCTTGCGCTCGATCGAACGCTCTTCGCTCTTCGCGGTGCGCTCTTCGCCAGAGTTGCCGGAAAGGTTCTTGGTCTTGCCCGAGCGTTTCGAATCGCGCTGCCCGAACTGTGCTGCGTATTCATTTAGCAGCACTTGGCACTCGGATTCATATAGCTCAAGATGCTTCCAGGCTTTCTCTACGTCGGCGTACTCAAAGTTGTAAACAGAAAATTCCAATTCATCCTGTAACCGAATTTCGCCGTACTTCACCGGACGGCCATCCGGTCCGATGACCCATGTTATGTCGTAGATGCTGTCGACGTCTTGGAGGAACGCGGCAATGCGCTCCAAGCCATACGTCAATTCAGCCGAGATCGGATCGAGGTCGATGCCGCCGCACTGCTGGAAATACGTGAACTGCGTAATCTCCAGCCCGTCCAGCATCACCTGCCAGCCGATGCCCCACGCGCCGAGAGTTGGCGACTCCCAGTTGTCTTCTTCGAACTTGATGTCGTGTTTGCGCAGGTCAATGCCGATTGCGCGCAGCGAGTCGAGATACAAGTCCTGCACATTCGCGGGCGGCGGTTTCAGGATGACCTGGTACTGCATGTGCTTGAAGAGACGGTTGGGATTCTCGCCGTAGCGACCGTCAGCCGGGCGGCGCGAGGGCTGAACATAACCGACACGATAGGGCTTAGGGCCCAGCACCCGCAGGAAAGTTTCGGGCGCCATGGTCCCAGCGCCGACCTCGACGTCGTAGGGCTGCTGCAACACGCAACCGTTCTCCGCCCAGAAGGCCTGAAGGCGGAGGATAAGCTCCTGAAAGGTCAGCGGATTGTTTGAAGAAGCCATTGGCACTTAGCAATTGGCAATTGGCAACTAGCAATTAGCCGTCGGGAGTCTCCGACGAAGCCACACTTCCAAATGCTAAGTGCCAGGCGCCAACCGCGAGTTATAGCCTTTCCAGCATGGTCGCGGTCACCAGCTTCTTTTCCAAGTGCCGCTCCACAATACGCACCAGAAACTTTCGCAGATCCGCATGCAACATTCTTGCGCGTAAGCCGTTGCCGTTTGCGCCCGCGGCCGCGAACTCTTCGACCGGAGCCCGGAACATCTGTGCGGCAATCCGGCGCGACTCCGGCGTCAGTTCCGACGAAGCCAGCCGCTTGTGTTGCAGGCACATAACGCCGTCAACCAGCGCATGGTAAAAAGCATGATCGCCAAGCAATGAGCGGCCGCAGACCACGCATTCATCGATCTCCGGCAGAAAGCCAACCAGCCGCACCAGCCAGAGCTGAAAGTAAGTGAGCGGCATCCAGATCGGGCAGGCCTGCAGGCAGCGCAACACCGAATGCGTCAGCCGGAAGATGTCGTCATTCGCCTCACGCTCCGGCAGTACCTCGTCCAACATCTCGGCGACATGCTCCAGGGCTGCAACCCGCGCATAATCCAAATCATGCGACAGCGGTGAATCGAGAATGTCACACGAATCCAGCCGCGCCAGCTCCTGCCCTTCGCGATCGTCGTAATACACCCGCACCAGCGTCAGCGGCTCAAGCGCTCCGCCAAAGCGCCGCTTCGACTTCTTCGCGGCGCGCGCCACTCCCTTGACCTTGCCTTCCGCTCGAGTAAACAGCGTCACCAGCAGGTCAGACTCGCGCAGCGGATAGGTCCGCAAAACAATCGCTTCCGACTGCTTGAGTGGCATGGTTCCCAGCCTGAAAGTCGCCCGGACTCGTGGTGCCAGGTCGCGTACGAGTTGCCGACTGACCTACAGAAAGGCTCGCTTCGTCGCGGTAACCTTTGATTCTAATGGCAGGCGCTTAGGGAGTGCAAAGATGGGAAGTTAATGGCGGGTAAAAGCAATTCAGGGTGCCGAGTATCAGGCGTCAGGAATCAGCGGTCTCCTGGGATTCAGTCACCTTTGCCAACATCTGAGACCTGAAACCTGACAGCTCCGCTATAAGTACACCCGTTCTGCCGCCCGTATCGCCTTATAGCGGGCGAAGACCTTCTTTTCGCTTTCCAGCCCTAACAGCGAGCGCAGGCTGTTTCCCCGGAAGGTATGCGCCAGCATCTTCGGCCAGTTGCGCAGTACGAACCAAGGCTCCTTCGTGATGACAGCGGGGATGTGTGCGGTCTTCATCCATCGTTCCACGCGCCAGCGTTCGTACTCGATTTCTTCCGGCTCCAAGTGCTGGGTCGCGACCACGGCAGTCGTCCCGTCGTACTCCTCGAGGTTCTCGATCTTGATCAGATTGCGCGCCTTGAAGTCTTTCGTCATCGGCGTGCCGGGATAGGGCGTGGGATGCTGGATATAGGGCCAGTCCACGTACTTGCGCGCGAAATCCAGGTTGGCGCGGACCGAGTCGAGAGTGTCGTCGGGATTGCCGACGATGAGGCCGCCGACAACATAAATGTTGTGCGCGTGGAGGGCGTTGATGGCACGGATGGAGGCGTTGTCCGTGCACTTGCCGTTCTCACGGTAAGCATTTTTCGCCGAAGCTTTCAGGAATTCGAGATCGTCCTCGAGAATGTTTTCAATCCCGAGGAAAACGTAGCGAAAGCCCGCCTTGCGCATGAGCGGAACCAGCGTGTCGGCATGCATCGCAATGGGCGAAGTCATGGCCTGCACGGTGTAGGCGATGTCGTTCAGTTGGGCATCAATGATTGCTTGGCAGAGTGCCTCGAAGCGTTTGACGTTCAGCGAGATGTTGTCATCGACAATGAAGATGGCGCGTGCGCCGTGCGCCTTGGCGTCGCGAATGTCGGCCAGGACGCGCTCGAACGAATACGTATGGAAGTTGCGGCCGCGCATCTCGATGATCGAGCAGAAGCCGCAATCAAAGGTGCAGCCACGCGAGGTCTCGATCACGTCGACGGTCTTGCCCAGCATCGTGTAGCCCGACAGCACGCGAGCGCTGCGTTTCGGCAGCCGGATCTCGTCGCCTTCCAGGCTATGCACCGGGCGTGCGGGATTCTGCCGCCAGCCATCAGTCGATCGATAGGTCAGACCGGCAATGTTCTCCAGGCCGCGGCAACTCTCCACTGCGCGTAACAGCTCGCGAAAGGTGATCTCGCCTTCGCCGCGAACGATGAAATCCACCCCGCTGCCTTGATGCATGTATGCGTCAGGGGCAAGGCTGGGGTCATAGCCTCCGCAGACGATGCGAACATCCGGACGCAGGGAGCGGACCAGTTCGATGATGCGAAACGCCGTCCTGCGCTGGAAGGTCATCACGGACAGGCCCACGACATCCGGCTGGTATTCGCGGACAAGTTGCACCACGGTTTCGCGCACCCTGCTCTGGCGGAGGATGAGGTCGGCAGCGGCTACCTGGTGGTGCTCATCGACGTTGCTCGCCAGCGACGCGAGTGCGCCATTCGGCATGCGCACGGCGACCGTGGGCATGTGCTCGAAGGAGTCCGGCATTGCCAGCAACAGAACTTTCACGCGCCATCTCGCTTAGCTGGATTACGGAGGGGCCCACATCCCGTAGGGAGATGTTACACCGAACAGGGCTGCAACATGCGCCGAGAATCCAGCCGAGCAGGGAATCGAAATCGCACTAGAATAAAATTCGACCCGATGCAGATGAGTGCTCCCATTTCGACCCAGGCGGAGAAAAAGTCTGGCTTGCTCCATTGGGCCCGGCGAGTCGTGGAGGAGTGCGAGAACGCCAGCCAAGACTTCGCCGCCGACCCGGTACACGATCTCCGGGTGGCGATTCGCAGGTGCCGCTCGATGGCCGATGGCTTTCTGTCGGTCGATCTCGATCCCGCTTGGAAGCAGATGAAGCGCATGGCGAAGCCGCTGTTCGCGGCTCTGGGCGACTTGCGCGACGTGCAGGTCATGATGGAGTGGGTCACCAAGCTTTCTAGCCCGGAGGATCCGGCGCGGCCGATTTTGCTGCTGGAGTTGCAGGCCCGGGAAGACAAACTCAAGGCCGCAGCAAAGCAGGCTCTTGCCGACTTCGACCGTAAGCACTGGATCTCGCTGAATGAGCGTCTCAGCGCGCGTGCGGACAAAGTCCCTCTGGACGGGACCGTTTTTCAGCTGCTCGCTTTGGAGCGCTGGAGGGAGGCGCGGGAACTTCATCGCAAGGCCCTGCGTAACCGTTCGGGAGCAGCCTATCACCAGTTGCGCATAGGCATAAAGCGGCTGCGATATACGGTGGAGAATTTCCTGCCTACGCTGCACGACAAGTGGTCGAAAGACCTGCGCAGTCTGCAGGATGCGCTGGGCGAAGTGCATGACTTCGATGTGTTGTGGGCCATGCTGCGCTCCCACCATGAAGTGGCGCCCGAGGTGCGTGAGCAATGGCATGCGACGATCCAATCGGAACGCAACCAGAGGCTCGCGCTCTATCGCGAGCGCATGGTCGGAAGACGTTCTCTATGGAATGAGTGGCGCGCCGCCCTACCGTCAGGAGAGGCCCTTCGCCACGCCGGGGTCGAGAAGCTGCGCCTTTGGGCCTCTTTCCTCGATCCTAACTTCGAACACGCCAAGAGCGTGACATCGCTTGCACTGGTTCTTTATGACGGGCTGGTGGAGAGCAAGGTCCTCCGCGCCGACGGCAGACAGCGATCCTTGTTGGAGGCCGCTGCTCTCACCCATGAAATCGGAATCAGCAGGCAGGAGCACGGCTATCGCAAGCGCTCCTGGCGCATGATTCGCAAGATGGCGCCTCCGCCAGACTGGTCGGCACAGGATATGCGAGCTGTGGCGATCATCGCACGCTACCACCGAGGGGGCATCGTCCCCGTAACACACCCTATGTTCACCGGAATACCCGTCAGGTCGCGCGGGCAGATCCTGCGCCTGGCCGGGATTCTGCGCCTGGCTGTCGCTCTGGACAGCGTGGCTGGGGCACAGGAGCTTCAGCCGGTGGTCTCTCGCAAAGATGACGTGATCGTGGTTGCGGCAGATGGGCTGGATGCTCACGTCGGCCCGGCGGGTGAGCGGCTAGCGCGTGCCAAGTATTTGCTGGAGGCGACTTGCCGTATTCCGGTCAAACTGGAAAGCCTGACAGAGTCGGAGGCGGTCAAGGCGCCAGGGGCAACGCTGCCAAAGTCAAGCCGCTAAGTCTCCAGCCCTCTCTACGCGCTACCCAGCGGCCAATCGTAGGTGGCAGACGGCCACTCCGGCAGGCTCGCTAGCTGGCTGAACTTTTTCGAGCGCCGGGAAAGAATCTCATTCTCCACTTCGTCAAGAAGTCTGGCATTGTAGGCCGCTACTGCATCGACCAATGCAGAGGCCAGCAGCCCTGAAGACGCCTCCCGGCAAGCTAAGAAGGCGGTGATCAGATCACGGGCTACCTGCGTCTCAAACTGGGGCACCGTCATCACGGGATGATAGACGTAGGCTTTGCTCCCCGTTTCACGACGTAGCAGGCCCTTCTGATACAGACGGTCCATGGTAGTCATGACTGTGGTGTAAGCAAACCTCCCATGGAGCGTCTGAACAACGTCGCGCACCGTCGCCTCTCCCAAGCCGCAAACGGCTCGCATCACCTGGTCTTCCAGGGGCCCTAGGGCTGTCTTGACGAGGCTTCTTACTACTTTCGGCTTTGGTCTTCGCACCGCAACCTCCTTGGGGTTAAGAGCGCGCGGGGGACAAAGTAGTGTGTCTGTGAAATTCGTGTGTCGACGGATCAAAAGCCAACTTCGAGCAAATGACTAAAATGACTAAATAGTGGCCGAAACCAGTCCTCAGCCCACAGAGAGTACAACTATTATTGAGGTTGGCCGACTATGAGTCAATAGATAGAAGGTGCGTGTACTAATGGCACAACGGTGGACGATAGCAGTTTAAGTCATTCTGAACAGATGGCTTAATCCTATCAGTGCTGAAAAGGGAGACCCGCAAATTGACCTGCGGCCTCCCCGGTGCGATCAATGCCAAGTGCTAAAACTACTTTACGATCTTCTCGCCAATCGACTTGGCCTGGGTGAACAGGTACAGGTAATCGGCGCCGCCGGCCTTGGAGTCGGTACCCGACATGTTGAATCCGCCGAATGGATGCGCGCCCACCATTGCACCCGTACATTTCCGATTGATGTAGAGATTGCCGACGTGAAACTCGCGCTTGGCGACCTCGATCTTGTCGTCGGATAGCGTATAGACAGCTCCGGTCAGCCCGAACTCGGTGTTGTTCGCGATGGCCAGGGCCTCTTCGAAGTTGCGCGACTTGATGACCGCCAGCACCGGGCCGAAGATCTCTTCCTGCGAGATGGTAGCTTTGGGATCGACGTCGGCGATCACGGTCGGCTGAATGTAATAACCGTCGCCCAGATCAGTTGCTCGCGCGCCTCCAGTGATGAGCCGCCCACCTTCCGCGATGCCCTTCTCGATATAGCCGAGAATGGAGTTCATCGACTTTTCGTTAACCACCGGCCCCATGTCCGGATTCCCGGTCGGCTCGCCCACTTTGATTTTCTCGACGCGTTCGCGCAGCCGCTGAAGGAAGCGATCATAGATACGCTCATCAACGATGGCGCGAGAGCAGGCCGAGCACTTCTGCCCGCTGAAGCCGAAGGCGGAGACCGCAACTCCCTCGACAGCGGAATCGAAGTCGGCATCGTTCTCGACGATGATCGAATCCTTGCCGCCCATCTCCAGTACGGTGCGCTTGATCCACATCTGGCCGGGTTGCTGCTCCGCCGCGCGCTGATTGATGTGCAGGCCGACTTCCTTCGAGCCGGTGAAGGCGATGTAGCGGGTCTTGGCGTGAGCGACCACTGCTTCACCAAAGCTCGAGCCGCTGCCGGGACAGAAGTTGACCACGCCATCGGGTAACCCAGCTCCTTCCAAAATCTCCATGAACTTGGCCGCGATCGTCGGCGAATCGCCCGAGGGCTTCAAGATAACGGTATTGCCGCTGACGACGGACGCCAGCGTCATGCCGCCCATAATGGCGGCAGGAAAGTTCCACGGGGAAATCACCGCCCCCACGCCGAGCGGAATGTAGCGGAGATGATCGTGTTCGCCTGGCAACTGCACAGTCGTAGTGGCTTTGGAAAGCCGGATCGCCTCCTGCGCGTACATCATGCAGAAGTCAATCAGTTCGGCCACATCGCCGTCTGCCTCGGCAAAGTTCTTGCCGACTTCGAAGACCAGCCACGCCATCAGCTCGAACTTGTGTTCACGCATGAGCTGCGCTGCCCGGAACAGAAGATTAATGCGGGTGTCCCATGAAGTGCGGCTCCAGGTTTCAAACGCCTTCAGCGCCGCTTCCATGGCGGGCTCGACCTCTGCCGCTCCGGCCTCCTGATGAATGCCGACAACCTGCGAGGGATGCGCCGGGTTGATCGATTCGTGCTTCTTGGCGGTCTTGACGCGACGGCCACCGATGACGAGGTCATACTCGCGCCCGAGCTCGTTGCGGACCTTCTCGATCGCGGCGCGCATCTGGCGTTGGTTCTCCGGGTTCGACCAGTCGATGGGTGGTTCGTTTACAAACTTTTCCGGGATGCGTACAGAAATGTGCGTTTCGGGGTTCACGCGATTTGCCTCGCGTGCTGGATGAGTAAGCGTAGCCATAAGTGCTTCCTTTCGGATGGTGTGGTGGCGAAACGACGAGCCGTGGGAATCGCAAAGCGTACAAAATCTAGATGCCGTAAAATACGGCTGGACTCAGCGCAATATCAGCAAACCCCTTATTTTATATCTACTGGAGACTGCCCGAAGCTGGGGCGGCAGCTCGGAATTAGCCCACTACCCGGCAGCGGGGAAGTAGCTGCCTGACCGTCGCCCCTTGGTTCACCTCACGCAGGGTCGTGACTAGCTTCCTTTCCGAAACCCCGTCAAGTTGCCACCCTTGTACAAGTGAGGTGCGACCATGTGGTTCAAAGTCCTGGGTGTCGCGGCGATCGTACTGTTTTTCGTTTGAGTCGTAGCTGTGCTCCAGGGTTGGAGCAAGAGTAACTTCTCCGGACGATGCATCAGCGTAGTGTTTGTCCTTGCGCTGGGAGCGGCGGCAACGTGGGGTGTGCGGGTCCTGTTCGCACGTTGAGTTGAACCTCGCCCTGCCTGATCGAAGCGCCGGCAAGACGTTGGTATAGAACGATCGCTGCCAGGGCCAAAAACAGGATCGCTGCAATCACGAAGGGAGCGACATACCAGGCGCGCCGCCGCCAGACGCGCGTGACGAGCTGCTCTTCGTTTGCCAAGGCCGCCGGCGGTTCCGCCGCAGCGATGGGAGGAATTCCGTTCTCCGTATCAGTCGCGGCGGCTCGCCCAGTCTCGGACTCCGCTGCCTGTAAGGCAAGCTTCAAGTATTCCAAGTCGCTGCGCAGTTCGGTCGCGCTCTGGTAACGGTTAGCAGGATCCTTTTCCAGCAGCTTGGCAATAATCAGCTCCAGGCCTTCCGGAGCCTCCGGATTCAGCGATTGCGCGGACGCAGGATGAATCGTACAAATCGCCTCCATGGTGGCGAGCCTGCTTCGCCGCTGAAACGGTCGTTGTCCGGTCGTCATTTCATACAGCACCATGCCAAACGAGAACAGGTCGCTACGTGCGTCGAGAGCTTCGCCGCGAATCTGCTCCGGCGACATAAACTGGACGGTTCCGCCCAGTGAGCCGTGGTTGGCGTCGGCCTCCTCGCCCAGCCCTTCTCGCTCGCCTGACTGGGCAAGGCCGAAATCGAGGAGCTTCACCTGGCAGCGATCGTTCAACATGATGTTGCCGGGCTTGATGTCCCGATGTACGAACCCTTTCGCATGGGCTGCATCGAGCGCGGCGGCAACCTGAATGCCAATGTCGATGACCTTTGGAATCGGAAGCGGGCCTCGGCGAACGATCTCGCGCAAGCTTTCGCCCTCGAGCAGTTCCATTACGATCACCGGCCGGCCTTTGTACTGCGTCAGCTCGAAGACCGTGCAGATGTTGGGATGGTCCAGTGCGGCAACGGCACGAGCTTCACGTTCGAACAGAGCGACAGCTTCCTCGTCGCGGAGAAGGCTTTCCCTGATCACCTTGAGCGCGACGTGGCGGCGCAGTAACGTGTCCTCGGCTTCGTAGACTGTGGCCATCCCGCCGCAGCCGATCTCTCGCAGTACGCGATATTGCGATATCGTCTCGCCAACCAGGCCGTTTTGGGTCACTTCCGTGCTCATCGTAATCTCGAGAGCGCAAGCTTCGCCGCATTGTATCCGCACATGCCGTGGACGCCGGCCCCCGGCGGTGTGGAGGCCGAGCAAAGATACATATTCGGCGCCGAGGTGGCATATTTGCGCCATGTCGGGCGGAAGATAAATTGCCTCAGCGTCGATGCCCCACCGGCGATATCTCCACCGACCAGGTTGGCATCCATCCCCTCGAGGTCCGCGGGCGCGAAGACTCTACGGGCGAGGACGCAGTCGCGGAACCCTGGGGCGAAGCGCTCGATCTGCGACTCCATGCGATCGACCATGTCGAAGGTTGATCCGTTGGGAACGTGGCAGTAAGCCCAGGCAATATGTTTGCCTTCAGGAGCGCGCGACGGATCGAAGAGCGTGGGCTGCGAAAGCAGCACGTAGGGTCGCTCCGCCGGTTGGCAATGACGCACGGTGTACTCTGAGGCGGCGATTTCTTCCAGCGTGCCGCCAAGATGGACCGTTCCTGCTCGCAGGCATTCCTTCGCCTTCCAGGGAATTGGCGCGGAAAGAGCGAAGTCGACCTTGAATGCTCCGGGGCCGTAGCAGTAATGGGCAAGATCTTCTTTGAACGAGGCGGTAAGATGCTTCGCCGCGACTGCTCGAAATTGATAAGGACCTATGTCCCACATTGAGATATCACAGCGTGGTAGACCATCAACATTGCGAATCTCGCAAGAAGTTGTTAGCGTGCCACCGAGCTTATAGAGATAGCTCAGTAGCGCATCAGTGATGGACTGGGATCCCCCACGTGGTATTGGCCATCCTACAGCGTGGGCGGTCACACCGAGTAAGACCCCGATGGAAGCGCTGAGCGGTTCGTCAAAATCCAGAAAAGAATGGGCTGCCAATCCAGCGAAAAGCGCTTTGGCGCGCACGCCCTTGAAGCGGCGATTGGCCAGAGCGTTCGCCGATGACAGGGAGATCATACCCAACCGCGCAAGCAACCACGGGTTGCGTGGCAAGAACGGGACGGGCTGAAGGACCTGCGGCGCCAGGCGCTCCCAGTTGAGCGCGAACGGCTCCATCAGCCGGCGCCAGGCAGCTCCGTCAGGTTGCAGCTGGCGTTCCGTAGCGCCGAAGCCGCGCTCCAGAAGCACGGCTGTTCCGTCGTCCAGGGGATGAGCCAGCGGGGCGGGTGGATGAATCCATTCCAGCCCGAATTGTTGGAGAGGCAGCGAGGAGAAGAACGGCGAGCCCACCGCCATGGGGTGGACCGCCGATCCGAAATCGTGCTGAAACCCGGGCAGCGTCAGCTCCATAGTGCGCGCGCCGCCGCCGGGCTGGGCTTTGGCCTCGAACACTTCTACTTCCATGCCTGCCTGCGCTAACACGATGGCCGCCGCCAGCCCGTTGGGCCCAGAGCCAACAACGCACGCTTTGCGGCCTGCAAGGTCTGGTCGGCGGGTTGTTGTGGCGGCGCTCAAGCTGGCCTCCTTAACGTCATAGACGCGCCGCCTATCCATGGGGTGGTAACGGAGCTGGCCACTGGACCACCTGTAACCTGCCGTCTGGGCCCATCTGCAGGACAGGAGCATACAGGCCCAGCAATTCCCGGCGCCACCACATTCCCGTCTGTCGCTTCTCTGCCAAAGTGGTAAACCAGTACTGCCACAGCACGGCCCGAATCTGTTTCGGTGGTGCCGCCGGAAACGGGTTGGCTGCGAACAACTGTAATACGTCGTGGCTGCCTGACAGCAGTCGCTCCTCGGTACTGGGAACGATGGAATACTCACGCCAATCGCCAAGCGATGCGAACCACAGATTCCAGTCGAATCTCGGCTGATAGGGCGCGTAGATGCCCGGCGGCTCTGCCGGATCTTGCGGCTTGTAGCGGAAGGGATATGGCGTCCAGTTCTGGCCATCATTCGAGCCCTGGAACTCGATCTCGTAGCGGCCGCGCGTCATCACCGCGAAGAGCCCATACCGATTGGCAATGCGAAATGGATCGAGTGCCGCAACAGGGATCCTGGGCAGCGGGAAGCCGGGCAAGAGAGTCCATATCAGTTGCGCTGTAGTGGAATAGAAAATCCAGCTCAGGATCACGCTGGTCAGCGCCAGCTTCAGAGCGCTGCTATGCCGCTTCCGCAACGCCATTACGGGCGGCGGAGGAGGGGGCGCGGGGCCATCGACGATCGACAATGCGGGTTCAAGCCGCGGCTGAGGGCGGTGGGCAACTGCGACGGCTGCCGCCTGCTCGAATCCCGTCCGCCAGCGCTTGGGCAGCACTCGCACAAGATAGATGTCGTCGACCAGCAGAATGCCGAGCGAGAGCACGAGGTAGTTCAGGAACGCGTAGTTCGCCGTCAGAATGATACCCACCTGGAGCGCGGACACGATGGCGAAGCAGATGAGCCGCCAACGGCGAGGCAGAAACATCATCCAGACGATCCCCAGCTCGACCGCGAAGGTTATGAACACCGTGGAAGCATGAAACCAGTGTGGCAAATGCTGCGCGTAGTAGCCGATCCAGGTCGGCAATGGTCCATTCTGGTAGTACTGGTCCATCGCCGTCCAGTTGCGCCACTCCGGATCACCGCTGGCCAGCTTTACGATGCCCGACTCGAAGTAAATGCGAAACCATTCCCACTGCAAGAGAAACAAGCTGGCACGCGAAGGCGGATGCGCTCCGCCCCAACCCGGCCGGAAGCCGGCAGGCGCGAAAAACAATGCGATGAAGCCCGCTTCGAGCAACATTCCGTCCGACTGATAGCCGGAGAAGTCTCCTGCGGCGGCGACGAACGAGAGGAAGCACAGGAAGCAAATTGCCAACATGCCGCGCGGCCACAAGTTGAGGAACAGCAGCACGGATGCGACGAGGCCGATCCAGCAAACAGCCATCAGCCATGTGTTGCCGGTCGAGAACCAGAAGAGCGACGGAGCAAACCAGATGCGCGCTGCTCCATACGTATGGGCGACGGCTTCCAGAAATTCGGTAGCAGGAAGAATGCCATTGTTGCCGATGAGTCCGCGAATTTGAAAGAGCAGACGAGTAGAAGGCTGAAAAGTAGATGACGCCGAGGGCGCGCAAGAAGTAGCCAGCGCGCGATCAGACGGTTCGACGCCCCGTAGCGGGAGTCGAAGAGCCGTTGGATGATCGAAGCCGGGAGACATTGCGATGCCAGTTTTCAGCCATCTATTTCACAAAACGAACGGCCATGATTCTCGCTTAGAACTGATAACCGGCAACGCGAGTGTCACTCCTCCGGCTTGAATATCAACCCCTCGCCGCTCTTGCTGTTCATGATGACGGAAGCCGGCGCCAAAAACTGTAAGTGGCGAACGTAGCCGTCTTCGTGCAGCGCAGGCTGTGCGTTAAGCCACTCCCAATCAATGAAGCCCTCGCCCGCATCGGGATTCACAGTGAAGTAGCCGATCTGAAACGCCGTAAGATTCTGGAAGAAATGGCTGCCTTGCGAAGGCGTGACGCGAAAGTCACGAAAACCCGATTCAATAATTACGCGTGCGCCTGCGATCTGATCCCAGGCGACTGGAATGCCCAGCCATGGTTCATTCGAGCCCCAGCGCCCCACGCCGATCAGCAGGTAAGGCTTTCCCTCCGCGGAAAGCTTCGCATTGAAGGTTGCCACACTGTGCGCGACCTCGTGGCTACGGGCCCGCTCGAAGCGGTGGAAATCGACCACCACCGCATCACGCAAAGTGTCAATGCGCCCGTGTCCCAACACCTGCCCGCTCTGACAAAGTAGCTTTTCCCGTTCAACAACCTCAATCCGCAGGTCCTCGCCCTCGCGCGACACCACCAGGGGACGCATCTGCAGGAACCCGAACTCACTGGTCTCCCGGCTGTTCTTGGCCAGGCGCACGGCGAACTCGATCTCCACGGGCCGGCCCAGCCCCTCCTCGCCGATGGTCATCAGCTCATCGAGGATGGCGGGCAGCGGGAACATTCCATACTTCAAGATGGGTGCGAAGCTTACAACGCGTGTCCCTTTGCGGCTCAGGCCGTCGTAGATGGCGTGGTTATCGGCGGAATAAGTCGAGGCCAGCAGGTCCAATGTGCCATCCGCTTCCGCTTTCGGGATGCCGAACGGAACCTCCCGCAATTCATCCTCTGGATTCGGCGTAGGCTCGTGGTGGTCCATCGGCAGCGCCCAGAATTCGGTCTGCGAGTTGGCGAGGATATCTTCCACCGACGAGAACTGCACCAGGTGCCGCGGATAGCGTGGGCTGAATGTCAGGCATTTCCCTCCACCTACTACAGCTCTGCCCAGGCCGAGGGCGACGGCGGCAAATCCATCCCGCACCGTGACCGGGGCGACGGGATAGAAATTGCGCGACCGCACCACGCCGGAGAAATCGGGATAATACCTGCCGCCATAGAGCGCTCCGACAACCTGCTGAATGAGCACCGCCATTTTCTCTTCTTCCAGGCGGTACGGTGTGGCGCGCACATAGGCTTTGGCATGACGGCTAAAGGTGGATGCGTAAACCCGCTTGATCGCCCCCATAAGCTGATCGAGCCGCACCTGCAGGTCAGCATCCTGGTTGGCCAGCATGAAGGTCTCGTACACGCCCGAGAAGGGCTGGTACTGCGAGTCTTCCAACAGACTGGACGAGCGCACCGCGAGCGGGCAGTGCATCTTTTCCAGAAAGGCCAGCAGCGCGTCAATAAGGGTCGACGGTAAGCGCGCAGCCACGAAGCGACTGACGATCTCCTCATCGTCCAGGCAATGCATGGCGAAATCCAGCAGATCGTTATCGGCGATGAAACGGTCAAATATGTCGGTGGCCAGGACGAGTGTCGGCGGGACGGCGATGCGAATACCGGGGAAACGCAGGGAAAGCCGCTTCTGATGGAACAGGCTGCGAACGAAGGCCAGTCCGCGAGCCTTTCCGCCCAACGATCCGCCACCGAGGCGCAGGAAGAACGATTGTTCCGGAAAGAAGCTGCCGGGACTGAAGTCCCCGACTTGTGTCTGACTCTGTTCGTGGCGATATTCCGCGATGGCGTTAATGAGCTTCTGGCGCAAGTCTTCGACGGAGTCGTAATCCGACACCTTGCGTGGACGCAGCTTCTGCGCCAGGGCAAATTCCGTCCGGGTCATGAACCAGAGGGAGAAGTGGTTGCGCTCGGCATGATAGGCGATTGACTCCGGTGGGACAGTACGCAAGAGCTGCTCAAGCTGGTTAAGGTCGGAAGCCCGGCCTACGTCGGTCTGGTCCGGCAGGCGGAAGACAAAGTCGCCAAAGCCCACGTCTTCGATCAAAAAACGGCGCAGGTCACCCAGCAGAGTCGGCGAGTTTTTCTGCACAAACGAAAAACCCTGACGAAACGTCCGCGCCATGAATTCCGTGCGGCCGGACTGCAAAACAATTGGCACATCCGGCACGATATCGCGAATCGTCTCCGCCAGATCGAACCCGGTCTCCGGCTGGATCAGCCCTCCCCGCGGAAACTCGATATCAAGGATTGCTCCCAGCAGGTGCTCGCGATAGCGTAGCGTCTGTTCTTCCGCCTCCTCGTAGTTGGAGCAGAGCAGGATCTTAGGGCGCGCGCGCATGCGCAACAGCTTATGCTGCAGGTTGATTCCTTCGTCGATCAGTCGCCGCGTCTGCGACCAGATTTCCGTGTACAGCACGGGCAGGAAGGCGGAGTAGTAGCGGATGTTGTCCTCGACCACCAGGACGACGGGGACGCTCATGGTTTCAGCGTCGTGCTGCACGTTCCGCTTGTCCTCGATGTACTTCACCATCGAGATTAGAATGCGTCCGTTACCTTGCCAGAGGAAGATGCGCTCGATGTCAGTCTGTGGCCGGCGAATGACGAAGTCTTTGATCTCGCGGTGATCGTAAGCCAGGACGAGAACCGGCACGTCAAGGCCGGCCTGCTTTACCTGCGCGGCCAGGTCGGCGGCGCTCATGTCGCCGACTTGCAAGTTGGTGACAATCAGATTGAAGCGGGGCTCAGACCGGGCAAGTTCCAGCGCCTCTTGTCCGCTGGAGACATGCGAAATTCCGGGGACGTTCTGCAGATGGAGGTCCAGCGACTCCTTCATCAGCAGCTCGTTCAAGCGGCCGTCTTCGCGCAGGATGAAGGAGTCGTAGAGGCTGGACACCAGCAGGATATCCTGAACGCGGAACGGCATGAGATTTTCGAAGCCTTCGAAGAGGTTCTCCGTCCCGTGCGTCAGAGTGGGTGGATGTCGTGCCGCCATGCTGAGCAGTCCCTACTTGAGTTGCCGCGCCCGTTCGTACACCCGGACATAATCCCGCGCAGAGGCCTCCCACGAATAGTCCTGCGCCATCCCGTTTTTCGTCAGGACCTGCCACCGGGCCTTGTCGCGGAAGGCCGCAAGTGCCATCCGGATCGTTTCCAGCATCGCTTCTCCGCTGTATTCCCTGAACTTGAAGCCGGTACCCCTCTGGGTTTGCGGGTCCCATTGCTCGACCGTGTCATCAAGGCCGCCGGTGGCTCGCACAATCGGTACCGTGCCGTACTTCAGGCTGTAAAGCTGATTCAGGCCCGCAGGCTCGTACTTGGAAGGCATGAGGAACATGTCCGAGCCGGCCTCGATCTTGTGTGCCAGCCGGTTGTCGAATGCGATGTTCACTGCGAACTTCTGCGGATACAGCTTGTTCAATCGGCGAAACATGTCTTCGTAATCGCGGTCACCGGTGCCCAACGCGATAACAATCAGGTCCTCAAGCGCCATGCGGTCGGACACCTGCTGAATCAGGTCGAAGCCCTTCTGTCCGGCAAAGCGCGACACGATACCCAGCACCGGTAACTGCGTGTCCTCCGGTAATCCGAATTCCTTCAAGAGGTCACGCTTGCACGCTGCTTTGCCGCTCAGGTCGCTGGGCGCTGTAATTGGCGGCGATGTATGTGATCGGTTTCCGGATTCCACTCGCAGTAATCCACGCCGTTCAGGATCCCCGCGACGGTTCCCGATCGCGCGCGCAAAACGCCTTCCAGACCGAATCCGTACTCTGCGGTTTGAATCTCCTTGGCGTACTTGCGGCTTACAGTGGTGATGTAATCGGCGGATGTGATAGCGCCCTTGAGAAAATTCACCTTGCCATAGAACTCCAGCTTGGTCATAGTGAACAAGTCCCAGGGCAACATCAGCAGCGGCAGGATTTCCGGCGGGAACAAGCCCTGGTAGCCCAGATTATGGATGGTGAAGACGCAGGGTACGCGCTCGAACAAAGGATCCTCAGTGTAGAGCGTATTCAAGAGTATGGGTATCAGCGCAGTTTGCCAATCGTGGCAATGAAGTATGTCGGGCCGGCCAAGGAACTTGCTAGCTTCCAGGACCGCGCGACAAAGCAGGGCGAACCGCTCGGCATTGTCGGGGTAGTCCCCGATCGCCGTACCGTACAACCCATCGCGATCAAAGAACGGCGGATAATCGACGAAATACATCTGCACGCCGTCGCGAAGTCCGCCGTCCAGCACCGAACAAAAACGATAACGATCGTCGAACGGTACGGTGATGCTGGGAATGATCGTGGCGGGATTCTCCAGCCTGGTTTCCCGGTAGCGCGGAACAAAGACGTTAACCTGATGGCCCAGCTTAGCCAGCGCCGGAGGCAGCGAGCCAACGACATCGGCCAATCCACCGGTTTTGGAGTAAGGTGTGCATTCCGATGCCGCCATAACAATTCGCATAGAACCTCCGCGCGCGTGACTGCTTTTGACGCTGTGGACGCGTTGCCAGCCGAAACGGCCAGCTGCCAACGCGCCGGAAAGAAACCGCGGCAGCGTTTATGATGAACGGTTCAAAGAAACAGTTGAGTCTAACTGCCGCAGGAAAGAGGGTCAACGTGCCCAAAAGCGCGCAAAAATCAACCGCTGAGAAACAGACCCGCCACAAGCCTAAGCTGGGCCAGAACTTCCTGGTCGACCACGGGGCGGCGCGGCGGATCGTCGAGGCCCTGGGCGACGTCTCGAACCGCACTGTGATCGAAATCGGCCCAGGTGAAGGCGTGCTGACCGACGTGCTGGTGAATCGCGCGAAAAAGGTCATCGGGGTGGAACTGGACCGCGTGCTGGCGGCGCAGTTGCGTATGCGCTATGCCACCCGAACCAACGTCGAGATTCTGGAATCCGATTTTGTAACCGTCGAGTTCGCTTCGATGCTCGGCCGCCGCCCGGGTCCGTTACATGATCTACGCCCGACCAAGCCCGAGACCGTCGACGTCATCGGTAACATCCCGTACTACATCACGTCCGAGATCGTGTTGAGGATTCTCACTCTGCATCGCAGCATCGACCGCGCGGTCATCATGGTGCAGCGCGAGGTGGCTGACCGCATATCTGCCCAGCCCGGCTCGCGAGATTATGGCCTATTGTCAGCAACAGCGCAGCTCTATGCACGGGTTGAGAATCTCTTCACTCTTCCGCCTGGGGCCTTCAATCCTCCGCCGGAGGTGCACTCTACCGTGTTGCGCCTCACTATGGCGCCTCGGCTGGACGAATTCGAAGTGCAAGAGGAGCCGTTTATCCAATTGCTGAAGCTTGCCTTCGCGCAGAAACGCAAGACGCTGGCCAATAACCTGAAAGGAACATATTCGGAGGCGTCAATCAAGGCAGGGCTGAAATTGGCCGGGCTGCGTGCCGACGTTCGCGCCGAAGCCGTTTCACTGGAGAAGATGGCTGCCCTGTCGCGCAACTTGCGACCGGCGTAAACTTTGCTTGGGAGGTACCTCCCATGGGCACTACGATCCGTCCACCTGCTGTTGCCGGGCGTTTCTATCCCGCCGATGCGCGGGAATTGCAATCCGAAGTCGAAACCTTCACTCGGCCCTCTGACAAAACCGCAGCTCAGGAGACGAAGATTCGCGCACTGGGGTGCATTGTGCCTCACGCGGGCTACATCTACTCCGGAGGCGTAGCTGGCGCGGTCTATAGCAGCCTGGAGTTGCCGGCGCGCTATGTCATTCTTTGCCCCAACCACACCGGGCGGGGTGAACCATTGGCCATCATGAGCCAAGGATCGTGGCATACGCCGCTGGGCAACGCTGCGATAGATGAAGATCTCGCGCGTGACTTGAAGGCCCGGTTTCCGCTCTTGATGGAAGACGAGGGTGCCCACCGGTTCGAGCATGCGCTGGAAGTGCAGCTTCCATTTTTGCAGGTTTTGCGCCCCGGGTTTCGCTTCGTTCCGATCACGATCGGGACAGGCCAGTTCGAGGCGCTAAGCGCCCTGGGAGCCGTCATCGCTGCTGCCATTCACGAATCCGGGGAGAACGCGCTGGTTGTCGCTTCCAGTGACATGAACCACTACGAGAGCGATTCCGTCACGCGCGTGAAAGACCGGCGCGCCATCGACCAGATACTCGCTTTGGATCCGCGAGGGCTGTTCGAAGTGGTCCGCGAAGGCAACATCAGCATGTGCGGTTACGGGCCGGCAATCGCGATGCTCACGGCGGCACTCAAGCTTGGCGCCACAAGGGCGGAGTTGATTCGCTACGCTACCTCCGGTGATGTCTCAGGAGACCGGGACATGGTAGTGGGGTATGCGGGAATCGCGGTCGCTTGATACCGCCCGTCCGGAGTGACGGGCTATTGCTGTCCGCCTTGCTCTTCCTTCTTCACGGCAGCTTCCCCCGCTTGGAAGCCCAGCTTGGAGTGCGTTCCATCGCAGAAGGGCTTGTTAACTGATGCGCCGCAACGGCAAAGCGAGAAGGCTGGCTTGCCGGTGAGATCGTAAGGATTGCCGTCGGCATCGACCAGTTCAACGGATCCCTCCTGTGCTTCCACGCGATAGGGCCCGTTCTTGCGGACCGTGATCTTGACCTGCGCCATTCAGGTGCTCCAGTGTGTTCGGGATTTTGCGTTCCCTCATTGTAACGGACGGATCGGAGCTTCGCTGCTGGCCGGCGGTGGAGCACGCCTTCACAGGCTGCTCAAAAAGCCGCTTTTGGGGCTCATTTTGCACACAAAACCGCCCAAAACTCGTCAAAAGTGGGGTGGTCCGAGGGGGTGAAATTGCCCATGAGGCGCCTTTTCGGCCACCTGGCATGCCGCGCCGCGCCTCCGCAGCATAGTTTTTTTCGTCACTTTTTTCCACTTTGGGCCGACTTTCGTACGCGAAAAGGCCGTCTTTGTGACGTTTTCCGGAGCCTGTTCCTTGCTTGGCCTACTGCACCGCTTCCAGCCGTGAGCGGATTTGCTCGGCGAGCTTGTGCACCGAATTGATCCGGTCCGCCACGCGAGGAGGAAGCGACGACTCCCGCAAGGCGAGCTCGCTGGCCAACAGAATGCCGGTGACGTCGCCACGTAACTGGCTCTGCAATTCGGTGACTGCCGACCGCTTCGCGCCCAGGCGTTCCGCATGTTTGCGCATCAACCCGGCCTGGACTTCGCGGACCACTCGTTCCGTGCGGTGCAGGCCCAGGTTGATATAAATAGGCATGGCCATGCCGGCATGGTTGAGCAACGCATCGATGGCCGTGTCGTCAATCTCGACCAGCGATTCATCGACCACCAGAGCATCGAACTCGGCCGACTGCAAACGGGCGAGGGCGCGGCTGACCGAGTTGGCCATAGCAACTTTTTGCCGTGCGCCTTGCTCCATGGCCGCAGCACAATCCTTGGCGCGGGACGAAGTCGTAACCAGCAGAATCATATTCCCCTTCTTTCGCCCTTCCATGGGCGCACGTTTCCCTTCGTTTTCCGAAACTACTCTTCAGGGCGCGATGCGAGCGCGCGCAGCGCGTCAGTGCATCACGCCGTATTCTTTAAGTTTGCGATACAGAGTTGTCTTGCCAATACCCAGTTGACGGGCCGCTTCCAGCTTGTCGCCGTGTACCTGCTCGATGGCCTGCAGGATGGCGCGTTTCTCCAGCTCCGAGAGCGGCACGATATTCCGGCCAGGTGACGGTTCCAGGGCCGGATAATTTTCGCTTGCCAGGTTTCGCAAGCTGGTTGGCAAATCACCGATCTGGAGGGTAGCGCTGGAACTGAGGGCGCAGGCCCGTTCCAGGCAGTTCTCCAGCTCGCGGACGTTGCCCGGCCAGTCGTAGTCCAGCATCCGCCGCAGCGCTTCATCGTTGATCGTGCGGTGCACGCCTGTGGTTCGAGCCACTCGCTCCAATACATGACCTGCGAGTAGTGGTATGTCCTGCTTGCGCTCCCGCAGCGGCGGGATGCGCAGGGTGAGTACATTGAGCCGGAAGTAGAGGTCCCGGCGGAACGTACCTTGCTGAACCGCCGACTCGAGATCGCGATTGGTAGCCGCCAGGATACGCACATTGACCGCAACCGACCGGTTGCTGCCCACGGGGCGGACTTCCTTCTCCTGGATGGCGCGCAGCAGCTTGGACTGCAGATCGACGGGAAGTTCGCCGACTTCGTCGAGAAAAATCGTGCCGCCGTCGGCGGTGACCAGCAACCCATCCTTGGCACGTACCGCGCCCGTGAAAGCGCCGCGAACATAGCCAAACAACTCGCTTTCGATCAACGTCGGCACCAGTGCCCCGCAATCCACCGGGATGAAGGGACGGTCGCGATACGCTCCTCCGAAGTGGATCGACCGGGCTACCAATTCCTTGCCGGTTCCACTCTCGCCCAGAATCAATACCGGGTGAGAGCTATTGGCCGCCTTGGCGATGATGCGGTACAGCTTCTCCATCTCCGGCGCGCGACCCACCAGCGGGCCGAACCCATGTTTCGACTTCATCGCGTCGCGCAACAGGCGGTTCTCCTCCGCCAGTTTCAGGTGAGCCGTGACGCGATCGAGAACCAGACGCAGTTCATCGAAGGTGAAGGGCTTGCTGATGTAGTCATACGCCCCGGCCTTCATCGCCTGGACCGCCGAATGCACGGTGGCATACCCGGTCATGATGACAACCACAGCTTCCGGACGGCGGCGCTTGATCTCCTGCAGCACACCAATTCCGTTGCTTCCGGGAATTCGCAGGTCCAGCAGGACAACATCAATTCCTGCCGTGTCGAGGATGTGGATGACCTGCGGGGAGGACTCCGCAACATAGGTGGAAAATCCCAGGCTTTCTGCAACATCGCGACAGGATTCCCGCACCGCGTTCTCCTCATCGACGACCAGCAGGTTCAGTAAGCCGTTCGGGGAAAGACTTCCGGTGCGCTCAACGATCTCAGTGGTTTCTGTGGCAAGCACGGCCTTGACCTCGATTTCGGCAGCGGCATGGGCCGCAAGATTCCGCAAAAATTTTCTCTCTCCATTGTCCCTTTTTGGGAATCGTAAGCTAGTGCAGCTATCACACCTTGCTGTGAGCATCGGCCGCATTGGTGCAAAAAGCAGGGGCCGCACTCGCAGCAGTGAAGGGCGCGAGATGAATCACACTCTCCGCTACTGCCGGCGACCCCTGGTTCGCCACTGCCACGCGTTCAGCTACAGGAGGAACCTTCACCGATTCGAATTCTTTCTCCATGGCGGTGCCGCGACCGTCAGCGGCAAGCCGCTCCAGCAGCCTTTTGATCAACGCTGCTCCCCGCTGCGCTCCTCGTTCGATCTCGTGAATGTAGCGCTTCGAGCGGCTGTAGGAGGGCAGCTTGCCATCCAACACCTGTGCGTTCGTCAGAACCGCGGCAAAAGCGTTATTGAGATCGTGTAACAGCTCGATACAGGACTCGGCGGCAAGTGGCGAGGGCCACGAGCTTGCGCGCACGTTTTTCTCGCCACTCGCCTGATCGAGGGAGGCCACTTGCTCGACTGCATTCTGCACAGTGTCTGGTTCTGGAGATCTCATGGCAGCTCTCGGGATTACATGTCCGAGTATGCAAAGAGCATGCCAAACTGGGATTAGAATTCTGAGACCGACTTGCAAGCGTTTTCGGGTATTTAGGAACGTACCCGGGGATCGAATCTATGCCGACGTTCCGGATTCGGGAACAAATCGCCTCGGCTCCCCTATAAACGCACAACAGCATGGGACTTGGGTGAGGTCTGTTTTAGGTAGGAAGGAAGCTTGCCGCAGGACCGAATTGGGAACGAGGATGGGGCTGAAACTGCGTCAGCACCATCCCCCTCGCAGAATCATTCGCTTCGCGTCGTTTCAATAACGATGGCGGCCTTGGCCGAGCTTTGGGCTGACTTTCCCTGCTCATCCTGCAGCAGCACACCGTTGAAGGCAGAGGTCGCCAGTAGACGGCCCTGATAGTTCATTGCCGATCGGATCAATACGTCTGCACTTTGCGTAGGCTGCCATGTCTGGCCATTGTCTTTGCTGACGAACACTTCACGCTGCTGAAGAGCAGTTGCCAGCAGACGCTGGCCGACAGGATCGTACTCCACTTTCAGGACATCGTCCTTGGGAAGACCTCCCAGCGCGTACCGCCAGGTCCTTCCGCCATCGGTCGATTGCACGGCGCCCTGGCCGGAGGCAATCCACAGGGAAGAGTCTGGCATCACGGTGAAGTCGTGCAAGCGGCCAACATAGGGGGGAAGGGTAACGTCGTCCCACGTCTTGCCCCAGTCATGCGAGATGTAGGCTGCCCGATTGCTGACCAGAGTCACGGTTCCGTCGGGATAGCTGTTCACATCGGTAAAGCTGTTCTCTGCGTTGACCGGCTGCCCGTACCACTTCTTGCCCTGGTCAAGACTGACGAAGAGCCCTTCATTGGTGGCCGCAAACCAGACGTCCTTGCTGATCTGAAGCGATCGCACGCGAGGCGCCGTAGCTTCGGCAATAACGGGCTCCGCCGGCGGCTTAGGCTTGGCCGCGACACTCCTTCTGCGCGCGGCGGATGCGCGCGTCGGCTTAGGCTTGGGGGCCACCGGCTCAGCCTCCGCTTCCTTCGGCCTCCATTCCGGGACAATCCCAAAAATCATGCTGGCGGGTTCCCAGATGTGTTTCGCCGTTGAGAAGTAGAAGATTCCGTGATTGGTCCCGGCGAACAAGTCGCCGTTCTCGGCCTGTTGCATGCTCAGGATGTCACGCCCGTCCAGACCTTTGCTGGACTGATACCAAGTGCTGCCGGAGTCTTCGGAGATAAATACGCCGCCCAGTTCGCCGTCGTTCGCTATGCCTGCGTACAGCCGGCTCGGATCCTTGTGATCGACAACCACCTCGTTGACGACCCGGTGCGAGAAGCCGCGGTTCGATGCGGTGTAGTGGTGTGCGAACCCATCGTTGCTGGCGAGAATTCCCCGCAGGTCGGTCGCCACCAGCACACGGTCAGGGTTTCGCGGATCGATCAGCACATCATTCACAATCACGTCCTCCGACGTGACGCGCGTCCACTTGACCCCACCGTCCAACGTCTTCCACAATCCACCGGTCGTACCGGCATAGACGATATTGCTGCGCACCGGGTCCTGCTTGAGCACGCGGGTGCGGATGGCGGAATGAGGCAGTCCTTGCACGCGATGGAAAAGCTCGGCGCCGTTATCGCTCTTGTATATGCCGGAACAGGCGCTGGCGTACACACGCGAAGGGACTTTGGGATCGACGATGATGCTGAAGACGTCGGAGTCATCCAGCATCCCATCTTTTACGTTATGCCAGTCCAGGCCCCCGTCCGAAGTCTTCCACGCCAGATGCCGGGTTCCGGCATACACCACGTCCGGGTTTTGCGGGTCGATTGCCACCGAGACGAAGTTCTTCATGGAAGAGTGGTTGGCCATGGTCTCGGGATGTTCCGGAGTCATGCGCTGCCACGTGGCGCCGCCATCGCGCGAGCGGAAGACCCCATCCAGCGCGCCGATCACGAGCGTGTTGTGATCACTGGGCGCCATGGCTAAGGCGCGGATCGATTTGCCATGTGTGCCGGGAAGTTCCTTCCACGTTTTACCACCGTCGTCGGAACGAAAAACCCCACCCTCATTGTCATTGAAGAGTCCCCAGCCGGCCGCGTAGATCGTCGCCGGATGGGTTGGGTCAAACACGATGTGGTCAAACACATAATCGTCGCCCAGGCGGAAATTGGCGAACAGCTGCCAGGACGCACCGCCGTCCTTGGAGGAGAAGATCTGACCGGCGCTGGTGCCGAGCAGAATGAAATCGGGATTGCTCGGATCATATGCCAGACTGCGCACATTGCCGCCCTCCGGGCCGAGCATTCTCCAGTCGGAAGCAAATGAAAAACTGGTTGCCAGGGTAACGAGAAGGACCGCGAATCCGAACCAAACAGAACCTTTGCGAACTACAGACGACATCTCCCTATTCCTCACACACGCGAACTTGAAGACAGATACAACAATCGTAACTCTGATTCGTGCGTTTCTTTCACTCGAGCCACTGCCGGCGCTCGAACAGTAAACCTGCACTACATATCCGAAAAAGGGCCGGTGAGAGGGTCACTCTCACCGGCCTCGAAGGGTGAAGAAGGGCCCCGCCCTATTGCGCCGGAGGCGCAGCAGGCGTGGCCTTGTGATGGGCCTTCTTGTGAACCGGCGCGTTACGCGACTGCGGCTGCACCTGGGTTTCGTCGACCACCGTTCCTTCTTCTAGCTGTCCACCGCACATGGTGCCCTCGGGGACGAAGTAGAAGTGGGTCGCCTTGCCCTTGGTACCGCCGGCACGAGGCTGAACGCGGCTGCCGTCGACCTTGGTCGGCCCGTCGGTCGTCAGGTAGTACTTAACGTTGACCGAACGCTGCGAACCAAGCGTCTGTTCGTTGACCGATTCCTTCTCGTCCGTGTAGCCGACGATGTCCAGTTTGCCGTTAGGCATCTGCTGCAAGCGTAGCGCCAGACGATCCAGCGTGTCTTTGCAGTCGTTGTCCACACGCCACGGCTTCTTGGGGTTCTTCTCAAACGTACACTCGCCCCAATCTTCGATGTTCACGCAGCTCTTCACCGCGGGAACATTGACCGACGCCGTGCAATTGGAGCTCTGAGTGACCGGGTTCCCGCCGACGCGCTCAGTCGTCGCCGTGCCGGTCACCGTGATGGTGTTGCCCGCGTCTGAGCTGCCGGCTGTCAGGGTTGCGCTCGTACCATTGGGCGACAACTGCCCGCCGGTAGCCGACCAGGTGTACGTCATTGGCCAGCCCTGCGGGTCGGTGGCTGTCATCGTGATGGTTGACGGCTCACCGATGGCGATCGTGGTGGGGCTAGCTGAACAGCTTACCTCTGGCGGGAGCGGCTGCTTGATAGTGAAGTTCGCCGCGCACGTTGCGGGTGGGATGGGCTGTGGCTTGCCCAAGATGTTCAAATGATGGCCGGAGTCAAGATTCTTAAACTTGGGCCAAGTGTCGGTAATGGTGGAATTCGCCGTGTAGCTGCCCGCCGCCACGCCCGTGGTGTCCACGGTTGAGTTCTGCGCGTTAGCATCGGACATCTTGCCGCCATTGGTGGTCCAGGAATATGCGATCGGATGCTTCGGGTTGAAACCGGTGCCCGTGGTGGTCACCTTCACCGGGTCCGGCGCATAAACCGCGTCCGGCGTGCCCGAAGCGGTGCAGGTAAGTGGCGGGTTGTAGTAGTTGCCCAGATTCACAACCACGCCGCCCGACAACCGGATCATGTTCCAGTTATCGCTGGTGTGCGTCAGATTGTTTTGGCGGTAATACGTCCAGATGTAATCAAACTGGGCTATGCGGATGGAGAACCTCTTGGTCAGATTCAGATCCAGTCCGCCGCCTACATCGATGGCCGGCTTCCACTCGTTGCGAAGGTAGTTAGGCTGTAGGTCCGCCGCACCTACCATCACCCGCAGAAACGGCGACAACTGCGGGCTGTGGTACTTAAACTGCAAACCTCCCATGATCAGGCCGACGTTGGAGCCCAGCTTGCCGTTGAAGCCGCCGCTGCCGCCGGAATGGTAGCTGCCGTCTACAATAATTCCCAGGTTATGGGCCTGCGGCAGATAGTGCGTCACGCTGGCATCGCCGCCGGCGGTGATATCGGGAACTTTACCCCAATCCACGTTGCCGTTGGGGTGGAGCCAGGCATAACCAAGGTAAATTTCATTCTCCGGGTGATTGGTGAGTTGTGCGGCAGCGTATGTCCCCGACAGACATAGCAGACACGCAACGGCCACTAACACCGCACCAAAACGCTTTGGGACTACTGCATTACAAGACATTCGTAATCCTCCGAAACTCTCACAATACCGCCCCCTTCAGGTGGCGAAATCAAATCATTAAACGAGATGAGGCAACAGGTATGTCGCCTACCTTTACAGCAACCCGACTTGCAACAAAAGCTGATTGTACAGCAATCTGAAGTTATTAAGCTTACTGTTTTCAACGCCGATTTGACAACTTTCTTTAGCTATTAACTCTTCGTGTACGTTTTGTAGCGACCAGCAGGGAAGCCGGGTGCGAAGCCACGCATGCCTCCAGTCCCTGCAACGACAAGTGTTGCGGTCAAGGTCGGGGCCTGAATTTCGATGTGGGTGATTAACCATGTGCAGGTTTTGCCTGCGTTTCCTGAGATATCTCGCGACATAGCATGGGAGTCACAGCCAGTAACTTCGGAGAATGAGCCTGCTCACCACCGCGAGAATACCGGCTTGGATGTTAACTCATTAGTATATCGTTTCGCCGCTGTCTGGCTCGCCGCCCGCTCGCCTACGGAAGCCACATCCAACGCAACAGCCGATGACTGGTCATGAATTCGGACCTCTATAACGGCGCCCCCGGCGGCTCGCGCCAGATGCGATAGCCACCTCTTGCTCCCTAAAGATGACGGCAAAATGCCCGGAACGTGTACGGCCATCATGAGCGCGCGGCGACTTTCCAGAGCCGACGCCAGGCACGGAATAGTTCGCACGACAAGCTCCCAGCTTATGTATGGGAGACGCGCAAAACGTTGGGCTATCTGAATGACCGAATGAAGTGAAACGAAGATGAGCGAGCTTCAAGCACGCTTGGCGGTGGAAGGCACGTTTTCCTGCCAGGGCCGTTTGGGCCGTTCCGACTCGGGCAAGTCGCGTCCCCGCACGCGATCGTACATATACGATTCGCTTACCGTTCCCAATGCTTCGTTGTAGAGGCTGGTGGCGCCGATGCCTTCCTTCAGTTCCTCGGAGAAATCATGCAGCGCTTTGAGATGGTCGGCAGTCGCGGGGAAGTCAGCTTTGCTGGTTCGGAGCACCTTCTGATGGCCGAGGTCGACCAGCTTGGAAATCTCTCCGCTAATCACGCAGCCCGGATAAGCGAATATCTTTACTCCGCCATCCGAGGTGCGCTCGATAGCGGCGGACACCTTGTACTTGCGCAGGAAGATGCGATTGCTGGCACCCGGCGCGTCTGTCATCTCGAAGCCGTGGCTGCGAAACCAACTCGCCGCATCTTCGTAAGTTTGCTTTTTCAGTTTATTGGCCATCGATACGAACTTCCATTCGTTGCTGCGAGCCGCGAGCTTACCAGCGGCCCTGCTCGCTCGTAACTTTCATCCCGAAGTTTCAGGATGATCTTACGCCCCCCCGGCGTTGCCTGTTTTGCGAATTCTCAATGTCGCACAGTGTCAACGAATCAGCAACACTGGCACAATAAAAGCCAGTTAATTGATGCCGGAGTCACTCGGCTGGTTACCACGCTTGGATGGGGCTGCCTGTTGTTCAGGAGTTGCATGATGTTGCGTCTTCGAATGGCGGACTACGACGAAATGCGTTGCCATGGCGAAGAAGCGTACCCGCATGAATGTTGCGGGATGCTGCTGGGTAACACCGTTGATGACGAACGTCATGTCACCGCAGTGGTTCGCAGTCGCAACAGCCGAAAAGACTCGCCGCAAAATCGATACTGCATTGACCCTGTCGAGTTAGTGCGCGTGCAGCGCCTAGCACGCGAGCGCGGATTCGAGATCATCGGCTTCTATCACTCACATCCCGATCATCCGGCGCAGTGGTCGCAGATTGATTTGAAGGAAGCTCACTGGATTGGCTGCTCCTACGTGATCACCAGCATCGAGCAGGGCAAAGCGACGGCGACCAGATCGTTCGTTTTGGGCGGTGCGCGCGAGGAAGACAAAAAGTTTGCCGAAGAAGAAGTTGTTATCACTGACATGGCTTAGCCTCGAAGACCCATCGCGACGGCAGTTAAACGGTGGCTGACCGCTGATAGCTGACGGCTGATTCCGCTACAATCTTCCTTCTCATGCTCCGCTTCTCCACCGCCGGTGAATCGCATGGCGAGGCACTTGTTGCGCTCGTCTCCGGCATGCCCGCCGGGCTTGCTGTGGATCTCGATTTCGTCAATCGCGAGCTATGGCGGCGTCAGCAGGGATACGGCCGGGGCGGGCGCATGAGAATCGAGCGTGACACGGTGCACGTACTCAGCGGCGTCCGCCACGGCAAGACGATCGGCTCGCCCATCGCGATGCTGCTGGCCAACAACGACTGGAAGAATTGGACCGAGTCGCTGCCAGTCGAGACTGGCGATCCTGCGAAGCACAAGCGTGTCGCATCGCCTCGGCCGGGCCACGCCGATCTTGCGGGAGCTTTGAAATATGGATTCGAGGAAGCGCGCTACGTATTGGAGCGGGCTTCGGCGCGCGAATCCGCCGCCCGCGTGGCTGCGGGAGCGCTGGCCAAGTTGCTGCTCCGCGAGCTCGGCATCGAGGTATTGAGCCACGTTATCGCGGTGGGCTCAGCGAAGCTGGACAAGCCGGTCGACTGGTCCGCGTTGCAGGCCCTGGCTGTGAAAGACGAGGTCCTGCTGGGCTGTGCTGATTCTGAATCGGAAGCTCGCATGAAAGAACAGGTCGACCTGGCGCTGCGCACTGGCGACTCGGTTGGCGGAGTATTCGAAGTGATCGTGCACAAAGTCCCACCCGGCCTGGGCACCTACGTCAATTGGGACGAGCGTCTGGATACGCAGCTTGCGGCAGCCGTCATGTCGTTGCAGGCGGTCAAGGCGGTCGAGATTGGCGACGCCGTCGAAGCAGCGTATTCCCTTGGCTCGACCGTGCATGATGAAATAGGCTACGGGGCGAAAGAAAGCTTTACCGGTTTTACCCGGGCTTCGAATCATGCCGGCGGGCTGGAGGGCGGTATGTCCAACGGCGAAGACATTCGCGTGCGCGGTTATTTGAAGCCGATCTCTACGTTGCGCCGTCCACTGGGTTCGGTGGATTTCGCCACCCGCGAGCCAGTTAAAGCCGCCTATGAGCGATCCGATGTTTGCGTTGTGCCGGCGGCTGGAGTGGCTGCGGAAGCCATGGTCGCGCTGACCATCGCGCGCGCTGCGCTGCAGAAGTTCGGCGGGGACTCCATTGCTGAAGTGAAAAGAAACTACGAAGGGTATTGTCAGCAACTTAGAAACTTCTGAATGGTCTATCCAATTGTTAAGTTTGGCGACCCTGTTCTGGAAAAGAAGGCCGCCACCATCACCGAGTTCAACGACGAATTGCGCAAGCTGGTCGACGACATGTTCGAGAGCATGTACGCGGCGCACGGCGTGGGACTGGCCGCTCCGCAGGTCGGGATCAGCAAGCGCATTGCCGTCATCGACGTTACGTTCAAGGAAGATCCGGACGCGAAAATCGTGCTGGTCAATCCCGAGATCATCCATACCGAAGGCCGGCAAACTTCCAACGAAGGCTGTCTCAGCATTCCCGAGTTTCGCGAGAAGGTCACGCGTCCGATGAAGGTGAAGGTGCGCGCCCAAAACCTGGAAGGCAAGACCATCGAAGTCGAGGGTGAAGAACTTCTCGCCCGCGCCCTGCTGCACGAAACCGACCACCTGAACGGCAAGCTTTACCTCAGCCACATCAGCGCCCTCAAGCGCGACCTGATCAAACGCAAGATCCGCAAGCTCGTCAAAGCCGGCGAGTGGTGAGGCGCACATGATGGACCTGGTCTTCTGCGGAACGCCCCAGTTCGCGGTGCCGACGTTGCAGAGATTGGTCACAGCCGGCTTCCGTATACGGCTGGTCGCGACGCAACCCGATCGTCCCAGTGGCCGCGGCATGGAGCTGCTGGCAGCTTCTCCGGTCAAGCGGGAAGCGCTGCGCATGGAGCTGCCGCTCACACAGCCGGAGACGATCAAGAACAACGAAGAGTTTTGCGCGCAGCTCGAAGCCATTCGCCCGCAGGCGATTGTCGTGGTCGGCTACGGGCGCATCATTCCCCAGTGGATGATCGATTTGCCGCCGCTGGGAAACATCAACTTACATGCGTCTCTGTTACCCAGATATCGCGGCGCGGCGCCGATCCAATGGGCGATCGCTTCCGGAGAGACGGTTACCGGCGTGACAACAATGCGCATCGACGCAGGTCTCGATACCGGCGACATCCTGGAGCAACGGGAAGAGCCGATACGGGACGAAGACACTGCGCCCACGCTCACACCGCGGCTGGCGCACATCGGCGCGGAACTGGTGATTACCTCTCTTGCTGGCCTGTCGAAAGGCTCGATAACGCCCCGTCCACAGGACAACGATAAAGCCACGCTGGCGCCGATCCTGCGTAAAGAAGATGGCCAGATCGATTTCTCGCGCTCGGCGAGAGAAACCTGGAACCGTCTGCGTGGATTTCAGCCCTGGCCGGGAGCGTTCACGACGTTTCGCGGGAAGATGCTGCATGTCCACGAAGCTGTTCCGTCGACTGAAGTCGGCGCCGTTGCGGCTGGACATTTTGCAATTGAGGACGAACGTCTGCTGCTCGGTTTTGCCCATGGGACGGCGCTCGAGATCCATGAGCTGCAGATGGAAGGCAAGAAACGCATGAGCGCCCGCGATTTCATCAACGGCTATCGCCCGCGCAGCGACGACGCGGTTGGTACGACCGCTTAGGTTTCATGCCCATCTCTCCCGCACGCACCGCAGCCTTCGACATATTGCTCCGCGTCGAAACCCAGGACGCCTACGCCCGCGAACTGCTGCACTCTTCTCTGCTGGACAATCTCTCGCCGCGCGACCGCGGGCTAACCACAGAAATCGTGATGGGCGTCCTGCGCTGGCGCTCAAGTCTCGATGACGTCATTACTGCGGCGTCTTCGCGCAGCTTAGGCAAGCTTGACGTCGAGGTTCTCACCGCCCTTCGCATCGCCGCATACCAATTGCAATATTTGACGCGCGTGCCGCCGTCGGCGGCGATTAACGAGAGCGTCGAACTGGTGAAGCGTGCGCGTAAGACTTCCGCTGCTCCGTTCGCCAATGCCGTGCTGCGAAAGCTGGCTGACCAACTGCCAATCCTATGGCCGCTGACTTTGACGCCGGCGTCGCAAATCATCCCGCGTCGAATATGCCCATCCGGGATGGCTGGTAGAGCGATGGGCCAGGCAATTTGGCGCCGAGGCGGCACTCAAGATCTGCCAGTACGACCAGGCAGAGCCCACGCCGTCCGTGCGACTTCGAAGACCCTGCCGCCGAAGTCGAGCTGATCGGCGAGGGCATCGAGCTCTCACCGGGAGCAATTCTCACCAGTGCTCGAAGAGCTTACATCCGATGTCAGCGAGCTCGCCCGCTCCGCCGCCTTCCGCGGAGGCCGCGTCGTCATTCAGGACGAAGGCTCGCAACTGGTCGCACTGCTCGTCGGCACGGGCTCGCGCTTACTGGACTGCTGCGCTGCGCCAGGAGGCAAAACCGCGGTCCTTGCCGCACGTAATCCGACCGCTGAGATCATCGCCCCGGAGTTGCATCCCCATCGCGCCAACCTTCTGCGCAAGCGAGTGCGAGCGAAGAATGTCAAAGTGATCCAGGCTGACGCTCTGCAACTGCCAGTTGAAGGCAAATTCGACCGTGTGCTCGCCGATGTCCCTTGCTCAGGCACGGGCACGCTGGCACGCAATCCCGAGATCAAGTGGCGTCTGAAACCTAGGGACCTCGACGACCTGCACACCAGGCAGGTGTCAATCTTGCGCGCCGCTCTCGATCATCTCGCTCCGGGAGGCCATGCGGTTTACTCCACTTGCTCGCTGGAGCACGAAGAGGACGAGGCGGTCATCGAGCACGTGCTGGCCGAGAACCCCCAAAAATTTCGCCTCCTCGACGTTCGCGACGAACTCCAGGGCCTGCGCGACTCCGGCGAGCTAGCTTGGGAAGACCTCGATTCGCTCACCAGCGGCAAATATCTGCGAACCATACCCGGCATTCATGCTTGCGATGGCTTTTTCGCAGCGATAATTGAGCGGAAATCGCAAGAGTAGGATGCTCGCTCCTCTGCAACTAATTCTTTAGTTACCTTTCCCCGCCTCTCTCGTCCAACCATCCGTAACGCTTTCGAAAGGGCCAGAACTCTAGTGCCGGCAAGAACATCCGCGACGCTGACCGAAGCCGAGCTCAGGCTGATGGAAGTGCTGTGGGCCAAAGGACCGAGCAGCGTACAGCAGGTTGTAGACGCTCTGCCGCCCGATACGCCGCTGGCCTACAACTCGGTGCTCACCACCATACGCATCCTGGAGAAGAAAGGTTACGTCCAACATGACAAGGACGGCCGGGCGCACATCTACAAGCCTGTGGTAGCGCGCCTGGAGGCCGCCCGCTCCGAGGTCCGCAACCTGGTGCGGCGCATGTTTCGCGACTCGCACGAGTTGCTGGTGCTGAATGTGCTTGAAGAAGCGCAGATCGACGTGGCTGAGTTGAACCGTCTGCGCGCGCTGCTGAAACAGAAGAAGGAGAAAGAGTGATGCCGCTCACGATGCTGAACGCGATTGCGCAGAGCTCGGCCGAGCGGCTGGTGAACTCTTTCTTCGAAGGCTTGCTGCTCGCGGCGCTGGTGTGGCTGGTTCTGCGGCTTGTTCCCCGGCAAAATGCCGGCACGCGCTTCAGCCTGTGGATGGCCTCGCTGCTTTCGATCGCGACCCTGCCTGTGGTAGAGACGCTCGCGCGCGTCGACCGGCCGATCAGCTGCGGCCGTTTCTCATGCTGCGCTAACGGTGCCGGCAGGGTGCGGAACGGCCCTGTTCATCACTTGGGCAACGACCGCCCTCCTACTCCTTGCGCGGGTATCTATCGGCGTCATCCAGCTTGTCCAGTTGCGCAACTCGGCGGAGGAAGTCGACCTTGCAGTGATCGACGCGCTGCCGCGTCAGACGCTGATCGAGTTCCAACAGCATCGCAAGACATCGCTGTGCACCTCGGAGCGTGTCTCGGTGCCGACCGCCGTCGGACTGTTCCGCCCGGCCGTTGTGCTGCCGGCGTGGGCAATGTCTGATCTGTCGGCTGCCGATCTGAATTCGGTTCTCGTTCATGAACTGGCGCACCTGCGCCGTCGCGACGACTGGACCAACCTGCTGCAGAAAATGATTCGCGCGGTGTTCTTCTTTCATCCCGCGGTCTGGTGGATTGAAAGCCGCCTCTCGCTGGAGCGCGAAATGGCCTGCGACGAGCACGTACTGGCAAACAGCGACGACCCTCGCGCATACGCCGAGTGTCTGGTATCGCTGGCCGAGCGCGGATTTCTGCACCGCGCGGTCATGATGGCGCAAGGCGCGGTGCATCGTGTAAAGGAATGTTCGGCACGTGTAACCCGGATCCTTGCGATGGGACGTCCACGGACGGCCCGTGCCTCGCGACTGGCACTGGTGAGCGCAGCGTCAGGATCCGTCCTGATGCTGGCCACGTTCGCGCAGGCGCCGAACCTGGTAGCGTTCGGCTCGCCGGTATCCGGCAAATCGAATGCAGCGGTGGTTTCTAGTGCAGGTGACGTCACTCCTGCTGCGTGGAATCCCGAGCAGACGAGACCGGCCGTGACCCCGGCGGTCTACGTCGATGATCTGGTTACAGTTAAGAAACAAAGCAAGCTTGCAACCAACACACGGACGCCTGCCACAATCGTGACGCCGTTGGCCGTCCGCCGCAACGTGCCATCGAACCTGGCTCCGGCGGTGTATCGCACGAAGTTCAGTCCGATGCCGCAGGCCGGTCCGGCGCAGACTTTTGTCATCGTCCGCCAGGCCGGCTTCTACAGCGACGGTGCTCAATTCTGGGCTGTGTCGGTCTATCGCTTCGCGGTCGTGACGCCGCAGCCCAAAACTCTGAACGACAACCCCCGGAAAGCAATCTAGATGAGGTCATGAGGCACGAGACTCCGGGTGCAGGTACAGCAACTAAGGATTTAGTTTCAACTCAAGAGGAAGGAAATAATGATGAAGATGTGGAACCTGAAGCAGTGGCCAAACCTGACCAAGCGGCGCATCGCGGCTTCGGCCCTTGCGCTGGCACTGGCAGGATCGCTGGCCGCGTATGAAGCCATGAAACCCGCAACCGCAACTGCCGCCACGACACTCACCTCAGCGGCAGCTGCTCCGCTGCAGCCCGACCAGGTCGACGCGCTGTTGGCGGTGGACAAGGCGATGGAGACGGTGGCCGCTCGCGTAACACCTGCCATCGTCAATGTCGCCGTAACCTCCAAGGTCTCGGCGCAGCAGGCTATGTTTCCGGGAAACGACCAGGGCGACAACAACAATCCATTCCAGCAGTTCTTTGGTCCCATGTTTCAAGGGCCAATGTTCGGCCAGCGCATGCAGCCGCGCATTGAGCACGGTATCGGGACCGGCGTGATCGTCTCGCCGGAGGGATACATCGTTACCAATAACCACGTCGTGCAGGGCGCCACCGACATTCGTGTGACGCTGAATGACCGCCGCATCCTGCCGGCAAAGCTGATTGGCACCGATCCGCTAACCGATCTTGCAGTGATCAAGATCGAAGGGTCAAATTTCCCCAGCGTTCCGTGGGGAGACTCGACGCAGCTTCGTCCCGGGCAAACGGTTCTGGCGTTCGGCAATCCCTATGGCTTCCGTTTCACTGTTACCCGCGGCATCGTCAGCGCGCTGAACCGGCCGAATCCCGAAGCTGATGCGCGCAAGCCGGGCGAATACATCCAGACCGACGCGGCCATCAACCCCGGCAATTCTGGTGGCCCGCTGGTGAACGCGCGAGGCGAAGTCGTGGGCATCAACACCTTCCTCATTTCGCCCTCGGGCACGTTTTCAGGAATGGGCTTCGCCATACCCACGCAGATCGTTCAGCCTACGGTTGCGGAACTCATGAAGACCGGCAAGGTTGAGCACGGCTACATGGGCGTCGGGATCAGCGATGTTACGCCGGAGAACGCGAAGTTCTTCGAGATGAAGAGCGCGAACGGCGCCGTCGTGACCGAGATCACGGCAGATGCTCCTGGAGCCAAGGCCGGCTTGAAACCTGGCGATGTCATTACCGGACTCAACGGGCAGCCGATTTCCACTGCCGGCGAGCTGCAGATGAAAGTGGAACAGCAGCAGCCCGGAACCACCATCAAACTCGCCGTGGTGCGTGACGGAAAGAACATGGATGTGCCCGTGAAGCTGGGCGAACTGGGAGCCAAGGGCGGAGTGGAAAGCGCCAGCAACTCCAACGGCAAGCCGCGCTGGGGTATCGGCATCGCCGACTTGAGCCCTGATGTGCGGCAGCAGATTCAGGCGCCCACTCAGGTGCAGGGAGCTGTGGTAGAGAAGGTCGCTCCTGGCAGCCCGGCAGACGACGCCGGCTTGCAACCCGGAGACGTCATTCAGGGCGTAGACCGCAAAGCTACGCCCAGTGCCGAGGCCGTACAGCAGGCACTTGGCGGACGTCCCCAAGGGCGACAGCGTGATGTTGCGCGTCTGGTCGAACGGCGGCAGTACCTTCCGTGTGCTGCATCCGCCGTCGCAGGGATAGTCCGAGTTCCCTCCTGCGCTGCATGTCTGGTTAGCAGGGCTGTGATCGGCCGGCGTGCAGAGCGTTTTTCGCGGAGGAAACCCCGAGCGGTCCGGTGACAAGACACGTTTCGGTTCAAGAGACGAGATCGGGTTCTTGATCGCTCAGGGAGCAGGTTGCCGCTGGATCGGGATGGCCCAGCGGCTTTCCTGTTCTGTGCGCTTCGCGAATCGGAAGCTAAGATTCGCCCCTTCGCTCGCTGTTGGGCTTGGCTCCGCTGATAGCGAAAAACAGGATGTAGGCGTAACAGAATGCAGGTATCAGCAGGGCATAGTGGATACCTTGTCCCCAACTGGTTTCCCCCTGGCTCAGCGTGGGATAGTAGACGCGGTTGATCGAGTCGGCCACCTTTCCCACCAGCAGAGGAATAATCGCGCCGCCCACGATCGCCATGTTGAGTAAGCCGGAGGCATCGCCCGTCAGCGGACCCAGCTCGGCGATTCCCAGGGTGAAAATCGTGGGAAACATGATGGAGTTGAAGAGCCCGACGGCGAGAATCGACCACATTGCCGTGTGGCCCGATGTAGAAACCGAGAAGATCACGAGCAGGATCGCAACCATCGCGTTAAATGCCAGTAGCCGGCGCGGCTTCATCTTTCGCAAAATGACCGATCCGGCAAAGCGCCCGAGCATTGCGCCTCCCCAGTACAGCGAAATATACCGGGCGGCGAGCCCAAGCGCGGAGCGGTAACGAACCGCAGCGTCCGGGAGGGTGCTTGAGCTGATCAGGTGCCCGATGTTGTCGAGCGCCAGGTAATTGGAGATCGAGCTGCCGATGGACACCTCCGCGCCCACGTACAGGAAGATGCCAATGGCGCCGAAGATGAGGTTCGGGTGCTGCCAAATCGAGTCGGTGACATGCTCTCCCACGTGGTGGGCGGCCGTATCGACAGATGGGAACCTGAACCGGCCAATTGCAACTGCGAGCAGTGCCAACGTTCCGGCAAAGAAGTAGCAGTAGAGTCGGACCACCGCGCGAGAAGTGCCTTCGGCTCCCAGGGAAGCCACGCTGCCCATGATGAGATGGGCGCCAATCCACGGAAAGATAGTCGTGCCCAGAGAGTTGAACGCCTGCGTCAGGTTGAGGCGGCTGGAAGCCGTCCGCGGTTCTCCCAGTACCGCAACGAACGGGTTGGCGGTGACTTGCAGCGTCGTGATGCCGCACGCCATGACGATCAGCGCTGCCAGGAAGAATCCGAACGACGGAAGCTTCGCGGCCGGGTAGAAGAAGAGGCAGGCGACGATCATCGTCCCCAGGCCCACCAGAATCGCCCGCTTGTAGCCCAGCCAGTCGATGATCTTGGCAGCCGGAATGGAGAACACCAGATAGCCCGAGAAGAAGGCCGTCTGGATCAGCATGGACGCGGCAATCTTCAGATGGAAGACATGCTGCGCATACGGGATGAGGACGTCGTTGAGTGAGGTAAGCGCTCCCCACATGAAAAACAGCGTGGTGATAACCGCCAGGGGAGCGAGCGTGCCCGTGGCCGGCTGCGGAGCGTGGTGAGTCGTTTCCGTTTGGCGAATGTCGAAAGCCATGCGTTGCTTGGATACCGAGGATGACGAATGCTTCGGCGCCGGAACCTTTGTTACTTCCTGAATCGCGGCGCCGTGTCTCCGTAGAAGAACACCAGGGCGTCGGGCAGGCGCTTGGCCCATGCTGACTCGTTGTGTTGCGCTCCCTCTTCCACGACGACCTTCAGGCGGCTCGGCCCCAACCCCTTGGTGCGCAAGATCTGCTCCAGATCAGTGAAGTTCTTCACGATCATCGCATCCGAAGCGTCGTCTCCCGCCTCTTTCGTTCCCACTCCGATATAGATCTTCTCCGGCAGGATCCTGGCTTTCTCGACTTCCGCCTGCAGCTTGCCATCACCCACCCACAGGGAAGGGCTCTCCAGCAATAGTTTGCCGAAGACGTTGGGATGCTGCAGAACCGTGGTCAGACTGGCCACTGCGCCATAGTCGGAACCACCCAGCGCCGTATTGGCGGGACCAAGCGCGATACGGTAGCGCTTCTCCAGGAAGGGCATTACTTCCTTGACGAGAAACTCGGCATACTTTGTTCCTTCCAGGGTCGGCGGAGTCGGCTGCTGAAATTGCGGGTTGTGCGGGTCCGGATCGCTCAGGTACTCCGAAGTGCGCTGCTCGCCGGCGTTGTCGATGCCGATGACGAACATCGGCGGAATCTTGAATTCGGAGACGAGATGATCGATCGTCTCGTCCGCCTGCCATTCTTCGCCGGTTGAACTGGTGGCCTTGTCAAAGACGTTCTGTCCGTCCTGCAGGTACAGCACCGGGTATCTGCGAAAGCGATTTTGTGGCGAGAAGTAATTGCCCGGCAGGAAGACGCGCAGCATGCGCGTGTTGTGAAAGATTTTGCTGGTGAACGGCACCACGTCGAGCATGTCGGTGACACTGTGCTCGTGGGCAATGATCTGGGTAGGATCGGGACCTGCAGGTTGATAGAATTTCGGCTTTTCTTGCGAAGTCGGCGCCGATTGCGATGCCGCCGGCTTGGAAGATTCAGTTGTCGCCGGCGCTGCTGGCTGCGGCTTTTCCTGAGCGAGCAAAGCGATAGGGAACAGCAGGCACAAGGCCAGGAAACGAAAGGGAACCCACATGCAAGCAGGGTAGCAGGAGACAGGAATTTCCGAATACCGATTCATGGTCGATTAACACGGATTGGATTGTGACAGGGATCCATTGGTCCGTGTCCAGCAGGGAAAGCCGACTGCGGACTACTTTAGCTTCAAATTAACCAGTTGCATTTCCGGAGTGCTCTGGTTCCAGTCACTGGAGATGTGCTCCAGTGTCATTCGCACGGTCTTGGTTTGGCCCGGGCCGATCGGATCGCGGCTGAGGTCGACGAGGTCTGCATACCCGCCCATCCGATTCTCAACCAGCACGTGCAACGGAAGAGTTTCCTTCTGCACCACCTCGCCCATGGAGTTGCTGAAGACCGCATGTATCTCTGCTCCGACAACGGTCTTGTCGCCGGTGTTGGTAACGTTGACGTCGAGGTAGGTCACGGTGCCGCCCACGTAGTTTTCCGCCGCGCTGAGCTTCATGTCGGAGAGCTTCAGATTGCTAACGTAGGGGCTTGGCTGGGTCTCGCTCTTGCGGCCGCCGCGGCTGAACAGGACAATCGCGGCGACCGCCACCAGTACCGCTGCCAGGCCGATGAAAATAGGGGTCCAGTTGCGCTTTTCTTGCGGAGTCGGAACGACAGGCGAAAACGGATCGGCCATTACGTCCTGATTCTACTCTGCCGGGGATGCGCTGCGATCGACTGCAAGCGACTTGCGGTGAATGTCTAACCGCCGGCGAGATCAGTCCAGCCCTGGCCGATCGGCGGCGACTCCAGAAGCCGGACAAGGGGAGCGTGAAACGTGCAATTGCGGCATATGCTCTGCATCTTTCCCGCTTCCTGATCAGCCCAGAGCTGGCGATTCGCCTCGCTGTTGTAGATCTCGGTCAGCGTCTGTTGGCGCACATCGCCAAGCGCAAGATCTTTGCCGGCATCGTAGTCGCAGCAACAACAGGCGGACACGCGCCCGTCCCAGTAAACCTGCACTGCAAAAGGCAGCATGGTGCAGGTAAGGTGGTTCTCCTGGGCCGGGACAAACTGCGCGTCGCCCGGCAAGCCGCCCGACATCTTGCCACCCCAGTTGAAGTAGCGGGCGGTGGCTCCTCCGGTGAACCATTCGCCGTGCCCAAAGTTCTCGGTTACATAATCGCGCAGCGTCTCGGCTGGGTGTTCGTACAGGTTACGGAAGCTGACCCAGATGCTGCAGCGGCGCGAGCTGCGCTCCCACAACTCCGCCAGCCGCTTCGCTTGTTCAGGCAGCTTCTTGAAGTGCTTGCGGCGGATGATCGCTTCGTTCTCTTCCTGCGTTATGCCGTAGATGGACACATGGATGCGAACGAGGCTCTCAAGCAACTCGCTGATGACCTCGTCGGAATGACGATCCAACGCATACAGGTTCGTCGTGACACTCGGCTGAATGGCGTGCTGGTAGCGCCGCAGCATCTCAAGGCGGCTGGGGAGTTCTTTGTCGAGCAGCACGTCGCCGACTACCGGCGTCAGCGACATCCGCCCTCCGCCCATGGCGACGTATTGGCGGCAGACCTCGGCAAACAGGTCCTGACCCATGGTGCCGAACTTTCGCGTCTGGATGCCATACGGACAGAAGACACAGTCGGAGTTGCAGATGTTCACCGTCTCGCAAATCAATCCCAGCGGGCGAAGGAATCCGGCGGGCGTCCGCATGGCGCCGAGCACGCCACTGTTGGCCAGCAGAGCCTGGGTCTCCCGGCTAACGACGCCGGTCAAGCCGCCCAAGGGACGCGCCTCGCTCACACGTACGCAGCTTGCGCACGGAGAGCGCCGGCGCGAAGAGCCACGCTTGAGTCTCAGCCAAAGACTAGACGCTGCATTCATCGGCATGCTTTCGCTAGTCTAAATGGCGGCCCTCAGTGCGGCGAATTTTGTGCTGACCTGGTGGTCCCGTTCCAGGTCAGGCATACGTCGTTGGCAGCGGTCTTGCCCGACGACAAATAAAGAGCGGCCAGTCCAAACTGTGCGCGCGCATCGATGAAGTTGTTCTCCTGCACTTGCGCATGGTGCATCGCCGACGAAAGCTCGTGCATGAGTTCCTGGATCTCCGGTGTCTGCTGCCTTGAGCCCGCCGGTAGCTGGGATCCCAGCTTCTTCGCCTTCTGCAACAGACGTGCGTAGTCGGCCATCGCCTTCGACCAGAACGTCACCGTGTACCAGATGCGGTACAGCCACATGATTTGCGAAAGGTTACCCGGATTGCCGTCGAAGCCGCCATGGGCACGGAGAAACGCCTGCACATAGTTGTCCGAAAGCATCGCTGAAGGATTTCCTGCGTCGTCCAACTTTATCCAGAGGGCGGGATCCGTTGCCGCGGCATGAAAGCGATCGGAAACGTCATATAAAATGGCGATGGCCCGCTTAGCGTTAACGGCGTAGCCGTCCTCATCTTTGGGAACAAAGTTCGGTGCTGGCCCGATGAAACACGCATCGGAAGCTCCGCCGTCGAACTTCGAAGAAGCATCAAACTTCACCACACCAACCCTTTTTGTATCAGTATTCAATCCCGCAACAGGACAGTCCAGCGCCGTACATAAGAACGCGATCTCATGTAAATCGTCCTGCGACGCATTCTTCTCATAGGTGAAATACTGGCCCGCGATCGACAGCTCGACCAGGGCAGGAGCGGCGCTTCCCGTCTTGAAGGCCAGGGTCGTTTGCAGCGCCTGCGCCAGGACCTTGCGCAAGCTCATCGGTTCCGCAATGCTGCCGCCGGCACTCGCTTGAATGCGGCTGGCGGTATCATGGTCGGTGAAAACAACTCCATCGGGCGTTCGTAGCACCTTCGCCGATGCCAGGAAGTCCGTAACGCTGGCGAAGCTGAACAAATTCAGCAGGTGAAAGCGGAAAGCATTATGCGAGCTGGTTACCTTCTCCAGCATGTCACTGTAGCTCTTTACGCACGGCAGGTCGTGCTGCGTCGCCAAGGTCCAATCTCCGTGGAACAGGCCGTTCACGCTGGCTGTCATCTCCGGCGACTGGCTCGCAACCTGGAGATTGATATCCAGTGCGAAAACATGCGAGATACTCGACGACAGGCTCGCCTCGGCATTGAGCGTTACCGAGAAATGCGATGAGACCGCCTCTTCCAGCACCTTTTTCAACTGCGCGTTTAACTGCGGATCACGCGCTGCCAGATCGACCTTGCAGTCGGGGCTGATCGCCTTGAACGCCTTATCGAGAAAATCCTTGCCGCCAACATCGCCCGAAACACCCGCTGCGGCGCTGAAGCTCACCTCCAATTCCGTGCCAGATTTCTTGAACAGATGGAAGCGCGCGACGTTGTTCTCCAACTTGTGGACGCGGAAAATGAGCGACCCACTCACTTCGAAGGAGCCAGACAGACTCAGTGAGGGATTTGCGGTTAGTGTCAGCGGCTCTTTCAGGACAGGAACCGCTGAAGTCGCCAGCGGCAGCGTCGAAGTGGGCACAGAATAACTTCCTGTCACCTTCGCCGAGCCGCCGCAGTCGAATTCAAAGATGGCGCCGACCGGAGCTGCGACCAGCGCGGCAAGGTCGACCGGCGGCGTTGCCTCATCGAACAACTCCTCAACCGCCTCTGAGAGCGGACAGAACTTGCCTGCCGCATCCGGCGCGAAGATGCGATTGAACCGATACTCTGCATGCGAGGCCATCTTGATACTGATGCCGAAACCGGAGACGGTTCCGGCGACACCCACGTCCAACGTGCCGTTCAGTTGCAGCCACAGGCAGCATTTGTTGGCGAGGCTCACCGGCTGATCGAATGGGTCTCCGCTGCCGAACAGCGATCCCGAAACCTGCCCGCCGATACTGGCGCCGTGGCTTGCACTCACCGTCAGGGTTGACTTGGCAAAGGGAAGCGGCGTGCTGCCGGAGAACGTCAGCGTTCCCGGTCCAAGGTCTTTTGGATCGATCTTATCGACCGGGTTGTTCCAGTTGCTGGCGATGTTAAAGCCGGTCAGCGTCAGGTTCGTCTTATCCAGCAGCGAACTAGTGCCGTCCAGGCTGGTGCTCCAATTCTTGCCGTCTGTCAGCTTGATCGACATACCCACCTCCCAAAAACAAAGCAAAAGCTCAGGAATCGTAGCTCTTTCAGCAGGATTTTGTAAGCACAAAGGTCATGTAGTTTGATTTCGGTTTCAAACCGGGAAGTCAGACTGCCGCTTTACCGAGCGCGTTTTCCAGGTCAGCGATCAAGTCGCCGGATTCCTCCAGCCCGATGTTCAGCCGAACTATGCGATGGCCATACGCAGGTCGCGTCGTCCATTCGCCAAGGTCGTAAGCGACGGCCAGGCTGGTAACGCCGCCCCAGCTGTAGCCGATCTTGAAGAGTTCGAGGGAATTCACAAATGCCTGCACCTGCGCCTTGGAGAACTCCGGCCGGAAGACGATGGAGAATACTCCGGAAGAGCCTGCGAAGTCACGCTCCCAAATCTCATGGCCCGGACAGGACTCCAGTGCGGGATGCAGAACGCACTCGATTTGCGGCCGATCGCGCAGCCACAACGCGATCCTCTTCGCCGATTCCTCGATCGCCTGTAACCGCACGGCCATTGTCTTCAGCCCGCGCAGTGCAAGGCTGCAATCGTCGGGAGAAGCCGCGATGCCGATCACCTGATGTGTTGCTCCGAGCCGTCGGTGAAGCTCAGGATCTTTCACCGTGATCGATCCCAACAGCAGATCGCTGTGCCCGCCGACATATTTTGTCAGCGCCTGCATGGTGATATCCACACCGTGGGTAAAGGCGTCAAAGAGCACGCCTGCCGACCATGTGTTGTCGAGCACGACCAGCGCACCGTGCGCGTGCGCTGCGGCGGCGATGGCCGGCACGTCCTGCACCTCCATGGTGATGGAGCCCGGGCTCTCACACCACACGAGCTTGGTGTTCTGTCGTATGAGTGGCTCGATATCGCTGCCTGTCATCGGCTGGTAGAACGTGACATCTACGCCGAACTTCCGCAGCACGCGATGGGCGAAGGAACGGTTCGGGCCATAGACGCTTTCCGGGATCAGCACGTGATCTCCCGCCTTCAGGAACGCAAGCTGGATGAGTGCGATGGCGCTCTGGCCACCAGGCGTGACTAATGTGTGGTAGCCGCCTTCAAGTTCGCAAATGCGCGCAGCCAACTCCAGGACGGTAGGCGTGCCATAGAGACCGTAGGTGTATCCCACCTCGTACACGTCCCACTGGTCGGTGACCGAGGCAGCGTCAGGAAAGACCGTAGTAGAAGCGCGATGGACGGGGGTATTGAGCGAGCGAAAGCCTTCCGGAATGCGCGCATCGGAGTGAATGAGCTTGGTCTTCCAGTGCTTCTGCATCAGGAAATTATAGGAGGGCCCAAAAGAAGGTTTCAGTGGCCGCGGGCTTTCACAACTATTATCAAGGCATCCTGATACCTGATGCCCGCCGGAAGGCCCTGCTGGCGGCTGCTAGCTGTAGGCTGGCGGTTTACTTACTCAATCACCGCCAGTGTGTCCCCCGCATTCACGGTCGAGCCTTCCGCGGTGAGGATCTTCTGCACGCGGCCGTCTTTGGGCGACTTCATCTCGTTTTGCATCTTCATGGCTTCCATGACGAGTACGGGCTGTCCCGCCTTGACCTCATCCTTCTCTTTGACCAGGATGCGCACGATCTTACCCGGCATGGCAGCAGCGAGCTTCTGCGGGCCTGCCTCGCTGCCGGCAGCGGCCCGGCGGGTGCGCAGCGAGCGGGGATCCTGCACGTCCACGGCATAACGCGCGCTGCCGATGACCATGTGCAGCTCGCCTCGTAACGAGCGTTCGCGCTTGATTTCATATTGCTTCTCGCCGATCAGCAACGACAAGACGTCGCGCGCAGTTAGGGCAGCATCGACCTCCATCGCTTGGCCGTCGACGGCGCATTGCCACGTATGCTCGCCTCGCGTCAGCTCCACCCGGTGCGTCCTGCCATCTACCACAACGTCGTAGGTCATCGCCTCATCTCTCCCTCAGCGCTTCCATCCGTCCCGCACGCCGCCATCCCGAGACCTCCGGTTGCGAACTGGCGCCGTTGCTGCTTGCGATAACTGCTCCACCGTTCGCTCCCGGCAGGGTGGCGCTGGGCTCCAGGGTGGCAAAGATCGCCGCGCCCATGGCTGCGATCAACGGGCGGCGCTCGTCGGTCTCGGCCACAGGTTGAGCCAGCAGACGATCGAGGAAGCCGGTATCCAGTTTGCCGGCGCGAAAATCCGGATCTTTCAGAATGCGGCGGAAAAGCGAAATGTTGGTTTTGATGCCGCCGACAAAGTACTCATACAGCGCGCGTAGCAGGCGGTTGATGGCATCATCACGCGTCTCGCCGTAACCGACCAGCTTGGCCAGCAGCGGATCGTAATCAATCGGCACCGTCCAGCCCTCGTACATGCCGCTGTCGCGTCGAATGCCCGGCCCCGAGGGAGAGATCAAACGGGTGATCTGCCCCGGCGAAGGGAAGAAGTTGTTGTCGGGATCCTCCGCGTAAATGCGGCACTCGATGGCGTGGCCGCGAAGCTTGACGTCTTCCTGCTTGAACGGCAGCTCCTCGCCGCTCGCCACCCGGAGCTGCAAATGCACAAGATCGAAGCCGGTGACGAACTCGGTGACCGGATGCTCCACCTGAAGGCGGGTGTTCATCTCCAGGAAGTAGAAGCTACGCTGCTCGTCAACCAGGAACTCCACCGTGCCGGCGTTCTGGTAATTCGCGGCCTTGGCGACGCGAACGGCTACTTCTCCCATGCGGCGGCGCATGTCCTGGTCGACGATCGGCGAGGGAGACTCTTCCAGCACCTTCTGATGACGGCGCTGGATGGAACATTCGCGCTCCCCGAGGTAAACCACGTTGCCGTGCTCATCGCCGAAAATCTGCATTTCGACGTGGCGAGGATTGACGATGAACTTCTCGATGTAGACCTCGTTGTCGCCAAACGAACGTTGCGCCTCACTGCGGGCGGCGTCATAGGCGGACCGTAGTTCATCATGCGCCTTGACCATTCGCATGCCTTTGCCGCCGCCGCCGGCCGCCGCCTTCAGCATGACGGGATAGCCAATCTGTTCCGCCATGCGCTCGATGCCATCGAACTCCAGTCCGCGTTCCGAGCCCGGCACAAAGGGGACGCCAGCACGCTTCATGTTCTGGCGAGCGCGCGTCTTGGAGCCCATCATCTCCATCGACTCCGCCGTAGGGCCGATGAACTTCACCCCAGCGTCTTTGCAGGTGCGGGCAAACTTTGCGTTCTCGGAAAGGAAGCCATACCCCGGATGAATGGCTTCCGCGCCGCTGCGCTTGGCGACATCGAGGATCTTCTCGATGTTCAGGTACGACTCGCTGGCCGTCGCCGGCCCGATGTGGTAGGCGTAATCGGCTTTGCGGACGTGCAACGCGCGCCGGTCTACATCCGAAAAGACCGCTACCGACTCGACCCCCATCTCACGGCACGCGCGAATGATGCGGACCGCGATCTCACCACGATTGGCGATTAGGACGCGCTTGAACATTGGATTCCTGGCGAAGTGAGAATTCTACTGTACCGGTTTTCGAAAAGCAGTATCGCCGTCACAGGCGTCTGTGACGGGAGCGGCGGGATCGGCCCCGCCGCGGTCCCGGTAGCAGAAACAAAGCCCCTCCTTTGAGAGGGGCTCAAGCGAAGAACTCAATAACTGCATCACTGATTGGCTGGGGTTTCGGTAGTGACGATGCCGGAGGGGCCGGCCTTCTCGGCCTTGGCTTTTTTCGTCGCCAGGTTCTTGTCCACCCAGTCGTCGGCAATCTTGAGGTCGGCCTTGCGGGCGTCCTGGTTATCGCATTGCAGATCGGCTTCCTCGCGATACATCAAGTTCAGGTAAGCCATCGCATCGTCGTAGTCCGGGCGCAGCTGTAACGCCTTCTGCAGGTTCTGAATGCCGTCCTGCACCACAGGTTCGTTCTTATCCTTGATATCCTTCAACAGCTCGGTGCAATCCTTGCCTTTGGGATCGTCGGTAGGTTTCAGGCCGAGCTTCGCGCGGGCCGCCATACGGGGCTGGTAGGCCTCGGTCCAGTCGATGACGCCGATGGAGTAATACGTCTCAGGATCGTTCGGATCGAGTGCTGCCACCTTCAGGTGGTACTCCCGGGCCTGGTCCATCTTCTTCATGTTGAAGTAGAGCGAGGCGATGCCTTTCAGCGCCAGCAGCTTCTGCTCTTTGGGAGGATTGGTTTCCAGCACCTTCTTGAACTCGTCGATGGCTTCCTCGGCATAACGATTGTTGTCGGGCGAATCAGCGCCCGGAATGTATTGCTGCATGTAGGCCGTGGCCAGATAAAGTTGCGCATTGATCAGTTGGGGATCGTCCGCGACCGCGTTCTTGAAGTGCTCAATGGCTTCTTCGTAACGCGCGTTCTTATAGGAATTGACACCCTTGTTCAGCTGGTCGCGGGCCTTTAGCTTGTTGCAACCGACGGCTGAAATAAGCGCGAGCAGCACAGCAAGTACGCTGAGTACCCGTCCTGTCTTGTTCATCGTAGTTGTCACTCTCCGTTGCGTTGATCGGGTTCCTGGAAGGCTGGCGGGACAACCGCACCTGCGATCGTCCGGCCAGTCCATGAGGAGGAGTGCTTCCCGAACGAGGCACGGCCTCCGACTAGCCGCCGGCCTCAATTTTCGCCGTAATCAGACCAACCTTATCGACCCCGGCACTGTGCGCGATGTCTATGACCGCCGCCACATCTTCAAACGGGAGGTCATTGTCCGCCTTCACGAACATCACCTTTTCGGCGCGCGTCTTGAAAATGTCGTTCAGGCGGCCTTCCAGGTTCTCCCACGTGACGTCATCCTGGTTGATCTTCAGCGCCGGCTTGTCTCCGGCGCCTTTCAAGAGCTGTACGACGATGGTGCGGTCGTTAGGCTCCTGCTGCTTCTGTTGGTCCTTCGGAGGCTGGGGCACGAGCGCATCCAGGCCCTTCGGCGTCAGCGGCGTGATCACCATGAAGATGATCAGCAACACCAGCAGCACATCGATCAGCGGGGTTACGTTCATGTCCGCTGTGGGCCCGCCTCCGGACCCCCCAACTGTCATTCCCATAGCAAACTCCTATTGCGAACCCGATCCTGCTCCCGTCTCCGGAGGAGGCGTCTTGCTGGAGGGGTTCGTCTTTACCTGCTCGGTCAACAAACCTACGTCATCCACGCCGGCCGAGCGCACGTTATCCACCACGTCCACCACGTTGCCGTACTTCGCACGGGCGTCGGACTTGATGAAGACCCGCTTGTCCACGCGATTCGCCAGCCGGTCCTTGACTTTCTGGGTTAGCGAGTCCGCGGTTACCGCGTCGGTGCCGAAGTAGATCTTGCCATCGCGCATGATCGAGATGAGCAAGGCATCTTCTTTGTCGGCGTCCGGCATGGGCACGGGATTGTTGACTTTTGCCATGTCGACGCTCACGCCCTTCTGCAACATGGGCGTGATCACCATGAAGATGATCAGCAACACCAGCATCACGTCGACCATAGGGGTGACGTTGATGTTCGAGTTCACCTTCGAACCTTCGTTGCGAATGGCCATTGCCATATGAATTCAACCTCCCGCTCCGCCATTCGGCCGAGCACGCCTTCTACCGGCGAACGCCTGCGCCACGACGCTTCAGGAAGTAGTCGATCAGCTCGCTGGAGCTGTTGTCCATCTCCACGTCGAACGCCTCTACCTTGCCGGTGAAGTAGTTGAACATCATCACGGCCGGGATGGCCACGAACAGTCCGATAGCCGTTGTCACCAGCGCTTCCGAAATGCCGCCGGCGACCGCGCCCAAACCCGTCGCTTTCTGGGTCGAAATTTCACGGAAGGCGTTCAAAATACCCACCACCGTGCCCAGCAGCCCGACGAACGGCGCCGTCGAACCGATGGTAGCCAGACCGCTAAGGCCGCGCTTTAGCTCGGCGTGCACGATAGCTTCGGCACGCTCCAGGGCGCGCTTGGATGCTTCGATCTGTTCACCCGGAATGTCAGCAGAATCGCCGTGGGCCTTGAATTCCTGCAGGCCGGCGGTGACTACCTTTGCCAGGTGGCTCTTCTTGTTGCGCTCGGCAACTTTGATGGCTTCGTCGATCTTGCCCTCGCGCAGGGCGCCGGCCACGGCAGGAGCAAAGGCGCGGGACTGGTTGCGGGCAGCGCTGTATGCCATGGCACGGTCAATCATCACTCCGATGGACCAGCCTGACATGATGAACAGAATGAAGACCACAATCTTGGCCAGAATACCCATCTGCCGCCAGAGGGAAACCGGATCCCAACCGACGCCTTCCTGGAAGATCCAGGCTGCGACCGTGGGCACGTGGCTCATCACGTAGGTTGCAAGGTTTGCTAAAAGCATGAGTCGAATTATCCTCCTCGGACTTCTTAGCCGCAGTAACGTCGGCTACTGCGACTGATTCGGTTACATTGGGCCGCAACGTTGCGACCTCAAACTCTCTTCTGGCTGGCCGCAGCCAACCCGCCCTGTTGGGCAGATCTTCGGATTCCAGCCGTCACCGGCGTTTTATCCGCCGGCCAGCGTGAAGTTCACGTTGATCGTCGTATCAACTTCCACCGGCTCGCCGTTCAGGTAGTAGGGCTTATAGCGCCACTGCTTCACCGCTTCCAGGGCTGCGGGAGCGAGCATCGGATGGCCGCTGACTACCTTCAGGTTCTGAATGCTGCCGTCCTTGCCGATGACCGCCTGCAATACGACCATGCCCTGAATGCGGGCCTGGCGCGCTAGCGGCGGATAGGTCGGCCTGACCTGGTGGATCAGCAGGCCCTGCGATACGCCCTGCGATACGCGAATACGCGTTGGCGTAGCCACCTTAGGCACGGCTGTTGGGGTCGAACTGATCACACTGCCCAGCACACCACCTAAACTGCCTCCCGGTACGCCACCCGGAACACCGCCCACCACTCCGGCAACTCCAGAGTTTGGCGGCGGCTCGTCTTCCTTAATCATCTGGATCTTCTTGGGGATCTTGGTTGGAGTGCGCAGCTCGCCGTTATCCAGCTCGGTGGTCCTCTTGACGATCTTAACTTCCGGAGTCGCAGCCGGCGGTGGTGGCGGCGGTGGCGGTGGCGGCGGAGCAACCAGAAATGTCATTAACTGCTGCTTGGGCAGCGCCTCAGTGAAAACCAGAGGCAACAGTACGAGAACGCCGATCAGCAGAATCTGCAGGATGAAGGAAAGGGCGGTCGTGGCACCCCGCTTCGACTTCAGCTTGCCCCCCGATTCCACCAGGCTGTCTTCAAACATGGCAATTCTCCGTCAAACTCATCTTTTTACACTTAGACACCGGAAATATAGCATTTGCTCCCGAAAGCAAAGGATGCTCCTCGGGAAACCGAGTCCCTCCGGCGCTAGACAGGATCGCAGCCCGGAGCACCCGGCCTACCAAACCGTTGCCAAGTCTACTCCTTCGACTTGCGATTCGCCTACACTTTTACCTTTACTTTTTCACGCTCGCGGCTGGAACCCGCAGCGGGCAGCGCGGCTCTCCCGGTCTTGCGCTCCCGCCAGTCCTGATAGGCGACCAGCATCGGCGCGGCCACGGCGATCGAAGAGTAAGTGCCGATCAGAATTCCGATCACCAGTGCCAGCGAGAATCCCCGCAACACTTCGCCGCCAAACAAATACAACGAAAGCACCGTCAGGAAGGTCAAGCCGGAGGTAAGGATCGTCCGGCTCAGCGTCTGATTGATGCTCTTATTCACAATGTCCGCCAGCTTCTCGCGGCGTAGCAGCTTGATGTTCTCGCGGATGCGGTCAAAGACGACGATGGTGTCGTTCATGGAGTAGCCGATGAGCGTCAGGATCGCGGCGATCACCGTAAGGCTGATGTCTTTGTTCAGCAGCGAGAAAAAGCCCACGGTAATGATGGTGTCGTGGAAGCAGGCCACCACGGCGCCCACGCCGTAGATCAGCTCGAAGCGGAACCACAGGTACACCAGCATGCCCGCCAGCGAATACAGGGTTGCCATCAGCGCCTGATGCCGCAACTGCGACCCCACCTGCGGGCCGACGATCTCCACGTTCCGCACGGCGAAATCGGAAACGAAGAAGTCCTGCTGCAGTAGATTGAAGACCGGCCCGGGTGCTGCGCCCCGCACCTCGTCGAGGGAACTCAGCACGCCTCCGTGTTCCTTGTTGCGGACATCGTCGATCTTCTGCGCAATCTCCTCGTAATGCTGCGGCGCATCGGTACCCAGGTGCAAGGGGTCTTTGGCAAGCAAATACTGCCCCAGGGTGGAGGGTCCGGTGTTATTGAGGTCCTGCTTGCCGGCGTTCTGCGGATTTTCCGTCTCCAATGCCCGGATGATGGCGTTCTTGCCCTTGTCCAACGCCGCTTCGCTGGTTTCCTTTTCTTCCAGCGCCACCAGCACCTCGTTATTGACGGCCGCTCCGAACCTTTGAATGCGGGGGTCCTTCAAGCCGGCCCGGTCCATGTCTTTGCGAATCTGGTTCAGATCTGGGGCAGAGGCAAACTTCACGTAGACCAGCGTTCCGCCTCTGAAGTCAACTCCCAGCGGAATGCCGTGCCAGAACAGCATGGAGCAGATGCCCGCAACGCTGAACACCAGCGAGAAGGCAAGGAAGTACCATTTCTTGCCGAGGAAATCGATGTTGGTATTAGTAAATAGCTGCACCGCTAGCCCCTTACTGCAAAATTTCATCCGCCCTCGGAAGATCACCACGGAGGCGCGGAGTACACGGAGATAACAAATTCACAAAACTCTTCTCAAAATGCCCCGCCTGAGCACCGGGACACTAAAGCTGATCAACAGACCCATGCGCATTCCACTAAGCCGGAGGCAGGTCATCGACCGGGACCTAAGCCCTGTCCGCAGCGTTCCCCAGCGATGCCGGCCAATTTCTTTGCCGCGATATCCATCTTGAACCTGTCTTTACTTTGTCTTCCTCCGTGTCCTCCGTGCCTCCGTGGTGAACACGCTGTTGCTAAATGCTCAAGGCCTCGCCACGCTGGTGGCGGTTGAGGATGCTGTCGAAAATGACGCGCGATACGAAAACCGACGTGAACAGGTTGGCCAGCAGACCAAAGCTCAGCGTCACGGCAAATCCACGGACCGGGCCGGTTCCGAACAGGAACAGGATGACCGCCGAAACGATCGTGGTCACGTGGGTATCGATAATCGTGATCCAGGCATGGGCAAAGCCCTGCTCAACCGCCGAGGGCGGCGTTTTGCCGTTTCGCAATTCTTCGCGAATGCGCTCGAAGATCAGCACGTTGGAGTCGACGCCCATACCGATCGTCAGAATCACTCCCGCGATTCCCGGCAATGTCAGCGTCGCGCTGCTGAATCCGAGGAACCCGAGCAGGATGACCAGGTTCAAAAACAGTCCCAGATCGGCGTTGATACCCGCAGCGTGGTAATAGAACAGCATGAAGACCATGACGGCCAGCATGCCGACCACCGCCGCGCGCACGCCGGCGCGAATCGAGTCGGCGCCCAGCGAGGGGCCGACGGTACGCTCCTCCAGGTACTTGATGCCCGCGGGCAACGCGCCCGAGCGCAGGGTCAGTGCCAGGTCGCGCGCCTCCTGATCGGTGAATCCGCCGCTGATGCGGCCCTGATCATGGATCTGCTCCTGAATGGTTGCGACTTCCATCACCTTATTGTCCAGCACGACGGCCAGCTTGTCGCCGACATGCGCTCCGGTAAACGCCGCAAAGCGGCGGCCGCCTTCACCCGTCAGCGTAAACTGCACGTCAGGACGGCCGTTCTCGTCACGGCTGGCCTCGGCGCCTCGCAGGTCGCTGCCGCTGACCGCAGACGAGCGGCTGATCATCCACCATTGATCGCCGGTGTTGTCGCCTTCCTGGCCGCGCACGCCCATGTTGCGGCCCTTCAGCAGCACCGCATTGTCCGGCAGCACACCGCCGTTGGCCTGCATGGCCTCCTGTTCGCTGGGATAGGGGCCGCCCAGCGACTGCCGGATTTCCAGCATGGCGGTCGACTGCATGATCTCTTTGACGCGGGCCGGGTCATCGACGCCGGGCAACTGCACCAGGATCTGGTAGTCGCCCAGGCCGTGCTCCTGAATTACCGGCTCGCTCACCCCGAGCTGGTCAATGCGATTGCGAATCGTCTCGATCGCCTGCTGGACGGCTTTGTCCTTCATGTCCTTCACGGCGGCGGGCTTCAACTGCACCGTCCAGGAATTCTCCACGCCCGAGGTCAGATCGTAGTCGGGCAGGCGGTCGCTCACCAGGCTGCGCAGTTCGTTGGACGACTCCGGCGGCACGCCTTTGATCAGCACCGTTTGCGGGTCCTGCTGCGGATTCGGCTTGGTGATTTCGCCGTAGCTGATGTTGCGGCTCTTGAGGTCTTCCTTCAGGCGCTCTACCGCGCGATCGGTTTCGGCATTCACGGCGTCGTTGACCTGCACCTGAAGGATCAGGTGGGTTCCGCCCTTGAGGTCAAGACCCAGGTGGATGCGGCCCTGCAAAGCAGCCAGCAGTCCCGCAGGTGTAACGCTTTTCGGAATGCCGAAGATGCCGAAGAGAAAGATCAGCAGCACGGCGAAGATAAGAATGATTTTTGTCGTGAGGTTCTTCTTCATGGTAAGACTGCAACCTTGGCTGGACTAGGAGCGCTCCTCCTCGGTCGTGAGTGAAACAATGGAGGACTTTACCACTTCAATCTTGATGTTATCGGGCGGGACCCGCAGCAGAACCACGTCATCTTTCATCGAGAGGACGGTTCCCTTGAGCCCACCGCTAGTGGTTACACGGTCCCCCGATTTGATCGTTTCCAGCATCGCCTGCCACTTCTTTTGACGGCGCTGCTGCGGCATGATCAGCAGGAAGTAGAAAACCGCGAAGATTCCCACCATCATCAGCAGCGGCGCGGCTCCGCCGATCGCTGTCTGTGCGAACATAGCGAGGTTTGTAATCATTCCACCTTATCGAGCAGAGCTTCTTGGGGCTCTGCAAACCTTCAGGCCACAACCACCGGCGCCGCGCCTTGGCGACACACGCACTGCGTCAGCACCCGGAGCACGTCACGACGGCAGGGAAACCGAGCGGAACTGCTGATACGCCTTAGGCCGATTTCAGGGCTAGGCCATCTCGCCCTGATGAGCAGCTCAAAAACCTTCATTAATATTATCGCGTTTGCCGGAAACCGGGGGACCTGGCGGGCGCACCGCCCGTCCGAGTGGCTGACTCGAGCGTCACTAGGGAACACTGAGTTGCGGTGGCCGGACGTCGGAGAGGAAATTCGCGAACTCTCCAGACTTTATAGCTTGCCGGACGCGGCGCATGGTGTCAAGGTAATACGCCAGGTTGTGGATGGTGTTTAACACCTGTGCCAGCAATTCGTTAGACGAGTACAAGTGGCGCAGGTAGGCGCGCGAATAGCGCCGGCACACGCGGCAACTGCACTTGGGATCGAGTGGGCGCTCATCCTTCGAATAGCGCGCGTTCTTGATGCTCACCTTTCCCTCGGAGGTGAACAGCAGTCCGTGACGTGCCGCACGCGTAGGAAGAACGCAGTCCATCATGTCGACGCCTTGGGCCACGTAGTGAACAATCTCCTCCGGCGTGCCTACGCCCATCAGATAGCGCGGCTTGTCCGCGGGCAGATAATGGATGGCGGCGTTGACCATCTCGTGCGTCATCGCGCGCGGCTCGCCAACGCTCAGGCCGCCAATCGCATATCCCGGGAAGCCGATCTCCACTGTGCGCTCCGCTGATTCACGCCGCAGGTCCGGGTGCGTTCCGCCTTGAACGATGCCAAATAGCGCCTGCGTCTGGCCGGGGGTGACTTCATAGGATTTGTCATCCCGAGCGGAGCGAGGGACCTGCTCTTTCTCGGGGACCGCCAGACAAGCCGACGCCGCCCGAATGTCTGGGATCAAACCACGGCACTTCTTCTTTGTGCGCCTCGAAGTACTCTTTGCTGCGCCGGGCCCAGCGCAGTGTCATCTCCATCGAAGCCTGCGCCCGTGCGCGTTCGGCCGGGTACTCGGTGCACTCATCAAACGCCATGATGATGTCGGCGCCGAGGCCGATCTCCGCCGCAATCGCGCTCTCCGGACTGAAGAAATGCAGCGAGCCGTCGAGATGGGAGCGAAACGACACGCCCTCTTCCGTCACCTTGCGCAGGTCACTGAGGCTGAAAACCTGGAAGCCGCCCGAGTCAGTAAGGATCGGCCTATTCCACGCCATGAATCTCTGGACCCCGCCCAACTGGCGCACCGTCTCCACGCCCGGCCGCAGATACAGGTGATAGGTGTTGTTCAGCAGAATCCGAACGCCCAGCTCTTCCAGCGTGTCCTGCGGGACGCCCTTGACCGTCCCAACCGTGCCCACAGGCATGAACACAGGCGTCTCCACCTCGCCATGCGGGGTGAAGAACCGCCCGGCGCGCGCAAGACCGTCGGTAGCCTCAATCTGGAAGCGAAAGGACATTGGCCGCTATTCGCTCTTAGCTATTCGCTTTTGGCTTGGAAGACAGTGATCGTCCGGTCCATTCCGTCGTTTGCTGCCTATGTTCACTGCTTGTCCTGCTTCGCTTGCGGCTCCGGCTTCGGCTTGTTCCCGTTGAACGGCGGCAAGCCGTGCGGGAACGGCCTATACAGCGGGTCGCCGATGTAGAGGATCTCCCACTTCAACGCCGCCGTGTTGCGCAGGAAGGCGTCGCCAACGTTAGCGCCCTGAAACAGGTCGCGGAATGTGCCACTCGGATGCACAAGCCCTTGGAGCCCCGGCTCCTCCACCGCGCCGGTGGTGACCGTAATGCCGTGCAGGATCGCGTTGGCCGACCAGTTAGGTCCCGAGCGCGGTCCCCACGCCGAGAGGCTGTCGAGGTGGATCCCGATCGCGCCGGTGTTCCAGGTGAAGGCATTGTTGTAGTGGTTCAGCGAATACCAGCCGGCATAGAGTGCCGCGTTGGGGCAGTTGGGCGCGGGCGGCGTCCCAAACTCAGCGCCGTTGTCGTCCTCAATCACCTTGAATCCCGCCTCGCGCGCAAAGTCCGCAGCCCGATGCAGGTCCCAGTCGCCGGCGCCATAGCCGTTGTCCTCGATGGTGTTCAGCGGCCACCGCCGGTCGATGCAAACCTCGCCTTTCAGCCCTGACTTCTCAGCCTCAATCGCCTTGTCGACCAGTCCCTTGGCCAGCTTGGCAGTCGCCGCGTCCAGCCGCCATACCGAATAAATCAGCGGCGTCGGGTTCTGTGCGCGGTAATCGGCGAAGGACACGAACGGCTGGTAGACGTTCGCCTTGCTTTGCGCACGGGCATAGTAGGGCTGCATCATCCTGCCGGGGAAATCGGGCTTGGCGTACTGGTCCCAGACATCGGCAACGTACTGATCCAGGGCAAACGTGGTGCTGGACTGTCTTGCCCGGCACTTCCAGCCGGTAAGGCGTCTGGTAACTGAAGACGATGTAGAGAATATTGTCGCGGCCGACCTTCTCCAGGCACTTCTGGATGGGAGCCTGTACCTGCGACTGGTACTCCTTGAAACCCAGCCGGATGGTTTCAATCGGAGCGATGGAGCAGAGGTTCTCCTGCGGGATGCCCCGAACCTTCGCGTAGTACCTGGCAACCTCCTTCGAGCCTCCATCGGTGCGGTTGAAAACGACCAGCACGCGCTTGCTCAGTGGATCGGGCGTCTTCCGCGCCCGTGGCCGCAATAGCGACCAGGACAAGCAGGCAGAGGTTGATCCAGAAGAAGAATGAACGGCGGGCTGTTATTGGCATCATAGAGATTCGCTGCGCAAAAAAACACTTGTTCCAGGCAAAGCCGGTGCAGGAAATGGAATGAGAAACTCTCCCTCTTCTCCGTGTCTCCGTGGTGAATTTTTTCTTAGATCACCGGCAGCAACGATCGTCCATGCACTCCCCACGCCAGATAGTGAACGCCATTGTTGGTCGCCAGCACAACCGAGCCGCCGGGAGCGAAGGCCAGACCGACCAGGTTATACCCCGCAATTGCCAGAGAAGCCTTGCCATCTGGCGTGATCTTCACAATGCCCCGGCGCCCATTCAGCGACGCGGCGACATACAGATTGTCGTGCACGTCGAAAGCGAGCCCTTGGGGGCGGCCAAGTCCGCGATAAAAAATCCCCACTTCACCATGCGGATCGATGCGATAAACCGAATCGAAACTCGAAGTCGTCGGGCCGCTGACGTACAGATTGTTCCTGCTGTCGAACGAAAGGTGATAGGCCGAGACGCTGGGTTCCAGCATCGCGAAGACAAAGATCTGCCGGTTGCGGTCGATCTTGAAAATCGTTCCGCTGCGGTCGCCGACATAAAGGTTGCCTTCGCGATCAAATGCGATCCCGGTAGCAATCCCCATCCCCTCAGCGTAAGAACTCATGGCCCCATTTCTGGCAACCCGGTAGACCGTGCCGTCATAACGCGACGAGACATACAGGCTGCCATCCCGGCCAAAGGCCAGGCCGGTGGCGTTCATCATCTCCTGCACAAACGGCTTGACGTTCTGGTGCAGGTCGATGCGATAGATGGCGACCGGGGTCTTCTGGCCCCGCGAACCGGACAACGTGGCGTAGACGTTGCCTTCATTATCGACCGCGGGATTGGCAACCGGGTGCAGGCTGTCTGCAATTGGCACCGCTACGCCGACCCGATGAGGATTGCTCTGCTTGCCGTTGGTCGACACCACCACCTCACCGGAAGCGGCTCCCTCGGGCACCCGCGCCACGATGAACTGCTGCGAGCCAACGATGATGGCCCCTTCAAACTCGCCGAACCGGACAACGGGCCGTTCCGCTTTGGCGGCCGTCAAGCTGCTGCCGCTGATGCGGACTTCGCCCCCGGGCAGAGCAAATGCGGGATCGATCGACTCGATGCGGGGTTGACCGTTCACGTTCCGTGTTCCCGTACGTCGCTCCATGATTTCGCTCTACCTTAATGATTAGACGAGCACTTTAAAGTGCAGCAGGAGTTGCATCACAATGAGGCTGTAAATGCCGGCTCCCAGATCATCCACGACAATTCCTGTACCCTCCGGCAGTCGCTCCAGGCGTCGAATCGGCGGCGGCTTCACGATGTCGAACGCACGGAAGAGTATAAAGCCCGCCAGCAGCGCTTTCCACCCGATGGGCGCAGCAATCAGCGTCACAAGCTGCCCTGCCACTTCATCGATTACCACGTGTTGCGGGTCCTTCTTGCCACAGCCGCGCGCTTCCAGCGTCGCCGCAGGGATCCCGATTGCGACACTCAGCACAATGAGCAGGCCTATCACCGGCAGCCGTGCGCCGGGAGGTATGTGAGATGCGATCAGCCACCACAACAGGACCGTCGCGAGCGAGCCCCAGGTGCCCGGGCCTGGCCTCATCCGGCCTGCGCCAAAGAAAGTCGCAACCAGCGTGGCCCAGGGCGGAGCGGAAGATACGGCTTCCGACGCCGCCTCAGTTTGGCTTCTTGACATGCTCATCGGGATAGCTGGAGTCGCCGGTTTCAGGATCGGCTAAAGGACCTGAAATTACGTAGCCGCCGCTGGCCCATTTGCCCAGATCGATCGTCCGGCAGCGCTCGCTACAGAACGGAAACTCGGGTTCGCTCTTCAGCACGATCTTGCGACAGATAGGACAACGCAGGCTGCGAACTCGCTTCTTGGGCATGGTAAGTCAGTTGTCGGTGGCCGGTTGTCAGAAATCAGTGGTCGTCCGTTTTTGAAGGGGCACGCCTTCAGGCGTGCCGCAACATTGCTTGTTAATTGCGGCTTTAGCCGCTGAGGAGACTCGTTTCTAATTTCCTCAGGGGCTGGCCTAAATTTCTCTCCAACCTTCGTGGCGGCTTAAAAGCTGCGCCCTTTCAAAGCCGCGGTGGTGATCTCAATACCGGCCCGGCAACCGCATTTTGATACCTGACACCCGATACCTATTCCACAATCCGCGCCACCAAATCGTACTCGTGCGCTTCGGTGATCTCACAGCGATAAAATTCGCCTTCGCTGATGGAGTCGCGTTCGCCGAAGTCGTTCATGTACACCGTGCCGTCGATCTCCGGCGCATGCATGGCAGTGCGGCCCTGCCAGAGAAGCTCAGTCTCGGCCGAAGGCCCTTCAAGCAACAAATCGAACTGCCTGCCTACCAGCGCGCGCTTCTTCTTGCGGCTGATCTGTTTCTGGATCGACATCAGCTTCTTGCGGCGGCGTTCAATCTCGCGCGGTGACATCTTTTCAGCGAGTTCGAATGCCTTGGCGCCTTCTTCATCCGAATAGCCGAACACGCCCAGCCAATCGAACTGCGCCTCGCGCACGAAATCGCAGAGCTGCTCAAAATCCTCTTCCGTCTCACCCGGGAAGCCGACGATGAACGAGGTGCGCAGCGTGAGGTCGGGAATCGTCCGCCGCATCTTCGCAATCGACTTCAGGAAAATGTCTCCCCCGGCGCCCCGCTTCATCGCCTTCAGCACTGGCGGAGCGGCGTGCTGCAGCGGCACGTCGATGTACGAGCAGATCTTGTCGTGTGCAGCAATCGTGTCCAGCAGCTTGCCCGTGATCTTGTTGGGATAGGCGTAGAGGAAGCGCACCCAGCGCAGCTCCTCGATCTGCGCCAGCCGCTCCAGCAGCAGCGCGAGGCCATCTTTGATTCCAAGATCCTCGCCGTAGCAGGTCGTGTCCTGCCCAATGAGGGTGATCTCGCGCACGCCGCGCTTCGCCAACTGCTGCGCCTCGGCAATTACCGATTCAAATCGGCGCGAGCGAAACTTGCCGCGTAACTGCGGAATGATGCAGAACGAGCAGGGATGATCGCAACCTTCGGCGATCTTGATGTAGGCCGAATACTTCGGCGTCGCCAGCACCCGCGGCGTGGTCTCGTCGTAAAGATAGTTGGGCAGGTCGGCGATCGCGCCGTCCCAGCTTTCCTTCGAGAATCGGCCGGCCGCCGCGCGCGCGTCGCCCTCCGAGCGCGAATTCAGAATGACGAATGGCGAATCGGATTCACCGGTCTGCGGCTCCATCCCCGCGGCGCTGAGAATCTGTTGCAACTCGCCCGTCCCGACCACGGCGTCAACTTCAGGAATGTTCTTCTGGATCTCGTTGCGATAGCGTTCGACCAGGCATCCGGCGACGATCAGCTTTTGCGCCCGGCCTGTGGCCTTGTGCTGCGCCATCTCCAGGATGGTGTCAACCGACTCCTGCTTCGCCGTGTCGATAAACGAGCAGGTGTTGACCACGATGATGTCGGCATCTTCGGCGCGCGAGGTAATCTCGGCGCCGCCCTGCGCCAGCAGTCCCATCATGACCTCGCTGTCAACCAGGTTCTTGGGACAGCCGAGGCTCACGAAGCCGACCTTCGTCGGCCCCACCTGCGATAGCTTTTCGCTCTTGGCGCTCGCTTGCGGCGCGCTGAGGAGGGCTACAGAATCGTCTGGCAAATGCATGGAATCTCTTGATTCTAGCATTTGCAGCAACCCTTCGAATTGTCATCCTGAGGTCGCCTTGCGACCGAAGGACCTGCTTTCGGTTGCTCGGCGATAAGCTATGGGTGGCGATGGTATCTCGAACACGCCGCCAACGACTTTGACATTCAGGGCCTTGTCGCGGTCCAAGCAAGAGCAGGTCTCTCGCTGCGCTCAAGGATGATAATTAGAGGTGTGTCCAAGGTCACAGACCGGTCAGCATCCACATGCCACACTTTCCGGCAGCATGGCCCGTGAGCATCGTTACTTCGTCTACATTGTCTCCAGCAAGTCTCGGCGCATCTACACCGGTGTTACGAATGATCTCTTTCGACGGGTGCTTCAGCACAAGCGTGGAGAAATCGAGGGATTCACTCAGCAGTACAACATCAATCGGTTGGTTTACTACGAAGAGTTTCAGTATGTTGGAAACGCCATTCGCCGGGAAAAGGCGATCAAGGGCTGGCTTCGCGCAAGGAAAGTCGCCCTGGTCGAGCGCGACAACCCTACTTGGGACAACTTGGCCGACGAGTGGGGAAAACCCCTGGCTCCGCTCAACCTACCGACACTGCCGGCGAAAGCAGGTCCTTCGCTCCGCTCAGGATGACAAATCTGAAATATATGCCAGCCGGACACCTTGCCTTGCCGGCCAAGCACCCGGCCTCGCTGCCAGCTCTTCGAATTGTCATCCTGAGGTCGCTTTGCGACCGAAGGATCTGCTTTCGCGTCCGCTGGAACGGTCGTGGCTCTGTATCGGCCGATCCAACCGAAAACAGATGGTATGATCGTTTCTCGGGCGCTGGTCCCGCGCAACGAAGCTCTGTGAACCCCGCCAGGTCCGGAAGGAAGCAACGGTAACAGGTCACTTCGGGTGCAGCGGTCAACTGGCGCCTGACTTTTTACACCCGATTCTCCACCATTCAGCTTGCAACCCTGACCGATTCGCTGCTCGGCGTGGACTTTCCACCCCGCATCGGTAAGAATGAATGGGCATTCATCCTGCTTTCACATTTCAAGCTGGGGGACTCGATTGCCAACTGCTCATCGCGCCAAAATCACGGCGCTCGGAACCTACGTTCCGCCCCGCGTTCTCACCAATCAGGACCTCGAAAAGATGGTCGAGACTACCGATCAGTGGATCCTCGAGCGTACCGGCATCCGCGAGCGCCACATTGCTGACAAGGGAGTCGCCGCCAGCGACCTGGCCGTCGCAGCGGTCAAGAACCTGCTGCAATCGCATCCCTTCGATTTGCAGGAGGTCGACCTGATCGTCGTCGGCACTGTGACGCCCGACATGATGTATCCCTCGACCGCGTGCCTGGTTCAGCACAAGCTGGGTATCGCCAATACCTGGGGCTTCGACGTTTCCGCCGGATGCTCGGGCTTTCTCTACGCGCTGAACGCCGGCGCCAGCTTCATCGAGTCGGGAGCCTATAAGAAGGTTCTGGTCATCGGCTCGGACGTGAACTCCATCATGACCGATTACACCGACCGCGCCGTTTGCATTATCTTCGGCGACGGCGCGGGCGCGGTTTTGCTGGAGCCTACCGAGCCCGGCGAAGAGGGAATCATCGACCACGTCGCGCAGGTGGAGGGCGCGGGCGGACAGTATCTTTACATGCCCGGCGGCGGCAGCTTGCATCCTGCCTCGCACGAAACCGTCGACCAGAAAATGCATTACATCCATCAGGATGGGCAGCAGGTTTTCAAATACGCAGTGAAGAAGATGGCCGAGATGACCGAGCGCGTGCTGGAAAAAAACGGCAAGTCCGGTCAGGATGTGGATTGCTTCATCGCCCACCAGGCCAACCGGCGCATCATCTCCGCCACCGCCGACCGGCTCAAGATGCCGACGGAGAAGGTCGTCATCAACATCGATCGCTTCGGCAACACCACTGCGGGAACCATCCCGCTGGCCATGCAAACCGCAGTCGAAACCGGCAAGCTGAAGAAGGGCGACCTGGTGTTGCTCGCCGCCGTGGGCGCGGGATTCACCTCCGGGGCAACGCTGATCCGCTGGGCATATTAGGGACTCATGTCACGAAAACAGGCCGTTCCGGGCCACCAGGTTCAAACGAAAACCTACGGCAATAATTGCTTCGGCTGTGGACCGGACAACGAGACGGGACTGCATCTGGAATTTCACCTCAACGAGGAAACACAGCGCTTCGTCTGCGAATTCAATTTGCCGGAGCGCTTCGAAGGCCCTCCATCGCACGCCCACGGCGGAATTATCGCTACCATCCTTGATGAAGCCATGGGCAAGGTGAGCAAGCTGCGCAACATCATTGCGGTCACCGGACAGATGGCTGTTACATATCTCAAGCCCGTGCCGCTTTATGCTCCGCTGATCACTGAAGGATGGGAGGTCGGCGTGGATGGGCGTGTACACAACCGGGTTGCTGAAATCCGCACCCCGGCCGGCGAAGTGCTGGCCCAGAGCACGGGTGTTTTCATCGAGATCGATCCCGCACCGCATGTTCGCCCGCTTCCTGAAAGAGAAGCATAGCGACGCAACGTAGCTGGGCTTGCTAAGTCGCATTCGCGAGCATCTCAACAAAAGCCTTCTGGGCGCTCGTGGGAATCTGCTTCTTGCGGCAGATGTACACGTACTGGATGTCGGGATCCATGTCGGCCAGCCGAATCGCCGTGAGCGAGCCTGCTTCGATCTCCCGCTGAACGATGCCCCGAGGCTGAATAGAAACGCCCAGGCCGGCTTCTACCGCATGCTTCACGCCCTCGGCATTCACGAAGTCGAGTACGGTATGTAACACAATGCCTTTCGCCTTGAGTCGCTCCTCGACCGTCACCCTCGCGCCCGCTCCGCGCGCTGCAAAGATGAACGTTTCGCCGGGCAGCTCTTGAGCCTTGACGTTGCGGCGGTGCGCCCACTTGTGCTCAGGCGGCACGATCACCACCAGCTCGTCCGTCATGAATGAAAACGTGAGCAACTTGGGATGCTGTACGTCTGCGCTGACCAGTCCGAAGTCGAGCTTGTTGTCGAGCACCTTCTCTTCGATGTTCGCCGTGGTTGCTATCGCCAGCGTGACTTCGATGGCCGGGTATTGCTTGCGATAAGCAGCCAGCACGCGCGGCAACACGTAAAGACCGACGGGAAAGCTGGCGCCGACGCGCAGTCTTCCGCGGCGCAATCCGGCCAGCTCCTGGATTCGCTGCTCGGCCGACGCAACCGAGGCGATCACTTCCCGCGCCGCTTCGTACAAGATCTCCCCGGCTTCGGTCAGAGAGACCTTCTTGCCTACCCGGTCGAAGAGCGGCACTCCGAGCTCTTCTTCCATGGCCTTGATGTGCTTGCTGACGCCCGGCTGGGTGAGGTGTAGCGATTCGGCGGCTTTGGTGAAGCTTTCCGCCTGCGAAATGGCATGAAACACGCGCAAACGCTCTAGATTATCCATAACTCTAGGTTATTGATTATATGAAAACAAGTACTTTGACTCATGTCAAGATGCGCCGTAAGCTGCAAATGTGATCGAGAAATGAAGAAAAAGGCCTTGATCAAGGAGGTTTCGTGATGAATAACCTGGCTATTGTAGAAGTCGAAGAAATGAGCGCGGTCGAGAGCCGCAAGCCCGTCCTCGCCTACACGCGGGGCGAAAATTCGGCGAAGAGCAACGCAAAGATCGTCGAGTCGATCGTCGACCGCCAACTGGCCAACGGCAGCATGCCGGCGTAAGCGCAGAAGAGAGGTTCGGCTCGCCGGGGCAATTACCGCTGTACCGCTCCGTCGAGCCATGCCGGCTGGATGTCGGCCAGTCCGAGATGCCGGCGCGCAAACTCCGCGAACTGCAATTGGCCCGCCCGAGTGAACATCAACTTCGTGTTCCCGGATTCGTAGTTAGGGTTCTCGCCAAAGTTAAGCCACGTGCCAAGGTTCCAGCAGGGGACTTCTCCCGGCATGCACCCCGGGGTTTCGCCGCCACCCCACTGCCCGTGATATCCGGCATGTGCGATCCGGTTGCGGTCGATCGGAGCATTCAAGAGCAGCCACTGTCCCGCGCACGCCAGCAGGTGCGGCGATCGTTGGTTATCAACTGGAGCCATCGTTCGGTTGGTTCCATGACATGGTTCCATCGAGCACGATCGACGCGGCCCCCGCCCTCGCCAACGCGTAAGCGAAGCGCAACAAGTCAGCGCTCCCCTCGGTTCCCTTCATCGCCGAATGCGAAAACAGAATCCCCGGCGTTGGTTTATCGGACGAAGGAAGGAATACGGTAGCTGCGTAGTCAGTTCGATTGTCGGTGATGGTAACCCTGCGAGCCTCGATGCCGTTGCTGATACTGACGGTTGTGCTTTGGCCGAATTTGCAGGGTGCGAAATTCTGGATTGACTGCGCCAGCGCGCCAGAGCTGAGGACGACCGCTAGAGTGGCGTAAAAGGCTAGCATTTGCATAGCGGCGGCTCTCTTCTAACACAACTATTAGACCACCGAAGTCAAGCACACGTTAGCCAGCGATGGGCAGAACGATCCCGGCCATCCGCATCGCCGTGCAGAGTAAAATAATCTATTGATTAGCCGGCGAATCTCCTTCTCACCGGCGTTTTTCACGGAGAACTCTTATGTCTGACAACAACGGCAACAACACGGGATTGCGCCTGAAGGTCGGCCTGGCCGAGATGCTGAAGGGCGGCGTCATCATGGATGTAATGAGCGTGGCGCAGGCCGAAGTCGCCGAAAAATCAGGTGCCGTCGCCGTAATGGCGCTGGAGCGCGTGCCCGCCATCATTCGCGCCGAAGGCGGCGTCTCGCGCATGGCCAATCCGAAGCTGATCAAAGAGATCATGGCGACGGTGTCGATCCCGGTCATGGCCAAATGCCGCATCGGCCACTTCGCCGAGGCACAGATTTTGCAGGAGATCGGCGTCGACTACATCGACGAGAGCGAAGTGCTGACGCCCGCCGACGAAGAGCATCACGTCGACAAGCACGCTTTCAAGACGCCGTTTGTGTGCGGCGCGCGCAACCTGGGCGAGGCGCTACGGCGCATTGCCGAAGGAGCGGCCATGATCCGCACCAAGGGCGAGGCCGGCACCGGCGACGTGGTTCACGCCGTCAAGCACATGCGACAGATCGTGAAAGAGATCAAGCAACTCACCGTCGCCAGCGAAGAAGAGCTGTTCGCCGCCGCTAAGAATCATCAGGCTCCGTATGAGCTGGTGAAGATGGTAGCGAGGATCGGCGGGCTGCCCGTGCCCAACTTCTCTGCCGGCGGAATCGCGACTCCGGCCGACGCATCGCTGATGATGCAGCTTGGCGCCGAGGCTGTGTTTGTCGGCTCGGGCATCTTCATGAAGGGCGGCGTCACGCCGCTCGATCTGATGGATAAGGCCGAGCGTGAAGAGGCTGAAGCGCGCGCCAGAGCCATCGTGATCGCCACCACGCACTACAAGGACGCCAAGATCGTGGCCGAAGTCAGCGAGACCGTGCCGGGAGCCATGAAGGGCCTGGCGGTGTCGGCGATCGAAGAGAAAGATTTGCTGCAGACGCGGGGATGGTGAGAAAGCAGTTGTCAGTTGCCAGGTATCAGTTGTCGGTTTTGGGCGCGATGTGATCGCGCCCATTTGTTGGGACACGCACCCGTCCCGCAGTGCCGGACAGCAGAGGATAGCCCAGCATTTCAATGCTGGGTAGGCGTTCAAGGAAATGTATGTGAGTCCCGGAGGGACGGCAGATGTTTTTCGCGAGTTTGTGCCGTCCGCTAAAGCGGACTCTCGCATGAAAATAACGCTTTCCCGGCGCTGAGCGCTGGGCTTTCTTCTGCTGTCCCGCTTTGCGGGACGGGTGCGATACCAGTTGCACATCTGCGCCGCAGAGGACTCGCCTTCGAATCAACCTACGGTTCGCGATAATCTAAATGTGCGAACTTCTCAAGGAAAGCTGATAGCTCTGTGGGGTCGCGCGGTTTGGCTGGGAGTCGGCGGCTGGCGGCTTGCCTCTGGCGAATAGCGAATAGCGAAGAGCGTCTTTCATGAAAATCGGCGTTCTGGCACTCCAAGGCGACTTCGAAGCGCACCGTCGCCGACTGGAAGAACTCGGCGCCGACGTCGTACTCGTGCGCAAGCCCGAGCAGTTCGATGGGATCGACGGCTTGGTGATTCCCGGCGGCGAGTCGAGCACATTTCTCAAGCTGCTGGGAGAAAAGGGATTTCAGAAGCTCAGCGACTTTGTTCACACCAAGCCGACGTTCGGAACCTGCGCAGGTGCGATCTTGCTGGCGAAACAGGTCGAGAACCCGCACCAGACCGGACTCAACGCCATCGACATGACGATTCGCCGCAACGCTTACGGCCGACAGATCGACTCCAGCATTGTCGAGACCGTGTCTTCGCTAGGTGAAGACGCGCTCGAAATGGTCTTCATCCGCGCGCCGCGCATCGAGCAGGTCGGCCCCGGCGTCGAAGTCCTCGCCAAGCGCGATGGCGATCCGGTGCTGGTGCGCCAAGGCAACGTCATGGCCGCGACTTTTCATCCTGAGCTGTCGCAAGACAAGCGCGTTCATGAGGAGTTTCTGAAGCTGGTAAAGAAGAGCAGCTAGCAACGAGCAGCTAGCAGCTAGAATTAGCAATTAGCTTAAGGCCTTTGTCTCAGGGCACGATTCTCAGTTCCGCCGACATGACGCGCCTATGAAATTTGTCATTCCGAGCTGACTTCAGTCCGCGAGGGACCTGCTTTTTGTGTCGTCCCCGAGGGGACTCGCCCTCGATACCGCGGCTACCCAGGACTGACGTCCTGGGCTAAGATTGTGCCGTCCTCTGGACTGGCACGTCCCAAATGCGAAGTCCAGGGCATCCCGATAAACTTCCGCCGAAGAGACTTAAGTCACAGCGTCGGGGTTGCCGCAGCCATACCGGGTCATGGTGGCCCTGACGATGTCCGCGCAACAAGCCCGCAAGCGCACCATGCTAATCCCCCGCGAACACGGCGCGTGGGGGATGCTGTTGGTGCCGCTGGCGACGGGCGCAATCGTGGCGTCGCGCGTCGCCTTTCATGCCGCTCCGCTCGTGCTGTTTGTGGTCACGACGCTGGCGCTTTTCTGGCTGAGAACGCCAGTCGAGGCATGGCTGGGTCTCTCGCCGATCAAAGCGCAAACGAAAGAAGAGCGCGCATCCGTTTTGCGGCTGATCGTGCTGCTATGCATTGTTGCCCTGGCGAGCCTGGCTGGGCTGTTCGCTACCGGATACGCGCGTGGAGTAGTCGTGATCGGCATCGTCGCCGCGCTGGCGTTTGGGGCGCAGGAATTGGTGAAGAAGCTCGGCCGTTCGGGACGAATGCCGGCGCAGATCGTCGGCGCCATCGGCCTGACCTCGACCGCTGCGGGCGCGTATTACGTTGCGAGGGGCAGACTCGATGTGACCGCGCTCGCGCTCTGGGCAGCGAATTGGCTCTTTGCCGCTGACCAGATTCATTTTGTGCAAGTCAGGATCCGGGGCAGCCGGCTGGACAACGTGCGCGAAAAGTTCCACCGCGGAAAGTGGTTCGTATACGCGCAGATTGGGCTGGTCCTCGTGCTCGTCGCGGCCAGTGCCTATCGCGTGCTCCCTCTTTGGACGTTGATCGCGTTTGTCCCCGCGCTCGCGCGTGGCGTCGCATGGTTTGTCCGCCCAACCCAGCCGCTGGATGTTCACAAGCTCGGATTCAGCGAATTGAGGCAGGCAATAATCTTCGGGGCGCTGTTATCGGCTGCGTTCCTGGTGTGAGGCCGTGTCGGTGCCGTCCCTGCCTGCGGCGCGGGTTTTGGGTTGGGAAACTCCGCCCCAAGGCACGCATGGTCCGGGGGGCCGGGGCAACAAATGGGGCGAAGCCATGTAACTTCGCCCGTTTAAGCTTGCGCTGCCGAAGCAGGGTTCGGGTTTCTAGAACAGACGACGTCGCACTATGCCTGCCGCGGTAAGCAGCCCGGTGCCGAGCATAATCATGCTCGACGGCTCGGGAACATTCGCGAGCACGCCGCTGGAGAAGGCGTGGAACGTGCCCTCGTTGTTTGCGTTGGTGAAGTTTGCGCCGAAGAACTGCGAGTTGAAGTACTGCTGGTCGCTGTTCTGGGTTCCAACGCCGTTCAGACCATCGGTGTTGCTGTTGAACGAACGGCCATCGCAGGTCGTGCAAACCGGAACCATGGCAAACCAGTACGTGCCGTTGGCCAGAGTCAACGGGTTGCTGAATTTGACTGCGTCTGTGTACTCACTATAGCCAAAGCCACCGCGGCCAGTTGCGGTCTGCAAGAAGTTCGCTCCACTTTCGGTGCCGGAGGCGATCAGGCTGCCGCCGTTGCCTTCCGAGACGCCACTACGGATCTCCCAATAGCCAGAGGTCGGAGTCAACGTGCTCAGATTATTAGTGAATACGCCGAGAACTGGGTTGTTTGGACCACCCGACCACACGAAGTTCTGGTAGGTCGCCGCGCCGTAGGGATTGCCCCCGACGATCGCGTCGTTTTCATTTGCCAATCCATTTGCGTTCGGGTCGTTCGGGTCTAAATCGCCGCCGTAAAAATAACACGGTATGTTGAATGTACTTGCGCTTCCTGCTCCTCCCTCGCAGGGCAATGTGCCGGCGTATGCGAAGGCCCTGAAGAGCAGCGCGAATAGCGAAAGCAAAGCAAATATCCGCATGGTTCCCTCCTGTAATTGTGCAAACTGCTTCACAGGATGTGAAACAGGTTTCTGGTTGCCTGGTAGACGTGAGGCTGACAAGGCGCAACGCGCGCGCCAAAACAATAGCCGCGAGATCGATGTTGCGTCAACGTAAAAAAGGTGCCGAATATCGGAGGCCTACGGAGTGGTTGCTGCCGGCTTGTGCCGGACGAAGAACTGTTCCTTATTCACGTCCGCCGGGACGGCCAGGTCAAAGAACCCAACCATCATCTCGTCGTAGGTTTGGCCGCCCCAGGTCACCACGGCATTGGGGTCGGGGTTGTGCGGGTTGTTGTCTGAGTTGTCATACCATGCCACCGCCTGCAACCACGTTCCTGCCTTCAGAAAACGAGGCTGCGCCAGCTTGTAGCTGAGCTGCCAATGGAAGTGATAATTCACGCGCAGCAAAGTCTCCTGAACCGTGCCGTCGGGATTGAGGATGTTGTACTCGAAGCGCTTTCCCCGCAGGTGCATGTGAGGGAAGAAGCTGAGCAGCGTGCAGTCGTTGGGGATGGTTCCGGCGACGTCGACGCGGTAATCGTCGGTGCGCGGGGGAATGATGAACCTGTGATTGGTGAGCTGCAAGGTCAGCACGCGCTGTGCCGGCTTCTCTTTCGCAAAGACCATCCCCACACTGGTCTGGTCGGTGGCGGCGTGGCCGTTTGCGGTGTAGTGCATCTGGAAGACCAGGTCGGAGCCGGCGGGGATGAGCTTGGCCATGGTGGGCGGCCAATGGTCGGGCAGGCTACCCGGAGCGTAGACCAGAAGCATGTCGGTGGTGGTCTCGTGGGCTTCGGCGCGCATCTTCGGATCTTTGAAATCGGAGGCCACAAAGGGAACGCCTACCGGCGCGGAACGCAGCCAGTTGGAATTCGGCGGCCGAATGTAAACGACCGCGTGATGTACGTGCTCGGGGCTCGACGGCTTAACCTCCGACTCCCGCACCCACATGTCGTGAGTGAATCCGGTGGGAACAATTTCGTAGGTATATTCGATGTCGCCGGATGCCGGTAGCGAGACTGGCTTGGGCATGGTGATGACCGTGTCGGGAGGGTCGATGTTCCAGCCCTTGGACCAGTTCTTCGCCGGAGGAGCGTCTTTGGGCGAGCCTTCAGGAGCGCCCTCGTCCACCCATTTCGCGACGGTCGCGATCTGCTCTGGTGTTAGGGATGGATCGTTGGAAAACTTGCCATAGCGTGGATCGGCAAACCACGGCGGCATCTGCCGGGAGGCGACCTGCTGCTTAATGGCCGCTGCCCAGGGCTTCGTCTGCCGGTAGGTTTGGAGCGGCATGGGCGCAATTTCGCCCTGCCGATGGCAAGCCTGGCAGTGGTCCTGAAGAATCGGAAGCACGTTCTTGTAGAAGGTGACCTGCGAAGACGTGTGTGATTGGGGACGATTCGCGCCGACGAGAGTTAGCGACGCGGCAACCGCTACGATCGCCAATAAGAACCGCTGGAGCGAGCTCTTCCGTCTGCCCGCTTTAAGAATACGTCGCGATAAACCTCTGGGAGACAAACTGCGATTCTATTCGGGTTCTTGCACTTCTTCCGGCGCACCGTGGCGGCGGAGCAGTTGCGGCAGGTTCTGGGAGAAAGCCGAGCGCGGCAGCACCATGTCGCAGCCCGCTTCCTGGGCCTTCATCTTCAGATCGCCCTGCACGTGAGAGACGAAGCCGATGATGTTGGTTGCCTTCTTCAGCTTCGATTTCAGCTTGGGGATGGTGGTCAGGGGCTTGGCTGCCAGGTTGTTGAGGTCGAAGATGATGAGCGACGGCTTATCGTCGCCGTTTTGCCCCATGCGCTCGTACAGGTCTTTGTCGGTCTTGACGAACTCGACCTTCACATTGAGCTTGCGGCCCGTCTCCTGAATCTTCGTCAGGAAGAAGAGGTCGTCGACGAAGGCGAAGATGCGAGCCGGACCTGGCTCGGTGGTCACGGGCAGCGGCTCCGGTTCAGCAGGCATAAACTGCTTGCCGAAACTCTGGCCTGCTCGGCCGCGCCCTGGCCTCTGCTGATTGCCGCTGTTGTTGTTTTGCGCCGTCCGGTAACTGTGGTCCATGGGAGCGGTATAGATGCCGGCGCCGGGCTGGCTTTGCCCGGGCCGCGATCCGGGGCGGTGGCCCGGCTTACGTGCCTTGCCATGCCGGTGCTGCCCGGGGCCTTGCGGCGCGCGATGCCCTTGTCCCTGTGGAAGAGCGCCTTGCGTGGCTGGTCCACGACGCCCGCGGCGCCGCCTGCGTCCTTTCCCTCCTCCGGGTTGGCCGGATGGAGGGTTCGATCCTTGATTCATGGTTCTCTCGTAGTTAATTCCCGCAAGATAGCGAGTTCCCACATCTGGACCGCATTCATTAATGGCCTGCTGCTAGCAAAACAACCTGCCGAGTTGGCGATTATGCGGTTGGAGTCGTTCTCGAAATCGAGTTCGTTACGTCCGTCTGGCGCCTGGACACGTGGCGCATGGAACGCCGGCACGGAGGTGCGGCTGGAGGACCTCCTAATGGTACCCAGCTTTGGCTGTGGAAGGCAAGCTCCAAACCAGCTTTTCTCTCCAGATGCACACTTCTTAACAACCGGGCACAGATGACAGCCCAGGCCGAGGGACCGCTCAGTTCAAGCGGGCGAGCAGTTGCCGAACCATATCCAGCGTCTCCTGGACGTCCTCCACGTCAGGCGCTTCGGGACAGAGCTTCAGGTAATTGGCCAGATCCTGCGCCGCTCCCACATACTGGTCGAGGTTTAACCTCACCAGCGCTCGTTCCCGCAGCATATCGGCCGACAGCGGGGGTATGGCGATTAGCAAATCAAGGACCACCAGCCCCTTTCGAAGGTTCCGCTGCGTGAAATAAATCTGCCGCAGGTTATTCAGCATCCGGGTGAGTATTTCGCGGTGTGTGACCGGGTGCAGGAACTCCGGTTTGAACTCCAGCTCGCCATGGTAGATCTCGTTCAGCCGCTTCCGGCAGTCGACTTGAGTTACCACCCGCCCCCGATTAAAGGAGTCGATGATGATCTCGCCGGAGAGCACATCGTAGTGCTTGAGCAGGAAATGCCCCGGCATGCCCGTTCCCGCCATGGGAAATCCGATGCGACGCGCGACCTCCATATAGACAACGGACAGCGTTATCGGAATTCCCAGCTTGCGATCCAGCACATCGTTGAGGAAGGAATTGCGCGGATCGTAATAGTCGTCACAATTGCCGCGCAGACCCTCTTCCTCAAAAAGGACGTGATTCAGTGCAGCCACCGATTCCCGAGCAACCGGGTTGGCTCGCAGGTTTGTCCTTACCCGGTCTGCCAGCGCATTGAGCCGATGCAGGTAGGCGGGAATGTCCAGCTCCGGATATTCGATCCGCGCCAGGGCCAGCGCCGCGCCGGCCAGGTCAATCGACCCGTCGTCGTGCGCCGGATCGACGCGCTCCGCGAAGCCCTTCAGCACTTGTTCCTGCGGGTCCGATCTCAGCATTGCTGCGTTAGATGAAGCCCTCGCAACCGGCGATTCTCTACCTAGGACACCTTCGGGCCAGGATGAGTCGTCACCGCGACGGTGGGCCGCGCGGTTTGGCTCGAGGCCGCGTTATAGTGAACCATCATGGCGCCCGTCAAATCACGCAAGCTCACGCAGACCGCAAAAGTGCTGTCCTCCAAGACTCCGTTCAGAGGCAAAGTGTTCAGCGTCACCTCCGATAGAGTGCTCGAACCGAATGGAGTCACCGCCACGCGCGATGTGGTGCGCCATTCCGGCTCGGTCGTCATTTTGGCGGTTGACGATTCCGGGCGCGAGCCACAAGTGTTACTGGAGCGCCAGTACCGCTACGCTGCCCGAGATTATTTGTGGGAGATTCCGGCGGGTAGCATCGATGAGGGTGAGCGGCCCCTGGCAGCAGGCAAGCGCGAGCTGCGCGAGGAAACCGGATATAGGGCAAACTCGTGGCGCCGGGCTTTGTTCTTCTATCCCAGCCCGGGTTTCATGGACGAGACCATGACGATCTTTCTGGCTCGCGGCCTGAAGGCCGGCAAGGCACAGCCTGAGGAGGACGAAAAAATTGAGTATGAGCTGGTCCCGCTGGCAAAGGTGGTCAGGATGATCTTCACCGGCGAAATCTGCGATGGAAAGACGGTTGCCGCAGTGCTCTGGTTTCGGGAATCCTGCGTCAAAGCAAAGCTGCGATGCGGGCTTAAGAGGCTCGCGGATGCAGCTTAGCGATTGTCAAATAAATGTGTTTATCTTTTCGATATCAGATGAAGTTCACTAACTCTTGGAATTATAGCTAACCCTCCTATATCCAGCGGAGTAGGCTATATACTCTCTTGACAACTGATTTTGTGGGGAACAGAATCTAATCAGGAAGTTCAACAGGCAAACATCTCCGATCTGCCGCAGGTCCTCTGGACGCAAAAGCTCCTCCCGATCTGGGCTGGATACCAACCTGTTAGACGTAATTTTCAAGGAAGCGCCCGGCGCTACGGGTGCCAGTGGGCCTTGCCCGGAAGGAAGACGAAAGTGAAATTAAGAGGAACCGTGAAATGGTTCAATAACGCGAAAGGTTTTGGTTTTATTGGCCGGGAAGATGGTCCGGATGTGTTCGTGCACTACAGCGCCATCCATAGCGAAGGCTACAAGAGCCTACAGGAGGGCGACCCGGTCGAGTTCGAGATCGTACAAGGCCAAAAGGGGCCACAGGCCGACAACGTCGTGAAGGTGGAGTAGTCGGGCGCGAATTTCTCCGGAACCCCAGCTCTGAGGCTGGGTTTTGCTATTACGGCGCATTTCTTGGATTACTCCCGGGATCATTGTTCGGGTCACAAACGCAGCTTGGACGGAAGCGGCATTTCTATGAAGAGGTAGGTTCCCGGCTTTGCGGCGTCGACAGCGGCACTGATCGCTGCGCCGGATGTGCGGACAACCGGCCAGATGTTCGACCCGCGGATAACCACGCCGATCTTTCGGCCAGCAAGATTTTGCTGGTATCGAATGTTCTGGTCCGATGTGACAAGCAGCTCGAATCCAGAGATCTCAGCTCTGCTTAAGCAGTTCGCCATTTTCAAGCTGATCTGGCCACCCAAGCTCGGAGATGGTGCGGACCCCGTGCGAGGTCAGGAAAGCGCGGACGCCGACTGGAACATTTTTGTCAAACAAGATGCGCAACGCGGTGGCTCTTTGCGTAGGTGATCACAGCGTCGACTTGGTCGACAGGGACTTCGAACTGTTCCGCGATCTCCGGAGTCGTCAAGCCAAAGTTGAAGTTCTCAACGATGGCGCTGGCTGGCAGACGTGTGCCACGCAGGACAGGCGCACCGGACTGCACACCGGGCTTGCTTTCGACCAGCGAGCATTCTGACCAATCTACTGTTTCCTTGCTGCTCATCGCGACTCTCTGCATATATCCTTCCACGATTTGACAAAGAATTCCAGCCAGGCTCGTTTGTCGCTGCCAACCTTTAGCGGTAATTACCGAGGCATAAAATAGGACGTTACGGGTAAGTCTTCCTTGGATAACAAAGCCATCGCTCGCGTTTTCTACGAGACCGCCGATCTCATGGAGATCAATGGGGACGACGGGTTTCGGATCCGCTCATATCGCCGCGCCGCAGAAGCGGTCGAGGCGCTGGCCGATCAGGTTGCTGCTCTGCTGTCTGAACCGAAAAAGCTGCTGGAAGTCCCCGGCATCGGCAAGGGCATGGCCGCCAACATCAAGGAGCTGTGCGAGAGCGGAAGGCTGGCCCAGCATCAGTTGCTGCTCGAGAAATATCGCCCCTCGATGCTGGAACTTCTAAAGATCCAGGGACTGGGACCCAAGACGATCGCCCTCATCTGGAGCGCATTTCAGGTCAGCGACCTTGCCGGAGTCGAGCAGCTCGCACGCGACGGCAAGCTGCGAGAGCTTCCGCGGCTGAGCGAGAAGAGCGAGCAGAAGATCCTGAAGGCAATTGAAGACTATCGCCGCATCTCCGGCCGATTCCTCATCGACGAAGCCGACCGCACGGCACAGAAACTCACCGATCACCTCAAAGACATCAAGGGCATCGACAAGATCACACCCGCCGGCTCGCTTCGCCGCGGCAAAGAGACGGTCGGCGACCTCGACCTGCTCATCACCGGGCCCTGCTGCGTTGACGACGAGCGGCGGGCAGAGCTCATCGAGGAGATCCTCCGCTTTCCGGGCATCGTCGAAGTTCTCGCCAAGGGTGACAACAAAGTGAGCTTCAAGCTGCGCAATGGATTGCAGGTCGACGTGCGTACCTTGCCGCCGGAATCCTATGGCGCGGCGCTGCAATACTTCACCGGCTCGAAGAACCACAACGTGACGCTGCGGCAGCGCGCGCTGAAGATGGGTTACACGCTCAGCGAGTATGGCCTGTTCTCCCTGAAGGGAAACAAGCGCGTCGCAGGCGCCAGCGAAGAGCAGATCTACAGCAATCTGGGGCTCGACTATATCCCGCCGGAGCTGCGCGAAAACAGCGGCGAGATCGAAGCCGCCGCCGAACACAAATTGCCCAAGCTCGTGGATCTCGGCGATATTCGCGGCGAAGTGCACATGCACACCGTGGAGACCGACGGCCGCTGCACCATCGACGAGATGGCAGAAGCGGCCAAGGGGCGCGGATACCGGTACATCGCGATTACCGACCACTCCAAGAACCTCGCTTTCGCGAACGGGCTCGACGACGCGCGCGCCGTGCAGCACATCAAGCGGATTCGCGCCGCCAATGACACGATCGAGGGCATAACCATCCTGGCGGGAATCGAGGTTGATATCCTCGGCGATGGCGCGCTCGATTTGTCGGACTCGGTGCTGGAGCAGATGGACGTCGTGGTTGCCAGCGTCCACTCGCTGTTCAGCCAGGAGCCGGAGCAAATGACCGACCGCCTGCTGCGCGCCGTAGGCAACAAGAACGTGTCGATCCTGGGGCATCCTACGGGACGGCTGCTGCTGAAGCGCGACGCCTACAAGTTCGATATGGAAGCCGTGCTGAAGGCAGCGGCCCAGAACAAAGTCGCGATGGAGTTGAACGCGTATCCCGACCGGCTCGACCTGAATGACGTTCACCTGCGCATGGCGCGCGATCGCGGCGTCAAGATCGTCATCAATACGGATGCCCACCACACGTCCCATTTTGAAAAAATCAAATATGGAATCCTTCAAGCGCGCAGAGCGTGGTTGACATCACACGACATCCTGAATACGCTTCCGGAACGAGAGTTCCGTCAGGCGATGAAGCGCGACTGGCCAATATAGCTACCACGGGAATTCGGATCCAGAGCGCCCCCAGGAGGGTTTAATGCCCGGTTCCACTCACAAGCCTTCCAAGCGCGAGTTTGATGCCGGCCACGTCCCCATCAGTGAAGAGTTCGACAGCCCAAGACGCACGCTGCCCGCTGTGCTGCCGTTGGCAATCGCCCTGGTGGTCGTGGTCGTATTCATTGTCGGCGTCGCGTATATCTTTCGCGCGAAGCCGATTGCCAAGGGTCAAATTGACGATGTTTACTTCAGCCAGAAAAAGGACGAGCCCGCATCGATGGTGGCGATTCAGGTTACGCTCAGGGCTGTGGGCGATAAACCGCTCTACATCAAATCGATCACCGCTGACTTGCAGACTACGGGCAACTCATATACCGATGAAGCGGCCTCTCCCAGCGACTATGACCGGTACTTTCAGGCTTATCCCGACGTCAAAGACCACGCCATGAAGCCGCTGGAGGTTGAGACCAAGATTCCTCCGGGAGGGGAAGAGCGTGGCACAGTGATCGTTACCTTCCCGGTTGACGAGGGGCAGTTTCAAGCGAGAAAGAGCCTGACCGTGACCGTCCAGCCCTACGACCAGAAGGCTGTCGTGCTGAAGGAAGCGGGGAGGTAGCCCAGGCCGGAGTCCTCCCACTTCTCTTTAGAGTTTCAAGAGAGTTTCAAGCCCGACCCTACGGCGTCACCGGAGTAGGCGCGTTTTTCGGCGTGGACAGGTATCCGGTGATGGAATTCTTCGTCTCCGAGAAAACGACTACTTCATAGAGCAGGCGGTCGCGTCCCGTATAGAACTGGAGCGGCTCGCCAATCGTGCGGTCCTTCTTCTCGATTGTCTTGTCATCGGCGATGACATTCAGAGTAAAGCGGCTCTTCTTGGGATCGGCCTTCTTCAATTGCAGGCTGATGGTCGAGACGGGCGTCCGCTTGCCCTTTTCCAGAGTGAAATCGTAATAATTGCGTTCCCCTTTGCGCTTCAAGATCTCCAATTCGCCAGCATTGTGTGCGACCAGGCCGCTTTGCACTCCCAGGTCGCCGATGGTTTTCTCCAGCTTCTGGTTCGTCGCCGCCAGGTCGGACTGGGTCTTCTGGATGTCGGTTTTAGCGCCGCCCAGCTCAGTCTTCACACCGCTGACTTCGCTATTTACGGCGGCGAGTTGTTGCCCCTGTTGCTTCTGCTCGGAGCTGAGGGTGGCCGCCGCCTGCTTCTGCTGCTGCTCCAGTTGAGCCGCGCGCTTGGCCATCTCCTGTTTGGTCATGCCGACTTCGGTGGTGAGCGCCTGCTTGAACTCGCTGGAGGTACTGTGCAGCCGGGCTAGAAGCTGTTGCTGAGCATCATTGAGTGCGATCTGCTTCTGGTCGAGCGCGTCCAGCCGGGTCTTCAGCGAGTACATGAAGTACAGCGAAGCCGCGACATATACTACGGCCAGGCCAAATAAGATGTATTGCAGGACCGAACTGCCGCGAGAGGGTCCGTTTTGCCTGTTGGCGGTATCCATGGTCTTACTGGTACCGGGTTCAAACATCTAAGGTTCCTTCCTTCAATAAGCCAGTAGTCGGGAACAACCGAACGCCGTTTCCAATAACCATCTTACAAGTATTGGCACAGTTGGGCGACCGGCGGCCGCACACTGGGCGCGGCAAACCTGTCAGCTTTTTCAGGCTCATGGAGTTCAGCCAATTGGAAACCGGAATGCGGGGTTAAGTTGCGGCCCGGATCGTACCCGGCGCTGATGAAGCGCAAACCGGCCTCAGCGCATGGGATCTGGATTCCCCTTCATCCAGGGATGGAACCGGCACGCCTCAGGCGAGCGCGTTGTTGACGATCTGCTGCGCTTCTTCCACGATGGCATCCAGATGTGCCTCATCGCGGAAGCTCTCGGCATAGATTTTGTAAATGTTCTCGGTGCCGGAAGGCCGGGCCGCGAACCAGCCCGACTTGGCAACGACTTTTAGTCCGCCGATGGGAGCGTCGTTGCCGGGAGCGCGGGTAAGTTTTGCCGTGATCGCCTCGCCTGCCAGCGTGGACTCCTTAACGGCATCTGGCGAAAGTTTGCTGAGCTTTGCCTTCTGCTCGGGCGTGGCTGCAGCATCGATGCGGGTATAGATCGGCGAGCCGAACTCCTCAGTCAGCTCACGATAGTGTTCGCCGGGATCTTTGGCGGTCACCGCCATGATCTCCGCCGCCAATAGCGCAAGTAGCGGGCCGTCCTTATCGGTCGTCCACACCGCCCCATCCAGGCGGAGGAAGCTGGCGCCGGCGCTCTCTTCGCCGCCAAAGCAAAACGTTCCGTCGAACAATCCTGGGGCGAACCACTTGAACCCCACGGGCGTCTCGCTCAGTCTGCGGCCAAGCTTCCCGACCACGTGGTCGATCATGCTGCTGCTGACCAGCGTCTTGCCGACGATGACATCCTGCGACCATTGTGGACGATGCGTCAGCAGATACTGGATGGCCACTGCAAGGTAGTGGTTCGGATTCATCAGACCAGCAGAGGGCGTAACGATGCCATGCCGGTCCGAGTCAGGATCGTTGCCGAAAGCAACCTGATACTTGTCCTTCAGTTTCACCAGCGATGCCATGGCGTAGGGGCTGGAGCAGTCCATGCGAATCTTGCCGTCGTGGTCGACCGTCATGAAGGAGAACGTCGGGTCGATCTTCGGATTGACTACTTCAATCGACAAACCGTAGACGGAATTGATCGGGCCCCAGTAGGGCTCGGCAGCTCCGCCCAGCGGGTCGACGCCAAGCTTGAGGCCGGCACGGCGAATCGCTTCCATGTCGATGACGTTGCGCAGGTCGTTCACGTAGGGCATGCAAAAGTCCCGCTGGTGCGTGTGCGACATCTTCATCGCAGACTCCAGGGTGACCCGCTTGACGTCCTTGTTTCCGCCGCGCAGCAGTTCATTCGCCCGGTCCTGGATCCAGCCGGTGACATCCGTGTCCGCCGGGCCGCCGTTCGTGGGGTTGTACTTGAAACCTCCGTCCGCGGGAGGATTGTGCGACGGCGTTATGACAATTCCGTCGGAAAGAGCTTCTTTGCGGCCGCGGTTATAAACCAGGATGGCGTGCGAAACCGACGGCGTGGGCGTATAGCCATCGTCCGGCTGAATGAAGGTCTCGACTTCGTTGGCCGCCAGCACTTCGAGCGCCGTCCGCTGCGCTGGACCTGAGAGCGCGTGCGTATCCTTGCCCATATAAAGCGGGCCGTCGACGCGCTGCTGCTTGCGGTATTCGCAGATGGCCTGCGTGATGGCCAGAATGTGCGCCTCGGTGAAGCTGCCGTTATCCGGCGTGCCGCGATGCCCGCTGGTCCCGAAGGCGACCATCTGCGTAGGGTCGCTGATATCGGGCTTGCGTTCATAGTACTCGCGCTCCAGGCGCGAGACATCGATCAGCATATCCTTCGGCGCCGGCTTGCCGGCCAGAGGAGAAATGTGTTCGCGCTGCATCGTTGTTTCCGCCATAAGTAAGTCCTCAATCCTCTTTTTTAGCACAGCAGCCAGGATGCAATTGTTAACGTTGGCTTTTCCCGGCAAAGGGCTAGTGTGTGTCGCCTGCCAGCCTATCTAAGCGACTCCAACAGAGAACTCCAACAGCCTGCATTATTAACCTCACGTTCATCTCTCTTCGCGACACTCAATTGTGCGCTTTCAGCCTCGGCAATACACTGGGAACTCAGATCAAAACGAGGAGACAGATTTGCCGGATTCCATCATCGAAGCGCGCGCCGTCGAAAAGTATTATGGCCAGCCGGACGGCAATCGCATTCAGGTGATTGCGCCGACAGATCTGGAGGTCGGTCCGGGCAAGATCATCGCGCTGCTTGGGCCCTCCGGGTCCGGCAAGTCAACATTGCTTCGCATATTGACCGGCTTGTCGAAGCCATCTTCGGGGCACGTCTTCTGGCACGGCAAGCCGATGGACGGGGAGATCCCCCACGTTTCCATTGTGTTTCAGAGCTTCGCCCTCTTTCCCTGGCTCACCGTGATCGAAAATGTCGAGGCTCCTTTGGCCGCGCGCGGCATGGCAGCCATCGAGCGGCACAAGCGGGCATTGCGCATGATCGACGTCGTAGGCCTCGATGGTTTTGAAACTGCTTATCCCAAAGAACTCTCGGGAGGCATGAAGCAGCGTGTCGGTTTCGCCCGCGCCTTGGTCGTCGAGCCGGAAGTGCTGTTCATGGATGAGCCGTTCTCTGCACTCGACGTGCTCACCGCGGAGAACCTGCGCTCCGAGCTGCTCGAATTGTGGCTCAACAAGAAGATGCCTACCACCTGCATTTTCATCGTGACGCACAACATTGAAGAAGCCGTACTGCTGGCCGACCGCGTGATCGTGCTGGGACGCAATCCGGCGCGCATCCGCAGCGACTTCGAGATCGACATTCCTCAATATCGCGACCGCAAGTCGCCCAGATTTCTGGCCTACGTTGACTTCATCTACAAGGCGCTGACCAAACCGGAAGAGGAAATGTCAGCTCCAACGGCGGCAGCCGCCGCAGCTGGAGGCGAGGGCCGGGCGAAGGAAAGGACGAAGTTCCAGATGTTGCCGCACGCGCGTCCCGGCGGGATCGCCGGATTCCTGGAACTGCTCACCGACCGCGGCGGGCGCGACGATCTCTACAAAACGGCAGACGAGCTGGCAATGGATGTTGACGACCTGCTGCCCATCGTTGATGCGGCGGTGATTCTTGGCTTTGCCAAGGTCAATGAAGGCGACGTTGAGATTACGCCCGAAGGCCGCGAGTTCGGCGAGGCGGACATCCAGACCCAGAAGCAACTGTTCCGCGAAGCGGCGCTGAAGAACGTCGCCATCCTCCGCCTGATTGAGAACACGCTTCACGCCAAGCGCGACCACGCCATCGGCGAGGAATTTTTCCGCGACATCCTCGACGAACATTTCAGCCGCGATGAGGTCGAGCGCCAGTTCGACACCGTCCTGAACTGGGGACGCTACGCCGAGATCTTCGACTACGACTCCGAAACCGGACGCCTGTTTCATCGCGAAGACTCCGAACTCGCGACAGCCGGACAAGAAAAGTAATGCCCCGCGATTTCTGGCAGCCGGTACGCATCCTCGGCAAAGGCCCATGGTCCTTGCTGCCCGAGAAGACATGGTCCATGCTGACCGACTTGGTCATCTTCGCGGCGGGCCTGTCGCTGTTCTACGGCATCGTGGTGCTGGCGCGAAGCGTGGTTCGGGCCCTTCAACCCTCATGTTGAAATCTCGCGCGATCCGCGCATGTTACCGGTATACGCCGCGTATTCACTGCTGCGCATCACCGTTGCCTACTTCCTCTCGCTGGCCTTCACCCTGGCGTATGGGTATATTGCGGCCTACAACGCCCGTGCCGAACGCATCATGATTCCGCTGCTCGACATCTTGCAGTCGATCCCCGTGCTCAGCTTTCTGCCGGGTGTGATGCTGGCGATGGTGGCACTGTTCCCGCATCATCAGCTCGGAGTCGAACTGGGTGCGATCCTGCTCATCTTTACCGGCCAGGTGTGGAACATGGCCTTCAGCTTCTACTCGTCGCTGAAGAGCATTCCTCGAGACATGCGCGAGGCCGCCAAGATATACCGTTTCAACTGGTATCAGCGATTCACGCAGCTTGAGGTGCCGTACGCCGCTATTGGCCTGGTCTGGAACTCGATGATGTCGGTCGCCGGCGGATGGTTCTTCCTCATGGCGTGCGAGATGTTCGTGCTCGGCTCCAAAGACTTCCGCCTGCCGGGACTAGGTTCGTACCTTCAGACTGCCGCAAGTGCGGGCGATACGCCCAGCATTCTTTGGGGCATCGCGACCATGATCGCGGTGATCGTTCTGCTCGATCAGATCGTGTGGAGACCGGTCATCGCCTGGGCGGAGAAGTTCAAGATCGAGCAGGTGGAAAGCACCGACGCGCCGCAGTCGTGGTTTCTCAATCTGATCGAAGGCTCGCGCGGACTGGTACGCCTGCGCAAGCGCGTGGTCAATCCCACGCGCGAATTTCTGGCAATGCGCTTTGCCCGAGCCCAGGCGACTGGTCCCGAATTGCCTCCTGAGCCTTGGAAGGTTTGGGTGGGACGAATCATCGCGACACTTGCTGTTGCAGGCATCATCTACGCCGTTATACACGCGGGAAGCATGATCGCCGGGCTGACGCCTGAGGATTTCCGCGAAATCCTGCAAGGCGCGGTCGCGACCTTTCTCCGCGTCATCGTCGCCTTAATTATTGGTTCGCTGTGGACGATCCCGGTCGGCGTTGCCATCGGCTTCAATCCCCGGCTGGCGAAGATCGCTCAGCCGCTGGCGCAAATCGCAGCGTCGGTCCCGGCGACCGCGTTGTTCCCGATCGTGCTGCTGGTGCTAATTCGCATTGGCGGCGGGCTGGGGCTGGGCTCAATCATTCTGATGCTGCTGGGCACGCAGTGGTACATCCTGTTCAACGTCATCGCCGGAGCCATGGCGATCCCCACCGATCTGAAAGAGGCGTCGTCGCTGTTCCGCTTCGGCTCGGCGCAACGCTGGCGCCAACTGATCCTGCCGGGCATCTTCCCGTATCTCATCACCGGCCTGGTTACGGCATCCGGCGGCGCATGGAATGCCAGCATCATTGCTGAATACTTCCGCTTCAAGGACCAGACCTACACCACCGTCGGCCTGGGCGCCGTGATCTCGCGCGCGACCGATGCCGGTAACTTCGCGTTGCTGCTGGGGTCGACCGTCGTGATGGCGATGGTGGTGGTGACCATCAATCGACTGGTCTGGCGCCGCCTGTACCGGCTGGCCGCCGAGCGTTACACACTGGAAACCTAAGTGTCCTTCTCGGGCGACCGATGGGGCTCTAAGGATGTTACTTTCTACGAGCATCGCCTGGCATTGCCTTGTGAGCAACCGTGCCGGGCCCGCCTCGCGGAATTTCACAATGTTCTGAGTCCCGAAGAAGTGCCTGGCGAAGCAATTCAATTGCTTCTTCGATCTTTTGCCGGTCTGCGCGAGCCGGCGGGACGAAACGCAGCTTCCCAACCCACTCCTGGTGTTGAGTGTTGAGTTCCTGGTGGTGGCTTATCGCTCGTTCGAGCGCGGCCAGCTTAAGCTGATTTTCCTGGGTGTTATATGCCACGTATTTGAAAAGTGCAATCAACTGGTCCACTGCTTCGTGGTTCATTGAGCCCTCGTTGTAACGAGTAACGCTAATTGGGCGGCGAGTTTATGATAATGGAGCGACTTGTTAGACCGTAACGTCTCTTTTGCTTCACCCGGAGCGGGGAACATCCGTCGGGCGCCGTGCGTATCAACAGCCGGAGAGTTGTGTTCTCTATCCCGGGCAGCATAGTCTTCCATTTGTCCCTAGCAGGGGGGTGCCATGTCAACTCGACCGGCCTTATTCCTCGCCGTCTTACTCTTCTTCGCGTTGGCCGTGCCTGCGGCCAGGGCCAGTTCGAAGAACGATCGCGTTCAGTTTGGCAGCAGCATCAGCGTGAATGAAGGCGAAGAGGTCGGCGACGTGGTGTGCATCGGCTGCTCCATTCGTGTGGCCGGAAGCTGCGGCGACGCGGTTGCCATCGGCGGCAGCATCCTGGTTGAAGGCGAGGTCCGCGGGGACGTTGTCGCCGTCGGCGGTGGTGCAAGATTGAACGACGTCGCCCGGGTGAACGGAGATGTCGTTACCGTAGGTGGCGGGCTGTCGCGCGATCCTGCCGCCGTCGTGAAAGGCGAGATCGTCTCGCAGGGTGGGGGCTACATTTTTCCGCTGTTAATTCTGATTCCGTTGATTCCTGTCATTCTGATCGTTGCCCTGATCTGGTGGCTGATCACGCGCAGCAATCGCCGGCCCGTGCCCGCGCAACCGACGTACACCGGGCGATAGTTCTTAAATCCCTGCGCATGACGAGCTAGCTTTCAGCCTTTGCGTGGCTCTCCTCGAAGCGCGGCACGATAAAACGCATAGGCGAGCGAAACGCCTCCCGCGCCACCGACCACAGGATGGCCAACTGTTCCCGCCAGCCGATGTCGTAGGCGCGTAGCGCGACGTAGAACGCAATCATGAAGCTCACTGTCAGATTCAGCACGAAGACGATTGCGATGCCAACCACCGCGTAGAGGAACCAGCGGTCGCCCAGGCCGCCGGTGCCGAAGCGCGCGGCGGCAAGGGCCAGGGTTCCGGTGGAGAGCGTCACGTGCCGCACGTCGAGAGGAACTCCGAAGAATTTTCCTACCACTGGAGTGAAGCCCAGCAGGTATCCCAGGACGATGCTCGTGCTCCAGCCGCCCATGTTGTGGTGCACGATCTGGGCGAACTTGCGCGTTGCCCGCTCACTCAGGCGCAGGCCGAGGGGATGTTGCGCGATGGCGTCGGCGAAGTGGTAGTACACTGCGGCGTTTTCAATCCAGCTCCCTCCCAGCGCGGCGAGCCACAGGATGACGCCGGTGACGATGGCGTAGAAGGCGGTTCCGGACGAAAACGGATGCAGCGTTTCGTAAACATGAGCCGCACTTTCGCGCGCCAGGTACGCCTGGGCGAAGAGAATACGGTACAGCCAGTTGAAGACGACGGCCCCGGCCGACACGGCCAGTACGTTGCCCACTGCCGCGGCTAACTGCGTGCTGGTGATGCGGGAGACGAAGTCGGTCAACTTGCTCGAGCGTTCGTGGCCGCGACTTTCGCGGATGATTCTGGCAAACGTAGCCGCTGTGGTGGCCGGCTGTTTGGTAGCCAGCACCAGCCCGAAGACCTGGAGCAGAATGAAGCTCACAGCGTAGTTGGTGCCTGCGGCGAAGCCTTCGAAGAACAGCGGCAACTGCGCTTCGACGATTCGCATTTTGAGGGCCGCGGTGAAGACGGTCAGCAATCCGCCGCCAATCGCGGCCCGCCACATCCATCGGTACTCGGCCCGGTTGTCGGCGATGTAGTGCTCGCCGGTGTCGCTGGTGCGGTCCACCACCTTGCGCGCCAGCAGGTTCAGGTTCTCGCGCAACAGAGAGGACACGCGCTTGTCTTCCAGGTTGCCTTCCTCCAACCGCGACAGGAGGGCGTGTATCGCTGCCAGCCGTGTGGCGGCATCGGCAGCCGTAAGCACGGCGGCGATGGCTTCCATGCGGGCCAGGCAGGCGTGGACGGTTTTCAGGTCGAAGACCAGCTCCACGCTGATGCCCTGCGTCTCCATGTGCTCGTAGACCGTCTCCATCTCCTGCCGGCATTGGGCGACGTTCTGCTTCCAGGCATCGAGGTGGGCCGAGCACTCCGGGGTCTCTGAGGCGGCGATGAGTTCTTCGGTCTTTCGTATGAGCCCGTAGAACGGAGAGCGCGCGATGCTGTGCGAGCTGCTGCGGTCGCGCATCTCCGGCTCCAGCCCCAGGCCGCTGATGCGCGCCGCCAGCAGGCGCATCGCCTCATGCAGATCGCGCAACTGCCGCGCCCAGAAGCCGGGGTCGTTCAGCGGCGTGAGAACGGTGACGGTGCGCTCGAACAGTTCTGCCGGCTGCGCTGCGAACCGCTGCACATACTTCTCGCTGGTATAGAGATCCATCAGCAGCTTAGCGGCATCGGTGTCGCGCCGGGCCGATGGGAGCACGCGTCCGACCAGGCGACGCACGATCTCAGTGGTGAAAGGATGGACCGAGGGCAGGCCGATCTCGGCGAACAGACGCCAGGGAGTCGATCTCAGCCAGCAACTTGCCAAGCGAATGCTGCACGGCGGCACGCAATTGCGCATCGTTCTCGATGACGTCGAGCAGAAGTGTCAATTGCCGGAGTTCGCCGCCGCCACCGTTTTCTTCGCGCGTCCAACGGACGATCTGCACGAAGGCGGATCGCCGGGCGTGGAGGGTCGTCGCCTCGCAGAAGTGCCGCAGGAAAGCAGCCGGCTCCGGAGGAGTCATGGCTGGTATCACAAGCGGACGGATGGCGGGCTCAGGGGCAAGTTGCTGCCCCGTGCTTTCGGTCGTACTCATCGTCGTGGGGCGAGATTAGCACAGGAAGATGAAAGGCCGCTGAGCGTCGCCCGGCGGCCTGGTTGGGATCAGTGAATTGTTTCAGCCGATGCTCACCAGCTCTGCAATCCTCGCCTGCCACTCCTTCGGGCCGGACTCGTGAACCGAGTTGCCTTTCGAATCCACCGCGACCGTCACCGGCATATCTTCGACTTCGAACTCGTAGATGGCTTCCATACCCAGATCGTCAAAGCCCACGACGCGCGACTTCTTGATCGCCTTCGACACCAGATAGGCCGCGCCGCCGACCGCCATCAGGTAAATCGCCTTGTGGTCGCGGATGGCCTCGATCGCCGCCGGGCCGCGCTCGGCTTTGCCCACCATGCCGAGTAAGCCAGTGTGTTCCAGCATGTGGCGGGTGAACTTGTCCATGCGCGTGGCCGTGGTGGGGCCGGCGGGGCCAACGACTTCGTCGCGCACCGGATCGACCGGGCCAACGTAGTAGATAAAGCGATTCTTGAAATCCACCGGCGGTTTCTCGCCGTGGGCGTGCATGTCGGCGATGCGCTTGTGCGCGGCATCGCGGCCGGTCAGCAGCTTGCCCTTGAGCAGCAGGACGTCGCCGAGGTTCCACGTCGCAACTTCCTCGCGTGTTACGGTGTCGAGATTCACGCGGCGCGCTCCTGAGGCTATCGGGTCGTATGTCAGATCGGGCCAGTCGGAGAGCAATGGCGGCTCCAGCGCCACCGGGCCTGAGCCGTCGAGCACAAAATGCGCGTGGCGTGTGGCCGCGCAGTTGGGGATCATGGCGACAGGGAGGTTCGCGGCGTGGGTCGGGTAGTCCTTGACCTTGACGTCGAGCACGGTGGTCAGTCCGCCCAGGCCCTGTGCGCCGATGCCCAGGGCGTTGATCTTCTTGTACAGCTCAAGCCGCAGCTCCTCCGCGCGGTTCGACGGCCCGCGCGCGATGAGCTCTTGAATGTCGATCGGCTCCATCAAGGCTTCTTTTGCCAGCAGCATGGCCTTTTCCGCCGTGCCGCCGATGCCGATGCCGATCATTCCCGGCGGGCACCAGCCTGCGCCCATGGTCGGGACGGTCTTCAGCACCCAATCGACAATCGAGTCCGACGGGTTGAGCATGACGAACTTCGATTTTGCCTCCGAGCCGCCGCCTTTGGCCGCCACGATGACGTCGACCGTGTCTCCGGGTACGACCGTCATGTTCACCACCGCGGGCGTGTTGTCCTTGGTGTTCTTGCGCGCGCCGGCCGGATCAGCGAGGACGCTGGCGCGCAGCACGTTGTCGGGATTGAGATAGGCGCGGCGCACGCCTTCGTTCACCATGTCTTCCACACTCATCCAGGCGTCCCAGCGCACGCTCATGCCGATTTTGAGGAACACGGTGACGATGCCGGTGTCCTGGCAGATGGGGCGATGGCCTTCGGCGCACATACGCGAGTTGATGAGGATCTGTGCGATGGCATCGCGTGCGGCGGGCGACTGTTCCTTCTCGTAGGCCTGCGTCAGGTTCTGAATGAAGTCCACCGGGTGATAGTAGGAGATGAACTGGAGCGCGTCGGCGACGCTCTGGATGAGGTCTTCCTGCTTGATGACGGTCATAAATGCCTCGGGAGGGCGCGTAGATTCTGTATGCGTGACCTTTTACAGATTACAAAACGGAACAATCCGATGCGACGGATTTCTTTCGAGACCTGGAGGCCGCAGTTCGCCTGCCCGGATTGAAAATATATCTGGTGCCACACATCTACTGTTGTCGAAGCCTTACCATGCGTCGGTGATTGGCATCACTGCACTGTGTGTCGCCCTGGTGCGGACTCGACATCCCGCCTCGGGGCTTCCAGCCTTCCCGCACGATATCCTATTGCCATGTCCGAAAACGGATTGAACGTGATGCTTACGCCGGAGCGCTTCGATGTGGTTGTGGTCGGCGCGGGGCCGACCGGCCTGGCCTGCGGCATCGACGTGAAGCGCGCCGGGCTGTCGGTGGTCAACATCGACAAGGGCTGCCTGGTGAATTCGCTGTTCAACTATCCCAGCAACATGACGTTCTTCACCACGCCCGAGCTGCTGGAGATCGGCGACCTGCCCTTTTCCAGTCCCAACCAGAAGCCCACGCGCCAGGAGGCGCTGGAGTACTATCGCAAGGCCGCTGAGCATTACGCACTCGACCTGCGGCAGTACGAACCCGTGCAGCGCATCGAAGGCAGCGATGGCAACTTCGTTGTCCACACTACGGACATGCATGGTCGCAAGCGCGAGTATCACGCGCGCAAGCTGATCCTTGCGACCGGCTATTACGATCGCGCGAACCTCATGAACGTTCCGGGCGAAGACCTGCCGAAGGTCATGCACTATTACCGTGAGCCGCATCCCTTCTTCGGACTCGAAGTGTTGGTCGTCGGGGGCAAGAACTCAGCCGCAATCGCTGCGCTGGAATTGTGGCGGCACGGCGCGAAGGTGACGCTGGTGCATCGCGGGCCGGGCATGAGCCCCTCGGTGAAGTACTGGATCAAGCCTGACATTGAGAACCGCATCAAAGCCGGGCAGGTGAAGGCGTATTTCAACAGCGCGGTGCGCGAGATTGCGCCCGACCACGTGGTGCTGAACACGCCTGACGGAGAGGTCACGATTGCGAACGACTATGTCTTCGCCATGACCGGCTACCATCCCGACTTTGAATTTCTTTCCAACCTGGGCATCAAGATCCGCGGCGATGCGGACAAGAAGCCGGTTGTCGATCCGCAGACGCTCGAGAGCAATGTGCCGGGCATTTATCTGGCGGGCGTGATCGTGGCCGGCATGAGAACCAGCGAGATCTTCATCGAGAATGGCCGCTTCCACGGCCAACAAATTGCCGCTGATTTGCGACAGAAGCTACGCTCCGAAACCGCTATGGTTTCCCAGTGAAAGCCCCGGAACACGCGGCCAAACTTGCGATGAGAGTTTTGATTTCAGGAGCGGGAATCGCCGGACCGACGCTCGCGTATTGGCTGCTGCAGTACGGTATGCAGCCCACCATCGTCGAGCGCGCTCCGCAGTTGCGCGCCGGCGGCTACGTTGTCGATTTCTGGGGATGCGGGTACGACGTTGCCGATCGCATGGGCCTGCTGCCCGAAATCAATAAAAAGGGATACAAGGTCCGCGAGATCAGGGTGCTCGACACGCGCGGCGCAACAGTGGCGAGCTTTCCGGCGAGCGCCTTCGATAGAGCGACGCGCGGTCGCTACATCAGCTTGCCGCGAGGTGATCTGGCGGCTGCCGTTTTCGCCACCATCGACGGCAAGGCCGAAACCATCTTCGGCGACAGTATCGCTGCCATAGAGCAAGGCAACGGCGGTGTTCGTGTTCGCTTTGAGCATGGCGCGGAGCGCGAGTTTGATCTGGTGGTCGGCGCCGACGGGCTGCACTCCAATGTCCGTGAACTGGCCTTCGGGCCTGAATCGCAGTATGAGAAGTATCTCGGCTGCAAAGTCGCGGCTTTTTCGGTTGAAGGCTATCGGCCGCGTGATGAGCTGGTTTACGCGATGCATACCGAGGTCGGCCAGCAGGTGGCGCGCTTCTCCATGCGCGATGACCGCACCTTGTTCCTGTTCACCTTTGCCGATGACGATCCCGATAGCGGCGACACTCAGCAGCAAAAAAATCTGCTGCGAAAACGCTTCGCAAACACTGGATGGGAATGCGCGAAGATCCTGGAAGCGCTCGACAGCAGCACGGATTTCTACTTTGATCGCGTCAGCCAGATACGGATCGAGGGGCAGCAATGGTCGCGCGGGCGCATCGTGCTGCTGGGCGACGCGGCATCGTGCGTTTCGCTCATGGCGGGAGAAGGATCGAGCTTGGCGATGACCGCAGCCTACATCCTGGCGGGCGAACTGCATCGCGCCGACGGAGATTACGCCGCCGCGTTCGCGCGCTATCAGCAGTTATTCGGGCCGTTTGTGGCGGAGAAGCAGAAGATGGCGCTGCGCTTTGCCGGCTGGTTCGCGCCGCCGTCGAACTTTTCGATCTTCCTGCGCAACCAGGGAATGAAGCTTCTGAAGTTCCCAGCTCTCGCTGACCTCATCGTAGGACGCGACCTGGTCGACCACATCACCCTTCCGCAGTACGCCGCCTGACCTTCGCGGGCGGCGGCAGACCTTATACGATAGGTTCTGGTGAAGACAGCTGTGGCCGCTGTTCTCGCCGCCCCAGGCGCACGATCGCATGCAACGTATCGTAGTTCCCGAACTGCTGGACGATGATCTCGGGACGCCGGCCGAGATTGCGGCGTCGCTGCGCGATCTGCAGAGAATCAACGACTGGTTCGGCGGGACGCGGACCACGATACTATTGCTGCGCCACATCGCGCGCGCCAAGGAAATACGTAGCCTGTCGCTGCTGGAGATCGGGGCCGGCAACGGGCATGTGCCGATCGCAGGGAGTCGGGCGCTTGCAGGTGAAGGAATCGATGTCCGCGTGACGCTGCTCGACCGCGTCGCGTCGCACCTGCCGCAGAACGGAACTGAGACCGTTGTGGCCGATGCACTGGCGCTCCCATTTCCTCAAGGTGCCTTTGATGTCGTCTCTTCCAATCTCATGGCCCATCACTTCGAGCCGCAGACCGTGTTGCAGGTTGTTTCCGAGGCTCTGCGCGTTGCGCGCAAAGCCATGCTGATCAACGACGTCATTCGCAGCCGCACGCATCTTGCTCTGACCTATGCGGGATTGCCGCTGTTTCGCAGCCGTCTGACACGGCACGATGCGCCAGCGTCGGTTCGCCGCGCTTATACACTGGAGGAAATGCGAGCGATCCTGAGCCGGACCTCGGCGCGTCGAGTCGACATTTCCACGCACTACCTGTATCGCATAGGCGTGGTGTTGTGGAAGTAGAGCGCAGCTTCGATCTCGCAGTGGTTGGAGGCGGCCCAGCGGGAGCGTCGGCTGCCATTACCGCCGCCCGCATGGGCGCCTCGGTCGGGCTCTTCGATCTGAGCGATTTTCCGCGACAGAAGGTGTGCGGCGAATTTGTCTCGGCTGAGTCGCTGGCATTGCTCAGAGACCTGCTACGCGAGCATCCGCGGGCAGAGAGGCTCTTCGGGGATGCCCCCGCTATCTCGCAGGCGCGCATCCTTCTGTCTGGGAGCTGTCTGGCAACTCCGATCAAGCCTCCGGCTTTGAGCATTCCTCGCTATGAGCTCGACCTGCTGCTGTGGGAGTCAGCACAGCAGGCCGGAGCGTGCGCTCACAAGAAGTGCGAGGTTTTGTCGGTTGACGGACACGGGCCGTTCACGCTGGCCACGGCGCACGGGACGGTCAACGCCAGGGCCGTCATTGTGTCTGCGGGCCGATGGTCGCGGTTCTCCGACTCGGACGTGCCGCCGGGGCCGAAGTGGATCGGTTTGAAAGCCCACTATGGCGAGCCGTCCCCGTCGCGGTCAACCGATCTCTACTTCTTCGACAAGGGATATTGCGGAGTCCAGCCGGTCGCTTCGGACGTGGTGAACGTTTGCGCGATGGTGCGCTCCGACGCCGCGACGACATTGCCGGAGGTTCTTCGTCTATCGCCGCCACTCGCCCGGCGAGCCGAGCATTGGCAGCCATTGATGCCCGTGGTTAGCACCGCGCCGCTCATCTATCGCAAGCCGCAGGCAGTTCTAGACAACGTTCTTCTCGCGGGCGATGCTGCGGGATTTATCGATCCCTTTGCCGGCGACGGAATCTCTCTCGCTCTGCGCGGCGGTCAGGCTGCGGCGGAGTCTCTTCTCTCGTTTTGGCACGGCCAAAGTTCACTGGAGACGGCTGCAGGGAGGTATAAGACTATCTACGACCGTCAATTCGCTCCACTGATCGCAGCAGCTACGCGCGTTCGCCGGCTACTCTCACTGCCGGAACTTGCCCGTCCAATCGCATTCAAGGTATTGCAAATCCCCGGGGTCCTGCCCTACATGGTTCGAAAAACACGGGGGACGTAAGAGATCGAATCTACCGAATTACCAGCACGTCCCTTAGATTGTCGCGGCCAAGGAAGAATTTGATGGAGGCAAAGTCGCGGAACAAGTTCTCGACGTGACGATTAGCGAACACACGTTGCAGCTTGAAGGGCACCGCCGGCTGCATGTCGACGGCCTCTTTCGAAACGATGTGATAGCGGTAGAACGGCTCCTGCGGACCGGCATCCTTGGTATGGAAGAAGGCAAGCAGAATTCCGCCCGGCTTCATCCCAACATGGACCCTTTCAATGACCGGTTTCACAAGCACCTCGGGCAAGTAGTCGGCCAGGTCCCAGAACATGACCGCGTCGAATTCTTCCCGCTCGAAGTTAAGGTTCTCGCGCAGAAACCGGTCGGTGTCGAAGATCTTCTCGCCGTTGCCGTTCGAGACCAGCAGGTCTTTGTCGGCAGAAAGCCGCAGCAGGTCTTCCTGGTGGAACTTGTGACCCAGGCCGGTCATGAAGGTAATGTTGGCCGGCGAAGTGGCGCCGAGATCGAGAATCCGCAGCCCGTCCTGCCGGGATATGTATTTGATGAACTCGTTAAAGCCAGTGGAGCGACGGGAGATACGTTGACCCGTCACCGTGGGGTGTTCGGGCCTTGCGGTTTGTGGTGATCCGAAGAATTTGCCTAAGATGCCGGGTGCCACGTTCCGATATTGTAAGGCCAGAGATGCGCGGATACCAGCACGGCTGACAGGCCAAAGACATCGTTGATGCACAGTGGCTATTTGCGTGGACGGCAGAGCCTGCAACCTGAACCGGAAGAGGGCTCCTTTCGAAGAGAAGGAGTGCCCCACCCGAGGTTGCACCGGGGTGAGGCACTCAAGGCTTTGGGGTTATGGCTGTACCACGGCGCCGAACAGCGTACCGCCGGAAATACCATTCGTGACAACTTCAAGTTCGTATCGTCCCGAAGGCACTCCCGGGCAGTCGAACTGCGTCGAGACGGGTAGATTGCCCGTGGCAACTCCCATGTAACTATGGTCGTGAGTTCGGCAATAGTACACCTTAGGCTGATTGGAACAGCCGTTCGGCCAAATACACAGCCGCTGCTGGCTCAGTCTGACTAACGGATAGTTAGTGGCCGACTGATATTCATCACCGAACGCCGCTCCTTGCGACATGCCGTTGAAGCCTAAGCCGCTGACCGTATTCACGCTCGTGGTATGGACCACAAAGGTGCAGAACGGGTTCACCGGAATACAGTTTGTGCCATTCACCGCCGTCACCTTGGGTCTCCAGGCGGGATCGACCCTTGAGTTTTCGGGCGTATAGATTTGCAACGTCTGGCTCTGGCCGTCGTGTTCGACGAACAGAACCTGCCCGGTCGGCAGGAGAAGCATCTGCCCGGCGTTCGAGGAAAACCTGTCCGCGTTGGGAGCGGGGGGTACTTCGACCAGCGTGTTCTGAGGCGCGGGTGTCAGTTCCAGGAAGGTGGCCGGAGCCGTGCCCTGGTCTTTGCTGGCCAGCATGAGCACGTTGCCATTGGGGAGTAACGCAGCTGGTCCGTCCTCGATTTCCAGTTGATTTTCTTGGCGGTCGAGGGGAAAGTCTGGCCCGGCCGTCCAATACAAGTTGGAGGTAAGAATGGCCGTGTGCGAGTCCGCTCCCGCCTGGAACACGGAGCCGTCTGGCCGCAAAATCGCAGGCCCCATTTCGTTTATGCCGGTAAAGTACAGTTGGTCGGGAGTATTTCCAAGGCAGTAATAATATCCGGCTTGCTGACCGAACAGGTTGCCGCGAACATAGATTTCCGAACTCTGGTAGCTGCTACAGACCTGGTTGTTGTTGTGGGGGTTGTAGGTGTCAACGGTCATCACCAAAGAAAGGAAGCCCCCGTTGCCGTCTCGATAGTCAGGCAACAGCGTCATACCTTCTTCGCTATTGCCTTCGTTCTTGTTGAAGCCGGTCTGGATCCAGGGCCCGGTGTATGGGTACTTCAGCAGAGCTTGCAGCTTTGAAATGTCGCCGCAGCACTTGTGGGCGACATAGCTCGCCTGTGCTAGCTTGAACGATCCGTCCGGCAGAACCACGCCCTCTCCAGATCCAATGTCGCACCAGGTAATGCCATCCGACCCGCATATATCACCGAAATCAGGCGGAGCGACCTGAGTCCAGGTATTTGCGACGGGATCGAAAATGGCCCCGCAATTGTTGAGTGGCGGATTTGCATTCGGATCATGGCAGTTTGAGGTGAAGCTGGAGCCGTTATATTCGCCGCCTTCGACGATGACCCTGCCATCTTGCAAGACTGCGTAAGACCCGACGCTTGGAGCATAGCCGAAGTTCTGTGGTATCGAAGCCAGCTGGCTCCACGAACCATTGGCATAAATTCCATGCTGGTCGGGCGTTAGCCTGTACCAATCAGTCGGAGACACATTGTCCTGAACCATGACTGTACCGTCAGTTAGCAGGAGTGCCTGATCAGGGTTTCTGCCCATAAACTTCTGCGTCACGGGAGTCCACGTACCACCGACACCGTCGATGGCGATCTCATCCACCATCTGACCCTGCTGGGTCTGCCAGAACACTCCGGTAAACAGATCGACGTGTGTTGTCGTCACATCGATATCAGCAGGCGTGGTATTGGATAGCACTGTAGGGGGATTTACCCACAAGCGCATGCGATCCAGGCCGTCGCTGACCGCAAAGTCGATGCGCGCCACCAGGCAGGTCGGTGTGTTGGCTACCACCGGCTGGTTGGAGTAGTAAACGCCGGCGGAATTTTGCAGCGCCCAGTTGGCCGCTCGCGGATCGGTCTCGGAGAGCTCACCGATGATGAAGGTCTGCCCAGCACCTGCTGAATTGCCGATCGTCGCCTGCGTGAACGTTCCGCCATCGACGTTGGAGTTGATGACGGCGCTCAGGAGCAATGACGTTCCCGCGTTCCCGTGGACAGGGGTCAGTATGGTGCGAACGCTGGCATTGCCATTCGTTGGGCCGAGGGCATTCCCGACGGGAGCTATGCCGTTACAGGTCACTGGCAGTCCCGGAGCGACAACCAAGTCATCTCCGCCGCTCCAGGAGCCCGCCCAGCCGTTGCTTCGCGTCCCTTGGCCGTCGATTTGAGTGTTTGCTGGATAGTCGAAGTGCTCGTAAGCGAACTGTGCGTTTGCTGAAGCAGCGGCGAACAAGGTGAGGACGAACCCAATTAGAATCCTGCTCCGTGCAGCGAAAAGCCGGAAACCGCTTCCGTCACGGGCTCTCGTTGGGCCACCTGCTGTTTCGGGCAACGCCCGTGTGCATTCTTGCGATGTGCGAGTACACAACATCATGTTGACCTCCTTCGGTCTGACCTGCGATTAACGATTTGCAAGGAGGGCCCATGCCGAGGTTGAGTATCGGCAGTGCAGGACGACTCTGGACGGTCGACGCGTAGAGTGCCTGTCGGCAGTCACCTTGCCGGACTGCCTGCTCAACAGGCGTAAGTTAGGTCAGGTCGCTAGTGCGATCAATGCTTGAAAGATAATTTGAAAGTCATCGAAAGGTCATCGCCTAAGCGACAGAAAACAAAGTCTGAAGAGTAGAGGTTTTTGGGAAGATTCGGGTCCCGCCGCGGCGCATGCAGCGAAACTAGCTGGAAGCGGTCCCTTCTCGGGTCACCGCTTCCTCACTGAGTGTTGGCCATTTGGGCCGGGTGTCTCTGATGTTCAGGGTCGCTGGACTCGTAGGCACAGCGGGTTAAGCTAGTGCCGGCTGCCTCCGCGTCCGCGGCCACGATCCCCACCGCGTCCTCCGCCATTGCCCCGTCCACCGCGTCCGCCGTGGTGGCCGCCACCGTCGCGGCGCGGACCCCGATCTCCACCGCGATCGTGCTCGCGATTGAAGCTTGGTTCCTCGACGTCAGCGGCTTCGTGTCCACCTTCGAAGGTTACAACTCCCCCGCCTTCGCTTTCGGGGGCTGCCTCGCCGCCGCCCATCTTGGCGCGCTGCTCTTTGAGGATGGCCTTGCGTGATAGCTTGATGCGGTTGCCTTCAACGGCCAGCACCTTGACCAGTACCTGGTCGCCCTCTTTCAGTTCGTCGCGGACGTCTTTGATCCGATGTTCGGCGACTTCGCTGATGTGCAGCAGGCCGTCGGTTCCGGGAAGGATCTCGACGAAGGCGCCGAAGTCCGCCAGGCGGGTGACCTTGCCAAGGTAGGTCTTGCCCACCTCAGCCGTGGCTGTGATGTCGTTGATCATCTGGATGGCCTTCGCCGCCGCCTGCTGATCGGCCGACGAGACGTTCACTTTGCCGCTGTCTTCGACGTCGATCTTCACGCCCGTCTGCTCGATGATGCCGCGGATGACCTTGCCTCCGGGGCCAATCAGGTCGCGAATCTTGTCGGACGGAATCTGCAGCGTGTAGAAGCGCGGAGCGAATTCACTGATCTTGGTACGCGGCTCGGTGATGACTTCGTTCATCTTGTCGAGGATGAACAGACGCCCGCGGCGAGCCTGGTCAAGGGCCTCGCGCATGATCTGCGGTGTGATGCCCATAACCTTGATGTCCATCTGCAAGGCTGTGATGCCGTCACGCGTGCCCGCGACTTTGAAGTCCATATCGCCGTAATGATCTTCGGCGCCCGCGATGTCGGTCAGGATGGCGTATTCCTCGTCTTCTTTCACCAGACCCATCGCGACTCCCGCAACGGAAGCCTTGAGCGGAACGCCGGCATCCATCATGCTGAGCGAAGCGCCGCAGACGGTGGCCATCGACGACGAACCGTTGGACTCCAGAATGTCGGAGACCACGCGCATGGCATACGGCCAGTCGGCTTCGTTGGGAAGCACAGCCGACAGGGCGCGCTCCGCCAGTGCGCCGTGACCGATTTCGCGCCGGCCGGCTCCGCGCAGGAACGCGACTTCGCCGACCGAGAACGGCGGGAAGTTGTAGTGCAGCATGAAGCGCTTCTTGGCCTCGCCTTCAAAGGCTTCGAGCCGCTGCATGTCGTCGGCAGTGCCCAGCGTGGTTGTGACCAGCGCCTGGGTTTCGCCACGGGTGAAGATCGCGGACCCGTGAGTACGCGGCAGCACGCCCACTTCAATCCAGATGGCGCGAATCTGGTCGAAGGCGCGGCCATCGGGACGGCGCTTTTCCTTGATCACCTGCTCACGGAAGATGCGTTCACGCAGGATGTCGAAGTAGGTCTTGGCCCTTTTGCGGCCCTCGTTGTCTTCTTCCTCAAATTCATCGATGTATTCGTCTTTCAGCGACTTGATGAGGCTATAGCTTTCGCTCTTGGGATATTTCTCGGTGTTGACTGCGTCCAGCAGACGATCACCAACCTTGGCGCGTAGCTCGGCGATGTAAGCTTCGTCGACAACCGGCGCTTCTACGGGGCGCTTGGGTTTGCCCGCTTGTTTCTGCAGTTCGCTGATGGCAGCACATATCTTCTTGATCTGTTCGTGGGCGAACTCGATGGCTTGCACGATGGTCTCTTCCGACTCTTCGCGAGCGCCCGACTCGATCATTACTATGCCATCGGCGGTGCCAACAACCATCAGGTTCAGCGTGCCCTCACGTTGTTCGTCATAGGTCGGATTGATGACGAACTCGCCGTTCAGCCTGCCAACGCGCACTGCGCCGATGGGTCCGTGAAATGGAATATCGGAGACGCTCAAGGCAACGGAGGCTCCGTTGATACCAGCAACGTCGGGGTCGTTGGTCGTATCCGCCGAGAGCACCATGGCAATGACCTGGGTCTCGCAGCGGAATCCCTCCGGGAAGAGCGGACGGATGGGGCGGTCGATCTGGCGGCTGGTGAGAATCTCGCGCTCGCTGGGTCGCCCTTCGCGCTTGATGAAGCCGCCCGGAATACGTCCGGCGGCGTAGGTGTACTCGCGGTAATCGACGGTGAGAGGAAAGAAGTCGATTCCCTCACGCGGCTCGGCGTTGGCGCAGGCGGTGGCCAGGACCACATTATCGCCAATGCGCACAATGCAGGAGCCGTGGGCCTGCTTGGCTAATTTTCCGGTTTCGAAGCTGATGGACTTCCCGCCATGCAGCTCAACACTGATTTCGTGCTTCATTTCTTTGAATTTCCTTTTCTAAGCGCAACGACGATTCCGCTGGCTTCGCCGCATCGCTGCCTGGGAAAGCTGTTCTTGGAAAGGCAGGGCCGGCGGATGAGAGAAGAAGAGAGGCGTGCGACAGCGCGAGAGTCTCCCTGTGCGCCGTCAGATAGCGAATTGCGACCTGAAATGGCTTGAGGGCCCGCGGGCCGGTATGGCTCAAATTACCCATGACGGAAGACGCATGAGTCCGTTCCCGGCAAGTGCGAACCGATGCAGTTGCGGGGAAATGAAATGACACAGAATACGCTTCGAGGCGCAGTACTTCAGCGGCTGGCAAACAGCTTATTTGCGGATGCCGAGTTTCTGAATAACGGCTTTGTAGCGTTCGGTATCGGACTTTCTGAGATAGTCGAGCAGGCCGCGACGCTTGCTCACCATCATAAGCAGACCGCGCCGGGAGGCGTGGTCTTTCTTATGCGTCTTGAAATGCTCCGTCAATTCACCAATGCGCTCGCTCAGGATCGCGATCTGGACCTCGGGGGAACCAGTGTCGGTATCGTGAGTGCGATACTGGTCAATCAGGGCGGACTTTTTCTCTCGTGCTAACACTGAATCGGGTGCGCTCCTACGTTTTGATCGTATCTTGTTACGCTAATGAGAATAACACGGGTTGCGCGGCAGGGCCAAACCACCGAAGGCAGTTGCCATCTGAGTAGCGCAACGCCAAAACCAATTCTTTTCCGGTCAATCCTGCATGGGAGCAAAAAACACCCGGAGCAGCTCTCCAACATCTCGTTTATAATGCCGCATTGCGGTGAGGCCGTGGGATCAATTTTCTGCTTCTGGCCGAAGTACGTTTCTGGTTTACAACAGCAGCGGACAGCACGACTTCAAAATTCTCTTCGCGAAGGAGCCTTTCATGCCTAGGGCCATCAAGCCGTCGGATTTCATTTGGCATAACGGACATCTGATCCCGTGGGACGACGCCAAACTGCATGTGATGTCGCACGTCGTCAATTACGGCTCCGCCGTCTTTGAGGGCATACGCTGCTACCTGACGGAGAAGGGCCCGGCAGTCTTCCGGCTTGATGATCACATGCGCCGTCTCCTCGATTCCTGCAAGATTTACCGCATTGATGTCGACTACTCGCTCGAGGAGATGTGCCACGGGGCGGTCGAACTGGTCGCCGCTAATAAGATCGCTCCCTGTTATATCCGCCCGATCGTTCTCAGAGGATACGGCCAGGTGGGCGTGAACCCGTTCAATTCGCCGACTGAGGTCTATGTCTGCAACTACGAGTGGGGCAAGTATCTTGGCCACGCGAACGACGAGGACGGTGTCGAGGTGTGCGTATCGTCCTGGACGCGGATCGCTCCCAACACCATGCCGGCCATCGCCAAGTCGGGCGCGAATTACATGAACTCGCAGCTCATAAAGATGGAAGCCATCGTCAACGGCTACAGCGAAGGCATCGCGCTCGACGTGAACGGCTATGTCAGCGAAGGCTCGGGCGAGAATGTTTTTATCGTGCACAAGGACCGTATTTGTACGCCGCCCATTGGCAATAGCGTGCTCCCTGGCATTACGCGCAACTCGGTACTGCACCTGGCCAAGGACCTCGGCATTCCAACCATCGAACAGGTCATTCCGCGCGAGATGCTGTACATCGCGGATGAAGTCTTCTTCAGCGGCACCGCGGCGGAGATTACGCCCATCCGCTCGGTCGATAAGATCATCGTTGGGAAGGGAACTGCCGGCCCGATCACCAAGGCGCTTCGCAATGAGTTCTACAACATCGTCAACGGCAAGATCGAAGACCGCCACGGCTGGCTGACTCCGGTTCCGGTGAAGCAGCCGGTGACGGTGTAAGTTCAAGCGTCTTTGCGGTTTCGGTTTTGAAGGGAGTTGGCGCTGACAGCCGCTCCCTTTTATGTTTTGCGAGGAAGCCTTGAGCTTATGCATGTTTATGTTTCTTTGCTGCGCGGCGTAAACGTCGGCGGGCACAACAAAATCAAGATGGATGCGCTTCGTGAGCTTTATCGCAAGCTGGGTTTTCATGATCCGCGAACCTACGTGCAGAGTGGCAACGTCGTTTTCGGCGCGAAAGACAAGAACCTGAAAGCAAAGGTCATCGAAGAGGCGATTGAAAAGGCTGTTGGCTTTCGCCCAGGAGTCGTTCTGCGAACCGCGGCGGAACTCAGGCAAACAGTGAAGCGTAATCCGTTCGCGAAGCGCGACGGGATCAATCCGGGCCTGCTGCTGGTGTCCTTCCTTGCGGATACGCCAACGAAACAAGCCTTGGCGGCCTTGCAGGCAGTGCCCATCGGTCCGGAAGAAGTGCATCCTGCCGGCGGCGAGATCTTTATCTACTTTCCCGACGGAATGGGACGGTCAAAGTTCCCATGGGCATCAATGGATAAGATCTTGAAGACGACGGTAACCGGACGCAACCTGCGAACTGTCAGCAAGCTACTCGAGATGGCGGAAGAGCTGGAAGCGAGCATCGGCTAGCTATGCTAAGCCGGAGTTTTGGCAAAGCTTCGTGTCAGGGCACGAATTCATTCGTGCCGCATCGCGCCTCCATTTGTCTGTCATCCCGAGCGGGCCTCGGCCGGGAGGGACCTGCATTTTGTGGGCTTAAACCAAAATCGTCGCCGGCACAAAAACCATCATCTACGCTCAGCAAACGAGAGCAGATCCCTCGCTCCGCTCGTGATGACAAAATGGAAACACAGTACGACAGATGTAAACAGGCTGCTGAAAAAGCGCAAATGAGCTGCCGTCTACTTCGCCGCGCTCGCCGTTAGCTGCTTCAGTTCCTGCGGCGAGGTGCTGAACAAGCTCCGCAGCACCGCAACCTCGGCGGTGATGCCGGTTTCGATCGCCGGCTTCGCATCGGGAGCGAACAGCGGCGAGTGGTTCGACGGCAGGATCTCGCCTGATGCTTTCGCCTGCGCATACTTCTCCGGGTTCGCTCCTCCGAGGGAGAAGTAGAAGCCGGGCACTCCCTGCTCCACAAAGTACGAAAAATCTTCCGAAGCCATCTGCGACGGCTCCTGCTCGACGTTGTCCTTGCCCAGAGCTTCATCCAGCACCTTAGTCATGCGCTGGGCCAGGGCGGGGTCGTTATAGACGGCATCGGTGGCCTCGTCGTGCACGATCTCGGGAGGCCGCGTCACGCCGGACGCTTCGGCTTCGCCCTTCACAATGCGATCGATCGAGGCCAGCACGTGCTTGCGTACCGTCGGATCGTAGGTGCGAACCGTCAGCCCGAGCTTGGCTTCGTCGGGAATGATGTTGTTCTTCAGCCCGGCCTGGAAATACCCCACCGTCACCACCGCGGGATCGCCTGCCTTGATCTCGCGCGAAACGATGGTCTGCAGCGCCAGCACAATCTTGGCGCCAATCACGATGGGATCGATGGTCGTCTGCGGCGCCGATCCATGTCCACCCTTCCCGAAGACGGTTATGCGAATGGAGTCGGCATTCGAGGACATGTAGCCCGGAATGATGCCGACCTTACCCGCGGGCAGGCTGTTGCCGACGTGCAGGGCGACAGCGACGTCAGGCTTGGGGAATCGCGTAAAGAGTCCGTCAGCGATCATCGCCTTGGCACCGGAGATGGTTTCCTCAGCCGGCTGCCCGATGATGACGAGCGTGCCATGCCACGTGTCCTTGCTCTGGGCCATGATCTCAGCCGTGCCGACCAACGCCGCCATGTGCACGTCATGTCCACAGGCGTGCATCACGGGGACATCGTGGCCGCTGTCGTCCTTGGCCACGACCTTGCTCGCGTAAGGCAGGCCCGTCTTCTCCTGCACGGGTAACGCGTCGAGTTCCGTACGCAGCATGATCGTCGGGCCGGCGCCGTTCTTCATCACGGCCACGATTCCGGTCCCGCCCACTTTCTCGGTCACCTCGTAGCCGAAACTCCGCAAACTTCCGGCGAGTTTCGCCGCCGTCTGGCTCTCATGCGATGACAGTTCAGGATGCTCATGAAGGTCAACGTACAGCTTGTAAGACTCGGCGGCAGCGGCCTGCACTTGTTTGGAGGGTGCGGGAGCTTGCGCGAACAGGGAAACGGTCAGGAGAGCAGAAAGCGGTACACCTAAGGGCTTGAGCATGGTTTTCCCCGGATGATATGCAACTCCGATGTTGGCCGCAACAAGCAAATGACGGACCGGCGTGAGCGGCGTCTTCAGGAACGCGATTCGGGCTATAATTCCCGCCCATCGCAACTGTTGCATTCGGGAGGCTCCCAGTGAGCACGCAAAGCGCACCGCCGCAATTGGGGTACTCGGGCCTTGCAACGCCGGAGCCTCGTTGGAGTCTGGCCACCCGTATCGCGTTCCGCTTCTGCTTCGTCTACTTCGGGCTGTCCTGCCTGCTCACTCAGGTGCTCAACGGCCTGCTGCCGCTACCGAGCGTGGACATTCCCGACCCTTCAACCCTACCGCCGTTTCGGCAGATTGTTATCTGGACCGCGACTCACGTGTTTCATGTTTCACAGCCGCTCGTTTACGAGGGCAGCGGAAGCGGCGACAAGACGTATGACTGGGTACTAGCGTTCTGCCTGTTTGTTGTTAGCATTGTCGCCACCGCGGTTTGGTCGGTTCTCGACCGTAAGCGCACAAATTACGCCACCATGTACAAATGGTTTCGGCTCGTCATCCGCTTTTGTCTCGCAGGGCAGATGTTCGTTTATGGTTGGGCGAAAGCGGTTCCCTTGCAGATGCCGTTTCCGCGGCTCTACACGCTCGTGGAGCCTTACGGGAACTTCTCGCCCATGGGAGTGCTGTGGGCCTCGATCGGTGCGTCGCCTGCGTACGAGATCTTTGCCGGCTGCGCGGAGATACTAGGCGGAGTCCTTCTTCTCCTACCTCGCACAACAATGCTGGGCGCGTTGATCTGTCTGGCCGACCTGACGCAGGTGTTCATGCTCAACATGACCTACGACGTGCCGGTCAAGCTGTTCTCGTTCCATCTCATTCTGCTTTCACTGTTCTTGCTCGCCCCCGACATCAAGCGCCTGATCGATCTGTTCTTCCTGAATCGCACGGTGGAGCCTTCAACGCAGTTTCCTCTGTTTGCGGCGCCTCGCGCCAATCGCATTGCGGTAATCGCGCAAATTCTGTTCGGCGTCGTGCTCATCGGTGCGAATGCCTATGGCAGTCGCATCGCCTGGCACCAATACGGCGGCGGCAGCCCTAAGTCAGCACTCTATGGCATCTGGAATGTCGAAGAGCTCGTCGTTGACGGACAGCCCCGGCCTCCGTTGATGAGTGACCACGACCGGTGGCGTCGCTTGATCTTCGATGTGCCTACCCGGACGGTCTTCCAGAAGGTGGACGAATCGGTGGTGCGCCTCGGGGCTACTATCGATACCAGCGCTAAAACGCTGAAGCTCACCAAGAACGACGATCCCCACTGGAAGGCGGACTTTACCTACGGACGCCCTGCGCAGGATCGGCTGATCCTCGACGGCGAGATGGACGGCCACAAGACAAAAATGGAGCTGCAACTGGTGGATCGCGGAAAATTTCTGCTGGTGAGCCGGGGATTTCATTGGATACAGGAGTATCCGTTTGTTCGATGACGGCAGCTCGATCGATTCGAATCGCTACCCCTTTTCGGAATACAGCGCCCAGGCGCTCGCCAGGTCTTGCACAACATGGCCGAGCGACTTGTAGACGGTGATCTCATCGTTCGAGCGGCGGCCTGCAACGTCGCCCGCCAACACTTGGCCGATCTCAGCAACGATGTGATCGTCGCCAACTAAGCCCGTCGCTTTGGCTCGCAGAAATTCCGCGCCTTGCTGCAATACTCCTTCGCGGCTGTCGACGAAGAAGCGCGAGCGGACGACCAGGTCGTTGTCGACCTCAGCCGGCCCAGCGACGCCGGAGCCGACAACGTTTACATGCGTGCCCGGTCGTACCCACTCGCCTTTGAGAATCGGCTCAGGCGCGGCCGTTACTGTGCAGATGATGTCGGCCCTGGCCGCTGCCTCGTGGGCTGTTGCCGAAGCATGAACGGGGAGTCCAAGCTCGGCCTGCGTTCGCTCGGCGAACGTCCGCGCGCGCTCGGGTGAGCGTCCCCAGACTTTTATGGATTCGAGAGCACGAACCTTACTGATCGCTCGCGCGTGCGCCCCCGCCTGCTCTCCATAGCCGAGTAGAGCCAGGCGGCAGGCATCCTTGCGCGCGAGGGCGCTAGTTGCGACCGCACTGGCAGCCGCCGTCCGGATCGCCGTGATCTCGCCCGCATGTGCCGCACAAACCGGCGCGCCGCTCTCCGGATCGAAGAGCACGACCAGGCCCTGATGTGATTGGATCCCACGCGCGAAGTTGTCGGGGAAGACGCTGATCAGCTTCGCGCCAAATACCGCGTGCTCGCCCATCGCACCCGGCATGATGCCAAACATGCGGCCCTTGCCAAGGGCAATGATCGAGCGCAGCAGTTGTCGGGTTTCACCGCGCGAGAAGGCGATCATGGCCTCGCGCACGATGGGAATGCACTTCTCGTAAGTGAGTCGCCGGGCGACCTCGTCGCGGTCGATGAATCGCATGACAGGCAGCTTAACTCAGAAGCCGGCCCATCAAGTTAGTTCTCGCCGCTCGGTTCAACCTCTTAGGTAACGGCCTTAAAGACAGTGAGCCCCAGAATCAGCGTGAGGACCACGCCAATGATGAAGATTCCGAATAGGATTTTAGCGATGGCAGCGAACCCGGCTGCGATCCCCCCGAATCCAAGCACGCCAAAAATTAACGCCAGAACCGCGCAGATCAGTGTCCACTTAAGCATGTGAAGATAGATGTCAAATTCCGCCTTCCGAGTTGCGAGCGATCCTAAATTTGCATCGTCTTCAATTGCGGGCTGACGATCAGGGGCGCTGCCGTTGCGCCCTGCACGTCGCTGGGCGACAAGCCCGGTGCGATCTCTTCGAGCACCAGTCCACTCTGGGTCACGCGAATATAAGCCATTTCTGTGACGATGGTGTCGACCACGCGCAAGCCGGTGATGGGCAGCGTGCAGCGCGCCAGGATCTTCGGCGCGCCGTCGCGGGTGGTGTGCTCCATGGCAACCACGACGCGCTTGGCGCTGGCGACCAGGTCCATCGCTCCGCCCATGCCCTTGACCATCTTGCCAGGGATCATCCAGTTGGCGAGGTTGCCTTCTTCGTCGACCTCCATCGCGCCCAGCACGCTCAGATCGACGTGGCCGCCGCGAATCATGGCGAAGGACTCGGCGCTGGAGAAGTAAGCCGTGCCGGGCAACTGCGAGACCGTCTCTTTGCCGGCATTAATCAGGTCGGGATCTTCTTCTCCGCTGAACGGGTATGGCCCTACGCCGAGCATGCCGTTCTCGCTTTGCAGCACAACCTCGATTCCGGGCGGAACGCAGTTGGCCACCAGCGTCGGCATGCCGATCCCCAGGTTGACGTAGAAGCCGTCCTGCAACTCCTGCGCAACCCGGCGGATGATGCGGTCGCGCTTTTCTGTGTCTTTCTGCTTGGCGGTCGTGACATCAGCCATTCAAAGCTCCTTCAGGCGCACACAAACCATTTCACCACGGAGAACACAGAGGACACCGAGAATACAATGTCTGAACATTTCTGTCTCCGTGACCTCTGTGTCCTCCGTGGTGATCCTTATCCCTTACGCCTTGCGCAGCGTTCTGCGCTCGATGCGCTTCTCGTAGTTCTCGCCTTGAAAGATGCGCTGCACGTAAATGCTGGGCGTGTGTACCTGGTCGGGATCGAGTTCGCCCGGCTCGACCAGATGCTCGACCTCGGCAATCGTGATCTTCGCCGCCGTCGCCATCATGGGATTGAAATTCTGCGCCGTCTTGCGATAGATCAGGTTGCCCCACTTGTCGCCCTTCCAGGCTTTGATCAGCGCGAACTCCGCAGTCAACGCGCGCTCCAGCACGTACGGGCGCCCGTGGAACTCGCGCGTCTCCTTGCCTTCGGCGACCACGGTCCCGAATCCCGTCGGCGTATAGAACGCGGGAATGCCTGCGCCGCCGGCGCGAATGCGCTCGGCAAACGTCCCTTGCGGGATGAGCTCCAAATCGATGCGTCCGGTGAGCACCATATCTTCCAGCAGCTTGTTCTCGCCGACGTAGCTTCCCTTGTGCGACTTGATCTGACCGGCGGCGAGCATCAGGCCCAGACCGAAGTCGTCGATGCCGACGTTGTTGCTGATAGTGTTCAGGTCCTTGACGCCTTTGCGAACCAGGGCAGCGATGAGGTTTTCGGGAATGCCGCACAACCCGAAGCCGCCCACCATGATGGTTGCGCCGTCGTGTATGTCACGCACCGCTTCGTCGGCATTGGTTACTACTTTGTTCAGTGGCATGAAGTTTCATCCGAACCGGCAATTGTAAAGGCGACGACAGAGAGTGCAAAGACAAAGAGGAGCTTCGTAACTAAGACCGGTGGATCCAGTACTCGGGTCGCCTGCTAGTATGCGCGACAGCCCATATCGTAACGGCCGGCTCGTCTGCTGAGTAAACAACGGTGAAAGGAAACCGCCGAAGGAGGACTCGCCTAGTCCCGCGTATCCAGATTGGCCAACGCTGCGGCGATGCCTGGATCATCCGGATGGCCCGTCGCACCTTAGCTAGGAACTCCCCGGCAACCTTCGGGTTGCGATCGAGATACCAGGAAACTGCCGCCCTGATGTCAGCCTCGGCACCTTTGTGGAACTTTGCGCGGCGAGCGCCCATTCACCAGGGCCAGAAGCTCTCGATGCAGCTCTTCCCAAGGAACCGTTATTGCTCTGCCCGCCTTTAGGTCTTCCATCCGGCGAGCTATCTCTTCCTCCCAGGCCTTCTCCACTGACTCAGGATTTGTGTCGAGACTATCGAGCAGCGTATTGGCGAGGGCAGCTCGCTCATCTTCCGAAAGAGCGAGCGCTCGCTTCAAAAGCTCTGATGCTTCTGTCGTCATGCGCTGATTCTATCTCTGAACGAGTTTCTCCTCTAGTCGTAATACTCCAGCCCGAGGTGCGTGATCATGTCTTCGCCCATCAGGTGGCGCAGGGTGTTCTTCAGCTTCATCGACTGAATGAACAGGTCGTGCTCGGGATAGAGTCCCTCGGGCGTCATCGGCGATTTGAAGTAGAAGCTCAGCCACTCCTGGATGCCGATGCCTCGCAATGCTGCCGAGCGCTTTGCCAGGTCGAGGAACAGCACGAGGTCGAGCACGATGGGAGCGGCCAGGATCGAGTCGCGGCAGAGGAAATCGACCTTGATCTGCATCGGATAGCCGAGCCAGCCGAAGATGTCGATGTTGTCCCAGCCTTCCTTATTGTCGCCGCGCGGCGGGTAGTAGTTAATGCGGACCTTGTGGTAAATGTCGCCGTACAGCTCGGGATAGAGTTCGGGCTGAAGAATATGCTCCAGCACCGACAGCTTCGACTCTTCCTTGGTCTTGAACGAGCCGGGATCGTCCAGCACTTCGCCGTCGCGATTGCCGAGGATGTTGGTGGAGAACCAGCCATTCAGCCCGATCATGCGCGCCTTGAAACCCGGCGCCAGGATCGTTTTGATCAGCGTCTGTCCGGTCTTGTAGTCCTTGCCGCAGATGGGCGCTTCGTTCTGCCTGGAAAGCTGATGCATCGCCGGGATATCGACGGTGAGATTCGGCGCGCCGTTAGCGAACGGCACGGCTTCCTTCAGCGCGGCGTAGGCATAGATCATCGACGGCGCGATAAGTTCGTCGTTCGCGGCAAGGCCTTTCTCGAACGATGCAATGCTCTGGTGCACAGGGCCGGCCTCGATGAACGTTTCCGTCGAGGCGCACCAGATCATCACCAGCCGCTCGGCGCCGCTCGACTGCTTGAAGTCGCGGATGTCCTGGCGCACCTGCTCGGCCAGTTCCATCTTGTTCTTGCCCGTCTTCACATTGGGGCCGTCGAGCTTCTTGACGTAGTCCTTGCTGAATACAGCCTTGCGCGGCTTGATGGAGGAAAGAAACGGCTTCACCTGCTCCAGCAGCGAGCGGTCGAGCACACCGGCCTTTCCAGCGGCAGCGTACATGTCATCTTCAAAGATGTCCCACCCGGTGAAGGCCAGATCGTTGAGCTGCGAGAGCGGAACGAAGTCGTTGATCTTGGGTGAGCGGCCTTCCGTGCGCTTGCCCAGGCGGATGGTGCCCATCTGGGTCAGCGAGCCGATGGGGCTCGAAATACCTTTGCGGACGGCTTCCACGCCGGCGACGAAGGTGGTGGCAACGGCTCCCATACCAGGGATCATGATGCCCAGCTTGCCGGTTGCGGGAGCGATCTCGGTCTTGCCAGATTTAGTGCTGTTTTGCGATGAATCGTTCGGCATCTTACCAGTCCGTTCTATAAAGTGCTTGCAAACTTATAATCTTCTCGTATTGAGCTGGGCAGCGCAAACGAAGTGGGGCGAATGGGCGCTGCCGCGCATCGTGCCGCAACCTGCGGGATTGACCGGATAACCATGGCAGAGCAGAAGGTCGCAGTCATTACCGGCAGCTCCAGCGGTATCGGGTTGCTGACGGCAATTGACTTCGCCGCCAACGCCTATCGCGTGGTCGCCACCATGCGCGATCTCGGGCGTAGCGGGAGGCTGGAGGAGGCGGCACAAAAGGCCGGCGTGCGCGAGCGCCTCGACCTGCGGAGGCTCGACGTCACGGAGCTCGATACATTGACGGGCGCCGTCGAGCAGATCGTACGCGATCATGGCCGCATTGACGTGCTGGTGAACAATGCCGGGTTCTCGGTCGCGGGATTCGTCGAAGACATGAGCCTCGACGAGTTGCGCCATCAGTTCGAAACCAATTTCTTCGGCAATGTGGCCATGAGCAAGGCTGTGCTGCCGGCGATGCGTAAGCAGAAGAGCGGCCACATCATCAACGTCACGTCGGTGGGAGGCCGTGTTGGACATCCCTTGTTGAGCGCCTACTGCGCGTCGAAGTTCGCTCTGGAAGGCTGGAGCGAGTCGCTGCGCATCGAAACCCATTCGCTCGGGATTCGTGTCTCATTGATCGAGCCGGGCGCATACGACACCGACATCTGGGAACGCAATGTGGTGATCGCCAAAGGCGCTCTGGATGAGAACTCTCCCAACAAGGAGCGAAGCCGCCGCTTCACCGAATTTGTGAAAGGCAGCGCCAGGCACCGTCGCGATGCACGCGAGGTGGCGCAACTCATCTTGCGGGTGGCCAACGATCCCAACCCCAAGCTCCGCTACCTCATTGGCCCTGACGCGAGGATGCAGGTATGGCTAAAGCGCCTTCTGCCGTGGAATCGCTACGAGCGCATGATCGCGAAAGCTGTCAAAATTGATTGAGCGCCATGGACACAGCTTTGCGAGCCGACCACGCTGTTCCTCTAGCTGTCCTTGCGATAGAGCAGATCTCGAATCACGCGCCGCCGCTCGGCATTGATTTCGGATTCGCTGCGGCGCTCGTCAGCATCCACGCTGGGCTCGCCGGTCTGCTCCTCTTCAGGCGCGCTGCAATTCGCGCAACGATTCGCAAAACCCGGCTTGCCGGGCTTGAGCTCGAACTCCTCGCCGCAAATGATGCAGGTTTTCATGGGGAAAGACATGGGGATACGGCTCTTGGCTTACAGCTGCCGGCCTTTTGGCCAAAGAGCTAAGAGCCAATCAGCCAAAAGCCGCCTCTAGATATCTAGGTTCTTCACGTCCAGCGCGTTGTCTTCGATGAACTTGCGCCGGGCTTCCACGTCTTCGCCCATCAACGTGGTGAAGATAAGTTTCGGTTTCGACATCGTCCTCTTGCCTAACCTTCAACAACGTGCGACGCTCGGGATCCATCGTCGTTTCCCAGAGCTGAGTCGAACCCATCTCGCCCAAGCCTTTGTAGCGCTGCACCGTGTATTCCTTACGTCCTTCGTTGAGCACATAATCGAATAGCTCGCGCGCACTCGACTTCTCAACTGTTTCTCCGCCGGACTTCTTCTTTGAGGCCTTCGGCGCCACCTGCTCAACCTTTTCCTGGTCAGCACGCTCAGCGTCGCTCAGGTCCTCCTCGGCGGCGCGGGCCGTTTCCCTCTTCACCGTCTCGATGAAGTATGGAGGCTGCATGTAGTCGGCAATCTGCTTGTACTTCGACATCATCTGCCGGTACTCGGGCGTAGTCGCCAGTTCCCAGTTGATGACGTGCTCCGCGCCCTGCGAATTGACGAAGGCCACTTCCCACAGGCTGTGCTCTTCTTCGAAACGCTTATCGACCGACTTGATGCCGCGTTCTTTGGCAATGGCCTTCAACGCCTTTTCCACGATCAAGGATTTTCTTCGGTGGCGTTTTGCTGTCGCCTTCAAAGTCCACGCGTTTCACCAGGTCGGCTTTGGGCAGAACCTCAGTGATGTGCTCGTCGCGGATTCGCTTATCGACCTTATCGAAGAAGCTGATGTAGTCGTTCAGCGTAGTCATGAACTTGGTCAGCGGAGCGCCTTCCAGCATGGCCGCGCCTTCGCCGTAGCGAACGACGATGCCATCGGCGGCGCGCTTGACCATGACCTTCACGAACTCCGCGTCGTTCTTGATGTACTGCTCAAACTTGCCCTTCTTGATGCGATACAGCGGCGGCTGCGCGATGTAAACATTTCCGCGCTTGATGAGTTCCTGCATGTGGCGGAAGAAGAACGTCAGCAGCAGGGTGCGGATGTGCGAGCCGTCCACGTCGGCGTCGGTCATCAGGATGATCTTGCTGTAGCGCAGCTTGGAGACGTCGAAGTCTTCCTTGCCGATGCCGGTGCCCAGCGCCGTAATCATGGCGCGAATTTCCTCGTGGCCCAGCATCTTGTCGTAGCGCGCCTTCTCTACGTTGAGGATCTTTCCCTTCAGCGGGAGTATTGCCTGGAAGCGGCGGTCGCGGCCCTGCTTGGCGGTTCCGCCGGCGCTCTCACCCTCGACCAGGTAAACCTCGCAGCGGTCGGGATTGCGCTCCGTGCAGTCGGCGAGCTTGCCGGGAAGGCCTCCGCCGTCGAGCGCGCCTTTGCGGCGCGTCAGATCGCGGGCCTTGCGCGCTGCTTCGCGGGCACGGGCAGCTTCAATCGCCTTGTTGATGATCTTTTTCGCGACCGGCGGATTCATCTCGAAGAACGCGCCCAGACGCTCGTTTACGAACGCCTGCACCGTGCCGGCGATATCGGAGTTGAGCTTGCCCTTGGTCTGCCCTTCAAACTGAGGCTGCGACAGCTTCACGCTGACAACTGCGACCAGACCCTCGCGAACATCATCGCCGGTGAGGTTTTCTTTCACGTCCTTGAACAATCCCAGCGCCTGTCCGGCAGCGTTGACGGTCCGCGTCAGGGAAGTGCGAAATCCCGAAAGATGCGAGCCGCCGTCAACCGTGTTGATGTTGTTGGCGAAACTGAAGACGGTTTCCGAGTACCCGTCGTTGTACTGCAATGCGATCTCCATGGCTACGTTGTCGCGCTCGGCCTCCATGTAGATCGGCTTGTCGTGCAGCACACTTTTGCCGCGGTTCAGGTGCTTAATGAACTCGGCGATACCGCCGTTGTACTTGAACTCCGCATGCTTGGCCTCGCCGGTCTTCGAGTCGGTGGTGCGTTCATCGGTAAGCGTGATCAGAAGACCCTTGTTCAAAAAGGCCATCTCGCGCAAGCGCTGTGCCAGCGTGTCGTAGTTGTACTCGGTAACGGTGAAGATCGTCTTATCGGGAACGAAGTGGACTTTGGTGCCGCGCTTCTTGGTCGCGCCGGTTTTGGTCAGCTTCGTCGTTGGCTCGCCGGCGGAGTAGCTCTGCTCCCAAACCGCGCCATCGCGCCAGATCTCGAGGTCGAGCTGATGACTCAGCGCGTTGACGCAGGACACGCCCACGCCGTGCAGTCCGCCGGACACCTTGTAGGTCGAGCTGTCGAACTTACCGCCCGCGTGCAGCACGGTCATCACGACCTGCGCGGCGGGAAGGCGCTCGCCATCGACATCCATCTCATCCACCGGAATGCCACGGCCGTTGTCGACGACGGTGATCGAGTTGTCGATGTGAATGGCTACGTCGATGCGATCGGCGAATCCGGCCAGCGCCTCGTCCACGGAGTTGTCGACCACCTCGTAGACGAGGTGATGCAGGCCCATGTCGCCCGTCGAGCCGATGTACATGGCTGGGCGCTTGCGCACGGCTTCCATGCCGCCCAGAACCTTGATCGAATCGGCGGTATATTCACCGTTGGTGTGGCCGTTGCCATTCTTGCCGTTTTTCTGCGGCTTCTGATTTGTGAGTTCGGAGTTGTTATCGTCGTTAGGTGCTGCGGCGGCAGCACCGGAATCTATCGAGGCCATCCTGCTCCATTTCGCCGCCCACGAGCTTAGCTTTTCGCAAGCGGATATTCCACCGGGGACCGCCCAAGGAACCGGTCTTCCATTGACCGTCAACTGCTAGATAATTCAATAAGTTAGGGGCGCAGCGATCCAAATTGATTGTACCACATGTGGAGGTCGGAAAATTGTGCTTGTTAGGGCTATAAGCGCCCTTTTAACAACAACTTGCAAGGGTCTTTGGAGGATGGAGACACGCCTGTTGAAAATTCGGCCCGATTGAAGCCGGAATCCAAGCCTGAAAATTGGAGATACCGCTAGCCATTCAGAGCGGTTTCTAGCGCTGCTCGCAGATCGGGAAAGGCGAAGCGGTATCCCGCCGCTTGCAGTTTTTCGGGTTTCACTCGTGCGGAGCCGAGCAGCAAGGTCTCGCCCATCTCGCCGAGCAGCATTCGCACAAAGAAGGCCGGAAGCGGAAAGATCGTCGGCCGATGGAGCACATCTCCGAGCACGCGAACAAATTCCGAGACGCGTGCCGGACTAGGCGCAACTACGTTGACTGGACCGTTGAGGTTCTCGTTTTGCAGGGCAAAGGCGAACGCGCCGACGACGTCTTCCAGTTCGACCCAGCTCCAGAATTGCCGGCCATCCCCAATGCGACCGCCAAGCCCGAGGCGGAAGGGAAGCAGCAACGGTGGCAGCGCACCGCCTTCCTTCGCCAGCACTACGCCGATGCGCATATGCGCGATGCGCACTCCAGATTCGCGCACAGGATCCGTGGCAGCGGCTTCCCAGGCGATGCAGGTTTCCGATAGAAAGCCCTGGCCGGGAGGGCTCGCTTCGGTCAACATCTCGTCGCCGCGATTTCCGTAGTAGCCGATGGCCGAAGCGCAGATGAATGCGCGGGGCACGCCCCTCCGACGAAACGATTCCGCCACCGTCGTCGCCAAAGTGCGCGTGCCCAGGACGCGGCTCTCGCGAACTTCCTGTTTGAACTTCTCGGTCCAGCGGCCGGCGATGCCCTTTCCGGCAAGATGCACGACAGCGTCGAAGCCTGCGAGTTGCACGGGATCGAGCGTCGCGTACGGGTCCCATCGCACTTCGTCCTGTTTTGGCGAACGGCGCACCAGGGCGACGGTTTCGTGGCCGTTCGCCGCGAGCCTCGCTCGCAACGCGGTGCCGATCAAACCTGAAGCGCCGCTGATTAGAATTCGCATGGTCGTTCAGTTGTCGAGCGACTAAAAGTCCGCCAAGAGTCTTTAAGAAAATGGCGTTGTCGGCACGACCGGAGGTCGTGCCCTGACGCGAATCCTCGCAAACGCGCACCCTCGTGCCCTGACGCAAAGCTTCGACAACCAGAAGCCTCGTTTCACTTGCCTTATAATCAGACATGGCGACTTTGCGCCAAGCTATCGCAACCAATGTTCTCACGGTAACCCGCTTTCGCGATCTGCTGCGCAAAATCCGCTCCTACCGGCCCAAACGACGACCTCGAGATCGTAAAAAAAGCCTACGAGTTTTCTCTTGAGCATCATACCGGCCAGACCCGCGCTTCGGGCGAGCCCTACCTGGTGCATCCGCTGGAAGTGGCCATGGTGCTGGCAGACATGCGCCTGGATACCACGGCCATCGCTGCCGGCCTGCTGCACGACTCGGTCGAAGACACCAAGGTGACGGTTGATGAGATCAAGGCCGAATTCGGCGAACAGGTCGCCCACATTGTCGAAGGGGTCACCAAGATCAGCAAGCTGGAATTCGCCTCCCGCGAAGAGCGGCAGGCGGAGAGCGTTCGCAAGATGGTGCTGGCCATGGTGGATGACATCCGCGTGGTGCTCATCAAGCTGGCTGACCGGTTGCACAATATGCGAACTCTGCAACATCTTTCGGCCGAGCGCCAGCAGAAGATCGCGCAGGAGACACAGGAGATCTACGCTCCGATTGCCCATCGCCTTGGCATGGGAAAAATCCGCGGAGAGCTCGAAGACCTCGCCTTCCAGTACGTCGATCCCATCTCCTACAACCAGGTGAAGGAAGCCATTGAATCGCGCCGCAAAGAGGGCGAGGCATTTCTGGCCGAGGTGCAGAAGATCATCGAGGGCAAGCTCAAAGAAGCCGGCATCCATGCGCGAGTGGAAGCGCGCATCAAGCGCATCTACAGCATCTGGCAGAAGCTGCAACGGCAGCACATCTCAGTCGACCAGATTTATGACATGCTGGCGTTGCGCGTCATCACTGAATCGGTGAACGACTGCTACGGTGTGCTGGGCATCATTCACAACCAGTGGCGGCCGGTGCCGGGGCGTATTAAAGACTTCATCGCTATGCCCCGCCCCAACCTCTACAAGTCGCTGCACACTACGGTTATCGCCGACAACGGTCATGCCTTCGAAGTGCAGATTCGCACCGAAGACATGCATAAGATGGCGGAAGAGGGCATCGCTGCGCACTGGAAGTACAAGGACGGACCGATTTCCGCCCGCGACGAGCAGCGGCTGGCCTGGCTGCGGCAAGTGGTCGAATGGCAGCGTGAGGTCTCCAACCCCGAGGAATTTGTCTCAACTCTGAAGATCGATCTCTTCCCGGAGGAGGTTTACACCTTCACCCCGAAGGGCAAAGTGATCACTCTGCCGCGTGAGGCTACTCCGATTGACTTTGCCTACAACGTGCACACCGAAGTCGGCCATAGCTGTGTTGGCGCCAAGGTAAACGGACGCATCGTACCGCTGCGATACAAGCTGCGCTCCGGCGACATTGTCGAAATCCTCACGCAGTCCGGACACCATCCCAACCGGGACTGGCTGGGATTTGTTAAATCGGCGCGTGCCCGGCAGAAAATCAAGCACTGGCTGAATATTCATCAGCGGGAGCGGGCGATTGAAATTGGCCGCAAGCTGATCGAAAAAGAGGCCCGCAAGTATCGCATCTCGATGAAGGAGATCAACGATACCGAACTGATGCGGGTCGCAGGCGAGCACGGACTTGGACGCCCTGACGACTTGCTGGCGGCCATCGGCTACGGGAAGTTCTCCGCACGCGTCATCCTGGCCAGCCTGGTTCCCGCCGAGCAGACCAGCGACTCTCCTAACGAAGCCAGCGAAGAACAACACCCTGGCGTCATCACCAGCGTTGTGCGGCGCGTCTTTGGCGGCGATGTCACACCGCTGAAGGTGACAGGTCACGACGACCTGATGGTTTATCGCGCGCGTTGCTGTAATCCAATTCGCGGGGAAGAGATCATCGGATACGTTACCCGGGGCAAGGGAGTCGCCGTTCATTCGAAGTCATGCCCGAACGTGGAATCGCTGATGTACGAGCCAGAACGCCGCATTGCGGTCGAGTGGGGCTCCGAAGGCAAGCCCAGCGCACCGTGGACCACGGGCTATCCGGCGAAGCTGGTGGTACTGTGCGACAACCGGCCGGGCATGCTGAAGCAGATCACCGCTGTCATCAGCGACGCGAATACCAATATCCGCAACATCGGCGCCAGTACTGAAGAAACCCATGCCACCGTGGATATCGTCGTCGATATCGCCGACGTGGTCCACTTGCAGCGCATCATCGCCGGGGTGCGAAAGATTCCGGGTGTTCGCGAAGTACAGCGTGTGCAGAAGCTGTAGAAAAGCCGCTTTCGCTCTTCGCTAAAGACTTCCAGTACCGGCCGACAGATTACAGCCATCAGCAAACCGGATCCTGATTTGAACTGCACCAGATTTGGCCGTTGAACGTCACATACGCAGGCCGTCCGTGTTCGTAGAATGGCTTCATGTCTCACAAGGTCTGTCCGTGGTGGCTGGGATACTGGCTCGTGTGTCCCGTGCGGCGCTGGTGGCAGGATCCCGGGCCCATCGTCGCTCCTTATGTTCAGCCAAGGATGACGGTGCTGGAGCCGGGCCCGGGAATGGGGTACTTCACGCTGGAGCTGGCGCAGCGCGTAGGGCCTTCCGGGCGCGTTGTGTGTGTGGATGTCCAGCAGCAGATGCTTGAGCGTTTGCAGCGCCGCGCTGCCAAGGCCGGGTTGCTCGACCGGCTCGATGTTCGCCTTGCTCCCGCGCAGTCGATGGGCATCGACGACCTCGCTGGCTCCGTTGACTTCACTTTGGCCTTCGCGGTCGTACACGAATTTCCGGATACGAAGAAGTTCTTCGCCGAAGTGGCGGCCGCCTCCAAGCCGGGCGGGTTGGTGCTGCTGGCCGAACCCTTCCCGCACGTAAAGAGGGATACGTTCGAAGGTCAGGTGCAGGCCGCCGCAACTTGCGGATTCACCGCGGAGTCTCTTCCCAAGGTTAGCCGAAGCCTGGCTGCGGTGTTGAGGAAGGGCTAAGTCCTATGCAAAACGAAAGGCGCCACGCCGGCTTGCGTGACGCCTTGGAATCGGTGTTACTGCACATTCAGCGTGAATGTGGTGGATTGGCCGCCGGTTGAGTAGGAGCCGGCCACCGTCACAACCGTCTGCCCTTTAGGAGTCACGGAGTTCGCCTTGCTGCCACTGCCGCCGCAGGCGACGAGCCATAAGGTGGCAACCAGGCAAAGCGTGAACAGGAACCAGGTCGCGCGAGTGCGGACCTTGGCACCGTGTTGACCAGCCCCCTCCCGGCGCCCTTTGACCTGGACGAGCCCCAGCAAGCCAACCGAGAACACCGCCAGCAGGTCCGCGGGCCAGCTGCCGCGAGGATGCAATATCGGCGGCATCAGCCGGGCGCTGCTTCCTCCCGTCGTGACTGTTAAAGTCGTGGTGACGGGTTTGTTGCTGCCATCGGGAGTGATCGTGGTTGGGTTGAATGAGCAATTGGCGTAAAGCGGAAGCCCGGAGCAGACAAATGTGATTTGCTGATTAAATCCGCCTGACGGGGACACAGTGACGGTTGCTGTACCGCTCTGTCCCTGAGTGACGTCGAGTATCCCAGGGTTAACCGACATATAGAAAGTCGTGCCACCACCCCCGCCACCGCCCCCGCCGGAACCAATCGTCTCGGTCAAAGGGTCGGACGTGGACGAAAGGAAGTTAGAGTCTCCGCTGTATTGCGCGGTGATGGTGTGGGTGCCCACGCTCAAGCTGCTCGTACTGAAGGTGGCGAGTCCGTTGCTTAGGGTTCCGGTTCCTATCGTCGAACTCCCGTCAAGGAAGGTGACCGTCCCGGTGGGAGGGTTTCCCATACCTCCCGACACGGTTGCGCTAAAGATCACGGTATCGCCGAAGTTGGCATTCGGCGCCGAGCTGGTGAGGGTCGTGGTCGTGGGCGTCAACACACCCACGGGAACCACCATAAGTGTTACCGGCGGCGAGGTTGAGGGAAGAAAGTTTCCGTCTCCGCTATAGGCTGCGGTGATGGTGTACGTGCCGACCGCCAACGTAGAGTTTTTATAAGTCGCTGTGCCGGAGGCGTCGAGGATCACGGTCGCCAGCGCGTCCGAACCGTTGTAGAAGATGACATTCCCGGTAACCTGGCCGCTGCCGCTGAGGCCGCCCGTCACTTTGGCCGTGAAGGTGATGGTCTGCCCGACTTGCGCGGGATTAGGACTGATCTTTAGCGAGGTGGTGCTGGATTGCTGACTGCCCATGGGGTTGACAACCAGAGTCACCACCGGGGAGGTAGAAGGCGCGTTGTTCGCGTCGCCGCTGTACGACGCCGTAATCGGGTGACTACCTTCTGCGAAGGAAGTTGACGAGTACGTCGCGGTGCCGCTGGAATCAAGAGTTACGGGCGTTCCCAGTTGGGTTGAACCGTCCATGAACGTCACGGTTCCTGTGATCCCGCCGCCCGTACCGCCAGTCACTCCGGTGACTTTGGCTGTCAAGGTTACGTTTTCGCCAACCACAGAGGGATTTGGACTTATGCTTAAGGCTGTGAAGGTCAGGTTGAGGGCCGGTGGCTGTGTGTCCTCACCTGCAGCCAACAAGGGACTGCTGGCAGCGAGCAAGAGGACAATCACAGCAACAGCGATGAAAAGCCGATTGAGGGCCTTGACTGGGCAATGGGGACACATACAGCTCCTCCTTCCGAAGTGATCGGGAATCGTGTCCGTTCGCAGCGCAGATTCGCATCACGGAGCAACGATATCTGGTCAACGGAAGACGAAGATGTTCAATACAGAAACTATAACGCGGAATGAGATTACGCTGCCAGAATTCTACACGTTGCCGGCCTCGGCTGAGCCTGCCGCCCATTCCGGAGCGCCGTTGAATCCCCCTTAGGGGAGCGCGCATTGCGGATTTGCCCACTCACATCTTCGTGTGACCTGGCTCACGGCAGGCCTAAGCGCTTGTTTCTAAACTGTTATTGGACTCATAAGGCCCGTAGGTCGGGCCACACTTCATGGAGGAAGTATGAACAAGCATTGGTTCGTCATGTCAATGACGATCGTCCTTATCGTGTGTACGGCCGCCCTGGTTCAAGCAACGGACAACTCGCTTGGTATCTCGAACAAGCAGACCATCGTTTTCAGCAGCCCGACGGTGGTCGGCGGCACGTTGTTGCCTGCGGGGCAATACCAGGTATTGCACCAGATGCAGGGCACCGAGCACATCATGGTTTTCAAGGGAATCGCCGGTACGAAGGGTGAAGCAAAGGCAAAGTGCACGCTGGTTGCCCTGCCCGAGAAAGCAAAACAGACTGAACAGCGCTACACCGAGAACGCGAAAAACGAGCGCGTCCTGCAGGAGATGACATTCCGGGGCGACTCCGCAAAGCACGTGCTGGAGCCGTAAGGCGCGACTTATTTGCTGGATGCTGAAAAGGACGGCGGTGACGCCGTCCTTTTTCACGGAGTGCAGAATTCGCTAATTGGAGAATGTCTTTTCCCGGCGGACGTAGTGCCGGTCGAAGTATTCCCGGTAATGGCCTGAGCGCACGTCATCGAGCCACTGCCGGTTCTTCTGATACCAGTCGATGGTCGCTGCCAGGCCGTCCTCAAAGGATATCTTCGCGCTCCAGCCGGTCTCGCCCGACAACTTGTCGCAATTCAGGGCGTAGCGCAGGTCGTGTCCGGGGCGGTCCTTCACGAACTCAATGAGACTTTCCGGGCGGCTCAGGGTGTTGAGAATCAGCCGCGCAACCTCGAGATTGCGCATTTCTCGCCCGCCCCCGATGTTGTAGACCTCGCCCACGCGGCCGTTTTGCAGAACGGCATCGACCGCGTCGCAATGATCGCTGACGTGGATCCAGTCGCGAACGTTGGCGCCCTTTCCGTACACCGGCAATCGCTCCCCGGCGAGGGCTTGCGCGATCATCAGCGGAATGAACTTCTCGGGAAACTGGTACGGCCCGTAGTTGTTCGAGCACCGCGTGATAATCGCAGGGAAGCCATGCGTTCGCACGCAGGCAAGCACCAGCAGGTCCGACGCCGCCTTGGTGGCGGCATATGGACTGTTGGGCCGCAGAGGCGATTCCTCGGTGAACTCGCCCGTGTCCAGACTGCCATAGACCTCGTCGGTGCTGACGTGGACAAACCTGGGAACTCCGGCTTGCCGCGACGCCTGAATCAGGTTGTAGGTGCCATCGACGTTGGTACGCACGAAGGCGGCGGCATCTTCAATGCTGCGATCGACGTGGCTTTCCGCCGCAAAGTGAACTACAGCGTCGCAATTGCGAAGCAGCTCAGCTACGGGGGCATCGCAGATGTCCACCTGCGCGAAGTCGCAACGGCCGGACTGCAGGGCCGGTTCCAGGTTCTTCAGATTGCCGGCGTAGGTGAGCTTGTCGATGACCAGCAGCTTCCAATCGGGATGGGCCGCCAGAATTCGCTGCACGAAGTTGGACCCGATGAACCCCGCGCCGCCGGTTACGACCAGCTTCATCGCTCACCTGCAGCGGCTACGAGCTGGGCGGCCCGTAACGACTTCTCGCGGACCATGTTGCTGGCATGCCAAAGCGATTCGAAAGTGCCGGCGTCCGTCCACCAGCCTTCCATGACGGAGTGGCATAGTGTGCCCTCGGCGATATAGCTGTTGTTGATGTCGGTGATCTCGTACTCGTTCCGGTCAGAAGGCTTCAGCTTGCGGATGCGGTCGAAAACCGTTCCGTCATAGAAGTAAATCCCCGTCACAGCGTATCGCGACTTGGGCTGCCGGGGTTTTTCCTCGATGCGAATGATGCGCTTCCCATCGAACACCGGCACCCCAAAGCGTTCGGGATCGGGCACTTCCTTCAGCAGCACCATGGCGCCGGCTTGCTGATGTTCGAACCTTCTGGTTGCCTCGATGATATCGCCCTCGATGATATTGTCGCCCAGCACCACGCAGATCTTTTCGCCTTTGACGAAAGGTTCGGCCAGGCGCAAGGCGTCGGCAATACCGCCTTCGCCTTCCTGATACGCAAAGCTGAGCTGTTGCAGGCCGAACTCCTTTCCGTTTTGCAGCAGGCGAAGGAAGTCGCCGGCGTTCTGGCCACCGGTAACGATGAGGATGTCGCGCACCCCTGCGTCGACCAGAATCTGCAGCGGATAGAAGATCATTGGCCGGTCGTACACCGGAAGCAGGTGCTTGTTGGTGACGCGCGTCAGAGGATAGAGCCGCGAGCCGGTTCCTCCCGCGAGAATGATGCCTTTCATGCGACTCCATTCTGAGCTGAGGCAGTATTACTCAAGCCAATTATTCTATTGCAAGTCTGCTAAAGGCCTGCGCAGAGCGCGCGATTCTCAGCGAATCGTATCGAGCATGGCAAGCTGCAGCAGATGCCTCCAGTCTGGAAGTTGCAGACCGAAGTCGCGCTTCAGCTTTGCGTTGCTCAGACGCGAGTTCAATGGGCGGCGTGCAGCCGATTTGAAGGTTGTGCTGGCAATGGGCACCACTCGCTGGGCAAGCAGCCGTCCGGTGAACTCGCCAAATTCGGCCGGCCATTCGAGAAGCTCCTCGTACTCATCGAGGATGGTCTTGGCGAAGCCCGCCCAGGTGGTGCTGCCTGCAGCAGTCAGATGGTAGATGCCGGTTGGTTTGCGGCTTGGCTCGCCTGGCAGATCGCCGTACTTTGCGACAATGGCGGCGGTTGCCTCGGCAATCGTTCGTGCCCAGGTCGGTGTGCCGTACTGATCGTTGACCATGCGCAGCTCATGCTTTTCACGTGCCAGCCGCAACACGGTCCGCAGGAAGTTCTTTCCGCGAATGTCGTACACCCACGAGGTACGCAGGATGATGTGAGGGCAGCCGCTCTCGGCGACAGCTTGCTCCCCCTCCAGCTTGGTGCGCCCGTAGACGTTGAGCGGCCCCGTAGCGTCGTCTTCGGTGTACGGCTCAGCCTGGCTGCCGTCGAAGACGTAATCGCTGGAGTAGTGAATCATCAGTCCGCCTGAGCGAGCCAGTTCCTGCGCCATTCGCCCGGGCGCGACAGCGTTTACCGTGCGCGCCAGTTCAGGTTCGCTTTCCGCTTGATCGACCGCCGTATAGGCAGCGGCATTCAGCAAGATGTCAGGCCGAGTCTCGCGCACGGCAGAGGCGGCGGCCTCCGGATCCGACAGGTCAAGCCCGCTCCGCGTGAAGGCGAGCACCTCGCCCATTGGAGCTAGCGCTCGCTGCAATTGCCAGCCGATCTGGCCGGTGGCGCCGGTGACCATCAACTTCACGGGATATACCTCGGCAGCAAGTCTCGTGGCACATCGGCTAAGAGCGGGTGTTGAAGGTCCTTGGGTGAGAGAATCGGCGCCGCCGTTTCCCATGCGATGCCAATGGCCGGATCATCCCAGCGAATACCGCGATCGTCAGAGGGATCGTAGTAATCGCTGCACTTGTAGAGAAAGTCGGCGATTTCGGAGCGCACCACGAATCCATGCGCGAAGCCGGGAGGCATGTAGATCTGCAGCTTGTTCTCGCTCGACAGAAGGACACCATACCACTGGCCGAAGGTCGGCGATCCCAGCCGGATATCGACGGCGACATCGAACACCTCTCCCGAGACGACCCGGCACAGCTTCGCTTGCGGTTGGCGAACCTGGTAGTGCAGGCCGCGCAGAACGCCGCGCGGCGAGCGCGAGTGATTGTCCTGCACGAAGTTGTCGCGGATACGGGCGGACGCCAGCACGTCGGCGCGATAGGTCTCCATGAAGAAGCCGCGGGTATCCTCATGGACTCTGGGCTTGAGCAGGACGACGCCGGGCAATGGGGTCTGAATGATTTCCACGCGATCGGTCTCAACGTAAAGCTGCAAGCATTCCGATGGCTTCGCGAACCGACGATTATAATGCGGCTTCTTCCATGCCTTCTTGCTCGGCCATCATCGTCACCTACAACTCAGGCGAGAGCATTGTGCAGTGCCTTCAGGCACTCGCTGGCGAAGAATGCGAGATCGTCGTGGTCGACAACGCCTCACAGGACGATACCGTCGAGCGAGTCAAGGCGTTTGAGGCCGGACATCCGCTGCAGTTGCTCCGCATCTCGCGCAACCTCGGTTTTGCGGCCGGGGTCAATCACGGAGTTCGCGCGGCCGGCGGCGACGTGCTGCTCATCCTGAATCCCGATGCCATCGCCGAACCCGGAGCAGTCAACGCGCTGATGAGCTGCATGAGCATGCACTCGGCTTCTGCCGCGGGCGGAGCATTGCTTGAGGCTTCCGTCGAGCCACAACGCGGATTCGCCTTTCGCCGCCTGCCCACACTCGCCAGCCTGCTATGCGAAGTATTGCTGGTCAATCAGATTTGGCCGTCGAATCCGGTGAACCGGCGTTATCGCTGCCTCGATGCGGATTACTCGCAAGCCCATCAGGTCGAGCAACCCGCCGGAGCTTGCCTGGCCATCACGCGCGAGGCATGGGATACGGTCGGCGGTATGGACACACAGTTTGCTCCTGTGTGGTTTGAGGATGTCGATCTCTGTAAGCGTCTGATCGATTTTCGGCGGACGATCTTCTACTGTCCCGCGGCGCGGTTCCATCATTCCGGGGCGCACAGCGTAGCCAAGCTGAGCTTCGCCGAGAAGCAGCTTTTCTGGTATGCCAACATGCTGCGCTATGCGCGCAAGCATTTCTCGCGAACCAAGGTGCTGATCTTGCGCATCGGGATTATCAAGGGGATGGTTCTGCGCATGTTGGCCGCGCTGCTGGGCGCGGGGCCGAAGAACGTCACCACCAAGGAGGCCATAGGAGCTTATTGGAGAGTCATTTATGGCGCGGCCAGCGGGAGTTTTGATCAATCTTCATAGCTCCCAACCACGCCAAAACCAGGCTTGGATGGGGCACCCGCGCTAAAGCTTACGGCTTGGCGCTCTTGTGGACCTCCACCGTGCTCCACGTCTTGTCGGCGGCATGGCACAGGTCTTCCAGTGGGCATTCGGCGCATTTCGGCTTGCGAGCGACGCACAGCGCGCGGCCGTGATGAATGATCTGGTGCGAGAAGTCGATCCACTGATCCCGCGGGATGACCTGCATCAGGTTCTGCTCGATCTTCCGCGGGTCTTCGTTCTTGGTCAGCTCCAGGCGCCGCGAAATGCGTTGCACGTGCGTGTCCACCACCACGCCGTCGGCGATCTTGTACCACGTGCCCAGGACGACGTTCGCGGTTTTGCGCGCTACCCCCGGAATGGTGAGCAGCTCGTCCATGGTGCGCGGGACTTGTCCGCCGAAGTCACTCACGACCTTGCGCGCCGCTCCCACCAGCGACTTCGATTTGTTGCGGAAGAATCCGGTGGAGCGGATGTCGTCTTCCAGGTCTTCCGGTTGCAACGCGGCGAAGTGCTCAGGCGTGGGGTATTTCTCAAAGAGCACCGGCGTCACCATGTTCACGCGCGCGTCCGTACACTGCGCCGAAAGTATCGTCGCCACCAGCAGTTCCCATGCGCTGTTGTGATGCAGGGCGCAGGTGACATTGGGGTAGCGCTCATCAAGCCGCTTAAGGATTTCGTTAACTCTCGCGGGCGCGATGGGATTGTAGCCCTTGGGCGCAGCGCCGCTCGAGCCCTTGCCCGCAGTCGATTTCGTCCGTGACTTCGCTGCCGCTGATTTCTTTCTCCCACCCGGCGCCCCATCCACGCCTGCTTTTGGCTTGGGTGGCGTAGTTGATTTTCCCCTGACGAGCTTCGTCGATGCAGGCCGCTGCACCCGGTCCTGGCGCCCGGCCTTGGAAGGTTGGCGTGGAATGTTGCCGCGTGGCATAAATGCGATCTCCAAAGCCATCAGTGTATCTGGTGCGCCGAAAAACATTCACCACCGAGGCGCGGAGGACACGGAGAAAGAACGGCGCTCCCTCATTTTCAAACTTGACTAACTTAGTCATTGTGATACGATGCTCACCATGAAGACAGTGAACATCGGCGATCTCAAAGCACACCTCAGCTCGCACATTCAGCGTGTGAAACGTGGCGAAGAGGTGCTGGTGTGCGAGCGCAACAAACCCGTGGCGCGGATCGTTCCATGCGACATGGAAGACTATTCCGAGCGGGAACGACGGCTAATTGCGCAAGGCGTACTCGTGCCCCCGAAGAAGAGACGGCCGGCGGTCGTGTCATGGCCCGATCCTCCGGGTAATGTTTCCCGCGAGGTGATGGAGCGCATCTGGGAAGAAGAACGCGAGGGGCGGTGAGTGCGTCCGCCTGCGTTCTGGGACGCGAGCGCCCTGGTGCCGTTATGCGTGCATGAACCGCTCACCAATCGCGCTTTGGCGTTGTACAAGCGCTACCAACCTGTGGTCTGGTGGGCGACTTCCGTTGAGATGGCCGCTGCCCTCGCGCGGTTATTACGTGTGAAGCAGTTTGATGTGGCCAGTTGGAGCACCGCCAGCGTGTTGGCGAACAAGCTCTCGACTGAATGGGTCGTTGTCCAGCCGTCGGAGAGCTTGCGGACGCAGGCAAAGCAGATCGTAGACAACTACGATTTGCGGGCGGCCGATTCTCTACAGTTGGCTGCTGCCCTCACATGGTGCGGAGGTTCCCCGCAACAAAATCTGTTCGTCACGGCCGACAGGAGGTTGCGAGAAGCCGCCCAGATCTGCGGTTTCGATATCGCACGGCTTTTGACCTAAGTATCCTGCTTAATAATGCGCATTGAGCAGCCGTATCGTCTCCAGCACCACGTCCCCGGAGATTGCCAACGACCGCGGACTGAGCTTGTCGATGGTGTCCTCAGGCGTGTGATGGTAGGCGTTGTTGTAGCCGTAATCGAGGTCGATGATGTCCACCGAGGGAATACCAATTTTCAACATTGGCAGGTGATCGTCGTCGATGGCTGCCTCCATTTGGTAGAAGTGCGATTGATATCCCAGATTGCTGGCAGCCTTGTACACCAGGTCGCTTAGCCAGGGAGTCGAATTGGTTTCCTTCTGAATGTCGAGGTCGGCGTCTCCGATCATGTCGACCAGCAGAAATGCCTTGATCTTCTTCGCGGTCCCGTCCTGCTGCCACTGCTGTGCAAGGTGCCGGGTGCCGTACAGGCTATCGCTGTCACTCCACTTCACGAATGCCTCTTCGCCGTCGGTCCAAACCAGCCAGATGCTGTAACCGTCAGGCGGATGGCTGCGGAAATGATCGGCCAGCGCCAGCAGCAGCCCGGTCGAGGACCCGCCGTCGTTGGCGCCGACATAGTTTTTGGGCAGCGGATAGTTCGTGTCGTAATGGCCGGCGACGACGATGATGCCGTCCTTTTTGCCGGGAAACTTCGCGATGATGTTGTCCATCTTGAAGCTGCCCACCGGCGTCTGCCCGGTGAACGAGTCGTCTTCGACCTGATCGCCCTTCAGCTTGGAATGAATAAGCTGCTGAAGCTTCTCGTGTCCCGGGCTGCCCACGGGACGCGAGCCGATGGCGACGACTTCTTTCACATACTGCATGACTCTGTCGCCGTCGATGCTGGGGAGCTGAGTTCCGGAAGGCCTGTCGTTAATTGCCGCCACTCGTTGAAGCTGCGGATCGGGAGCCGCCGGCGGTGGGGTCTTTGCCTCACTGGTGCTGGCGGCAGCAGGTGCAGAAGCCTGTTTCGAGCAACCTGCCAGAGCGAGCAGGATGAATGCGCAGAGGAAAGGAATAATGCGCGGGCTCATGTAACAACATTCTAATGCCAGCCGTCGGCGCCGGGTCCGGCAGGCGCCGTTCGAGGAGCTTTCGTGATGAATCCTGCTCGCGGGCTGGGGTAGAATCGAACTTCCGTCCGAGGCTAACGAGGGACGGTACACGCGATGGCTTCCGCAACGATGGCGCCGATGACAGAAGAAAACGCTCCGGCTCAACTGCCGAACCACAAGGTCAAGTACAAGAAGGCTTATCAACGCGCGTGTAATGAAAAAGACGCGAAAGGGAAGATCTGTGCCGGGCACCTGAAGCGCTGGTTCTACCTGTCGGATCGGATCGAGCAGGCCTGTGGCGACGTGAAGGCTGCGTACGGGACGCAGGCGGAAATCTATCGCTGCGAGCACTGCAAAGTGCTATATCTGCCTTCGTCGGAAGAGCCGCGTGGCAAGAATGTAGCGGGAATGGGGCAGAAGTCGGTGTTCGGCGTTACCGTCGCGCCGAAGAGCGCCGGCGGAGACAAGAGCGAGTCGTAGTTTGGGCAAAGGCTCACGTGAGCAAGGTTTGAAAGGGTATGCCTTTAGGCGTGCCGCATGCTTGCATCGAGAAGTGGGGTTGTAAGCATCATTCCTGATTGAATCGGCGCTGTGGGGGCGCCGAGGGCCCGCGCAATGTGGGCTGGTGTGGGGAGATTGATCATTCCGGAAGGTGAAATTGTCTGACGTTTCCGAGCTGATTTATGACTGGAACGCGGTCTTCGCGCGTTCCATGAAGCCCGCGGGCCGTGCTTTGCTCAATGACGAGTCGCTGCGCGACGGCCTGCAGTCGCCGTCGGTGCGCGACCCTTCCATCGAGGAGAAGATCGGAATCCTTCACCTGATGGAGCAGGTCGGCATCAACATGCTCGACATCGGCCTGCCCGGAGCCGGGCCGCGTGCGGTTGCGCATTGCGAAGCCCTGGCGCGCGAGATCGGCCGCGCCCGCCTGAAGATCAAACCCAACTGTGCCGCACGCACGCACGAGAACGACATTCGCCCGATTGCCGAGATCGTCCAGCGCACCGGCGTTCCCGTGGAAGCGGCGACGTTCATCGGGTCAAGCCCTATTCGCCGCTACACCGAAAACTGGACCGACGACTTCCTGTTGCGCACCACCGAACATGCTGTGAAGTATGCCGTCGCGCAAGGCCTCGACGTCATGTACGTCACCGAGGACACCACGCGCTGCGATCCCGAGACCATCCAGCGCATGTACACCACGGCGATCAACTGCGGCGCCAAGGCGGTCGTGATCTGCGACACTGTGGGACATGCGACGCCGATGGGCGTGGTCGCGCTGATTCATTTCGTCATCAACGAGGTGATCAAGCCGACCGGGGCCGATATTCGCGTCGAGTGGCACGGCCACTGCGATCGCGGCCTGGCGGTTGCGAATTCGATTGCCGCCCTCGTCGCGGGAGCAGAAGTCGTTCACGCCACGGCGTGCGGCATCGGCGAACGCGTCGGCAACACGCAGATGGACCAGATGCTGGTCAACCTGAAGCTGATGGGCGTCGAGCCGTGGGCCAGCCAGGACCTTACGAAGCTGAAGGACTATTGCGAAGCGGTCTCCAAGGCCACCGGCGTTCCGATTCCTACCAACTATCCTGTGGTTGGCAATGACGCCTTCCGCACCGGTACCGGGGTTCATGCCGCGGCGGTGATCAAGGCGTATCGCAAGAACGATGTCGAGCTGGCCAACAGTATCTACTCCGGCGTGCCCTCGCATTACTTCGGTATGGAGCAGGTCATCGAAATCGGCCCTATGAGCGGCAAGTCGAACGTGTACTTCTGGCTCGAGCGTCACGGCTTCCCGCAAAGCGAAGAACTGGTTGACCGCATCTACCAGCGGGCCAAGAACTCGGACCGCATGCTGACCGACGCGGAAATCCTGGAATGCTGCGAGATGGTGTCGGACCTGCCGTCGGAGATGGCTTCGTAAGCGCTACCTAGGGGGCTGATCCCAGGCGCAGCACATTGCCGTCGGGATCTTCGATTTGCATTTCGAGCGCCCAGGGAAAATTCGTAGGCGCCATCCGGATTCTCACTCCACTGTCTTTCAGCTCTTGGTGCAGCTTCTCGGCATCTTCGACGCCGATCCAGACCCACGCGGCGCCTCGGCCCTGATCTCCGCGACATAGGTACAACGCGGCTCTATCCCGACGGACGCTCGTAAACTCGTCGGTTCCCCATGAGACATTCTCAAACCCGAGAAGATCAACATAAAACCGCAGCGCAGCCTGCATGTTTTTCACGCGCAATATGGGCTGGGCGCCCTCGAAGTGGACCCGGGTGTTGTTCGCCATGAAGTTCCTCCCCTGATTTGGCCTCACAACTGCAAGCGGCAACTTGGAACGTATAACTCCATTCTGCTACTCTGCCAGATTGCATTTCGAGTGAGGAAAACTCAAGTATGTCATGGCTTAACTCTCTCCAGCGCAGCATTGCGCTGTCGCTGTGCGTTGCGCTCGCGCTCCCGTCGTTTGCTGGCGAGAAGAAGACCGCTGAACCAAACAAGCCCTCGTACGAGTTGCCGCAGCCGCAGCACGAGAACCTCGATCTGAATATGTATGAGCAGATCCGCCATGAAGGCCTGGCGCACTCCCATGTTATGGAATACGCGTCAGCATTGGCGGACGGCATCGGCGCGCGCCTCACCGGCTCTCCGAATTTGCAAAAGGCCAATGCGTGGACGCGCGATCAGTTCACCGCCATGGGATGCGCCAACGCGCATCTGGAAGACTGGGGCGAGTTCGGCATGGGCTGGCAGCAGCTCAACACCTGGGTGCGCATGGCCTCGCCTGACACCGCGGTGCTCATTGCGCAGGCGGCTCCATGGTCTCCTTCGACCAATGGCGCAATCACTGGGCAGGCGACGGTGGCCGAGATTAAGGAAGACAAGGACATTGATCAGTATCGCGGCAAGCTGGGCGGCAAGATCGTCTTCCTGGGCGAGCCGTGGGAGGTGAAGCTGGTCGACAAGCCGCTCTCCAAGACTTACGACGAAGCCGATCTCCAGAAGATCGAGGAGTACCCGACCAAGCCGCCGAGCGAGGAATGGCGGAAAGACTTTGTCAAGCGCATGGAGCTGCGCGAAAAGATCAGCCGGCTTATGGCCGAGGAGAAGCCTCTTGCGGTGATTGTGCCCAGCCGTGAAATGCGCGACAACGGCGCAACCGGCGGCACCTTCGTCGACGACAGCGGCGCCGACATGAGCTGGTTCGCCTATCAGCGCGAGCACGCGAACCCCGTGCCGGTGGCGGTGATGGCCATCGAAAACTACGGCCGCGTCTATCGCCTGGTGAAGGCGCGCGTGCCCGTCACCATCGAGATGAACATCGACACCAAGTTTTTCGGCGATCACGAGCACGGCTTTGACACCGTCGCCGAAATTCCGGGCACCGATCCCAAGTTGAAGGATGAAGTTGTCATGCTGGGCGGCCACCTGGATTCCTGGGCTTCGGCCACGGGAGCGACGGACAACGGCGCCGGCGCGGTGGTGGCGATGGAAGTAATGCGCATTCTGAATGCGCTTGGCGTGAAGCCGCGGCGTACGATTCGCGTCGCCCTCTGGACCGGCGAAGAGCAAGGCGAGTTCGGATCGTACGGCTACGTCAAACAGCACTTTGGCTATGTGCCGCTGTCCACCGCTCCTGACCAGATGAAGCTGCCGGAATGGTTGCGCAAGCCGGCCGGGCCGGTCGTGCTTAAGCCGGACCAGCAGAAGATCTCCGCCTACTTCAACGTCGACAACGGCGGCGGGCGCACTCGCGGCATCTACCTGGAGAACAACGCAGCCATCAAGCCGGTCTTCGAGCAATGGATCGCGCCGCTCAACGACCTTGGAGTTACCGCGATCACGATGCGCCATACCGGAGGCACCGATCACGAAGCCTTCGACAGTGTCGGCATCCCGGGCTTCCAGTTCATCCAGGACCCGCTGGATTACGGCACGCGCACCCACCACACCAACATGGACACGTATGAGCGGCTCCAGCCGGAAGACCTGGCGCAGGCCGCCACGGTCGAGGCCATCTTCGTCTACAACGCTGCCATGCGCGACCAGATGCTGCCGCGCAAGCCGCTGCCGCATCCGGAACTCGAAGAGCAGGGCACGTCTCCGCTGAAGAACGTGATGCCGGGGGCTGAGGCGGAGGAGAAGGATGTGGCGCCGAAGACGGAACAGGAGCAGCAGGAGCAGCAAAAGCCGCAGCGGCCGGCGCAGAACCAACCTCCGGCACAACCGGCCGCGCCGCAGCAGTAAGGCTTCGTCAGCGGTGGCGTAGAGCGTTGGGTTGGGCGTGCGCTGCTCAGTGGTGCGCGCTCGATACCAACCGCGGCGCCACAACGGTCACGAAGTCGACCAGGAAGTGCGCCAGGATGTTGGCCACCAGGTCGCGCCGCCAGAGGTAAAAGGCCGCCAGAATCGCGCCCAGTACAAAGGCCAGCAGAACATTCGCCGCTCCGTTGTACAAGTGCAACAGAGCGAAGATTGTGAGCGGGAACAGTGCGGCAGCGTATCGCGGCCAGCCCATCCCGCTTAACCGCTCAATGGCGAAGCCGCGGAAGAAGAGTTCCTCGACGAAGCCGGCCTGGCAAACGATGACCACCACCAGCCAGAGGGGCAATTTTTCCAGCTCCCGAGCAGTTGCCCCGCCATTAAACTTTGTGACGAAAGCGACCGCCCCTCCCGCAGCTGCGCACAGGAGCGCCGTAACCACCCCCCAGGCGATCGACTTCCACCAGACGCTGGTTCCCAGACCTACCGAACGCAACGAAAGCCCTTCGACGCGCCGGATGTAAATCAACAGCGCAGCGGCCGTCGCGAGAATCAGCGCTTCGCGTACGGTGGCAGACTTCGTGGTGAGAGTTGGCGAGATCCACAGGGTGATTTGGCGGATCGGCAGAAAAACCAGCATGACCAAGAGCAGCACGATCCAGGTGCGCAGGTTCGCGCTGGCTCGGGGCGCGCGTGCATCATACGTTTGCATGTGGGAAGGTACGCAGGTGAATTGTGCTCTGTTCCCCGGACGCGAGCCGGCAATGCCGGCCGGATTCCGCTGGTCAAAAACGTGGGGAAAAGATTGACTACGCTTTCCTCACGTGTGCCACATTCTTCGGCAAGGCCCCGAGCATCTCTCGCACTGTCTTCTTCAGCACGGGATGCTGCACGTCAGGCGCGATCTCTGCCAGTGGCTCCAGAACGAAGCGGCGCTCGTGCATGGCGGGGTGGGGAATGGTCAGTTGCGGCGTCCGAAGCACGGCTTTGCCAAACAGCAGGATGTCGATGTCGATGGTCCGGGGGCCCTTAATTTGCGTTCTTTGACGGCCCATTTCGCGCTCAATGTCCATGATTTCCTTCAAAAAGTCCTCCGCTTTTAGCTCAGTTTGCAGGGCCACAGCGCAGTTCAGGAACCAGGGTTGCTCCGAAAACTCGACCGGCTCGGTCTCATAGAACGAAGAAACAGCAACCAAATTGCCCAAATTAAGCAGTTTTCCGATGGCAATTCGCAGGTTGGCGCGACTTTCGCCCATGTTGGAACCCAGCGAAAGATAGACGGTCTTCTTCACTCGGCCAGATTAGCGCATATTGGCGTGAAATGAGCCGCAGGCAGCTTAGTCGGCGACAGCAGAGAGATGTTCATCGGGAAAGCGTGCAGCGCTGAATTCGTCCAATGTCACCTCTTCCCAGCAACTCGGGTCCCGCAGCACGCGGGAGACGATGGCCGTATGCATGGCGTGTCCGGCCCGATCGGCCTTCACATAGCCAAGGATGCGCTTGCCAAATAGCGCCAGATCGCCGATCAGATCCAGTACTTTATGGCGCACGAACTCGTCAGGAAAGCGCAGGGGGCCGTTGTCGAGCCCGTCGCGGGTCAGCACGACGCAGTTTTCGCGAGAGGCCCCGCGGATCAGTCCCATGTTGAGCATCGCCTGCTGCTGTTCGAGGAACCCGAAGGTTCGCGCTGCGGCGATCTGTTCAACATAGCTGCCGTTCGATAGCCCCACCTTGAAACACTCGCGGCCTATCAGAGGGTGCGGAAAGTTGATGGAGTAGCTGACCGTATAGTTCGGCGCCGGATAAATGCCGATCGTCTTGTCGCCCTCCCGCATCTCGTAGGGCCGAAGAATCTTGAGGTAAACGCGCTTGCGCCGCTGCTGTCGCAGTCCGGCTGCCGTGATCATGTCGATAAACGGCTGGGCGCTGCCGTCGAGGATCGGCAACTCAAGGTTGTCGACCTCAACGATGGCGTTGTCGAGGCCGATGCCCACGCACGCCGAAAGCAGGTGTTCCGTCGTGGAAATGAGCACGCCCTGCTTCATCAGGCTGGTGGCGTAGCTGACTTTGGCTACATTCCTGCTACTGGCTTCCACTTCGAAGTTGTCGAGATCGGTGCGACGGAAAACAATACCCGTGCCCGGCGGTGCGGGCAGTATGCGCAGTCGTACGTCCGCTCCGCTGTGGAGCCCAACCCCGCTGCACTCGACACGGGCGCGAATTGTGCGTTCGAAAATCAAAGACCGGATTGCCGTACGAATTCAATAGATTACAAGCGAAGACGCAACTGTGTCTGTGGTATTTCTACAACACTAGTGGTCGGACCGCCTCAGAGTCATCCGAAAACTCATATATCCATTTACTTTAGGATGAACCACTTAAGTAACGCACCGGGGGCTTACCTTTGGCAAGGTTGAATTTTGTTACGACCTAAGCCTTGGAGGTTTACTTCGGATTTCCCGCTTGCTTCTCCGGATTGTAGGTGATGCCCTTAACCTCGAAGAGGGTGGGAGCCACGTCGGTATTGTAGGTGACGTTGGTGATGAAGCGCTGGCCCCGCATCTCGCCGTTCAGCATGCGCACCCAGCTGAGTGGGGTTTGTATACCCTGTATCAGGCGGTAGTTGCTGAAGATGTCCGTGTCCTCATCTTTTTGCCGGTCGAGCGGATCACGGTAGCTGAACGTCTTGCGCACCGGCAGGTGCGTGCGCGGATCGACAGAGATGGTAACGCTGTCGTTGTCTTTGTTAAGCACGCTGACTTCGTCGGACATGTTCTGCTCGACGATGGCGGTCCCGTCGTACAGGATCATCGTCCCGGGAGCGGCAAGCCACTGGCGAATCACGTTCTCCAGCGAGTGATCACGGCGCCGCAGATAATCCGCAACTTGTTTGGGGTCCTGTGCGGCTGTGCCTTTGTAGGTGATCTCGTAGGCTTTGTCGCCCACGTAGAGTTCGACCACGTCGCGTTGCTTGGTCAATTCAATGCGGTCTTTGTCGGGCCACTCCTGGAATCGCCAGAACAACACGCCCATGCCGCTGGGCTGGCCCTTCCAGAAGGAATAGCTGCGTCCTTCGGAGGCCATGGTGCGAATGTTCAGATATGCCTCGCCGCCCAGCGCCCGAATCATGTCATCGAGCACCTGCTTGGCCTTCCTCACGCTGGGATCTTTGGCGGCGGTAGCGGTGAATTGGGCGGTAGGCCAGGAAGAAGACGCCGCAGGAGTAGGCAGCGGAGCCGGGGCGGCGGTTTGTGCCGTGACCGATGCTGCGAGCCCTAGGGCGAAGCAAAGGATTGAGATACAGCGCATGGCTTGAATGATTCTAACCGGATCAACATGACGAAGTTCCGGATATTTACTGCTTCCGTTTCGACTGCTTTCTGGTTCTCTTCGGGCGCTCTTCCTTTTCCGCAATTGCGAAAATCACCCGCTTCTGCCCGTGATCGATGCGATCGACGATCACTCGCACCGGGTCGCCCATGGAGTACGTACGGCGGCTGCGCTGGCCGATGATCTGCCGCGTGTTCTCGTGATACAGGTAGTGGTCGTCCGTCAGCGAGCCGAGCGGGACAAGCCCTTCCACGAACAGCTCCGACAGCTCAACGAACATCCCAAACCTGGTGACGCTGACGATGAGGCCCTCGAACTCATCCCCGACGCGCTGCTCCATGAACTTGGCTTTCTTCCACTCCATGAGCTCACGCTCGGCATCGGCGGCGCGGCGCTCGGACTGGCTCGACTCCTCGGCAATGTCGTGCAGCTCCTGCTCCGGAATCGGCCCGGGAAGCGGCTTAGGATGAGCGCGCTCAGACTTCGCCTGCTTTTTGCCTGCGGAATGCGGGGCCTCGTGCTTTGACCATGGCGACGGAGTCTCGCTGTGTGCCGGCGTACTCGATCCCACCGGTACTCCGTGCTGGTCTCGCTCGGTATCGTCGCGCAGGACATCTTTTAGGATGCGATGGATGATGAGATCGGGATAGCGCCGGATGGGCGAGGTGAAGTGCGTATACGACGGCGCCGCCAGTGCGAAATGGCCTTCGTTGATCTCTGAGTAGCGGGCCTGCTTCAGTGAGCGCAGCATCAGGTACGACAGGATGCGCTCCTCCGGCGTGCCGGCGATCTTCTGCGTCAGCTTCTGATACATGCGCGGTGTGATGTGTACTTCCTCGGGCAGCTCGATCACGCGCGCCTGCCGGCCCGTTCCATAACGCTCGCGGCGGTCAGCCTTCATCTGCACCCGCTTGACGGGCAGCGGTCCCACACCCAGGGAATATCCGAACTTGGCGGCAATGGTTTCGAAGTCGTAGACCCGCTTGGGATCGGGCTTCTCGTGGATGCGATACAGCGACGCAACCGGTTTTTTCTCCAGAAAGGTCGCCACGCATTCGTTGGCTGCCAGCATGAACTCTTCGATGATGCGGTGCGCGATGTTGCGTTCCGAGCGCGTGACGCTGGTCATCAGCCCATTCTCGTCGAACTCGATCACCGGCTCGGGCAAATCGAAATCGATGGAGCCGCGTCGCACCCGCTTGCGGTTCAGGACCATCGCCAGCTCGCGCATCAACTCGAAGACGTCAATCAGCGAGTGATAGTGATGGCGCTGCGCCGGGTCGCCTTCGAGAATGAGGTTCACGTTGGTATAGGTCATCCGCTCAGCCGAGCGAATCACGCCCTCATTCAGCGTGAAGCCTACAATCTCGCCCTGATGGTCGATCTCCATCACGCAGGAGACCACCAGCCGCTCGACCTGCGGACGAAGACTGCACAGATCAGTGGAAAGCTCGATCGGCAGCATGGGAATCGCGCGATCGGGGAAGTAGACCGAGGTCCCGCGCAGCCGCGCTTCCAGGTCGATGGGCGAGTCCTCGCGAATGTAATGGGCGACGTCGGCAATGTGGACCTGCAGTTCGAAGTTGCCGTTCGACAGGCGGCGAACGGTGACGGCATCGTCGAAGTCGCGCGCGGTTTCGCCGTCGATGGTGACGATGGGCAGGCCGCGATAGTCGTGGCGATGGCGCAGCTCGCGTGCTGGAATCACCGGCTCGAACCGCTGCGCCTCCTCCAGGACCTCGACCGGGAAGTGGTGCGGCAGGTGGTGCTTGCGAATGATGATCTCGACATCCACTCCGAAGTCATCTTCGTAGCCGAGGATCTCCAGCACGCGCCCCCGCGGATTCTGTGTCGGCCCGGGCCACTCGGTGATCTCGACGTCGACCACCAGGCCTTCCAGGTCGCTCCATTCGCGCCGCCGGGCTTCCGAGCCGTAAACGCGGTCCGCGTCAGCTTGCTTCCGTTTCTCAGTCGCTGATGGAGCGGCATGTGCTCCGCGTCGCGCTGCCGCCTTCTCGGACGAACCTTCTCCCGAAGGCCATTCCATTCCTTTCGGAATGATGATGTCCTGTGTGACCTTTTCGTCGATCGGGGTGACAAAGTTGTGGCGCGAGCCGTAATGAAAAGTTCCGACGACGGTTGGATTGCCGCGCGTCAGCACGCGCAGGATGCGTCCTTCAGCCCGGCCGTCATCACGCTTGCGGCCCAGTTCCGCCAGAACCTGGTCGCCATGCATGGCAGGTCCAATCGCCGAAGCAGGGATGAAGATATCGCCCTCCAGAGTCGTGCGCTGGCCGGAATTGGGAATCACGAAGCCGTAGCCGTCGCGGTGCATGGTGAGACGGCCGGCAATCAGGTTGTGGCGGGTAGCCGCATGCTCCGCGAGGGTATAGCGGTCGCGGCCGGTTTCGACCAGCTTGCCTGCCTTCACCAGAGCGTCGAGGCGCTCGGAAAGCTGGCGGCGGTCATCACCGCGCAGCGCCATCTCGCGAATGAGCTGCTTGTAGCCGGCCGAGCCCTGCGGCTGGCGCTCAATGTGTTTGAGGATGGCCTCGTCGTTCAGCATGGGTATGCGTTATCGCCGTCGCATGTGTGAGCACTCTCATTGCCCAATCTTGATGTGGGTGCCATCACCCTAACCATTTGCATCCAAAAAATTTCCCCTAGGGTTATTTCCTGATATACGAACTCGCTGTATGTTAGCAATAATGACATCACAGGCATGTGGACTGTGCCGCATGATGGATGGCGCAGTACAAGAGCCTTACCTGCCGGCAGTTCAACACAAGCTGTAGTGTCGGTTTGGCCCGAGCACTCCTCCAATGCAATTTTGAGAAAGGATTTTGTCCCAATGTGGAAACCTACGAACAGCCCGACACCGCCCCCGACGCCCAATCCCCAACCCTCCCGAACCCCGGAACCTCCACGCAGCTTTGTGCCTGAGCCGCAGGTCCCGTCCCCGCGTCCCGCGAACCCTCCGCTGAACACCCAGGAGCAGGCGACCCTCGGCAAATCGCTGGTCATCAAGGGTGAGGTTACCGGTTCTGAATCGCTCTACATCGATGGGCGCGTGGAAGGCTCCATCACCTTGCCCGGCAATCGCGTGACGGTGGGCCGCAACGGTGTGGTTTCGGCGAACATCGCAGCCCGCGAGATCGTCGTACTGGGGAAGGTGCGCGGCAACCTGACGGCCAGCGACCGCGTGGATATTCGGACGGAAGGCTCGCTGACTGGCGACATTGTCGCGCAGCGCATCAGCATCGAGGACGGCGCCTACTTTAAAGGCGGTATCGACATCCGCAAGGCCGGCCAGAAGGTGAATGGCGAAGCCAAGGAAGTTGAGAGCGCCCCTGCGACAGGCACCAGCAGTTCGTCGTCCACGGCGGCGCGGGCATAAGCTCAAGCAAGACCACGGAGGCACGGAGACACCGAGAGATATTCGTCAACGCACGTTTGCGACGTCTTGCTCGGTATCCTCCGTGTCTCTGTGGTGAGAGTTTCCTTTAAGGCGCGGGCTGCTGCTGGGTCATGCAGTGCATCGCGCCCAGTCCCCAGATGAAATCTCCGCAGTAGATTCCCACGATCTGCCGCTTGGGGAAGATCTCTGCCAACACGTTCAGCGCGATGCGGTCGTGCGGATCATTGAAGACTGGCACCAGCACCGCCCGGTTGGCGATGTAGAAGTTCGCGTAACTGGCCGGCAGCCGCTGTCCGCGGAAGACCACGGGCGCGGGCATGGGAAGCTTTACCACGCGCAGCGGCTTGCCGGATTGATCGGTGCTTCTGGTCAGCTTGCGGAAGTTTTCGCGCAGCGGCTCGTGGTTCGGGTCGCTGTGGTCTTCCTCGTAGGCCGTCACCACCGTGCTCGGACGCGACGAAGCGCGTGATGTCGTCGACGTGGCCGTGCGTATCGTCACCGGCGATGCCGCGCCCCAGCCAGATGACCTTCCTTACGCCAAGGTAGTCGGCAAAGATTCGCTCCAGTTCCGCGCGCGACAGGCCGGGGTTGCGCTGCTGCACTTCGCTGAGCAGGCATTCTTCTGTCGTGATCAGCGTGCCGCGGCCGTTAACGTCGATGCTGCCGCCCTCGAGCACCACCCGCTTTGGCGTGCCGTTGATGGTGACCATCGGCTTCCAGTGCGGCATGTTCAGGCGCTCCGCCAGTTCGGCTGACACCGGAGCGTCCAGCTTCCAATCGCTGTACTTGGCCCAGGCATTAAAGCGCCATGCGGTAGCCGCGACCGATGGAAGCTTGGCCATCTTTGCTCGACTTGCGTTTGACCTTGCGCTTGACGAAGATCGGCCCGTAGTCGCGCGTCCAGGCACGATTCGTCGAGATATGCACGAACGCAACCTTGCCCGATGGCTTGCCCGGCTCGACCGCTTCTTGCGGCAGAACATTCGCGCGGACGAGCACCTCGCGCGCCTTCGCCTCCGCCGTCTCATCGTTCACCAGAATATTGACGCGCTCGCTGCGGGAGAGATGGCGCACGATCTCCGCATAGACCCATGGGATCGCTTCGAACCTTGCCGGGCCAGTCGGAGCGGTTGTGCGGCCAGGCGATCCACGTGGCGTCGTGCGGCTCCCACTCGGCGGGCATGCGATAGCCCAGCGCGGCAGGGGTTTGCGATGGAATGGAATTGATCAAGGTTCGCGTCAGGACACGACCGTTAGAACTATTAAAAAGTCGATTTCGGAATATTTTGTATCAGGGTACGACTTCAGGCGGGCCGCAGGCCGTCGGAAGACGACGGGCTTCAGCCCCCGCGGGAACCCTCAGAGCCTCAAGGCCCGAACAAAGTGGCTTGCTTTCGGCACGGCTAAAAAGCCGTGCCCTGATACAAAGCTCATCAAACCGACTTTTCAGCGATCTGCCAGGTCGTGCTGAAAAAGACCTCTTTCTCAAGTATGCGGACTTCAGTGCCCGAAATCACCGAGCTATCTAAACCAGAAATCGTTGCGTGATGCCGCCGTACGCATCGACACGGCGGTCGCGCCAGAACGGCCAGTTGCGCCGCACGTCTTCCATGCGCTGTATATCGACTTCGGCCACGAGTATGGCTTCCTTGTCGTGCGGGGCCTCCGCCACGACTTCGCCGAACGGGCCGGCGATAAACGATCCGCCCCAGAACTCCAGCCCCTTGCCAGGCGCCTCGTTGCCGCGAATGTTTCCCGTCTCAAATCCCACACGGTTCGGAACCGCCACGTAGACGCCGTTGGCGATGGCATGAGCGCGCTGAATCGTGCGCCACGCGTCGTACTGCGCTTCGCCGTACTTCGCCTTCTCGTCAGGATGCCAGCCGATCGCCGTGGGATAGAACAGCACGCTCGCGCCCTGCGCTGCCGTTAAGCGCGCGCCCTCGGGATACCACTGGTCCCAGCACACCAGCGTGCCGAACTTTCCGAAGTCCGCCTCGAAGGCCTTGAAGCCTAAGTCGCCGGGGGTGAAGTAGAACTTTTCATAATAGAGCGGGTCGTCGGGAATGTGCATCTTGCGATACAGGCCGTCGACCTTGCCGCCCGCGTCGATGATGGCCGCGGTGTTGTGATACAAGCCCGGCGCACGCCGCTCGAACAGCGACGCAATGATCGTCGCCTTCAGCTCGCGGGCGACCTCGCCGAGACGCTTTGTTGTCGGACCGGGTATCGGCTCCGCGAGATCGAAGAGCGTATGGTCTTCCCGCTGGCAGAAATACTGAGTGAGAAACAGCTCGGGCAGGCAGATGAGCTGCGCGCCTTGCTTCACCGCCTCGCGAATGTGCGCGATGGCGCGCTCCAGGTTCTCATTGGGCTCGGGCGTGCAGGACATCTGCACAATCCCGATGGTGAAATTCTTCGCTGCCAAAGTTTTCTTTCTCTCCAGCCGGGAATCAAACGACAAGAATAGCATTCGCTAAACCCGTCGCAGAATGCGCCAGATTAACGGCAAGTTACAAGGTGCTCGCGCGTTGACGACGTTGCAAGCAGACTGTACCTTCGAGTATTCAGCGAACGTTGAGCATCTTTGGCGCGAGCACTTCCCGCCGCGCAAATCGTGAGCCCGAGGTAGAACAAATGCACGACCAGCACGACTCTCATGGTGAAGGAATCGACCGCGTATTGCACGATCCGGTCTCCGACAAACTTGTTCCGCTTGGCGCCGCTCGACCTGACGAAAGTTCACTCCGTCGATGAACTGGTCCGCGGCATGGGCGCCACGTCGTTTACCGGACGCCAGGTGGGCGAGGGCGCGGATGTGCTTGAGGCCATGGCCCGCGACAAAGAGTGCTTCATCGTGATGACACTGGCCGGCGCAATGACCGTCGCCAAGCAGGGCTTGATCATCACCGAGCTCATCGATCGCGGCGTGGTCAACGCGGTCATCTCGACCGGCGCGCTCATGGCGCACGGGCTGGTCGAAGCCGCCGGACGCTCGCACTTCCGCTACGACCCCCGCATGGACGACCTGGAACTGTACGAGGCGGGCTACAACCGCGTCTACGACACGCTGGAGCCGGAAACCAATCTCGACTTCGTCGAGACCATAGTCGCCCGCATCCTGAAGGGCTGGGACGCAAGCGAGGTCATCTGCTCGTACAAGCTGAACCACGAGATCGGCCGCTACCTGAGCGAGCACGTAAAAGACCGCGGCATCCTCAAGTCGGCGTTCGAGAAGAACGTGCCCGTGTTTGTGCCCGCCTTCAGCGACTCGGAAATCGGGCTGGACTTCGCATTGCACAATCGCTGGCGACGCAAGAACAACATGCCCACGTTGCACTGGGACCCATTCGAAGATCTGGAGTTCTACGCCGAAACTTTGCTGAAGCAGACGCGCCTGGGCATCTTCACCATCGGCGGCGGCGTGCCCCGCAACTGGGCGCAGCAGTTCGGGCCGTTCATCGAGCTGCGCCACCGGCGCGGGGGCGAAGACCTTCCGCTCAAGCGCTTCAGCTATGGCGTGCGCATCTGTCCCGAGCCGGTGAACTGGGGAGGCCTCTCCGGATGCACCTACAGCGAGGCCGTATCGTGGGGCAAGTTTGTTCCTCCCGAGGAGGGGGGCAAGTTCGCCGAGGTACTGCTGGATGCGACCGTGGGGCTGCCTTTGATCGCAGGTGCGGTTCTTCATCGTGTGGGAGAGCGGCAACCGGCGATTGTCGAAGCTGCGATGAAATAGGTTCCGAATCGGGACGCAGACGCTGTCTGTGCTTTGTCCGCCAATGCGCGCAGGAGCAGAATGGGAGGCAAGGAGTTTCCGCCATGTCTGCGATGTCAGCGATTAACGACTTCCTGGAGCAGGAGCGCATTGCCGTTGTAGGTGTCTCGCACAACCCGAAAGACTTCTCCCGGACATTGCTCCATGAATTGCGAGATCGCGGCTACGATGCCGTCGCCGTCAATCCGGATTTGCATGACGTCGACGGCGAGCTCTGCTTTGCTCACGTGCAAGACATTCAGCCGGGCGCCGACGGTGCCATCCTGATGACGCCTCCGCATGTAACCGAACAGGTGGTACGCGAGTGTGCCAAGGCCGGCGTTACGCGGGTTTGGATGTATCGCGCCGGCACGAAGGGCGGTGCAGTGAGTGATGAGGCAGTCCGCTTTTGCAAATCGAAAGGTATGTCGGTGATTCCCGGGGAATGCCCGTTCATGTTCTTGCCGGGGACGGGCTGGTTTCATCGTGCGCATGGATTGATTCGGAGGATCACGGGACACTACCCAGGCTGAGCACAACGGATGTCGAACAACAGTGACCGCACAATTCGAATTCACGTCCCAGAAGAATTTACGGGATTCTCGATTCAGGAGCTCGTAGCGCCGGGTGGGCTTGTTAATTCCATCACAAGCCGTTCTCCGGGTAGGCAGACCATTGAAGGGGTAATCCCCGCGGCAGCTTACGATTCACTTGTGAAGAAAATTTCGGAGTACGTCGGATCCGATGAAGCTAGATTTGAGCGAAGCGCCTGACGGTGCTCAGGAATTTCCGACAACCGACAACTGATCCTGACAACTGCGTCCCACGCCTTTCCGGCTCCGGTTCAGGCCCGGCGAGGTCTAAACTCCGGAGCCGGTGTCGGCTTCCGCGGAACTCTATTGCGAGCGCGATGGCCGGGTGGTACGGTCAGTTGGTTTCGAACCTGATTGACCATCCCCAGCCCTTGCGCGGCCACCAATCTCGCGGAAGGTCATATTCATTGCCTTCCGCTTGGTTCTACGTTTCCAGTCGAAAAAAAGTTCAGAATACGATTTGGTGATGTACTCGGCGTTCCCAATTCCGAGCGCCTTCGCCGTGCGGTCGATCCAGCGCGGCTTGCCTTCGATCTCAGCGACGTCCCCGATGGGCGTGTGGTCGAGCACAACGTGGCCCTCACCATCGCTCCACTCGGAGCGGAACTTCTCATAGATGAATGTCGGCGCGTAGCCGAGCGCCCGCAGAATCTCATCGGTTTGCTTGCCGTCCGACACCGTGATCTCCAACTCCGCGCGTGACTTGTGCTTCCCTGGCAGCGCCTTGGCCTTGTGCGTCAGCTTCCACGTATCGCCATATTTGCGCAGGCGAAGCAACTCTCCTTTGCGGCGCAGCTTCTGGCCGGGCAGGTCGTAGAGCGTATTGACCTCGTGCGTCGATGGCGTGACGCAGCGAAGGCCCAGCTTCTTCAGCTTGCCTTCCAGATCTTTAATGCTGGCAACGAGGAACTTAATTTCGACTTCTTGAGGAGCAGCCATGGGAAGAGTATAGCGAGTAGCTTCGGGCAACTATCAATCAGCGATTGGCACTTAGCATTTGGCCGTTAGCAATCGGCGATTAGATTTGAGTTCCTCCGATTGAGGACGGGAAGATTATGCTTGAGCGAACCAGACCAATCCTCGACGGTCTGAGCCCGGAGGGCGACCACAATGATAGCCCAGCACGGAGCAGAGCGGAGTGCTGGGTAGGATCGTAGTCGCGTGCCGAGTCCCTTCAGGGACGACACAAAAGCAGGTCCTTCGGCGACTGAAGTCGCCTCAGGATGACAAGTCTCAAAGGAAGTTTTTCGGCACGGCTAAAGCCATGCCCTGATACAAGGCAAACTGGCTTACGATGACCGCTAATTGCTAGCTGCTAATTGCTAGTTGCTGCTTTTCTAACTCTGCCTCTCCACCACGAACTCCGGCACCCACAGCAGCACGCGCTTGATCTCCGAGTCGGGGAAGGTGCAGATCGACTGGCGCGCCTGATTGGCAAACTCATTGGCGCGTTCGTAAGCGGCATCTATCGATCCATGCCGGCGCAGAATGGCAACGATGTCGGCAGGAGCAATCCCATTGAATCCGCCGTTGCATAGAACCGATTCTATGGTGACCCGCTCGGCGCGGGTGCAGCGCTCCAGCGCATGTAGCACGGCCATGGTCGCTTTGCCCTCGCGCAGGTCGCTGGCGACGGGCTTGCCCAGCACTTCTTCGGATGCGGTCAGGTCCAGCACGTCATCCACGATCTGAAACGCCATGCCCAGATTGCTTCCATAGTCCGCCAGCTTCTGCTGATCGGTTTCGCTCGCTCGCGCAAGTATCCCGCCCAGCTTCATGCAGACGGAGAACAGCACAGCAGTCTTGCGGTGGATCAGCTCAAAGTGCTCGTCGATGGTGATGGCCTTGCCGAGCCGCTCAATCTGCAGCAGTTCGCCCTCGACCATGGCTTGCGTGAGGTCGATGAGGGTATCGAGGACCTGGAAGTTGCGTTCCTGCAGCGAGACCTTGAAGGCCTGCATGTATAACCAGTCGCCGGCGAGCACGCACTTCGAGTTGCCCCACTGCGTATTGGCCGAGGGCCGCCCGCGACGGGTCTGCGCCTCGTCAATGATGTCGTCGTGCACCAGGGTTGCGGTGTGGATCATTTCCACCACGGCGCCGAGTCTGATGGCGCCGTGCCCGGTGTAGTTCATCAGCTTGCAGGAGAGCAACAGCAGAGCAGGGCGGAGGCGCTTGCCACCGCCGGCGCGGAGATATTCCCCGATCTCCGTGATCGCGCCGACGCTCGAAACCGTGTCGCGGCCGAACTCACGTTCAATGGCCGCCAGGTCATCGTGCAGCAGGTCGAATACTTCTTTCGCGTTGCGAATTACCGTTGTGTTCAACCGTTTCGCCCCGTTAGTTGGATCGATAGTTCGTAAACTGCATGTCGATGCCGAAATCTTTTTGCCGCAGCAGCGCGATGATGTCCTGAAGCGTGTCGCGGTCCTTGCCGCTGACCCGCACGAAGTCGCCCTGAATTGATGCCTGGACCTTTTTCTTCGAGTCCTTGATAGCCTTCACGATCTCGCGCGCCTTCTCGGTCGGAATACCCTGCTGCAACGTAACCCGCTGGCGCACGGTTGACCCCGCGGCCGGCTCAATCTTGCCGTACTGCAATCCCTTCAGCGGCACTCCGCGCTTCACCAGCTTGCTTTGCAAAACGTCGTTGACCGCTTTGAGCTTGAAATCGTCTGCCGAAGCGAGGATCAGGGCTTCCGAACCCTCCATCTGAATGTCCGACTTGGAGTCTTTCAGGTCGTACCGCTGGTGGATCTCCTTCAGCGCCTGTTGAATGGCGTTGGAAACTTCCTGCAGGTCGATCTTGCTCACAATGTCGAATGTGTTCTCGGGCATATGTTCAGTGTAGCAAGGCTGCAACCAACCGGCCCCTGGGGCGTCGTGCTCAACGCCGCCGGAAAACCCTTGTGAGCCCGCAGGCTATCACGTCAGTTTGATTTCTGCAGACCAAAAAAGTTGTAGAAGTTCTGGGAAGTTTGTTGGCCGATTTCCTCTGGGGAAATTCCTCGCAACTCGGCAATCGTGCGCGCAACCTCCACAACATACGCCGGCTCATTGCGCTTGCCGCGATATGGAATGGGAGCGAGATAAGGCGAATCGGTCTCGATGAACATGCGGTCGAGCGGGACAACAAGCGCGGCATCGCGAATGTTCTGCGCCTTGGGATACGTGACCATGCCCGCGAAGGAAACGACGAATCCCAAGTCCAGAACCGCTTTGGCATTCTCCACCGAGCCGGTAAAGCAGTGCAGCACGCCTCCCAGCCCGGACGAAGCCCAGTGTTCGCGAATGAGGCGCAGCAAATCGTCCCAGGCATTTTCGCTATTGTCGGACGGCCGATTGTGAATGATGATGGGCAGCTTCGCTACCCGCGCCATCTCCATCTGCTGGACGAAGACGCGCTGCTGTACGTCGCGCGGAGAGTGGTCGTAATAGTAGTCGAGACCGATCTCGCCCCATCCGAGCACCTTGGGCTCGCGCGCCAATCGCTCGAGCTCGTCGAAGTCGGCTTGCTTTGCCAGTGCTGCTTCGTGGGGATGAATTCCCGCGGTGGCATAGACCCAGTCATATTGCTGCGACAGCTTGACGGCACAATCGAGCGTGCCGGTGCCCGGGCCGTCACCGTTGCCGATGGCGAGCAACGCCTCGATGCCGGCAGCGCGCGCCCGCGCGAACACATCCGCCCGATCGGAGTCGAAGCGCTTGTTCTCGAGATGGCAATGGGAGTCGATGTACATGAAGAAGCTATTGGCTGTTGGCTCTTAGCTCTTAGCCATACCGCTTCCCAAACCTCTTTGCACTGCCGAAGCGGGTCTCATTCGAACCAAGACCATTTACTCCTTGCGAAAAGTCAAAAGCGAAGAGCCAAAAGCCAAAAACCAAAAGCGGCTCACTTCAGCTTCGCCCCAATCGGCACGTCTTCCAGGAATCCCGCCAGCACCGGCAGACCTTCGTCGCCGAGCGATGCCGCGACGATCATGCCTTGCGACTCGAGCCCGCGGAGCTTTGCGCGGCTGCAGATTGGCAACGATGACGACCTTGCGCCCAATCAGCTTCTCGGGCTCGTATGCTTTCGCAATGCCGGCGACGATCTGGCGGACCTCCGTGCCGATGTCCACTTCCATACGCAGGAGCTTGTCGGCGCCCTTTACTTTCTCCGCGACCTTCACCTCGCCGACGCGCAACTCGACCTTGAGGAAATCATCGATCGTGATCCTGTTGTCGGGGGCCGGCGCGGCTGTGGCGGGCAAAGTCGGATCGGGTCCGGCTTGCGCCTGTTCTGCTGGAGCTTCCGCCTTCGCTTCGCTGGTTGTCGAGCGCTCCTGCTCTATCTGCTGCATCTTTTCGACCGTGCTCTTGTCGGCGCGCGGAAAGACAGCTTCGACTTTGCCCAACTTCGTACCGAGCGGTAGCTGTCCCCACTTCAGTTCGCGCAAATTCAACTTGGCGATATCGCCAAGTCCAAGCTGCTGCCAGATGCGCGCTGTCGATTCCGGGATGACAGGGTGCGCCAGGGCAGTGACGACTCGCAATGCCTCGGCAGACGTGTAAAGAACAGTCCCGAGCCGCGCGCGTGCGTCCTGCCCGGGCTTCTCGGCGATGGTCCAGGGCTCGTTTTCCACGATGTACTTGTTCACCGCGGCGACCAAAGCCCAGGCCGTTTCCAGCGCGCGCGAGAACTGGAATTGCTCGAACTGCGCGTTGAAATCGACGATCGTCTGATCTGCGAGCTGAGCAATCGCCAAATCATCGGCTGTGCGCTCATTCGACGGATAAGGCACCTCCCCTTCGAAGTAGCGCGCGATCATGCTCAGGGTGCGGCTGGAGAGATTGCCCAATCCATTGGCCAGGTCGGAATTGAAGCGCTGCACCAGCGCATCGAAGCTGAACGACCCGTCGCTGCCGAAGACGATCTCGCGCAGCAGGAAGTAGCGCAGCGTGTCGGCGCCGAGGGTGTCGAGAATGGTTTCGCTGCGCACAATGTTGCCGCGCGACTTCGACATCTTGCTCTCTTCGAACAGCAGCCAGCCGTGGGCGATGATGGACTTCGGCAGGGGCAGTTCCGCCGCCAGCAGAAACGCCGGCCAGTAGACACAATGGAAGCGCACGATCTCCTTGCCGATCATGTGCACGTCGGCCGGCCAGTAGCGCTCAAACTTCTTCTGGTCCTTCGCCTTGTCGGAGCCGAAGCCGATGGCCGTAATGTAGTTAGCCAGCGCATCGAGCCAGACGTAGATCACATGCTTGGGATCGCCGGGAACCGGGATGCCCCACTTGAAGGTGGTGCGGCTGACGGAAAGATCGCGCAATCCACTGCGCACGAACGCAATCACTTCGTTCCGCCGAGTCTCGGGCCGAATGAAGTCGGGCTGCTCGGTGTACAGCTTCAGCAGCTGGTCTTCCATGGCTGACAGCTTGAAGAAGTAGTTTTCCTCCTGAACCGTTTCGGTCGGACGGCCGCACTCCGGGCACGGCGCGCCCGGCCCAACCGCGTCGACGTAAAGTTCGTCGAAGACGCAATACTGGCCGCTGTATGAGCCCTTGTAGATGTAGCCGCGCTCCTGCAGTCGGCTGAACAGCGCCTGCACGCCGCGAACATGCCGCGGCTCGGTGGTGCGGATGAAGTCGTCGTAGCTCAACTTCATGCGGTCCCAGAGCTCGCGATACTCAGCGGCAATCTTGTCGACAAACTCCTTGCGGCGAGCAGCCGGCAGCGGTGGCCGAGCGCTCGATCTTCTGCCCGTGCTCGTCGGTCCCGGTGAGGAACAAGGTGTCCATGCCCATCATGCGCTGGCGGCGAGCTATGGTGTCGCACACAATCGTCGTATACGTGTGCCCAATGTGCGGGTGCGCGTTGACGTAATAGATGGGCGTCGTGATGTAGAACTTTGCGGGATTATCCATTCTTCTGGTCCAGGTACCGCCGGATGGCCTCCTGCATAACGGTCTTGAGCGGCAGGTGATGCTCCGCGGCGATGCGGCGGCAGTCTTCGTACTCGGGAGCGTAGGTCGAAGCACTTCCGTTGACGCCGCCAATCTTCATGCGCACCTCGCCCCACGGAGTTGCGACCGGCTGATGGCGCCTTGGCAAAACGTAGCGGCTCTCGCGGCGCACGCGGATGCCCAGCGTGCTGCTCTCGCGAAAGATTATTTCTCGCAACCTGACTTCGTCTTCTGGCTTGGCCAGGACGGTCAGCAGCGTTCCCGGACGGTTCTTTTTCATTTGCAACGGCGCGGTGAAGACATCGAGCGCCCCCTGCGACAAGGCTAGCTCGGTAATGTATCCGATCAACTGGGGATTTAAGTCGTCAAGGTTCGCTTCCAGAATTGAAATTTCTTCTCGTGAGCCCGAGCTTTTCACTTCGCTGGTGGAGTCCGCTGCCTCAACTGTCTCGCCCACGCTCAGGCGCAGAACATTCGCCTGGCCCTCAAAATTGCGCGAGCCCGCGCCGTAGCCGATCGTCTCCGTCGTCATCTTCGGACGTGCCTGGAAGCTGCTCACCAGGACCTTTACGATCGCGGCTCCTGTCGGCGTGACCAGCTCTTTCTGTATGTCTCCCGAATAGATCGGCGCGCGTTTCAGCAGCTCCAGGGTCGCGGGCGTAGGGATGGGCATCACTCCGTGGGAGCACTTCACCACTCCGCCACCGACGTTCAACGGAGAAGCGAAAAAACGCTCGACACCCAAGGCTTCCGCTCCGACGGCTGAGCAAACTACATCGACGATGGCATCCTCGGCGCCCACTTCGTGGAAGTGAATCTCCTTGACCTCGACGTTGTGAACTTTGGCTTCGGCAGTGCCCAGCGCGAGGAAAATGTCGCTGGCCGTTTGTTTCGCACGATCGCTGATCGGCGCGGCGGTGACAATGCCAAGGATCTCCTGCAAATGACGGCGATGTTTGTGCTGGTGCGAAGGTCCAGTGCTTTTCGAGAGATGCTCGTGTTGGGCATCGTCTTTAGACGCATGATGATGTGCCGTCCAGAACCCCTCGCGCGGCATATCTTTTTCGCCCCGTACGATGACATCAACTTTAGCCGCGGAGATTCCCGCTCGGTCCACGCGTGACAGCCCCACCGAAGCATCGATGTTGAGGTCAGCCACGGTCTTTTGCAGCAGCTCAAACGGCACTCCAGCATCCACCAGCGCGCCCAGAAACATGTCGCCGCTGATGCCCGAGAAGCAGTCGAGGTACGCAATTCGCATGGGAGACGGCTCGCTGAAGGTCAATGCTCGCAGGAACCTTCATCATAGGTAACGCGTTTGCCAGCGTCAAACGTGAATAACAGCGTCGATTTGTTAAACTGGACTTTCTTTCAGGTTCAAACCGGTCCTCAGGCCGGCGTGAACGCCGTGCCCCTTCAAAATCACCGTGTACCTCGAAAAACAGAAGCTCCTGGCCGCCTGCTTTCGCGAGTTTCTCCGCGACAAATATCGGCTTGAACTGCAAACGTTGGTCGTTGAGCAGCCTCCCAAGGTCGAACTGGGAGAGTTTGCGCTGCCACTGTCGTTTGAACTCGCCAAAAAGTTGCGCAAGCCGCCGCGCAAGATTGCCGAAGAGATCGTCGCTGAGTTCCCGCTGCCGGAGGGATTCGAGAAGCTCGAAGTCGCCGGTGCCGGATACATCAATGCGCGCCTGCGGCGCGACGTTGCCGCGAAACAACTGCTGCGAGGCAAGACTGCGACCTCAACCGACCACTATGGCGAAGGCGCTGCCGACGTCTCGGGCAAGATTCTGGTCGAGCACACCAGCATCAATCCCAACAAGGCCGCGCACATCGGTCATCTGCGCAACGCAATCCTTGGTGACACTTTTGTTCGCCTGCTGCGCGCCGCAGGTCATACCGTCGATGTCCAGAACTACATCGACAATACCGGCGTACAAGTCGCCGACGTTGTGGTTGGATTCGTTCGCCTGGAGTGCCAGTCAAAGGAGGAGATTGAAGAGCTGATCGCGCGCACGCCCCGCTTCGATTACTACTGCTGGGATCTCTATGCGCGGGTATCGCAGTGGTACGAACAGGACAAAGCAAACCTGCAAGCTCGGCTGGAAACCCTGCACGCCATCGAGCAGGGAGGCAATGACTTGGCGGAGGTCGCCGAACTTATCTCGACCGCGGTCCTGCGCCGCCATATCGAGACCATGGACCGGCTCGACATTGAGTACGACTTCCTGCCTCGCGAAAGCGAAATTCTGCGCCTCCACTTCTGGGACCTGGCCTTTCAGCAGTTGAAGGACAAGGGCGTGCTGTACTTCGAGAACGAAGGCAAGAACAAGGGCTGCTGGGTGATGACCAGACCGGCAGCCAGGTCGAGATCTGTGAGTCCCACCCCGGCAAAAGAAGCCGGGATGGGGCACCCACAGGAAACTCCCGGCGATGGCCCCGACGAAGACGCCAAGGTCATCGTGCGTTCCAACGGCACCGTAGGCTACGTCGGCAAGGACATCGCCTATCACCTGTGGAAGTTTGGCCTGCTGGGCCGCGACTTTGGCTATCGCCGTTTCTATCGCTATCCCAACGATCATGAGGTATGGATTTCCGCCGAGCAGGGTCTGCACGACCATCCTCACTTTGGCGGCGTGGCAGCGATCTACAACGTCATCGACTCGCGGCAGAGCGATCCGCAGAACACGGTCATCGAAGCGCTGCGCCTGCTGGGGTATACCGGCCAGGCCGCGCACTACACCCATTTCTCCTACGAAATGGTCGCGTTGACGCCGCGTTGCGCCATTGAGCTTGGCTATGAGGTGAGCGAGGAAGACCGCGCCAAGTCTTACATTGAGGTATCTGGACGTAAGGGCTTCGGAGTGAAGGCGGATGACCTGCTCGACGCGCTGATCGCCGCAGCCAGGAAAGAAGTCGACAGCCGCCATCCTGAACTCGACGACGCCGAGCGCCAGCGCATCAGCGAGCAAATCGCCATTGGAGCGCTGCGCTATTTCATGCTGAAGTTCACCAAGCAGTCGGTGATCGCCTTCGACTTCAAAGAGGCGCTGGCGTTTGAAGGTGAAACCGGACCTTATGCCCAGTACGCGGTGGTGCGGGCGACCAACATCTTCCGCAAAGCGGGCATCGAGCCGGAACAAGCGCTCGCCGCAGAAGTGGATTTCGCGCGCTTCTTTGCGGATGAGAGTGGCACGGAAATCTGGGAGCTCTGGCTGCTGGCCGGCAAGACCTCCAGCATCATCGAGCAGTGCATTGCGACGACCGAGCCCGCCTACGCCGCCAAGCATGCCTTCCAGTTGGCGCAGCAGTTCAACAACTTCTACCACCGCCATCACATCCTGACGGAAGAGGACGCGGAGCGAAAGAAATTCCTGCTGGCCACCGCGGCTGTGGTGCGCCGGGAACTAATCAGTGTGCTGAGAGTGATGGGCATCACCGTGCCGCCGGTGATGTAGAGGTCTCAGGCATCAGATATCAGGTCTCGGTTGACCTCCGCTGGCAAAGCCGATGTTCGAATCACCGAGCCTCGTCGTTCGCCTAACCAAGTACCTCAGAAACCTGACGCCTGATACCTGACACCCAAGAACCGGCGTACTATTTCCTCGTGGCGACTCAGACCTTGTTCACCCCCAAGCCCATCGGTCACGTCCGCAGTCCTTTCACCGAGACCAGCCAGATACCCAAAGGCCTCGGCGCAAAGCATGATGCGGAAGGCGAGCTTGAAATCCTTCCCGAGTTCGAGCCCGGCCTGAAGGATATCGAAGGCTTTTCCCACCTAATTGTCGTCTGGGTCTTTGACCGCTCAGAAGGCTTCGAGCTTTGCGGCAAGCCGCCTTGCGATGATCGAGAGCACGGAGTCTTTGCCACGCGGTCACCACGACGCCCGAATCCGATTGCGCTTACCGCTGTTGAACTTCTGGGCCGCGACGGCCGCCGTCTGCGCGTGCGAGGCATCGACATGCTCGACGGCACGCCGATTCTCGATATCAAGCCCTATCTGTCAAGTGTTCCCGAAGAGAAACTACGTCGTGGCTGGCTGGCCGAGGTGGAGGCGCGCAAGGGGAAGTGAAGTTTGTGTCAGGGCACACGCCCTGCATTCTGCGGAAACGTCGGATTTGTCCAGCCTTGCGTCAGAGCACGACCTTGGTCGTGCCGGAAGGCCTGACAAATCCCAATTGCTTCAGCCTCGGTGAAAGCGACGGCTGCGGGGGCTGAAGCCCACTTATTCATGAAATGCCTTCTGGCCTGGCTGAAGCCGTGCCCTGATACAAGGCGCATCAGGTGCACGCCGGGATTAATCGCTGAACAGAGGAGAGCTTGCTGTATCCGGGACCGAGCTTTTACTGACGGCTGAAAGCTGATAGCTGACGGCTTCTACCACGTGTTGTACGCCGTGCCCTCGCTGGAGGTCTGTTCGCTGCCGCTGTGCACGTCGATAATCCCTGGCTCGGTCTGGTCAGGCGACATCAGCGAGTCATCCGTCACTGGCACCCACGTGTCGCGCGCGTTGGTGAAGGGGTCTTTGGGTAGCTCCCTGAAGTAGCCGGCATCAACCAGGTCCTGCAATGTCTGGGGCGCCTTCTGCTTGTCCAAGGTGTACTCGTCGATGACCGAACGCATCTGATACAGGTCGTCTTTCAGCACGGTCTCACGCGCTCGCAGTATGGATGCCTGGTAACGCGGAATCGCTATCGACATCAGGATGACGATGATGCTGATGACCACCATCAGCTCGATCAAAGTAAAACCGCGTTGACGAAAGCGTCGAGTCATTTGCAACTATCTACCACGTCTTGTACTTCGTGCCGTCCAACCCCGTGCCCTCAGATTTGGTATACACGTCGAAGACGTTCTGTCCACCCCAGGAATCGGAATCCGGATCGTCCTGCATCGACCGCAGTCCCCATTCGGTCTTGCCGGTCATGGGATCGACCGGAATGCGCCGCAGAAAGCGCAGCTTCTTGCCATTGGAATCAACGCCCTTGACCAGCGTGTCCAAGTCCGGAGGGTAACCCTGGCTGTCGAGCTTCACCTGAAAGGCGCCTCGATCAGCCGCGTCCTTGTAGCGGTCGATGGCGTCGCGCATCTCCCACAGGTCGCGGCGCAATTCGCGCTCCTTGTTGCGCTCGATGGTGACTCGTACCACCGGCACGGCCGCGGCTGTCAGAATCGACAGGATCGTCATCGCGACGATCAACTCGACCAGGGTGAAGCCGCGGTCGCGGTATTTCTCCCGCCGCGCTCTTCGCCTCATGAGCCCGCCCAACGCGCAGTCAGATTGTGAGAAGCTTCTACTCACTGCAAATATTCTAGATCCGATTGCGAGGCTCGAATCTCACCTGGGGCACGGCACCATGCCGCAACCCGCCACTCTCTTATTAGACGAATTGCTCAGTGGACGGTCACAATCGCTTGTGATCCGCTCGCAGGCAGCGTTTGCATGGCAGCATCCTTCAGTTGGGCGCGATTAATGCTCAGCGTCGACTGTCCCACCGCCTTTGCCTGGAACGTTAGCGTGAAGACGGAGCCGTTCCCCGACACTCCCGCTGCGCCCGGCGGACGCGAGGCCGTGAGTTGCAGAATTCCTGCCATGGAATCATCGCGGTGCACCAGCGCGACCGGTTGTCCATCCTGCTCCAACAACGGACCGTTGGAAACGTTCAGTAACTGCAGCACGCTTGGGTTGTAAGTAATTTGCAGGGGAACGGAATACACGTTCTGGGCTCCGACCAGGCTTACGTTGACGGTGAAGGTCGAGCCGACGGCCTGATTCAGGTTTGCAGGATCAAAACTCACGATCGCACTGCCCTGAGGCGCCGAAGCCGGTGATTGATCTTGCGGCAGGTTTTGCGACTTCGGCACGCTTGCTGGAGGCTGTGCCTGCGCTGGAGGCACTTGCGAGCCACCTTCGCGGGCGGCCACACCCGGCGAATTGATGACCTGAGTCGTCTCCGGAAGAATGCTCGGCCTGCGCAGCTGAATGACGTTGGCGGTGCCTACATCGATGGCCTTGGTGTTCTCGGCGCTGATCTCCTGCGCTCGCACAATGTGCGGTACCAGCATAAACACAAGCTCATTGTCGATACGGTTCTTCTGCTCGTTCGAGAACAGGTAACGGAAGAACGGTATCTGGGCAAGCCCGGGGATTCCTTGCAAGTTCTTGGTATCGGTCTCCTCCAGGATGCCGCCCATGATGTTGGCCTCGCCCTCTTTCAGGCGAATTTCCTGTTCAATCTTTCGCTGCCCAATGACCGGTTGCTGAATGCCGCCAATGTTCTGATAGGAGTCGACGGCCGAGATGTCCATCGCAACTTTCAGGGTCACTTCGTTGAGACCGTGAATGTGCGGGGTGATGTCAACGTTCACGCCGACGTCGATGTAGTTAAACTGCGTGTTCACCAGCGGATTGATGCCGACGCCGCCAATGCCGGGCTGGAACGAACCGGTTGCTACCGGCACACGTTCACCCAGCTTCAGCGAGGCCTTCTGTCCGTCGAGCGCGCGTATCTGCGGTTGCTGCAGGATCTTCGAACTGCTGTCGGTGTACAGGAAGTACGCCGTGGCAGCCCCAATCGTCACCTGGAAGTTGGTCGCGTTCAGGTTCGCCAGGGTGTTCAAACTGATCGAGCCGGTGGTGCTTCCGGTCGTAGTGGATACGGTGCCGTTACCGGTTCCAACATTGGTGCCGGTGGCCGAAGTTGTCGTGCTGGTGTTATCGACTAATGCGACCGAGGCCGACGATGGCGGCTGAATTCCCAAGTTCTGCAGCTTGTTGCGTTGCACCTGCATGATCACGACTTCCACCACCACTTCCGGCCGCGATTTGTCGAGATCGTCGATCAGCTTTTCCGCCATCGCAATCTGGTCAGGCGTACCGCGCACCACGATGGCCTGCTGCGAGGGGAACTGCTGCAGACGCTGGGTATCGAGAAGAGTGCGGAGAATATTAACCAGGTCCTGTAGCTCGTTCGGCTGCGAGAGGTTGGTGAGGTAAAAGGTGCGGATGACGCTCTGTTCCAGTTCTTTGCGCTTGGCGGGAGTGTCGGCCGCCACGAAGATCGTGTTGGGAGTTACTGGGCGCCAGAAGGTCTTTGACTCCAGCGCCGCGATTTCCAGCGCCTGCTCGAGCGTGACGCCGTTCAGGTCGACACGAATACGGCGAGAGGTGTAATCGGGATCGAACAGCACATTGATGCCCGCCAGTTTTCCGATCGACTCATAGACCGTCTTGCTGTCCTCGCTGAGCTTCAGCGTGATCGGCGTGTTGGAAATCGGCGCCAGTTCAACCGGGCCGGCGGCCTCTTCCATGCGCTGGTGCAGCTCCGAAGCCGGAGTCGGCGGTGGGGCTGTCCCGTCTTTCTCCTTCTGCTCCTTGAGCAACATGGTTCGCACTTTGTTCGCTTCCTGCTGCGCGATAAAGCTGGAAGGATCGATGCCCAGTGCCCGCTCGAAGTTCGTCAGGGCCTCCTGCAATTTGCCGCTGTTGACCAGCAACTCTCCCTGGTGCACCAGCGATGCCGCCGCCAGGAAGCGCACACGTTCAAACGAGGCCCGATACGTCAGATCGTCCGGCTTAAGGTCGTATGCCTGGTGGTAGAAGTTGTAAGCTGCCACGTAATCGAGCCGGGTCTCAGCCGCCAAGCCTTGCTTGTACAGTTGCTTGGCTTGCTTGGTTTTGTCGGCGGCCACTGCTGCAGTAGTGAATATCAGCAGCAGTGCCAGGACGCGGGTGAGCCGTTTCATTCCAATCCTTATGATTCCGGAACATTTCCGACCCCGCGTCGCCGTATCGTAAGGCGGGATTCGGACTGTCACTTCAGACTTCAATGCCTGCAATATGTGAGCATACTTCGCTCGCGCAACGCGCGCCACTCGTCGCAGGTTAAAAAGGTGAAATCGGCGCGATTATAGCACTCCAAGTCACGCAGATCAGCCTTTGTTAACCGCGTGTTAGGATACGAAAGCGTCGATCTCGTGCGCCGTAGGCGCACCTGAGTTTAGCCCGCCGTTTTAACGGCGGGTGGTATTGCATTAAGCGCGCGAAGTCCCGTGGGGACGACAGACAATCAACTCCACCCTATGGCCCGCCGAACCCAATCCACGACTACCGAGAAGCCCAAGGCAGGCCGTCGCGATCCCATTTCCAGCGGCGAGCGCGACGCTTCGCAGAACCGCGCCGCCTCGCATAACTTTTTCCTACTGGAGAAGCTTGAGGCCGGCATCGCCTTGCGCGGCACCGAGGTCAAGTCGATTCGTGCAGGACGCGCCAATCTAAAAGACGCCTACGGCCTGGTCAAAGACGGCGAGCTTTGGCTGATTAATGCGCACATCGGCGAATACGAGCACGGCAACATCTTTAATCACGAGCCCGTTCGCACCCGCAAGCTGCTCGTCCACAAGAACGAGCTCTACAAGCTGATGGGCAAAACCCAGCAGAAGGGCCTGACGCTCATTCCCACACGGCTGTACTTCCGCAACGGGAGGGTCAAAGTTGAACTCGCCTTGGCCAAAGGCAAGCAGACCTGGGACAAGCGCGAGACTGAGCGCCGCCGCACCGCCGACAAGGAAGCCCGCGAGGCCATCGCCCGCAGCCGCAAATCCTAAATCAGGGTAATTTGTACGCTTTTGATTTCGATTGACGGATGAAGAAATGAAAGGGCTCGGTTTCAGTGACTCGCCTTACTTTGATAGCCCCGCCAACGCAGCTCTGAAGATTGCGTCGAAGTTCTCGCGCCCGGCTGAAGCGACAGCGCGCTCGACCGCTTTCTCGGCTAGTCCACGCTGATAGCCCAGGTTCATCAGCGCGGAAATCACGTCTTCCTCCACCGCCGAAATGCTCTTTGCCGCTGGGGCTTCGCCAAATCCCTCCAGCTTGTCGCGCAGTTCGACGCACATGCGCTCCGCCGTCTTTTTGCCAACGCCCGGGATCCGGGTCAGCCGCGTGTGATCGTTGGTGCGGATCGCTCCTACCATGTCGGACGTGGCCATCCCGCTCAGGATGGTAATGGCCAGCTTCGGTCCGATGCCGCTGACCGTGATCAGCTTCTCGAAGAGCTGCTTTTCCTCGATTCGGAGAAAGCCGTAGAGGGCAAGCGCATCTTCGCGCACGTGGGTATGGATATGAAAAGCGACATCGCTTCCGGTCGCGGGCAACTCGGAAAAGGTCGGGATCGAGATCGCGACATCGTATCCCACGCCTCCGGCCTCGATGATGGCCTGGTTGGGATGCTTGGAGATGAGCCGTCCGCGTAGATGAGCAATCATTGTTCAGTTGTCGGTTGTCAGTAACCAGGTTTCCCTGGCCAATCGCATGATGCGAACGCTGGTAAGTATCGGCTGAGAACTGACAACCGACAACTTTTCCTACTGCCTTCTTCGGTGATAGATCGCAAACTCATATCCCGGATTGGCTGGGAAGAGTTCGTTCACTTTGCGCAAGCGTTCGGCGAGTGCGTTGGGCGCCAGCAGCGGATAGTCGCGCTCGCGCAGCTCGTGGTAGTCCACATCGAGATACAGGGAAAGCAGGTAAACCGCAATGGCATCGGCAAAGGTCGCGAGCAGGTACTCGTGGCGCGCCTTCTCCGCCTCGGGGCCATTCGTAGTTGCGACTTTGCGCAACTCATAGGCGTCCATCGAAGTCTCTCCGCGGACCTTGTCCTGTATCTGCTTCCACACAAGATCGGAAAATTCCTGGGAGACGCCGATGTGGTCGACAAAGTTGTGCCCGATATTGATAAAGAACTCAAACGCGATGGCAAAGCTGTCTTCCATCAGCCGGGTGGAAATGAAAACGCACTGTGAATCGCCCAGGTCATGGTCGCGATGACAGATGGCATTGTCGGAAAGCTGCACATCGTAGCGGTCGGCGATCAGGGTTTCGTCGCCCAGGTTTAGGGTGAGCGGCACGAAGTAATACGCCTTGCGGCCCAGGGCCGCGGCAATCGTGCGTGGCACCGCGGAGACAAGCCGGTCCAGGTCCTGGGCGGATGCAGCGACCTCGCCCGAAACGGCATAGCAAATGCCGTTGCTGGCCTGCGTGACCGGAGTCATGCGGACCACTTCCGCGGGCGTGCGCGTTATGGCTTGAGACATCTGCGACATGGAAACCGATTGTAACCCACTCGCAATCAGACCGTCGGCGCCACCGGGCGTTTACGCAGATTGGTGTAACCTAATCGTCATGGCGGTTTCGACGTTGCCTGCCGCAAAGCCCAGCGCATTCTCTGTTGTTTTCGTGTCGGTTGTCAGAGTGCTCTTTGCGACCCTGCTGTTTACCGCAGGCGGCATGGGGGTCGGGCTGTTCCTCGGCATTCTCGGCACCGTCGGCTGGGGTATGATTCACGGTGGACTGATCGATATGCGTAATGCTTATCTTCGTGTGGCGATTCCGTGTGCCATCCTTACCGGCGCCACGGCGCTTGTCGGCGCAACTTACCTCGAAGTGCGCGCCCGGCGAACATCAGCGAACCGCGAGTAACGTTGCGGGTTGATTTCCTTCAGACCCGTTCCCCCTAATAAAATCGAAACTTAAGCAAACGGGAAGATCCTATGTCCGAGACCATTCACATCAAACTGCCTGACGGCAGCGTAAAAGACGTTCCGCGCGGGACTTCCGCGCTGGAGATTGCCAAGAGCATCAGCCCGCGGCTGGCGGATGCGGCCCTGGTTGCCCAAATCCGGCCGGTGTCGCCCAATGGAGCCGGCGGCAACGGAAACAAGCCGGCTGCCAAGGTCGAAGCCGCAAGCACGACGCCGGCCGTGACCGATGACGCCAGGCTGGTAGATCTCGCGCGTCCGCTGGAGAGCGATGCCGAGCTGCGTATCCTCACCGAGCGCGATCCCGAGGCGCTGGAAGTCTATCGCCACTCGTCCGCCCACCTTATGGCGGCGGCTGTTTTGGAGCTCTTCCCCGAGACCAAGCTCGGACACGGGCCCGCCACCGAGAGCGGGTTCTTCTACGATTTTTATCGCGAGAAGCCCTTCACGCCTGAGGACCTGGAGGCGATCGAGAAGAAAATGCAGGAGCTGGCCAGGCAGGACCTGCCCTACGCGCGCGAGTTCCTGCCCCGACAGGAAGGCTTGGAGCGCTTTAAGTCGGAAGGCGACTTCATGAAGTGCCACTTCATCGAGCAGTTCACCGCGCCCGACGAGAAGATCTCCATCTACAAGACCGGCAAGTTCACCGACTTCTGCCGCGGGCCGCATATTCCGTCGACTGGGCGCATCAAGGCATTCAAGCTGCTCAATGTTGCCGGAGCCTACTGGCTGGGTGATGAGAAAAACCCGCAACTGCAGCGCATCTATGGCACTTCGTTCTATTCGAAGAAGGAGCTCGACGACTATCTCAACAAACTGGAAGAAGCGAAGAAGCGCGATCATCGCGTGCTGGGCAAGCAGCTTGATCTGTTTTCCATTCAGGAGCTTGCGGGGCCAGGGCTGATTTTCTGGCATCCCAAGGGCGGCCTCATCCGCAAAGAGATGGAAGACTGGATGCGCGCTGAGTACCTGAAGCGCGGCTATTCGCTGGTGTACACGCCGCATGTGGCGCGTGTTGATCTCTGGAAGACCAGCGGCCACGAAGGCTACTACGCGCAGAACATGTTCACCCCGATGGAACTGGACGACGCCGACTATCGCATGAAGCCGATGAATTGTCCGTTCCACATCCTGATTTATCGCGATTCGCTGAAGTCGTATCGCGATCTGCCGGTGCGGTTGGGAGAACTCGGTACCGTGTATCGCTACGAGCGTTCGGGCGTGATGCACGGGCTGCTGCGCGTGCGCGGATTCACCCAGGACGACGCGCATATCTTCTGCACTCCGGAGCAGATTGAAGACGAGGTCGTGGGCTGCATCGATTTTGCGCTGGCGGTGCTAAAGACTTATGGCTTCGATCAATATCAGGTCGAACTGTCGACCTGGGACCCGAACGATCAGAAGACCTACGCCGGGCGCCCCGAGCAATGGGAACTGGCGCAGCGATCGTTGGAGCAGGCGCTGAAGCGGCGCGACATCGAGTACAAGCTGATTCCCGGCGAAGCCGCATTTTACGGGCCGAAGATCGACATCAAGCTGGTCGACGCCATCGGGCGGTTGTGGCAGCTGTCGACCGTGCAATTCGACTTCACCCTGCCCGAGCGCTTCGAGCTGGAGTACGTCGGCGAAGACGGCAAGCGCCATCAGCCGCTGATGGTTCACCGCGCACTCTACGGCTCGGTCGAACGCTTCTTCGGCGTGCTGATCGAGCACTATGCCGGGGCATTTCCTGTCTGGCTATCGCCGGTGCAGGTGGCGATCGTTCCGATCGGCGAGAAGCACCACGCGTACGCCAATGAAGTCGGCGAGAAGCTGAAGGCCGAAGGCGTGCGCGTGCATGTCGACCTGCGCAACGAGAAGATGAACGCCAAGATCCGCGAGCACGCTATGCAGAAGGTGCCCTTCCAGCTTGTCGTCGGCGACAAGGAGATGGACGCGATGCAGGTCAACGTACGCGTCCGCGGTCAGGAGAAGGCCGAGGGCTCGGTGCCGATTGGCGAATTTATCGCGCGAGTGAAGCGGCTGATCGAGGAGAAGAGCCCGACGCTGTAAGCAGGAAATCGAACCGCGGATCGCACGGATTGTCGCGGATAATACAGAGCTGCACGACGGCTAGAGGCGAGTGTTTTTTTCGCCTCATCTTCTGCCCTCCGCATCCGCGTCATCCGCGTAAATCCCCGTTTATCCTGCTAGTCGTGACCACCGACCGACACCAATCCGCCGAAATCTCCCACCGCGCCGCCGTCCTCATCATTGCCGCGACGGCGGTGATCTGGGGCCTGGGGTTTCCCGCGACCCGGATCGCGCTGAGCAGCGGCATGTCGGTCGGCGTGCTGATGGCCATGCGATTCGTCGTCGCAGGCGTATTGATGGTCATCATCGTGCGCGGGAGGGCCATTCCCATCAAAAAGCGCGGTGTCATAGACGGCATCTGGCTGGGGATCGTGTTGGCCGTGCTCTTCTGGCTCCAGACCGATGGCATGCGCTTCACCACCACGGCGAAGTCGGGCTTCATTACCGGGCTGTATGTGCTATTCACGCCGTTGATCGCGGTCACCATCGGCCAGCGAGTGAAGCTCACGTCGTTGCTAGGCGCCGTGATCGCCACCTATGGTTTGTACCTGCTGGTGCAGTCGCCGGCGGCAGGGTGGTCGGGCAACGCCCTCGGGGGCGTTTTCGGGAAGATGAACCGCGGCGACCTGGAAACTCTGGGCTGCGCCTTTCTTTGCGGAGTGCACATCGTATTGATGGGCAGGTTCACGCGCAGGTCGGACTCGTGGCTGCTGGCCAGCTCGCAAGTCATTGTCTGCGGCGTCATCTCGGTTGCCATCGCGGCCCTGCAGCCGTCAGGAGCAGGAACTCAAAACCTGCTACAGCAATTGACGAGCTGGCCGGCGCTGCTGGCCACGCTTTATCTGGCAACGTTCTCGACGGTCTTCGCCTTCTGGGCGCAGGCCACCGCCCAAACCAAGCTTGGCCCAACCGAGGCGGCCATTCTCTTCTCCTTGGAGCCGGTGGTGGCCGCGATTCTGAGCGTTTTTTGGTTGAAGGAGCCGATGTCTTCCCGGCAAGCCTTTGGCGGCGCGTTGATCGTGCTGGCCATGATTGTTGCCGAGGCGCTGCCCCACATGTTCTGAGCAATTACCGTGCCAGATACAAGGCCGTAAAAACAGTGGCTAGTAGGGTCGGTGGTTAGTGGTCAGACGCTATCTCACAAATCTGGTTTGAAAGGGCTCGGCTTCAGCCGTGCCGCAAAAAACCAAGGAAATGCCGAGCCTTAGGCCCAGCGGGGTTCAGCTCCGCCATTTATGAAAGATAGCCAGTGAATGGTGGTCCGGCTACTCCGTGCCTCCGTGGTGAGAGCCTTTTCGGCGACGCCCGAGTCCACCTCAACTCCCGATTGCAAAAAAAGCAACTGGGGGACCACCTTGCGCAGTCTAAATGAGTGGGAAAGGATTACATTTATACCTGATGATGGCCAGGTTCCAAATGCGAATAGCGGTTACCAGTTGTTGGCTGGCTGCCGTATTTTGCAGTTGGCAGGTAGCCGCCGCGCAACAGCAGAACATCAATCCCGTGGACCTGGTGCGCCGCGCGACGCAGAACGAAATCGCCGCCACCGGTCCCACCAAGCCTCCGTTTTTCATCTACAAGGACCACACTGAGTGGAAAGACCATTCCCTCACGACGGAGAACATTGAGACCACCGAGGGCGGGCTGAGCCGGACGATTGCAAAGAATGGACGACCCCTTACCGCCGACGAACAGTCCGAAGCTGACGAGCAGATGAAGAGCTATGCCTACGACACTGAGGCTCGCCGCAAGAAGCGCCAGGCCAACCGCGCCGACGACCAGCGATCGATCACGCTTATGAGGAGCCTGCCGGACGCGTTCAACTATACCGTGACCGGCATCACCAAGGGACCCAATGATCATGAGTTGGTTCACCTGGCATTCAAAGCCAAGCCGGGATGGAATGCGCCTACCCGTGAAACTCGTCCGCTGGAAGGTATGGAGGGCGACATGGTCATTGACCAGACGGCAATGCGAATCGCTGAGATCAACGGCGAGCTATTTAGAGATGTTGACTTTGGATGGGGCATCCTGGGCCGGTTGTTTAAGGGCGGGAAGTTCATCATCCATCAGGCCGAGGTGGGTGAAGGCAAGTGGGAAGAGACGCAGGAGAGATTGCAGTTCAACGGTAAGATTCTCATTTTCAAGAGTCTGACAATTGACTCAAACGAGACCATGAGCGACTTCCGCCCTGTACCCTCCAACCTGACGACCGCCCAAGCCTTGCAGTTGTTAAAGAACCCGAATGAGGTTGTTGCCCAGAGCGGTGGCGGAACGGCGGAAAAGCAAACGAAGCAGAAGTAAGCGAAACCCAGGCAATGAGCGAGGCGCGGAGCGATCCGCGCCTCTTTACTGCTGGGGAAAGAGCTGCTTCCCTAGACCAGGCATTTCTTCAGACGCTCCAACGCCCAGTCGATCTCCTCACGTGTAATGACGAGGGGCGGCGCGATCCGGATGACCCTCTCATGCGTCTCTTTGCACAGCACACCCAGGTCCTTCAGCCGCTCGCAGAACAGGCGCGCCGGCTTGTTCAGTTCGATGCCAATCCATAGGCCCCTGCCGCGTACTTCGCGCACATGTGGGCTGCGTATCGCCTGCAACTTTTCCAGAAAGTAGCCGCCCAACTCCGCCGAGCGCTCGATCAGCTTTTCCCCGGTCAGGACGCGCAAGGCGGTTCGCGCCACCGCACAGCCCAGCGGATTACCTCCAAAAGTGCTCCCATGGTCGCCCGGCTTGAATACACCGAGAACGTCCTTCGATCCGAGCACGGCAGAGACCGGATAGAAACCGCCGGCGAGCGCTTTGCCGATGATGACTAGATCAGGGCGCACGCCATCATGCTGGAAGGCAAACAACCTGCCCGTACGGCCAAGGCCCGCCTGAATCTCATCCGCGATGAAGAGCACGTTCGCAGCGCGGCAAATCGATGCGGCCTCTTTGAGATATCCGTTGGGAGGAATGATGATTCCGGCTTCGCCCTGAATCGGTTCCACCAGGAAGGCACAGGTGTTCGAGGTGATCGCACCGCGCAACGCGTGGGCGTTGCCGAAGGGGACGATCTTGAATCCCGGGGTGAAAGGACCGAAGCCGTCGCGATACTGCTCGTCGCTGGAGAAGCTGATGACAGTGGTGGTGCGTCCGTGGAAGTTGTTGGCGCAAACAACGATCTCAGCCTTGCCATCCGGGACGCCTTTGACCTTGTAGCCCCACTTGCGGGCTGCCTTGATCGCTGTCTCCACGGCCTCGGCTCCGGAGTTCATGGGCAACGCCATGTCGAAGCCCGTAAGGTCGTGCAACTCTTTGTAGAGGAGCGGCAACTGTTCATTGCGAAACGCGCGCGAAGTAAGCGTCACTTTGCTCGCCTGGTCGATGAGGGTCGCCAGAATCTTGGGATGGCAGTGTCCCTGGTTGACCGCCGAATACGATGCCAGGCAATCCAGGTAGCGATTGCCGTCCACGTCGTATACCCAGACGCCTTCGGCGCGCTCGATCACGACATCGAGAGGGTGGTAGTTGTGAGCTCCATACCGCTCTTCGAGCTCAATGTAATTGTTCGTAAGGAGATGTTCGATTACCGGCATGATGTCCTCGTGCAGCCCATTAGCATTTGGCCATTAGCATTTAGTGGCCCAGTGCTAACGGCTAATTGCTAAGTACCTATTTTTCGTCCAGCAGCATCGTGAGCAAAGCCATTCGCACATACAATCCATTCGCCGCCTGGCGGAAATACATCGCGCGCGGATCTTCGTCCACCGTCTTGTCCAGCTCGACTGTGCGGGGAAGCGGATGCAGGATCATGGCGTCGGGACGCATCTGCCGCAGCACAGATGAGTCGATTGCGTAGCGCATACTGCCGCCGATGCCGGCGGCGCGCTGCGGCCGGATGCGCGTCTGGTAGACCACATCTACCTGGCCGACCACACGATCAATCTCGGTCTGCAATTCGTAACGCACACCATGACGCTCCAGGTATTGCAGGATGTCGGGCTTCATCTGCAATTCCCGCGGGCTTACGAAGAAGATCTTTACCCGGTCGAACTTCGCCAGCAAGTAAGCCAGCGACCGCACCGTGCGGCCGCGATCCAACTCGCCAATGAAGGCGATGCTCAGGCCATCGAGAGGGCGCTCGCGGTAGATCGTATACAGATCGAGCAGCGCCTGGGTGGGATGCTGTCCCCCATCGCCATCGCCGGCGTTGATCACCGGGACCGGCGAGACGCTCGCCGCGCGCGCGGCTCCGCCCGTCTCATGGTGGCGGATGACGATCAAGTCGCAGTAGCTGCCGACAATCCGAATGGTGTCTTCCACCTGCTCGCCTTCGATCTCCGACGAAAACGCGCGCGCATGTTCCGTGGAGAGGACGCGTCCGCCCAGGCGCAGCATCGCGGCTTCAAAGCACAGTCGGGTGCGGGTTGAAGGCTCGTAAAACAGGCTGGCCAGGATGCGCCCCTGGTAGTCGAGCGTGCCGCCGCGGGCGACGATGCGCTCCATTTGCCGGGCACGGTCGAACAGCTCCATCAGCAGCGGCACGGTGAACTGCTGCGACTCGACCACGTGCCGCAGCGGGAGCAGCGGCTGGTCATGGTTGTTGCTATTCTGCTGCGCGGGTTGCGATACGGCCGCTTCTATCGGCATGTATACACCTCAACTTCTTCGTAGGCTCCGATGGTCACCGGATCGGGCAAGATCCGCGTTCCGGCTTTCCCGCTAACGGCGTCGGCCAGATGCTCGAACGACGTGATCACGGCCTCCTTGCCGCCGTGCCTGAGAAAGTTCAGCACTGATTCAACCTTAGGCCCCATATTGCCCGGCGGGAAATGCCCGTCGCGATAATGTATCGCCAACTCCGACGCGGTCGCTTGAAGGATTGGTGACTGATTGGGCCTCCTGTAGTTCAGGTAAACGTAGTCAGTATCTGTCGAGATGGCGAACAGGTCTGCGCCAAGCTGCGACGCCAGCACCGCGGAGGCCCGGTCCTTGTCAATCACCGCCTCCACGCCACGCAGGCTGCCATTTTCGCGAACCACCGGAATCCCTCCGCCGCCGGTGGAGACGACGAGCGCCCCGCCCTCGACAAGCTCGCGAATGAGGTTAAGCTCCACGATCTCCAGCGGCTCGGGTGAAGGCACGACGCGGCGATAGCCGCGAGCGGCATCCTCCACGATGTGCCAACCCAGCGTGCGCTTCTTCTCTTCCGCATCGGAGCGTGAATAGAACGGGCCGATGGGTTTGGAGGGGTGTTGCATGGCAGGATCGTCACGCGACACCACGGTTTGCGTGATCAGACACACCACCGGCACGGTGATTCCGTTTGCCGCCAGCTCGTTGTGCAGCGACTGCGCGAGCAGGTATCCAATCTCGCCCTGACTGGCCGCCCCACAAACGTCCAGGGTTTGGCTGTACGCCACGTCCGAGGCCCGCTCGGAGCGAAGCAACTGTGCTCCGACCTGCGGCCCGTTGCCATGCGTGATCACCAGCCGGAATCCGAGCTCGATGAGACTTCGCAGGGCCGCAGCAGTGCGACGGGTATTGGCTAGCTGTTCCGCGATCGTACCTTTCTCGCCCGCCCGGATCAGCGAGTTGCCGCCTATCGCAACCAGCGCGGTCGTTGACATACGAGCCTCTCTCGGCCAGCAGAGCGGGGCGCGCGGCACCCGTCTGATCGATCAACGTCTATCTCGCCAGTTCCAGCACCTGTTCGGGCGCGGCGTGATGCCGGGCCTCGATGGCCTCATCCGACATCAGTTCCAGCATGATGGCCTTCTGTGCATGCAGCCGGTTCTCCGCCTGCTGGAAGACAAAGGAGCGTGGCGAATCGATCACTTCGTCGGTGACCTCTTCGCCGCGATGCGCCGGCAGGCAGTGCAGGAAGATGGCGTCATTCTTAGCGCAACCAAACAGGTCGGCATTCACCTGGTAGGGCCGGAAGACGTTCGCCCTCGTCTCCGCTTCGCTTTCTTTGCCCATGCTGGCCCACACGTCGGTATAAACAACGTCCGCGCCAAAAACCGCGTTCTCGGGATCGTGCGTCAGGGTCACGCTGCCGTGGGTTTCACCGCACCGCAGGCGCGTCCACGAAGTCGCGTCCAGGTTTGGATCGAAGTGCGGTGGTGTCGCAATCCAAACATTCGCGCCCAACTGCGCGCCGGCGAACATCAGCGAGTGCGCCACATTATTGCCATCGCCGATATAGGCAACCTTCAGCCCGGCGATGCGGCCCTTCACCTCCAGCATCGTCAGGTAGTCGGCCATCGCCTGGCAGGGATGGCTGAAATCGGTGAGACCGTTGATGACCGGCACACTCGCGTACTGTGCCATCTGCTCGACAATGTCGTGCGCGAGGGTGCGGATCATGATGCCGTGTACCATGCGCTCCAGGTTCTTGGCCACGTCGTGGACAGACTCGCGCTTGCCGAGACTGATCTCGGCGGGCGAGAGGTAAATAGGATGGCCCCCGAGTTCCTCGATACCGACGTCGAAGGTCACTCGCGTGCGCAACGACGGCTTCTCAAAAATCATCGCCACGCACTTACCTTTGAGCGCCTCCGAATAAGCCTGAGGATTTGCCTTTACCTCGCAGGCAACGTGAAGAAAGTGGCGAATATCGCCCGGAGAAAAATCCCGCAACGAAATGAAGTCTTTTCCGTGCATGGCTACCTCCCTGCGCCGGCCAGAACGCGCTCGTGCTGCTGGGTGAAACTTTCGATGAGGCGGGTGATCGCCGGCTCCCCGATCTCCTCCACTTCATAGCGAACCCGAATACTGGGTTTGTCGAGATGAATGGTGCGAGCCAGGTCGATGGGTGTCGCCACCAGCACCAGGTCACAGGGCACCCGCCTGATGGTCTCCTGGAGTTCGTGACGCTGGTTTTCGCTGTATCCCATGGCGGGAAGCAACTTGCCCAAGTGGGGGAACTTGTCGAATGTCGCCTTGATGGAACCGACCGCGAAGGGCCGCGGATCGACCAATTTCGCGGCGCCGTAGTGATTGGCTGCCACAATTCCTGCTCCATAGGGCATTTCGCCATGAGTAAGCGTAGGGCCGTCCTCGACGACCAGCACGCGTTTTCCGGCGATGCGTTCGGGATCGGCAATGCTCACTCTGCAGGCGGTTTCGATCACCAGCGCATTGGGATTGTGCAGCGCGATGTTGCGGCGTACGGTCTCGATGGCATCCTGGTTTGCCGTGTCCACCTTGTTAATGATGAGCACATGCGCGGTGCGGAAATTGACCTCGCCGGGATAGTAGGCGAGCTCATGCCCCGGACGATGCGGGTCGAGTACGACAATGTCGAGATCGGGCCGGTAGAACGACGTATCGTTATTGCCGCCATCCCACAGAATGACGTCGCCATCCTGCTCAGCCGCTCTCATGATGTCGTAGTAGTCAACGCCTGCGTAAACCGTTGTGCCTTCCGCGATGTGCGGCTCGTATTCCTCACGCTCCTCAATGGTGCACTCGTAGCGGTCGAGGTCGGCCAGGGTGGCGAAGCGCTGGCAGCGCTGCGCCACCAGGTCTCCATAGGGCATGGGATGCCGGACCACCACTGGGCTCCATCCCAGGTTTCGTAGTTCGGCTGCAATGCGCCGCGACACCGGACTCTTGCCGCATCCGGTGCGGACCGCGCACACCGAAATGACCGGCACCGAGGCTTGCAACTGAGTGCGTTCCGCACCCAGCAGCCAGAAGTCGGCCCCTGTCGCCACAGCGCGAGAGGCGAGGTGCATCACCGCCTCGTGCTTCACATCGCTGTACGAGAAGACGACGACATCGATCCGCTCTGTGCGTATCACTTCCTCCATGCGGCTTTCTTCGACGATCGGGATACCTTCCGGATACAAGCTTCCTGCCAGCTCGGGAGGATAGTGACGTCCAGAAATGTCAGGAATTTGATTGGCAGTAAAGGCGACTACGTTGAATTCAGGCTTATTGCGAAAGATCAGGTTGAAGTTATGAAAATCTCTGCCGGCAGCACCAAGAATGAGAACTCGTCTCATAGTGCGTCAAAGCGTCATTAGACCCATGATGTGGGGACACTTTTCTCCTCATATGCATGGTGACTCGAAGCAGGCAAGAGCGCAGTGAGGGTTGTCACGGGGCGCTAAGACAAATGTCACAGGGCAAGGTGAGATTGGCGAGCGCCGTCAGTCAGGCGATCTCGAATTGCGCTGATTTTGTCTAAGTCTGAAGCCAGCGGCCGCCGGGGTCTATACGATTACCGGTCACTAAGCCAATCGGGGCCGAATGATATTCAGTGTCAGGTTACTTGGAGAGTCCAGTGGGTTCTACCACCAATCCCCGACGGCTATTGAGACGGCAGGCGTTCAATCATTCGGCGGGCGCTTTCGTTGCCGGGATCGAGTTGCAAGGCCAGCGACAGCATCGTTTTGGCCGCAGCATAGTCTCCCATACTGGTGAGAGCGTCTGCCGCGTTAAGGTAAGAAGAGAGCTCTACTGCTCGGTCGGAGGTAAGGCTGGCGGCGAGCTGATATTGCTGGACAGCTTCCGCGAGACGATTTCGTGAGAAGAGATATTCAGCCATATTGTAGTGACAAAGGTCGCCGCTCGGCGCCAAACGACCGGATTCCACATAGTGTTGGAAAGCCTCGTCCGAGCGCCCGGCGCTAGCCAGGGCGTCTCCCATGAGTTCTTCGATCATCGGATCCGGGCGCTTTGCCATCAGGCTCGCGCGGGTAAAGAGAGTCACGCCATCACTCCAGAATTGCAGGTAATATCTGCTGGCTGCAAAACTCGCGACCAGCATGATGACAACGCCGCCCACAATTATCAGTTGAGGAACGTGGAAGGTCTCGACGAGTCTGCTTGCTGTCCAGACCACAATAACGAAGATTCCGATGCAAGGAATATAAGTAAACCGGTCGGCTCTGGCTACTCTACCGACCTGAATAATCCCGCTTACCGGGAAGAGACTTATCAAAAAGAAGAACCATCCGACCAGAATGTACTGGATGCGATAGAAGCGCAGCACCAGGACGGTCGCCGCAAGCAGGAATAGTATGGCCGCTCCAACTGTGAGCAAGTGATGCTCGGGCAGGGGATAGAAGGGGGATAGACCCGCGGGCCAGAAAGCCTTGATCACATACGTGGCATATGAGAGGAGCGCGTTCTGCAAGCGGGAGCTGAAAGGAACAGCCGACAAGGAAGCAATCGCGCCATGATGTCCCAGATAGGTGACGATGGAGCTGCCTGCGCTCATCAGCAAAAGAGGCAGCTTCTCCAAACAGAGCCGACTCCACCGTTGAGTGAAAGGAAGCTCCTCGTAGCGTGAGAGAGGCCAGATATCGAATAGCAGCAGAAGCAGCGGCACCGTCACTGCCATCGGCTTGGACATCAGCGCCAGAAGGAAGGTGCTGACAATCAGCAGGTATCTTTCCCAGCCAGGCTTGCGGACATACCACCCGTACGCAGCAAAGGTGAGGAACGAGAAGAATGCACTGAGAAGGCTCTTGCGTTCTGCCAGCCACGCAACCGTCTCTACATTGAGCGGGTGAAGTGCGAAGAGGGCTGCGACAATAAAGCTCTTCCAGACGGAGCCGGTTGCCTTCCGCAAAAGGAAAAAGAGAAGTAACACGTTTGCGACATGAATCGCAACATTGACTAGGTGATGCGCGCCGGAGTTAAGGCCAAAGATCTGGCAATCGAGCATGTGCGACAGCCAGGTTACGGGATGCCAATAAAAGGTATTGACGTCCTTGAAGGCCCAGATGACATTCTCGATTCTTAGTCCGGTGCGAACGTGGACGTTCTTGCTGACGTATTGAATATCGTCGAAATCGAGGAATGCGTGATGCGCTACCGGAAGGTAAAGGAGCAGGGTTGCAAAGGCCAGTATCGCTGCAAGGATGGCCGGACGCTCGCGCAGATCTTCAAGTATCTGTCCCCACACTGAGACGCGAGGCGCTGTCATGCACGAAACCCCACTTCCAGGCGAAGCGCCCAGAAGCGCCAGGTGCGCGATGCCTGCGTCGCGGGAACCTCGGTTGCTGCTGCTGCTGGTTCCTGAACGTCACGACTTTGCGCCTGAGATTCGCACATATCAAACGACTATGCTGCGATCACCGCACCATGCGCCTAGCTCTTGCTACTCTGCTTGGCGTCAGCGATCAGGCGTTCTACTTCGTCCTTCTGCGGAAAGTCGGGATTCAGCTTCAACAGCTTCTGCCATGCTGCCAGAGCGGCCGGCACATCATTCTTCGCCTTCCATTGGATGATGCCGAGGTTCATCAGCGCGCCAGGGTGCTTGGGATCGTACTTGAGCGCCTGCTGGAGTTCGCTGATCGCGCCGTCGACGTCGCCGGTGTAGAACATGCACGCCGCCATGTCGGTGCGCACGTCCGCGTTCTTCGGATCGATCGCCAATGACTTCTGAAAATACTGTTGCGCTTGATCAAACTGGTGCGCGCTACGATAGACGATGCCGATCTCGTTCAAAAGCTTTGCGTCATTGGGCTTGGACTTGAGTTGCGCCAGCAAGGGCTCGGCCTTCTTGTCGGCCATGTGCTTCATGTCTTCCAGCGTGGGAGCCGGGTGCGGCATGCCACCAGCCATAGCATTCCCGGGTGCAGCACCGGCAGGCGGCATCGCAGCGGGCATGCCGGCGGGCATCGCCGACGGTTGCACTGCCGCGGGAGTTGGCTCGGGAGCCGAGCCGCGCAGCAGATATCCCACCGGCAAACCGATGAGGAGACAAACCCCCGCAAGCGCATACGCCTGCACGGGCTTCCAATAGGTACGCTGGGTTTCCAGAGCCTTACTTTCCAGTTCCATATGTGTGGTCACCCCTGGCGTAACGCCTAAATCGCGATCGCCTCGTGCGGACCAGGCGGCGCAGATATTCCGCTTCTGTACAGGCATGAGGGGTGCCAAAGTCAGAGCTGCCAAGCGTCGGCTAACAATCGCTTGCAGTACAGACACTTAGCGGCGCGCAGCCAAGGGTCAGCATTGCACGCCTGGCTCCAAAGCGTGTTTTTCTCCGCACTCTGCGTGTCTTTTGACGCCTCGGGTGATGTCCCAGGCCTGGCGACTAGCCAGCTTTCTGTCATGATTTCAGCCACTTACAGACCAATCCCAATGGAATCGAACCTGCACTGACCTAAGTTGCTAATCGTTCAGGGATGGCGGGGCCCAAGTGAATTTCGAGCCGAAAGCGCCGGCTTCCGTCGGTGCCTTCGCTGCGCGCAATCGGAATCGCAATGGAACAACCAATCTACAAAGCTGTGATCATCGGAGCCGGACCGGCGGGTTTGACCGCGGCCTATGAACTCTCCAAACATGGCCAGCCGGTGATCGTGCTCGAGGCCGATCCGGAATATGTTGGTGGCATCTCCCGCACGGTCAACTACAAAGGATTTCACTTCGACATCGGCGGCCACCGCTTCTTCTCCAAGTCGCGCGAGATCGAAGACCTGTGGACCGAAATCGGCGGCGACCTCATGCTGGAGCGGCCCCGCTCGTCGCGCATCTTTTATCGCGGACAGTTCTACAGCTATCCGCTCAAGCCGTTTGAAGCGCTGTCGAAGCTGGGACTGTTCGAATCGATTCGCTGCATGGCCTCATTCGCCAAAGCCAAAATCCGGCCCACGCCCAATCCGAAGACCTTCGAAGACTGGGTAGTCAATCAGTTTGGCCGTCGCCTGTTCAGCATCTTCTTCAAGACCTACACCGAAAAAGTTTGGGGCATGAGCTGCAGCGAGATCTCGGCCGACTGGGCGGCGCAGCGCATCAAAGGACTCTCGCTGTGGTCGGCCGCCAGGAACGCGCTGCTGCCGAAGCGCAAACCCAACGACCGCAGCCAGGTCATCAAGACTTTGATCGACACCTTCCGCTATCCGCGGCAAGGTCCGGGCATGATGTGGGAGCGCTGCGCCAGCCGCGTACGAAGCATGGGCGGCGAGGTTCGGCTCGACCGTAAAGTTACTGCTTGCCATTTCGATGAAAGCACGCAGCGTTGGACCATCACCACGCGCAACGCCGCCGGCGAGGTCGAGCAGTTCGAAGGCGAGCACGTCATCTCGTCGATGCCGATCCGCGAGCTGGTCGCACAGATTCAGCCGCCGCTGCCTGCCGCCGCGATTGAGGCGGCCAACGGGCTGCGCTATCGCGACTTCCTCACCATCGGACTGATCCTGCGCGATAAAGATCGCTTCAGCGACAACTGGATTTACATTCACGATCCCTCTGTGCTGGTGGGGCGGGTGCAGAATTACAAGTCGTGGTCGCCAGAGATGGTTCCTGATCCGAGTTTCTGCTGCTATGGTCTGGAATACTTCTGCTTTGACGGCGATCAGCTCTGGAGTTCTGCGGACGCCGATTTAATCGCCATGGCGAAGCGCGAGATTCAGCAGATCGGTCTCGGAGTAGAGGACGATGTCGTGGATGGATGCGTCATTCGCCAGCGCAAGGCGTATCCGGTGTATGACGACACCTACCAAGCGTGCGTGAATACCGTCCGCGAAGCTTTGGGCGCGCACTGCCCCAAGCTTCATCTGGTGGGCCGCAATGGCATGCACAAGTACAACAATCAGGACCACGCCATGATGACTGCCCTGCTTGCCGCACGCAACATTCTTGCCGGACGCAGCGAGTACGATGTCTGGGCGGTGAATCAGGACGGCGAATATCACGAGGCGGGCAGCGCCGGCGAGCAGCGCATCGAGCCGCGGCTGGTGCCGCTGAAGGCGAGCGAGGCGTCGCTGGCTTAGGCCATGACTGCAGCTTCCTCAAATCATGACGGCGAAGAGCGCAACGTGCCATCGCCTACCGAAGCTAACCTCGCATTTCAGGACCTTCGCTCCCTATTGCGCTTTCGCCCTTTGCAACTCGCGGCGCTTGCCATCTTCCTCGCGGCAGTCGGCGGATTCGCCTTCTATACCAAGCTCTGCGTCATCGACAACGACATCTGGTGGCACCTTAAGGTCGGCGACTGGGTCCTTGAACACCTCGCGGTTCCCCACACCGGCATTCTGTCGCGCACCGCGGCCAGCCGTCCCTGGGTGGCGTATAGCTGGGGATACGAAGTGCTGATGTCGCTGGCCTACCGCTGGTGCGGAAGGTTTGGCATCGTCGGCATCGGGCTTTACGGGACGCTGCTCACGATTGGCGTTGCCTACTCCGTTTACTGGATGCTGCGTCGCCTCTCGGGGCGTTTCTGGACGGCTCTGGTGCTGGCAGGCATAACCTGCTGGTCGTTCCTGTTCAACGGAATGCCGCGCCCGGTCTTCTTCTCGATGATGCTGTTCTGCGTTACGCTCACCCTGCTGCTCCAGGCCAATCGCAGCGGCCGCGTCGACCTGCTTTACTGGTTGCCGCTCATCTTCTGGGTCTGGGTGAACCTGCACATCCAGTTCATCTACGGCCTGTTTCTCGTCGGATTGCTGATGGCAACGACCGTCGCGCAGCGCATAGCTGAGCACTGGGGAATTGCGCCGGGCTTCTTGCTGAAGCCCAAGCTGCCGGCTTTGCCGATGATCGGAATCTTCGCCGCATGTGTGCTGGCAACGCTGATCGGGCCGAACTTCTATCATCCCTACGTTGCCGTCATCGAGTACTCCAAGTCCAAGTTCGCGTATAACGTCATCATCGAACTGCAGCCGCTTGGCTTCCGCCAGACGAGTAACTACTTCGAGCTGCTGCTGGGAGCATTCGCATTCTTCGCGATCGGCTGGCGGAAGAAGATCGATCTCTTCAAGCTGGCGATGATGGCCATCTGTAGCGTGGTCGCCTACCGCACCATGCGCGACGCGTGGTTCGTCGGCATCCCCGCAGCGGCCTGCATTGCCGACTTCCCAGCGCCGCAGGAAGAGCGCCAGCCCGCTGAGAGCTGGCTGGAAAACCTTGGCGTCGCTGCGGCCGTGATCGTGCTGCTGTTCGTGATCGCGCGCGGCACCGACTTCACCCCGCGCGGTATCGACCGCGCCATCAGCTCCGAGTATCCGGTCAACGCGGTGAACTTCCTGCGGCAGCATCCACAGCCCGGCCCGCTCTATAACAATCTCGGGTGGGGCGGATTCCTCATGTGGTATATGCCCGACTATCCAGTCGCGGTCGACGGGCGCAACGATCTCTACGGCGACCAGCTCGATGAGCTCTTCTACGCCTCACAAAACGGCGATACCGGATATACCACCGATCCTTATCTGAACGAAGCAGGTGTGGTGATACTCGCGGCGGACCTGCCGCTGGCCAAGCTGCTGACCGTCGATCCGCGCTTCCAGCTAATTTATCAGGATTCGCTGGCTGTGGTGTTTGCTCGTCGCCAGGGTGCACTCGGGTCATTCCAGCGTTAGGAAAGGCATTCGATGAATGAGTGAGCGAGCGCGTATTGGGTTGTTGTTGGGCGTTTTAGTGATCGCCTATGGGAATAGCCTGTTGAATGGCTTTACCATGGATGACCGGCTCTATATCTTTATCAACCCGGCCGTGACCGCGCCTTCTGTAGCAAAACTCTTTTTTCCGAATCAGGCAACTGCGGTCTTCCGGCCGTTCACCTTCGCGGTTCTAGCTCTCAACTTCCTGATATCCGGCGAGCATGCGTTTGGATATCATCTCGTCAACCTGCTGCTTCACGCCGCGGTTACGGTTCTGCTCTACTTTGTCCTTCGGAAGCTTCTCGACCGCCAGCCGTATGGAAACACCGCCGCATGGGTGGCGGCGATATTGTTTGCAGTACATCCGATTCACACGGAGGCGGTCAGCTCCATCATCGGCCGCGCCGAATTGCTTGCAGCGGGACTGATGCTCGCGGGCTGGTTGTTGCACCTTTACGACCGTCCTATACTTGCGATGGCCTGCTTTGCTTTGGCGCTGCTTTCGAAGGAATCGGCCGTCGGACTACTCCCTCTGGTTCCCATCGGCGACTATGTCCGGGGTAAACTTAAGCCTTTTCGTCACTATGCCGGGCTCGCCATATTAGTGGTTATCTATATATCCCTCTTGTGGTTTGTTCAGGGAAAACGATTTGGCGCAAGCGCAATTGACTTCTCCAATAACCCCTTGGCTGCTCTGCCGGCAAGTATAAGAATTCCGAATGCACTGCGAATCGGCTGGAAATACGTCGGTTTATTAGTCTATCCAAAGACGCTTTCTTGCGACTATTCTTATAATTCTATCCATTTGTACGCTACATGGCGCCACTTCCTTCCGGATATACTCGCCACGATCTGCGCCTTGGCGGCGTGGTTCTGGACGTTCTATGCCGACAAGCGTGTCTGGTTTCTAGCGGGAGCGATGTATGCCGCAGGTTTCGTGATAACGGGAAACGTGTTAATGGCAGCGGGGCCACCGATGGGTGAGAGGCTGGCATATTTCCCGTCTGCGGGCTTCTGCCTTTGTGCCGCGCTGCTGTGGGCTTCGCTCGACAAACGCTTCCCGAAGGTGGCCGGACCTCTGCTGCTGGTGGTTGTTTTGGCGCTGGCAGCACGCACATGGGTACGCAACCGGGATTGGAAGGACAACATGACGCTCTTTCTGGCAGGAGAGCAGGCTGAGCCAGAAAGCATTAAGATGCACAACTTCGTTTTCGCGCAGTATGTGGCTCGAGGGAACGATGTGAAGGCAGCGGAGGAGGCGCGCGTCATTTTGCAACTCTATCCACCGTTTCCCGAGGACCTGAAATTACGCGGCATTTCTGAATATGACTACCGTCTGGTAAAGGAAGCTGAGAGGCATACGAAGCTCGGTGAAACAGATGATGCTCTTGCCTTTCTCGAGATTGTGTTGAAGCGGTCTCCAAATTTCTCGCTGGCATGGTCCGAACGCGCCGCAGCCAATTACCAGCTTGGGAATGCAGCTTCTGCACGGGCTGATGCCCAGGCTGCATTGCGCCTGGATCCGGACAACTTCCAGGCGCAAGACTTGCTGCAGCTCATGGAGAGCAACTCTTCTCGATAAGAGCCCTCTATAACGGCGATTACCTGGGCCTGTACAGTTGCAGCCTATTAGCCCACGAGGGAACCCGGTCTACGCCTTCCCTAAAAATGCTTTAATTGCTGGGATTCGCTGGCGGTGGTATTTGCTCGTCACCAGGGTGGATACGACGGTAGATGAAATAGGTTTCCCGCGAATACACTGCCTGCTTGTACAGATAATAGCCGTCGGAAAAGTGAACGACTTCATAACCCTCACTTGGGAGGAGCGAGCCTGACTTCCTCATGAAAAGATCAGGGTCCTCAGTACAAATGACGACATACTCCGGCTGAATTCGGTGTAGTTCGTCAAGGTCGAGCGATGCTCCAGACAGTGGCAAACCGTGATGAAAATATGAGGTCGGCATGTTGGCAAAGATATTGTGGTCGAAGTATACCTGCACCGCTGCTACGCCATATACCAGCCCAAACACGGGGAATCGGTCAGCACCCACGGATTTAAGATACTTCGCGGCGTCTTCCGCACCGGAATAGGGATACAGATATTCGCGCTTGATACAGACCGCCGCGTCCCATATATTCACCGCGCAAAGGCACAGAAGCAAGGCAACCATGCCATACAGCTCCCATCGCTCCTTTGAGCTAAAGTGCCGGCGGTCCTCTTGTGAGGGCCAGGCGATCCACAGCGCGGTGATGGCCGCAATAAATGCGGTCCCGTGGTGGTGCGCGTAGCCGTGGATAACCGCGTAGATGCCAATCATCAGCCCTACAGGCAAGAGGAACACCAGCAAACGCCGACGGCTATAACACCACGCAGCACTCAGCAATACAAAGGCCACCGAGGGAACCATGAAATCAAGAAAGGCCCCGGAGAGGATCGTCTCGGCTTTCTTCCAGGGGCTGACGATGTTTAGCTCCTGCCTCTGGGCTGGGGTTAGTTGCGAAATCTCCTTCTTTACGATGTATTCTTCGTTGTCACTGGTCGGCCTGAGAATGATGGCAATGAATACAAACGTAACAACCATCACCGCGGCGCAAATGAAGTATCGGTTACGAAGCGGCTCACTCAAACTGCCCCAGCGCCGTACCGGCTCCAGTAAGTAAAGCAGTCCGAAGCAGGCAGCCAGCAAACTGCCATGAACACTAAGATTGGCCAGTAGCACGAGCACAACGGTCATTCTTGCCGGATGCTCAATATCCTTGAACAAGATCGCAACCAGGAAGCACAGCAGCGGCAGCAGCGTGTAGGGCCTCGCGATTACCGCATACTGATAGACCATCACGTAAGTGAACGCCAGCGGCCAGCGTACGTACCAGGGGAACGGCGCTTTGTAAACCAGCACAGCGACGCCTGTGATCGCGAATGCTACGCCGATGTAGCCCAGGCTGGCATAGGGCAGATGGAACCAGTGCTGCGCGATCCACAGAATGGTATGCCAAAGACCGGGTGAGCCTTCATATTTCAGCTCGTGAAACCACATGGTCTTCAGGTCGAGATCGCGAGCGATCAGCCAGGCCTGGGCTTCGTCGGCCCACTTCTCGTGGTAGCGCACGGTGAACAGCACGACCGCCGAGTAAAGGAGAAGCGCGATGGCATTGCCAATCTTCTCCCAGCTACCGGTGGCGTCCGTTTCCTGCGGAGCTAAACCGGCAGTGGCGGCAGCGCTCATGGCTGTTCCGGCTCCCGTATCAGCACGACTGCCACATTGTCAGAGTAGACGGTCTTGAATCCGTGAGCGCCGGGCAGAGCGCTGGCCATCTGCGAACTCTTGTCCAGAAGGATGGTTCTGGCCTGGTTGAGCGGCGCAAATGTGGAGTAGTGCGTGTCGAAGTTCATGACCTTGGCGTACTGAATATTGAAGTCAGAGCCATACAGGTCGGTCCGTCCGTCGATGGCCACCGGATACTCCGGCAGATACCAGGTCAGAAATCCACCCCAGGGATAGGGATTGAAAAGAGGCGTGGGCAGGTGGTTGGCGCGGATATAGTCAGCCGCGGCCACCGGATAATGTTCACCGATCTTTGCCCAAACCACGTCGCGGCCCGGTATGAGCACAGCGACGAACACCAGCAGCACTACGATGCTGATCCCGGTAGCAGCCAGAAATGTGGCCCTCGGCCCGAAGCTGGCAGCTCGAGGCTGGTAGCTCGAAGCCTCTCCAGTATCCGCATTCGTGATAACGGCCACCGCTGCCAGCACCAGCAACCAGGTATCACGCTGGGCATAAAAGCCGGCCATCGTACATAGCACGAGCAAGCCGATCGCAAACAAGTCGCGCGAGCGCCTTATGCCAAGCGAGAGAAAGGCGGCCATCGCCAGCAGCATCAGCACGTAGTCCTGCGGGGTGCGAAAGCGCAGGCTCTGGAAGTCGGGGAAATAAGGATTAGCCGCGCTGGTTGCCCTGGCCCAGAAAATACCCCAGCCGCTCCAGCCGTAGGGCGTCACAAAGGTTGCGATCAGAGAAATCGCTGCCATGGCGACGACGGTGGTGATCGGCGCGTCGCTCGGTCTCGACGCAAGCCACGCAGCCCCGCTTCTCTCGGCCATGCCCACCGCTATCAACAATAGGAGAGCGAGGATTCCATAGACGAACAGCGGATCCACATTTGCCCATAGGAGAAATAACGGCGGCAGAAAGTAAAGCGCGCGAATTTGTCCGCTGCGGCGGAAGTCGAACAGCAGCGCCAACTCAATCGCCAGTGCCACCGCCGAGCAGAGCACGGGAAGCGGAGGCATCTGTCCCAGCACATACTGCGCGATGGCGGAGAGCAAAATGGCCATCCAAAATCGGCCACGCATACCACCCGCCAGTACAAACACCGCTACTCCCAGCGCGAACTTTGCCGTCACACCCAGCAGCAGAAGGAACCGCAGGTCCAGCCATCGAAAGCCGATTGCGGCCACCACGTCGTAGAGCCAGGAGGATGCCATCCAGGGCAGCGCCGCGGATTGCGAGAACCAGCCGCTATGCGGCAGCGCATGGTGTTGCAGAATGCCAAGTCCCGTGCTCAGGTGCCACCAGAAGTCTCCGTTGGTAAGGCCGGTGACGATGGTGCTGTGCAGCAGCTCCCACAACGCGGGAGTCACGAAAACTACCGCCGCAGCCAGCACGCGTAAGACGCTGGTGAGCGCTGCCCGCCGCACGTCTACCGCTTCTTCCCGGGCGAGGGCCCCTTGCCGCCCGTGACCGATCCGTCAGGGTTGTGCGCCACCTGATGGCACATGAGAACGCACGTGCCGGTGCCGCGATTGTAGGAAATAGGCAGGTTGTTGTTGGCGCCGACCACGTTGACATCGAAGTTCACCAGCCGCTCGCCGGTGACGTTGGGCGAGCTGGCTCCCATGCCATGCGCCGTGTGGCACACCGAGCAGGTGAAGCCGTCCTGACCGACGTGGCTGTTGTGTTTGGACCAACTGGTGTTGGCCAGAACCTGATTCAGGTCGTGGCACTTGGCGCACATGGCGTAAGGGCCGTTGGGTCCGAGATCCGGATTGGGAAAGGTGTTCGTTACCGGCCCCCCCGGCACTCCCGCCTGGCTGAATTGATAATTGCGCTCCAGAATATGCGAGTACCTGGAACCATGCGGTCCATTGGGGCCGTTGCCGCCGAACTCGCGGTTGTCATCGCTGTTGTGGCAGTCGGTGCAGAAGATGCGCGGTCCGGTTGTGCGGCCCGAGTTCTGGCCAGTCAAGGTCTGCATGTACGTCCGTAAGCTGGGCTGCGGAAGCGAGCTGCTGCGGTCGTGAAATACCGGGTGACTGGAAGGGGCATTCGGGCTGAATTCCGGAATCACGTTCAGGAAATCGGGTGGCGCAACCAGCCGCGAGGGAGCGTAACCGTAGATCAGCAGGCGCTGCTTGCCGGGACCGATCCCATGGCAGCGCACGCAGTTTTCGTATTGGTTGACGGCGGGATTCAGCACCGTGACCCCGTCGAGCGCGCTGATGCCTTCGACGTAAGACTGCGAAACACGGATTGCCGGCGGAGCCCCAAACGTCGTCACCGCGCTGGAGGCATGGGGGTTATGGCAGTCAACGCAGGTGGCATGGCGATTGTTCATCAGCACCCCGGGTTCAGTCGCATCGTGCGGATTGTTGCCTGCAGGCAGCAGGTGGCCGGTCTTGCTGATCTCGGCCATGATGTCGGGCGCCGGAGGTGAGACGTAACTCCCGCCGTTATGGCAAGTCATGCAGTCCTGGGTCGCGACATCCGTGCCTGGTGCACTCGGTGTCGCCGGCCGCAGCAGGCGGGCCGGTCCATTGGCGTTGTGCTCCATGTGACATGAAGTGCACGCGTTCTGCGCGACTGTCGGATAGGAGCCAACGTGCGCTTCGGTGGCGACCTTGTTGCTCGCGATCTGGTGCACGCTGCCGCCCCATCCCGCCAGCGGATTCACTTTTCCCTGCACGGCGCGGTTGGGATCGTGGCAGGCCAGGCACATCTGGCCGTTGGAGCTGTCGCGGACCAGAAATTCCTGGGCCACCGTGTCCGTATCCTGCACATGGGGATCGTGACAGCTGGTGCACTCGATATTGCCGTTGACCAGCTTTACCTTGCCTCGTGGATCCGCGGTCTTGCCCGACGACACGAGTGTCGACACCAGGTCTACGGTGTCCTTCATCGGCAGAACCAGACTGAAGGGATGCGAGGTAGTGAGGTCCTTTCCAAAGGAATCCCCCAGGGCCCACTTGCCCGACATTCCAGCCTTGCCATAAGCCTGGTTGGTCCCGACCGCCACTGTTCCGTCATGACAACTGAGACACAAGCTGCTGCTCACACCCAGGGGAGGCTGGGTGTTGCCGGTTTGGTGATATGTCGAGCTTGTGTATGGGGTGTAAACCGCCTTGGAATACTGCTGGTTCCACAGCGGGCTCTGACCGCCTAAACCGGAATGCGGAGGATGACAGAAGACACAGCCCCCGTTCCCCGAGGTGACATAAATCGACGAGCCGCTGCCGGGAGTCAGGTTATGCATTCCCAGGGTGTCGATGTTGGGCTGCTGAGAGCTAGCCACGACAAAGGCCAGCAGCATGAACCACGCGAGCGAAGCGGCAAACTTCATCGCGCCGCCCCTGCGCCCTTGCCGAGAGCCGTGTAGTGAAACACCTGTACCCGCCGGTTGTAAGAATCCACCACATAGATCTGGTCGTTGCTGTCGATCTGCAGCCCTGCCGGCAGTTGGAACTCCCACGGGCCAGTGCCTTTCTGGCCGAAGTAGTAAAGCAACTGTCCCTGGTTGTTGAACACCTGTACTACGCCCCAAGCTCCATCCACGATATATAGGTGTCCTTCTGAATCGAAGCTGATTCCCTTGGGACGAAACATCCATCCCGTCCCGTCACCCAGTTTGCCGATCGAGTACTTAAAGGCGCCGGAACGGTCCAGCACCTGCACACGAAAGTTCATGGCGTCGACCACGACGAGCTGGTCCCTGTAAAGCCGCAACTCGGTGGGATAGTTGAACTCGCCATCACCCGTTCCGGGCTTTCCGATTACCTGAAGTACGCTGCCTTCTATGTCGGTGACGAAGATCCTGTTGCGCAGTGTGTCGGTGATGTAAATGCGCTCGGCGGCCGAATCCACCGCGATGCCGGTGGGACGCTTGAAGTATCCCTCGCCACCTTTCAGGCTTCCAATCGTGCGCTTGAACTTCCCGCCGCTGTCGAAGACGAATATTTTTCCCGCCTGCGAATCGGTGACGTAGATGTTGTCCTGTGCGTCGACCGCGACACACTGTGGACTCAGCATTGGGTCCTTGCCTTTTTCGCGGCGGGTCAGGAACTTGTATTTTTGCTGGCCGAAATCGAAGACGTGAACGCCATCGGCCCCGGGATCGCTCACGATGATGCGGCCTTTCGAGTCGGTGGTCACGCTGTAGGGAGTAACCATGAACTTAAAATCCGGCTGGCCGATCGCGATGTCTACCAGCTTCGTCCAGAAGCCGCGTTTCGGCTTCACTTCGCGTTCCAGGCCGAAGCTGCGCTCCCAGGTGACTTTGCGTCCTTCCGGCAGCAGCAGTTCCGGAACCTCCGTCTGGGTGGCGTCCGGTTTGGTATGCCTGCTCGCCCATGCGGGCGCCAACGCAAGGGCAGCCATGCCGGCGCAAACTGCCGCTTTGAGCAATGGCTTACGCGACCGGCTTAGAAGAAATTGAACCATCTGGAGATTCCGCCATAATACGAGTTTATGGTCCCGGGCGGCACCCCGGTGGCGCTGATACCTTGGGTGAAGCGCGTATAGCCGGCCAATATGCCGATGCGGCGCAAGTTGTATTGCAACTGGCTGTAGAAAATCTTGGTTTGATTGTGCGACGGCGTCGAGGCACTAAGAGTGTCGCTGTAGGACCGGTTGTATGAGCCCGACAGCACCAGCCTCCGGATGGGTGTCCAGTTGATGCCTGCGCCGTAGTTCGTAGCGTTGTAGGCGACGAGATTGGCGGGAATGATTCCCGGCGTCGGAGGCAGCGGCACGATGCCGCTTGGCGTCACAACCGAACTTCCCGAACCCTCCGAGTAATCGGCATTGAAAGCGAACTGGTTCAGGCTCAGGGTCGTCGAAAAGGTCTCGCTATGGAACGACTGATTGCCCTCGCTGGACAATCCGCTGTGGTTGCCGTTGAACGCGAGCGTCCACTGCATCCGGTTGCTGAAACGGCGATGCAGGTTGGCGCTGTAGTAATAATTGGAGGTCGTCTCCGTGACCAACACCGACTGCACGTTCTGCGCATAGCTGAAGGTTCCCGCGGTTTCCCACCTCCCATAGCGGCGGAAGTAATTCACCGTCCCGATGAAGCCAACATTGTTATCGCCTTGCCCTGTACTACTATCGACGATGCCGCCCGAGAAGGTGAACATATCGAACAGACGGCGGCCATAGGTCAGTGTGCCGCTCAGGAAGGTCCCCTGGTAGGTGGTGCCATAGTACTCCTGCGCATAATGGGTAGCATTGAAGTTCGCGTTCAGATGCTGCGTGATGTTATAACTCGCGCCCCCGCCCACCGTGTTGGAGTAGGAACTGTTTCCCAGATCCACGATCGGTCCCACCACCGTCCCGTTGTTCAACCCCTCGTTGAGATAGCCCGAGAGATTGTTGGTATACAGCTGGTTGGCATACAGGCTCAGCTTGTTGGTGGGATGAAAGCTCAGGTTCGCGGTTTCCGTGTCGGTCGTATACGAAGTGTTGGTGGTGGGTTGGGAAGGATCGGTGAAGTTGTTGGAGTAGGTCGAATGGGTATAGGCGACGGAAAACTGGCCGTTCATCCACGGGATGCTGCGGGAGGCATTCGCCCCGAAGTCCCGGCCGCTGCTGTCGTTCTGGCTCTGGCCGGTTTCAGTGAGAAACGCAGGGAATATCGAGTGCAGCGTGGTGTTGTCGTAATAGGCGTTGAAGAGGAACTTGTCCCACTGGTAGGACGAGCGCAGGTTGAACGTGTGCTCGTTGCTTGAGCTCTCCTGATCGGTACCGTAGAGCGTGCCGCTGCCGCTGCCCTGCTGATAGCCCACCGACAACGTAGGCCAGCCGTTAAACAGCGCGCTCCAGTTGACACCGAAGCCTTGGCCGTTTCCCTGTGTAGTGAAGTTAGGTGTGGACGGCAGGCCGAAGGTGCCGGTGCTGTTGTAGTCGTAGCGATAGCTGACCGATCCGGGAAAATGACTGCCTGTGAAAAAGTTTGCGCTCGCTGCCACGCCGCTCGCGTTGGTCAGCGATTGATAATTGGAATCGGCCCGCGACTGGTTGTAATAGGGCGTGATGGTGAAGTTCAGGAAGTTTGGGTTGTAGTAATAACCGTTGATTTCGCCATTGGCCCCGACCACCAAGCTATGGCTCGATTGGATCTGATTGCCATAGTCTCCAGAGTAGCCCACGGTGACCGTACCGTCGCCGCTCATTTCGGTATTATCGCCGACTTTGACTTGGGCGAAGCTCGTAGATGCGAATATCAGGAGTGCTAGTCCGGCAACGCTATTTGGGAACCTTTTCACCAACCTGACCTGTGCCATCCTGCGAGGACCTCTGGCCAACCCGCCCTAGCCACCTCTGAATGGCACGGCCCGTGCCAAACTCGGCCCGGTCGTTGATTCGCTAGTACTCTGAAAATAAGGAGTTTGTGAGGTACCTTCGGCGGCATGGCAGCGCGGCGGGCACGTTTGTGGGAGTTATCACTCAAGTGCCGTGCCTAAACCCTCAATCCGGAGATAAGCCCGGTGCGCTGATAGCCTTATCAGCAAGCGGCAAGGGCAGCACAATGGCGCGAGGCTGCCGGGCGGGAGGGTGAGCTCTGCCGGAAGCGCTCCCTCCAAACATAAGGCCACGGCAGGAGACGTTGACGCCTCCACTGCCGTGGCTCAGACTTCTGGCGTTCTGCACGATCTGAAGGACTGTGCCTTCACACCCTTATCTACACCTTTTCAATTTTCGCCTTGGCGCGCAGTTGCTTGTCGAGGTTGACCCGCAACTGCTCGTATTTCTGCTTCTGGAGATCGTTGGTGAGCTGCGCCTTCACTTCCTCAAAGCTTTGCTTGTGTGCCGGGGTGTGCGCGTTTAGCCGCACGATGGTATAGGCGCTCTCGATTTGAATGAGGGCGCTCACCTCGCCGGGCTTCATCGCCTGGAAGGCCTTGATCACTTGTGGCGGCAGCTTGGCGGCCGGGACCACCTTGTGATCGCCCATGTTGACGCGGTAATCGTCTTCCGAAACCTTCTCCGCCAGCAGTCCGAATTCCTCGTAATTCTTGGTTGCCTTGGCCTGCTTCAGGAAATCGTCCGCCTTTTGGCGGGCCTCTTTGGCCTGTTCCGGCGTGGGCTTCAGCGGCGGCACAATCGAGATGCTCTGGAAGGTATAGGTCTCCGGCACCTGGAACCGCGCGCCGTTCTTGTCGTAATAGGCCCTGACTTCCGCTGGCGTCACTGCGCTCTTCTTGTCCACTTGCTGTTGGAGAAACTCGTCGATCAGCAGCGAGCGTTCGATGGCGTGCCGCAATTGCTGCCGCGAGCCGTGCATCTCCTGTTGCATGAACTGCTGGAACTGTTCCGGGCTGTCAAAGGTCTTTTTGTATTCCGCTTCGCCCTGGTCGATCTTCGATTGCGGAATGGTCATCTTGCGGCGCACCGCTTCCTGGTAGACCAACTCCTCGAAGATGATCATCTCCAGTGCTCCCTGTCGGATCGATTGCTCCTGCGCCTTGGGGAATCCACCGTTGTGTTGCCGAGCATAGGGGAAGATGATGTACATCTCCCGCAGAAGGTCCTTGTCGGTCAGGACGGTGCCGTTGACCTTGGCCACCTCCTTACCTGTCACCTGTATCGGCGCGGACTGCGCCATGGTGGGCTTGGCTGCCGAGGCCACACTCGTTGGAGCATGGGAAGCAACTTGCGCAGATACGACGGTCGAGAGCGTCAGGAGGATTGTAGTAAGAATCCGGTACTTCATGTTTCCTCTCTCTATTACGTCCGTAAAAAAGGGGGAAAGGGTCTCCTTTCCCCCGGACTGCAAGTTTGTTCTTACTGGAACACCGTCTTGATGTTGTTGGTGTTGTTGGCCTCGTTCGCCTCGCCGAAGTGGCACTGACGGCAGAACTGAGTTGTCGACGGTGCCTGGTTTGAGTTGTAGGTCTGGACGTTCGGGTTGTACGGGCCATTGACGAAGAAGTAGGTGGCATAGAACTTGCCGCCGCCGTCCTTCTGGATCTGGCTTGACGACGTGGACGTGTATACCGTCATCACGTGCTGGTTGTGGCAGGTGGTGCAAACCACGTAAGGCTGGCCACTGGAGTTGATGCCCCACGGACTCCCGTGCGCTCCCGGCGCCAGCGCCGGCCAGCCGTAGTTAGTCACGAACTGGTCGTAAGGAGAGCCCGGGGTAATGGTGAAGGTGTTGTTGGCCCACACCAGGCCGTTGCCGGAGCGGATGGTGGCATTCGTGCCCACCGGGTGATCGTTGTAGTAGTTGCCGGCGGAGGTGCCGTCATTGCCGAGCAAGGTCGGAATATGCTGGCTGCCGTAGGTGGTGTTGGTGAGCAGGCCGATCTGCTGTTCATAGGCCCAGTCTCGCATCATGTTCGACTGCGTGACGTTGCCGTCATGGCAGCTCAGGCAGAGCATGATGCCACTGACTTCCGGACCACCGGCAGTCAGGCTGCCAGGCAGAACTTCAACATAACGGCCGTTGTCGCCGAATGCGAGGGTCTTGCCGTACAGGGGGCTGGCATCCTGTCCCCAAAGTGCATAGTTGCCGGCATCGGACGCGCCGCCGTGACCGGAACCGAATGAGCCGCTGTGCGGAGCATGGCAGCCCGCGCAGCCACGGCCTTGGTTATTGTGTGCGCCCAGGACGTCCACCGTGGACGACCAATTCTGCGCCATCAGTAGCCCTGGAACGGCTACTACTAACAGGGTTATCAACAATACTTTCTTCATCTAAGTGTCGACCTCCAGAGTGTGTTGCAACACTGCTTGCTTTCCGGAGGCTAGGCCGTGGTGGTAGATAGACTGCGGTCTGCCACCGCCTCCGGCTGTATGAATCGCAATTCAGCAACCAAATGTGTGGAAGTCGTCGTCAGACTCCACCGCTGCACTATCTCTCCTGAAATCAATTAGTTATGGGTTTGATCCCGACGGTGCATGAGACTGAGCCGGAGCTGACAGGTGGGTGAAAAGAGCCACTACCACGGGTTGTTAGGCGAAATGTCGCTATCCAAACCGAATAGCTGAAAAATACAACACAGGGCAGAGCGTGTGCAATCCGCAGAAGGAAGAAAGGAAGAAAGGGGAAGGGCCCGGCCCCTGCCTTTCCCCTTGGTCAAGCCACACTGCTCCAGAGTACTGGAAGACCTTGTTGATGTCGGCAGTGTTGTAGTGCGCGTTACTTCCAGGATGGAAACTTAGGCCGGGGAGTAGCTCGAGGCTTCCCCGTTGGGGCTCGTTGACGAGGCCCATGGAGCCTGACAAAAGGACTTCAACGGGCCGTGCAAAATCGGTCTTTCCGGCTGCCTCCGGATGTCACCCGTGAACCACAAATGTTGGTCCGGCAGCCCGACTACTTGGGTGGCGGTGTACTCTTCTGCTCTGGCGGCTTCGGCTCGGCAGTTGATGCAGCTTCCCCATCCTTCTTCGGAGCGTTGCCTGCGCGCACGGCCTCGCGTTCCTTCCGCAACTGGTCGGCTTCGGCGTCCGTCACATAACGGAACTCCTGCACCCGCCCAGGGAAGATTTCCGACGTGAAAATCCTGTTCCGCTTGTTATCACTGGTGACGCTGACCAGTCCCTGGAACATGCCGGGAAGCAAACCATGCCCGCCGAAGGAGATGAGCAACCGTCCTTCGGGTGTGAACACCTGAACGCGGTCCTGCATGCCGTCAGCCACCCAGACATGGCCGTCGCTGTCGATGGCCACCCCCTTGGGACGCGCGAAGTAGCCCGGGCCATCGCCATTTTTTCCCCAGGTGCGGATGAACTGGCCGTCGGCGTCGAAGATCTCGATGCGGTCGTTCAGCGTATCGGCCACGTAGAGATTGCCGCTCTTGTCTACGGCAACACCGGTTGGCTTGGCGAAATCGCCGGGCGTGGTGAGCGTGTGGTTCTTGCCCGTGGTCCCGATTTTGCGGAGCAACTTGAAGGTGTCGGCGTCGTAGACCAGAATCTGGTCCAGGGCGATGTCGGAAACGTAGAGAAGGCGATTCTGGGTATCGATCGCAAGCATGCTGGGCTCGACCATGCCTTCCGTAATGACGTCGGTCGCTTTATGGTTCTTGTTGAAGACCAAAACGTGCCGCAGCGCGGGATCGGCGACGAACAAGCGATCATCGTCGTCCATGGCCAGGCCGATTATGCGGACAAAGTGGGCATCGACCTTGTTCTTGATAAGCTGCACGTCGCGGGTTTCTGTGTTGAAGATGAAAATGGCGCCGACCCTGCTGTCGGCCACGTACAAGTTTCCGTTGGAATCGACGGCCATACCGTAGGGCTGCCCCAACTGGTAAAGGGGCTTGGCGGCTTCCGATGCCGGCTGGGTGCCGGCCAGCCGGTCCATCCAACTCTCTTTGACGGTCTTTGGCTTCTCTACGTCTTTAAGGGGTTGTGCCGAGAAGAAAGCCAGATAACGAATGCGGGCAATCGCAGGCGGATTCGGCCAAACGATATTCGAGTAGTCGATCACCGGTGGCTTTGTGGCCGTGGTCTCCTGGCCTTTCTTCTTCTTGGCATACGCGGCAAACGGCGTCCCCACGATGATCGCCATCATGAGAGCGAGGGCAATCGACCCGCGGTTGATCCCGACCTTCATCTTGCGTACCTCAGACATCTCACAAATCCTCCTGCTCGTCGCTAGCGAGCCTGCAAGTTCTTATGGCAGGTGACGCAGAACGCCGTATTATTCGCCTGGTCCTTCACCAGCAGATTGGGCTGCGCCGAAGAATGCGGCTGGTGGCAGGACAGACAGTCCATCTTCATGTAAATCTTGGAAACATTCGTCGGGTCCGGCACGTCCGAAATCGGATGTCCCGCCACCGGATGTCCCTGCCCATACTTCAGGGGCAGAATGACAACTTTATTCTTAACGAAATAGTCTGCGGGCAACTCTACCGAGCCATTGAAGATGGTGATCATGTGCTCGGCCTCGACCTTCTGCGGTGCAGGCGCATCCGGTCCGTGGCACTCCAGGCACAGCGAATTGACCGAGGCAGTGCGCAGCAGGTGCGCATTGTCGCCACCGTGTGGTTCGTGGCAGGTGGCACAACCTTGCTGGAACGCCGGCTGGTGCAAGTACGCTTTCTTTGACTGCTCCTCCTGGTCCGAGTGGCAGGCCAGACACGCCCTAACCGGGTCCGGCTGAAGGAATCCGGGGGTCGGCCCGGCATGTGGATTGTGGCAGGCGATGCACTCGCCTTGTGCGCCGGGATGCTGCACCTTGGCCTTCTCGATCTTCTCCGCCTGCTCGCCGTGGCAGGTCACGCAGAGCGCCCTGCTATCACTGTTGGTGAGCACCACCTTGCCGTCTTTGGCCGGAGCGTGGCAGGTATCGCACGAGCCGCTCGCAAACGGCGGGTGCGTGAACTTCTGCATCAGGTGCGCCTGGTCGGACTGGTGCGGATCATGACACTGCACGCAATTGGTGGTCGCGAAGGGCTGGCCGTTGTGCGCCTTCTGCAGATCTGCCGAGCTCGGATCGTGACAATCAACGCACAGCGCCGGGACCGCTTTGGTCAGATGGTAGTCATACTCCATGACGCCGCGCTCCCCGGTCTTGTGGGGAGCGTGGCAGGTATCGCAACCCATATCCAGCGCGGCATGGCGGCTCCCGTCCTGGGGAACATTCAGGCCCTGGGTGTGGCATTCGAGGCAAAGGTTCTGTCCTTTGTCACCTGAGGTAGGTTTCAGCAATTGATCTTTGTAGTCCGACTCATGGGGGTCATGGCACTTGAGGCAGTCGCGCACCGCCGGCGGATGCACGTTGCCCTTGATCTGCGCGGCGTTCATGTCAGCGTGACAGGTGATGCACAGCGCCTGCGGGGTCGGCTCGATGAGCTTGATGCGAGTGACGTCTTTGCTCACCCGAACTTCGTGACAGCTTGTGCAACCCATCGCGATGGCAGAATGAACAAACTTGCCTTTGCCTTTGTCTTCATGGCACTCGAGACACTTGGCAGAGTTGACATTTGGTTCGAGAGGAACCGGGTGGATCACAGCATAAAGAGAGCCAGCGCTTACGATGAGCGCCGCTCCGACAACCACCCGGGCTACTAACCTCACAGCACCCTCCGTCTCCAGCCACAAGAATTGTGCACGTTCATTGCCGAGCCCGGCCGCTCGCAGGGAGCAGCTTCTCGCCCTCGTCTAATTCTATGAAAATAAAATACTTGCTGCCATCTTGTGATCGATCGCCCCGCCCTTCCCGGCGCGTAATGGATAGCAACCGTGAGCCTTCCGGCGCAGCCTGAAAGCGAAATCACTCAGTCACCCGCGCTTGCGTTACCTGGCGGCGCTGCGCCGTTTAATCACGCTAATGGGTGATATGGCTCACGAGAAGAGCTGTCGCGGGCAAAGAGTATATCGCGGAAGGTCAACTGAATCACGATCTTACGGATCACCGCAGCTTTGGCCGCCCACTTGCCAGAAAGCAGGCATACGGAAGATACCTCTATGGCCTTCGACGTACTCTTGGTACCGAAACGCTTTTATAAGACCTTTTCCAATCTGCGCACCGGGATCATTCTGTTGATTCTGGTCGTCATCGCCGCCGCCATGGGTACGTTCATCCTGCAGCGGCCGACGACCGACCTGAGTAAGATTCAGGCGGCCTACTCACCGCAAACCCTCCAGATTCTCGATCACCTCGGCTTAACCGATGTCTTCCACTCCTGGTGGTTTCTTACTCTCTTGACTCTCGTTAGCCTGAGCATTGTCCTTGTTTCCCTGGAACGCTTCCCCAACGCCTGGCGCTTCTATGCGCGGCCGTATCGCAAGACCGATGTTCACTTCCGTACCGCGAACCACTACAAAGTCGAGTTGCCGATTCAGAATGCCGAGCAGGGATTGAATGCCGCCGAGCGGGCGCTCCACAAGCTGCATTGGCCGCTACAGCGCATCGGCACTGACGGAACTTCGCTGTATTCCGAGAAGCACCGCTTTTCCGTGATGGCGGTGTATGTCATTCATGCCAGCCTGCTGCTTATCTTCGCCGGAGGAATCATCGACGGCTTCTTCGGTTATAGCGGATTCCTTGCGCTGCACCAGGGCCAGACCGGCAATGTAATCGAACTGCGCACCGGCGGCAACAAGACGCTGCCTTTCAGTGTGAAGTGCTACAGCGCCGGCCAGGAAAACTACGCCGACGGCTCGCCCAAGAAGTGGTGGTCAAAGCTGGCGATCGTCGATGGTGGCAAAGAAGTGGCCTCGAAGGAAATCGTGGTCAACGATCCCCTGATCTACAAAGGACTGCGCTTCTTTCAGGCCAGCTACTGGATCGACAGCAAGAAGGTCGATGCACTTCGCCTGGCGGCGGTAAACACGGCCGGGACATCGCGTCCCATAGAGCTGGTCATGAACCGGCCGGTCGAACTCGATGCCAACACCAGCGTCACTCTCACCGATTACATCTCTGACGCCTTCGTCCGCGATGGACAGGTCTTCAAGAAGTCCGACGATATCGAAAACATCGCCTTCGGACTGGATGTTAACGATCGCGCAACCGGCGCCACAACCAAAGTCTGGCTACTGCCGGCGCAGGGCGCCATCGTAGGTGGCGAGGGCCTCAGGTACCAATTCGTAGGACCGGCATCAGCCAAGGACATCGACTTTCCGGCAGTCACGGGACTCGAGGTAGCGCACGAGCCCGGCCAGTGGGTGGTCTGGGCCGGCTGCATTCTGATGGTGCTTGGCCTGTTCGTCGCCTTCTATATGGTCCACATGAGGCTGTGGGTTACCGCCGTGCCGAACGCCGCAGGCAAGCTCGTCCTGTGGGTCGGCGGCGCTGCCAATAAGAACAAAGATCGCTTTGAACAGAAGTTCGAAGAAGTCGTTACCGAAATCCGCAATGAGCTGGGCCAACAGAAAGACACGCCTGCTGCTCCTCGATCTGCGCACCAACCAAACGAGGACCGCGCAGCCGCACTGGCCGGCGTGAGGTAAACGGAGGAAAGAATCAGATGTCGACTCGCGCACGAGTTACACAAATGGAAACCACAGCCCCGAGCGGCGGAAACATTCTGCTGGTGCTGGTGGGCCTGGGAATCGCATTCCTGCTGATCACTGCTTTGCTGGGAGCAGCCAAGTCGGGAGGAAGCCTCTACACCGAAAGCAATCTGCTCTACGTAGCTCTTATCTTCTACGCCGCTGCGGCCGCACTGTACATGGGCTTCGGAGTTACCGGCACCGCGAAATACGTGAAGTACGCCTCCGTCTCGACTGCCATCGGATTCATCGCCAACACCCTGGCAGTAACGCATCGCTGGTATCTGGCCGGGCGCCCGCCGTTCGCCAGCATCTATGAAATGCTGCTGAGCTTCGTCTGGACGCTGGCCCTGCTCACCTTGATCACCGAGAAGAAATTCGGAGTAAAGATTATCGGCAGCATCACCATGCCGCTGGCCGTGGTTTGCGTGATTCTGATGCAGTTGCTGCCTTCGGAAGTACGCCCGCTGGTTCCGGCCCTGCAGTCCACCTGGCTGCACGTTCATGTCACGCTGGCGATGTTGAGCTATGCCGCCTGTGCCGTGAGCTTTGCCCTGGCCATGATGTTTCTCATTCAGGACAACTTCAAGACCGAGAGCTTCCTCGCCGCTACCAGCACGCTGGTCGGCGCAGTTTATATCGCCATCGTTGCCACGCGCTTCGAGCGCTGGGGTGGACTCTCCGTCACCGCCTGGGATGCCGAGAACAAGAGCGACATGTTCCTGGGGCGCGGGGTGCGGCTGTTCGTCACCATCCCCGACCTGGGATGGTTGTTTGTTATTGCGGCGCTGGCCGCAGTCGTCCCGCTGGCTTTCTATGTCGTGTGGCGCGCGAAGCAGGACGACCGCCTCCTCGGCATCGCCAACAAAACGGTGTTTATCGGGATTCTCTTGCAGGCCGCCGTGCTGGGGGCCTTCGTGCTGCGCGCGAAAGATGCCAGCTATGCGTCGCCTTATCAGGAAGGCCTCTACCCGACATCGCTCGCCGCATCCCCGTTCATTCTCGGCGGCATGGTTACGGCGCTGTTCGCGTCTCTGCTTTACCTCATGCTGCTGTGGAGGCGCACCGATCTTCAGCACCTGCTGCCGAGCGCCGATGTGTTGGATCGCGTGACCTATAAGACGATTTGCATTGCCTTCCCGCTGCTAACCGGAATGATCGCGGCGGGCGCTTACTGGGCCAATCGCACCTGGGGTTCGTACTGGAGCTGGGATCCGAAGGAGACCTGGGCGGCCATCACGTGGCTGGTCTACGCGGGGTACCTGCATATGCGGATCACGCGCGGCTGGCGCGGCCGGCGCGCGGCCTATTTCGCAATCCTTGGCTTTGGCATCGTTATCTTCACCTTCCTCGGCGTGACGTATCTGCTTCCCGGCTTACACGCGTACGCATGAGGAATTTCGGGGCTGGAACACGGGGCTGGAACTGCGGTTTAGGCCCCAAGGGACCAGAACCCACTCCAGCCCTGAAGATTTTTTGAGAACTGACCGTGACTTGGAATTCGCTAGTTAGCACCGCCGACCCTTCTCTAATGGAGCAGTCAGGCCGCTCCGTCACAGCCTCTCCCGTGGTTGAGCGCGAGCGGCACATGAATTGGGCGCTTAAGGCATTGGTGCCCATTGCTGCGGTGCTGGTTAACGGACTGCTGCTCTTTGTGCTCGTCTCCTCTTCGCTCGCCCCCGGTCCCAGGAACAATGTGATCGCCGTCGCCGCCGCCGGTGCCTTTGTCATTTTCGCGGCAATCCTGGTCGTTCTGTCGGTGAGCGTCAGGCGGCCCATGCTGGAACTGCAGGACAAGATCGCGCGCGTCCGCCTGGGCGACATGGATGTGCGAGTGAGCTTTGCCGATCGCAACGACGAGATCGGAGACCTGGGCCGTGACTTCAACGAAATGGTGCAGCAGTTGAAGTCAGGCCGCGAAGAGATTCAGCGTTTGCACCAGAGCCAGATGTCGCGCGCCGAGCATTTCGCAACTCTGGGAGAACTCGCCGCCGGACTGGCGCACGAGATCCGTAATCCCCTGGCCGGCATCGCCGGCGTTCTCGAAATCGTCGGCCGCGATCTGCCGGAGAACAGTCCGGCACGCTCGGTGATGGCCGATGCCAAGCAGGAAGCGGTGCAGATCAACCGCATTCTCAGCGACCTGTTGGAAACGGCGCGCCCGCGTCCGCCACAATTCCGCCCGGCCGATATCGCTGCTACCACCGAACACGCAGTCGTTTTTGCGCGGCAACAGTCGATCACGAAACGCATCGGCATCGAACTGGAAATCAGACGTGAGCTGCCGCCGGTGGAACACGATCCCAACCAGATCAACCAGGTGCTGCTGAACTTGCTACTCAATGCCGTGCAATCGATGGACAAGCCCGGAATGATTCGCGTTTCCGTTGATGCTGACGAGCGGAACGAATTTGCCGAGATCACGGTTGTCGACCAGGGAAAAGGCATCACTCCCGAGCACATCACCAACATCTTCCGGCCGTTCTTCACCACCAAAGGCCATGGCACCGGCCTGGGACTGTCGCTTGCCAAGCGCACGGTCGAAGCCCATGGCGGCAAGATCGAGGTGACCAGTGAAGTCGGCAAAGGAACGCAGTTTGTGGTGGTGCTGCCCCTTAAGCGGAGACTGTAGCCGCATGCAATGGTTGCAGCATGCGAGACTTTCGCAAGTTGAAGGCCTGGAGCAAGCGCACGAACTTAGGCTGGACATCTGCATTCCCTCGCGATTTCCGAAGGAAGAATGATTCGGACGATTCGCAAGACCATTTAGGCGGAAGCACCTTCCGGAACCGCGCCGCCCCTCAGCTCCGACTCGGGCAGCTCTGGAGCAAAGCGCATTCCATAGAACAGGATCGCTGCAGAAATTCCGGCGGCGACGACTGCGGCCATGAAGCCCGTCTGCAGGTTCGTTTTGTCGGAGATGGCCCCGATCAGCGTAGGCGAGAAGGCGTCACCCAGCAGGTGAATGGTAAACACGTTGACCGCGACCGCCGTCGCACGGATTCGCGCGCTGACGGAGTTCACCAGTGCAGCGTTCAGCGGAGCGGTGTTCAGCAGGATGAGGAATTCGCCGACGAAGATGGCGCCGTACATGATCTTGCCGGGGACAAACAGCGCGACCAGCATAGCCGGTACGGACAGCAACATGCCGATCGCCGACACTAACTGATAGGCCGAGCGAGTGCGCCGCAGCAGACGGTCGCCCAGCCAGCCTCCGAAAAGGGTTGCGACCGTGCCCGCGACGACGGTGACGCCACCGAATACATTGTTGGCCCGCTCGAGTGGTACGTCGCGCACGCGCATCAGGAACGTCGGCATCCACACCTGGAGGCCGCCCACGGCGAAGGTCATCATCGCCATGCCGAGGCAGACCGTCCAATACGCTTTGTTGCGAAACAGCCCCAGAACTGTCCCGCGCTCGATGCTATCGGCGATGTGGTCCTTGGCGCCGCGCTCCGGCTCGTGCAGGGTCAGTACGCCGAGCGCGAGCAGCACCCCGGGGATGGCGCAGATCATGAATGGCATGCGCCAGCCATGCGCTGCGCCCAGTTGTCCTCCGATGATGTAGCCGAACGCCGTGCCCACGGGAATCGCGAGGTAGAAGATCGACAGCACGCGCCCGCGCAGACGCTCGGGAAACAGGTCGGATAAATACGCGGGCGAAAACACTACGAAGGTCGCCTCGCCGATGCCGACGATGATGTGACGCAGCAACAGCTCGTCGTAGGTGTGCGTCACGGCACTGAGCAGCGTGGCCGCGCTCCAGATCAGCGCTCCAATCGCCATGATCCACTTGCGCGGATAGCGATCGGCGAGAGGCGCGATCAGCGGGGCAGCGACCATGTAGCAGATGAAGAATGCCGAGGTAAGGAAGCCCACGTCCTTGTCGTTGAGCGCGAACTCGGTCTTGATCAGCTCCTGGACCGCAAACAGGATGGAGCGGTCGATGTAGTTGACGAAGTTGAGCGCCGTCAACAGGGCGAGCGCCAGCCAGGCATTGGTGCGCGAGGTCATGGGTGCTTGGAGATTAGCATGAGGGCCGCGTTCGCTCCTCGCCATTTTGCCTTGGTATGAACGCTGCGCTCCTTACTGTTGTTTGTCATCCTGAGCGCAGCGAGACGGAGTCGAGCGTAGTCGAAGGACCTCTACCGCCTCGATGATCGTAGCGAATGTAGGGGTCCTTCGACTCGTCGTCCGCCTGCGGTGGACTCCTCGCTCAGGATGACACGAGGACAGGGTTTGTCTGGCCAAAATCCAAGAGCTAAGAGCCATGAGCGATTCTCAGTTGGCGCCCGCGATCGTCACCAGTTCCTGCTCCGGACAGAGAGTTTGGTAGGCGCACCAGTTGCAATGAAACCCGGGATCGGGATCGAACCTTCCCGCCCGGATATTCTCGGCGACCTCGGCGACCTTTTGCTCTGCTTTTTTCAGGTCGCTCGATTTGCGGATGGTGGAAACCGTGCTGTGATCTTCGAGGTTCTCAAAGATCACCGCTTTCAGCGGACCCTGCTGCTGCATGGCGAGCGCATAGATCGACAACTGCAGGCTCTTGTCGGCGACCTCCTGCGTCTTGGGACGGCCGGTCTTGTAATCCACGATGGTCAACCCGTCGTCGGCTTCATCGACGCGGTCGATGCGGCCGACGACCCGGGCACCGGCAATCTCCATGTCGATGCGGTACTCGATCATGACTACGCGCCCATGCGGCGTTGCAGCTTGAGAGTTCAGGAATGCGGTTAGCTGCCTGCGGCCGTTCTTCTCATACAACTCGCGTTGCAGCGGCTCGTCGATTTTGGCTTTGGCGAATTCGTCCAGGAACGAGGCGATCACCGTTTCGGCATCCAGGTTCTTGCCCTTGCGTTGCGCGTCGAAATATCCCATCAGGGCGGTGTGCATCGCCGACCCGAACTGCATGGCCGCGGCCGGTTCTTCCGGAAGGTTCCAATCCAGCTTGAGCTTGTAGCGCAGAGGGCAGGTATTGTAGTTGTCGATGGCGCTGGGGCTCAGGCGCAGGATGCGCGTGCGGTCCAGCGGCGGCAGTCCTACCCAGTCGTGCACTCGCGGCTGCGGCGCGGCACTCGCCTGGATGGAATTCAACAGCGCGCCTTCCGGCACTTCGCGGAACTCCAGGTGTCCGCGCAGCGCGCCCGACTTCAGATTGACGAGGTCGCGCAGGTATCCCGCGGGTGTGAGGTCCTTCTTTCCGCCCGGCCTGCCGGTGAGGATGAGTTCGTCTTCGGCGCGCGTCATGGCCACATAAAACAGCCGGCGCTCTTCCTCCTCGTGGAGTTGTTTGGGATCGTTCTCTTCCGGAATATTCTCGCGGTTGCGCAGAGCTTTGGGAAATTCGACCAGGTCCTCCTGATACCTGGCCGGAAACGCGCCCTTGACGACCTTCATCACGAACACCACCGGAAACTCCAGGCCCTTCGCGGTGTGTGCTGTCATGAGGTGAACAGCATCGGACGATTCGGCGGCTCGCGGTTCCTTGCCCGACTCCAGCAGCAACGTGGTGGGCGTGCCGTCGGCATCGTCATCGGGACGGCAAACCTTGCCTCCGCCCTCGACGAAGAGATCGAGGTACTCCAGAAACTCCTGCAACGAACCGTCACGCGACAGGGCTGCCGGCTTCTTCGCCCAGCTCTCGACAAATTCGGCGAAAGCCTCACGATCTTTGTTGGGCGCGAGCGCAAAGCAGCGTTCGGCAATGGTGATCGCGGCTGTTGCTTTGTCGCCTGCCGATGCGAGCAGGCGTCGCGCTTCGGTCAATACGCGTAGCAATTCCGGCCCGCCGTCGAGCTTTTCCAGCTCGGCCTGAGCTTTGAGCTTGTCGCCGGCGTTGGCAAATGCTGCGCGCAGGGCCGCGCCATCGATTTTGAACTGCGGCAGCGATGCGACGCGCACAGCGCTCACCGCGCCTCCGGTTTGCATGAACGTCAGCACGGCCAGCAGATCGCGTACTTCGCTGATTTCCAGCAGCCCGACGCCTTCAACCACAAACGGAATGTTGCGCTCGCGGAGGCGGCGCACGAGGTCATCGCGATGGTTGTGCTGCCGGTAGATCACGGCAAGATCGCGCCAGTCCCTGCCTGCCTTGTGCGTCTGCTCGATTTGGTCAGCCACAAAGGCCGCCTCAGTGTCCCTGCCGACGCAGCCGCAGGCTCGTACCGGCGATACCGGACTGGGCTCAGGAGCCGTGCGCGCGTGCGCCAGCGGGCGGCGCTTCCACGGCTCGCCGCCTGGCAGAGCATGAGTTGAAATCCCAGGGTTGCGCGCGATGACCTCGTATGCCGAGCGCAGGATCGCATCGGTCGACCGCCGGTTGTCGCTCATGGTGACGCGTTTCACGTGCTCAGGACCAAAGGCCGCGAGGAACTGATCGAAGGCGCCGCTGGTGGCGCCGCGAAAGCGATAGATCGCCTGATCGGGATCGCCGACGGCAAAGACGTTAGCTTCATTGCCGGCAAGATGCCTGGTGAACTTGATCTGAGCAACATTGGAATCCTGGAACTCATCGATCAGGACGTAACGAGCGCCGGCCCGGGCCTGCTCCAGCCACTTCGGATTGCGGCTGTCCTCCAGCAAAGACACAGCGCGAGTAATCGCATCGCCGTACGTTCCCATGCCGGCCGCGGTCAGCTTGTCTTCCACGCGACGGAAGACGCGGGCAATCTCCTGGCAGCGCGCGATGACCTCCTTGTCGCTCAGCGTCTGCTTCGAGCTGCACACGCGCGGCGGAGGCTCTTCTCCGCTCGCCAGCTTGGCAACGTAATCGTCGTAATCGGCAGGGCCGCGCAACTCGTCGGAGCAGCGGCGGAAGAAGTCGAGCAGGTCGTTGATGAACTTTCCGAGATTACCTGCGGTGATGAAGTGCTCCAGGCTGAGTTCGTCGATGTCGCGCCGCAGCACAACGTACAGGTCGCGCTCGTCGATGAGCTCAAAGCGCCGCCCGGCGTCGCACAGCAACTTGTAGCAGTACGCATGAAAGGTCCCGACCTTGAGGCCGGAACGATTAACCTGCTGGACGGTACTTTCGTCGGAACGTCCCAGCCACGCTTCCGCCAGGCGCACCACCAGGTCGTGCGCCGAGGCGCGCGTATAAGTGATGGCCAGAATTTCGTTCGGTTTGGCGTGGCCGTCTTTCAACAAACGTGCGATACGTTGGGTGAGGACGGTGGTCTTGCCGGTACCTGCGCCGGCGACCACCAGCATGGGCCCGTGAACGTGCTCAATGGCCTGCTTCTGCTCGGCAGTCGGGACAAAGGAGGGAGCTTGTTCCCGAGGCTCGTCGCCCTCGAAGAGAAAGGCAGTTTGTCCGATGCTGGAATGCTTTGCCAGTTGACCCTCCGGTGTCGAAGAAAAAGCGAACAACTATTATCCTCTTGGACGCCGAGTCACACAAGGAGAGATAGGTCTAAAGCTGCTGATTTCTGAGGAAATGTGGAGGAAAACTAGAAGCTATCAGCTATCGCATAAATCGTTCACATCGTTTTGTATCAGGGCACGGCTTCGGCCGGGCCGTAGTCGGCAAATAATTGTCTCGGGCTTCAGCCCCTGCAGGCCCGGTTTTACGGGGGCGGAAGCCCGGAGACTTCTTGCGCCTCGCTCGGCACGCCTGAAGGTCGTGCCCTGACGCGGAGCATCCCCTCACGGGACTCTTTCAGCAGTCTCGGCTTAGGCCGCGCCCTTTCAAAGCCCATCTGACAACCGACAACTGTTTTTTCAGTTGCTGTGCTCGGCGAAGCCCATGCGGGCGGAGCGACGGGCGCTGACCTCGTCCCAGCGCACCCACGCGATGTAGGAAACAACCGCCAGGTTCACCAGCAGAATGCCCCAATGAATCCAGTTGGGGTGGCGAATGAGTTTGTACAACTCGAAGGGAAGGTACGCGGCGCCGGAGATCATCGCCAGCCACTCCGCCCAGACGCGCTGCCGCCACAGACCGTACGATTCGATGAATCGTCCGGCCGCGTAGATGAACGCGATGGTCATCACCAGGGTGACGTTGGCATCCATGACCTTGCCGGCTACGTGGACGAAGGCTTGTGACAGTCGCCGGTCGGGGTCGATGTGCAGGTAATAGAGCAGGTTTTGCGCGGCTTCTTCCAGGTCGACGTTCTTGTGGATGACTTCGAGGAAGACAACGCTGGCGGTGACGGCCAGGATGCCCTTTGCAAATTCCAGCGCCGCCACGGTGCGAAGGCCCTTTTTATGGTCAGAGCTCTGGCGCAGGGTTCGGCTCCGTCTGTGGGGCGGGTTTTTCACTGCTGCCGATTTGCCGTCCTGAACCAAGGCCACGCGCGAAACATCCTCACCTGAAACAATTCTATTCTCGAATGGAAGCGCGGATAGCCAACAAGGTTTCTTAACAAACTGAATTAAATGTTCGTGACGCCGGCGGCGATCGTCAATCCTCTTTAAGTTGCAGTTCGCCCCGCGTCGCTGCTTGCAGCATTTCTTTCGCATGCAAGAGTTTCAGCCGGCAGCGCTCGTCGCCGGCTGCAGCGCGCTCCACGGCTTCGATTTGCTTCCAGCCGGCATAGTCCACCCACACAACACCGCGCGAACGCAGCTCTTCGGTCAGGTCGGGTCCGTGTTTCTTTTCTACGACATTGATCTCGCTTGCGATCTTCTGCGCCACCTGCTGCGCTTCCACACGGTTCGTAGGGATCGTGCCCGAAGGACGACGCTTCGCCCAGCCCACGACGTAGAGGCCGTTGTCAATTTTGCCGCCATCATTGGCGAATACTCCGTTCGCCGGCAAGGCGCTACAGCAGGGAACGGCCTCGTATCCGATGCAGGTGACGGCGAGCTGCGCAGGGATGTCGATCTTGTCGCCCGCAGGCGAGCGAAAGGCCATGCCTTGCAAGCGTGTGCTGCCGGTGAAGGCCGACGGCGTCAGGCCAAAATGAAAGTGGATCGTGACAGGCAAGTCCGTGCGGCTATCAGCCGCGAACCGTTGCAGAACCTTCTCGACCGGAGTCCCACCGGCCAGGTTGCTTGCATCCTCGATTACCGGCTTTGCCCGCAGCAGGGCGCCCAACTCTTCCAGTTCATGCTCATTGAATTTTGCATCCCGAGCACCGCGCCGGCCGACGATGTGGATGTCTTGAATAGGCATTGAGTGCAAGGCTTCGATGACATCAGGCGTAAGATCGGAGCCCTTGAGTTCGTCAGTGCCTTTCGCCAGAATGCGTGCAACATCGAGCGCAACGTTACCGTTGCCGATAATCAATGCCGAACGCACATCACTCAAGTCGGGGGTGATGCGGGAGGGGTGTCCGTTGTACCAGCCGACGAACGCTCCTGAGCCGATCACGCCGGGTAGCTCTTCGCCGGGAATGCCAAGCTTTCGGTCGCGCGGGGCGCCGGTGGAGAGTACCACAATGTGGTACATCGCGCGTAGCTCATCAAGCGTGAGGTCGCGACCGACCTCAACGTTGCCGAAGAATCGCACCCGCTCGCGCGACAGTGTGCGGTCCAGAACCCGCGCCGCTCCCTTGGTGCTCTGATGGTCGGGAGCGACGCCATAGCGGATCAGGCCGAACGGCACCGGCAGCTTCTCCAGCAGGTCGATGCGGGCCTCCGGCAGCAGCTTGAGCAGTTGCTCGGCGACGTAGCAGCCGGCAGGACCGGAGCCGATGATGCAAAGACGCTTTTGGCTGTTGGCTCTTGGCTTTTGGCCAGAACCCTGCAAACTTAATTGGATCTCAGAACTGTCGCTTTGCATCCACCGTCACTGCTAGTTCAATCTGGTTCTTGTCCGGCCAAAAGCTAAGAGCCAAGGGCCAAGAGCGAATGGCGCGGTACGGTTTGCGCACTACGCAAACCGCACATACTCATAATCCACGGGATTGTTATTGATTCCGCGGTCGGGCGGCGCAATCCACGCCGCCATCTTGCCCGGCTCGTACACGCCGTGCATCAGGCTGAGAATGTAGCCCTGGTCGCCTTCGCTGGGCAGCCAGCCTGCCTTGCGGCGGTCGAACTCTTCCTGCGGAATGGGATTGCCTTGCGGGTCGGTCGGCACTCCGGCCCAGGCGCCGATGTTGCGGCGGAAGCGCGTCGAAGGCAGGGCCAGGCGGAAATCGTGGCCGGCTTTTTCGATCAGCCGGTTCCAGCGCTTAACTCCAAGGTCGCAGTCGCGCACGTACGAGCCGCGCGTGACTTCGTTCATGGCGTTACGCATGGGGATCTGCTCGCTCTTCACCCCGCCGTTGCCGTCCGGAACTCCGAGTTCGAATGCGCTCTCGCGCGCGACGTGGTCTTCATACTGCGCCTCGTCGGGCCGGCCCTTCAGTCCGTTGGCGAAATACGAAGCCGCATTCGAGGACTGCTCGGACCCGAACAGATCAAGCGAGGAGCTGAACCAGAAGTTCAGGTAGCGCTGCACGGTCGGCAGATCAATGGCACCGGCCTTGCGAATCGCTTCCGGATCGTCAGAGTTCAGCTCCTTCATCACCTCCAGCGTGCGCTTGACCACGCGATTGATTCCTGTGTCACCGACAAACATGTGGTGCGCCTCTTCGGTCAGCATGAACGAACAGGTGCGCGCCAGGGGATCGAAGCTCGACTCGGCCAGCGACTTCAACTGGAACTTGCCGTCGCGGTCGGTGAAGTAGGTGAACATGAAGAAGCTCAGCCAGTCCCGGATCGGCTCATTGAACGTGCCCAGGATGCGCGGCTTGTTCGCGTCTCCGGAATGGCGCTCGAGCAACTCCTCGGCCTCTTCGCGGCCATCGCGACCGAAGTACGCGTGCAGCAGGTAGACCATCGCCCACAGGTGCCGCCCTTCCTCGACATTCACCTGAAATAAGTTGCGCAAGTCGTAAAGTGATGGCGCGGTGTGTCCCAGCATGCGCTGCTGCTCGACCGACGCGGGCTCGGTGTCGCCCTGGGTGACGATCAGCCGCCGCAAGGTCGCGCGATATTCTCCGGGAATCTGCTGCCACACATCCTGCCCGAAGCTGTCGCCGAATCCGATCTTGCGGTTGGGATCGCGTTCGGCGAGAAAGATTCCCCAGCGGTATTCGGGCATGCGCACAAAGCCATACGTTGCCCAGCCCTTGGCATCCACCGATGTCGCGGTGCGCAGATAGACGTCCGCGACCTGGAAGTCACGCGGTCCCAGTTCCTGCCACCAGTTGAGAAACTCCGGCTGCCAATGTTCCAGGGCACGCTGAAGAATGCGGTTGGAACCGAGATCGACGTTGTTTGGAATGCGGTCGGTGTAGTTGATGGACATTTATTAGATCCCTTTCGCTGTTGGCTTTTGGCCTTTGGCTTTTGGCCAAAACAGCCCGAGCTTAATTGGTTGTTGATAGTCATCGAATAGATTCCTTCGCGCCAGGGCAAGGCTTTGCAGCCTGCTGAGAACTCCCATCTGGGAAGATTCGCGTCAGGGCGCGACTTCAGTCGTGCCGATTACAAAGCCCGCGAATGCGACATTTGCAGCCCGCGGTAACACGTGTCTCTCCAGTCGCAGTCTGCCAAGAGCCAAGAGCCAAAAGCGTCTTTCTCAAACCCTCTCCCACGTAAACTTCGCCTTCGAGCCGGAGCCGAACAGCTTCAGTGCGCCGTGCTCACCGGTCGAGTTCGGACGGATGAATACCCAGTTCTGCCACGCCGAGAGCCGCCCGAAGATTTTCGTCTCCATGCTCTCGGCCCCGGGGAAGCGCAGGCTGGCTTCCATACCGGTCAGCGCGTCAGGCGAAAGACTCACCCGCTCTTCGATCGCGATGCGGACTTCGTCCTGCCAGTCGAGCTCGTCGGGAGCGAATGTAACCAAACACAACTCGAGCGCCTGTGCGGTGCTGATCGGCCTACCCAGGGTCGCACCGATAGCCGCGCGGGTGCGGGCCTTGCCGCTGCAACGCACTTCCAACCGGCTGAGGCGATTGACGGACGGCAGCAGCCCGAAATTAAAAACATTGACCGCGATCCTGGGGGCGTCGCTGTCGCCTTCCGGCATGGCCAGCATGTAGCTCCGATCGGCTGCCACAACAAGTTCATACAGGATGCCGCCGAAACAGGAGCCGGGCTCGATCAGCGTGTATATGCTGCGCGAGGAGACATCCAGTCGAGCGAACGTGCGGCGCAACATACCGATGGTTTCGCGCACCAGCCAGTCGTTGCGGTATTCCAGCATCACTTCGTCGGACGCGAGTACCGCATCGATGCTGCCTGCGGTCTTGATGAGCAGCAGCCCCAGCTCCGGTTCGTTGATGCGCAACATCAGGATGGCGTCATCTAACTCGCGCGCCATGCGCAGCGGCCACCACTGATCGCCTTCTGCGTGGATGGCGCCGGGCTCGACCGGCTGCAAGCCCTCCGGCCCGCGAACGGTAAGGGTCGCGGTGCGGCCGGGGCGGTCGAACTCGACGTCAACATACTTGTAGTGATAGCCGAGGTTATCGATGCGGCGGTCAAGAGCGGTCAACTTGATGCCCTTGGCATTGGCCGCACGCGAAGAATCCCTCACCAGCGCTTCAGCCCGCTGGCGGACCAGGTCCTGGAACGCCGCCGGCGGCGCGACCTCATCGACCAGACCCCAATGTTTGGCGCGCTCGCCTTTCACGCCATCGGGATTGGTGCAGAAGGCATCTGCCAGATCGCTGCGCACGTGGCGTTTGTCCACAACACGTGTGAGACCGCCGGTGCCGGGCAGCACGCCCAGCAGCGGAACTTCAGGCAGGCTCACCGCGCTGGAGCGGTCATCGACCAGCAGAATCTCATCGCAGGCCAGCGCCAGCTCGTAGCCACCGCCCGCTGTCGTGCCGTTCAATGCGGCGATGAAGCGCAGCCCATCGTGCCGGCTGGAATCTTCCATGCCGTTGCGGGTCTCGTTGGTGAACTTGCAGAAGTTGACCTTCCAGGCATGCGACGACGAGCCCAGCATGTAAATGTTCGCTCCGGCACAGAACATGCGCTCCTTGGCGCTGGTCAGAACCACGCACGCGACTTGGGGATGCTCGAAGCGAATGCGTTGCAACAGGTCGTGCAGCTCGATGTCGACGCCTAAGTCGTAGGAGTTGAGCTTCAGCTTGTAGCCAGGCTTCAGTGGGGAATCTTCGTTCACGTCCATCGCGACGGTTGCGATGCGACCGTCTATGGTGAGTTTCCAGTGGCGGTATTCGCCACCCGGCACGTCGAACGTGATCATCTGCTGTGCTTCGAGCACTTCAGGCATAAGCTCTCCTCATTTCTTCGGCCAAAGGCAGGCGCTGCGAGCGCAGCGTGCATAGGGTACCCCACGAACCAACTGCCAGATATGATGCATTATAGTGCATCATTGTTTCCTGTGTCTGGAAATATGTTGCAGCAGCGCCTTGACGGGGTTACCTCGCGCTGATCGCCTTCATGATCAATTCTGTAGCCGCCGTGGGCGGCTGGCTGCTGGTGTCGACCGCGAGATCGGCCTTGCGATACAAGGGCTCGCGAACCATCAGAATTCTCTCCAGGTCCGCCATGGATTCCCGATTGTCGGCCATGGGGCGCATATCGCCCTGCGCAATCACGCGCTGCATGTGGTCTCCGGGAGAGGCCCGCAGCCACACGGTGAAGCACATGGTCAGCAGGCGCTCAAACGTCGCCGGCTCCGAGACCAGGCCGCCGCCGGTAGCGAGCACGAATCGCGGGTAACGTTCGATGACGTCGTCAAGACAGCGCCGCTCGAAGCGCCGAAAGCCGCTCTGCCCGTACAGATCGAAGATGGCGCTTAGCGAGACACCGCTCTCCTGCTCGATCAGGCGATCGAGTTCGAGGAATGGGACCTCTAGTCGCTGCGCCAGCATCGCGCCGACGGTTGATTTCCCGGCCCCGCGCAGCCCGATCAGCGCAATTCGGCCCCGCCGCGCCACCGGATCGATACCGCCAAAGTGTTCGATCAGCAGTCTGCGCACCTCCGCCAGCGCTTCGGGCGGCAGCGTGCGCAGGTATTCGGTCAAATGGACAAGATCGAGCGGCAGCTCAGGCCCGTTGTGCACCAGCTTCTCGATTGGCAGATCCAATGCGCGTGCGATGTCGCGCAGCAGCAGGACGGAGATGTTCCCCTGGCCGGCTTCGAGCTGTGCAATGTAGCGCTCGGACACGCCCGAGTCGCGCGCCAGAATCTTGCGCGTCATGCCACGCCGGGAGCGAGCCTCGCGCACCCGCTCACCCAACAGGCGCAGAAACGTACCCAGCTCGAACCGTGCCGCCGGCGAAATGGTGAGTTCGTTCCGCATCTTCTTTTCAGGACCAGGAAGCCAGATTTGCCTCGCGCGAAGTCGGCTCTCGACCGAACAGCCCAAAATTTCGGCGCAAAAAAAGGGCCTGTCTAAAACCCGCCTAAAACACGCAAAAACGATCAAAAAGTTCCTGATGTGGGTTCGAAACCGGGTCCGAATCGAGCCCTATTTCGTATGACCATTGGTTCCATTGGGCCGCGCGCTTTCTCTCGTATATGCATTATACTGCCGATTAGCGGATTTCAATCTCGGGAAGTAGGGTGAATTGTCGCCCCGAGGCGGCCTCATTTGGCGCCGAGGAACCAAGGCGTGCCGATTCGCGCCGGCGCGCGAAAGAGCCTGCCCGGAGCGACGCCGAACGAAGTGAGGGGAGTCGAACGGGCACGCATCCTTATGACAAGGCCAGAGACTTGCCACTGAACCTCACAATCCTGGTGGGAACCATGACCGGAACCGCCGAAATGGTGGCGCAGGAAGTCCAGACCGCGCTGGAGTCGGCCGGACACCAGGCCAACATTCAAATGATGGATGGTCTTGACGCCAGCGTCTTTTCTGGAGGCGGGCCCTTCCTGATCTGCACTTCGACCTATGGGCAGGGCGACGTGCCCGACAACGCCCAGGCATTGTTCAGCAGCCTCGAAACGGAAAAGCCGGACCTGTCTTCCGTGACCTATGGCGTGATCGCGCTGGGCGACCGCACCTACAAGGACACATACTGTCAGGGCGGCCTGCGATTCGACGCCCTTCTCACCCAGCTAGGCGCCAGGCGCGCGGGCGAGATTCTGCTGCATGATGCCAGCTCAGGCACGCTGCCGGAAGAGGTGGCGGCACAGTGGGTCGTGCCCTGGGCGGAGCAGCACCTCAGCACTTTACCCTTGTCATCCTGAACGTAGTGAAGGACCCGGCTGGTTCTCAGGTATCAGAATTACACTGGGTTCTATAGAAGGGGATGTCAAGAGAAAATAATTCACCCGGGTGCCGGGTGCCCCACTCATTCCATCGGTTGGAATGAGTGGGACATCACACGGTTGACGGTGCGAAATCACAGACCTCCCATCCCACCGCCGCATAGTCTCACGATATGACAGCAGGTCTCAAGCGCTATTATCTCGAAGGGTCGATCCACTTCATCACCTTCAGTTGTTATCGGCGGATGCCGCATCTGAGAACGGCGGCGCGACGCGATCTGTTTCTCCGCGTTCTGGAACACGCCCGCCGACGCTACGGCTTCGCGCTTCTGGGATACGTTGTCATGCCGGAACACGTTCATCTGCTGATGACCATGCCCACCGTTGGCGACCCGTCGGTGGTCATGAAGGTAGTGAAAGAACGCTTCACCCGGCTGCTGCGCAAACGGGAGGTGCTGGCCGGCGCGATGTGGCAGAAGCGTTTTTACGACTTCAACGTTTGTACCGAAAAGAAGCGGGTTGAGAAGCTGCGATACATGCATCGCAATCCGGTGAAGCGGGGACTGGTCGCCCGTCCCGAAGAGTGGGATTGGAGTAGTTTTCGCGCTTATCTCCATGGTGAGAAAGGGCTCGTAGAAGTCAATCCTTGTCCCTGGAGGGGTGACGTCAAGCTGCTTGTGTAAAAAGGCGGAGGGTGCGGTTTTTCCATTCCAGGTTGAAGCGCTGGAAGATGGAGTAGATGATCCGGTCCACGCTTTTGACGTTCACAAAGCAGACCATGGGCCGGGTGCGCCGTCGCACTTCCACGAAACAGCGTTCGATGATGTTGGTGGTGCGCAGCTTTTTCCATAGATGCCGGGGAAAGCTGAAGAACGACAGCAACTGCGGCAAGTCGCGTTCCAGTTGCCCCACCATCGATCGGTACTGCGCTTGCCAGCGGCGGCGGAAGGTGCGAAACGCGGCTTGGGCTTCACGCCGGCCGTCGGCACGATAAATGGCCTGCGCGTCGGCTTTCACTGCCTCGTAGTCGCGGCGGCGAACCTTTTCCAGGAGGTTGCGCATTTTGTGCACCCAGCAGCGCTGATGCAGCGGGCGCGGATACACCGTCTCGATGGCGGCGGCCAGTCCGGCACAGCCATCGGTCACGATCAGCAGCAGGTTGTCGCCTTTCAGTCCGCGGCGGTACAGATCTTGCAGCAGCCCTTCCCAGGCATTCTGGCTTTCGCCCGAGCTGCGCATGAAGGCCAGCAACTGGCGCGTGCCATCCTGGCGTACGCCGTAGGCCACCAGCATGTGCACGCGCTGCCGACCGCTGGGACGGCGCATGCGCAAGCTGACGCCATCGAGGAACAGATAGGCCCACTCGTCGGCCAGCGATGCCTGATGAAACTGTCGCACCGCGTCGTCCAGCTCCCGGGTCAGCCGGGAGACGGTTTGCGGACTCACTGGCTCGCCCGTAAGGATCGCCACCAGCCGTCCCACTTGCCGCGTGCTGATGCCGCGCAGAAACGCTTCCCGGATCAGCAGCGACACCTCCTCGGCCCGGCGCTGAAACTTCTGTAACACCTGGGGAAGAAAGCCCCGCTTGCGAGTACGCGCAATGCGCAGCCGCAGGGTTCCGAAGCGGGTGACGAAGTCGCGCTCGTAGTAGCCGTTGCGATAGTCTTGCCGCGACTTCTGCCGGCTGTGGCGCGGGCTCACCATATACAAGTCGCGCTGCCGCTCCGACAGCAACTCGAACAGCCGACGCATGCTCTGCTGCACCTGCCCCTGCAGATCGCCCCAGAAACTCTCTTGCAACTCGCTGACGAAATGTTGGAACTGCTCGGTGATCGGTATAACCTTGCCCATGGGTGTAAGTCTCCTTTCGAGAAACGGCTTTAGCTGGTCAGGCCAAAGCCAACTTACACCCTCTCGCTTTTACACAATCGAGGTTACGTCACCCCCTGGAGGTTCCAGCTTCGTGAATCCCACTCATTCCAACCGATGGAATGAGTGGGGCACCCGGCACCCGGCGCAGCACACAGCCGCCGAACTACGTAGTAACGTGGACCTGAACCGATTCGCAACTACCACCGCAGCACTCCATGCATCATCCTAAGGGGCTGGATGCCAGAGAACTACCCCTCTCTGCTGTCGTGGGTGAATTATTTTCTCTTGACATCCCCTTCTATAGAACCCGTCCGAGGGTTGGACGGGGCACCCTGGAGTCTGTTTCCTACTCGGAGCGCTTGCCTGGGCCGCACTCGGGGCTTCGGCTTGCTCTTGCCATACGTTCTGACCACCAGATAATAGCTCGACGTATAGATGACGTAGGCCGTCCCCACAGCCCCCGCTGCTACCAACCAAGAGCGTATGTCCTTGATAACTTCCCATATGAACTTGAGAATATACGGGGCAAACACTCCCCAATGACCGAAGGTTAGGGCGCTCGCCAGCAAGATGGCAAAGCCGAGAAGGAGCAAGCCTCCAACGACCCAATTTAGCTTGAAACCGCTGGGCACTTCTTCTGCAGTGCTAGCCCGTACTGCCGTTAGCTTGTTTTGATGCGCAGTAACGGTGCGTTTGCGCTCCTGCTGCTCCCGTACCGCTTGTCCCCCATCCGGCGGGGCTGCAGGTTCGGCGACGCCGAGTGCCCGTAACAAAATTCTGAATCCTTCATAGTAATCGCCTCTGAAGTCGATGTGGTGGAGGCGTGTCAATCGGTACTGTCTGAAATCTGCGTTGACGGAAAACGGCGGTAAGCGGCGGGAGATCGCGGGATGGGTTACTTTTCGCTACCCTTGTCTGCCACTTCGACCAGCATCGAGCAGCCGACCGGGAACCCCGAACTGCCGTCGAAACGAGAAGCCAGCCGTCCTACCGCATCGACGAGGTTGGACACGTCGCTGTAAACACTCGTGCCGCTAGTCCCATTCGTCACGGCCAGCCAAGGATGATTGCAGTGAGGACACGAGCGCAGGCGTGAGGCATTTACGTCCTTGGTGAGCGGCAGGAACAGAGAAGCCTTGCACTCGTTGCACTGGAACCGCAGTCCGAGTAGGTCCGCTAATTCAATGAACTTCTTGGTTTGACTCGTCATCGTCGGCAACGCCTTCGCCTTCAGCGTTGCACAACTCGGGGGATACGTCCAGCACTTCGCCGGGAAAATTTAGCTTAGCGCAGGCAAAAAGCGGTCACGAATGAGCCAGAGTGAAGAGCAGATACGCAGCTATCAATCCAACCACTACCACACCGATTATGGCAGTGGCGCGAATCTTCCCGCGAGCAGTCCCCATAGACAAACCAAACGTCACTATGATCACGTTTGTCGCAATGCCGCCAAGGTGTTCATTGCCCGCTTCGGTCGGTGTTCGGTGGAAGAGGTGGATTAATCCATTGTTGACAATTATCGAGACGATGCCGAAGCCGATACTCAGGACCAACTGAGCAAAAATCTTCGCCCATCGGATCGGTCGCTTCTTGCGCTTCTCGCGCTCGGCCCGTGCATCCTCTTCTGCTTCCTGCTTCCACTGCTTCTCGCGTTCGGCCACCTGGTTGTCGGTGAGTCCGCGTCTTTGGATTTCAGTGCGGAGGGCTTCTCGTGCTTCCGGCGTGAGATTACTTATGTCAGCGTGAAGCCGGATAAGATCATCATTTGATGTTGTGCGGTAGGTTTCTGCGAGGTCTTGCATCGCTCGGATTCTAACGCTACGATGTGCGTTAATTGCAATAAAAAAGCCCCGATGCCAGTCGGGACTCTCAGACATTGGGTGCCTGAGCGAATCTTCGCACAGGTATGTTTCCAATGCAAGGTCAGCGAGTTGGAGGTAGTGGTTGCTCTCCGAACAGGAATGTTCCGCCACGCGGAAAGCGAATCTCCCAAAAGGGTGGCCGGTTGGCGGATGGTAAGGTTACAACCTTGCCATCGCCCCCTCGGTCTAGCCTGAATTCTGCCTTCGTCAAGTCAAGACATATCTCACAACCCCGGCCCTTCACCGTGAGTACATCAGGACGCACAGCGAGTATCCTCCCGTCAAGAACAACAGAAACCACTTTTCCTCCACCACCGACAAGGCGAACTAGCGCTGATTTGTTTCTGAGTTGGTTGCAGAACAATAGGAAATCAGTCACAGACGATGAGCGCATATTTGTCCTCGCGGCGAGATCGTTTGGTGCCACAACCGCGTTGCGATTAGCAAAGCGGTTTCAGTGGCAATGTAAGCGACCCAGGAAGGAACTGCGCGAGCTATTTAGTAGCAAGCGTGGAGCATCATACGCCAGCACTCAATAACTCCCTCAACTCCCACACGTGATCGGCAATCCCGGCTTCCATCGCGGGTGTCACGCGGATGCTGGAATGAATGCGGCAGAAATTGTAGTACGCGAAGTGGAGCGCGACTGCCGCTTTCAGGTTCGCCAGTTTCTTGCTGTAGGCGTTCGTCAATCGAGTCAGGCGACGAACGGCCATCCGCACCGTAAGATTCTGCCGTTCAACGTGAGACGTGCAGATATGCGCCGGGTCAGGCCGTCCATCGCGTATCTTGGTGATAACCTCCATGATCGGCGATGGGGAATACCTCACATCGGCAGTGTCATGCTGCCCTATGTCACCAAACAGTTTGATTAGCTGCGCAAAATCAGCAGAACCAGCAAACGTGTCCTCAACTGCTCGCTCGTAAAATGCAAAGCCGTCTGTTGTGAGTTGGAACCTGGCATCGGTTAGCCGAGAGCGCAGATCATTCAAGAACGCATAGGTGGTTTCGCGAGTGCGCTTGCCAACCACAAACGAGACCACCAGCTTTGTGTCAGGGTCGAGCGCAACGAAAATCCACTGATTGCCGAACTCGTTCGGGTCATCCACGCGAACGTGTTTGTCTTTCTTCATCACGTATGTCCACAGTTCATCAGCCTGAATCCGCTTCGGCTGAATGTCGCGCAGTCGAGAGTCAAGCAGAGCGGTACAGCGCTCCCCGGCCAGCACTAACAGCCGCATAATCGTGTTGCGGTCTAGTTGCGTGATACGCTCGGTGCTCCTGATCGAATTGCCTTCGAGCAAGAGTTGCAGCGCGAGATTCGTGGTCGCAGCGGGGACGTACATCGAGCCAAGCGTGCGCTCATGCGGCTCCGTGTAGGTGCGCTTGCACTGCGCACAGCGGAACCGCCGCAGCCCGTTGCGGTGCTTTCCGAAGCGCTGGCAGGGCCTGCCGCACTCGGCGCAGGCCATCATGGAACCGTCTTTTACTTCGCTAACCATACACGCATATTACAACGAGCGCTCGTTGTTTGTCAAGAGGAATGTTAGACTAAGAAAACTAGAGGGAGCGGTGATGCGCTCCCCCTAGCGGCTACTTTCGCAGCCGTGCTGCAAATCGCTTTTGCTTGCCCAGTGGTGGTCCTCGGATCGTCTGCATTACGTCCTCCTGTCAGCATCATCCCTCCGTGCGCGAAGTCCCGACACACAACTGACCGGCTAAGTCGTGGAAGTCTTTACGAGGTAAGAGAGTGCCGTATGGCGAACGGAACGTAAACGGAAACTGAGCGGAAGATAAGCGGAAAATCAACGGAACTTACCGGCCCATTCAATCACTGTAGCAGCGCATCTTTCGTTGTGCCCATTGCTTTTGCGATGCCCTCGAAGATGTCCCGCTTCACTTTGCCGGTTTTACGAAACTTGCGGAGCGTTCTGTCAGTTGTCCCTGCACGGTTCGCAAACTCAGTAAGCCCGATGCCCTTGGCCTGTACATACTGCTCCATCTTTCTTGCGGCTGACGGAGACACAATCGAAACGCTGAACCGTTTGTTCCTGGGAATAGGCGAAGGGGTTTGGGGGTTGGTCGCCGGAACTGAGGTCTGTCCTTGCGGCTGCTCGTCACGCGCAAACTTGGCGACCATCTCTCGCCCAGTTTCGTGGAGATCGGCTTGCATCTGAGACTCAGTGACGCCGTGGTATTTGAGGCTTCCAAAAGTACTGCGAGCTTCCAATTGTTTGACGTTCTCTATCACCCGCGTTGCGCATCGCTCTGCCAGTTTTACGAGCCAATGTCGCAATCGGGGATCGAGTGGCGGATATTTACTTGCCTCCGCGTAAAACAACGCTTGCGCATAGGACTTGAGAACCGCCCTAACACGCATTGGGCGACTAGATGGGGATGGCTGTTCGAGAATGGTGGAGACATTCAATAGCGCGTGCGGCATTTGAATGCTACGAAGTTTCTGCCAGAAGCGCTTATCTTGCTCGTGTAGCTCTACTTCCAATTCCTCAAGAGCATACGGGCCGAGGTTGGGCCGGTCGTGGTCGTCCATTCGCACCCTTGCATCAGGCGCGAGGAGAGGCTACGATTGGGGTGTCAAGGTCCAATCGAAATAGCCCCGGCCATCGCGCCGGGCTTTTCGTTTGTGGAGCGCCCCAATTTTAGCGGTTTGCGAGCGTGGAACTAAGAACATTTTTCGACGAGGGAAGGGAGAAACAAATTGGCGTACAGATACATGATGCACGTCTTCTGTAACGAATGCAGCGTTCCCCATCCAAGTGGAATCGTAATCGAGCGCGACGAATTACTAGCCAGCGATCAAAGCGTTGGAGATATTTACGATGGGCGGGAAGTGCCGCAGGAAATCGTTATGATGCTGGGTAATTATTTTCAGTGCCCAAGTACCGGAAAACGCTACAGGCAAAGCGACAATCGCCAAGTTTTCCTTGTGCGAGTCGCCTAATCCGACTCTTTTGGTGGCCTACCGCCCCGGTGATGCTTACGCCGAGCTGCCAGTTTGCGGAAGTAGTCGCTGCCCTTCTGTGCGGTCACAGCGCCGCCCTTCTGCCCTAGCGCTGCCGCTGCTGGCATCTTGGATTGGGAGAGCAGATTGTCAGTGATGACCAAGGCGCTGCCGAGCAGTTCCCGACACCTGGCGGTGCGGTTCTCTGGTAACTTGGTCGTGGCGAGAATGAGATCGGTTTCCGAGATGAGCCGCTTCAGCGCATTCAGTTCTGTTCGGTTCGACATGCCTCCACGGTACGGCGACCGCGAAGGAAAAGCAACCGCTCGCTGTTAGACATCAACGCAGATTTCAGACAGTACCTGTCAATCCGAGCGGAACGTCGCAGTCCCGGTAGAGTACTGGGATGACCCGCTTTTCATGGCCCAACGCGAATGTCACTTCGTCGCGAACGTTCTTCGAATTAGCTGCCAACGGAGACAGGATCACCAGCATTCGGGGCGACTTTGTCAGGGCTTCTTCCACCGCGCTGTCCCATGCCGTCCCCGGTTCGATGTCGAGCTGGTCGATCCACACGCTCGCACCCGCGGCCTTTAGCTCTTCGGCGAGCTTCAGTGCGAAATCGGAATCCTCTCGGCAGTAACTGAAGAACGCGGTTTGGGCCTGAGTGGGCATGCGACCTAGACGGTAGTATAGTGCCGGGTGCCCCACTCATTCCATCGGTTGGAATGAGTGGGATATCACACGGTCGAGCCTGCGAAATCACAGATATTATGTCATGTCTCTGCTTAGTCTCATGCTGTGACGGCAGGCCTCAGGCGCTACTACCTCGAAGGTTCACTCCACTTCATCAGCTTTACAAGCCGCTGAAAAAGGTCAAGAACAGATCCCTCGTCGGCCTGAAGGCCTCCTCGGGATGACAAATTAGGAAGGACTTGGCCGCGGGCCTAAAGGCCCGCTCTACCCGAACGTTTCGACCCGAACATCCCCGGGTGCCCCACTCATTCCATCGGTTGGAATGAGTGGGAGATCACATGGTCGAAGCCTGAGAAATCACAGATATTATGTCATGTCTCTGCTTAGTTTCATGGTGTGACGGCAGGCCTCAGGCGCTACTACCTCGAAGGTTCACTCCACTTCATCAGCTTTACAAGCCGCTGAAAAAGGTCAAGAACAGATCCCTCGTCGGCCTGAAGGCCTCCTCGGGATGACAAATTAGGAAGGACTTGGACGCGGGCCTAAAGGCCCGCTCTACCCGAACGTTTCGACCCGAACATCTCGCGAAGACGACTTTTTTCAGCGGCCTCTGAAGCTGCGCCCATTCAAAACCTCTCGGCCCTCCCTATCCTTGAAAGGCTGGGCTCTTTTCTGCCGTCCCTGAAGGGACTCTTCGTGTATTTTAATGGTCCGCATCCCAGGACTTCCGTCCTGGGCTACAGATTGTTTCGTCCTGCGGACTCGGAAGAAGGCATTAGCCATCAGCTTCCAGCCATAGCTTTCAGCCGTCAGCGAAAAGCAAGAAGCAACAGCCAAAAGCCAAAAGCCAAAAGCCAAGCGCGGCAAACGAAGCCGGAATGGAACACCACAGGCAGCCGAGCGCCGTTCTGGTTATTTCCAATTCCGCAACTTTTCTTGCTAAGTAAATTGTTGTTGGGGCGTAAATTGTTGTTGGGGCGGGAAGCGGTGCACAATACCGTCCCAGCAGCCTCGTACCGAAGCAAGACGGCCTTCGTAGTGCCCGAGGCAAAAGCGCTCACTCGTCTCCCGGGTACGACATCTAAGAAGGTTTGGAAGGAGAAGCGGGCATGAAATGCCGGGTGCCCCACTCATTCCATCGGTTGGAATGAGTGGGATTCACGAAGCTGGAACCTCCAAGGACAAGGATTGACTTCTACCAGTCCTTTCTCACCATGGAGATAAGCGCGAAAACTACTCCAATCCCACTCTTCGGGACGGGCGACCAGTCCCCGCTTCACTGGATTGCGATGCATGTATCGCAGCTTCTCAACCCGCTTCTTCTCGGTACACACGTTGAAGTCGTAGAAACGCTTCTGCCACATCGCGCCGACCAGCACCTCCCGTTTGCGGAGCAGCCGGGTAAAGCGCTCTTTCACTACCTTCATGACCACCGACGGGTCGCCAACGGTCGGCATGGTCATCAGCAGATGAACGTGTTCCGGCATGACAACATATCCCAGAAGCGCAAAGCCGTAGCGTCGGCGGGCGTGTTCCAGAACGCGGAGAAACAGATCGCGACGCGCCGCCGTTCCCAGATGCGGCATCCGCCGATAACAACTGAAGGTGATGAAGTGAATCGACCCTTCGAAATAATAGCGCTTGAGACCTGACGTCATAGCGTGAGACTATGCGGCGGTGGGATAGGAGGTCTGTGATTTCGCACCGTCAACCGTGTGATGTCCCACTCATTCCAACCGATGGAATGAGTGGGGCACCCGGCTTTCCGCGAAGTCGGTGTGGTGGAGATTGAATCGGAATGGACGGCGCGCGATCGGGAAGTGAAAGCCCTGGGGTTGCCGCCGCGATTTTTCTTATGCCCAAGGTAACTGGTGCCCAGGTTAGCTTCGCCCAGGTTAGCCCAACCGATGGCCGAACCTGGGGCACCCCAGATTTAATTCTGTAGCTGGGCCACCAGCCCTCCCACCCACATTTCCCAAAAGAAGGAAAATGTGGGCCACCCGGGGCGCTAGTCGATGGTGACCGGAATACTTACGCTGTGATTCAGGTTGCCGCTCACGGCCTGCACCGTCACCGTGCCATTAAGCGGGGTGAAATTATTATTATTGTTGTTATTGTTGTTGGACCCGCCACCGCCGCAGGCGAAAAGCCCCAGCACGAACACCAGCCCTAGCAGGCTCAGCGAAGCCTTACGCAACAGACGGCGTCCCGGCCGCTTGCTTTCTCCCCAGGGAATAAAACAAACTGCCGCCAGGCCAAAGCTGAATTCCAGACCCCAGGGATGCCCGGGCAAGGGAGGCGAGTGCAGGGCGGCGCTGTTGGTGGCGATGATCGTCAGAGTAGAGTTCTGGCCCGGGTTGACGCTGTTGGGACTGAGCGAACAAGTAGTCGCGCCCAGAGACGAGGACACGCTGCAGGTGAGGCTGACGCTGCCGGAGAAACCGCCGCTTGCAGTCACCGCAATCGTTGAGGTCGTGGATGTTCCATGCGTCACAGTGAGTGAGCTCGGATTCGCAGAGACGGTGAAATCGCCAGAAGAAGTCCCGTTCCAGGCGGAGGCCAGGGCGCCCATATCGACCGAGCCCAGACCGCTGGCGAGGTCGTATCCCGTGGCTGCGCTATAGCCAATGCTTCCGCCGTTGGGGCAATTCTTGGTGCCCATCTGGCAGGGAACCATGTTGTTGCCCGTCGTGATGTCGTGGAAAACGCTGGGTGCGCTGCTGGCAACCGAGTAGAGTGTCGGGTTCACGTTGCCTAAGCGCATGCCGAACTTCTGGTTGAGCAGGGCGACGACCCCGGCAAAGACAGGCGACCCTACCGAGGTTCCGCCGATGACGTCAAACACGCAGCCCGGATCCGTGTTTGCCGAGCAAGTGCCTTGGCGATACCCGTTGCCGCAACCTCCTTGAGAGCAGATGATGTATCCGTCGTGATTGGGAGAGGAGCTTAACGAAATATCGGGTACATCGCGCTGTCCGTCGCTAGGAACGCCCGTGCCGGTCTGCCACGACGGCTTGGTGAACAGCGTACTGACGCCGCCGCCTCCAGCAGCGATGGTGGTGGCATCGGTATCGTTCCAGACGTCTTCCGGGATGTATTCAAGCGCCGTAGCGGAAGTGTCCGTCAGGCTCGATGAACCGTTCCAGTACGGGGGGTCTGCGGCCGCTACACAGCTCGTCGATTGAGGTGGACTGCACGTAAAGGTGGCAGCGCTGTCGGCGCTAAACGTGGTTCCTCCCATGCCCGTTACATACGGTGTAGAGGCGGGTACGTCCACGGCCAGGCCCTGGGTCGCTGGGGGCGCGGGATTCGACGTACCACCATCGCAATCGGTGGCGCCAGAGTCACCGGAAGCCGCAGTGATGGTCTGGCCCTGGGTGTTGGCCTGCTGGAGGATGGTGGTCAGCGTCGAGATATCCATTGCGCCGAACGTGGGCTCGCAATTTCCATAGCTGATGCTGATGACGGGGGCCAGGTTGTTGGTGACGATGTAAGCCAGCGAGGTGTACAGAGCATTATCGGAATAGACGAAGATGATTTGCGCCTTCGGAGCGATGGCGCCTGACCACTCGATGTCCAGGTTGGCTTCGTCCACGTCGCTCGCGCTGTACGTCGGGGCGCCGGTTTTGATCTGCTGCAAGTTGATGGCAGGCAAGCCGCCGAGAGAACGGAACCTGTCGATATCGGCATGGGTGCCGTCATCGGATGGTGTTAAGGGAGTCTGGCCAACGACAGCGATGGCCTCCCCTGTCCCGTCGATTCCGGAGTTGTACAGGCTGTTGATGTTGTAAATGGTTCCCACGTCTCCCGGCACCAGGAAGTGATTTCCGGAGATGTTGGAAGTCAAATGCGCTATCGACATAGCACGCGGGCGGAAGTCATTCAAGGAAGTGATGCCCGCGACCATCGAAGCGAAGGCGCTGGGCAGACGGGGCGAGGACGTATTAGCGTAGTGGGTTTCGCCATTCAACACGAAGCCATGGATCGGAGTGTGGAAGGCGGACATCACCTGTCCTGCGTTGCCGTCGAACTCGATCGATGTGCTGCTGCGCGAGACCGCGATGTTCTGGAAGCCATGCGCCTCAAGCCACGCACTCACCTTGGCAAGATCGTTTGGATTCATGCCGAAGCGCACGCCGTACTGCTCGGGGGTGAGCCACTTACGATAGTTGGGCGAGGCTGGGTCCTGCTGTTGGCGCAGCAGCTCATCGAGAGCGCTCTGCTGGGCTGCGCTTGGCTTGAAAAACATGGCCATGCGATGCAACGGCTTGTTGGCCGACACGCTGCCCAGGTCGGTGGCCTGCGCAATGCGCGGGTGAACGCCTCCCGGCAGCAGCGCGACATCGGAATCGTTCACTGGACGATTGATGCGTACAGTCGCGCCGGTTTGCGCCACAGAGAATGTGGTGACCAACAACAGGAAAGACAAGCAGGCGGCGCTACGATAAACCCCGTTCCAGTTCATACCAAGACTCCAGAATCCAACGTTAGGCGAAATAGCTGTTGTGCCGGGGCAGCGCATACAGGATAAGCTTAAACCCCAGTTACTCCAACCGGAGAAGAGCCAGAGGAAGGCCGATCCATGGTGAACTGCGTCAAACCCGGCGTTGCCAGGTTTGTTGCGTGCGATCGCGCCGCTCACTGGGCCCCTTCACCGCAAGGTTAAAGGGTTTGCTGAGCGGAAATGCGTGAAAACAAACGGGGCAATCTGCGTGTCTCCGTGGCGCAATCCCGTCCCGTTATAATGGGGCGTTTTACACGTCCTTCGCCGGCGCGTCAGCCAATCCAAAGGCGAAGAGATCCGGATTTATACCATGACAGGAATCGATCTCATACTGGCCCGCGAAGTTCTCGATTCACGCGGGAACCCCACCGTCGAAGCGGATGTGGTCCTCGTGAGCGGCGCGCGTGGGCGCGCTATTGTTCCCAGCGGCGCCTCGACCGGCGAACACGAAGCGGTTGAATTGCGTGACGGCGAAAAAGAACGCTACATGGGTAAGGGCGTGCTGAAGGCCGTCGACAACATCAGCATGACCATCGCGCCCGAGCTGGAAGGGGTCGATGCCAGCGAGCAGCGCGAGGTGGACGCCGTCATGTGCGAACTCGACGGAACGCCCAACAAGAGCAAGCTCGGCGCGAACGCGATTCTTGCGGTTTCCATGGCCACCGCGCGCGCCATGGCCGACCATCTGGGCATCGAGCTCTATCAGTATCTCGGCGGATTCACCGCCACCCTGCTTCCCACGCCGATGATGAACATTCTCAACGGCGGCGTTCACGCTGACAGCAGCGTCGATTTTCAGGAGTTCATGATCATGCCGGTGGGCGCTCCGTCGTTCAGCGAGGCGCTGCGCTGGGGCGTGGAGACTTTTCACACGCTGAAGGGCGTGCTCAAGAAACGCGGCTACAACACCGCGGTCGGCGACGAAGGAGGCTTTGCCCCGTCGTTAAAATCGAATGCCGAAGCGATCGAAGTGATCCTCGAAGCCATTACCCAGGCGGGCTACAAGCCGGGCGAGCAGATCGCCATCGCACTCGACCCCGCGGCCAGCGAGTTCTACGACTCGGAGAAGAAGAAGTACGTCTTCAAGAAGTCGGACAAGAGCGAGCACTCCAGCCAAGACATGGTGAAGTTCTATGCGGACTGGGTGCGGCAGTATCCCATTGTTTCACTGGAAGACGGCCTGGCGGAAGACGATTGGGACGGGTGGAAGATTCTCACCGATGAGTTGGGCAGCAAGATTCAGTTGGTCGGCGACGATATTTTCGTCACCAACATTGAAATTTTTCAGCGCGGCATTGACGCGGGCATAGCGAACTCGATTCTGATCAAGCTGAACCAGATCGGCACAGTCAGCGAGACCATCGACGCCATCAATCTGGCGCGCGAGAACCGTTATACCGCCGTGATTTCGCATCGCTCGGGCGAGACGGAAGACACGTTCATCGCCGACCTCGCCGTCGCCACCGGCGTTGGCCAGATCAAGACGGGGTCAGCTTCGCGCACCGACCGCATTGCCAAGTACAACCAGCTTTTGCGGATCGAAGAAGAGCTGGATGGCGCCGCGCGCTTCAACGGACTAAAGGCGCTGAACTATCGCGGGGAGCTGGCGGGCAAGGCCAAGGGGTAAGCAAGCCACATATAATCGCAGGATGAGGCAATCGGAGATCATTTTCGCAGTCGAAGAATCGCCCGAGGGCGGCTACGAAGCCCATGCGCTCGGGCATTCTATTTACACGCAAGCCGAGTCTCTGGCGGAATTGCGCCAGATGGTTCGGGATGCAGTGAATTGCCATTTCGCCCCCCAAGACAAACCAACTGTCATTCGTTTGCAAGATTCGTTCGCCATGTTCGCTGCCCGTCGTATTCTGGAAAGAACTGAGTGGTAGCAGGACGGGGCGGCGGTGAGTCCTGCAGCTATATATAATCGAGTTTCAAGAGCGCGTTATGCATGACATTTCATATACGGTCCACACCTTCAAGGAAGGCGAGGCCTATGTGGCGTACGTTCCCGAGCTTGACGTCTCAAGCTGCGGCAGAACGAACGATGAAGCCCGAAAGAATATCCGAGATGCGGTTCAGGCATTCCTTGAAGAAAGTGCACGGATGGGTACACTCGCGGACATCCTCGATGAGTCTGGTTACTCCCGCCGGGGAGATTCTTGGCAAGCTCCGGAATTCGTCTCCCTGGATCGTGCCGTTGCAAGCATACGGTGATGCCGCCGCTCCGTCCGGTCTCTTACAAATGGCTTATTAAGGTTTTCGAACGTGAAGGTTTCAGGTTTGCCCGTCAACGAGGGGATCACCTCATCTATTCCAAGCCAGGAGTTAAGCGGCCCCTCGTGATTCCGACGTATGATGAGGTTCCGGTCTTCATTATCAAGAACCTCTTGCGAGCCGCTGAGATGAGCAGGGAAAGGTACTTCGAGCTGCTTCAGAGATAACGATATTTGCTGCGAAGATGCTGGACACTTCCGGCGCAATTGTTGTTTGCTAAGTGCCAAGAGCTAGTTGCCGATGTCTACTCGCCCCAAACCACTCGTCCTCATCATCCTTGATGGCTGGGGTTATGCTCCGCCCTCTCCGGCGAATGCCATCTCGCTGGCGCGCAAGCCGAACTATGACAAACTGCTCGCCGAGTTTCCCAACACCCTCATTCACACCAGCGGGCGCTACGTCGGCCTGCCCACCGGGCAGATGGGCAACAGCGAGGTCGGGCACCTGAACATCGGCGCCGGGCGCGTCGTTTACATGGACATCACCAAGATCGACCTGATGCTCGAAAACGGGGAGTTCGAGAAGAACCCCGCCCTGCTCGAAGCCATGGCGAAGGCCCGCACCGGCGAGCGGCGGCTGCATCTCTTCGGACTGCTGTCGGACGGTGGTGTGCACTCGCACCAGAACCATCTCTACGCCATCCTGCGCATGGCTAAGCAGAACGGAGTGGAGCGCGTGTTCGTGCACGCCTTCATGGACGGCCGCGACACGCTGCCCACCAACGGCGCCGGCTACATTGAGCAGTTGCAGCAGAAGATGCGCGAGTACGGTGTTGGCAAGATCGCGACCGTGAGCGGCCGCTACTACGCCATGGATCGCGACCGTCGTTGGGAGCGCGAGAAGAAGGCCTTCGACGCAATGGTGAACGGCGTTGGCGAAGGCGGCCGCTACCACGACGCGGCACAGGGTGTGCGAGAGTCGTATAACCGCGAGGTAACGGACGAGTTCATCGTGCCGTTCGTGGTTGTCGATGAGCGCGATGAGCCGCTGGCGACGATTCGGGACGGCGACGTGTGCATCAACTTCAACTTTCGCGCCGACCGCGCGCGCCAGATCACCCGTTGTCTGGCCCGCAACAGCCACTTCACTCCGCAGGATGGCCGCGAACTGGAAGGCGCCGAGGATCTCGACGAGGTCTATCCCGCGCGATCGCGTTCCGAAAGATCTGACTTACGTGTGCATGACGCAATACGACAAGCACTTCACACTGCCCGTCGTGTCGCCGCCCGAGTCGCTCACGAATATCCTGGCGAACGTCATGGCCGACCACAACATGCGCAACCTGCGCGTAGCCGAGACCGAGAAGTATGCGCACGTCACGTACTTCTTCAACGGCGGAGTCGAGAAGCCGTTCCCCGGCGAAGAGCGCGTGCTGGTGCCGTCACCAAAGGTCGCGACCTACGACCTTAAACCGGAAATGAGCGCGCAGGGTATTGCCGACGCCGTAGTGAAAGCAATCGAGGACAAGACCTTCGACGTCATGGTGGTCAACTTCGCCAACGCCGACATGGTGGGACACTCGGGCAAGATTCCGCCGACGATCACCGCCGTTGAAACTGTTGATGCCTGCCTGGGCCAGATCTACTCGTCACTGAAGCGCGCGGGCGGCGCCATGATCGTCACCGCCGATCACGGCAATGCGGAGCAGATGATCGATCCTGCAACCGGCGGCCCGCAGACGGCTCACACAACGAACCCTGTTCCGTTCATCGTTGTCGCCGAGCACGCGGCTGTGCCCGCAGGTTTCAAAGGTGACAGCCGCCGCTTCACATTGAAGCCGGACGGCGCGCTGCAGGACATCGCTCCCACGATGCTGGGCATTCTCGGCATTCCGCAGCCGAAGGAGATGACAGGCCACGATCTGCGAATATTGGCCGAAGAGGCGAAGAAGTAACCGTCTCACACCCGGCACGCAGCAGTGGTTCGATGCGAGGCTGTGTTCCGCTATATTCTTAAAGACGCCATGTTGTCCCGATCTGCCTCCGCGTTGCTCCTGTTCTTGGCCTTTTGTTCCGCCGTTCATGCGCAGCAGCAGTTGCCCCAGCAGCCGCAACCGCAACAACCGCCGGCTCCTGCCCAGCAGGGCCTGCCGCAACCGGCGCGGCCAATTGCGCCCGCCCAGGCGCAGCCGCAGCCGGCCTCCGACACCAAGCCTGATACCCAGGCCGGCGCGAAACCCAGCGCCAAACCCGCCGCTCTTATCATCCCCGCCGCCGCCGAACGCCATTACCACCAGGGGCTGCTGGACGAAAAGGACAAGCAGTTTGACGAGGCGATCGGCGAGTACCGCGATGCGATCAAGGAGTATTCGGACTACGCCGACGCCCGCATCCGGCTGGCCAACCTGTTGCTTGACAAAGGGGGATATGGTGAGGCTATCGAGGAGTACAAAAAGGCAGCGGTGCTGAAACCCGGCGACGCCGAAATGCATAACAACTGGGGATACGCGTTGAAGAAAAATCGCGATTGGCGGGGGGCTGAGGGAGAGTTCCGGGAAGCCATCCGTCTGAATCCCAGGCTGGCCTCGGCCTACAGCAACCTGGGCAATCTGTTGTATGCCCGGCGCGATTACAACGGCGCCATCCACGAGTACCGCGAGGCCCTGAAGCTGCAGCCGCGCAACGCCGACATTCGCATGAACCTGGGAACGGTTTTGGACGTGATGGGCCGGACGGATGACGCGATCGCGGAATACAACGAAGCTATCAAACTACAACCCAACAACGCCAACGCGCATTACAACCTAGGCGTCGCCTACAGGAACAAACACGATATCCCGTCCGCTGTCACACAGTTGAAGGAGGCAGCGCGGCTGTCGCCGGACTGGCCGACCCCTCACCTGGTTTTGCTGGAGATCTTCAAGACCTCCGATCCCAAGTCGGCGCTCGATGAGTGCATGATCGTCGACGGCATGACCCATGATGCCAAGCTGCACGACGACTGCCTCGAGTTGCAGAAGAAGGCGCAGTAGCTCCGCCTCGAATCCCCAGCCGCCGTGCGTTCGCAGGACGCGGCTCGACTGAACGCAAATGCGGCAAAAGGCAAAGGCTGGTCGCGCCCGGCAGGAATTACGGCCGAGTTGCTAATTTCGTAGAGCCTTCCAGATGTTCTGACATTTCGCGGCTATCTGGCCCAATGTCAGGCCTTCAATCTGCAGCAAGCAATAAACAGGGGATGATTTGTAGCTGGCCCCTCCCCTTGGAATGTCATAAGGATTCGTGTGGGGGCCTATGTGTCCGCCGTGGGCAGAGAACAGTGCAACATAGCCGGCTGTTTGAATGATCCGCCTGGTGGGTGCGCTGATGTTATCCAGGCGGCCAAATGGAAACGAAAACAGATTAACAGCTTTGCCGATCATCTTCTCTAAATCCTGGCCGCACTGCATGATCTCGGATTTGGCAGCTTCCACAGTACACTTCCCAAGATCTACATGGTTGACCGTGTGTGCCCCCACTTCGAACCCCAGATTGCTCCATGCCTGAACATCCGAGGATCGAAGCATCTCGTAAGTGAAAGGGTATTTTGCAATGTCGTGAGGAAAAGATCGATCCGTGTCAACGAAGCCGCTATTGATGAATGCGCAAGCTGGAATGGCCAACGCTTTCATGATGGGCGCTCCATTGGTCAGGATATCCCGATAACAATCGTCAAAGTGGATGGCGACGGTGGTCGGCTGGAGCGGTCTCTTGGTGAGGATGCGATCAACGAGATCGGCCGTCGTCGAAAAAGGATAGCGTTTGGAGATGGCCAACAACTGGGCGGCAAAGGTTTCGGAATCGACAGTAAGAACATCCTTCGAATAGTCGTTGACTCGATGGTAAAGGAAAATCTCACCTCTGGACCTCAACCGACGATGCCACTGCCGGGCCAGATAGTAGAGTCCAGAGTAGTACACAAACAAGATATACAGATTTCGCACGATCGTGGAAATGTCGCCTTCCCTTTTCCAGTGAGGCAGACGCCGTTGCAGCGAGGCCACATTTTCTCTCGTGGGCTTGGAACGGGGCCTGCCCTCCAGGTTACCTTGCGGTTGAGCAGTGGCTTGTCCGTTTTGGATTAAGGCAACTGCCGAGGCCAACACTCGCGAACCCTCCGCGTGCAGCTTTTCCAGAAGGCTTTCTGGCGTTTCCGTTTCCAGGATCGACACTGAGCCCGTGGCAACGATGTCGCCAGTGTCCAAACCTTTGTCGACAAAATGCACTGTGACACCGGCCGACGACGCCCCGTCGTAGAGTTCCCAAAATCCGGGCGGCATTCCCCGATATTCCGGCACCTTCCCCTTATGGAGGTTAATGCACCCCAGTCGCGGGACAGTAAAGGTGCTGGCCTTGAGAATACGGGTCCCCAGCACAATCCCCAGATCGGCACCGCATTCAGCAAGAACCTGAATAGCCTTGGCGCTGTTTAGGTTTCCAACAGCGTGAATCGTCATGCCATACCTTTCCCCCAGCTCCGCCAGGGAGAAGGAAGTCTCGGGGAATGCTTTTTTGAGAACCTCTCTTACTTCGGTCCGGGAGACAGCCGCATTGTCAACTGCAGCCGCTGTCGCGGCACAGATCGCTCCGACGATCCTGAAAACGGGATACGACCATCCATTGGCACGGATGTTCCGAAATAGGTTCTTTCGACGCCGTCTGAAAGAGGCGACCTCGGTGTCCATCAGCACACCAACTGGTTCCACGCCCGGCAAGCGGCACACCGCTTCAATACTATGCCTGGTCGAAGGGCTGTCGCCGCCTACAAGAAATGCAACTTTCAGTTTTCAGCCCTCCCCAGTCCAGTATTTACCATATCATTGGGAATGCGAAAGCGGGAATGGGACGCGGGGTGGTCAGGAAGGTGAACCGTGCTCGCCGTTGCGGACTCTGGGGCCGAAGCCGCACGTGAGGGTGGGCTTGTGTCATGGTCGAAGTGCTCGGCGTGCCGCCCTCCTTGGTACAGACCAGCGTATCGCAAGAAATGCACTTTCGACTCGAGGTCTGGATCTTAGTGGGGGCCAACCGATTCTCCTGTCGGGCGAGCACCCCTTCGATCTCCGGTCGCTTCAATCCGGCATTTATAATGCCAGCGGTGTCTCACGAATAGGAGATCAGGATAACTATGCCGATTTTTGAATATCGCTGCCAGGATTGTGGCAATAAGTTTGAAGCAATCTTGTTTGGGGAACAAAGGCCGGAGTGCCCTAAGTGTCACACACAGAATTTGCAAAAGGAGCTATCCACCTTTGCGGTAAGCACAAGGTCATCCGGTTCTTCGGCAACCGGCTGCGGTGCAGAAAACTGTTGCATGGGAAGCGGAGGCTGTTCCAATAATTAGCCCGGTTGCGAAATTGTGACTCCGTCAGTTTTGTCGGTTTGTTCACATTCTGTATGCCGGGCACTGCTTCCTGGCTTTGGCTCATGGTTACCAGACCAAATCTACCGAGATTTTATGGTGCACACGGCATTAGCCCAACAACCTAAAGTCACATTCTGACTAGGGGCCGAGCATGTGTACTCTCTGCAAGGTTTCGCAATTTCGTGATAGTTGTCCCATCAGAAGTCGATGCCGCCGAGCCTGCCTTTCAATAATCTGTCTAGCTTCGCCCAACGGACTGTCATCTCCTCTTCTTTCGAGCCGGCACGAGAGCGTCACACTAAAGTAGTAATTCTGCCGGATATGTCCTGGTCACTGAATAGCACCAAACTGCCTATCGCTTAGTTACTTTCGATTGTTAACACCCCATAAAAATCATTGACGCGTGTGACTCAGTACTTGATTATTAGAGCACAGCTAAACTAGTGAGGTTATCTGCCATCCACACAGGATCGCTCTAGATGGCAGCTCCGGGACGCCTCGCCCTAGGTAGGTAAGAAAGCTTGGAGCGGTCTATCCAGAGACAACGTAAGCAATGGCCCTCGCTATCGTCAAGCGAGCATGACTAGTAACTGTGTTTCTCTCCGAACATTGCTCACAGAGTGCCGCCCCGGGCTCCGGGGCGCTCGCCATCACTCCATTCGCAAAGGGTATGAAACGCCAAATGCGCAATAGAATTCTTGTGACCGCTCTAATAGTCCTGACAGCTCAAGTCGCTTTCGCGGGCGCGGGCAGCGACCAGCCGACCAACATCGTCGTCACTACTCCGTATTCCGACAACATCAACTGGGCACAGGTTTGCTGGCAAACGAACAACCAGAGCGATTCGATGGTCCTGATCGGCGAGCTGATCGATTTTTCGCGCCAGGTCTATGATCCCACGCTAACGACAAACCACTGTGTCGTCGTGCAGAACCTGCAGCCCGGCACATCCTACTACTATTCCGTCGCCAGTTGCACCGACCCCGTGGGCGGCAAGCCGTGCGCGGTCACCGACACGAACTGGAGCGTCGCTCCTTGGCCGACCAGCACGCCGACCTTTGCGACCGCTCCTTCCAATGACGGGCCTTTGGGGTTCAATGCCTTCGCATTCGGCCCCAGCTACGTCTATCAGAATACGGGGATCAATATAGGGGTCAGCATGATCCAGACAGGCGGGATCGTTACATCGGATGACGCATTACTGCTGACCCAGGCGACGATCGACGGACAATCGTGTCTTCCGGGGGGATTGCTGGGATCTCCGTGCGGCAACACCAACCTCTCGCTCACCCTGGTTTGTAACGATTCCCGCGAGGAAGTAAACCCGCCCACGGACAACTATCAAGTTGTTGTCTATCAATATGGCAACTATCAGGGTGATTATCTTTGCTGGAATAGCTACTTTTCGGAACCGGGGGTAGAGGCGCGGATCGTTCCACTGGGGCAACAGAAATCCGTGTCCAACCGGCGGGCGGGCGATTCCCCGCACAACTTGTCGATGACCTTCCAAATCATCGACTACAAGACAAATACGCCCGTCACTTCTCCGGAGACGGTAACCTGGCAGTTTTCCGTGATCCCCCCGGCGCAGTTCACTGTAACCCCGCCCACCAATTTCCCGCCAATTCCTAATTATGGTCTAGCCATCGCCACTGCCGGCCAGTGGGGCACGAATAGCTGCGAGGCGTTCAAGAGCGCCAATCAGCAGGGAATATATCTGAACACTGATCTCACGACGGACGCATCGGTCAATGATCCCTGGGATATCTTCACGTACGACGGTAATCGCATATTTAAGGAAGAGGGCGACCGTTTCGACGGCGTCACAGGAGGCTCATGGCAACCTCACCATGCTTATAATCCCTGGCGATATCATTATCAATCAAGGCTATGATCAAGTCGCAATACGCGCTGGGTATACCGGAGACGTTACTCCAAATTTCAGTCTACAGCCGGGAATGTTGACCACCGATAATAACTTCGCGTGGGTCAATGCCGGGAATAAGGCCTATTGGAACGCTTGCTCGGAAATACTCGGCATGCAGTATCTGAACTGGGCGGTGAATATCGAAAAGTTCAACCTGACCCAGGAATGGAACATCTTTCCCTGGGGCATGTACATGGATTACCTCCGCCAGGGTGACACGCTCAGCGAAAACTGCAACGGCGGGCCAACCTGTACGGGCCTAAACGCCGCTGCTGATCTTAGGTTCACCGCGAATATATTGACCTACCCTGCCCCCGGCTACAACGACCAGGAGTTCACCTACACCTACAACCGGAACCAGATAGGTACGGTAAGAGGCCTGCCCTACAATACAAATGCGGCCCTGGCTTACTGGTTGGAGACAGGGATGGAGCCAACCAATGAGATTCAAAAGAGAGTCGATTTGCTGATTCAGACGATATCGGAAGCGATGAACTACAGCCCATTGGATGGAGCTACCCATTACGCGTGTTGTTACAACGCACCCAACTGGAACGTCGGAGTTTGGGCGATGACACTGATTCACGCATACGATGTTGCGCAGTATATGAATACGACTCCAGATGCGAGAATTCCGATCGAATTGATGAAGCTGCTCGACTGGTTCTATTCCACCCAGTTTAATTTAACGGGTTACTGACTATACATTTCCATATCAGCCGTGGGCCGTTCCGTATAACTGCTCGCTATTTAACGGAGACGGCAAGAAGGGCCATAAATCTATCGGCAGTAATTGCTGGTTTGGGGGCTGGCCCGGGAATGGCCTGATCGCACCTGCTTATGCCTGGCTGGGCGCTGTATATGGCGATACGTGCAAGCTGCCAACGAGCGGAGTGAGCTGCTGGACAGCCGCCGACCAAATCTTTGCTAACGCGTGGCAGGATTACGCTTTCAACCAGGCTTACCGGAACTTCAATCAGCTCTTTCAGGATTTCAACAATTATGTCGGTTGGCGTAGTGGAGCGTTTCCCGGGACCGACTCGTATATCCTGCCCACCCACAATCCGCTGGAAGGTCCGTATCCGGACGTTATCGGACCCTATCCCGCAGGCGAATATCCGGCGAAGCCGACGGCCTCGAATATCAGCAACAGCGGAGCCACCATCACCTGGTATACCTACGAGCAGGCGGTGTCGACGGTGGTGGACGTTGGCACTGATCCCAACAACCTCAACATGGAAACTGATTGCGGTCCGAGTGTTTATTCCGGAACGGACAATCTTTGGGTTAATACCTGCATCATCTCCGGTTTGCAGCCTGACACGGTGTACTACTTCGGTGTGGGTGGGACGGATGCCGCCAGCAACTACGCCTTTTCCGCGATCGACCCAACGGTTCATCTGACAGGTGATACCCTGAAGTTCACCACTACGCAGTAGGGCAAATGCTCGAGGTGCGGAACTTAAAGGGCGGGTCAGGGTTCCGCGCCGAAAGCGTGCAGAACTGCGGGATCTGATGGCTGCGGCGGCCAACGCCCAGATGATTCTAAACCGAGAAAACGACGGGGCCGACCTCTCGGCCGACCCTGCTAAGTAGTCCCTCTTACGTGCGGCAATTACCTACGGAGTTGTGGGGGTGTAGAGATCTCTCATTCTATAGGTCCGGTAAGAGTAGGAATCATCCGACTGCAATTGATACACAATTTTGCCGGTGAGATCGACCTCCGTCGATTGTGAGGATTCATCGTTGTTATAGTGCAGTAGTCCGTTGCCAAAGCTGGCGTAAATGCCATCGGAAGCGGGCAGCATGTCGGCACTGCCCAGAGCCGCGGAGTAAGCACCAAGGTCCGCCTGGGTCACGAGATAGACCGTCCGGTTTGGCTCGCTCACCAACATCACCATACCTCGGCTGTTCTGGTTGCCGCCGCATTGTACGTAGCGCGTATTGCCATCATCGAAAACAGTCATAACACCCGTTCCGAGCCGTGCGCCGGACTGAAACGCTGCATCGTGTTGATGAGTAAACCAAGGAAAAACGTTTGGGTCGCCACAAGTCATCTTTGGTGGATTGAGGATCGTGAAGTCACCGTACGGACCCATCCTCCAAAGGATACTGCCGTCTCCCTGACCGTTCTGGTAATTCACCTTTATGACAAAATCCTGATTCCGTTGCGACAGGATAATATTACCGTCGTTTGTCATCTGAGCCGCGTTGCTGTGCAACCAGTCGTTGGCCTGGGAAAAGTTCGAGTTAAATCTGGGACAGCCGCCCTCACCTTGCATGCAGATATCATCCAGCGTAGCTACTCGACTAAGGTCCTCGTGCAAAAACGCGTCCCAGGCCCATACTAACTGCAGATTGTGATCGAGCACCAGGATCATGTCTCCGAGAATGTCGACGGGATTTTGTTGCGTACCTCCCTGGTACATGGTCGAGACAAGATCGGTCGCTCCCAATATGATGTAGCCGCCGTTGGGCAAGTGACGGGTCTCATGTACATTGAAATCATCCAGAGCCCGATGACCCAGGGCCGCCAACTGCTCATTAATTCTTGAAACGTTGGTCTCCAGGACTTCATTACCTACTAAGTCATATTCGGCGAACGTCAGGTCGTCAGGAAACGCAAACAGGCCACCGCCCCCATCGTCCATGCGAGTCGCCCATATAGTTTTGGGAAAGTACCAAAGCACATTTCCTGACAGATCCGTTGCCGTCGGCCAGAACCTGTGCATTGCATCATTGGGGAAGAGTCCAAACAGGGCCACAGGATACTCCGCATCATGCTGGGTGGGAGGGACATTGACCTGAAAGTGGGTCGGTGGAAAGTCGGCCGACAACGGGTCCGTGGTGAACGGCAGATCCGGCCCCACAGCGAAGAAATTGGGACCGATTTCTTCCCAATGCATCAGGTATTGTGTCGAAGGGTACATTCCAGCAACATAGAAGTTCGCGCTTTGTTGTGAGCACGGCACAGAATTGGTTGTACTGGAGACATTCGAACCCACCTGACTAAACCGCACCAGCAAGGAATGGCCTGATTGACAAGGTGGGCCACTAAACAGCGCCACCAGCGCATGAGACGTGGGGTGTACAGCCGATCCGCCGGCCATCGTTACCCAGGGCAACATGACGTACGGTACGGCAACTGGCGCGTAAGTAACATAAGGCAGTCGGGTGATGTCACGGACGGTCACAATGACCTGGTATGTGCCTTCTACTGTGTAGGGTACCCAGGTAAATGAGTTGGGTAGGTTGAAATCCCTCACAATCTGAACCTGGTTGTTGAGCGAAACCGCGAAGCGATAATCGTACAAATGTCCCTGAGGCCCTTGCACAGCAGCAGTCCAGAGAATACTGGTGCCCAGGAACTGTGGGCTGTCGACGCTGGGGGTAAGGGTGATTGTCACCGAATCAGGCACCTTTGTAGCGGCCAAACTTCCCGCAGTAAACATGCCTACTAAGAACAGGCTGGCGACAGCTAGACATAAGGTCCGCACCACAAGTCACCTCCGAAGGAAAAGTCGTAAAGGCTAAAATCGACAAACTACACAAGCAAGCGGCCTTCATAACGCGCATTGATTCCTAACCCCGATGCTAAGCGACCCTCAATGGTTGCTTCAAGCAATAAGTTTATTTCAAAAAATATTTGAGTAGGTGGTGTTGTTTCTTTAAACAGATTTGGAAGCAATAGCTTGCGGATTGACTCAAAACCAGGTGCTGCGCTTCTTTAGAGACAACCAGTTTTTAACATATGAGATTCGAATTTGACAAAACAAGTCCCCGATGATCTGCTATCCGCCAATTCTCTGTTCTAGGGTGTACTTTGGTTCAGATAACTTTGCCTTTTCCGCGTTCGAACCGACAAAAACCTTCTAGGTAAGTTGAGTTTCACCACGACGCAGTAAAATGTCGTCCTGTCGAGCAATCGCCCGACGGCAGAATCTTGGCGCAAAACCTGAGAGTCTCCCTCTCGCGTCTTGCCATTCTTCGCGGGGCGACACTAAAGGGAACGCGCACAATTCTGGAGGAGCATCTTGCCGTCACGCCTGCCGTGCGGGAGGAAGCGCTAACCGCCGATTTTCCGTATCAGCTCGCCCACCCCGGCGTTTGGTTCGAGTTCGCAGCAGCCGCACAGCAGCAGTTTCAAATTGGCAACGTGTATGCAAAATGTCCGCGTTCGCCCTACGCAACGACGCTCCGCTCATTTATACTCATGGGTTTCCTACGGCGAGGCCGCTTTGTCAGAAGGCCCCGCGTCAAGCCCGAGGACTCTTGTGAAAATCCTGGTTTGCATGAAGCAGGTGCCGCAGAAAGACGCGCCGCTAAAGCTGAACGAGAGCGGCACCTGGATCCGCGAAGATGTTTCCTACGAAGTGAACGAGCCCGACGCCTATGCGCTGGAAGAAGCGCTCCGCCAGAAAGAAAAACATGGCGGAGAGGTGGTCGTTATTACCAGCGGCCCGGCGCGCGCCCAGCAGGTACTGCGCGAGGCGCTTGCGAAAGGGGCCGATCGCGCCATTCATCTTGAAGGCGACGAGTTTGCTTTGCTCGATGCCTTCAATACTGCGAAGGCCATCGCATCGGTTGCGAAGGATGAAAACTTTGACCTGATCTTCACCGGTCTACAGTCCGACGACTACGGCTTCGCCCAGACCGGCGTCGTACTGGCCGAGTTGCTGGGCTGGCCGCACGCAACGATCATCATGCAGATCGAGAAAAATGACTCGGGTATTCGAGTCAAGCGCGAGTTGGAAGCTGGATTTTTCCAGTTCGTTGACATGCCGCTGCCGGCGGTACTCACCATTCAGTCGGGCATTAACAAATTGCGCTACGCTACGCTGATCGGCATCAAGCAGGCCAAGAACAAGCCATTGAAGAAGGTGCCCTTCGACGAAGTGAAGTCGTCGCTGGCCGGTAATCTGCAGACGATTGAGCGCCTCTACATTCCGCAGAAGACGAAGCAGACCGAGGTGATCGAGGGATCTCCGGCGGAAGTTGCCAAGAAGTTGGTGGAGAAGCTGCGTAACGAGATTCGGGTTATTTGATCGCGCGACTAAGCATCTAAGCCTCTGAAGATCGTATCGAGGAGGTTCGCAAAAATGCCGGGTTTTGAACGCGATCAACAGGCAATCGACAATACGGTGGAAAACCGGCGCCTGGGCTCAGTCATGTTGACCGCAGGCTGGATCGTGCTGTGGTTTGACGCGATTCTGCTGGTGTACTTCTTCACCAGCATTCGCGACGGTACCTACTTCTGGCCGATATGGACAGCGATTCAAGGGGTAATAGGGCTTGCGCTGCTGATTGCGGGCACGCGCTTTCACCGGATCGTCGGACCAAGCCGTTTAGGGCAGTTGGACATGGCCCACATCCGACGCGAGCAACAGCGCGAAGAGCGGGAACAGCGCCATGTAGCTTAATTCTGGCGCGTCAGGAGTTTTGGGGTAGCAGAGGGTGGCAGTCGCAACTTGGAGGCGATTATGCCATCGACTGAGGAAGGCCGTGAGAACGGATCAGCCCTGAGGGTCATGGGCTGGGTATGCGTGCTGTTTGCGTTTCTGGTGATGTTTTTCAATCCCGCAGCGCTTAAACGCGGGCAACTCGGAATCGAGTTCATTGCCGGCGCGCTGGTCGTGGCCGGATTGGCGATGTACATTGTCGGTTCACGCATTCGAGCGCATAACCGCTGACATCGGCGACCCGGTGTGCCGCGGTTCGGGCAGAGGCGCGAGGCGTTGAACAACACTAACCCGTCGTCCGGCTTCTGTCCGAAGGGGGCACAACCTTCAAAACACAGTCGGAAGGCAAATTGCTGGATTAGGGGCGAGTTAATGGGATTACCCTGAATAGCACGCTCTTGAAGGATTCATAGAAAGTTCTACCCAATGGCAGACACAATCTTAGTCATAACAGAACAGCGTGAAGGAAAATTGAACCGTGTTTCCTTCGAGACCATTACCGGAGCTCAAGCCATCGCCGCCGACACTGGCTGGACGCTGGAAGCTGCCGTGGCCGGCAGCGGCGTCTCCGATATTGCTGCCGAGCTGGCAAAAACCAAGGTCAGCAAGGTGTACGACATCGAGTCGCCCCTGCTGGAACCGTATACGCCTGACGGTTTTGTGGCCGCTCTCAAGCAGTTCCTGGAGCAGAAACAGCCGAAGCTGGTGTTGATGCCTCATACCTATCAGGTACGCGATTTCGCTCCCAAGCTGGCCACGGCGCTGGGGCGAACGCTCATCAGCGATACCACAGGCTACAAATTCGAGGGCGGGAAGCTGCTGTTTACCCGCCAAATGTTCCAGGGCAAATTTGCGGCGGATGTTTCGTTTGCCGGCGACCCGCCATATTTTGCGACCTTCCAGAACGGCGCGTTCCGCGGCGACAAGGTCGAACTCGGTGCGTCGCCCGCTGCCATCGAAACGGTCAACCTCGAGATTGCAGGCGATGTCATCCGCAACAAACCGGAGGCGCCCTTCAAGGAAGCTAAGCAGGCGGTTGACCTCACCCAGGCGGACATCATCATCGCGGTCGGACGAGGTATAAAAGAGGAGAAGAACATCGCCATCGCCCGGCAGTTGGCTGAGGTGATGGGCGGCGAGATCGCTGCGTCCCGTCCAATCTGCGATGCCGGCTGGTTACCGATGGATCGCCAGGTTGGCTCATCGGGACAGACGGTTGCGCCCAAGCTTTACCTGGCTCTCGGAATCAGCGGCGCCATTCAGCACGTGGTGGGAATGAAGGGCGCGCGTACAATCGTAGCGATTAACAAAGATTCGGAGGCCCCGATCTTTGAAATCGCGGATGTCGCCGTGGTCGGTAATCTGTTCGACATCGTGCCACCCCTGATCGAAGAAGTTAAGAAAGCCAAAGGTGCATAGCAAAAGCGTTGCACCTCGATCATCGGTAGCGTAGTCTGCGTTCCTGATCTCTCTTCGGGTTGTAGTCTGCGTGTTTCGTTTAACCTGAACTCAAGTGCGCACCGCCTGGCGCCCGGGCGATGCGGTCGGTATGTGTGCGCGGTCTGGCGGAAGCGTGTGCTGGGCGGCGACAGGTTTATCATCCTAGAAAGGCTTTCCATGATTGTCTTCCGCAAGCCGCTGCCGGACGTTGAGCGGCCGGTGATGGAAGCAGATGTAGTTATCGTCGGCGGAGGTCCCGCCGGCATGGCGTGCGCCTTGCGTCTGTCACAACTGATCGACGAGCACAACGCCCAACATCCGGACGCGCCGCTGTCGAAGGAAAACATCTACCTGCTGGAGAAGGCGCGCGAAATCGGAGCCCATTGTCTCTCCGGCGCGCTGCTCGATCCCCGCTCCATGCGCGAATTACTTCCCGAGTTTGAGAAAGAAGCTCCGCTTGACGCGGCGGTTGTCAAAGAAGCGGTATATTTCCTGACGCGCACCGGCAAGTTCAAGTTCCCGATCACGCCTCCGCCAATGCGCGACCACGGCAACTACGTTATCTCGATCAACAAGTTCGTAAAGTGGCTCGGAAGCAAGGTTGAGGAAGCGGGCATCACGGTCTTCACCGGATTCGCGGGTTCCGAACTGCTCTTCGAAGCCGGCCGCGTGGTTGGCGTGCGTACCGACGACAAAGGAGTCGACAAGAGCGGGGAGCAGAAGAGCAACTTCGAACCCGGCTATGATCTGCGGGCAAAAGTCGTCATCCTGGCTGAAGGCACTCGCGGGTCATTGACCAAACAACTCATCGGACGCTTCCAGCTCGACCAGGCCCGTAATCCTCAGACCTACGGCGTGGGAGTGAAGGAGCTCTGGGAAGTTCCCTCAGGACGCATCGCCGCCGGTGAAGTCATCTACACCATGGGCTATCCGCTGACCTTCAACGAGTACGGCGGCGCCTGGATTTACGGCTCCAAAGACAACATCGTCTCCCTTGGCTTTGTCACCGGACTCGACTACCCCGACCCGCGGCTCGATCCGCAGCGCGTGCTGCAGGAGTTCAAGAAGCATCCCTTCATCACCAAGCTGCTCGAAGGCGGCAAGATGATCCGCTACGGAGCGAAGTCGCTGCCTTACGGCGGTTGGTGGTGCATTCCGCCCGTCGCAGGAGACGGCTGGCTCATCCTTGGCGACTCAGCGGGATTCCTCAATTCGCAGCGACTGAAGGGAATTCATTTGGCCATCAAGAGCGGCATGCTCGCGGCCGAGACCGCCTATGACGCGATGACGCAAGGCGACTTCTCGCTCGGCGTTCTTGCAAAATATCAGGATCGCGTCGAAAACAGCTGGATCAAGAGCGAGCTTTGGCCGGTACGAAATTTTCATCAGGGATTCGAGAACGGATTCCTTTCCGGCATGTTCCACGCGGGCATTCAGCAGATCACGGGCGGACGCGGTCTGCGCGAGCACTACACCAACCATGCCGGGCATCGCCGCTTACGGCATCTCGCCAACCTTCCCGCTGATGGCGGCGCTGAAGCCAACCTCATCGGCGCGGCGAAGGGTGACGGCAAGCTGACCTTCGACAAGCTTACCGATCTATACCACTCCGGCACGAAGCACGAGGAAGATCAGCCGGCGCACCTTGTCATCCACGACACCGACATCTGCAACGAGCGTTGTGTGCGCGAGTTCGGCAACCCGTGCAAGAATTTCTGCCCCGCGAACGTCTATGAGATGGTCGAAGCATCCGACACCCCCAGCGGGCTGCAGATCCACCTCAACCCGTCCAACTGTGTCCATTGCAAAACGTGCGACATCATGGACCCGTACGAGATCATCACCTGGGTGCCGCCCGAGGGGGGCGGCGGACCGAACTACGACGGCATGTGAACGGCTCTCGTTAGGTTGTCGTTCGCGATGCAACGCACGGCACCGCCTGCCGTCTTGCAGGGCCGTTCAGGATTACGGCTTATGGATAGAGCCGCGATGATGGTTACCGGTTCGGCTTCTAAATCGATGAAGTAATTCGTGCGATATTAAGGGTTTCATGATGGCCTCCTTTCGGTCTTAGTCATTGGCAGCGCGCTCTAAGAAGAAGAGGAGCAATTGCGCCGCGAAATTGCTCCCCTCCTGCAGGTACAAGGGATAAGAAAGCCGGCTACGCCAGGTGCTTCCGCAGCAGTCCGCCAAGACTTACCAGGCCGCTGCCCAGAAGAAGCAGCGAGCTGGGTTCAGGAACTGTCGGAGCTGCAATGGCATACCCGGCGAAGGAAGAGGTCCCGGTAACGTCGAGGCTATAGATATCCTGATTGGTCGTAAGCCAGACGCCGATATTTGGATTGCCCGGGACCTGGTTACCGTCAAACAAATAGGTTCCGGGATGGCTGCTCCAGTTGTATTCGGGCATGGAGCTCTGAACCAAATCCGCCGGGTTGTGGCCGGAAACATAGAATGCTGACTCCAGCCAGGCGTTGGACAAGAGCTGGCTACTCTGGCCGTATGCCATGAGAGAGAAGCTTTCATTTGTTTTCGATCCATCGTCCAGGTCCCCGAAGTAAACGATCGAACCCGCCGGCAAGAAGCCATTCGCCAAGCCGCTGAAGTCAAAGTGGCTCGTGCCGACGTAATTGGGATAGGGCCCCGTACCACTAAACTGACCCGCGTAGGCTGGACCGGCCGTGTTGGGGAAAGTGCCCGTGAAGGTATTGTCGTTTGGGTCAATGGTGGGAAAGATGCCAGGGAGCGAGTTGCCACAGCCCGTGCCGGGGCAGTTCGCCGGCAATAACAACTGGCCGGAAGTATCTAGCGTTGCAGCGAACGCTGATGCCGAAGAAACGATGGCCAGCATGAGAGACAACGTAAGCAGCGCCAGAGTACAGGAGAAAGAACTTCTTTGCCTAGTGAGCTGCAAACGGGGATTTGCGGCATGCAAATTAATTGAAATATTGCGTGATTGCATGGTGATCTCCTTAGTCGTAGGTTGTAGGCGATGGCTGAGCGGGCCATTGCCAGGTTTAATCTGCGCCACTTCACTCGCCGCGCTAGTAGGGATGAGGTAAATCAACCCAGCAGTCGTTGGCGCAGCAATCCTCCCATAGCATATCACACCGGAGCCCAGCATGATCAGGCTGGACGGTTCCGGAACGTTGTCATATCCATCCATGCCGCTGGAAAACCTCTGGAATATGCCTTCGTTGTTGGCGTTGGTGAAATTGACGCCGAAGAACTCGGCGAGTCGAAGTACTGCTGGTCATTGATCTCGGTGCCGACACAGCTATTGTTGAAACAGTTGAAGGTATTGCTATTGAACGAGCGGTTGGCATCGCTGGTGGCCACCGGAACGACCGCCTCCCAGTAGGTGCCGGGCGTCAGCGTCAGGTTCAGCCCGGTTACGTGGGCCTGGTACTCGAGATAGCCGAAGTCGGTGCGCATGGTTGGCGGAAACGCTCGCCCGGCTCACACCTCTCACCTGGCCGCGGCTGTTCAATTGGAATGGCGCAGAGGTCGGGCTCTTGCGTCCCGCGGGTCCGTTGGCCTGAGACGACCGTTCCATGGTTTCTGTTTCCGAGAAGCATGAGTTTGGTGGGGCCGGTCGGCAAAACCGAGTTTCGAGGCGCGCCTTCATGGCTCCGGCTCACGGCCGGAGCGAGCCTCTCGCTCATCTCAGCCGCAGGCCCGTCGCGCGCCGCCGATCCTTGCGCCGACAAAGCGCGTGCGGTCGAGGCGCTTCATGAAGGCGACGAATATCAGGCGGGGGCGCTCTTGTTCGCCGTCGCGCGGCTTGGCTGCGAGCGCGAAGCGCGCGCGCTCCTCGATCGCGGCGCGGCGGTCGACGCCAAGGACCGAGAGGGCGTGACCGCGCTCGCCAGAGCCGCGCAGGCGGGCAAGATTGCATTTGCGGCGCTCATGATCGACAGGGGCGCCGACGTCAATGCGCGCGCTATCGACGGATCGACGCCTCTCTTCTACGCCGCCGAGGCGGACCGCGACGCGATGATCCGCCTGATCATCGGTCGTGGCGCTGATCCTAACGTCCCTGGACGAGGGGGTTTGCGGCCGCTTGCCGCCGCCGCCTACAACGGTTCTGAGGACAGCGTTGACCTCTTGCTCAAGCGCGGCGCCGACCCGAATGCGCTCGACGACGACGGCAAGGGCGCGATGGTCTACGCTGCGGCCCGCGCCTACGCGCCCATCGTCGTGCTCTTGATCGCCGCGGGCGTCGACGTCAACCGCCGGTACGCCCATGGTCTCACCGCATTGATGTGGGCGGCGGGACATGACTTTTCCGCGGGTGTCGACGACGTCGATGCGACGCTGAAGGTGCTCATCGACCACGGCGCTGCGCTCGATCTCAAGGACGACCGGGGCCAGACGGCCGCCGACATTGCCCGCGAGCTTGGGCATGAGCGGGCCGCGAACTTGCTTGCAAGATAAGAGCCGTCTCCGCCGCCCAGTTCCGGAGCGCCGACGCGTCGTCGCTGGGCTCATGCCTTCGACGCGCTTCGCAATAGGCTTCCACGCCAAAGTAGCTGATCAACGCTCGGCCTCGATGTCTGTGTGTTCAATCCTTCAGGCCTTGGCCGGGCGACGACGAGGACATAGCCAAAGCTGCACCTTCCCAGTTGACCCTGCGGTGGGCGGGGCAAATGCGTCTTCGAATGCGATCAACATACCGCTCCTTTCGTCGACGTTTCATGTCGAAGGCTGCGCAAAATTGCTAGCGTCGGGGGATCGCGTCGGGTCGCTTCGGCCCTACACCGCCGCAACGCGGGTCATTCTGCTTCGAGAGGTAAGACATGAGCCAGAAACTGAAAGTCGAACGCAAGGGCCATGTGCTGTGCATCGGGCAGAACCGCCCGGAAAAATAAAACGCCATGGACCTGGAGCTGTATCTCGCGCTGCCGATCCTATGGCGAGTTGCAGCGCGACGACGAACTGCGCTGCGGCCTGCTCTACGGCGAGGACCAGCACGTCTGCGCCGGCCTGGAGCTGGACAAGTGGGGCCCGCAGTTCGCCAACGGCAGCTTCCCCGAACTGCGCCCGGGCGCCTGCGATCCTTTCGGCCTGGACCCTTCGCGCCGGGTGGCCGCCGGTGGTGGTCGCCGCCCGCGGCATCTGCTTCACCGCCGCGCTGGAGCTGATGCTTGCCGCCGACGTGCGGGTCGCCGCGGACAAGGCGCGCTTCGGCCAGATCGAGGTGAAGCGGGGCATCTACGGACGGGGCGACCATCCGCTTCGTGCAGAACATCGGCTGGGGCAACCGTATGCGCTGCCTGCCCACCGGCGATGAATTCGGCGCCAGCGAGGCGCATCGCATGGGCTTGGTGCAGGAGGCGACGGCGCCCGGCGAGGAGTTCGCCGTGGCCCTGGGCATCGCCGAGCGCAGCGCCCGCCAGGCGCCGCTGGGCGTGCGCGCCACCCTGGCCAGCGCCCGCCTGGCCCTCGCCGAGGGCGAGGCGGAGGCCGCGCGGCGCCTGCTGCCGGACCTGCAGCCGCTGATGGGCAGCGAGGATGTCAAGGAAGGCGTGGCCTCCTTCCTCGAGCGCCGCGAGGCAAACTTCGCCGGTCGCTAGCCGCCGCGGCATTGGAGCTCCTCATCTGACGAGAACGCGCCGTTGGCGGAGAGATCGTCGACGAAGTCCCATCAGACGTCCCGCACACAATCAGATGGGGGCAGGCGCTTCGAGGGATATGCTGTCGCCGCATTCACCGCGCCTACCTTGGACGCTCGCCGGCAACCCTTGTACGCCCCCTTCCTGGCGCCGTTCTGCCATTCGGCCAAAGGACGCTCACCGCCCACTTGCGGCGTATCCTGTCGGGTTGCAAAGCGCCAAGTTTGAACCGCTCGGCGGGACGAGACGCATGAGGCCGCGATCGACCCATCACTGCGAGAATTGGAAGGCGCTCCCGATCTGCTATGACGGCTCGGGATGGAGTGGCGCGACGAAGGGCTTGTGATCGGCGTACGCAGGCACGGCGAGGGTTCGGCGATCGTGGAGGCGATGACCCGCGTCCATGGCCGCCATCTCGGCCTCGTGCGCGGCGGGCGCTCGGCGCGGCTCCGCGCCACGCTGCAGCCTGGCAATACGGTCGGACTTGTGTGGCGCGCCCGGCTCGACGAACATTTGGGCGCCTACGCTGTCGAGCCGCTGTCGATGAGGGCAGGGCGCCTGATGGGGAGCGCGCTTGCGCTTGCGGGGATCAACTATCTCGCCGCGCTCATCCGCTTCCTGCCCGAACGCGATCCGCACGAACGGGTCTACGAAACGCTGACCCTCATTGCCGACGCGCTAGAAAACGAGGCGCTCGCGCCGGCGCTTGTCGCCCGGTTCGAAGCGCAGATGCTGGCCGAGTGCGGGTTCTCCCTGGACCTCAGCCGATGCGCCTTGACCGGCGCGACCGACGGCCTCGCCTATGTGTCGCCGAAGTCGGGGCGGGCGGTCAGCGCCGAAGCCGGCGCGCCATGGCGCGACCGCCTGCTGCCGCTGCCCCCGTTCTTGCGCGAGGGCGCGCGCCTCGAGGCCGAGCCAAGCGCCGAAGAGATCGCCGACGCGTTCCGCCTGACCGGCTTCTTCCTGGCGCGCGATCTGTTCGCGCCGAGCGGCGCCGCGCTACCGGATTCGCGCGCCGCGTTCCTGTCGGCGGCGGCGAAGCGAGCGCGATAGCGGGCGCGCTCCCCCGATCTCGGCCCCGCGGCCAAGCCAATTCAAATAAAACCAAGCAAAAGCAAATAAATGCAAGTAAAATTGCTTGCATTTGCTTGCTTTTATTTTTCCGAATCGTGACTTTTCAATGGGTTACAGGCAATTCAAATAAAAAAATCCGGCCCTGTCTCAGATCGTGTGCTGAAGGTCTCACGCGCTGTTTCGTCTCCTTTCTGGCAGGCGGGGCGACCCGACTTGGGGGGCTCCTCCTGCTAATAGAAAGACCATAGCATTGATTTCAGATTTTCGCAAGCGATGGACGGTTCGCGTTTCGCATCCGGACTCGACGATTTGGTCTGAGCGCGGCGGGCGCTAGCCGACTTCGAAGACGGAAAGAGCGACCCGGTCCGGATAGCGGGCGCCTGCGGCGATGAACAGCGGTCGCGTCAGCCATTGATACGCTGGTTCGGCAGTTTCGAAGCGCGGCGCGGTGCGGAAATAGACCTCGGCCGGGTCGACTGGCTCGCCACGGGTGAGTCGCGCCATCACCTCTGGAGGGCCGAAGCGGACCCCGCATTTTCCACGTAGACCAGCGTCCCATCATCCAGCCGCGCGACATAGCGGGCCTCGAGCCGGGTGAAACCGTCCGGTCCGATGATTTGAAAATCCGCGCCGGCGTTGAGAATTGTCCCGTTCAGCCTGGCGCCCTGAATGATCCCGCCGGTAATCGGCACGACGCGCCTTAAACCTTGCGCGGTCTCTCCGACCGCGATCGGCGGGCCGACCTCAACGAGGAAATCGGCGATGTGGGTAAGGGTTGGGGTCACGAGACCAGCTCCAACTGAAGCTGCAACAATGCGCTACGGCTATATTACACTTTTTAAAGTGTAACATAGCCGTAATCGATAAGCTCCGGCATAAGGTAGTGAGTGAGTTTGAATTTCGGCTTCCGACCCTGAGCCGCCTTTGAGATTGGCCCTATGAACACGCGGTTTGCGCCACATTGCGGTCGAAGGCCGAACGCGACGGATGCGCCAAGTGCCGCCATTCAATTCGACGAGGCAGATGCAAATGAAGGCGACTTACCGCGCGCCCCTCAGAAAACTCGTCGGGCGTAAGGCAGCCGCAGGATCACCCAGTTCGTGAAGGCGAAGGAGGCGACGACCGCACCAATGACCGTCATGAACAGACGCGCCCATTTCGGCGCTGGCGCGTCCATCAGCACCCACAGAAAGAACAGAACAATCGGGAAATGAAAGACATAGACGGCGTAGGCGTTCGCCGCGAGCGCCCGCCAGTTGCGGCGCTTTCCTAGCCCCAGTTCGCGGAACAGCACCGGCAAACCGACGCATAGGCCGACACAAAGAAAGGATTCCCAAGCGCATACCCGCCAGTCTTGCGAATTGAAGCCTGGAATGACCCCGAGGCCGATTACGAGATAGGCGGCGAGGGCGAACCCGCCGCCGATCGCGAGCCAAACCATTCTCGCCGTGTCGGCATGGTTTTGATCCACGGCCCGACCACGCCAACAACCCGATAATGAACAGGCTCGCGTACTGCGGGAAGTGGGCGGGCTCCATCTGGAAATAGCCGAGGAAGCCGATCCAGTGATCCTGGGGGTACCAAATGCGGATCACGAACGTCGCCGCCGCAAGAGCCGCGGCATAGGCGGCGATAGCGCCATGTGATGGCGGCCCGATCGCAGGCATTCTCCGCGGCGCCGCGATGGCCACGCGAAGCCCTGCGTAAAGCGTCGAATAAATGAGCAGGTGTTCGAGAAACCAGAGATGGCCGAGATTGTTCACCGGCCAACCCATGCTTGCCGGCCAGTCGGCCGGCTTTTGTCCGAACCCGAAGAAGTCTCGCGTCAGATAGGTCCAGTAATCGACGTGGAGCGCCGCCGGGCCGAATGTGATTTGAGCCCAGCCGGCGAGCGGCGAGCGCGATCCAGCCGAACAGCAGCGGCAGGCCCAACCGATTCCAACGGTCTCCCAGAATACGCCCGCTCCTTTGCGATCGAAGGCCCCGGGTGTGAAATAACCTGCGAGGAAGAAAAAGAGCCCCATGAAAAAGGCCGCGTTACCCACAAAAAGACCCATGCGTGCGGGATCGGCAGACCAGGCAGCGGCATCTCCGGCGGATGCGAGACGACATAAGGTTCGACCGAATGATGGGCGACCACGAGGAGGATCAGAAGAACCCGCACTGCGTCGACATAGTCTAGGCGATTGGCTTTTGCTGCGGCAAAGCCGAACGGAACCGTTTCGAGCTCCGGCTTCATGTGCACGCTCCTTGCGCCGGCGGCGCCCTCCTTCCGCATCGCGCCGTATGGTTCCTGGCGCCTCGAGGCGTCCGCGCCGCGTTTTCTGCTCCGGGCCTTTTAGCTTCGAATTTCTTTCGCGCATTGATCGGCGTCAACAGGGCGAAGCATTCGGCGGCGCGATCAAAAACTTACGTAAGATCGGATGGCGAGGAGTATCGTGCAAGGCGCCAGCGCCGCCCGCCCTGCTAGAACTGTCGGTGATCACGCAGCGGCCGATTGCCGCCCTGCAAACAGCCCTTCCCCTTCGGTCCGCGACGCCGCGGCCGTTCGGCCGAGGCGCCTGTTCGACGGAAAGCGAGCCGACGCTTCGTCTCCGTTGTGATAAGTTCCTCGTGGCCGGAGGAGAAAAGTGACGGAGGGCCGGAAACTTGCGGCGATCCTGGCCGCCGACATCGTCGGCTACAGCCGGCTCGCCGGCGCCGACGAGGACTGCATTCTGGCCCGATTGCGCACGCTTCGCAGCGATCTCATCGACCCGACGATCGCCGTCCACGGCGGCCGCGTCGTCAAACGCACCGGCGACGGGGTCCTCGTCGAGTTCCGCAGCGTGGTGGACGCCGTGCGCTGCGCGATCGAAGTGCAGCTCGGCATGGCCGAGCGCAACGCCGGCCTGCCGCCGGAGAAGCGCATAGAGTACCGGGTCGGCGTCCACATTGGCGACGTCGTCGAGGAGAGCGACGGCGACCTTATGGGCGACGGCGTCAATATCGCCGCGCGGCTGAGGGGATCGCCAAGCCCGGCGCAATCTGCCTTTCCGAGCAGGCCTATTGGCAGGTCAAGGGACGGCTCGACCTCGCCATCATGGATCTCGGCCCTACCCGGCTCAAGAATATCGCCGAACCCGTGCACGTCTATTCGCTGGAAACGGGCGTTTCCGCAAAGGCGAAACCGCTGAAGGGCGCCGTTCGAAATTCACGGCATGATCATTGCTCTGGCGGCCTTGGTTGTCGCGCTCGCTGCGATCGGGGCAGGAGTCTGGCGTTTCCGATGGGCTGGGCCGGAGGCGGAGCGGACCGCCGTCATGGTGCTGCCCTTCGCGAACCTCTCCGGCGACGCCAGCGTGAACCAGCTTGCGGAGGCTGTCACGGATGGACTGACCGACGCTCTTTCCCGCTTCTCCGTTCGGGTCATCGCCAGCGACACCGCCAAGGCTTACGCTGGCAAGCCGATCGACGTGAAGCAGGTCGGCAAGGACCTCGGCCTGCGCTACCTGTTGGGAGGTTCGTTACAGCCGACGGAGGCCCGGGTCAGGGTCAGCGCGCAATTGATCGACGGGCAGAGCGGCGTTCAGCTCTGGGCGGAGACCTTCGATGAGGACCGCGCCGATCGCCTCCAAATGGAGGACGAGATCGTCGCGCGGATCATGAACGCGCTGCGAATACGCGCCACGGACATCGAGGCGGAGCGGCGATTCGAGCGCACCCGGGCAGTCCCACGGCCCTGCGCTGCGCCGCGAGGGCGGGCGACTACGCGGCGGAGACCGTCGACCCTGTCAAGAGGGCGGAGCTCTTCAAGACCTGCGATGAGGCGCTGCGTCTCGATCCGCATAACGGCATGGCCCTGGGCGTGCGCGCTGTCTGGTTGTTGGATGGCGTGGACCAGGCTCAAAGCGCCGACCGAGAGGGCGATCTCAGGCGCGCGGAAGAGGACATAACAACGCTGCTCGCCGTCAACGCCAACGACCCTTACGCCCGCGCCCTCAATGTCTTCCTTCTCAGGCTCAAGGGACAGGCGGAGCAGGCGGTCGCCGAGGGCGAGCGGAACGTCGCCCTCAACCCGGGTTTTGTGCACACCTATTTCTGGCTCTGCCCGGCCTACACCGATGCAGGGCAACCGGAGAAGGCCATTGACTGCGTGGAGAAGGCGATCCGGTTGAGCCCGCACGACCCGAGCCTTTACGGACTGCTGATGACAAAAGCCGGCGCGCTGGAAACGCTCGGACGCGATGCGGAGGCGTTGGATTGGGTGCGCCGCAGTCTCGCTCTGTCGCCGGCGAACCCGATTGCGCTACGTCACGAGATTGTGCTCCTCGAGTTCCTGGGGCGCGACGCCGAAGCTCGGGAAGCCTATCGTCGCTACAGCGCTCTTCCGGGACCTCAGGTCAGGACGATCGCCGAGTTGCGGGCCTGCGCCGCCGTGACGTCCTGCGCGGTGTCGGAACAGCGTATCGAAGCGTTGCGAAAGGCGGGCATGCCGGAACAGTGATCCTGCCCAAGTGTGAGGCCACGCAATCGGACCGGCGGTCACCGCCGCCGCCCATCAGGTGCGAGGAATTTCCGCTTAGGGGGTGGTGAAGCGCACTCCTGCTCGCAATGGAATGGCGGCTACGGCGCGGACTCCGGACCTTCACGCGGCGGCCCTCGTAGGCGCGCTTCCCGCCCAAACCTGAAGTTCAAACTGACCCACGACCCGGCATAGCCCTCCAACATCGCGCATAACACTTACCGCTGGCGCGAGTCCTAAATCCCGGCATACCATTCGTAGCCGCGGTCTTCCCAGAAGCCGCCGTGGCCGCGCGAGAGCGGCGAAGCCGTCGATCGCCTCGATGCGCATGACGTATTTCGCCATCTTGTAGCCGAGCTGGCGCTCGACCCGGAGCCGGAGCGGCGCGCCGTGCTCGACCGGCAAGCGGCGCGAAGTTCATCTCGTAGGCGAGGATGGTCTGCGGATGAGAGGCGTCGATGAGGTCGATCGTTTCGTAATAGCGGCCGGTGTTGTCGAGCGTCTGCTCGAGCGTGTCGGCGCAGAAGAAGGCGATGTAGCGCGCCTGCGGCTTCAGGCCCGCCGCGTCAAGCAGCGCCGACAGCGGCGCGCCCTTCCATTGCCCGATGCAGCTCCAGCCCTCGACGCAATCGTGGCGGGTGATCTGGGTGCGCGACGGCATCGCGCGCAAGTCGGCGAGCGACAGCTTCATCGGGCGTTCGACCAGGCCGCCGACTTCGAGTTGCCAGTCGGCGAATCCGCTCTGGCGCTGAGCCACGTAGCGGGGTCGTCGGGATCGATCGAGCCGTTGGGCTTGAAATAGGAGGAGATGCGCCGGGCGGATATTCCGGCGCCAGCGCCGTGCGCGGCGCGAGCAGCGCGCGCTGAGCGGCCGGTCAGCGCCTCGGCCTTTCCAGGATCGACAGCGCCGCCGGCGAGCGCGAATCGAGGCTGCAGGCGGAGAGCGGCGCGGCCGCGGCGCCGAGGCCGGGCCAAGCAGCAGCTTGCGGCGGGTGAAGGCGTCGCGACGGCTGGATGAGACGCTGCTCATCATCGTTCTCCTTGATGCGATAGCGGCCGGTGATCATCGAGCGCATGTTGTTGATGGGGCCGGACAGGACCACCATCACGAGATGCACGATGACGAACAGGACGAGATAGGTCGCGAGCAGGAAATGGATGGCGCGCGCCGACTGCCGGCCGCCGAACAGTGTGAGCAGCCAGGGAAAGGCCGCATCCATCGCCGGCGACATCGTCAGGCCGGCGAGGATGAGGATCGGAAAGGCGATCACGACGCTGAGATAGGCGAGCTTCTGCAGCACGTTGTAGCGCAGCGCCTCCTCGCCCTTGGGAAACCGCAGCCGCGCGTGGTCGACGATCGTGCGCGGAATGCGCCCAGGTCCGCCGAGGCTCGGCCACAGGTCGCGGACTGCGGCCGCCCGAACAGGTCGCGAGATAGACGAGCCCGTTGAGCACCAGCATCCAGGCGAAGAAGAAGTGCCAGCGCCGGCCCATCGCGAGATCCTGGTCGGCCGGAAGCGTCGCCCAGGAGGGAAAGCCGCGCTCCTCCAAGTCGCCGTTCTCGTCGCGTGAGGCGCCGAAGAGGCCGGTCGTGTCGAACGAATGCCCGAATATCGTCGTCACGCCGGCGGTCGGATCGCCATTGTCGTTCTCGCGGGCCGAGAGCGAGAAGGCACGGCTTGTCGAAATTGGTCGTCTGGCCCCAGTTCAGCGCCGGATGGGCGTTGAAGATCTGCATCCCGCTCATCAGCAGCACGACGAAGCAGATCGCGTTGATCCAGTGGCAGACCCGCACCAGCGCCGAATGCCGGAAGACGAGGCGCCGGGTCGGGGCGGCGCCGGGGCAGGGCGGAAGAAACTGACGTCATTTCGAGTCTCCCCACGCCGGCGTGGCGCTGTCCCCAATACGGGCGCGGCGGGTTCAGCGTTTCGCCGGACGATCGGTGTTTTCTTGACGCCTTTTTTTCGCCCGACGCGAAACCCCGGCGAGGGCGCCCCGTATCACCTCCGTCCCGATCGAGAGCGGCACGCTTCGGATCGGTTGAAACGACAACGGAGACGACCATGAACGCCAAGATTTTGCTTTGCGCCGCGGCGCTCGCCGCCGGCTTCGCCTTCGCCGCGCCCTCTTATCGTCGCGCCAGCCTATGCCGAAATGACCAAGATGGTCGGCGGCGCGCCGATGTATCCGATCCAAGAACATCATCGAAAACGCCGTCAACTCGAAGGACCACACGACGCTGGTCGCCGCGGTCAAGGCCGCCGGCCTCGTCGACACGCTCGAAGGCGCCGGGCCCTTCACCGTCTTCGCGCCGACCAACGAGGCGTTCGCCCGTCTGCCCGGCTGGCACGGTCGAGACGCTGCTGAAGCCTGAAAACAAGCGACAAGCTCACCGCGGTCCTCACCTACCACGTCGTGCCCGGCCGCCTCACCGAAGCCGACATCGACGCCAATGATCAAGCGAGGGCGGCGGCAAAGCGATGCTGAAGACCGTCCAGGGCGAAGATCTGACCTTCCAGCGCGGCGCCGGACATCTCTGGGTCACCGACGCCAAAGGCGACAAGGCCGAAGTCACGATCCCCAACGTGATGCAGTCGAACGGCGTCATCCAGGTCATCAACAAGGTGTTGCTCCCCGGCTGAGCGTTTCCCTCCTGCAGACCGGGGAGCGGGGGCGGGCGCCTTTTTTGCGCCCGCCCGTTTCACGCGCGATTGCGCCGCCGCGCGCCGGTTGCGCCGAGCGCCGCGCGGCATTCTAGGATCGCGCGAATGACAATCGGAGCGGACGCGCCGGGCGAGGGCGCAGGCCGGGGCCGCGAGCCGATCTCGCCGATCTCGTTGGCCGCGTCGCGGCGCGCGACGCGGCGGCGTTCGCGGCGCTCTACAAGCAGACAAGCGCGAAACTCTACGGGGTCGTCGCGCGTATCCTGACCCGAGGCGACGCAGGCGCGGAGGCGCTTCAGGAGGCCTATGTGCGCATCTGGGAAAAGGCCGGCGAATTCGACCCCGCAAAGGGCTCGCCGCTCGCCTGGATGGCGACCATCGCCCGCAACCGCGCGCTCGACGAAGTCCGGCGCGTCCGCCCGCCTCGCTCGAGGATATGCCGGAAGGCTTCGAGCCCGCCGCCGAGACGAGTCGACCCGCTGGCCGCGCGCGAGCGCTCCGAGGGGCTCGCCGCGCTGCTCGACTGTCTCGAGGCTTGGACGAGGAGAAGCGCGCGGTGGTTTTGCTCGCCTATTATCGCGGCTTCAGCCGCGACGCGCTCGCCAAGCGCTTCGGGCGCCCGTGCCGACGATCAAGACCTGGCTGCACCGCAGTCTTGCGCAACTGAGGGATTGTCTGGCGTCATGACCCTCTCGCCCGACGACGATTTCGCCGCCGCCGAATTCGCCCTCGGCACGCTCGACGCCGGCCGAGCGCGCGACGCTCGCCGCGCGGCGGCTGCGCGAGCCCGAGCTCGATGCGGCGATCCGCGCCTGGGAGGCGCGCCTTGCGCCGCTCGCCGAGGCGACGCCGCCGATCGAGCCGCCGGGCGACCTTCTGCCGGCGATCGAGGCGCGCATTCGCGCCGGTCCGCCGCGCCCCGCCGGCTGCCGGCGGACGCAACCGTGGTCGCGCTGCAGCGCAGTGTGACGCGCTGGCGCGCCGGCGGCGATCGCCGCCTCCGTCCTCGCGGCGGTGCTGGCGATCGGCTTTGTCGCCCGCGAGGCGACGCGCGAGCCGCTCCCGCGCGAATATGTCGCGATCCTGCAGAAGGACGCCGCTTCGCCGGCCTTCGAGGTGACGGTCAATCTCGACAAGCAGGAACTCACGGTGCGTCCGGTCGCCGCGCAGACGCCGCCGGGCAAGGCCTATGAATTGTGGATCATCGAGCCGAAGCTCGGCGCGCCGCGCTCGCTCGGCGTGATCGGCGAGACGGCGCGCGCGGCCAATCTCGCGGCTTACGATCCCGCCGTCGTCGAGGACGCCACCTATGCCGTGACGGTCGAGCCGCCGGGCGGCTCGCCCGACGGCCAGCCGTCCGGGCCGCCGGTGTTCGTCGGCAAGCTGATCCCGGTCGGACCCTAAAGACCCCGTCGCCAGGATGGCGCCCTCTGGAAAGTCCTTCGAGGCCGCTTCGCGGCGCCTCAGGACGAGGGGACGGGCTTTTGGGTCAGGCTCTCAGGCGAACTTCACCAGCGTGCCGGTCCCGCTGTCGGGGGCGAGGGTGAAACTCTAGTTCGAATAGTCGCCGGTCATCAGGATATTGGCGGTCAGACTCAGACTCGTGTCGGTCAGCGTGAGCGTGCCGCCGGTCCCCGCCGAATTCTCGACGAAATTGTACGTCGTTGCGGGCGGGGCGAGAAAGTTCGTCGCGTCGATGGTGTCGCCGGTCCCGAAACCGTAGATCGTGGCGGCGAAGTTCTGCGCCTCATTGAGCGTGAGCCCGTCCGCGCCGGTCTCGTTGATGGTCTGCCCGGACGAAACGCTCGAGTCGAACTGAAGATTGGCGTGGTGAGAGGCTGAAGGACCCCGTGCCGCCGACCGCTCCGGCGAGCTCCTCGGTGTCGAAGGCGATCGAAATCGAGCCGTTGTTGGTCGTCGCTCCCGACACGTTGAGGGCGGCTGAAGCCGTCCGTCGCCGGTCAGATCGACCGTCCCGCTGTTGACGAAGGATTTCGCCGTAACGGAGTCCGGCCGAGGCTGGCGATACCCAGCCTGCCGGTGTTGGTCAGCGCGCCCGCGATCGACAGGGTCGAGCCGCCGGCGTCGCGCCCGTCGAGATGACAGGCCGCTGTTGGCGAGCGCGCCGGTCGTCGACACCGAGGCGCCGTTTTCGAGATCGAAGGTCGCTCCGGCGACGATCGAGCGAGCCCGGTCAGCGCGCTGTTCGAGCCGAGCGCCGTGCTGTCCTCGATGAAGGCGTCGTTTCCGTTCGAGGATCAATTGCGCGCCAGCGGCCAGGCTGGTGATCTGCCCGCTCGCGAACTCGATCGCGCTGTCGCCGGAGAGTCGAACATCGCCGCTCAGGACGCCCGCCGTGCCGAATCCCGCGCCGCCGCGGTCACGTCGAGGAGCGCCTGGTTGGCGCCGGAGCCGGTGAGAGAGATCGAGCCCGTATTATCGAGCGACGCCGCCGTCACCTCGTCCGACGCCGAGAGCGTGGCGTTGCCGATGGTGAGAGAGCCGCTGTTGGTCAGCGCCCCCGCCAGGGTCAGGCTCGATCCGCCGTCGCCGCCGACGGGGTCGAGACAGACGTGTCCGTCATTGACGAGCGCGCCGGTCGTCGACACCGCGGCCTTGTCATGGAGCGCGAAAAAGCCCCGGCGCCGATCGAAGCGAGCCCGGTCAGAGCGCTGTTCGACCCCAGCGCCGTGCTGTCCTCGATGAAGGCGTCGCTTCCGTTCAGGCGCAATTGCGCGTTAGCGGCCAGGCTGGTGATCTCACCGCTCGCGAACTCGATCGCGCTGTCGCCGGCCAGTCGAACATGGCCGCTCAAGACTCCCGCCGTGCCGAATCCCGCGCTGCCGGCGACGTCGAGGAGCGCCTGGTTGGCGCTGGAGCCGTGGAGACAGATCCTGCCCGTATTATCGAGCGACGCCGCCGTCACCTCGTCCGGCGCCGAGAGCGTGGCGTTGCCGATGAGCGAGAGAGCCGCTGTTGGTCAGCGCCCCCGCGATGTTGAGGATCGTTCCGCCCGCGCCCCCTTTGCGGTCGACGCGCAGGTCACCGCTGTTGTCGAGGAAGGTGGCGACCGTATTCGTTCCCGCCGACTCGAAGGAGAGGTCGGACGAATCGGTGATCGAATTCACCGTCCCGATCGAGGCCGAAGCGACCGCATCCCCGGTGGCTATTGTGACGTCCGAGCTTGCGTCCGGTACGCCAGCCGGGCTCCAGTTGTCCGCGTCGTCCCAATCCGAACTGATGCCGCCCGTCCATGTCGATGTGCTCATGATGCGTCTCCTTACCCTGGTTGCCATGCTATGCCCGCTGAGGGGCGAGGCGCCGCCGCGGCTCAGGCGAACTTCACCAGCGTGCCGGTCCCGCTGTCGGGGGCGAGGGTGAAACTCGACTTCGAATAATCGCCGGTCATCAGGATCTTGGCGGTCAGACTGACTCGTGTCGGTCAGCGTGAGCGTGCCGCCCGTGCCCGCCGATATTCTCGACGAAATTGTACGACGTCGCGGTCTCGAGAAAGTTCGTCGCGTCGATCGTGTCGCCGGTCCCGAAACCGGAGATCGTGGCGGCGAAGTTCTGCGCCTGCTTGAGCGTGAGCGCGTCCGCGCCGGTCTCGGTGATGGTCTGCCCGGCCGAAACGCTCGAGTCGAACTGAAGATTGGCGCGTCGAGAGGCTGAAGGACCCCGTGCCGCCGACCGCTCCGGCGAGCTCCTCGGTGTCGGAGGCGATGAAATCGAGCCGTTGTTGGTCGTCGCTCCCGACACGTCGAGGGCGGCGAAATTCGTCAAGCCGGGCTGAGTCAGATCGACCGTCCCGCTGTTGACGAAGGATTTCGCCGTAACGGAGTCGGAAGAGGCAAGGGAGCTGCCGCCGATCTCCAGCATGCCGGTGTTGGTCAGCGCGCCGGCGATCGACAGGGCCGAGCCGCCCGCGAATTGCTCGACGCCGAAGTCTAGCCCAACTTGCGCAGTTTGGGGGCGGATTTCGTGATTTTGCGCAAGTTGACGCGAGTCGGATCAAGTAGTTGATGGGCCGCGAGGCGGTTT
>CAWAKG010000001.1:0-368646 GCA_963782505.1 uncultured Acidobacteriaceae bacterium | reverse complement strand
TCACGTTGGTCTTCAAGTTCCCGTCTGAAGTTTGGTGCAGGGTTGCGCAGGTGAAATCCATGGTCCTGCTATTCACCCAGCTCCAGGCGACCACGCTGGTGACACTGGCACTCAGGCTGCCGATTTGTACGTCATTCCCGGCGCCATCGCCACCGACGTAGCATCTTTCGTTCCCGGCACCGGTAACTTCAAGATAGGAACCGACCGTCCTCACCATCGGGGCCTGAAGCGTGAGCTGGCCGTCGGCATCATTGATGATTCTTGCGTTGAAGTCCTGCAGCTTACCTCTAAAGTGAAAATCAATGTACGGAATGCCTGTGCCCGGAGTGCTATTGTTGCCTCCCAACTCAATGCAGCCGCCCTGGTCCCCGGAGATGGTAGAGTTGTTCCCCCACATCAGAGCATTAGGGACATGAACAGCGCCGTCCACCGATATGAACATGCCCTTGATCAGGTTGCAGACCTGGTCAGCAGCAGTCAATGCTTTGGAAGCAACATAAAAGTCCATGTTCCCAACACCCTGATCAACGTCAATCATTCCGGCAAAACCCGCTGCCATACTCTTCCAGGCGCCGTTGAAGTAGCTGTTGATACCCAGGCTGGGCCAGTCGGTGACCATCGAGATGCCTGCGTTGCCAAACATGCCAACCGTGTTGCCGATTGCTCCCGTAACCTGCAGCCTGGCTCTGGGGGTTGCGTTGATGGCGCCTATCTGCGTATTGCCGTCGGCATCAATGCCGATCCGGTCCCCGTTAACGTTTGTCCACAACCGTGCGATCTTGTCGTTGGCATACCACACCCAGCGTTGCCCCGCGGGCGCACCCTCCACCCGCAATCCGTTATTGGGAGCATTTCGATTCGCGAAGCAGTAGCCGGCAATACCGCCTCCTGCGAAAACTTCGCCGCTGGTGCATTCCACGTGCAGCGAGACCGTCGGTGTGAGCGTCCCAATGCCGACATTTCCAGTTCCGGCGTCGATAAACAAGCGGTTTGAATTCTTGCCATCCTGGATTGCCAGCCCGGCGTGCGCGGTGGCCGGGTCGCCCGGGTTTGTCCGCGCATTCAGACTGATGGACCAGGCCGGGTCTGGGTCATTGAAGCTGCCATAGATGTACAGCACCTTTCTCGGGCTGTTCGCATCTCCGTTGGCCTGGATCTGCAGTGGACCCGCCGCAGGTTTGGCAATGCCATCTTCCTGCTGGTTGAGCATGGCATCGATTAAGTCCGCGAAGTTGCTCTCCGTCGGAATAGCATTCTTGACGAAATAGGCTTTTAGCTCGGTGCGGCTTTTGGTAGTTATCGCCATAAATTCCTCCCGTTACTCCGCCGGCCCTCGTTAAGCCACCACGAAGTCCAGTTCAATGGTCATGTAACCGATGCCTACCAGCTTCTGTACCGAATAGCCGGCGTCAGAAATAACGTCTATCTGGTGCTGGTGTGCGGCCACCAGAATCTGGTTGGGCTGCTGGGCTTCGACGAAGTAGCCCAGTATGTAGTTCGGATCTCCCACCTGCGGCGGCAGTATGCGGGTGAAGTTCTCACCATCCGAACTGCTGAAGAGTTCGATCTTTGCTATGTAGTCCACGTAAGGCTGGCGGTCTACAAAGTCCACGATACTGTTCGCGTAAATGCGGCCCCCAATCACGATATCGGCGCCTTCGTCATAGGCCCATGGAGCCAGATACCGGTTCAGGTCGTCATTCAGCCGCTTGGCATAGTAGCTCTCGTCGCCCTCCCCGATGAACCGCACCGCCAACCTCACCTTCACCGCGATGTATTGCGCGTTCTGTACCCGAAGGTCCACCCAGTCCGGTACTCTCGTCGAGAGGAAATCCTGGATATCGCGCAGCACGTCTGCCGGCGCTTTAGGCTCAAACGGGTCGAAGGGAATCTTGTTCCTAATATCAGGGATGACGACAACCTGCACCAGGCCCGAGCCGGCATTCTCCGGCTGCAAAGCCGCGGGAATGCACTTCACCTTGTACACATCGGGGAACTGCGCCAGTACCAGCCGCTCGTAGTCCCAGGCCGAGACCGCGCGCTGCTTGTGCCGGAGCCTCTCGCTGACGCGAGTATAAAACGCGCTGTCCACTTCAGCCGCGCGTCCCCCTCGCGAGGTATAGGGCTGGCTCACAGAAGCGATGCCCGCAATGGGCGAGATAAACCGCTTGATACTGGCCACCGGCAGCGGCGTGGAGTAGTGATCGGCCGCGTTGCCGTTGTCCACCAGCGTCGCACTTACCGCCTGGGTTTGCAGCGCGATGGTGTCGCACACCGCCGTCGAATTCTGCTGCGCCACTGCGCGAATCCAGTACAGTCCCGCCGGCATCCGCATGCTGGGAGCAACTTCGGGAAGGTTGACCTGAATGATTCCAGTGTTGATCAGGCCGCGGGTGGTATCCCCCAGGATAAGGTGGCCGTCGGCGTCGTCCCATTGATCGCCGTTGAGCACGCTCCACCCAATGGTCGGCGGCGTAAGATCGGGATTCGCGCTCCCCTCGGCAGCCTGGAATAGGATGCTGACGTTCTGCGGCGCCTCAACATTCTGCAAGCCAATGTACAGCTCGCCCTGGTTCTCGTAGCTTGGCATGAACAGAAAGCCCCCGGGAACCGGATCGCCAGCTATATAGTTATAACCAAAAGGATGCAGATGGTAGAACTGATCTACCGAAGTAGCCCCGGTATTCTCTATAGTCAGCTCTAGAGATGCGGTGTAGTCCACCGTCAGTGACTTCAGCTTGGGGGTATACGGCGGATTGACTTTGTAGTTGTCCGCAGTAATGGATCCCTGGCCCTTGTTAGCAATGTCAGCGGCAAGCTGGACGGCTTTTGCGGCGGCAACTGCGGGATATTCCTCGTGCTGGAAATCGGGCGCCTCCAGCTCCCAGATAAAGTAGCGGCTCCAATCAACTACATCGGCCGGAAAATCGGCATCCGGCAACCCCACGTACACATAGTTCTGCAAGGCTTTGTTGCCGGAGACATTTACGCTGAAAGCATAGGTTGGTGAATTGGGTGGATTCGGGAATAACGGTTCATGATCAGCCAGGTCGAACGGTGTATGTTCGTCGAAAAGCAGGACCGTCGTCTTGAAGGGGCTGGCGCTCGTAATGAGAGTTTCATCGTAATTCTTGTAATATTGTTGGAAATCTGCGGGCGCTCCCATCCATTGCAGGTTGAAAGTTACACTATCCAGCCTCTTGGTAACTAGCTCAGGATGGCTCACGAAGAAGCGCTGCCCTACAATCGGGGCAGTTCCAAAAGGCAGAAACGGCTTCTTCGGGTTGAGCGCATTCCCGTCATTGGCAATGCTGAGTCCCGTTATACCCTGAACCTTGACAGTGACATGCGCCTTGGCCAGCAGCAAGTCGGCGATGGGCGGATACGCTATGGTGAACTGACCCAACGCTTGCTGGTAGTTTTCCCGCAGGCTCATGCGAAGGATCGGCCACGGGTTCTGGTCGCCCGGCTGACCCGGTGGTGGAGGTGCGAACGCGTCCGCCTTCTGATCGAATTGCAGGATCCACTGAATACCTTTGAGGTCAGAGGCATCTCCTCCCGTCAACTGCGTATAGGAATTCCCGTTGGTGACAGTGAGCGACGGAGCTTCCAGCCAGCCCTTCTTCGTGCTGATCTCGAACTTTATGGGATACGGATTAGGACCGGTACTCAGAAAGGCGTCCAGGCCGCGCGCACCCCATTGTTCCGGGTGAAATCCAAGAGTAAGAGTGATGGTGCGAGTACCCTCGCTCATCGCCAGCAACGGCGAGCTGAACGCCATTCCCAGCAGGGTCGTCGGAGGCTGTTTAGGATCGGTACTGGCAGGCACTTCTCCAAAGGTCTTCCAGCGCGTCACATCCGCAGAGCCTTGGAATCCCAGTACCAGTTCCTTGGTCGCGTCCGGCGCGGGATACAGATTCCGCCAGTCCGTCTGGTAAGGAACCGGCTCGGGCAGAGCCTGGACGTTGCGCTGCGCCACCTCCACGATGCCGTATACCTGTTGCCAGTCTGTGTTATTCGCCGGATCACTGGCAGCTTGCAGCGTTTGGAAGTCCGAAGTCGATAAGACGAAAGGCTGGATTTGACTGAGCAAGCTGGCGGCATCATCGGTCAGCTTCGGGTCCTCGCCCAGGGCAAGAAGCAGCATCGCCGCAAAGCCCGACCCTGCCTTGTTCTTTTCCGCGTCCTCCCGTGCCTTCTGTAAGGCGGCCCGCCTGGCCGAATAGGTTTTTTCCTTGTAGGACGCCCCCAGGATGATATCGACCGCAGCCCACTCGGCGTCCGTCGGATCTGGGTTCGTCTTGTGGAAGGTATTCAGCAGCGTGAGCAGGTCCTCGAGAGACGTATCCACCTCGGGCGATATATAGAAATATGCTCGGGCCTGTTGTACTGCCTTGTAGTAGGAATCAATATCCGTGATATGGATTCCGCCAATATCGCCTGCCTTTGTGAAGTCCGGGTTCACAGCTGTCTTCAGATTCGCCGCGAAATCCGTGGGATCGTAGTTCGGGATTTTCGTGAAATCAAACCCCGGAGTCTTGGCTGCACCGGCCTGCTGCAAGATCCCGTCAATCTGGTTCCACTGCGCATCAATCTTCAGCTTGATCTGCATCATGGTCGCGAAGTCTGCCGGATCCATGAACAACTTCTGCTCGATGAACTGCTCTACATCGCTGCGCGTGCGGAAATCGTAGGCATCGTAAACGCTCTTCACCTCCGGCAAGCCTGAGAAGTCGGGCTTGCCGCCGACCGCGGTTTCCAGGTTCTGCTCGAAGTTTCGCGACGTCCCAAAATTTGTATTGAAGTTGCCGTCCCGCTTCTTGCCCGCCTTCTGCAAAAAGCCGTTGATCTGCGTCCATTCCCCATCTGAATTGTCCCGCTGCTGCTTCAGCTGCATCAGGGTATCCAGATCGAAGAAGTTCATGTACAGGTTGGGAGCGGGGGGCAGGTTGGGACCGTGGGCAAACTGCAACAGGTTGCGGACCTTGTCCAGCAGGGCAGGGAGAGCGGTCTTATCTTCTCCGGGATAGGGCGGAAGCGGATCGCCCGGGGTAGGATCTCCCAGCGCAATCGTCAGCATGGCCTGGACTGCATCTTCCCGATCGTTTTTGTGCTCAGTGCGCGCATCCTTGGTTCCGATGAATCGCTTATCCAGGCAAGCGGAACTTATCTGTGCTATCTGTGCGCGGTTCACCACGATAAGACTGTCGGTGGCGTAAATTAAGTCTCGCCCCGCGCTGTCACGGCCCGCGCTGGCGCGCGTTGCCGCCGGCACTTCTACGGCATCCATTCCGGGAGCCAGCGCCAGGATCAAATTCACCTGGTCTGGGGTCGCCGGATTATTCCGCATTCCCAGGATGTTGCGATAGTAGAAATCCAGATGCCGTCCCGTAATTCCGTTTAAATATATCTGCGCATTTTGAAATAACTTAAGAAATGCCAGAAACAATACGAAGTGGGGACGGTAGAGTTCCGGGTCCCGCGTAGGATCGAACAAGGCCGGCGTTTGCAGGAATGCCGCCGCCCGGCTCAGCGAAAGGTCGTTATCCGACGAGCCGAGGAAGGACGTCCACGCGCCATCAACCTCGTCGTCGAGCGTGTAGTAGCGGATTTCCTGCGCAAACTGGCGCACAAAGATCAGCAGGTCTTGTGCGCTGCGCTCGTCCAGCGGCACGTACGCAGGATCCAGGGCAGGCATATAACGCGCCGCCTGGCGTGTGCCGTCGCGCGCGTAAGAGTCGGTCTGGTTCGGGTCTGCCATCGTCGTCGTTCGGCCGCTGCCGTTAGGTTCCCTGGAACTTCAAGTTGATCGTTTGGAACATGCCCTGTCCGGGATACTGCGTCATGGGGTCGGGAATTGGCGGACCCGGCCCCGGAGGCGGCTGCTGCGCCGGGCTCTGCACCTCGAACGTCGCCTGGAACTGCGCTCCCTTCAACAGCACAGCCTTTCCCCCAGTCTTGGTCTTCATCGCTTTCTGATTGGGCGCGAGCTGCTGAATCTTAAGTGTCCCGGTTCCGGGTATGACATACGGCGGCGCCACGTACATGCACCCGGAGACTTCCACCTTCTTCTCATCGCCATCCACACACAATTTGCTTCGGTTCAGCGTCGCCGGTCCCGATGCTGGTATGTTTCCCGGGAGCACGCCTACCGTGGCCGGGCCAAATGTCGGCATAAAATTCACGATATCGTTATCCACCAGGATGTAGTCTGCCACGCTGCTCAGCTCCTAGACTGGCTTGGCTGCTTCCTTCACATAGAACGGATAAACCATGTTGTACCGGGAGTTCGTGCTCCTGATGGTGTAATCAATCGAAATCAGTAACACTCCTTCCGCCGTATCACTTTGATCGACGTCCACTCCATTCAAGACCACCCGCGGCTCGAAGTTGACGATAGAGTCTTTCACCAGCGCGGTCATGGTATTCACGAAGCGCCGATCCACTTCTTCGAAGACCATGCGATCCATATCGCAGCCGAAGAGTTCCTGCATCACCCGTTCGCCCGGCGCCGTGGCCAGCAGAATCCGCAGGCTCTGCTCGACATCGTCTGTGCCTGAGGCCATCTCGACATCGGCACCACCCTTGCTGAAGCTGGGTGGAAACGACCAGCCCCGGCCTAAGAATGGGCTGTCACTGCCCATTGGAAGCTCCATTGCCCGCCACAACCTTGCCTGCTGCGCTTACTTCGGGAGCCATGGCGGCCTGGTCCGGCCCCCTCAGCTGCTCGCTGGCCTGCCGCTGTATCTTCTCCACCAGCGCATAGACCCGCGCAAAAGGCAGATTACCCAATCCTTCGAGAATTAAGTTCGTTTCCTCGACTGACACTTTGAAATTGAGTTCCTTCATACCTGAATTTCCCCTGTTCCTATTTGACATCTACTGCAGTTCCGGAAATCTTGACATTACCGCCTGCCGTGATGGCAATGTCTTTGGCGCTCTTTAAGGTGATTCCATTACTATCTAAAGTCACGGTATTGTTATTTTGATCGGTCAGCTTAATCGCTTGATTGCCATCATCGAGTAAAATCTGGTTTTTGGCTGGAGTCTGGATCAATGCTGTCTTCTTATCATCATCGAAAGCAATGGTTATGCCGCTCCGGGTAACGATGCCCTTGTTAGTGTTCTTGTCCGAATCTTTTATCAACGCGTCTGGCGGGGCATTTTTCGAGCTATACAGCGCGCCCAGGATCACCGGATATCTCGGATCCTCATTGAAGAAAGCCACCGCCACCTCATCGCCAACTTCCGGCCTGAACAAGTGGCCCCGCTTGTTTCCCGCATCCAGCGAACACATCCTCGCCCAAACGGTGTTGTCGCCCTGCGAGACTCCCGGGATCTGAAGCTCGATTCTGTACTCGTTGTCCGGATCGTTGTCGATGCTTTGGACTACCCCTACCTGCAGTCCCCGAACCGCCGGCAGAAGGCCCGCTGCCGGCGCGGTCATGATGCCTTCCATCGCGCTCACCGGCTTGGGCGACACTCCAAACTGGAGGTGCGTGGTCCATCCATCCGGAGTCACTTGATCGGATATACCAGTCACCACTGCGTTGCCGTTAAACCGGTCGCTAACTCCGCCAATTTCGATAACGTCAACCAGCTTGACGTTGATCCCCGACACCGACATCCTTCCTCGTATCGCCGCCGCGCGAGTTCGCGCCATGAAGCCTTTCGCCCAATCGCTCAACTCGCTTTGTTCCATGGGTACCATGCTCGTGAGGGTCAAACTATCCATGCCAATCTTGCTGGCGATTGTGTCCATGGATAAGTTGCCCGGCGATGATGGGACATTTGCCGCATTCGCCGGACTGGTTGGCTGTATCTGATTCCCGTCCCAACCTACACTGGAAACCTGGGCAAACTGGTTGCTGGCATCGGCTTCGAAGTCGAAGCTATAGACAGGGTCCATTCCCCACTTGAAACTGGCTACCGGTGCGCCTGACGCACTGAGGTCGGTAGTGGATATCGTGCCGCCGTCCACCGATACGAACTGTCCGTTCGCCTCAGCGCGGGCGAGGATAAAGTCCCAGTCGGTGCACTGGTATTGCACTACCTGCTTGAGTTGAGTGGAGGTGGCCTTCACCGTTCCGCTTTTCAAGCCGGCATCGGAGATCAGCTTAGTGATAATGTCGGAGTCGGTCTGTTGCTGGAACACCGCCGTGTGCCGGGCGCCGGTCAGCTTCAGTGCGGCATCCTTCAGCCCCACGGCCAGCAACGACGACCCGCTCGCGTCCGACTCGACCCCAAGGCGAACCACCACGCCTTTGAATACCGTCTGCTGTGGCTGGTCCTGCCACCCGATCTTTATCTCGATGTTGCTTCCGGGAGCGAAGAAGTCACTGTTGCTTATTTCGAATTTCTGCTGCGCCGCATCCCCGTCCCTCAAAGTAAGCTCCGCCCAGGGCACGCGGTTCAGTTCGCGCGCAACATTCACGGAAAGCACCTGGTAGGCCGGGTTCATGTTCGTTCCATCCTTCGAAATGGTCACTGTGGCAAGCATGACTGGACGATAGGATTGGGCTACCTGCCGCCGAGCAGCATTGCCAGTGGCGGGAATTGAAGTTGGGTTCCAGGACTGATGTTCCGGAAATCATTGATGCCATTGAAGCGGGCAACATCCACATAGTAGTCAGCCGAACCATAAATCCGGCTGGTCATCAGGGGAAGCGTATCTCCCGCGCGCACCATGCGACTGTGGGTGACGTCAGCCGATTCCGCGGCTTCGGCCTTCTCCACGCTCTCCAGTGTCGCTGCGTCAGAGATGAGCGAAATCTTCAGTTCGGCCCGCAGCGCCGTACCGTCGCGGTTGAACTTCGTATAACTCACGTCAAGCGAAGATAGCCGGCAGTCGAACGCTTCCGGTACGCCCCACTTCACCCTCAGGAAATAGGGTTGGTGCAGGTCGCCGTGGTAGTTGTAGGTTGCATCCAGGAAATCGTTAATCCGGTCCTGTACCGTCTTCGATCCACCCAGCCCCCCGAGCATCTGGATTCCAGTGGTAATACCCATCTGCTCTACACCCGTACCATCAAGGATCAGGTCGAACTCCAGCTTCGTCGGCTTACTATACTTATAGGTTGCCGGTACCGCCGATGCGTTTTCGCCCGCATTTTTACTCCAGGCGATGGCGAAAGACTGCTTCAGCGATGTTGGGTTGTACATCGCCTGGAAGGTACTTTTCGGCGGAGTAGATCTCTCGGGCTTGTCATAAGCCTCGATGGTGAGCTTCTCCAGCTTGAACATGTCCGGCAGTCCCACTATCGTTCCTCCGCTTTCTTCAGCACCCGCAGAACTTCGCGTACGCAAGTTTCCAGCAGTTTCTTCTGGTCTATGTGCTCAGCCTGCTCAGCCACGTCTTCCATCAGGCCCCTGGCTGGGCGGCCGTGGTCCACCACGGCGCGTATGACTAGCTCTTTGATTTCGACCGGCATTCCTAAACCCTAAGTATCTGCATGCGCTGATAGGAAAGCTCTAAGCTATCAATCACCAGCGACTTACTATCAGCGTCGAGATCCGAAGTTGACCAGCTCACCGGAAAAGCATTCATGAACATCCATGCCGCTGCCGGAACCTTGTCTTCCGTCAATAAGGCCACTAGCACGTTCGAAGGAGCAAACTTGAACAGCGACATGGCCACATTGAACTCAATCAACAAGGGAGAGCCGACGATCATGCCCCGTGTAAGCACCAGGTCGCCGTAGCCCACCGAATCCGGAACCTTCTGCGTATAGAGATTTTGTCCTCCCTCCGAGATGGTTGACGTGCTTACCGTGGCCTTCAGTCCAATGACCTTGGTGAAGCGTATGTCCAGCGGGTTAGGCACAACGCCGCCGATAAAGAAGGTGACCAGGAAGCGAAAGCCCAGCCACATCTGCTTCTGTAATAGAATGTCCGACGCAGACACTCCCATCTGCCTGTCTCCGTTGCCTGGCGTGGCCGGGCTCTGCTGCCTGAAACTACGGCGTACTTATCGAGATGCCGCGCACCGCCAGTTCCACGCTCTCGATGGCGGGTTCGTTCGTTTTGGCGTCGAAAGTGGGCGCCGTAACCTTGACCGGGACCGCAACTTCGAATTTCCAGAAGATTACCGGCGATCCCGTCTCATCGCACAAGCTCACCTGCAGAGTTCGCAGGTCGCCGGCTTTCAGCCAGTCGAACAATGCCGTCGGATTCCTGCCCAGGATGACCCCGCGCTTCAGGGTGACACTGATAAAGGAACCAAAGTTGAAGGTCTTGATCGCCTCGCCTTCCCATGTACTCAGGCCAGTGCGATAAGTGACCTTATCGTAGTCCGCGGAAATGCCCGATACATCGCTGAAGCTCATCACCGTCTGGTCTACCTGGACCAGGAAGCTATAAGCGGGCAGCGGATAATTCTTCTTCTCGAAGTCTTTCGTATCGGGCATGACCTATCACGCCTGCTCAATCGAGACCGCGTCGCCCATCAGCTGCATGGTCTCGATGGCCACATCGTTCGAGGTGGCCGTGAACGTCGGAGCATCCAGCTTCACCGGGAAGGCATTGGCCAGCTTCCAGCTGATGACAGGCTCTCCCGACTCGTCGCACAGCCGCACAAAGACGTCGCGCTTGTCGATCTGGTTGAGCTGGGTAGCATTGATCCAGTCGTACAGGGCCGGCATGCTGACGCCCTTTACTACGCCTTTCTTCATGGTGATATTCACCGCGCTCTTCTGCGACGGCATATACATGGTGCGCGGGCCGGGTGACCCCGACGCGGTGGGGCTTTCCGCATAGGTCGCCGTCTGATGCTGGATGGTCAGGCCGGATACTTCGGAAAATGCCACCGCAACCCCGTTGATTTCCACCTTGAAGTTGTATACCGGCAGCGGATAAGTAGACTTGATCTCAGCTTTGCTGAGTGCCATAACTCTTTCTCCAATCTATCGCTCACCGCGACGTGTCGCTTAGGACTGCTGCAGCTTGTGGCTGAAGCGAAGGATGATGAACTCTGCCGGACGCACTGCCGCTATGCCGATTTCCACTATCAGCCATCCGTTCAACACATCGTCCGGCGTCATGGTCTTTCCCAGCCCGACATTCACGAAGTAGGCATCTTCCGGCTTCGCCCCCGCCAGCGCCCCCTGCTGCCACAGCTGATACAGGAAACTGTCAATCATTCCCTTAACTTTCAGCCAGGTGGTCAGCGTGTTGGGCTCGAATACCGCAAACGCGGTTGACTTGCGGCACGACTCCTCGATCATGATGAACAGCCGCCGTACCGGAACGTAGCGCCACTCGTTGTCGTTACCCGCCAGGGTACGTGCGCCCCACACCAGCGTTCCTTTGCCGGTGAAGGCGCGGATGGCATTGATGGACTTGCCGGCGTTGGTGTCCACGTTCAGGTCCTGTTGCTGCTCGTCGGTCAGCTTGACGACCGGCCCTATTACCGAGGTCAGGCTCACATTGGCGGGTGCCTTCCAGACGCCACGGTCGCGGTCAACGCTGCAAAAAATGCCGGCGATAGCCGCGCTGGGCGGCAGTGTGATCGATTCCTGCGCCAGTGCCGCTTTCGCGTTCTGATAGAGAGAGGTGTTACTGGTCTGCAGCGATTGCAACGTAGGCCCACCTTTGTCGTCCAGCGCCGTCCTGTTCTGGAAGGCCACAGTTCCCGAGCCGTCTCCCACGCCCGAGACTGTCCAGCCTTGCGCTGGGTTGGTAGCGATGAACGTGGCCCAGGCGGTGAGGACTGCGGCGCCAAGCGGCGGGGTAGCCGATTTGATGGTCAGACTGGTGGGTGTAACCACAAAGTTCGGGGTAGCTGAGCCTGCATCCTGCACCACCGTAACCGTTGGGGTGCTCGGGGCCATCACCGACACAACGACGCCATTGGGGTCCAGGGTCTTCTGCCAGTTATGACCTAAGTCTGCGCCACTGAGGGTCACCTGGTCATCGGTGTATTGGACACTCAGTGTGGTCTCAAGATACGGGAAATAGGCGGCACCATACTTCAGGTAGTTCGTGCCGGTGAGATCGCGAAAAGCTTTGGTGCCGCGATCGGTCGCCTTGGGATCGTCTTGCACATCGAAAATGCAAAAACGGTCGCCCAGCTTATTGCATTGCGCTAGCGCCTGCTGGCACAGATCGTAGTAGTCGGTTGCAGGAAGCTTAACCGCATCGGTCAGTACGATAAGTGTTGGGTCGTCTTCCTTCTCCAGCGCAGCCAGGCCCGCCTCGAAGTCTGTCTCAATCGGAGAAGCAGAATAGTCTCCGATCGAGACGATGTAGGCAGGGCCGCCTCCATTGAGGAAGTAGTGGCTCAGGCTGTAGTACATCAGGAACGGCATGTCGGGCACGGTTGGAGTCAGCGTGCCGTTAGCCTCGGCAATCTGGATAGGCACGATCTTAGGGCCGCCGAACGTGGTGATGTACTCCAGTAAGGTACTCACCTGCGCGATTTGCGGAGTACCCTTTACGGCATGCTTTTCCGTGTATCCTATAAAGGCCGGAATAGCAGTAGAGACTTCTGCGACCGATGGCGGCAGGGTTGATATTTCCTCAACATAGACTGCCGGCGTCTTATAGCTCGTGGCCATAGCTCACACTCCGTTCTTCGAAAATGAGTAACTTACATACTTGACTACTTGAAACAACGCAGCCTGTTTTCCTGGCTGCTGGCCAAAAGGCCACATGGTACGGTTCTGCAGGTCGGGTGCCGGCAAAACATCATTGAAAGCGTGCCCATCGAGCTGTAGTTTCAGCTGCCGGGGAACTTCCTGCGCGGGCACCAGACTATCGGAAGCAAACCGTATCCGGTTGAAGCTCGGATACTGGGCCGCAAGTTGCAGGCTAATTGTGTCGTTGGGATCCGGACTCTTTCCGAGGTCTGTCTTACTATTAGCGCCAAAGACGACCGGAGTTCCGGGCGTACCCTGATCTACCAGCTGCAGGTCTTTCCCCGTCAAGGTCAGATCGGTGACGTAGTAATACAACCAGCGTGCCTGGCTGGCGGTGAAATCGATGAAGTACTGGATCGGGCTGGTGCCCGGCGCGGCAAATACCTTCCCCGGAATTTGGATCGCCGCAAGCACGCCGCTGTCCAGTGCCTGCTCCCGCGAACTGAGCTGCAGGCTTCCACCAGTCGCCACTTCACCGTCGGTAGGTGAAAACAGCGGCGCCTTCTGCGCGGCCAGCGCGCTCATGTCGGTAATCAGAGCGAACTTGCTGTCCAGCATCTGCAGGTTGAAGGTCAAGACATCCGTCGCAGCGGGCGGAAGGAACATGCCGTTATCGTCGCCCAACTGGGTGGAACACAGGATGCCGCCAGTCTGCTGCCGCGTTACGCAGCGATGGTTCTTGAGCCATCGGTCGGTGTCCGCGTCCGGTTGAATCGCCACATCCGCACAGGTGCCGTCGCCATAGTACTTATGCCGGCACGCGATGCTGAAGATGGGCGCGAAATTCACTGGTGTACCGTGATCTGCTTCTCTGTAACCTCAGGTCCGGCCATGGATGCGTCGTCACTGAAGGTCAGGATGCCAACCTTGTACATCAATGACGGCATATAACTGGTACGCAGAGCATTCCATATCTCGCCTTGCTCGGAGATAGTTAAGGTATTGAGTTCGAAGATCAATTTATCTAGTCTGGGATCCAGCTCGGGAGCGCTGGCCCGATCGATGACGGGATGACTCTGGAAATACTGAAGTATCAGCGAAAGATAATCCAGGCCCTGCTCATATTGTTTAAAGTGTGCAATGCACAATATATATAGATTGATATTGATATCAGGGTTGACTCTCTCCGAGCTTCCATCCGGCAGGGTTCGATAATAAAGATCGGGAGCGCGGCGAGTTTTCTCCTGTTCAATATTCATTAGGAGCAGCGTGACTGCTCCCAGCTGGAACGCGAGCGGGTCGGTCTTCTCCCCGTCCAGCAGCACCACGACGGGCTGATCCGCCCCACCGGGTGCTACGCCGAGACGGGTACTCACATAACCGTCCAGTCGGTTACGAAGGAAGACCATGATTGTTCCGAGCATGGAGGGCTGATAATACACCCGGGTATCAGGGTGAACAAGCAAAAGATGTGAGAAAAATCAGGCACTATAGTGCCCGTCAGCTCTACTCAGGTCTGCTAACACAAACTACTTAGATCTGTGCGTGTGGGTACATACATCCGGTCGCTGTCCAATCAGCTTTGGGTCCGCTTGGGCAGAATCAATTTATCTCAAAAAAACTGGGCCGCCAAACGAGGGAGGTAAGTTTTGAACGCCATCGAACCGTTAATTGACGCCGCGCAAACCGCACAGATATTGAAGCTCCACCCGGTGACGGTTCGGGAAATGGCCTCGCGAGGCGCGATTCCTGGCATGAAGATCGGCAAGGTCTGGCGGTTCAGGGCTTCTTCGCTGGATGAATGGGTCACTCGACAGTTACAATCGTCGCGCTACCCGCTCTCGCTGGAGGAACGATGAAGAGAGAGCGTTATCAGAACGGAAGTGTCTTCTTGGATCGTCGGAGAAACATTTGGTACTTCAAGTGGTGGGACGGGGCTACACGTAGAACCACCTCTCTTGGTCCCTTATCCGAGATCCCAACCAAAGCCAAGGCTTGTCGTGTGGCGGAGAGTCACCGTTTTGCCGCCAATAACAAGACCAAACCCGCTGGACCTGTTGCGAAGTTCGAGGATGCCGCTCAGAAGTACATGGCAGAGCGGATGCCGAACAGATTCACAACCGGAGGCGGATACCGCAACAATCTCACAAAGCATGTGCTGCCGAAGTGGGGCTCCTTCGATCTCGGCGCGGTAAAGCCTCTGGCCGTCGATCGCTGGTTTCTCACGTTACCCTTGGCGCAAAAGACGAAAGCTCACATCAAGAGCGTGATGCGCCAGGTGTTTGAATATACCATGCTGTGCGAGATGTTTGAAACGCAGCGCAACCCAATGGATCTCGTGCGCATAACCGGAGGGACGCTTCGCGAGGAGGACCCTATTGTCCTGACGCCTGAGCACTTCCGAAGGCTGCTTTGCAACATCATCACTGAGCCTCACCGCACGATGGTCATTGTCGCAATCTGTCTCGGGCTGCGCCGATCGGAGTTGGCCGGTTTGAAGTGGTCGGACTTCGACTGGCTGAACCAAGAAGTTTTGGTTCAGCGAGGCGTCATCGCCAACCGCATCGATGCCGTGAAGACGAAGAAAAGCAAAGCACGGTTGCCGTTGGATCAGGCCCTGATCGAGGTGTTGCAGAACTGGCGCAGTCTGTCGGATTTCAAGGCTGACGATGATTGGGTGTGGGCATCGCCATGGGTGGCTGGCGCGATGCCGCTTTACACGAATGCCATCCAGCGTGACTACCTAATTCCCGCGGGGAAGCGCGCAGGTCTCGGCAAGATCGGCTGACACGCGTTGCGGCACACCTATCGTTCCTGGCTTGACCAGACGAAGGCGCCGATGACGGTGCAGAAAGACCTGATGCGTCACGCGGACATCAAGACCACGATGAACGTGTACGGCAAGGCTATGGCTGAACCGATGCGAGAAGCGAACAGTGAAGTAGTGAGACTGGTAATCCACTAATGGAGTGCCAACGGAGTGCGAAGCCCGCCAGGCGTCTATAACTTGTTTATTCACAATGAGTTATGGCGGAGAGACAGGGATTCGAACCCTGGATACCCTTTCGAGTATACACGCTTTCCAAGCGTGCGCCTTCAGCCACTCGGCCATCTCTCCGTTCGGGAAGCGTACTGCGGAAGGGCGCTGAACGGCAGCGCTTTTTCATTGTAGCGCAGGAACGCTCTTCGCGATTTAGCGCTGGTTTTCGTCGTCTCCGACCTCTACGAAAGGCGGAAAATGAAAAGAGACGAAGCGGCTCTATTCTTCTTCCTTCAACTGCTGCGCCAGATAATTCTGGATGCCCATCTCGTCGATGGCGTGAAGCTGGGCTTCGAGCCAGTCGATGTGATGCTCTTCGTCGGTCAGGATCTTTTCTGCCAGCTCGCGTGATCCGCCGTCATTCTGCTTGACGCAGAGCTGTATGCCATCGTTCAGCCGCTTGACCGCAGCGTACTCAAGCTGAACATCGTTCTTGAACTGCTGCTCGACGGTGTTGCCGATGTTGATCTTGAAGTAGTCGCTCATGTTGGGGGTGCCGTCGAGATAAAGAATGCGCTCGATGAGCTTCTCGGCGTGCGCCATCTCTTCGATCGATTCCTTGCGGATGAGCTTGGCCAGCCGTTCATAGCCCCAGTTCTCGCACATTTCGGCGTGAAGAAAGTACTGGTTGATGGCGGTCAGCTCTGCTTTCAGAACTTCATTGAGAAAAGCAATGACGCTCTTGTCACCCTTCATGTCAGATCACTCCATAAGATCCATGGGGCGCGATCTTGCGCGGCATGGCAGTTTTGTTGCTTTCCAAACTGACAATCATATCGCAGGCGTTCTTCGCGGGCCTGTGACGGCGCTCACTGCGAGGTGCGACTCCAAAACAAGAAAAAGCGGGCGCCTGGCCCGCCTTTGCGTGGAAACTGTAGCCTACTTCGCGGCGCCGACCGCCTTCAGGCGCGCGCTCAAGCGGGACTTGTAGCGGTTGGCGGTGTTCTTGTGCAGGACACCCTTCTGCACGCCCTTGTCGACGATGGAGGCGGTGCTGTTGTAAGCCTTCTTGGCGGTTTCTTTGTCGCCCTTGGCAATGGCTTCGCGCAGCGAGCGCAACGCCGTGCGCAGGCGCGACTTGTTGGCGCGGTTTGCCGCCGTCTTCTTGTCGGTTTGACGGGCGCGCTTCAGCGCCGAAAAATGATTCGCCATACTTTCGTGTGATCCTTCGGGTAGAGATCTCGACGTGAGCCGGATACTTCATTGTATTGGAAATGCGCGACTTTACGCAATTCGCGATTGGCTCTTGGCCTTTGGCTCTTGGCTCCGGAATTTGCGGCCAGTGCGAACTTGCACTGCATGAACCATGTTGAGGTCCAATCTTCTCCGTCACAGCGTCGCGAAAAGCCAACACTTAAGAGCCAAGAGCCAAGAGCCAAGAGCGGCATTTCCTATTCCGGCCGGTCGATCTGCGCCTTCTGGAGCTTGTCGGAGTAGTCGATATAGACCGCCTTCCATTCTGTGTAGAACTCGATCGCGCCAATGCCGCCTTCGCGGTGCCCATTGCCGGTGGCTTTCGTTCCGCCGAACGGCAGATGAACCTCCGCGCCAATGGTTGGAGCGTTGATGTAGGTGATGCCGGCATAGAGGTCGCGCATGGCGACGAAGGCCTTGTTCACGTCCTTGGTGTAGATCGACGATGACAAGCCGTACTCGATGTCGTTGGCGATCTCGATCGAGTGCTCCAGGCCATCGCACGGAATGATCGAGACCACCGGCCCAAAGATCTCTTCCTGCGCGATGCGCATCTTGGGATCGACGTCCGCGAAGACCGTCGGCGCAACGAACCAGCCGTGATCGTAGTCCTTGCCTTCCAGGCGATGGCCGCCGCATAGCATCTTTGCGCCTTCGTCCTTGCCGATCTTGATGTACTTCAGGTCGGTCTCCATCTGGCCCTTGTTGATGGCCGGACCCATGTCAACGCTCTCGTCGAGTCCGTTGCCGATCTTCAGCTTCTTCGCGCGCTCCACCAGCGAATCGACAAACTTCTTGTAGACGCCCTTCTGCACGATGATGCGGCTGGTGGCAGTGCAGCGCTGGCCGGTGGTGCCGAAAGCGCCCCAGAGCGCGCCTTCGAGAGCGAGCTCGAGGTTCGCGTCGTCAAGCACGATCATCGGGTTCTTGCCGCCCAGCTCCAGCGAGCAGTGCTTGAAGCTTTTCGCCGCTTCCTGGCCGACGATGCGTCCCACGACGGTCGATCCCGTGAGCGATACGGCGCGCACTTCCGGGTGCTCCACCATCGGCGTGCCTACCTCGCCGCCGAATCCCGTGATCACGTTGACCACGCCAGCCGGAATTCCGGCATCGCTGAGAGCGGTCACAAAGTTGATGGTTGACAGCGGCGTGTCCTGCGCCGGCTTGATCACCGCGGTGTTGCCGGCGACCAGGGCGGGGAAGAGCTTCCACGACGGAATCGCCATGGGGAAGTTCCACGGCGTGATCATGGCGCACACGCCGAGCGGCTGGCGCACCGCCATGGCAAACTTGTTGGGCAGCTCCGACGGGACCGTCGGCCCAAACAGGCGGCGGCCTTCGCCGGCGGTGTAGTAACCGCAATCGATGGCTTCCTGCACATCGCCGCGCGTCTCTTTGATGACCTTGCCCATCTCGCGCGTCATCGCGCGGGCGTAGTCTTCTTTGCGGGCGATCAGGATTTCGGAGGCCTTGTACAACAACTCCGCGCGGCGCGGGGCGGGAACCAGCCGCCACTTCTTGTACGCCTGTTTGGCGGCCTCGATGGCATCGTTGACGTCGCGCTTGTCCGAGTGCTGGAAAAGGCCGACCACCTCGCGCGTGTCGGCGGGATTCAGGTTGGCGAAGGTCTCGCCCGTGTGACTCTCCACCCACTCGCCGCCGATAAAGTTCTTGTACTCCGGCGCCTTCGCGACCGCGATCGCCGCTTCGGTGCGCGCCTTCTGCTCTAAAGTAGCCATGAGAATGCCTCCGCAAAATCAGTCATTACCGTGAATCTCCATCGTATCGGCTGGGATGGAAGCGAAGCAAACGGGACCGGGTTTGAACCACCGAGGCGCGGAGACACTGAGAACAGCAAAGAAGATAAGGAGTGTCTCCGTGTCCTCATGAGAATGTTGAGATGCTTCCCAAGCCTGTAGGGCGTGTCATGACAAGCCCAGCACGAAGCGTAGCGGAGGGCTGGGTAAGGGTCGAATTTTTTGCGTGCGCAACTGAGTAACCCGTGGTAAGCTTTTTGGCGCGAAATGATTTGACTTTAGGTCGCGCGTCAGCCTCACGTAGTCTTCAGTCTCCACCGCCCGCCTAAAGTCAAACGATTGTGGTGTGCCTTAGGAGGAAACATGCGCAAACTCTCAATTGTACTCGCCTTGGCGATCGTTGCGTTCTTGGTAGTCGGTGCCCAGGCGCAAAATGACAGCTTTTGGGGCGGCGCCAGCGGCTTCAACGCCAGCAATGCGTTGACCATCAATGGAAACAACTACGCCAATACCGATTCCGGCTGGTTCCGCGACAACGGTGAACACGATGGGGGTAACACAAACTACCTGACCGGCTACTGCGCTCCGAATGACTGCGGTGGCTACAACTTCCACGGTTATTTCTCGTTCAACCTGGCCAACTTCGGTGGGGGCGCTAACGCAGCGTCGTTTACGGTAGACAACTACCTCATCCAGTACGACTCTGGCACGGTGTTCTTGTATGGCACCAGCCTGATGCCGAGCGACGTGGATTCCAACCAGAACTGGATGGACATCGGCAAGTACAACGCCCTGAATCAGGGGCCGATCATCGGCAGCATCTCCCTCGGCCCCGGTGATTCGAATAATTTTGCCACTATCACACTGAACTCTGACGGCCTGGCGTGGCTCGACTCCCATGCTGGATCCGGCGCAGTCATTGGGACGGAGTGGACTGCGGTTCCTGAGCCCGGTAGCCTGATGCTGCTCGGCACAGCCTTGCTTGGCGGAATCGGCATGCTTCGCCGCAAGCTGTTCTAGCAATTCGGAACGATGTGCAACTGTATGGCCGCCTTGTGGGGCGGCCTTTTTGTTCACCAACCCATTTGGGGCGGGTGCCCGGGCAAATACTCTGAGTGGTCAATGAACACGAGAGTGCCCCGTCCAACCATGAGAACGAAGCTTGCAAGGGGCACCCTCGTGAGCGTTGCGTGAGTGCCCCTCATTCCCGCTTTTTGTTCAGTCTCATGACATCCTTTCCACAATGTCCCGGGACATCCTTTACACTCCCGCGCGAGCCTAGCAAGGGCGGGAGTAAGACAGGATGCCTTGGAAGACGATGGATGTACGTGAGCAGCGGGTGCAGTTCGTGGTAGCGGCGTCGCGGCGGGAGAAGTCGTTGTCGGCGCTATGTGAGGAGTTTAACGTTTCCCGGCCGACCGGTCGGTTGTGGCTGCAACGCTATCGGGAGCAGGGGATCGGCGGCATCGCCGAACGCAGCCGCGCGCCACAGCATCGGCCGACGCAGACGCCCGCGGGGTTGGAGGCGCAGGTGGTCGAGCTGCGGCGGCAGTATCCCGACTGGGGTGCGCGCAAGCTGCAGGTGCTGTTGGCGCGCGCGGGGCTGGGACTGACCCGCAGCACCATCCATCGTATTCTGCTGCGGCAGGGTCTGGTGCGGGAGCAGGATCGGCATGCCGCGGCGGTGCAGCGTTTCGAACGCAGCCAGCCCAATGAGCTGTGGCAGATGGACTTCAAGGGTCCGCTGCGGCGGGCCGACGAGACCGGGCCGCTGTCGGTTCTTGACGACCACAGCCGCTACCTGATTGCGTTGCGGGCGATGGAAAGTCTACGCGGCGAAGCAGTACGCGAGCAACTGGAAGGGGCCTTCACGCAGTGCGGGGTGCCGGAAGCGATGCTGATGGATCACGGCACGCCGTGGTGGAGCATGCGTTCGGGTGGAGGCCTGACGAACTTATCGCTGTGGCTGATGCGGCAAGGGATCCAGTTGCACTGGAGCGGGATACGGCATCCGCAGACGCAAGGTAAAGTGGAGCGCTTTCACGGTTGCTTACAGCGGGCGGTGGATCGGCGAGTCGGGGGCGAGGCACTGGGGCAGCAGTGGCTGGATGAGTACCGCTGGGAGCACAACCAGGTGCGACCGCACGAGGCGCTGGGGATGGCGACGCCGGCCAGTTGCTGGCATGCGAGTGCGCGCCGCTACGATCCCCATCCGGTGGCCTATGAGTATGAGCCGGGAGCGTGGGTGCTGAAGGTGGACTGCCAGGGCAAACTCGATGTGGGCGGGCACAAGTGGCAGATTAACCGTGCCCTGCGCGGCGAACGGGTGCAGCTGATACGAATCGAAGAACGGGTGCAGGTGTATTACTGTCGCACCCTGATCCGGGAACTCGACTTCGCCAGCCAGCGGTCCACGATCGTGGACCGCTGGCTGGCAGACTGAGTTCTATACAACAACTGTAAAGGATGTCCCGAGACACTTTGGAAAGCATGTCCTGGGACTAGACACGCTTTTCGAATGTGTGGGAGTGGAAGATTTGTGCCGTCCCGACGGGACTCGGGCATGGCAGATGAGCTCAACGAGGACCGGTAGCCTCGCCAGCTTCGTCTTTCTCGTCCAGTTCGAACGCTTGACGGGCGGCTGATCACAACCAGGACCGGTGGCCATCATCGCCTACTGCTCCATCCCTGGCGGTAGGCGTGGGCGCATAGGAAGACGACCACCACCGCACCAATAACCAGCATCGTCAGTAGTCGCTCATTACTCTTGCTACGGCCGAAGCCCACTGCGAGCAGTGTCCAGGCTACGATGGTGACAAAGGCCCACGCAACCGCCATCACGGAGGCGAACAAAAATCTCTCGCTCGCCGGAGGCGGTTCCACCTTTCTGGCAGCGGGTGGCTCGTGTTTCAAAGTGCGACCCCCTTCTTGACCACCCATTATCGCAAGTCAGCGCGTGCAAGGCGGGCAACAGATTGACACAATTCAAGAATGCGCATCCCGAGCCTGGGCAGGTATTTGATGCGAGAACCCGGCACGACAACCGCGACGCTGCCGGAAGCCCGCACCTTGCGGTTTTTGGATGTATGGGAGAGGGAAGCGAAAAAGAGGCTTAAGTCGTGAGGTCGGGAGCAGTTGTCCCACGCATTTCAAGGCGGAAAAGGAGTGCGGCACCGGGCGATCGGCGTCACTCCACTTGCAATCTACAATTGCGGCAGGGAGTATACACCCATGAGCAAAGAACCTGCCGGTACGGACATACCTCTCTCTGAGTTCGCACCCAAGCTATCGGAATTAACCCGCCAGGTATTGTTTGCAGATGTGTGGGAACGGCCTGAGCTCGCAAAGCGCGATCGCAGCCTGATTACCGTGGCCGCATTGGTAGCGTTGAACCGTCCAGAGCAGTTGCGCTTTCACCTCGGCAAAGCTCTGGAGAACGGACTCAAGAAAGAAGAGCTGATCGAGGCGATCACTCATCTGGCGTTCTACTCCGGTTGGCCGACGGCGATGAACGCAATCAAGGTTGCACAGGAAGTCTTTTCCCGCGGATGACGTCAGCGCCGGTGCCTCCGCGTGTTTGCGGTTTTCGAATGTGTGGCCGGGAAGGATTTGTGCCGTCCCGACGGGACTCGGGATTCTGTTGACTAGCTCACCCATCGCTGAAGGGGCGGGCTAAGTTCTGGTGCGCCTCCGGCGCGGGCACTCCACCGACGTGTGTCGTCTTACGGGACTTGGCCGCCACAGGGAGCGGCCCTGCTCCTGGGGCATAATGGAGAGCATGACGGGAATTCAGTTTGTCACCGACGACAAAGGCCGGAAGGTCGCAGTTCTCATAGACCTCAAGAAACACGGAGCCCGGGTTCAAGAGTTGTGGGACGGGCTCATTTCAGAGTCACGTCGCAGAGAAAAAGGAATGCCGCTGGCCAAGGTGAAGGAAGACCTAATCAGGCGCGGACGCCTTCGTGGATAGCTATCGGGTTGAGATCAAGCCTCCTGCCCGGAAAGAACTCGAATCGCTTCCTGATCACGTGCTGTCGCGTGTGGTGGCGAAATTGGAATCTCTATCCCATAACCCAAGACCCGCCGGATGCAGGAAGTTGCGTGGATTCAAGGATCAATGGCGCATCCGCATCGGCGACTGGCGAGCGATCTCCATCATTGACGACAGGATCCGGCTGATTAGCGTCACGCGAATCGCTCATCGACGCGAAGTTTACGACTAAGAACGGTGGAAGCAGGCAGGCACCTTGCGCACGCTCACCAGCCCATTTGGCGCATGCGGTTCAGGATGATGGCGGGGTAGCGGGTCATGCGCTCGGGGCGTCGCTTCAGCGGAGCGGGCAGAACGGCGGCGAGCTGTGCTCCCTCTTGCCGGCCGATGTTTCGCGCCGAGGTTCGGTAGTAGAAACGGCTGGCCGCCTCTGCGCCATAAATACCAGGGCCCCATTCGACCAGGTTGAGATAGAGCTCCAGAATGCGCCGCTTGCCGAGGACGAGCTCGGCCACCGGTACCAGCGTGGTCTCCGCACCCTTGCGCAGGATTGAGCGGCCGGTTCCGAAGAACAGGTTCTTCACAAGCTGCTGCGTAAGGGTGGAAGCTCCCCGGGTGCGTTCGCCTTCCAGGTCCTGTTGGGCAGCGATCTGAACCTCGTGCCAGTCGAATCCATGATGCTGATAGAAGCGCGCGTCCTCGGCGGCGATGACAGCATGCTGGAAGTCGGGCGAGATTTGGCTGAGCGGAACGAATTCAAATCGCTTCTGATAGGGCTTGCCATGGATCAAGGCCTGCATGCGGCGCTCGATCTGCACCGCAGTTGTCGGCGGGTCGATCCAGCGGGCGGCAACCAGCAGCAGCGCGGCTACCGACCATAAAGCCAATATAACGACGACAAGCCATAGAAGAAAAGAGCGGAGGGAAGGCTTCCAAAGCCGGGTCTTGGCGGGTGTGCTGGGCCGTGAACTCACATTGCAGAATACTAAGGTGGGCAGGGTTGCCGCTTATGGACCGAGGAACAGCGCCTGTCACCCTTTGTCTGCGCGCGGCATGGCGCCGGCAAGCAAAAGAACCGCGCCGCAAAACATTAAGGTATCCGCCATGTAATTGAGGCCATTGTCGAGGCTGGCGCGTTCCACTATTGCGATCGGCACATAGACCACCAACTCCACAAAGAGTACGGTCAAGCCCATCCACGTCGCTGCTGCACGGGTTTTCTTGCCAACCAGCAACAGGATGCCCGCGACCGCGTAAACCGCCGCCGCCAGATACGTCCAGATGGCGTGTCCGAAGACATACGTGGGAGTGAGAGGCTCCAGCGGAACGCCGGGAACGTGATCGCCGTGCAGGAATTGCTCGAAGCTGAAAAACAGCACGGGAACCGCGACGAAATACCGCGCAATTGTGGCAGGGACGCGCCGCTTGTCCCAAGGCCCGGTGAGGCTGGCGGCCAGCGCCAGAGCGCCGCCGCTGAAGGATGTTTCCCGTAACGCGATGGTCAGAAATATCCGATTCTGTGGATGACGCAACGTAGCTGGGATGTACATCAGCACGACGAAGAGGAAGAACGTCAAGGCGAGCAAACACGCTGCGAGACGCGCCTGAATCCCCGTCACCAGGCTCAGCGCAGCGGCGATAAAGCAAGCGCCTACGAAGTAGGCCCAGAACAGATGCCAGGGAATCCACGCCGGTATAATCGATGCGATTTCCCGCGTCAGGGTGAAATGTTCGGTGCCGAAAGCCGCGAGCGGCGCCGCGTAAAAGATCGGCCCGAACAGAATCAGCTTGTCGAGCCCGCGCGCCTTTTGCCAATCGCCACGGAGAAAGATCGCGATTAGGCCCATGGCAAAAACAACTCCGAAGGCCAGATACGACCAAATCACTTCGCTGGGAATTGCCGTCGAAGCGATGAGAACCGGCGAATTCACTAAGCTGCTCAGCACGATCCTTTTCCCCTTGCGCCTCCAACCCCTGTCGGAACGTCTTGATGTGGCGGATTTTACTCCTCTTCCGGCGGGTGGTTACGAATACGGGATTCGCGCCGGCTTGTCCGCAGTCGCGCCGAATCGCCTTGTTGCGGCGCGTTCCGACGCCCGGTGCCCGGTACATTTTCTGAAGCGGGCAAAAAACATGTCCGGTCCGCCGCGGCCCATACGTCTTTATGTCGGAAGCCCGAAAGGGAGCCAAAACTTCAGTCCTGAGGGACGAAACAGGAGGCATTACGATGAGTCAGTTTCTGTATCTTTATCGCGGCGGCAGGATTGGAAATCCTTCGCCGGAGCAGGCGCAACAGATCATGCAGAAGTGGATGACCTGGCTGAAGGCGTTGGGCGATAGTGGACACCTGAAAGATCAGGGCCAGCCACTGGAGCCGGGCGGCAAGGTAGTGAAGGGCAAGGCGAAGACGATCACCGACGGGCCGTTTGCCGAAGCCAAGGACATCGTTGGTGGCTTCACTTTGGTTGAGGCGCGCGACATCAACGAGGCGGTCGAGCTTTCGAAGGGCTGTCCGATTCTGGAAGAGGATGGCGCCATCGAGGTTCGCCCTATCATGATCATGAGTATGTAAGCGATGGAACTCAGTGACCATCTTTTCCGGCAGGAAGCGGGACGCATGGTCGCCACGCTGACGCGCATCTTTGGCGTTCAAAACCTGGCGCTGGCAGAAGACGTCGTGCAAGACGCCTTCTGCCGTGCGCTGGAAGTCTGGAAACTTCGCGGCGTGCCGGAGAATCCCTCGGCGTGGCTCATGGCAACAGCCAAGAACCGCGCGCTCGACGTTCTGCGCCGCGAGCGGACAGCGCGCACCTTCGAGCCTGAGCTGAGCCGATTCATCCAAAGCGAGTGGACGCTGGCTCCGGCGATCGCGGAACTCTTCGCAACCGCCGCGATCAAAGACGATCTGCTGCGCATGATGTTCTCCTGCTGCCAGCCTCGCTTGTCGGAGGAAGCGCAGGTCACGCTCATACTCCATATCCTCTGCGGCTTCAGTGTGGGCGAGGTGGCGAACGCCTTTGTCAGCACCCACGCGGCGACGGAGAAGCGGATAACGCGAGCAAAGAAAGTGCTGGCCCAATCGAAGAAGCTGTTCGACGTGGCGCGGTCTGACGATGTCGCAGCGCGGCTGCCGTCGGTTCATCGAGCGCTTTACCTGCTGTTTAACGAGGGATACCACGGCGCGTCGCCGGAATCGGCGATCCGTGCTGACCTCTGTCACGAGGCGATGCGCCTGACGGCGCTGTTGCTGGAGCATCCGGCAGGAGCGGTTCCGGCGACCTATGCGCTGGCGGCATTGATGTGTTTCGACGCTGCGCGCCTGCCGGGAAGGATGGACGCCACGGGGAACCTGAGCCCGTTCTTCGAGCAAGACCGCACGCAATGGAATCATGGGTTGATAGCCGAAGGGATTCGGCTGCTGGATCTGTCGGCTGTAGGAACCGAGTTGACGGAGTACCACATCGAAGCCGGCATCGCGCGCGTGCATGCAATCGCGAAACGTGCGGAAGAGACGGACTGGGTGGGCATTGTCTCGTTGTACGACCTGCTGATGGAGGTTCGGCCCTCGCCTGTGGTGGCGCTCAATCGCGCCATCGCGGTTGCCGAAAGGGACGGGGCGGCGCGCGGATTGGAAGAGGTCAGCCGGCTTGCTGATGCCAAGCGGCTCGAACGATACCCTTTTTACTGGGCGGCGATGGGCGAGTTTGAATTGCGTTTAGGCCGGCACGAAGCGGCAAGCCGGCATTTTCACGCCGCGTTGAAGCTGGCACGAAATGAGGCGGAGAGGAGGTTCCTGGGACAACGCATGGCCGCCTGCGAATTTGCTGCGGCGCAATAATTGCTGCGGCCAGCAAGCGCAAATCGAAAGGACCTCTGTTCCGACCTAATAGGCTATTCGGTCGTTGGCGATAACAGGCCATCACACTACGGATCCCAAACCTGTGGCGCCCTGACGGGGCGCTTACCAGACGTGCGGTATAAGGCGGTAGCACACTTTCTCGCAATAGGCCCGGTAGCCTTCCAGGTCGCGTGCCAACAGCTTCTCCTCGCCAAAGATGCGCAGAATGAGAAACCCAACCGTGGCCAGAGCTACGAGAAGTCCACAAACGGAGCCGAGCAGCAGGGGGGCGCCAACGAATATTAGACTTCCCCCAAGATACATGGGGTGGCGAACAAAGCCGTAGACGCCGGTGTCAACGACATACTGGCCGCGCTCGGTCTGAGTACGCACCAACTGCGAGGCAAAGGTGTTATCGGCGATCGCGCGGAGCATGAAGAAACTGCCTCCGAGGAGCAGGATGCCGCCGCATACTTCGCTCCACAACGGCAGACGAGGCGTCCTACCGAAGCGCACATCCAGCGCCGGCACAATGATCGAAGCCAGGAAGCAGACTTTTAACCCCACCAGGATAGCCATATCGGTGCGCGATTCACCGCCGCTGCCGGGCAGGCGCAGGCGCTCGGCCAGCAGCGCAGGGTCCTTATAGTGAAGCCACAAAACGAAGACGGCCATGAAGGACACCCACCAGACGCCGAGGATCCAGCCCTCCACCCAGCGCCAATCGCCCGACAGCCACAGCATCAGGGCCACGAACCCTAGAACGCCACCGGGAGCAGCGACCAAGATGAGCCGGCTGAAGATCGGTGTGGAGCGCATCGTCTTGCTCCGGGCTTGTGGCGGCGGGAAAGCCAGTGACCCGTCAGGTTGTAGCCTGCTCATGGGAGTTCGCTCGATGCGAAATTCGGGAGAAGGTAGATCCAAGGTCTCACTTCACACCAGGCGTGGAGCGATAGGGTGGGGCTAGGAAAAAGGCCGAAAACCTCTCCCGTGGCCAATTACACAACTTTCATGAACATCTGTCAGTGACCTCAGTCCCAGAGCGAAGTGACAAAACCGAGGCTGCTGTGGCATTCCCGACGCGATTCGGCCCGCGACGGAGAGCAGACCGCTCGCGCCAAAGAACGGCGCTCGTGATGACAACCGTGTAAGAAGCTCGGGATGACAATCGTGTACGAAAGGGAAAGGGCGGCACGGCCGAGCCGTGCCCTTTCAAGTCTGTCTATCCCTTGTAGCCTGCCTGGCCTAGCGCGCTGGAGAACTTCTTCAGGAAATCGTCGACGTGTTCCGGCGTCGCCAGCGGTCCCATCAGCCCGATGCGGAAGATTTTGCCCGCCAGGGGACCGAAGCCGCCGGCGATCTCGATCCCGTGTTCGTTGAGTAGGGAAGAGCGAACCTTCGCTTCGTCGACGCCTTGGGGCACGCGAACCGTGTTCAGGTTCCAGATGCGGTGACCTTCCGGCACTAGCATCTGCATTCCCATGGCCTCGATCGCTTTCACGAATTGGCGATGAGCTTGGTGATGGCGCTCGGAGCGCTGGGCCAGGCCCTCTTCTTCGATCAGCGTCAGGCCCTCGTGCAGCGCATAGAAGAGGGTTGCCGAAGCGGTGTGATGGTAGCGGTGCGATTCGAGGAGATAATCGGCGATGAGGCCGATATCGAAGTACCAGGTACGGGGCGGCTTGGTGCGCTTCTTCAGCAGTTCGGCCGCGCGCGGCGAGACAGTGATTGGCGATAGTCCTGGAGGACAGCTCAAGCCCTTCTGCGTGCAACTGTAAGCAACATCGATTCCGGTTTTGTCCACCTCTACCGGCATGGCGCCGAGCGAGGTGACGCAGTCGGCAATGACGATGGCTCCGGCTTCGTGGGCGGCCTTGCAGATCTCTTCGCCGCGCTCGAAGACTCCGGTCGAGGTTTCAGCCATTACATACATCACGACGTTCGGCTTTTCGCGGCGAATGAACTCGGTTGCCTCAGCGGCTCCGAAGAACTCACCCCAGGGCTTCTCGAAACGAACGACGCTTGCGCCCTGGCGTTTGGCCATCTCCGTCATGCGATCACAGAAATAACCGTTGGCGAGCACGGCGACCTTCGTTCCTGCATCGATGAAATTCGTGACCGCTGTCTCCATGCCGGCGCTGCCGGTTCCGGAGATCACGAACGTCAGCGCGTTCTTGGTCCCAAAGACGTTGCGCAGCATGTGGTCGTTGTCGTTGCTGATCTGAAAGAAATACGGGTCAAGGTGACCTACCACGGGCTGCGCCATGGCCTCGTAAACTCGCGGATGGACCTGTGTCGGGCCGGGACCAAAAAGAAACCGCTTGGGTGGATGAACCGAGATCTCTTCGCTAACGGCGATGCTGCTTCCAGCGGAAACCATTCAACCTCCTAATGAAGACGGGATTTCACAAGAAGAATCCAGCTTTAAGCATATAACTGGAAGGATCTGTGTTACAGAGGAATAACAGTCCGGCGGGCCTGAATCCGCCTCGACGTGCGGTTTCGCCAGCGGGCCAACGTCAATGGGTATGTAACAAGGTCGCTTTTTCGAACGGAACGAGTTCCTGTATGCTTGGGGCTGCCATCCGGGGCAATCCGCTTAACCCCCGGGTCACTGTCCTGGAGAGCTGAATGCATTTTGGCTATGCGCTGCTGTTTGTCGCGGCGGCTGGACTCACAGCCTGCACTGGCTTTCTCAGCCTTTTGCTTGTAGCTAGTTTCCGGTTTCGACGCCGCGAAGTTCCACAATTTTCGGCAGACTGCTTTCCGCCGGTGACCCTGCTGAAACCTCTGTGCGGGATGGAGCCCAATCTTCGGGCCAATATCGCGAGCTTTTTCGATCAGGCATACCCCAGTTTCGAGATCATCTTCGGGGTGCGCGACTTCGCCGATCCGGCTTTGGCGGTGGTGGAAGAGGTACGCCGCCAGTTTCCATCGGTTCCGGTGCAGATTGTGATCTCCGGCGAACCCACGGACGCCAACGCCAAAGTGTGCTCCATGCGGAAGATGTACGCCCTGGCCAATCACGATTACCTGATCATCAGCGACAGCGACGTTCAGGTGAGGCCCAGCTATATCGGCGAAGTGGTGGCACCGCTGTTAGACCCACGTGTGGGAATGGTGACCTGTCTATATCGCGGAGTCGCCAGCGGCGGTATCTGGGCCCGGCTGGAGGCGCTCGGCATGAGCGTGGAGATGACCTCCGGCGTCCTGGTTTCAGAACTGCTTGAGGGGATGAAGTTCGCGCTGGGGCCGACCATGGCGATCCGGCGCGAAACATTGGACGCGATCGGGGGGTTTGACCCGCTGGCCATCTATTGCGCCGACGATTATGTCCTGGGACAGCGCGTTGCCGAGTCCGGTGCCCGGGTCGTTCTCTCGACTCACGTCATCGATCACGTCGTCATCAATCGGTCCCTTCGCTCCTCACTTCTGCACCAGATTCGCTGGATGAAGAGCACGCGCTTTTCCCGCCCGGCTGGACACATCGCCAGTGTCTTAAGCTTTGCCATGCCGTTTGGCTTGCTTGGGGTGGCAGTGGCGATGGCGATGGGCCATCCTGGGCTGGCCGTTGCATTGGCGACGGCCGCGGTGGTGAATCGGGTACTAATGGCGGCTCTCGCCGGATGGGGAGTGGTGCGCGACCCGCAAGCTCTGCGCCTTTGCTGGCTGTATCCACTGCGAGATCTGATGGGTTTCTGCTTCTGGCTGTGCAGTTTTGCGGGAAACACCATAACCTGGCGCGGCCGGCGTTACCGGCTTGAGTTGCATGGGCTCATGGTGCCCGCAACCGCTACCGCAAGCCTCAACGACTTCATGTACAGCGAGGCTATGCTGAGGAAGCGGGTCGAGTCGTCGCTGGCGGCCGAACAGGTGTCGTAAAGCCCGGTCGCATTGATGCCGCATGCGGCACGGCTGAACAGGCTGCTGAAGAAACTCGAAACTGCAGATCCCCTCGGCGACTGAAGTCGCCTCGGGGTGCCGGAATAAATGGCTTATCGGCACGGCCGAGGGTGTGCCCTGACGCGAATCACCGCTCCACGCAAGTTTTTCAGCACCCCGTAAAGCCGGGCCCTTTCAAGGTGAGAGATGGAGTACATTAACTGTGAAACTGTCCTAAGCGCCAAAGTCTGGCTGTCTCAGTTCGCGCACCGCGTTGGGCTGTTTCGATTCCCGATGCGTTACTCCTGTTCGCCGCCCGACTCGCCAGCCTGCTCTCCCGTGCCGGCGCCGACCGACAACGCCGGTACTCCCGACTTGCGCATGGCGGCGTTCACCGCCGGAACTTCCGTGCGCTGGATTTGCTGCCATTGCGCGAGCCGAACTTGCAGGCGCTGGTGCAACTCGTCGAATACCTCCAGCTGCTGCGCCGTCGGCGCGGCATCGTTGTACTGGATCAGCTCGTTGAAGCTCCAGTATTGTTCATTCAACATATTGGGATAACGCAGGTTTCCCTCTGAGCTTTTCATCTTCACCTGGATCAGTTCAGCTTCAACCGGAGCCATCTTCTGGTCCAGTGATCTGGCTAGAGTGACTACTTCACCATTGGACGATTGGGAGCCTGCCCATTTTTGCAGGGTCTGCAGGTTGCTGCGCAGGTCCCGTATTTGGTTCACTGCCCTGTGAAGCTGATCGATATCCTGCTGGACTTTGTGCGCCAGCTCAAGCTGCTTCTCCATGTCAGCCTGCGTGACCGTGCTCTGAATTCGCGGATCAAGCTCGACCACCAGCGGTGCTGTCTCTGTGGCGCCGTTCACCGTCAGCTTGACTTGATAGGTGCCTGGAATAACCAACGGACCGCGCGGTGGATCGCCGACATAGAACGCGCCCGGTATTTGCACCGGCGGCTCATAACGAAGGTCCCAGGCGAAGCGGTTCATCCCCGCATTGGCCGGCAGGAGCTGCGAAGACTTCTCCTGATCGGGCCACTCGGGCGGCTGCTCCTCCTTGTTCTCCTTCAGGTTCGACAACCGGCGCACGCGCTTGCCTTGGGAATCGAAGATCTCCATCACAATCTCTTGTTTCGCAGCCGGCTTCGCCTTCAGGTAGTAATCGATGATGGCTCCCTTGGGCGGGTTATCACCAACGGGACGGCGCCGGTCCACCTGATCGGGGAAGTGCAGGCGCACGGTGGGAGCCGGCTGGTAAAGATGGAAATTCTGGCCGGCGATGGACGAGCTTGCCTGCCGCAGCGGCGTAACGTCGTCCAGAATCCAGAACGAACGCCCGTGCGTGGCAGCGACTAGGTCGTTGTCTTTGATCGCCAGATCGTGAATGGGAGTAGTTGGCAGATTCAGTTGCAGCGACTGCCAATGCTCGCCATCGTCGTTCGAGAAATAAACGCCCGTCTCGGTGCCTGCATACAGCAGGCCTTTTACTTTGGGATCTTCGCGAACAGCGTACACGTAAGATCCCGCGGGAATGCCTTCCGTGATGCGCGTCCACGTTTTGCCGTAGTCGTGCGTTTTGTAGATGAGGGGATTGAAATCGTCGAGCTTATGGCGGTCGATCGCGGCAAAGGCAGTTCCCGCCTCGTGGTGTGAAGCGTCAATGATGCTGACCATGCTCCACTCAGGCATGTCCTTCGGGGTGACATTCTCCCAGGTTTTTCCATCGTCGCGCGTTAGGTGAATGAGACCGTCGTCCGTGCCGGCCCACAGCATTCCCTGCTTCAGCGGAGACTCCGCGAGCGCGAACACGGTGTCGTAATACTCGACGCTGGTGATGTCAAGCGTGATGTCGCCTCCCGACGGCTTCTGCTTGCTCTTGTCGTTGCGCGTCAGGTCCGGGCTGATGTTCTTCCAGCTTCGTCCCTGGTCGCTGCTCTGCATTACATATTGCGACGCGGTGTAGAGCACGTTGGAGTTGTACTGCGACACCAGCACCGGCTCAGTCCACTGGAAGCGGTACTTGAGGTCGGCCGCGCCATTGCCGGAGGTGTCGAGCGGATATGGCGAAACATCGGTTAGCTGCTCCGTGTGGTGATCGTAGCGGGTGATGATGGCGGAGTCTGAGCCGGCATAGACGATGTCGGAGTTTTTAGGATCGGGTGCGATGTATCCGCTCTCGCCGCCCCCGACGTCATACCAGTCCTGTCGGGCGATGACGCCGTCTTCGCCGCGGCTCAGGATCGCGACTGTGCTGTTGTCCTGTTGCGCGCCATAGACGCGGTAGGGCCAGTGGTTGTCGGTGATCACGTGGTAAAACTGCGCCGTCGGCTGGTTGTTCTGCTGCGTCCAGGTCTTGCCGCCGTCGATGGAGATCGTTACCCCACCGTCGTTGCTGTTCATGATGCGCTTCGGATCGGTGGGATCGATCCACAGACCGTGATGATCGCCATGCGGAGCGGGCAGCAGCTCAAATGTCTTGCCGCCATCGTGGGAGCGGAAGGCGCCGGTGTTCAGCACGTAGACCGTCTCGGCGTTTTGCGGATCAGCGAAAACATGCGTGAAATACCAGGCGCGCTGCCGGTAGCGCTCGTCGTCATTGACCAGCGTCCAGGTATTGCCGGCGTCGTCGGAGCGATAGAGGCCGCCCTTCTTGGCTTCAATCAGAGCGTATACGCGATTGGAATTCGCGCCCGAGACGGAAACTCCGATGCGTCCCAGTTCGCCCTCCGGCAGGCCGTGTCCTTCGAGCTGCTTCCAGGTGAGTCCGCCGTCGGTAGATTTGTAGAGTCCACTGCCCGGCCCACCGCTGGTGAAGGTCCACGGCTGCCGGCGCACTTGATACAAAGCGGCATACACAATGCTCGAATTGTGCGGATCGAATACGACGTCGATCGCACCCGTGTTCTCGTCCTTGTAGAGCACCTTTTGCCACGTCTTGCCGCCGTCGGCCGTGCGAAACACGCCGCGCTCTGTGTTCGGACCCCAGGCATGGCCCAGCGCTGCCACCAGGGCGATGTCAGGATTGCGAGGATCGATGATGATTGCGCCGATGTGCCGCGAATCCCTCAGCCCGATGTTCTTCCACGTCTGGCCGCCGTCAGTTGACTTGTAAACGCCATCACCGTAGGAAATATTGCCGCGCAAACATGCCTCGCCGGTTCCGACATAAAGAATGTTGTGATCGGCGTCCGCCACCGCGATGGCGCCGATCGACGACACGCTTTCCTTATCAAAGGTCGGTTTCCACGTCATGCCGCCGTCGGTGCTCTTAAAGACCCCGCCGGCGACGGCGCCAAAGTAATAGATGTTCGGGTCGCCCGGTATTCCGGCGACGGCCAGAACGCGGCCGCCACGGAAGGGGCCGATTTGGCGCCACTGCATTCCCCCAACGAGACCCGGGTCAACCTGGGCGTACGAGGCGCTAACCAGCAAGACGACGACTAGGAAACAGAGCAAGAAACGACGAGACATTCGGATTCCTCGGTTTTGTGACAATTCGCGTAATCGTACTTGCTAGCGACTGACCGACGCAAGTCATGGCCCCACGGGAGCGTTCTGCTTGCGTTTCAAGACCTTGCCCGGAAGTTGCTCAGCCGTCTTGCCAATTGGCCGGAAGTAGCCCCGCATCAAGATTGTCACCTTCGTGCTATTGCATAACGGCGTTCTGAGGTCTAGTCTGCCAAACCATCAAGTGGGTTGAGTCGCTCGTTAACGGGTACGAGCGGCAGAAGTCGGGGGGAAGCTGTCGGGAAAGAACCCTCCTTGTTGCATTCAGGGGATAGTTCACTACCGGAATAGTAGATTTCGGGAGCTATCCTCGCACACGCCTAAAGCCTAGTTCTTGAAGGGGGTAAAGAATGATGGGTTCAAAGTGCAAGTGGATTTATCTTGCAGCGGCGTTGCTGTCGGCTCTGCTGCTGTGTTGTGCCACGCTGCCGGTGGTTGCGCAGACCTCACAGCTGGGCATCATCAACGGAACTGTCACGGATCCAACTAACGCGGTTGTGCCCAATGCGACGGTGACCATCAAGGACGCCAGCACGGGTGAAGTCCGAAGCACCACCACCAACGCCGCGGGGCGCTACGTTTTTGTCAGCGTGAATCCCGGCAAATTCGATCTGACCATCAGCAAGCAGGGATTTGCCAAGACAACGATTCCCGGCGTGGTGGTACAGATCGGTCAGACTGCCACAAACAACGTGGCGTTAAAGATCGGCTCGGAGAGCCAGACGATAGAAGTTGCCACCACTGGCGTCGAGCTGACAACTGACAACGCGACCATCGGCACGACGATCAACGGTATTGCCCTTCAGTCGTTGCCGACGATTGCCCGCGATAGCAGCACCTTCCTGACCCTGCAACCGGGCATCAGTCCGGACGGTAGCGTTGCCGGTACCGTGGTCGATCAGAGCACCTTCCAACTCGATGGCGGCAACAACACCAACGACATGGATGGCAGCATGAGCGTGTACACGCCCAGCTACGCCGGCGATCCCACGGGCGGTGTGGCCAACCAGAGCAACGGCGTAGCGGCCGGCGCTACCGGTGTGATGCCGACTCCCGTCGATAGTATTGAGGAGTTCAAGGTCAGCACCGCCGGCCAGAGCGCTGACTTCAACAGCTCCGCCGGTGCACAGGTGCAGATCGTCACCAAGCGCGGCACCAACCAGTGGCACGGGACGGCCTACGAGTACTACCTGGACAACAATCTGAATGCGAACACTTATCAGAATAACTTCAGCGGGGTCGGGACCCCGAGCTTCCACTACAACCGGTTCGGTGGTGCCATTGGCGGTCCGATCATCCCCAAGAAGATCCTTGGTGGCAAAACTTATTTCTTTGCTAATTACCAGGGCTTCCGCTGGCCCAACTCGCAGACCGTCGAAAGGGCCGTGCCGTCTGAGTCGATGCGCCTCGGACTGCTGGGCTTTAACGGGACCTACTATAACCTGAACCCATATCCCGTGACGTACAACGGCAACGTTTACGGGCCTTCGAACTGCGGAAGCGGGCCTTGCGATCCGCGAGGCGTCGGAATCAATCCGCTGGTCCAGCAGATGTGGAACAAGTACATGCCGCTGTCCAATGAAGCCGGATGCGGGTTGAGCCGCTGCGACGGAACGAACATTCAGGGATTCCTGGCGAACATGTCAATCCCTCAGAATGACAACTTCGGCGTCGCTCGCCTCGACCACGACTTCGGACAGAAGTGGCACTTCATGAGCAGCTACCGCTACTACAGTCTGTCCCGTGCTACGGCCGACCAGGTGGACATTGGCGGATTGCTGCCGGGTGATACTCTGGGCGTTCCCGCGTCACACTCGAGCCGTCCCCAGCAGCCATGGTATTTAGTGGCCGGACTGACCGGTCAGTTGACCAACAACATAACCAACAATCTCACCTACAGCTACCTGCGTAATTACTGGGCCTGGGGCACCGTAGGCGATCCTCCGCAATTCGCGGGCTTGGCGGGAGCCCTGGAGCCTGGAGGAGAAAATGCCACGCAGGCGTTGCTCCCGTACAACGTGAATACCCAGCAGACGCGTACCCGTTACTGGGACGGCCACGACAACATGCTCCGCGACGACGTCTCGTGGTTGCATGGCAAGCACCTGATTCAGTTCGGCGGCATGTACCAGAACAATCACGACATGCACCAGCGTACCGACAACGGCGGCGGTATCAACTACCAGACCGTCTACCAGTTGGGAACCAGTGGTGGTGCGGGATCGGGAGTTGACATGACCGGTTTCGTCCCTTCAGGTGTCCCGACAACTACCTGGGGCCGCGACTATGCGTCAGTGTTGGGTATTGTCTCAATCTCCCAAATCGCCTACACCCGCACCGGCAAAGACCTGATGCTCAATCCTCCATTGACCCCTGCTACGACAACCGTAAACATTCCCTACACCAACTTCTACGGCAGTGACTCCTGGCGCATGACGCCAAGATTCACGTTGACGTATGGGTTGGGCTGGACGCTGGAATTGCCTCCCTACGAGACCAGCGGCAAACAGGTAATCTTCGTCGGTCCCAACAACAATCCCATCAGCACAACGCAGTATCTGAACGCACGCGAACAGGCTGCATTGCAGGGTAATGTCTACAATCCACAGGTTGGATTTACGCTGATCGGAAACCTCGCCAATCCGCGGAAGTATCCTTACAACACGGACTACGGTGAGTGGAGCCCGCGTATAGCCGGCGCCTGGGACGTCTTTGGAGACGGCAGGACGGTCATTCGTGGCGGCTATGGCCGCACGTACGGCCGACTGAACGGAGTCGATCAGGTGCTCGTGCCACTCCTGGGTACGGGCCTGATCCAGGCCGTGCAGTGCGTCGGGCCGGTTTACAATAATCTGGGTAATCCATGTTCAGGCTCGACCCCGGCGAGTGCATTCCGCGTGGGAGTCGACGGTCTCACCGCTCCCTTGCCGGCTGCCAGCCCGACACTGCCTCAGCCGCTATACCCTGGCGTAAACGGAGTGGCGGCGGGCGCAGGCGAGGCCCTGGACCCGAACTTCAAGCCTAACCGGGTGGACTCGATTACTTTCACCTTCCAGCGGCAGCTAACCAACAAAGTCAGCCTGGAAATGGGATACATAGGACGTTGGATTAACAATGAGTACCTGCCCATTAACCTCAACGCGGTTCCCTACATGATGACCAAAGGCGGTCAGACCTTCGCCAAGGCTTATGCCAACACCGTGATTGGGTACTGCGGCAACGGCAACGTCAATAACCTGGGCGGCGGCAACTGTATCGGCAACGCATCCGCTGTCGCGCCGCAGCCTTTCTTTGAAGCGGCGTTGTCAGGAACAGGGTACTGTAACGGATTTGCCAACTGCACGCAGGCCGTGATTGCCAACGAAGGTCTGAATGGCACTGGCAACCTCGCCATTGCCAACGTGTGGTCGCTGTACAGCGATCTCGATAATGGCGGATTCAACTTTCCGCGCAGCATGATGAACACGCCGCTGAATTGCCCCACCGGAGCTGAGATCGGCTGTAATGGCCAGTTGACTTCCGGAGTCGGCATGAACGCCAGCCTGGGACATGGCAACTACAATGCCCTGTTCGTCACGGTGAAGACCTCGGACTGGAACGGCGTGAGCATGCAGTCCAACTTTACCTGGTCGAAGGCGTTGGGCACGGGAGCCGAAGTTCAGGCAACCAGCGAGGCCACGGCGATCGATCCTTTCCACATCAACACTGGATACGGTCTACAGCCCTTCGACCGCAGTTTAGTGTTTAACCTCTACGCCGTGTATCAGCCGAAATGGTATCAGTCTCAATCAGGGGTCGTGGGACATCTGCTGGGCGGCTGGACCATCTCTCCTGTCTTCACCACCGGAACCGGCTTGCCCATCACCCTGGGTACCATCAACGGCGGCGGTCAGGCCTTCGGCGAAGGCGACTCCAGCAACTTCTTCGGTTACGGAGTCTCGGAGAACGCGATTCCGATAGGGCCTCTGCCGAGCGGAAAGCGTTATAACAACGTACCCGGCGCGAATGGCATTGGAACTGCCGGTTATGGGGTCAACATGTTCGCTAACCCCCTCGCGACGTGGAATGACGTTCGCCAGCCGATCCTTGGCTACGACACCAAAGATGGCGGCTTCGGTGTGGCACGCGGACTCAACTACTGGAACATGGACTTGAGCGTGAAGAAGATGTTCAAGATCACCGAACGCTTCAGCACGGAGTTCCAGGTAGTGTTCACCAACTTGTTCAACCACGACCAGTTTGGCGACCCGCTGGGCGATTACCTCGACACCAGTAACCCTGCTGCGTGGGGCACACTGCCGGGGTCAGTCACTAACGGCGCCCAAACCTTCGGTCGCGCGATGGAGTTTGGCATCCGCCTAAACTTCTAACCTCAGCAGCAGTCCTCTCCACTTACCGGGAGCGAAAGCTCCCGGTTTTCTTGCTTCTGGTTCAGCCCGAAGTTGCTGGTTCTTGCGATTATCGGCTCCGGCAACTGTGCCATGCAGCATCGGGCCACGCTGCTATATCCCGAGGAGCGTTCTTTGCCTTGGTCTGGTTATGCGAAACTATGCCCGCTCGTCGTAACAATTACTTACAGTCGGATTAGACAATCTGAATCGGGCAGCAGTCGGCTCGTTCAGCTCTTAATGGGCAACCGGCCGGCCACCCTCGCGGCATTCAGTTTGGCCGGTCAGTTGGGGGCTGATGGTCCCGAAAGCCGGTTTCGGGCCACGTCCAGTTTGAAGGCCATCTCCCGCCGTCCGTAGCGGACACTCATCGGAGGCTCTTACGGCTTGCCGATGCGGATGCCGGAGAGGGAATGAAAGAGCCCAAAGATATTCAGCAGCCACAGCACCACGGCTATGACAACCACTCCGTTCAGGATTGACTTGATGGAGCCCTGCATGGGGATGAAGCTATCCACCAGCCACAGAAGGACTCCGACGACGATCAGGACCACAACAACTTGAAGTAACGGCATATTTTTTCTACTTTCCAGTTTCTGGTCGAGCTGTTTCCTGTTGTGCTCTTGCTGTTTGAGAGCACTCTTGTTGCAGCATCGTCACCGCAAAGGCCAAAGGCCGGGGCACCTGTGAGATCTTCGCTGACGAAGGAGCCCTCGCTCGAAGGGAACAAGGCGATGCTGCTGTTGACAGCTCGAAAGAATCTCTTACCATCTGCAACAAGCTTAGGCGATGCTGTCTCCCGAGTATGGTCATATCTGCTCACATCGTCCGAAAAAGAGCTCGCATACTCCAAATAAAACCGCTGGGCCTGTCTCGCGGCATCCAAGCCAGTGTTGAAGCATGCCAGCCTGCATCTCGCAGCCATTGCCCGCTGCTATTCAAGACGATCAGCAACCGGCAGCATGAGGTACAGTTTGACTTTGAACCCGTGTCGAAAGACCTCGATCTCAGGCAGGCACAACAACTACTACAGTCCCGTTAGAATTAGGCGTCGATTCACTGCCGAACGCGACCATTACATTATCGCCAGCCGCTTCGGCAGTTCCGACCGACTCCGTGCGTCTGCGGAAAAGGTAGTTTTGAGAGGATAAGTGGAGCCCACTTGCCGCCGCTTCCATGGGCCCTTTCGTATGCTTGGTTGAAGCATATAAGTCCGCTGGGCACCGCAGTCGCAACAGTGCTGTGAGGCTAGCGTCTCCCCGCTGCACCGAACAGGCCAGCCTACATTCTTATGAAAACACAAGTTTAGTATTCGCATTGGTCTACCAGTTGCTTTCGATAGATATTTCGTCGTGAACCATACTGTGTTCCAGTCAAAAGATTCCTTCTACGTAGCACCTTTACCTGCGGGCCTGGAGCCTTGAGGCAAGTCTCATTATCTCCGGAACAGACAGTCACGTCTGGTCAAGATTGACCGTGCTCCGGCGAAGCGCAATCCCCGGCGACTATTGATGCCGGATGAAATACCGGTCTGCCGAACGAATTCTTAAGCCAGGGAAACCTCTGGTCAGACCCTTCGCTGCTAATACAGCCATCGCCCTTGGCAATTTGACGTTGGAAACCTCTACTGCAGCGCTGGCCGAACCGCCGCGCGTCTTGGTTGGAGGCTTAGATGATTGGAGCCGGACCTACATGGATGACATCGATTCCTAAGTCACGCGGTTGCGCTGTACTTCAGGGTTCAATCAGGGTGAGCCTTGTGACCTTCGGCGAGGGTTCGCAGCTACGAAACGGTGATCGCTCACGGATGCGATGCCCGAGAATCGTGGATGCTCTTCGAAGACTCAGTCCACTACGGTAACTTTCGGGTTATCCACGGTTCCTTCGATCTCGACTGGGAAGGAGAGCTTACCTTTCTCAAGTTTAGCCCCCGCCATTCTGCCCAGGATGTTGGTGAAGAATCCCTGTTTGTTAAGGACACTGGCGACGCACTTGTAGTCCAACCCGCCTCCGCCCGTCAGACCCAAGCTTCCTGAGCATTGGATGTCGATTCCATAGAAGGCAACTTTAATCTCGCGGCTGGATATCCGGCGGTTGGCCAGATTGATGTCGGCAGAGAACGAGGAGAAAGCAGCGGGAGGCCGCGAAGCGAAAGCAGGATCTCTGAAACGGGTCACCTTCTGCATGTCCTTGTTCTGATTTAGCGTGGGTAGTTCGCCATCGCGAACCTCCAAGCTGCCGCTTCCGCGCATATGCTGTAACGGATCGGAAGTGTGTTCGATTTCTCCCTCAAGCTTCAGGGCTCCTTGCATTGTGCCAGTCATCTTTCCCCGACCACCGGGGAATTGTGCCAGGAGAAAGGCGACGCCAACGTCGCTCAGCTGCGTGCTGGTACGGAAGCTGGTATTCGCGCCCGCCAAATTGAAGGCAAAGTCGCCGACAGCATGTCCGCCATGAGCTTCTACGCTGAAGCTGTCAAAGAACACTTGTTTGCCTACGATTCGCAGCTTCGATTTAACATTGGTGGTTGGGATGGATCCGAAGCGCACCGAGGCGGCCTTAAATCCGCCCTGCAACGACGAAGCTGCACCAGTCGATGCGCCAACGTCAACCTGTCTCAGTCCAGCTGAAATGTTAGTAGCTTCAAAGACAATAGGGCCAGGCCTGTCTGAAGGGTCGATAAGGCTCGACCCCAACAAATGGCCGCCCTTGATTTCTACCTTGGAGATTACTCCCAGGGAGAAGGTCGCAGGGTTCCGATCTGGCTGCTTCAGACCTTTCGGTACGGCAGCATTTTCGAAGTTCCACAGACCATCAGGGTCGTTAATGATATTAATGACAGGATCGTTCAGGACGAGCAGTTTGATTGCGAGCCGGCCGAGCAGCAGTGCGCCGACGTCGACCTCAGCATCGACAACAGGTGCGGTGAGAACGTATCCGGCTGGAAACGGGTCGGGATTTTTCACGCCCAAGTCATAGATTCTAATCGTCAGGCTAGGGAACAGGCTCATCCCCAGGTGCCCGATTTCTACCTGCTTTCCGGTTTGCTTTTGCAGGTAGGCAATCACCTCTGGCTTGTAGCGGTCAGGATTGACAAACAGCGCAACCGTGGCGCCTGCGAGAATAACGGCGCCCAATATTACAATGAAGGCCGCCCTGCGACGAACAGTCACGACAGTGTGTCACTTTCTCTCAAGCATAAGACGAATGGAACAGAGTAGCTGCTGTAGTGCACCCCAACGACACCTGAGCCAGAATTTTTATTCTGCACTCCCGAGTGGCCAACATTTACTCCAGAACATTCAGTCTTAATTCTAATCAATCAAATTCTAGGACGATTCTTGGGTCGTTTTTGTTAAAAATCTCTCACCCTGACAAAAGGATAACCGTCCGGACAGAACCGCACGGACGACTCCGCAAAAGTGTGGCAGTAAGTGCTACTTGAAATAAATAGAGCACTTAACAAGTTCCAGCCTCTTATACAGATGGGAATTCCAATGAGTGTGGAGTTCAAAGACCCAGCGGGAAGTAAATGCGCCTGTTTTTAAAAAACTGGTCAAAAGTGCACACTTTACTACTTTAGTGGAAAGAGGCATACACAGCTCCAACCGTACGCTTATTCGTGCACAAGGAAGGTGAGCAGTGATCTGTGCACTCGCAAGCTGCCGTTGTAATCGATGAGGCCCATCTTGCGAAACCGGTTCATAAAGAAGCTCACCCTCGATCTGGTGGTGCCAACCATCTCGGCCAGGGTCCCCTGGCTCACCTTCAGGTCGGCAGGATGTGGCTTGGATTGCGTCCCAAGGCCGGCCAGCAATAGAAGAGTTCGCGCCAGTCGCTTCTCGCTGGAGTTGAAGAGTTGATCGAGGAAGTCTTCTTCGATTCGGACGACGCGAGAGAGCAGATGCGCGATCAAGAGCCTTGCGAAGACAGGGTCGTCGTGGATGATGCGAACGATGATGGCTTTTTCCACTCGCACAATTGTGGACAGCTGTACTGATGTTGCGGTGGACATCCGCAACGACGGCGGTCCTAAACAGCCTTCACCGAAGAAGTCGCCTTGCCGGAAAATAGCGATGACGGCCTTCTTGCCACGTCTGGATAGGACCGTCAGCTTCACATTGCCAGCCTCGACATAGAACATCGCATCGGCTGCCTCGCCCTGAGAAAAAATAAGCTGTTTGTTCCGGTACTCCCGGCTGGTCCTCCGGCTACCAATCCTCTTGAGAAACATCCCGGACTTAAAAACTAGCGCGCGTTTGCTTGGCATCAGCGTCTCCCAACAATTTGATCTCGCCCGTGTCACCCCGTTATGGGAGTTGGCCTCGCCCGATGGCATGGTTGTTGCTTACGGATCCACGGGGAACCCGGTTTTCGAAGGTCAATCCCGGCCCTATTAGCTGGAGTACATGAGTGACTCTCGGATGAAATTTAGCTTGCTCACCAATGCCTAAAAGGATCCGGCCAGCCCAGGGGATCTGGTGGCCGTAATACGCCAGGTCCCGGGCCGGATCAGGAGTACGAAAATACACCTTATCGTGGGTGCTCACCTCAGTAAGCCATCCGATCGGAGTATTGTCGATGAAGTGGTTTGCTTTAGCCTGCAGCTCATCTGTCTTTGCGAGCTGCCACAGCCCCGGTAGGGCGTTGTTTTTGATGGGCGGAAGGTGGTAGCCGGTGCCAAGTGAGCTGAATTTCACCTGTGACGGAGTTGGTCCGTAGGTTGGTGGAAATGGCGGCGCTAAACTTTCGTAGGCTGGATGGAAACGTATTCCAGGTCCTGGAATAGCCACAAACTGCGCTGCAAGACTTGACAATTGGGTCGGAGTTTCACTGGCAGATGGACTCTCTTGCGTCCACGTTAAGCGCGCAGAAAGCACCAGGAAGGTGAGCGGCAAAATGAGGAGAAGATACAACCGAGAAAGCCTCTGGCAACGCATTTCGCTCACCTCCTTCGAGGATTCTGGCGTGCAGGTCCTTCGACAGATCAAGCCTACTGCTAAGGAACGAAGGGGGCTGTGCAAAATTGCTCAACCGGCTGACATTTACAATTGACAAATTGTTCAATATTGAACAGAAAACCGCAAATGGCCAGCGTTTTGAGATGTACAATATAGACGTCTAAAGGTTGCCTCTTCGGAGGTGCGAAATGAGCGCGAAGAGCATGCCAACCGGTAGTACGGGCCGTCCGGCCAAACGAGTTCCGTCGGTTGCTTTGGTGCGACCTGCAAAACCCGCCACAGGCGACATTGGCAAGCCTGCCCAGCTTCAAAGAGCCAAGCCGCAACCCGGGAATGGCGAGACGATTTTCGATGCCAAGACCTTTCTCGCAAGAGCTGGGCTGGGCAGAAAAATTGTTTATCTTAAGAAGGACCAGGTGGCCTACGTGCAAGGCGACCCTGCCGACACTATTTTCTACGTGCAGGAGGGCCGACTGAGAGTCACTGTTACTTCGGCAAATGGAAAAGAAGCCACGATCGCCCTGGTGGGCAGCGGAGAATTCCTGGGTGAGAACTGCATGGCATCACCTCACCCTCTTCGCCTTGCGACGGCTACCGCGTTGACCGAGTGTGCCCTGCTCAGGATCAGCAAGGCGGAAATGGTCCGGGCACTTCATGACGAACAAGAATTGTCCGGCATGTTCGTTTCCTTTCTTCTCACGCGGAACGCTCGCATCCAGGCGGACCTGGTTGATCAGCTTTTCAATTCCAGCGAAAAGCGGCTGGCGCGGATTCTTTTACTGCTCGCGCAGTTCGGCAAGGAAAGCAAACCCGAGGCGGTGATTCCCAAGATCAGCCAGGAGACGCTGGCTGAGATGATCGGCACAACCCGGTCCCGAGTGAGCTTTTTTATGAACCGCTTCAGGAAGCTGGGCTTCATCGAATACAACGGCGAGATTCGGGTTCACAACTCCCTCCTAAACATCTTTCTAATGGAATGAACGTAGATTGAGTGTAGCCCCGCCATAGGTCCTTTCACGGGTTGATATCCATTGCAAGCCTTGGCCTACGTCGATCACAATCCGTGAAGCCCGGACTCGATCGCCCGTTCTTTCCGCAATTGATGCCCCGCCCTCCGATACGCGCTGGCCGACTATCGCCGGGTTGCCGGCCCAGTATTCTTCGTCTTTGCATGGGCCTCGTTCACCGTGATTGCCTTGCCTGCCAGCAGAGAGCCATTTAGTCCCAGGATCGCTTCCTGCGCTTCTTTGTCGCCAGTCATTTCCACAAAGGCAAATCCGCGCGGAACGCCGGTCGCCTTGTCCTTTATGATGGTGACCACTTCAACTGGGCCGTAAGCTGCAAACGCGGTCTTGAGATCTTCTGCCGTTGTGCTAGGTTCCATGTTGCCGACGTAAAGGTTTTTCATATATCTCCTATGGACTTGAGGATACGTGTCAATGACTTCAGCAGTATCTCTCGGAAACCGAGAAGAAAGTCCCATCTCGGCAAGATTGTGAGGTGTGTTGAGAATTGGAAGCGCTCCGACGCTTCAGTTCAGCAAGTTCATTTTCCTAAACGTTGCGCTCCGCATCGTCAATCCTTTCCGTTATCGTCCAGCCAGCCAAGTAGCGAGCCCACGCTCGCTTGGGCCAGCGCAATGCAGGAATCACCTGCCCCGTAGTAGATATTCAGAGTATCTCCGTCAGGCGCCATAGTGTGCCCGCAGGGAAACACGACATCGTGCACGTCGCCTCCCCGCTCATAATCGGCCTCCGGACCAAAAATCCAGGAGTCGCCTCGCAACAAACAAAGATCGGGCTTCTGCGTATCAAAGAGAGCGAGGCCGATTCGGTATAGGCAGCCGGATGCTGTGTGCTTTACGCCGTGATAAAGCATGAGCCAACCTCTCGCGGTCGAGATAGGTGGGGAAGACAGACCAATCTTATTCGCGTCCCACCACGCGCCTTTCCGCGCCTCCATCATGATTCGATGACCGCCCCAGTGCCGTAGATCAGGAGAGTACGAAATCCAGATGTGAGCTCCCAAGGGAGTCATCGGCCGATGTATGAGTGCCCACCTGCCATCGATCCTGTGGGGGAGAAGGGCCGCATCTTTATCGTCGGGTGACATGATGACGCCATATCGTTCGAATGTGCGGAAATCCTTGGTCAAGGCAAGAGAGACTCCGGGGCCGCCTTTGGAATAAGACGTGTAAGCGACGGCATATTGCTGCAATTCTGGAACGTAGGTAATGCGCGGATCTTCAATTCCCCAAAGCTCTTCTGGATATTCAATCGGATCCGGCATGAGGGTTGGCTCTGGATCGATCTTCCAGCCGTCCACACCGCTCTTCGAACGTGCAACACAGAGATGAGAGAGACCACGCCGGTCCTCCACCCGGCAAAGCAGCAGCGTTGAGCCATCGGGAAGAAGTGTTGCTCCGGCATTGAATACACTGTTGATTGGATATGGCCAGTCTTTGCTGGACAGGATTGGATTGGCAGGATGCCGATGAAGAAGAGCATCCGAAGCTTCGATGACCAGGTTCACAGATGATTTCATAAGAAAAGAAACTCACATTCGAATACTGTCCGCATTTAAATGCATTCCATCTCGACTCCAGCCAAAGTGTGCGCTGTGGCGCCGATACGCAGAAGCTGCTGCATCTCCAAGAGGGCCATCAGGAAGGACAGCGTTGACTCCGCGCCCTGGTTTTCATTGGCACGGTCAGGATGGAGACCATCTCGACAGCCTCCGGTGGTGACATCGTACAGGGAGGTTTTGAGGTCGTTGTCTCCCAGGAACCAGTTGAAAGCCGTCCATGCCTCATCCAGCCAATGCCCATCTCCCGTGGCGCGATAGGCTGCTACGCAAGCGGAGACCGTTGCGCACGCTTCTACCGGTTGCTGATCGAAGCGGGCCTTGTCGCCGGACTTGCGGTAAAAGCCAAGTGAGCCGATAGGAACGAAGTGGCCGTGCATGCTGCAACGCTGCTGGGTTACAAGCCACTCGATTGACTCGAGTCCTGCCGCCAGCCATTCTTGGTTCGAAGTACGCGCGCCGGCCAGCAGTAGCGCCTGGGACAAACGTGCGTTGCAATAGGCGAGGCTCTCTTCAAACCAGTTCCATCCCGGCGCGCGAGTTACTTCATAGATGTGCAACAACTGGCGAGCAAGGGCATCCCTCTGCCGTTGAGCCGACCTGTCCCCGGGGAAGCGATCGAGATATTGCTGGAGCCCAAACAGCGAGAATGCCCAGGCGCGCGGACTGGTGAAGCCCAGCACTGCGGGAAGAGCTAGTTCAAAGAGGCGTCCGGCGAGACCTCTTAAATCTTCATCGGCCGTCTGATTCACTGCACTGCCCAAGGCCCACAAAGCGCGGCCGTGACTGTCTTCCGATCCCTGCATTTCCTGCCATTGGCGCTCATAGCTCAGGAAGTTGCGAAACCTGCCATTTGCCGGGTTGAAGGCGAGCCAGAGAAACGCCAGGTATCGCGAAGCCAGTTTCTTTGCCTCGACCTCGCCCTCCACTCCAGGCTGCTGCGCCAGGATACAAACGATCAGGGCGCGGGCATTATCGTCGGTGGTGTAACCCTCGTGTTGATTCGGAACCGTGAAGATCGCATGCTGGAATATGCCGGTATCGTCCGTCATTCGACTGAGATGGTTCAGCCTTACCGCGGGCAGACTCGGGAGGCTATTGGACCCTGCGTTTGGGCTCACCAGGCGAGGGTTCCACATGCGCTCGGCCCGGGCCCGCTGAAAGCTCCGCATATAGTCCTGGGCAACGCTCTTCCAAACCATGTTGCGTGAGTACATGTACGCGCGTTTGCGCATGGCGTGCCGTTCAGCCTCGTTCTCCAGAAGCGAAATGGTTTGATCAGCAATTGCTTCTGGATCGTCGAATGGGACCAGAACTCCGCGGCGCTGATCGAGCAGCTCGAGCGCATACCAATAGGGAGTCGAGATGACTGCCTTACCGGCGCCGAGAGCGTAAGCCAAAGCACCAGAAACCACCTGCGCTTCATTCTTGTAGGGCGTGATGTAGATATCGGCTGAGCCAATGAACTCCATCATCTCCTCGGGGCTCACAAACCGATTGTGAAATATGACGTTGTTCTCGACTCCGAGGTCCTTGGCCAGCGACTGTAGCGATTCCCGGTACTTGTCTCCTTCGCGCCGCCTGATGTGAGGATGGGTCGCGCCGGCCACGATATACATCACGTCGGGGTTATGAGACAAAATGTGCGGCATGGCCTCTATGACTGTCTCTACTCCCTTGTTCGGCGAGAGCAAGCCAAAGGTCAACAAGACGGGTCTGCCACCAACGCCGAACCGGTCCTTGAAAAAGTTCGGATCGACAAATGCCAGACTGGGAACGCCGTGCGGAATGATGTCAATTTTTGCCGCAGGGACCTGGAATATCTCCTGCAAGAACTGCGAAGAGTGCTGGCTCATCACGATCAGGCGATCCGATAGTTCGGCAAGCTCGACCGTCACTCTATGCTGTTCGATATTCGGCTCACGCAGCACGGTATGGAGCGTGGTTACAATCGGCATGCGTAGGTTGCGCAGCAGTTCTAGGATGTGACTTCCGGCGGCCCCGCCAAAAATTCCGTACTCGTGCTGCACGCAAACCAAATCGACATTGGTGAAGTTCAGAAACTCCGCAGCACGTTCGTAGGACGCGAGTTCCTCTTCGGTCAGTTCAAATCGAACTCGCTCGGGATAGCTGTATTCGGATTCGGGATCGTTGACCGGTAGCGCGAATAAGCGTTCACTTCCGTACTCAGTGGCGAGGGCGTCACACAAATCTGTGGTGAAGGTCGCTATCCCGCACTGCCGCGGAAGGTAATTGCCGATGGTGGCGATTCGGCTGGGAAGCGATAGGCTGACGGTCGCAACGAACGGCCTTGCCAGCTTGATTTCCGACACCTGGCCCAGTGGCCCCGCGATTCCTGGCGGCTTCCTGAATGGCAGTGTCTTTGGTAATGACATAGGGCCCTCATCTTCTTCCCGTCACAGTGGGAGGTTCGGTGAACATGGCGGAGCTGTCTGCGGCGTCCTCCCAAAGAGAACCGCGCCAGACAACAAGATGAAGCTAAGCTTCGATTGCCGGTGCGTCACCGTGGGACAGGTGCGCACCGGCAGACGTTCGCTACTTGACTTCGGCAGTTTCGTGTTGGCTCGCTTGTTTCTCGGCAGCTTTGACCGCTGCGATAAACGAGTCAGCGCTTGCCGGGACATGCACATCACCTGACAGGGTCTTTCGGAAAGAAACATCCTTGCCATACATAGCGACGGTTGAGTCGTTGTCCTGCTGGATCTTGGCGCCCTCCACGGCGACTCCAGCAAACAGGCCCTTGGTTCGCGAATAGCTCAGGGCTTCGGTGTTCATCTTCCAGTCGGTACCTGCGGAAGCATGCCTGCCAACCGGACCGGCGGCGGCGGATGCCTCACCGGTTAGCTCGAACTTGCTCGAGAGCAGTCCTTGCACACCCTTGTCATTCATGAACAGCAAGACGAGATCGATGGATTGACCGCCAGCCTGGAAGCCAAAACTGCCTCCACCGATCGAAATGAAGGCCGGCGCACTCCATCCATGGCTCGTGCGGCAGGTAACCACGCCGCGTCCATGCTCTCCGCCTATGATGAATGCCCCCTTTGCCAGGTCCGGCACCACAGCGATGCACTTGGCGTCATTCAACACCTCTTCGGGGATGCCTTTGTCGGGAGCCGCCATGATCTCATTCATTACTTGGCCGGCCGCTTGTAAGCGTGCAGTCGTGTCTTGCTCACCCGGACCAGCCAAGGCGAAGGTGGACAAAGACAACGTGAGTAGAGCAATTGCGTATTTCTTCATCGAAACTCTTCCTTTTCGTTCCACGGTTTATCGTGGAAGCGCTTGTGAAGGGCGAAGATTTCGCCCGCTGATCAGGCTACGCGACGGCCAGTGATCAGGTTGTAGACCAGAACGATGACGGCGATGACCAATAGGATGTGGATCAGGCCGCCGCCTACGTGAAGGCTGAAACCGAGCAGCCACAGAATCAGCAGAATGACGAAAATCGTCCAGAGCATGTGTGTCTCTCCGTTGGGCCGAGTGCACACCTTAGAGGGTGTGGCTAGGCAGTTAAGCCAGATGTGTTTTATTCCCAGCGAGGTTCAGCATGAGCCCCGCTTTGCCACCGGCAGCATGGCTTGGTTGAGACGTCGAAGGTCGCTTTAACTAGAACCGCCCAAGCAGTACCAGTATCACCACGATGACCAGCACCAAACCCAAGCCCCCGCTGGGAAAGTAACCCCAGGAGCGGCTGTAATTCCACCTCGGCAGAGCGCCTATCAGAAACAACACCAAAATAATGATCAAGATGGTTCCGAGCATAGTTTCCTCCCCGCCCCTAAGAATCTTGCGCTGGGCGAGTGCGATATTCGTCAGTATCTTTGCGAGCTGGATTAGTTGCAATCAAACTCGCGATCGTGGTTAAGAGATGATGAGGGTGTTGTCCTTTGAGGTAGAACCTGTCGGCGACGATGCCGGCTGGCACGGCTCGCCCCTCGTAGTCGCCGCTCATGGCTACAATTGCGACGGACGGGTGTTGGCTCCGCACATGCGAAATGAACTCGATGCCGGACATCTGCGGCATGTTGAGGTCGGTGACAATCAAATCCGGGACGTTTGCGTTGAGATGAGATACGGCGCTTGGCCCGTCATTCGCCATCTCCACCTCATACCCAACCGACATCAACAGCATTCCCAGACTCTCCCGAATGCGTGCATCGTCGTCTACAACTAGAATCTGGGGCCTGGAACTGTTCAGCATGTTGCTACCCGCGCGTCCGTGATTGAAAGGAATGCCACTGCTCTACGATGTCACGCCCACGGCGGCAAGTCTGGTCAAAACAGAACACGTCATTTCCGCAGGACTTGCCGGTGACGGGTAGGAAAATTGTTGCGGCTAAATCGGCGCGGGTGAGCCATGGTGGGACAGGACAGACTGCCAGCGGCAACGGCACATACGATCAGTTAGCTGGGCAGTGGGTCACCCGACAGCCATCAAGAGAACCGACTACCTCCACCTCTCTGCATTTCGCTGTGAAACATGCAACGATCCGGTGATCGCAGGATCACCCTTTCGGCGAGCGAATGCTCCGTCATCGCCGAAGCGTGCCCAATGTGTAGGGCCTGGCCTGCGAGGCCACCTTCTCCGAAGAAGTTGCCTTCTCCAGGCACTCCCACCGTGGCTTCCTAAGCAGGTTCCCACCGAATGGCGGGTTTTGCCCGGATCGCAGTCAGCCCGCCTTCACCTTGTCAGGTCCATCACAAACGCCAGCCCACCGATGACGGCAGCTACCAACGTCAGGAAGAGCAACCACGTGTTGCGACCTTCCTGCATCCAGAACCCGTGCGGGTGGTTTGAATATTTCATGCGCCATCCTCCTCGATCCCCAAGACTGCAACTTGACGTGCACACGGTTCGGGCGAAGGAATCCAATGTTGGGCCAAATCTAGCGCGTCTTTCCTTCCCAAGGCTGTTCACAATTGCTCACATTGGTTTTCTCAAAGCTCACGGGCGCTCCATAGCGGCACAAAGGTGGCTTATATTAATTAGGATGACAGCCCAATTTGGTGGATGTTGGCACTTGACAATCGTGCTATTATGCTCGTGCCGTCCTTAGCACCTTCCAGCGGCAACCTCGCTAGCTCCCAGATTGAAAGTGCGCCCGAGGTACATCATGAAACTGCTCCGAGTCGCCTCTCTGGTTTTGCCTCTTCTTGTTGTACTTAGCGCTCACGCCGACGTCCTCGGAAGTGCCGATGCTTTCGGCATTCTGGGTGCCACAGCGGTTACGAACACCGGCCCAAGTGTCGTGTACCAGAACCTGGGTGTCTGGCCCGGAAATTCGATCACGGGATTTCCCCCCGGCATCGTGCTGGGCACCATCCACAATGACGATGCAGTTGCCATGCAGGCACAGGCCGATGCGCTCACGGGGTACAACTACCTCGCCGGTCTGTCGCCTACGCAGAACTTGACCGGTCAGGATCTCGGCGGACTAACGCTTGACGCCGGCGTCTATTTCTTCGCGTCATCAGCACAGCTGACGGGAACACTGAACTTGGACTTCCAGGGCCAGAGCAACATGATGATTGTCTTCCAGATTGGGAGCACGCTCACCACGGCCGGCGCTTCGAAGGTGCAGATCATCAATCCGGGGATGAATGATCAGGTTTTCTGGCAGGTGGGCAGTTCCGCGACTGTGGGCACAACCACTGACTTTTACGGAAGCATTATCGCGGAGCAGAGCATCACGCTGAACACCGGCGCCAACATCGACTGCGGCCGAGGAATAGGCCTGAATGGCGCCGTCACCATGGATACAAATAGTGTCGACACCGGCAGTTGTGCGAGTGGGGTGCCAGAGCCCGCAACGCTGTCGCTGCTTGGCAGCGGTATCGTCGCGGCGGGTGCGACCGCCTACCCCTCAACCTTCATGGGGGTGGGGCTAGCCGCACTTGCAGGGCTGCGCCGAAGAATTCGGCGTTAGCGAAATCTTGGGTGTGCTCCGCGGATATTAGATCGGAGTTCCATCTTTGCTGACGGGGACGATGGCGACCCTGGAAAGCAGACCCGTGTCGTCAGTTACGCCCAGAATCCGCTTTGCATGCTGCTTAGCCTTTTCCTCACTCACGAATCTCTTGGCGGGACGAGAGATGAGCTTTGCTGCGATGAAATCGACCCTGTAGTAAGTCACGTTCTTCTCCTCTCCGGCGGTACTGGCGGAATGGTGAGCTTTACTCAATCAGCGTCTCACCGCCAGGTATTTGGTAAGGGCGTCCACCGCTGAAAGATCGGTACGTACCGACGCTTGTGGCAAACAATACATACCCCCGGACAAAGAAAAAGCTTCGGCAGAATGACTCTTTCAACCCAGTCTTCCGGGGGCAAGGCCCTGAACTGATCGCTCTTACAAACGCGGCAATGTGCGGACAAGAAGTTCATTTCTCAAGGTGTAACACTGTTCCGGGTATCGAACAGCAGCCATTTCTCCATGGTGTTGCCGGCTTACAGATGGCGCACCGTCAAAAGCTGCGTCTGATCTGAGGACGCCAGCAACTCCTCAGTGTGCAGCCGTCCTGCTGCCGGAGCTGATTGCTCCAGCCTCCGCGGGTGTCAGGAGCGACCGATCGCATCCCGCCAAGCCGTTGGCACACGCAAGGTAATCGCGCTGATGATCGGCCACCCTCACCGCCTCCAACTCCGTGGCGGACAGTTTGGAGCGATCACAATCCGACCAGCCATCCCAACACTGCGAGACATTCCTCATGTGCTGGGCCACCGCTACTTCGCTCAACTCGGATGGTCTCAGCTTGGCGAGGTTGCAGGAAGACCAGCCGTTCCAGCAATCAGAGACGTTTTTCTGCTCCTCTGCGACGGCAACGCCGGCTGCTTCGGCAGCCGTCAACTTTCCATGGTCGCATGCTGTCAAGCCGCTCCAACAATCGACGACCATATTTCGGTGCAGAGCGGTTGCTACTTCGGCCAGCTCCGGGCCGCTGAGAGTGGAGCGATCGCAACTCGACAGCCCGTTCTCGCAGTTGGCAACATTCTGATCGTGCATAGTAACCGCCACCTGGTGTTTGTCGGCCGGCGTCAAGAGAGCGCTATTACAGGAATCCCAGGCGTTCTTGCATGCGAACAGGTTCTGTTGCTGGTCGGACGACTGCGCTTCGACAAAAGCTGCGTGACAGATAAAGAACGATGCCAGTAACAGACAGATTGCCCGAAAATAATCCTTCATACCTCTTACGCCCTTTAAGCACGGCCAACTGAACCGCGGCTACTTGCTTTGTCATTGTCTGTCACCTGGGCCGGCTAAATCTGTTCACTATTGCTCAGTGAGCAATAGTGCTCAGACGAATGCAATTCGGGGCGATAGCATGGGAAAAGGTCGGCTGCTGCACCTCAGCCAATAACACGTGGCGGGTGCAGTGAGCACAACGGGAGGACCCGTGGTTGCTACTTCCAATTCGCCGTCAATCGCCTCCCTTCCGTTCGACGGGATGCTGTCGAATGCCCTTGTCTTTAGCTGGAACGACCTGATGCCGGAATCGGCCGCAGGCCAGATCCAAATTGAGTATCACGTAGGATTGGCCGGTGGCGCCGAGTTCGTGAAGGTTTGGGGCGCTACTATCCGCGGTCACTGGGACCTGATTTGCTCGTGCTGGATGCATTCGGGCTCTTCCAACCAGAGCGGGTTGCAATTCGCCAACGGATACAACTCGGAATCCCTTCGCGGAATCATCCAGTCCATCATGCAACATCCGGAGATGTTCCTGCCTGGCGCTGTTCCCGGAACCGACTGCATGATCCAGGTTTCACTGCCAACTGAGAAAGAACGCAGTTCGGCGCTCAGGATGATCGATGCCTTTCGCGATCGCTTAGCGAATTGAAGCTGCGCTTCACGTTCGAGACTTCCCAGCCTTTTCAGTTTGAAACGCTCGGCGTACTACCAGATTGCCGGAGAACACAATGCAAATTCCTGAAATCGACGATGCGCAGGCAGATATTTTGGCAAGTAAGACGGTCACGAAGCCAGCGCCTTACACCGCACCCCGTCGCAACGCTGATGAGCGTGCCGCCGTCATCCTCGCCAAGAAGAAGCAGAGACGTGCCGCTCACCGAGTGACGCTGAGAAGATCGCACACGAAGGGATAGTGGGCCGGGAACTGAGGCCCGTTCATCCCAACCGTAGAGCTCCCACGAGCGCGTTGCGAACCGAATGGAAAGGATTTCATGTCTAACACGATTCAGGCCGGCACCATGCTGGTCCAGCAATCCGCGCTTCTGCATTCGCTCGGCACAAAGGGCGAAATTTACAGCGATCAGTGGTGCTCGCTGGGAGCGCACGAAAGCGCAGGACTCGATCGGAAGCTTCGGGATGCGGGATGGAACTTCTTCTTCATGGCTGACGAATTGAGAACGATAGTTCCCCCGTGGGGCGGACAGAGGACTTTACGAGCCGGCGTGAAACGGCTGCTGGCGCGCACCAGGGCGCAGCAATTCAACTGCATGCAGCTCAGCAATGTTCTTCAAGAACGCTTCTTGGGCATTCCATTCATCTCCGTGGTCGCTCACGCTCGCCACGTTCAGCAGGGCAGCCGAATGGAAAGCCTCGAGCAGCGCACATCAAGGGGCAACGGTAGCAAGCCGAAATAGCGCTGGGCCGGCGAAGGGCGCCGAAATTCAGGAGGAGAAGACCATGAATTGGGACAATATTGAAGACAACTGGAAGCAACTGACTGTCTCCGCCAAAGAGAACTGGAGTAAGTTCACCGACCAGGATCTCGATCAAATTTCCGGCGCGCGCGAGCCGTTAATCAGCAAAATCCAGGAAATATATGGCGTCACCAGGAGACAAGCTGACAAGCAAGTCTGGGATTGGGGTAAGAGGGTAGGCCGAACTGCGAAGAAAATTGCGTGAGTAAGCGTCGTCGGGTCGGCTGCCGACAGGCTCTCGGAACTCGATCCGCGGCGGGCGATCGCGAACCCGGCGCTGCGGATGTGTCGAACCGGTTGCTAGCCGTGCTGTTAATTTCCTTCGTTCCGCGCCGGTCTTGACTGGTTCTTTCTCGCGTCGGAGCTGCGATCCTGAACAAATAACTCGCCTCGCGCCACTCGGCGCATCACTTCCACTATGACCGCTCCATCCATCGCACGATGGACCACTGCCTGGGCTCGTAGCCAGCGCTTATAGGCAACACGGTCGTTTTCCTCGGCGAGCATTACGAGTGCAGTCCGTTCCCGCTTCAGAAGGGGCTGGATCTTGTCAAACACCGGCAGAAAGCTTGTCGACAGGATTAGTACGTGAGGAGTGGAAGTGCTCAACGCGCTCAGCAACTGTTCGGCGGATTGTGGCTGGCCTACGACGCGAACGTCGCCGGCGCCTGCCAGTATCCCCGTCATGCCCAAGCGAAAAAGCTCCTGATCGTCAGCGACAATGACGTCGATCATGACTCAACCTCCCGTGCCGCCCGACAGCGCGGGTGAACCCCACTTTTTCAGGCTAGTACCTGGCCCCCGAAGGCGACTGTGCAAAATTGCACACCTTACAACTTTTGTTGGATGCGCGTTTACCCGGCATCAATATCTTCCGAAGCGTCAATGCGCCGCGGGCAGGTCATGTTGGAGAGAGCCCACAGAAACGCCGTCAGGCGGCGAGGTCCGAACGAGGCTGGACGACGACTGCGACACGCCGGTGTGGGTGAGGCTTGTCGGGCGAAAGTCCAGGAGAAGAATTCTGCTATCGGAGTGATAGCTGTCGCCCGACGCGGTTTGCGCCTCAAAAATCGGATTATTACTACGCAGGTATTCCTGCCGGCTGACCGACAAGCTTTCGGTCAGGTCAGAGCCGACGAAATCGCGCTCGGCATCCACATCGGGGTCGATGCGGTGGTTGATGATATGCCCTTGCTTGCCGATCACGATGGCGACGTCGTGGCTAGCGGCAGCCGCCCAGATGGGCGTTCCATCCACGGTGTAATCGGTTTTCCAGATTCGCAGATGGTGCCGTCGCGTGACGATCGCGTGCGGATCAGGCAGGGCATACGAATAGTCCTGCACTCTCCCGAACAGGTAGTACTTAGCCATTGGCAATTGCGCGTCCCTGGTTCGATGCCGCAACAGATGCCAGACGAATATCGGCTTCCAATCGTCAGTCTTGATCCACCCCGCATGCGCAAACGCTTGCTGCAGATCTTCCGCTTGGGCGACGAAAACCAGGTTCAGCATGTCCCCCTCGCGTCCGTCGCGATTGATCACGCGCGGCGGCAGATAGTCCATCATCTCGGCCAGCTCAGAAGAGGGTTCTACCGAACGATGTAACCCTGCCGATAGAACCGAGGTGGCACAGTCAGTATGAGCGGTGATTGCCGTGCTCTTTAGCACGATGCTGTTGTGGCCACGGGTGAGAAGGAAAACCGGCGCGGCAGGCAGGAAGACCAGCCCGGTTGCGATCATCGCGGCTGCCATCATTTTGACACGGGTGCGTCCTTTCACCGCCATGCGTGCGAGCAGCCCGATCCGTTGGCCGTTAGCCAGCGCTACGGAATCGAGTTTTAAGGCTACCCTGCCTCCGATTCCCAGGAACCGCCTGCCTTTAATTGCAGTGACAGAGCCGCTGGCGACGGTGCCGGCGGGAATCACGGTCAAGCCTTCGACGTTCACGTCTCTGACGACAACAAAGTCGAGCTGGTCTCCTGGGCGGGCGTGAGCAGAGGAAACGCTTTCGGCAAGTTGAAGCTTGATAGGAATTCCGTTTGGAATGAGCAGCCGGGCAGGAACCGCACTCATCTCCTGGGCCGACGCACAAGGCACAAGAAAGATCGCGACCAGGATATACGTCGATACTTTGCCGAGACAAGCGCTGAACAATGATTGCCGCCTTTGCTGGAGGTCTTGCCCCTCACTCGCGACTGCCAAGCATGTCTAGCGCATCGGCGTGATGGATAACACATTCTAGCGTAGCTGGGAAGATTGTGTATGTTCACAATTGCACACTACGGAGATCCCATTGAGGAGGGAGGACAATAGCTGTATCGGGCGGCAAATTGGCGCTCAGGCAACGGTTCCAAAGAGCCAGCCGACACCCGCAGTCACCGCCATGGCCAGCGCGCCCCAGAAGGTGACGCGCATTGCGCCACTGGTTATATCGGCGCCACCCGCGCGCGCAGCCAGGCCCCCTAAAAGTGCGAGGAACACCAGTGAAGTTCCAAAGACAAGAGGGATCAAACCCGCCTCCCTAGCAACGGCGCTGACCGGCAGAGGCATGGCAGCTCCAACCGCGAAGCTGCCGGCTGATGCCAACGCAGCCTGAATCGGGCGGGCGCGGGAAGTCTCTGAGATTCCAAGTTCGTCGCGGGTGTGGGCGCCTATGGCATCGTGCACCATCAGCTGGTCAGCGACCTGTTTCGCGAGCGAAGGATCGAGCCCGCGAGCGACGTAAATTTCCATCAGTTCCTTGTGCTCGCCCTTGTCGTCCGCTTTGAGTTCGGCGCGCTCAAGCTCGAGCTCGGCCTGCTCTGTATCGGCTTGTGAGTGGACAGACACGTACTCACCGGCAGCCATCGACATAGACCCAGCGACCAGGCCGGCGAACCCCGCAACCAGTACGCTGCGGTGAGTGGCATGCGCAGCCGCGACCCCGAGCACCAGACTCGATGTTGAAAGGATGCCGTCGTTCGCGCCCAGTACCGCCGCGCGTAGCCAGCCAATGCGTCCGGTTCGATGTCGTTCTTGGCTATGCGGCGCCTGTCTCATGCATTCCTTGGCCCGCGGAGTCCAGAAAAGCCAGGGAGACCCCCTCTCTGATTCGGGCACCGGCGCTCGGAGTCTTATTGCAGTGAAAAAGCCCGCGGCTTCACTCTTTGCCAATAAAGGCTGAGCATGTTGCTCAGCCTTCCAACCTTCCAGCTTGACTGGGCCTGACTAGCGAAGCGACTGAAAGCCGAGAACTTGCGCCAAAACATTGCCAAGTATGCTGTAGGAGCCGTTGGAATAGGAACCATATTGATACCGGCTGCTATAGCCATCCTGGTAGCCGCGAAGGAACCCCTGGCGAAAATAATAGTTGTAGTCTTGCTGGTCCACGTAATAGCCGTTATAGCCGTAGTTTGCGTCCTGATAGGCATAAGAGTTACGGTAATCGGACCGCCAATGATCCTGGCGGTCTGCCGCTCCGCTCTGGAAACCTTCCTGATAGCCATAGTTAACGGCCTGGCGGAGCGAATCTGCTCCGTATTGATTTGTCTCGTAATAGTGGCCGCCACGATTGTAGCGATAGGTCGGGGCCGTGTAGAAGTATGGATCCCGATCGTAGTCAGGGTGCCCGCCGTTATTGAGAGCTGTTTGCTGTTGACGCTGCCGCTCTAGATAGTCTTCCTGAAAGCGGTACTGCGCCGTACGATTCTGTTGCTGCAATTTTGCCGTCTGTTGTTCCTGGCTGCGCTGCTGCTGATCCAGATGTTCACGGTACTGCGTCAGGCGCTGCTGCTGCTGCTGAACAAGCTGCTGTTGACGCTGTTGTGAGACGCGCTCTCCCTGCTGCTGTTGCTGCTGGGCGCGTTCCTGCTGCTGCCTGTTCTGGTCCGCCTGCTGTTGCTGCTGGGCACGCTGTTGCTGCTGCCGGTTCTGGTCCTGCTGTTGCTGCTGGGCGCGTTCCTGCTGCTGCCGGTTCTGGTTCGCCTGCTGCTGTTGCTGGGCACGCTGTTGCTGCTGCCTGTTCTGGTCCTGCTGTTGCTGCTGGGCGTGTTCCTGCTGCTGCCTGTTCTGGTCCGCCTGCTGCTGCTGCTGGGCACGCTGTTGCTGCTGCCTGTTCTGGTCCTGCTGTTGCTGCTGGGCGTGTTCCTGCTGCTGCCTGTTCTGGTCCGCCTGCTGCTGCTGCTGGGCACGCTGTTGCTGCTGCCTGTTCTGGTCCTGCTGTTGCTGCTGGGCGTGTTCCTGCTGCTGCCTGTTCTGGTCCGCCTGCTGCTGTTGCTGGGCACGCTGTTGCTGCTGCCTGTTCTGGTCCGCCTGCTGCTGTTGCTGAGCATGCTGTTGTTGCTGCTTGTTCTGCTCCTGCTGTTGCTGGGCGCGCTGTTGCTGCTGCTTGTTCTGGTCCGCCTGCTGCTGTTGCTGAGCATGCTGTTGTTGTTGCTTGTTCTGCTCCTGCTGCTGCTGGGCGCGCTGCTGCTGCTGATCGGGCTTAGCCTGTTGTCCGCCCTGCGGAGCCTCCGGCTTGCCTTGTTTTTCCTGCTTGCCCTGCTTCTGGTCCTGCTGCTCTTGTTTCTGCTTTTCAGTTTGTTGTTCCTGCTGTGCGTAGACAAGTGCAGAGGTCCCGATAAGCAAGGACAGAACTGCCGCGCTGATCACTCCAAATAGTTTCATTGGCGTTTGCCTCGATTTCAGCTTAGACGAAACAGATATGTTTTAGCTGTCTCTTTTTGCTCATTGGACTCTTTCGGTTGTATTCTCTGCTTCTCTAACCAAGAGGAATCACGCTGCGGTGCAGATGTGTGTAGCTTTAAGACCATGCATTTACCGAAAAAGAGGGCCCAGCACACTGGACCCTTGTCTCAGATATTCGGGCGATCTAACACTAGCTTCGCTTGACCATCCACCCAATCAAAGCTCCGACGACCACACCTATCGCGAATGTCGCTACCACCGTTTCAATCGGATGCCGCTGCAATCGCTTCGCTGTGTCATCAAAAAGCTCTTCCGCTGCATCGCCGCCTTGTTTTGCTGCACGCCTCGCCGCGATTACGCCATCTTCAAACGCATCTGCAACGGCAGATGCCGCCCGAGAAGTCTTGCGCGCCGTTTCGGCAATTTGCTCGCCCGTCCGTTCCAATACTGATTGCGTCATTGTTGCCCCTCCTCGTCTCCGGATTCGTTGTTAAATGGGACTATTCCCCGACTGCCTTTTCTACTTTGCCGACCCAGCCTTGAATCTTGCCGGCATTCTTTTCGGCCCTGCCTTCATCTTCCAGGCCGGGGCTCCCGGTAAGCTCGCCGACTGTCTGCTTTATGGCCCCTTTGACTTCGTGCAGCTTGCCTGTTGTCTTGTCTTCTGTGCTTGGTTTCATCATTGACCTTCCCCCTGTTCCATAACAGCTCTCGAATCGATAGGTATGGCTCTGTTGAGACTCCGGCGCTACGCCACCCTCTTGTCGCCGGATGTTTGCACCTGCACCAGTTCGTCGAACAGAGAGCGATAATGGATCATCGCGGTTCGCATGTCTTCTGTGCTGGCTTCTCCCCTGCCCAGCCGCAATGCGATATCGTGCGCCGAGCGATAGTTCTCCACTACTCTGGGATGATCGACGGAGATATCTGCCGCACGCTGGTCAAAATCACTGACGGGATAGCCGCGCGTCTGCATCAGAGAACACACCAGCTCATCCGCTTCAGTCACTGCACCCTTGGGATAATCGACAAAGCGGGATTGCACCGCCTGCCACTGGGCAAGATAGCGTTCACGTTCGACCGGGTCGAGATCGCGGATCTTCAGCCTTTCAACCCGCGTTTCACGGTCCGCCAGCTTGGCTTCGGCTTTCCGCTCGGACCCATGTGCCCGAACAGCCCGGTCGTACTCGGGCCCAAAACGGTCGCGCAGTTCAGCCGTGTTGTTCTTGCGTTTTCGCATGTAAAGTGCAAGGGCAACGACAACGATTATCACTACCACTGCGACCGCCAGAGCGATCACTTTAGGATCCATCATGTTGATGTTCATCGAGAACTCCTTACGTCTTGAGCATTCTGTGTTGAGGTTCCGCCTGGGAGGTTTTCCCAACCTAAAATTGAGTATCCACCGATCAGGCGGCTGAAAGCTGGTCAGAATTGCTCGCCTGACTGCAAGCCTGGAATCGGGATAGGAAGCAGAGATTTCGGGGGGTTCTTATTCTTCTATTGGGGGGTGTCCCGGAATAAGGGCCACGGTTCTCTGGGCAAGCGATACTGCGTCACGCGCAAGCGATACTGTGCCACGCGAACGTCAGCACCACAAATACCTATTACATCAAGACCGCACCGGCCGACGCTTTAGCCGCAATGGCAAGGCTGGAAGGCGCCATTCCGCAATTGGGCAACAGAAGCGAACTTTCCCACAATCACGACTGCTGTAAACTAAGTTAGTCCAGCCTGTTACGACGAGCGGCCCTGTAGCTCAGATGGATAGAGCAGCGGTTTCCTAAACCGTTGGTCGGCAGTTCGACTCTGCCCAGGGCCTCCATCTGCTTCGCTTAAGGAAACCATCGAGCGGGATCGTTTACAAGCCAATTAATATAAGCCAATTAATTTGGCTTAAGGACATCCTTGCGGCTACAATCCGTCAACGGGCTGGCGCGGTTCGACTAAGAATTTCCCGGTTTGCGTTAGCATGTGGTGGGCCAAGAACTCAGGTTGAGCGAGGACATTGTGCATCTTTATTGGTGTGCGGACTGCAAGACTCCGGGATGTAAGCGGCGCCAGGTGTTTAAGGACGTGCCTTTCGATTCCAGTTCCTCCGACGAGCCGACCATCCAGTTTAACTTTTCGGCGAAGTTTCAGATGCGCTGCAAAACCTGCGGCCAGACCCACACCTATCAACTGCACGAAATCGACGATTTCAAGTCGGCGCAGACTTTACCAGTGGAGTTTGAAGTCCTGCCTTAGTGCGCCGGCTCGAAGGTTCGCGCCTGCTCTTCTCCACGCAATACGCGCAGTACGCCTTCAGTTAGCGCTCGCAACTCGTCTTCGCCGGCATAGATGGTGATGGGAGCGATCCACTGCACGCGATCACTAAGCGCCGATACCAGTCGCTCGGAGTGCGCCATGCCACCGGTGAACAGGATGGCGTCCACCCGGCCGCAAAGCGCGGCGGCCATCGCGCCGATTTCTTTCGCGATCTGGTAGACCATTGTGTCGAAGACGGTGGCGGCCCGCTGGTCGCTTGCGGCTATGCGGCGTTCGACCTCGACCAGGTCCTTCGTCCCGAGATACGACTGGAGACCTCCATCGCGGCAGAGCTGCCCTTCAATCTGGCTCTTCGTGTACTTGCCACTGAAGCATAGATTGAGCATCTGCATCGCGGGAACGCCACCGGCGCGCTCGGTGGAAAAAGCGCCCTCCTCGCGCGAGTTGGTCGCGTCCACCATGCGTCCGTTCTCGTGCGCCGAAACCGAGATGCCGCTGCCGAGGTGCGCCACAATCAGCCGCAGCGACGGGTAGGCTTTGCCGTGCTCCCGCGCGTAACGTTTGGCGACAGCCTTGGAATTGAGCGCATGTGACAGTGACTGCCTTTCCAGGAGCGCGGTTCCCGAAAGACGCGCAATCTCCGGCCATTCGTCGACACTAACCGGATCGACGATGTAAGCTTTGACTCCTGCTTTGTCGGCCAGCGCGCGCGCGAGGTAAGCGCCCAGATTCGATGCATGCTCGCCGCGCCTTGCGAGCCGTAACTCCTCCAGCATCTTGGCGTTCACTTCATAGGTGCCGCTGGCCAACGGCGGCAGCAGCCCACCGCGTCCGACCACCGCGCTAAGCTCGCAGATATCGGTTCCGGCTTCTGTGAGCGCCGCTTCAATCTGCGCCGAGCGAAACTCTTGCTGCTCGAGAATCGGCCGGTTGCGAAAGGGAGCCATCTCCGCGTCGCTGTGACGCAGGTTTCCCAGGGAAAGGGGCTGTTCATTTAGGAAGACCGCAAACTTCGTTGAGGTCGAGCCTGGATTGATGGCAAGCACGCGGAACTCAGCGGCGGGCAAAGAGCACCCCCAGGGCAATGGAGTTCACCTTGTCATCGACGCTCTCCACGCGCGATGGAATGAGGATGGGCGCCTTCGCTCCCACCACCACGTGCGCGCACTGCGAGCCGCCCAGATACTTGACCGCCTTGCCGAGCAGATTGCCGGCCTCGATGTTGGGAACGACCATGCAATCGGCGTGACCGGCGACGGGATGTGTAATCCCTTTGGCCCGCGCTGCCGACTCCAGCAGCGCGCAGTCAAGGGCGAGCGGCCCAAGAAGATCGACCTCGCCGAACTGCCCGGCCTCGGCCATCTGGGTCAGGCGTAGGGCATCTTCGGTGGAAGGCACGGATGGGCTTACGGCCTCAGTCGCGCTCATGATGGCGATCTTTGGACGGGCAAGCCCCAGGCAGCGCATAACCTCGATGGCGTTCTCGACAATCTGCCGCTTCTGTTCCAGGTTCGGCAGGATATTCAGCCCGCCGTCGGTGATCCCCACCAGCCGGGGCGCACCAGCCAACGTGTCTTCATATAGCAGGACATCGCTTAAGAGCCTACCCGTGCGGAGCCCTGTGTCTTTGTTCAGGACGGCGTGCAACAGTTCGTCGGTGCGCAAATGACCTTTCAGCAAAACGTCGACGTCACCTGCCCGCGCCATTCGGACAGCATCGGCAGAAGCGTCCTCCGTACCGACGAGCTCGGCTTTGGAAAGCAAGGCATGAAGCCCGAGGTCTTCAGCTTTGCGACGGATCTTGTCGAGGTTTCCCAGAAGGACCGGATTCGCGATCCCAATCTGCAGAGCTTGATCCGCCGCCGTCAGGGCGACTTCATCATCCGCGACAACAATGGCCAGTCGCCGGGGACCCATCTGCCGGGCCTGGGCGCGGAGATGGGAGAAGCTCTCGATCCGCTGGAGATCGAGGACAGTGCTGTGGGCAATCATGTCTGCTATTTTCGGACCGGAAGAGAGCAACTTTCAGTGCCGTGCGTCACAGGGAGCGTGGGCGCATTCCAGCTCCAGGAGTGTTCGGATTACGAGCTTGTTCGGGTAACGATTTCGACGCCAAAACAGAACATTTTGTGGGCTATCTGTACTCCGGCGTGCTATCTTTCGGCAGCGCACAAGGGAACGTGCGCCTCCATCAAGGGAGAACCTTCAAAGGACAGTAAGATGTCTCTTCAGTATGTGGAACCGTCGAGCACGATCTTCCCGCCGCAGGTGATTCTCGCCCGAGGCGGCGGAAACCAGAAGCCAGGCACGAGAAGCAGCACACAAGGCGCCGGAAAGCCGGCCAAGAAAGCTGCCAAGAAGGCCCCGAAGACCAATAAGAAGTAGGGGGTCGTTCCAGTCATACTCAGGCGGTGGTGGGTTCGACCGCGCTCCCAGGCGACGCTCAGCGTCGCCTCTTTACTAGGGGCTATCGCTATCTCATAAATCGGTTTTGAAAGGGCACGGCTTCGAAGCCTGCCCTGAGCGCCGTCGAAGGGTGCCGCAAGGAACCAGGAAATATGGGGCTTTAGCCCCAGAGGGATTCCACCTTCCCATTTATGAGACGGCACGGCTTCTAGTCTAGCTCGCCGGTGACCAACCTCACAGATAGAGACCGGTCCGCTGATCTAGACTGCGGAGTCATGCTGAACGAAAAACAATTTCGGGAACGCGCCTCGCGTGAACTGCGTGAGATCGCCAACCAGGTGCTCGCACTTATTACCGACCGCGAGCTTTACCGCCGGCTGGAGAACGATGTCCTCGGTCCCAATCCTGATCTGGCAGGGAACAGCAACGCCTTTCTGGATCTCATTCGCGGGGCCTACGCCGACGCCACGACCATGCGGCTGCGGCGGTTACTGGCGCCCGAGGCAAACCTGTCACTTCGTCGCACAATTGTGCAACTTGGTGACTATCCTGACCTCTTCCACCAGAAGCTCAACGCCCGTGAACTGGCGGACGACGCTGCTGCGCTCGACCAGACCGCTGCCCATCTGAAGCAGCAGATGGAGCCGCACTTCCTCTCACGTGAGAGAACGCCCGGCGCGCTTGCCCCCGCGCTTCGCCGACTCGACGGGGCTTTGGATCTATTTACCGAGCTGCTCAAGAAGTACTACTGGGTGCTTCGCGACGGGTACCTCGATCTCGACGCAAAGCTCGGCGACGATCCCATCGCGATCTTCCGCAAGGCGTGGGCGCAGTAGTCCTCACCACACCCGGCAAACCTTGTCGCTCGGCTTCACCATGGGTGAGCCCGGCTTGCACCCAAAGGCTTCGCCAAACCACGGCACGTTTACCACCACTCCGTTCACGCGGTACTTTGCCGGAGAATGCGGATCGGTGACGGCGCGCAGCCGCGCATCTTCAGGCCGGTCATTCTCGCACGCCCACTGCGCGAAGCCGATAAAGTAGCGCTGCTCGGGGGTGAGCCCATCGATGGGATGCAATTGCTTGTCCTTGGTGGCATCCTTCCACGCGATGTAGGCCAGGATCGTCCCTCCCAGGTCGGCAACATCTTCGCCCTCCGTCAGCTTCGAGTTGATGTGGACGTCGTCAACCACCACGTATTGCCCATACTGATCGACCACGCAATCCGCCCGCTTGGTGAACTGTTCGGCATCTTTCTTGGTCCACCAATCCTTGAGATTGCCTTTGGCGTCGTACTGCCGTCCTTCATCGTCGAAGCCATGCGTGAGTTCATGCCCGATTGTCGAGCCCGTGTCGCCGTAGTTGGGGGCGTCGTCCATCTTCGGGTCGTAGAGCGGAGGCTGCAGCACGCCGGCGGGGAAGTTGATGTCGTTCATCTGCGGGTCGTAGTAGGCATTCACGGTGGGCGGCGTCATGTCCCACTCGTTGCGGTCAACCGGCTTGCCAATCTTGTTAATCTGCCGGTGCGTCTCGAACTCTGTCGCGCGCAGGGTGTTGCCGTAGAAATCATCGGCCACGATCTTTACCGAGCTGTAGTCGCGCCACTTGTCGGGATATCCGACCTTGTTGCGGATGGCGTGCAGCTTGGCCAGCGCCTGCTGCTTGGTCGCGGGACTCATCCAGGTGAGCTGCTGAATACGTAGCGCCATGGCGTCTTCAATACGCCGCGTCATGTCGAGCGTGGCCGCCTTGGTCTCGGGCGAAAACGTCTTCCGCACGTAAACCTGGCCCAGCGCCTCGCCCAGATCATCATCGACATACTGCACGCAGCGCTTCCAGCGCGGCTGCAACTCTTTTGCTCCGCGCAGGTATTGGCGGTAAAACGCAAAGTCTTCATTCACCCACGGCGACGAAAGATACGGCGCTTGCGAGTTGGCCACATGAAAGCGCAGATAAGCTTTCCAGTCCGCCAGCGATGCCGACTTCAGTTGGCTGTTCATCTCCTGGAAGAACGCCGGCCACCCAACGTTCATGACGTCCATTCTGGGTACTTTGGCGGTTGCCATGAACTCCGGCCAGTCAAAGTCAGGCGCGATCTTATTGAGATCGGCGGGAGGCATCTTGTGCTTCTGCTTGTAGGGATCGCGGCGCTCGACGCGGGTCAGTGACGCCTTAGCCAGGCCCGTCTCCATGCGCATGACCGTATCAGCATTCTGCTTTGCCACCTCAGGCGAATCGCCCAGCAGCTCGAAGACCTTCTGCACGTGTAGCAAATAGCGCTCACGAGTTTCTTTGGACTTAGCGTCGTCTTTTACGTAGTAGTCGCGGTCGGGGAGCCCCAGCCCGCCCTGCCCTAGCGCGAAGATCATGACGTCGGAGTCGTCCGGGTCCTGCTCCGGTCCTGCGCGGAATAGCACGCGCACCCCAGCCATTTGCAGGTTGGCGATCAAGGGTGCCAGTTCGTTGGTGCTTTTCAGATTGGCGACGGAGTCCAGCTCCGGCTGCATCGGCTTGGCGCCGAGACTCTCGACCTTCGCCTCATCCATGCATGCGGAATAGTAATCACCAATCTTCTGCGTGACCGCATCACGGTCCTTCTCCGCCGCAGCCTGTTCAAGAATGCCGCGCAGGTAGGCGAGGTTGTCTTCGTAGAGTTTGGCGTAGACCTCCCACGATGTCTGGTCCGCCGGGATGGGGTTGTTCTTCATCCAGCCGCCGCAGGAGTAGGTGTAGAAGTCGACGCATGGATCGACGCTGCGGTCCATGTCAGTGAGGTCGAGGCTAGGCGAATAGGGCAAGACGGGTTCGGCGGCTTTAGCGGAAGAGCTTTGTTGGGCTGCGGCGACCAAGGGGAACACTAACAGGGCAGTAAGAAGGGCTTTAATGCGCAATGCGACCTCCGAAGAAGAGAACCGGAGAGCATAGCAGAGCTTGTGGGTTTTGGCCCAACGGAGGGGATGAACAGGTGACGTAACCTCGATTGTGTAAAAGCGAGAGGGTGTAAGTTGGCTTTTTGCCTCACAAGCAGAAGCCGTTTCTCGAAAGGAGACTTACACCCATGGGCAAGGTTATACCGATCACCGAGCAGTTCCAACATTTCGTCAGCGAGTTGCAAGAGAGTTTCTGGGGCGATCTGCAGGGGCAGGTGCAGCAGAGCATGCGTCGGCTGTTCGAGTTGCTGTCGGAGCGGCAGCGCGACTTGTATATGGTGAGCCCGCGCCACAGCCGGCAGAAGTCGCGGCAAGACTATCGCAACGGCTACTACGAGCGCGACTTCGTCACCCGCTTCGGAACCCTGCGGCTGCGCATTGCGCGTACTCGCAAGCGGGGCTTTCTTCCCCAGGTGTTACAGAAGTTTCAGCGCCGGGCCGAGGAGGTGTCGCTGCTGATCCGGGAAGCGTTTCTGCGCGGCATCAGCACGCGGCAAGTGGGACGGCTGGTGGCGATCCTTACGGGCGAGCCAGTGAGTCCGCAAACCGTCTCCCGGCTGACCCGGGAGCTGGACGACGCGGTGCGACAGTTTCATCAGGCATCGCTGGCCGACGAGTGGGCCTATCTGTTCCTCGATGGCGTCAGCTTGCGCATGCGCCGTCCCAGCGGTCGGCAGCGCGTGCACATGCTGGTGGCCTACGGCGTACGCCAGGATGGCACGCGCCAGTTGCTGGCCTTCATGCGCAGCTCGGGCGAAAGCCAGAATGCCTGGGAAGGGCTGCTGCAAGATCTGTACCGCCGCGGACTGAAAGGCGACAACCTGCTGCTGATCGTGACCGTAAAAACAGATAACGAGCCCTGAGCAATCTGCAGAACAGTTGAGATGGCTATAATTGCGGTGTGAGTCAGCCGAACGTCCGCAAGCTTGCCGAAGCCGATTTCCCCACACGCTGGGGACAGTTCCGCATTTTCGGCTTCGAGGGTGAGTTTCCCGCCAAGCCTAACGGCAAGGCCGCCGATGGGAAGGCCGAGCAGCGCAAGGAAAGCGCCGTCGCGCTCGTGATGGGCGACATTCACAGCGCTCCGCCGCTGGTTCGGATCCATTCACAGTGTCTGACGGGAGACGTCTTCGGCTCCATGCGCTGCGATTGCCGCCAGCAGCTCGAGTTGTCGCTGGCGATGATCGCCGAAGCCGGCGCGGGCATCCTTCTCTACGAGCAGCAGGAAGGCCGCGGCATCGGACTGATGGCCAAGTTGCAGGCGTATGAGTTGCAGGACAAAGGGCTCGACACCATCGAAGCTAATGAGCAACTAGGCTTCGACGCTGACTACCGCCAGTACGCCCTTCCCGCCGAGGCTCTGAAGCAGCTCGGAATAAAACAGGTGCGGCTGATCTCGAACAACCCCGACAAAGTCGCCGCCCTGGAGAGCGCCGGGATCGAAGTCGTCGAGCGCGTCTCCGCCGAGGTCGAGCCCTACGAAACCTCCGAACATTATCTGCGCACCAAGAAAGAGAAGATGGGGCACCTGTTTACGGGGTGGTAGTGATGGAGCGGCGCTTCAGCGCCCGGTCAGCTCGGGGCCCTTCGGACTCTCATTTGCGTGAGGCTGTGCCACCGCACTGGCTACTTCTCCCGCGCGGCGGAGCGCAATAGCCTCTCTAACTCATCCCGGTTCTTCACCGGCAATCTCTTGATCGCGGCCCTGGCTAACGCCAAATACGCTTCTCGCGCTTCGGGCGTGCGCTTCAATTCCACCAGATGCTTGCGGACGGTCTTGACATCGCCTCGCACCAGCGGTCCGCTGAAGGCGCTGGGTGCATCCCGTGCGAGATAGTTATTGAGGGTCTCCCGTAACAGCGGAACCATCATTTCCTTCGCTTTTGCAGAAGGGACGCCCGCCGCTTCGGCGACCTGCTCCATGGCGCTCATAAGCGCGATCACTAACGGCGAGGCGAAGCTGCCGAAGGCGTGATACAGCACTTTGTTGCGCTTCGCGATCTCGAAAGCAGTGCCTCCCAGATCGCCAGCGATTCCGTGCGCGACCTTCGCGGCTTCCTCATCTCCTTCGATGGCAAACGCAACCCCCTGCCATGACGGTTTCTTCCCGGTAACGAAGGTCATCATAGGATGCACCGAGGCCACGCCCGCGCCCTTCTCCCACAGGGGCCAGAGTTCTTCGCTGGTCAAGGCGCCGCTGGAATGAAAGACGATCCTGCCTTTCCACAGCTGAGATGACGCTAATTGTCCGGCGACTGCGGCGATCGTGTCATCGGGCACGGTGATCCACACGATGTCGGTGTCGAGCGGGGTCTCGCCCAGCACAACAAGCTCCGCCTTAACGCGACGCGCCAGAACTTTCGGGCGCGTAACCTTACTGCCTGCCCGCCTCACGATGTAGCGGACGGGGTATCCTGCGCGCGCCAGCTCGACAGCCAGCGCCGAGCCGAGGTTTCCCGGTCCGACAATGCTGATGGAGGGCTTGGTCACGCTCTTCTTGGCCACGCCGCGAGAATAGCAGAGACAACAAAAGAATTTTCACCACCGAGGCACGGAGGTCACAAGGAGTTAAGGCTTCAGAAAACCTGGGAGTCTTGTCATCACGAGCGCAGCGAGAGATCTGTTGTTCCAAGGCGAGCGAGAGCAGATCCCTCGCTTCGCTCGTGATGACAAAACAAAACTGGTGCCGCCCCTACCGCCTGAGCATGTTCTTGGCGATGAAGAACACATTGGCCGGGCGCTCCGCCAGGCGGCGCATGAAGTACGGATACCACTCCGTACCAAACGGGATGTACACCCGCAGGCCGTAGCCTTCGCGTACCAGTTGCTCCTGCAAGTCGCGGCGCACGCCATAAAGCATCTGAAACTCGTACTCTGCCGGCGGAATCTTCTCCGTCGCCGCGAACTGCTTCATGGTGGCGATGATCTTCTCGTCGTGCGTGGCCAGGCCGTGATAGACACCGCTTTTCAGCAGCATCTTGGCCAGCTTCAGGTAATTGGCATCGACGTCCGCCTTCTTTGGGAAAGCAATGTCCGCCGGCTCGTTGTACGCGCCCTTGCACAGTCGAATGCGAATGCCGTCCGCGAGCAGCGTGTTCACGTCATCTTCGCTGCGGTAGAGATACGACTGAATGACTGTGCCTACCTTCTTGTCATGCCCGGGAAGCCGATGCAGCCCGCGCACAAAGTCGATGGTCTTCTGGGTGTAGGGCGAGCCTTCCATGTCCACGCGCACGAAGTTGTTGATGCGCACTGCATGGTCGACCAGTTCCGTCACCTGCCGGAAGGCCAGGTCCGGATCGACATCCAGCCCCATGTGGGTCAGCTTGAGGCTGATGTTGGCGTTCAGCTTGCGCGACGCGATCTGGTCGAGCATCTGGTGATAGAGCTCGGCACTGTGCTTCGCCTCGTCGGCATTGGTGACGTTCTCGCCCAGGTTGTCGATGCTGACCGTCGCGCCGGAAGCGTTCACCGTTTCGGTGGCGCGGATGACGTCGGGCAACTGCGTCCCGGCGACGAAGCGGCTGGAAAAGCGCAGTCCCATCGGTGAGTTTTCGGCGAAATGGCGAAGCGGCTTGTTTTCGGAGAGGCCGATGAAGAGCGACCTTAGCATGTGGGCCTCGTGCGGAAGATGAGGTAGATGAAACGATAAAGGATGAGATTCATGCGATGGCTCAAGTTGCACCGTGCACCCCTGATTACAGTTCGTTGTAATACGCGCCAAGCGTGCCAGCTAGGACGCGCATCACACGGAAGAGGTGCATCGGCCAAACCGACGATGATAAACGGGGGCGTACACGGGGACAAATTGTTTATCTGAACTGTCATTTACGAGCGCCCTCGTTTGGCGCGAGGGACCTGCTCTCGCAGCCCGAGACTCATCCCTTAGCGAGACCGCTGGTCGCGTCAACCAGAGCAGGTCCCTGGCCCGCCGCGGCGGGCTCGTAATGACCAAGCAAATGAAATAATAGAAACACCATGCGCCGCGTGCTCGTCGCCACCTCCAACCCTGGCAAGATCCGCGACCTCGTCGGCGCGGCTGCCGCCCACGACATTGAAATCGCCACGCTTCCCGGGTTTGCTCAAATTCCGACCGTCATCGAAGACGGCCTGACCTTCGAAGCGAACGCCCGCAAGAAAGCCGAGCACTACAGCAAGTACGCCGAGGGGGAACTGGTCATCGCCGACGATTCCGGGCTGGAGGTCGACGCCTTGCACGGCGCGCCCGGCGTCCGCTCCGCCCGCTACGCCGCCGACGAAGCCCACGCCCCCGACGACGCTCCCAACTCGGACGACGAGGCCAACAACGCGCGCCTGCTGCGCGAATTGCACGACATTCCCGACGAATTCCGCACCGCGCGCTTCGTCTGTGTGATTGCCGTCGCCCGCAACGGCCACATGCTGGCGACGTTCCACGGCAAAGCTGAAGGCATCATCCTTCACGTGCCGCGCGGGGAGAACGGCTTCGGCTACGATCCGCTGTTCTTCTTCCCGCTCATCAACAAGACGTTCGCTGAGATCACCGCCGAAGAAAAGGCGCAGTACAGCCATCGTGGCGCTGCCTTCCGCCAGTTTCTGGATTGGGCCGATCGCCTGCACGAACAGCATCCTCACAATGTGTTGTGATTGGCGTCACGAAGAATCCGGCTGCGTCATCTTGTAATCTCATTCATTAGCACAATGTGCATGGCAGGAGCTCCGGCTCTTGCGCACAGGTTCAGGCCGCTGACGGTCTGAACTACGGAACGTGCTCGCGCCAAAATCAACACGGGCGCACCCAGATTTCTTGACTTGCTCTGTTAGCGAATTTGATAATCAAAGGTTCGCGCATCATCTCTGCGAATCATAAGGAGTCGGCGTCGTGGCTTCTACCGCCAGTCCTATCGAATCCAGTTCCGCAGCGGTTCAGAAAGGCGTGGCCCCGCTCCGGGCGGGCCAGGGTTATTCATTCATTCTCCGCAGGCTGCATTCGCTCAGCGGCATCGTTCCCATCGGGGCCTTCCTGCTCGAGCACTTCATTTCGAACTCGGAATCGATGCATGGCGTGCAGGCTTACAACGACCAGGTGAAGTTCCTCACCAGCCTGCCGTTCGTGCACGTGCTGGAGTGGGTCTTCATCTTTATTCCGCTCATCTACCACGGGCTCTACGGGATCTGGATCTGGTACCGTGGCGAATCGAACGTGGGCGACTATCCCTGGACCGGCAACTGGCTGTACACCGCGCAGCGCTGGACCGGCATCATCACGCTGATTTACATCGCCTATCACGTGATCGACATGCGCTTTACCGGAGTGCACCTGATGAACGGCGGCTACGGGTATGCGTTCTCCAAGGTCTGGTTTGCTTTCCAGAGCCCGTGGATGGTGGCCTTCTACGTGGTCGGTATCGTGGCGGCGTCCTGGCATTTCAGTTATGGAGTATGGCTGTTCGCCGCGAAATGGGGATTCACCGTCGGCGAGCAGGCGCGGCGCAAATTTGGCTATGTCTGTCTGGCGCTGGCAATCGCGCTGGTCGGCATCGGTGTGTACTCGATTACCGGATTTGTAACGACGCCGGCTGACCAGGTGCCGGTGATTATGCACGATTAGTCAGTGGCCGGTGGCCAGTGATCGGTTGTGAAGTTTCAAGTTCCAGGTTTCGAGTTTCGGGTTCGACATGTTGGACTTAAAGGGCCCGGCTGAAGCTTAGCCTGCCCGAGCGAAGCCGAAGGGTGCCCTGATACAAGGCAAGCGGCGTCGAATGGTTGCTAGTTGCTGATTACTTACTATGGCACATCCTAAGATCATCATTGTCGGTGGGGGGCTGGCGGGACTTTCGGCCACCATCAAGGTTGCGGAGATGGGCGGTCACGTCGACCTGTTCTCCATCGTTCCGGTCAAGCGGTCTCACTCGGTATGCGCGCAGGGTGGAATCAATGCCGCCAAGAACCTGAAAGGCGAAGGCGACTCCACCTGGCAGCATTTCGACGACACCATCTATGGCGGCGACTTCCTCGCCAACCAGCCGCCGGTGCAGCTGATGTGCGACATGGCGCCCGGCATCATCGACCTGCTCGACCGCATGGGCGTGCCGTTCAACCGCACGCCGGAGGGCGTCCTCGACTTCCGCCGCTTTGGTGGAACGCTCTACAATCGCACCGCCTTCGCGGGCGCCACCACCGGCCAGCAGCTTCTCTATGCGCTCGACGAGCAGGTGCGCCGCTACGAGGCGGAAGGCAAGGTCACGAAGTACGAAGCCTGGGAATTCCTCTCCGCCGTACTCGACAACAACCGCGTGTGCCACGGCATCTGCGCCATGGACCTGCACTCGATGCAGGTGGTCACCTTCCCGGCGGAAGCGGTGATTATCGCGACCGGCGGCATCGGCGCCATCTTTGGCAAGTCGACCAACTCAGTGGTCTGCACCGGATCGGCGCAGTCGGCGTTGTATCAGCAGGGGGCCTATTACGCCAACGGCGAGTTCATCCAGGTGCACCCGACGTCGATTCCCGGCGAAGATAAACTGCGCCTGATGTCCGAGTCGGCACGCGGCGAAGGCGGCCGGGTGTGGGTCCCGAAGACGCCGGGCGACAAGCGCGATCCCAAGAGCATTCCGGAGAACGAGCGCTGGTACTTCCTCGAGGAGTGGTATCCCAAGTACGGCAATCTCGTTCCGCGCGATGTGGCGACCCGCGCTATTCACAAGGTCGTTTACGAGCACGGATTGGGCATCGACGGCCAGCCGATGGTCTATCTCGACCTGACGCACATCGATCGAAAAATCCTTGACCGCAAGCTGGAAGGCATCCTCGAAATCTACGAAAAGTTTGTCGGCGACGACCCGCGCGACACGCCGATGAAGATCTTCCCCGGCATGCACTACACCATGGGCGGCCTCTGGGTGGACTTCAAGCAGCGCACCAACATCGAAGGCCTCTATGCCTGCGGCGAGGCCGACTATTCCATTCACGGCGCGAACCGCCTGGGTGCAAATTCGCTGATGTCGTGCATCTATGGTGGGTTCATCGCCGGGCCCGATGCCATGGAGTATGCGCACAACGTACACAAGAGCGGCCGCACCCCGCCGCATCACGTCTTCGATTCGGAAAAGAAGCGGCAGGAAGAGATCAATCACCGGCTCATGAACAACGATGGAACGGAGAACCCGTTCCTGTTGTGGCGCGAACTGGGCGACATCATGACCAAGAACGTGACCGTCATCCGCTACAACAAGAACATCAAAGAGACCGACGCGAAGCTGGTCGAGCTGCTGGAGCGCTATCGTCACGTGAACCTGAGTGACCGCAGTATGTGGGCGAACACGTCGTTCGTCTTTGCGCGGCAGCTCTACAACATGCTGCAACTGGCGCGCGTGATCGCGCAGGGTGCTGAGATGCGTAACGAATCGCGGGGCGCGCACTATAAGCCGGACTTCCCGGAGCGCGACGATGCCAACTGGCTGAAGACGACGAAGGCGTACTTCGCCGCCGACGCCGACGAGCCGCGCTTCGAGTTCGAGGCAGTGGATACATCGCTGATCACGCCAAGACCGAGACGCTATGATGCGGCTTCGTGAAAAAGGGTAACCATGCTGGTTGTCATCGAACCTTGCAGGAAGGTGGTCAGACCAATGCATTTTTCAAGATATAGCAAGGCAGCCTTGTTGGTTGCCGCGCTGTTATTGCCCATCTTGGCCTGTTCCAAGCCGGGCTCCGAATTTGTAGGGAAATGGGTCAATACGAAAAACGCAAACGAACAGATGGAGATCGTTCGTAACGGGGATGAATTCCTGATTGTAGAAGGTTCAACAAAGGTTGGAGCTTTGTATAAGGACGGTGGGTTGGAGATCGCGGGCGCTCTGGGGAATGTGCGGCTTACTTACGTGAAGAGCTCCGGTACGATTCTGGCCCCGGGAATGTTTGGACAAACTGAGTTTAAGCGAGCGCGATGAAGGCCGGCGAGCGAAAGAACCGGCTAGGTCGGTTTCAACTACCAACGGCTAACAACTAATTGCTGAACATCATCATGGCTACAAACTCTAAAACTAACGGCAAAACTATCGTCATCAAGATTAAGCGCCAGGACGGCCCCAACTCCAAGCCCCACTGGGAGGAGTTTGAGCTGCCCTACCGGCGGAACATGAATGTCACCTCCTCGCTGATGGATATCGCCGCCAAGCCGGTGACGCGCGACGGCAAGGCGACCACGCCCGTCACCTACGATTCCAACTGTCTGGAAGAGGTCTGCGGCTCGTGCGCCATGCTGATCAACGGGCGGGCGCGCATGGCCTGCTCGGCTCTCATCGACAACCTGGAGCAGCCCGTCACGCTGGAACCGTTCTCCAAGTTCCCGGTCATCCGCGATCTTTCGGTTGATCGCAGCGTGCTGTTCGAGAACCTCAAGGCGGTGAAGGCCTGGGTCCCGGTCGACGGCACCTACGATCTCGGCTCGGGCCCGCGGCAGTCGGCGTCTGAGCAGGAAGAAGCTTATCCGCTGTCGCGCTGCATCTCCTGCTGCTGCTGCATGGAAGCCTGCCCGCAGTTCAACGACAAAACTGGATTCGTCGGTGCAGCCACCATCTCACAGGTACGCCTGTTCAACACCCACCCGACGGGCAAGGCGCTCAAGGTCGATCGCCTGAAAGCGCTGATGGGCGATGGTGGTATTCAGGAGTGCGGCTACGCGCAGAACTGCGTCGAAGTCTGCCCGAAAGACATTCCGCTGACCAAGTCCATCGCCGACGTCGGCGGCCAGGTGATGTGGCAGGCGATCAAGGACTTCTTCCGGACCTAGCTTCGGATTTCCGGCCTTGCATCCTTCGCGCGATCGAAGGATAAGTGCGCTCGTCGTGTGAATTTGAGCCCGAAGGGCGTGCGATGACAGCCCAGGATGGAGCGAAGCGGAATCCTGGGTAATCGTCTAGAAAGAGTGTGTCTTCGGCTGAAAGCCGATTCGCATCAATCTGACGGTCCTACCCAGCGTTGGAGACCACATTTTAGAACTTGTCATTACGAGCGCCTTCAGTTGGCGCGAGGAATCTGCTCTCGTGTGCAGTGCGATAGGTGCTGGCATACGCAAGCGCTCTTGCAAGTCGAGGAGAACAGATCCCTCGCTTCGCTCGTGATGACAAACGGTTTGGTCAGGATGCGAGTCTCGCAAAGAGAATCGGCTGCACAGGCCAATGCCGGTCGTGGAATTACGTCCTGAAGAAGTCCTTCTTGTATTGGGCTGACGAACTCAGTCGATCACACGATTCTCGTGTACACTGTGCTTGTGAAGAATGTTACCCTCAGTGCTGATGACGACCTGATTGAGCAGGCCCGGCAGGTGGCCCGCTCCCAGCGGCGGACACTGAACGCGGCTTTTCGCGAATGGTTGCTGCAATTCACCGCTCAGGCCGGCAATGGGCAGGAGGTGGAAGCCCTGATGCGGCGGCTCCGCCACGTCAGCGCTGGCCGTCGTTTCAGCCGGGACGAGATGAATGAGCGATAGGTTCTTCCTCGATACCAACATCTTCATCTATAGTTTCGACCGCGATTCTGCCGCCAAGGCCCGACGCGCTACGCAACTCATTCACCAGGCCGTGGCCACGCGCAAGGGCATGGTCAGTTACCAGGTCGTGCAGGAGTTCTTCAACGTTGCCCCGCGGCGATTTGCCCAGCCCATGACAGTCGCCGAAGCCGAGCAATACCTGGCGACGGTCTTTCGCCCGCTGATGGCCGTGCATTCTTCGCCGGCCCTGTATTCTGAAGCGCTGCGCTTGACCGGCAAGCACCGTCTGTCGTGGTATGACGCGCTGATCGTCGCCGCGGCTACGGAAGCCGGCTGCAAAGTGTTGTACAGCGAAGACCTGAAATCCGGACGGCGCTTCGGCGATCTTCGTATCGAAAACCCCTTTGCCTGATGCGGTTTCAGAACCGGCGCATCCGTTCAGAGCCCGAAGGGCGTGCCATGACAGCCCAGAATGAAGCGCAGCGGAATCCTGGGTAGAGGGCTTCCTTACCTGCCGCTTCTCGCGTACAACTCCACCGTCAACGAATTTGGAAACTGTTTCTCCTCGAGGGACTGATAATCCGGCGTGAGTGCCGACAGGAGTCTTCTTTGACTCCGGACTATCGCCCCATTCCACGAGCCATAGCCTGGCACTCGGCAGGGCCTTGCCCGTGGCCCGGTGACCTTCAATGTCCTGTACTAACGTGTCCGGCCCGAGGTACGACAGTTCAGGCGAAGGTGCCGATCCGAGTTTGGGGCTGTAGTACTGGATCGGCTCCTCTGCGCCGGGCGGAAGCGCCACAACGATGTCTCCAGGTTGCGCCTGTTGCAGCAAGTAAGCCGTCAGCCCGCGCCAATCGTCTTTAGGACGCTGGTAGTACGAGCGCAGCGCTCCGAGGGAAAGCGCAACCACGAGCGCGCCAAGCACGAGTCTGAACCACGCTGGCCGAAGCTCGGTGAGGCCCTGTGCTGCCAGAAGCACAAATGGCGGCAGGCAGGCCAGCAGGAAGCGCGGAAAGAAGATCGGTGTCCAGAACGAGATGGCGTAGACCAGAGCCACCGGCAACACCGCGCATATGGCTACGACGAGAATGCGCCAGCGTTCCGCGGCATCCTCTCTCCTTCGCGCTGTCAAGACCAGACTGCTTAGGCCAACCAGGCTGAGCAGTAGATAGAGGATTGCCAACACCCGGCGATAGGCCCCAAGGTCAGCAACCAGAACGTAGACCAGTTGGACAATCTCTCTGAAGTTGGGATGGCCGAGCCACGCCAGTTGTTCCGAGCGGCGAAACGCCATGTAGGCGAGTGCGGGCGAGATCAAAATCGCTGTGACGAAGATGGGCAATAGGAACTTAATCCAAGGCGTTCTCAGCGAACGCCGCCAGAGCAGCGAACTCCACTGCGCAATGAGAAAGAAGGCCGCGAAGAAGTGGGTGTAAACCGCAAGTGTGGAGACCACAACATAAAGGACGGCATTCGCCGTGCCCGACTCTTCCATTCGGAGGAAGAAGAGCAGCGACAGCAGGCTCAGAAAGATGAGAAGGCTATAGCTGCGAGCTTCCTGCGCGTAGGCCACATGAGCGGCATTGACCGAGAGTAGTAGCGCCGCCAGCAGGCCGGTCGTCCTTCCCGAGACTACCTTCCCGACCGCATAAATCGCGGGTATCGCTGCGATCGCAAAAATGGCTGACAGCAATCGTAGCCAGGATTCAGTATCGCCAAAGTGAATCCACCCCCGAGCCAGCAGGTAGTAGAACGACATGTTGGCTTCGAACCGCCACAGAGCATGCAGAAAATCCGGCAGAGGCAATCGCGCGAGGTGGATGGTCGCGATCTCGTCCCACCAGTAGCTCTTCTGGCCGAGACGAAGCAGGCGCAGGCAGGCGCTGGCTAGAGTAATGGCAGCTAGAGAAGCAGTGGTCCATCGCGGTGACGGCTTGTGACGGCTCGGAGCTGTACCGGCGACCACGCTCTTCATGGTTCGGCCAGCAAGGCCTCAGCTTGGGTTTTCAATCCCGGCAAGTATTGCTGTAGGACGTTCCAGACAATACGGTCGTCGATCTCTACATAGCCATGGACGAGAATATTGCGGAAGGCGATGATTCGCTGGTATTCGGTGATCCGAGATGCGGTTTGCGAATCAATCTTCGCAAGCTGAGTTAGAGCTTCGCCCAGGATTGCCAGTTGACGCTCGACGGCAGAGCGAAGCATGGCATCGGAAGCATAGTCGGAAAAGGTTTTCCCCTGAACGAAATCCAGCGCCAACTTAGCTGCGTGAGTTATGTCGTAAAGATACTTTAGCGACTCAAGCCGCATAGAGTACCGCTCGGGTTTTGTCTACGGCCTGACGAAAGTAGGGGTTCTTGATGGCGGAGTCGACGACCAGGTCCACCGGCCTCTGGAACAACGACTGAAGATCTTCCAATAGACCGAAGTACGCATCGGCATAGTCCTCTGTTGGAAGATCGTCGAAGGCGACCAGGAAATCCAAGTCGCTGCTTGCTGGATCAAACTCCTCGCTGGTCGCGGAACCAAAAAGATCGATCCGGCGTACCCGATGACGGCGGCAGATACCTTCGAGATCAGCGCGCTTATCTGCGACAAGACTGTTCATTTAGCTCAATGTTATCGCAAGAAAGTCGGGTTCCGGTGAGATTCGCGCCATACGTCCGGCTGAGGAGGTCCCCTTCATTTACAATCCCATCGCGTATTCTCTGGCATGGAGACCACCATTTGATGCGGAACCTCATCCGGGTTGTCGCTGTTTTCGTGATGCTATCGCTGCCAATGTTGGCACAATCGTCCGGCAATGCTCAATCCACTTCCCAGAGAACTCCGGTGCAGGGCGTCGTAGGCGACTGCCCGGGCGGATTTAATTGCGGCAAACCTCAAGGTCCCGCAATCACGGTCCGAGCGCCAGCCACAACTCAACAAGGCTGGCGTGCCATCCACAACTCGGCGCTGGTCATCGACACCCACGCCGACACGCCCGGCCGCTTTGTCGATGAGAACTTCGATCTCTCGCAGGATGCCGGCAGGGGCTACATGGACTTCGCCAAGATCAAGGCCGGCAACCTGGGCGCGGAGTTCTGGTCGATCTGGGTCGATCCCAAGCTTTACAAGGGGCACGAGATCAAGCGCGCGCTCGACATGATCGACTCGGTCTATGAGCAGGCGCGGCTGCATCCCGACAAGATGATGATGGCCTTCAGCACCCAGGACATCCTCGCCGCGCATCGCCAGCACAAGCTGGCTGCGTTGATGGGCGTTGAGGGCGGGCACGCCATCGAAGGCGACATTCGCGTGCTGCGCGACTACTACCGCCTGGGCGTGCGCTATATGACACTGACGTGGTCGAACACCAACGAACTGGGCGACTCCAGCGGCGACCTGGATGACAAGAGCGTGCAGCACCACGACGGCATTACCGACTTTGGCCGCCAGGTGGTGCGCGAGATGAACCGCCTGGGCATGATGGTCGACATCTCGCACGTGGCCGACCGCACCTTCTATCAGGCACTGGTTGCCAGCCGCGCCCCGGTCATCGCCTCGCACTCATCGTCGCGCGCGCTGACCAACGTTCCGCGCAACATGACCGACGACATGTTGGTCGCGCTGGCGCGCAACGGGGGCGTCGCCCAGGTGAACTTCTATTGCGGTTTCATCTCGCAGAAGTGGGTCGATACATCGAAGAAGCTGAAGGATGAGAAGGACCCTGACTACATGAGGGTGCAACAGCTCTTCATGGCTGAGCATACTCCTCAGGAGATGCAGGAGCTCTACGCCGCCGAAGCTGTGCTGGAGAAAAAGCTGCCTCGTCCGCCGCTCAGCGACCTGATTGACCACATCGATCACATGGTGAAGGTGGCAGGCATCGATCACGTAGGGATCGGCTCGGACTTTGACGGCATCGACTGCTCGCCGCAGGGAATTGATTCCGCCGCCGATCTGCCGAAGATTACCGAGGCGCTGTATCAGCGCGGCTACAAAGCTGCCGACTTGCAGAAAATCCTGGGTGGCAACCTGATGCGCGTCTTCACCGAAGTAGAGAAGACGGCGAAACAGATCCAGGCTGAGCAGGCGCATCAGGACACGCGCAAGGAAGTAGCACCCAGCGAGCGATAGCGGTTTTCACCACAGAGGCCATGATTCAGAAATACCCGGTGTCTCGGTGCCTCTGTGGTTAGTGATCTGGCTGGCTTTTCGTATGATCAAATGTCACTTCAGGAGAACTCATGCGCAAAATTCTTATCGCTGTTCTACTAATGTCGCTGAACGGTGCTGCTCTCGCTCAATCGGCCGGTGCCAAGGCCCCGACGAGCGCGCCTGCGCCGGCCGAGCCGACGGCCACCATCGAGACCAGCATGGGCGACATCCATTGCACGCTGTTTCCTGACAAGGCGCCTGCGACCGTCGCCAACTTCATCGGCCTGGCCACGGGCAAGAAGCAGTGGACCGATCCAAAGACCGGCCAGATCATGAAGGGAAAACCGCTGTACGATGGAACGACCTTCCATCGCGTGATCCCCAACTTCATGATTCAAGGTGGTGATCCTCTGGGCACGGGGACGGGCGGGCCGGGCTACAAGTTCAACGACGAGAACAGCGACCTGAAATTCGACGTGCCGGGCCGGCTCGCCATGGCAAACAGCGGACCGAACACCAACGGCTCGCAGTTCTACATCACCGAGGTTGCCACGCCCTGGCTGGATGGCAAGTACAACCTGTTCGGGCAGTGTGAAGACCTCGACCTGGTGAAGAAGATCGCGCGCGTACCGACCGGCGCAAACAACAAGCCGACCGAGCCGGTGGTGATCAAGCACATTGTCATCGTCGAACCGCATCACGCGGCGTCCGCACACAAGCCTGCCGCCACGCACACGACGAAGCCGAAACCCGCTCCGCCTTCGCAGTAGACGGAACCGCATGGCAAGGACGAAAGTGTTCCTGCTATGAGCCGGCTCATCATCGACGCGCGGTGGCTGTACACCGGCCTGGCAGCCTACACCGGGCAGCTCATTCGCGCGCTGCATGAGTCCGGAGAGTTTCCCGTCGCGCTCATCACCCTCCCTGAGCACCGCGAGACGCTGGCGAAGTATTCGCACGAGATTATCTTGTCCAGCGCGCGGCTCTATTCCTTGCGCGAGCAGATCGACATTGCGCGAGCAGTGCGGGGATACGAGGTGCTGCATGTGCCGCATTACAACGCTCCGCTGCTCCGTCGCGGGACGTTGCTGGTCAGCATTCACGACCTGAACCACCTTCTGGACGAGACCATAGGCCGCAGTGCGAAGAGTCAGCTTTACGCGCGGCCCATATTGCGGCACGTTGCCAAGCGTGCGGACCACATCTTCACTCAGTCGGAATACTCCAAACGAACGATTGTCGAACACCTGGGCGCTGACCCGAACCAAATTACCGTCACCTACACCGGCGTGCCTCCGCATATCTATCCTGAGCCGCGCGACGAATCGCGCAGTTGCGGACCAATGACGCGTTCGGCCTCGACGGCAACTACCTGCTGTTTGTGGGCAACCTCAAGCCGCATAAGAATGTTCGCGGGCTGCTGAAGGCGTATCGCCTTATCCGACAACGTGGGAGATTGCCACATGCGCTTGCTGATCATCGGCGACGGCCCGCATTGGCGGGCGGTGCTGCGGCGCGAAGCTGCTGAAATGGGCCTCTCGGGCCGCGTCATTTTCGCGGGCAGGGCCGCCGACGATCAGGTTCGCGCTGCCTACTCTGGCGCTGACCTGACGATTGTGCCTTCGTTTCAGGAGGGCCTTGGCTTGCCTGCCATTGAGTCGATGGCCTGCGGAACGCCGGTCGCGTGTTCCAACGCCGCTTCGCTACCGGAAGCGGGCGGCGACGCAGCGGAATACTTCTCGCCGTCGGATGTGGAATCAATCGCCACTGCGATTGAGAGTGTTGTGCTGAGCAGCGAGCGCTGGGCACAATTACAGCATGCAGGATTCGCGCAGGCGGCGCGCTTCGACTGGCGTGAGTGCGCCGCGAGGCACTTCCCCGTCTACCGCCGGTTTCTCGGGAGGGCTAAAGCTGTTCCCAATTAGCGTTGAAAGGGCAGGGCTTTCAGACCGTGCCGTCAAACGGCGCATTTTCGTCTGCGCTTTTAGCGCCTGCGGGACGGGCTGCACTCGCTCCGGTACAATCGGCGAAGCAAGAAAGCCAGGCTTCACACCCAAGGAGGATCCATGGCTTCCAGAAAGTACGCCAAGATTCCCGGCAGCGAGCGCAAGCCGATGCCAGGCGCCAGCAAGTCCGGCACGCTCGATCCCAACGAACTGATGCACGTCACCGTGGTCCTGCGCCCGCGCACCGGAGGCAAGAAGCAGCCCAGCCTCGACAAGCTCATCGCCAAAGGCGAGCGGCTCACGCGCGAGGAGTATCAGGCGCGCTACGGCGCCGATCCCGCCGATGTAGCGCAGGTCGCGGCTTTTGCCAGCGGGTACGGGCTGACCGTGTCGCAAGTGAATTCCGCGGCCCGGACTGTGCTTCTCAGCGGGCGCTGCGCCGACTTCGCCAAAGCGTTTCAAGTCTCGCTCGAGCGGTACGATTACCCGGGAGGCAGCTATCGGGGGCGTACGGGCGCAGTGAACATTCCTGCCGACCTATCCCACATTGTGGTAGCTGTTCACGGGCTGGACAACCGGCCCCAGGCGCAGGCGCACTTTCGGCTGAGCCAGGCTAATCCGCAAGCAACTTCTGTCTCGTATACGCCGCTGCAGATCGCCACGGCCTACAAGTTTCCCTCAGGCAACGGAAGCGGGCAGACCATCGGCATCATCGAGCTTGGCGGCGGCTACGCGCCGTCGGACCTGCAAACCTATTTCCAGTAGCCTGAAGCTGGCGGTGCCAACCGTGATCTCCGTTTCGGTCGATGGCGCGCAGAACCAGCCCACCGGCGATCCCAACGGGCCTGACACCGAAGTCGCGCTTGACATTGAAGTCGCGGGAGCAGTCGCTCCGGGCGCAACCATTGTCGTCTATTTCGCTCCCAATACCGACGCCGGTTTTCTCGACGCCATCAACCAGGCGGCCATGGACAATGTCAACAAGCCCTCGGTGATCTCCATTAGTTGGGGCGGGCCTGAATCGACATGGACGGCGCAGTCATTGCAGAGCTACGACAGCGCGCTGCAATCGGCGGCAGCGCTTGGTGTCACGGTGTGCGTGGCTTGTGGCGACAACGGATCGAGCGACGGCGTGAGCGATGGCAGCGACCACGTGGATTTTCCAGCGTCGAGCCCATACTCGCTGGCCTGCGGCGGAACGTCACTGCAACTGAGTGGCAGCAACATCTCCAGCGAAGTCGTGTGGAGTGACGGCGCCAGCGGCGGTGCAACCGGTGGTGGCGTAAGCGAGACCTTTCCTCTTCCTTCGTACCAATCGAAGGCCAACGTCCCCCCATCGGTGAGTACCAACTTCAAAGGGCGAGGCGTTCCCGACGTTGCCGGCGATGCCGACCCGGCGACCGGCTACCAGGTTGAATCCGACGGTTCGAGCTTCACTGTGGGAGGCACCAGCGCGGTCGCGCCGCTGTGGGCTGGTTTGATTGCGTTGTTCAATCAGTCGCTGAGCATGCCTGTCGGGTATCTCAATCCCAACCTTTACCAGAGCGTGGCAACCACTTCGGGGACGTTTAACGACATCACCACGGGTAACAACGGCGATTACAGTGCCGGACCGGGATGGGACGCCTGCACGGGTTGGGGAAGCCCGATCGGCACGGGAATCGAGGCGGCATTGTCCGGCACGACAACAGCTCCGCCACCTCCCCACCACCGCCACCGCCGCCTCCTCCTCCGACAAAGAAAAAGAAGAAGAAAAGGCACGGCCGGTAAGCGCGCTTACCTATCGCAATGCGGTACGCCCGCCCTTCTCGCCTTCTGTTCGGCGGAGAGGGCGGGATGCCGGTGATCCCACTTAGCCGGCGACTGGCACACCCACCGCTACCGGCTGGTCCTGCTTCTGGATCAGCCGGCGCAGCGCCTCTTTATCCTGATTCAGCAGCTCATTGATGCGCGCCGGATTCACCGCGGCGACGATGATCAGGCCGGCCTCAGTATTGACGTCTCCGAAGATCCCCAGCCGCTGCAACTTGAGCGCCTGGTGCTCATTGTCCTCCGTCGGGCTCAGGTAGTGAACCAGCGTCGTCTTGTAGCGATGAATCAGGAACAGGTGCGCCAGCGTCATCAGGCGCCGTTTGCGCAGTGAGGGATCAAAGGTGTTCATGTCGCGAATGGACAACAGCTTGTGTCCGCGGCGGTCATGAACGTCGGCGAAGATAATGTTTCCCGCCTTTTCTTTAGCGGCGTTCCAGATGCTCAGCTCGATGAAGTCCGACCCTGCAGCCACCGGCCGCAACTTCGCCTTCCAGCCCGGCGCCAGGGAATTGTGCTCGGCCCAAATCTGTAGCCAGTCCTGCAACACCTTGGGTGGGACTTCGGTTTGCACCAGATGCTGATGCTGAGTCGATCCCTTGCCCATTGCTTTGGTAGTGGCAGTTCTTCCCGAGGCCGCCATCAGCGCAGCGTCGAGGCGAGGGCCTCCGACCAGCGTCTGCGGCGTGCGATACGGAGACTCGATCAGCCGCAGCTTGCGCTGCAAGCGGGCCAGCGAGAGCATGCCATCCTGCTTAAGCGCGGTCGCGAACTCCTCCGCTGCCAGGCCATCGATCTGGTGGCCGCCGTAAGTGATGAAGTTGAATACGAAGCCGAGCTTGCCCAGCTCTTCAGGGAAACGCTTCATTTGCTCATCGCTCATGCCTGTTGTGTCCCAGTTGAACGAAGGCGACAGGTTATAGGCCAGCATTTTGTCGGGGAACTCGGCGTGGATGGCGTCGGCGAATTCCTTCGCATCGTGCAAGTCCGCAGTCTTGGTTTCCATCCACAGAATGTCGGCAAAGGGCGCAGCCGCAAGCGATTTGGCAATCGCGTATTCGATGCCGCCTTGCACCTGGTAATAGCCCTCGGGGGTCTTGGCGCGCTCGCAGTCCCATTCGACGTCGATGCCCAGCGCCGTAGCCATCTCCCGGGCTTCGAACCATGAGTAGAGCCTCGACTTGTCCAGCCACTTCTCGGGAGTGACATCGAGCGACTCGCCTTCGCTGATGCGGAAGGCAAGCCTTTCCGCCACTGCCAGGTGATAGGTCTTGAGATCGGCTGCCTCCTGCCACTTGTCGAGGAATTCGCCCACGACTTTGTCGAGCATGGTGTCAAGCACCGTGTCGGGGTTGCTCTTGTAGGCTGCGGCGCCTTCGGCGATGAGCGGCAACAGTCCGGTCTGCTCCAGCCACGCGTTGGCTTCGTCATACTCTGACTGGGGCATGGAGAACATCAGGTGGCCGCGCACGTCGTCCACTCCCGCGTCGTAGAACTTGCGGTAAATGGCCAGGAATACAGCCTTGTAGGTGGGCAAGTTCAGATTGGTGACGCCGAGAATGAACGGCTGGTCGCGCTCGTCGGCGCAGCCATCCAGCAGATTGGCGGCCTCGGCATCGGTGCGGGCCACGATGATTCCAGGCACCTGCATGACATCGAGTTGGAAGCGCGCGGCGTTCAGGCGTTGAATTTGCTCGTTCTCCGAAACCAGCACTTTTCCACCCTGGTGTCCGCATTTCTTCACGCCCGGCTTCTGGTCCTCGATGTGGTATCCGGGGACACCGGCTTCGACGAAGCGGCGAATGAGGTTGCGCACATGCGCGTCGCCGCCATGCCCGGTATCGGCGTCGGCGATGATGAACGGCCGATAGTCGTATACCTTCGATGCCGCCCGCTGCTCGGGCGTCATACGGGAGCGCATGAAGTGCTGGTTCTTGTCGGCGGTGATGAGCGCGCGAACGATGCTCGAGGCCTCATCCGGCACCTGGCTTAGCGGATAGCTGGCGAGATCGGCCCCGGGATCCTCGGTGATGCTGCCTTTCGCCGATGTCGCCCAGCCGCCGAGATAGATGCCCTCGATGCCGAGACGTTTGATGGCAACCGCCTGGCCGGGCGAGTACGGACCAAAGGTGGTGATCGATTTGCCACTGTCAAACAGCTCGCGCAGGCGAGCGTAGAAAGCCTCTGCGGCGTCGCGCGCGATGGGATATTCGGCGCCGAGGGTGCCGCGCTGCTCCACCACCTGGCGGGGCGAGTACAACCGCACGATGCCTTTAAATCGTGGGCGGGCAAACCACTCGGTCATCTTATGAACGCGTTGCTCGAATGTTTCCATGGCTGGCCTCCTGGCCCATCGAGATAAGTGGGCGCATTAATATTTCAGCAATGTACGCGCAGGCGCCCAACTTCTCAATAGCCCGTTGGGGGCAGATAAACGCGGCAATTTTCGGGCATCCTGCTGCGACCCCTCATGTTACGAAATGGGAAAAATGGCGCGAGGAAGCAGGTCACGTCAGTGTGTGATGAGGGGAGCTACTTTGGCAGGAGAATGCGGGGATCTCGCGCCTTGATGAAAAACCGCCGACGCCCACCGATAGACCCTATACCGCCGTGACCATCGCCTTCACCATCTCCGGCAGCGCCTCTCCTGCCTTGGCGAGAACGACCTCATCGAAATAGTCGCGATTGGCAGGCTCTTCGGGGCCGACGTAGATCGTGCGCGCACGGTTGCGACGCGCCAGGCGAACGAAGCTTGCAGCCGGCTCGACCACGCCGGACGACCCCACCGTCATCAGAGTGGTGCTGCGGTCGAGTTCGGCGAAGATGCGGTCCATCTCGTAAGGCACTTCGCCAAACCAGCAGACATGCGGGCGCAAGAGCGCGCCGCAGGTTTCGCACTTTGGCAGCTCTGTCTCGTGCGCATTGCTGTCTTCGAATGGCTCGCTTGGACACAGCTCGCGCGAACAGCGCGTCATCATGAGTCGCCCATGCATATGCAGCACACGTTGCGAGCCTGCCTGTTCATGCAGCGAATCGACATTCTGCGTGCAGAGAAAAAAGCGCTCGCCAAGCTGGCGTTCGAGCTCGGCCAGCGCGAAGTGCGCCAGGTTGGGCTTCACCTCAAGGTGCTTGCGCCGCCGCATCGAGTAGAACTGCCAGACCATCAGCGGGTCGGCGTGGAAGGCCTCCGGGGTCGCGATCTGGGTTGCGGGATATCCGCGCCAGATTCCGCCCGCACCGCGGAAGGTCGGCAAGCCGCTTTCGGCGCTCACGCCCGCGCCGGTGAGGACGAACAGACGGTCGGAAGAGGAAATGCGCATTCGCGTTCAGGATATAGCGTTGGTGGCCCGGGATGAGCTAAAGAAGTGCCAGGCGCTTGAATTCATCCCGCACAATTCGATAGCACTCGCAAGCAGTCGCCAGGCGCTTACGCGATGCGTTGCGCAATACGGACACGGTCAGCCGCCAAGGGGGAGACGAGTTTGTAATACTGCTTCCCGAGATCGAAAGCGCGAACGACGCTGTTTCGGTGGCAGAAAAACTCCTCGCCATGCTGGCAGTGCCTCACATGGTGGGTGGCCGCGAGCTGCAAGTGACAGCGAGCATCGGAATCAGCATCTACCCAGATCATGCTCAAGATACGGAGAGCCTCGTTCGCAACGCGGACATCGCTATGTACAAGGCCAAGAAAGACGGCGGCTACAACTATCGGTTTTTTGCCTAGAGGCCTCCGCGACCAACCCGCCCTTGCGTGATTTCTTCGCCGCTGCAACCTCAAGCAGCAATATTGAAATCCAACTCCAAGACTGCTGCTGCGGTCTTGCGAGGAAAGAATCCGCAAACCGGTCGCCATTCTGCAAAATTTCAGGGGTCCGGCATGCATCCTGCTGGCTCTGCTAATCGCCCTTCAGCCCATTCCTTCGCAGGCCTACGCTGTGCTCACGCATGAGCAAATCATCGACATGGCGTGGAACGACAGCATACGTCCCCTGCTGCTGAGCCGCTATCCCGGGCTGACCGACGACGAGTTGAACGAGGCCCACGCTTACGCCTACGGCGGCTCGGCCATACAAGACCTGGGCTATTACCCCTTCAGCAAGGAATTCTTCAGCGACCTCGCTCATTACGTTCGCACCGGAGACTTCGTCGCCAGCCTTTCTCGCAACGCGCAAAACGCCGACGAGCTGGCCTTCGCGATCGGTGCGCTGTCGCACTATGTGGGCGATAACATTGGCCACAGCGAATGCATCAATCCGGCCACCGCCATCGAGTTCCCCCGGCTGGTCAAAAAGTACGGAGACTCGATCACCTACGACGAAACCCCGCACGGGCACATACGCACCGAATTCGCCTTCGATATCGACCAGCTCCGCCAGCATCGTCTCGCGCCCGCCGCGTACCTTGAATACATCGGGCTCCGCGTCCCGCTGCCGCTGCTGGAACGCGCGTTCTACGAGACCTACGGATTGCATTTGCGGGAAGTGCTGGGGCCAGTGTTCCCCGCCACGCGCTCCTATCGCGCGTCGGTGCGCCGGTTTATTCCACGCATAGCACATGCCGAGACAGTGCTGCACCATGACTCCCCGCCCGACGTGCCCGATGCGGCATTCGCAGAATTCGAGAGCAACGTCCAGAACGCGGCTTTTCAGCAGCGATGGACGGCGGCGCGCAAAAAGCCGGGATTCACCACTCATTTGCTGGCCATGGTTATCGTCATTCTCCCGAAGGTCGGACCGCTTTCCGACCTCGCGATCCGCGGTCCTCACCAACAAACCCAGCAATGGTATGTCCAGAGCGTGAACGACACGCTGGCGGAATTCCGTGAGACCTTGCGGAGCCTGCGCGAACAGCCGGACTCCACCATCGCGCTGGCCAACCGCGATCTCGACACCGGCGCGCTCGTACGCCCCGGCGCTTATCCGCTGACCGACAAAACTTACGCCAAGCTGCTGCAACGAATCACTGCCCAACCGGACCGGCACGTGCCATTCGGGATTCGGCGCGACCTCGTAGCCTTCTATTCTGATCCCGACGCGCCTATCGTCACCAAGAGGAACCACGACGCCTGGGCACGAGTGCAGAAGGAACTGCTGACGCTGAAACAGATGCCCGTGCGAGATCCCTCCAAGCCGGACGCTGTCGCAGACGGTTATTCCGAAACGCCGTGATCACCAGACCCAGATTTGTAACCGTTGGGGATAGCTGGCGACAAATCACCAGCTATCCCGCGCTTCGACCCACCTCACTGGCGCGAAAGAGAGAAGGCGTAGCCAGATTGTTGTCTCCGCTTCGCAGAGTTTATTTTGTCGCTGAGCAACCCGTACTGCGAGAATTTTCCTTCCCACCCCGCCCCAACTGCGGGACGGGACGGGGGCCCCCCACCTCGTCGGCTCCGGCGCCTCATACCCGACACCTGATGCCTGACACCCAGGCACCCTCGCAATCCCGCTAACTTCTATATACTGAACGTTCTGCCGCCCGCGATTCCGGTCGAAAACGCATCCGTCCGCCCGGAAGGGAATCTACAACAGTAGAATCATAAGAATCAGGCCCCTGTGCCCCAGGTTCGCGTCCTTCATATGGACGCTAACCTGGGAGGAGGAAGGGCCAGGAGCTTTCTACCTTTGTCCACTGCATTGATCAACGTTGACAGCGAGAAGCTGGAACGGGTGATGGATTCGTTCCGCCGCTGGGGGTATCTGCAAGCCAATCTCGATCCGCTCGACCACTTCAAGCCGCTGCCGCTTCCGGATCTCGACGTAACCGGCGAGGAGGCCGCTGCCGCGCGGCGCATCTACTCCGGCTCCATCGGCGTTGAATTCATGCACATTGCCGATTCCGAGCGGCGCAGCTGGGTCCAGGAGCACATGGAGGCGGAGGAGGAGCAGCGCATCGACCGGGCGCGAGTGCTCGATCAACTGGTGCGCGCCGACATCTTCGAGCAGACCATCCACTCGCGCTACATCGGAACCAAGCGCTACTCGCTGGAAGGCAACACCGCGCTGATTCCGCTGCTGGACGAGATCCTCGACACTGCTTCCGAAGACGGGGCCGAACAGGCGGTGCTGGCCATGAGCCATCGCGGGCGCCTCAACGTCATTCTCAACGTGGTGAATCGCCCGGCCGCGGAGATCTTCGCCGGCTTCGAAGACGTCGATCCCCGCAGCGTGCTCGGCGGCGGCGACGTTAAGTACCACATCGGGGCAACTGGGCTTTTCACCGCGGCCAACGGACGCCAGGTGCGCATTCACCTGGTCTCCAACCCCAGCCATCTGGAGGCCGTCAACCCGGTCGCGATGGGCCGCGCCCGCGCCAAGCAGACGCGCATCGGCCGCGACGGCAAGCTGCGGGTGGTGCCCATCATCATGCACGGTGACGCGGCGTTCGCGGGGCAGGGAATTACCGCCGAGAGCCTGAACCTGGCCAACCTGCGCGGCTACAGCGTCGGCGGAACAGTTCACATTATCGTTAACAATCTGATCGGCTTCACGACCAATCCCAACGAAGACTACTCCAGCCGCTTCTCGTCCGATCTGGCCAAGCGGCTGCCGATTCCTATCTTCCACGTGAATGGCGAAGATGCCGACGCGGTGGTGCGCGTGGGCCGCATGGCAATGGAATTCCGCAATGAGTTCGGCGCCGATGTCGTGGTTGACCTGATCGGCTTCCGCCGCCACGGCCACTCCGAAGTTGACGACCCGACCATCACCCAGCCGATTCGCTATCGCAAGATCAAAGATCACCCGCTGCTCTACGAAATCTATGCCCGAAACACCGGGCAGGATCCGAAGCCTTTCATCGAGAAGTTCCAGGCCGAGCTTGATGCAGCCCAGGCGGCCGGCAAGAGCATGGCGAAGAAGCCGGCGATGCGCGAGCTGCCCAGCTACTGGAAGCCTTTCCACGGCGGCGAGTACAAGCCCGAGTATGAAGTCGATACCGGCATTGCCGGCGAGCGCATTCGCGAGCTCACCGACCGGCTGGTGAAGTATCCCGAAGACTTCCACATTCACCCCAAGGTGCAGAAGCTGCTGGAGCAGCGGCACGAGATGGGATACGGCAAGCGTCCGCTGGACTTTGGCATGGCCGAGGCGCTGGCCTTCGGTTCGCTGGCGACGCAGGGTGTGCCCGTCCGCCTGAGCGGACAGGACAGCCGCCGCGGCACCTTCAATCAGCGGCACTCGGTGCTGATCGACGTTGTCGACGAACGCGAGTATGTTCCGCTGTGTCATCTGGCGGCCAACCAGTCGCGGGTCGAGATTTACAACTCCGAACTGGCGGAAGCCGCCGTCCTGGGATTCGAGTACGGCTTCTCACGCGACTTTCCCGAAGCGCTGGTGATGTGGGAGGCGCAGTTCGGCGACTTCGCCAACGGCGCGCAGATTATCATCGACCAGTTCATCGTCGCCGGCGAAGACAAGTGGGACCTGCTGAGCGGCCTGGTGCTGCTGCTGCCGCATGGCCACGAAGGCCAGGGGCCGGAACACTCCAGCGCGCGCATCGAGCGCTATCTGCAACTGTGCGCCCGTGACAACATGCAAGTTGTGCAGCCTTCCACCGCGGCGCAGTACTTTCATTTGCTGCGCCGGCAGGCGCTGCGCAAATGGCGCACCCCTCTGATCGTCTTCACGCCGAAGAGCATGCTGCGGCATCCCGAGGCCCTGTCGCCCGTCAGCGAACTGGAGCGTCCGCGCTGGCAGAATGTCATCGCTGACGAGACGGCGCTTGACGCCAGACGCGTCCTCATTTGCACCGGCAAAATCGGCCACGAGCTGCGCATCGAGCGCAAGAAGATGCAGGGTCTGAAACCCGCGATCGTCATGCTCGAGCAGATGTATCCTTTCCCCGAAGATGATCTTCGCCAGGTGCTGGGAGGTTATCGAAAGGCCACCGAGTTCATCTGGGTGCAGGAAGAACCCGCCAACATGGGTGCACTTTCGTTCGTAGTGCCGCGGCTGAAGCGCATCATCGGAGCGAAGCTGCGCAGCATCAAGCGCGCGGCGAATGCAACCCCGGCCACCGGTTCTGGCAAGGCGCATGAGCTGGAACAGAAGACGCTCATCACGCTTGCGTTGGGCAAGCCAGAATGATTCCTGGTTAATTGGCGTTGGGCGGGACGTTCCCGAGCGCCAGTCGCCTGGTATTTGACCAATGGTTATTATGGGGTCACGTTCGGCTCCGGGCAACCAAAACCCAAAGTGCTTCCTATGAACTTTTGGATAATGCTGCGGCCCCTCCTATAGGAATTGGTATCTCCCGCCAGGGATCATACGTAACCTGCTGTAAACATTAGCCAATCGTCACGGTGTGATTGGCGATTGTCTTGCACTCATCTGCGTGGGGCTGTTCTGCCTGACCTCAATTTGCGGACGCCTAAAAGTTTAAGCGCAAACGTAAGAATCTCTATTCAGCGAAGCGGAGAGTGCGATGAACAGAAAGATTTTCACATTACTTACCCTGCTTAGCGTCGTGTTACTGCTGTCGGTCCTGTCGTTTGGACAGGCCATCAGCGGTGACCTGACGGGCGTGGTGAAGGATGCGTCGGGAGCCTATGTGCCGAACGCCGACGTGGACCTCACCAACCTGGCCACGGGCTTCAAGCAGTCGACCAAGACGAACGCGCAAGGCGAATATCGTTTCTCCAACCTGCCGGTTGGCCATTACTCCATTGACGTGAGCGCCCCGGGTATGAAGGGCGGCTATCGCGATGTTGAAGTGGTGCTGAACAAAGTTGCGACGGCGAACGTCACTACGGCAGTCGTCAGCGCTGGCACCACGGTGGAAGTCAACGAACAGGCGGTGGCCATCGATACCACGACGCCCACCATTTCGACCACCTTCGACGCCAAGCAGGCGGCCGAGCTGCCGACTACGTCTACGGGCTCGAATGGTAGCGGCGTGCTGAACCTGTCGCTGCTCGATGCCGGCGTAGCCAGCACGGGCGGCCTGGGTGCAGGTTCCGGCCCGTCGGTCGGCGGCCAGCGTCCGCGCAACAACAACTTCACGGTGGAAGGTGTGGACAACAACAGCCTTTCCGTAACCGGTCCGCTCATCACCATCCCGAACGACGCAGTACAGAGCTTTACCGTGCTGCAGAATGACTACTCGGCGGAATTCGGCCACTCCTCGGGCGGCCAGTTCAACCAGACGATCAAGAGCGGCACCAACCAGTTCCACGGCACCGCTTACGAGTACTTCCAGAACCGCCAGCTGAATGCCGAGGATTCGTTGACGGCGCAGACGCAGGCGCCGGGGCCGTACACTAATCCGCGCTATGACAACAACCGCTACGGCGGCAACGTCGGCGGGCCGATTATCAAGAACAAGCTGTTCTTCTTCACCGACTGGGAGTACAACGCACTGGGTCAGGCGGGCACTCCGTCGACGGCTTGCGCTCCGACGTCTGCCGGTTACGCGATGCTGTCGAGCCTGTTCCCCGGCAACACCCAACTACAGCAGTTCCAGAAGTACGTTCCGGCCGGCGGCGGTTCGGCCACAGTTTGCAATCCCACGATCAACGTCGCACCCGGTTTTCAGTCAAATGGTACGGACGCAAATGGGAACGCGACTTTCCCCAAGTTAGCGACTGTGTACAGCATTCCCGTGGGCGATGTGGGATTCATTGGCCCCAGCTATAACAACTGGCTGAACACCGCCAACTCCATCGACTACAACATTTCAGAAAAAGACCAGTTGCGTTTGCGCCTGGCCTACACCAAGAACAGCGGTTTTGACACTGCGGCCCAGTTGCCTGCGTTCTGGGTGACCCTGCCGCAGTACTACTGGCTGGTGACGGGCAGCGAATATCACAACTTCGGCCCCAACGTGAACAACGAGTTCCGTTTCGGCTTCAACCGCTATAACCAGAACTTCCCGGTGGGTAGCCAGATCTACCCCGGATTGGGTACCTTCCCGAACCTGCAGATTTACGAATTGAACGGCATTCAGTTGGGTCCTGATCCCAACGCTCCGCAGTTCACCATTCAGAACCTGTATCAGTTCGTGGACAACGTGAGCTGGGTAAAGGGCAAGCACAACTTCCGCTTCGGCGGCGAGTTCCGCTGGATCATCAGCCCGCAGTCGTTCACGCAGCGCGTGCGTGGCGACTATGAATGGAATGCAACGTCGGATTACTTGAACGACTATGCGCCCAATCCTGACAACGGTGACTTTGGCGAGCGCTCGGCCGGTGCCGTGACCTATTACGGCAACAAGCGCGCCGTTTACCTCTACGGCAACGATGAGTGGCGCATTACCCCGAACGTCACCCTCAACTTAGGCCTGCGTTGGGAATGGACAGGCAATCCTGAGGCATATCAGTTGCAGTCGCTGAACTCCCTCGCCAGCGTACCGGGGTTGGTCACCTTCGGCACCCCCAGCACCCAGACGACGAACTTCATGCCGCGCGTGGGTATTGCGTGGGCGCCGGATCCGAACACCTCAGTGAACCTTGGCTTTGCCATGGCGAACGACGTCATCTACGACAACCTGGGCATTCTGTCGTTGCCGCCTGAAGTACAGCAAACCAACGACACCGTGTCGCCCGCGCAGTGTCTGCAGTCGCAGTGCAATTACACGACGCTCAACTTCCTGGCCAACGGCGGGCTGCCGAACTCTCCGGTGCAGATTACCGACCCGGCGGTAGCTCGTGGTGCGACCAGTGCCTACATTCCCAACCAGACTCTGCCCTACTCGGAGAGCTGGAACTTGGGCGTGCAGCACATCTTCGCCAACAAGTACACCTTGGAAGCGCGTTACGTGGGCACTCGCGGCATCCACCTTCCGGTGCAGACCCGTCTGAATGTCCAGTCACCGGTGACGCCGGCCAGCTATCTGCCGACGTTCACCACTGCTCCCAGCCAGGCTTACTTGGATTCGCTGGGCACGACGCTTGCCCAACTGAAGGCGGTTGGCAATCTCGTACCCGCCTGGAACGACGCCGGGTTCAACGGTGCCTACGTCGTCTCCTTCCAACCCTGGGGCGAATCGAACTACAACGCCCTGCAGTTGTCGTTCAAGCGTAGCTTCACCAACGGCCTCCAGTTCCAGGCGGCCTACACCTGGAGCCACACCTTCGACAACTCGACCGCAGACGTGTTCTCGACGGTCCTCACGCCGCGTCGTCCGCAGAGCTTCGGCTGCTTCTCGTGCGACTACAGCACCTCGGCAATCGACCGCCGCCAGCGTGCCACCCTGGCGCTGGTTTACGACACGCCGTGGTACAAGAACGGCAACTGGTTCATGAAGAACATCGTGGGCAATTGGCAGGTGTCGCCGATCTACACCTACCAGTCGCCTGAAATGACCACGGTGCAGAGCAACGCCGACGCCAACCTGAACGGCGACTCGGCTCCGGACCGGGCTGTCTTCAATAACAGCGGCATTCCGGGAACCGCCTCCACCGTGACCGCCTTGAAGAACTCGCATGGGGCCACGGTTGCTTACCTTGCGAATACTCCTACCGCGCAGTACATCCAGGCAGGCCCCGGCGCGTTGGCGACTGCATCGCGCAACACGCTGTATTCCAACGTGATCAACAACTGGGACTTCTCGCTGCTGAAGCGGGTCAACATCACCGAGCGGCAGTCGATTGAGTTCACGTTCAATGCACTGAACCTCTTTAACCACGCACAGTATGTGCCGGGTTACATCAGCGACGTAGCGCCGATCGGGTACACCAGCGGTGTGGTTCGCGGAGCGTTGCTGACCGGTTCTACGACGTTCGGCCAGTGGAACCAGGTGTTCACCAACCATCCGCGCAACATCATTCTGGTGATGAAGTACAGCTTCTAACCTCAACCGAGGTTGAATGCTTCCGGGGAGCCTTCGGGCTCCCCGATTTTTTTGGTGCAGGCCCAGGAATCCGAGCATCTCGCACGCCGGCATCGTGCAGGCGGATACCGCGGCAGGCCGGCGCCAGGTCTTTTCACTTTTGCTGTAATAGGTGGAGCGCCGCTATCAGAGGCTGTTAAAAAACTCCTGGTTGAATGACGACGATGGGACAAACCGCACGTCCCGTCCCGTAGGGACGCAGAGCTTTAGCCCAGCTTCAGCGCTGGGAGGGCATAAGTGGGAAATCCCGAGTCCGCTTCAGCGGACGGCACAAGTTTCCTAACAGCCACTTCGGCGGTGCGCTTTCGGTTCCGGTTTGCGAGCCGGCTTTACAGGGTGCTGACAAACTCGCGTGGGGGAATGATTCGCGTCAGGGCATGACCTTGGTCGTGCCGCAACGCATTCTTACCTTTGTCATCCGGGGAGACCTGCTGTTGCGCCGTCCCGAGGGACTCGGTGTTTCTTTAGCCCGGCACGCATCGCCTCAGGGGCTAAAAGCCCCCAATTGTTACCAGTTCTGTTCGGCCCGGCTGAAGTCGTGCCCTGACGCGAACCCTCGCTGACCCGGCTTTCAATCTCCTCCACCCGTCCCTACCGAAGAGCAAGAATTGCTAAAACAGCTTTCGCAGTTCCCGGCGGAGGATCTTGCCGGATGGGGTTCGCGGGATGCTGGCCACAAAATGGATCTCACGCGGCACTTTGTAGCTCGCCATGCGCTCGCCCAGGAAGGCGAGAACTTTGTCGGTAGTCTGTCGGGTCTCTAACTCGTCTTGACGCAGCACGATGAAGGCGCAGGGCGTCTCTTGGCCGTCTGCTCCAACGCGCGACACCACGCCACAATCGCGCACCGCGGGATGTTCCAGCAGCACACTCTCTACTTCGGCGGGCGCGATGGAGAAGCCTTTGTACTTCATCATCTCCTTGCTGCGGTCGACGACATAGTACTGGCCCTGCTCGTCAACCCGCACGATGTCTCCCGACCAATACCAACCGTCGCGTAGCACAGCGCCGGTCGCTTCCGGAGACTTCCAATAGCCGAGCATGAACTGCGGCCCACGCATCACCAGCTCTCCTGATTCGCCCTGGGCAACCTCATTGCCGTTCTCGTCAACCACGAGGCAGTCCGTCCTCGCGGCAGGTGCTCCTATCGAGTCGGGGCGGTATCGTGGCAGATCGAGAAAGCCCAGGTGGGTAACCGGCGAGGCCTCAGTCATGCCGTAGCCCTGCCGGATGGGAACGCCTGTCAGGCTGTGGAAGCGGCGCGCCAGTTCTCCGGAAAGCGGCGCGGCTCCGGATTTCACCCACTTCAGATGATGATTTGCAGGGAACCTTTTCTGCTCGGCGGCATGGCAGTAGGCCAGCAGAGCGGGAGGGACACACAGGGCGATCGTGACGTTCTCCTGGACGGCGGTTGCCAGCGAGGCCTCGCAGTCGAAGCGCGGCATCAGCACCAGCGAGCATCCACGAATCAGCGACAGGTTCAGCCCGACGGTGAGCCCGTAGATGTGGTACATCGGCAGAAAGCACAGCATCACGTCGGCATCGGTTATGGCGCCATCCTCGCCCGGTATCAGTGTCTGATAGACGTTGGCGACGAGGTTGTGATGCGTCAGCATGACGCCTTTGGGCAGTCCGGTCGTCCCGCTGGAGAAGGGCAGCGTGGCCAGGGCGAGCCGGGAATCACGTTCGGGGACCGGCAGACTTGTGCCCTGGCGCGTCCTCAGCAGGGATTCGAAGGGCTGGCTGCCGGCGAGGTGCGTGCGGGTTGTGAAGACGTTGCGCAACTCATGGAGCCCGGAGAGGCTGATTCCGCTGAGCAGTGCACCATCCGTCACCAGCGCGACCGCGTCGCAGGTGTCAAGTTGATAGCACACCTCACGTTCGCGATAGGTGGGATTCAGCGTGGTGGGAACTGCACCGGCGAGAAGAGCGGCGTGGAAAGCTACTCCGAACTCCCAGCAGTTCGGAAGGAAGATGCCGACGCGGTCCCTGGGCCGTATGCCGCTGGCAACCAGCCCGCGAGCCGCGCTCTCTACGCGATCGGCATAGCCGGCGTAGCCGATTCGCACTTCGGGCGTGCAGGAAGTGTCGATGAGAGCGGTCTTCTCCCCGCGCATCTGACAAGACGCGAGAACCACGTCGTGAAGAAACTTGCCCTCGGGATCATCGTAAAGTCGGGTGCGTTTGGTGGTTTCGTTGGCGATTGGTGTCATAAGGGTCGCGGGTGAGTGTAGCAGGAGAGCGCGGAGGGGGAAAGAATTTGACCGCGGATCAATACGGAGGAACGCGGACCGGGAGGAACAGCTCTCAACCACGGACTTGCACAGAGGAACACGGATCAAATTTGTAGCAGTCATCTCATAAATCGGTTTGCCTTGTATCAGGGCACGCCTTTCAGGCGTGCCGAACGAGGCGTAGAAAATGCCCGGGCTTCAGCCCCTGCAAAACCGGGCGCGCGGGGGCTGAAGCCCAAGATAATTACTTGCCGACTACGGCCCGGCTGAAGCCGTGCCCTGATACAAACCGATTTATTAGATAGCTTCTGATTACAATCATTGGGCTCCGTGGCGATCTGTGGTTGATATTCTTTGTTACGACTACGGTGCGCGAACTCCTTCTCATCCTGGGAACCTTGTCCCTCGTTGCCTGGCTCTACCTGCTCTTCTTTCACGGCCGCTTCTGGCAAGTGAATCGATTAGGTGCTGGACCGCCGGCGAGCGCTCCAGCCACTGGGCCGATCGCGGTCGTTATCCCGGCGCGCAACGAAGCTGAAAGTATCGGACGCGCGGTCCGCTCGCTGGCGAATCAGAGTTGCACCCACGCGCTTCACATCTTCGTGATTGACGACAACAGCACCGACGGAACCGCCGACGCTGCGCGCGCCGAGGTATCCCCCGGCGACGAAGGCAAGCTCACCATTATCTCCGGCCGTCCGCTCCCGCCGGGCTGGACGGGCAAGCTATGGGCTGAGCAACAGGGAATTGAAGCTGCCATGGAATTGCGTCCGCAATTTCTCCTGCTCACCGACGCCGATGTCGAGCACGCGCCTGACAACATCGCAACTCTCGTTTCCATCGCCGAAGGTCAGGGCTACGACCTTGTGTCCTTCATGGTCAAGTTGCACTGCGAGAGCTTCGCGGAGAAGCTGCTGATCCCGGCATTCGTCTTCTTCTTCTTCATGCTGTATCCACCGGCATGGATTCGCTCGCCCAGACGGCGCACCGCAGGAGCCGCTGGCGGCGGTATGTTGATTCGTCCTGCCGCCCTGCAACGCGCCGGAGGTATCGCAGCGATCCGCTCCGAGATCATCGACGACTGCGCGCTCGCGCGGCGGGTCAAGAACAGCGGCGGGCGAGTATGGCTCGGTGTCACGCCAGGTACGCGCAGCTTGCGCCGTTATGGAAGCTTCGGCGAAATCGAGCGCATGATCGCGCGCACGGCCTTCAATCAGCTGCGCCACTCAACGGCGCTGCTAATTGGCGCCATCTTTGGCATGACGCTTGTCTACCTCTTGCCCCTGATTCTTCTTTTTACTGGCGAGTGGCGACTGATTCTACTGGGTGGCGCCTCTTACCTGCTCATGTGCATCACTTATTTCCCTACAGTCCGCTTCTACAGCCTGGGGCCCGCATGGGCGCTCATGCTGCCGGTCACCGCGCTCTTCTATATGGCGTCCACGATCGATTCGGCGGTGAAGTTCTGGAGCGGCCGCGGTGGCGAATGGAAGGGGCGCTCTCAGGACAGCGGCGCTGTGATGTGATGAACTGCAGCCTGCTGCTTTTGAACAACGCGTTTCAGCGGGTGAGGCGCTTGATTCCTGTGATAGGCGTAACCCGCTAACCTTGCTACCGTCTGCGTCTTCATGCGGGTCTAAGCATCGAATCCCGGCATGTCTCGTTATGGGACGGAACTTCCACAAATGTGCAAACGTAACTTACTGCGGACACAGAATGCTGCAATCATGTAGACGGAGGGGTAAGTGGCGAACGGCAAGAATCATAATAAGAAGAAGCGGTGGATCATCCTCGCCATCGTCGCGGTGGCGGTGGCCGCGCTGGTGATTGTTGCGGTTGCGGCCACTCGCGGTGGAACCAAGATCGATCCCACCAAGCTGGCCAAGGTTGAGCGCGGCGATCTGGCGAAGAGCGTTGTCGCCACCGGCAAAGTTACGCCCATCACCAAGGTCGAGATCAAGTCCAAGGCCAGTGGCATCGTGAAGAAGCTCTATGTAGATGCCGGCGACAAGGTGCACACGGGACAGGTATTGGCTGAGCTTGACCGCGAGGAGATTGAGGCCGAGGTGAGCTCTGCCCGTGCACAATTGCTGTCCTCCGAGGCCAACCTCAAGGGTGCCGAGGCCGATCTGACCCGCGCCAAGGTCGATGCCGAGGGTGTCGACATTCCTACCCTGCAGCGGGCTTATGAACGGGCGCAGCATATGGCGAAAGATGGAGTCGTCTCCGAATCTGCGCTGGACGACGCGCAGCGTGCCTATGAGCTGGCGGTAAACAAGCGCGACGTTGCGCGCGCGCAGTACACCGTCAACAAAGCCAAAGTGGCACAGGCGCAGGCGGATGTCGAGAAGAACCGGGCCACGCTCAACCAGCTCGAAGAGCAGTTGAGCTATACGACGATCACTTCGCCGATCGATGGTGTCGTGCTTTCGCGCGATGTGGAGATTGGCGACGCTGTCAGCTCCATCCTCGTGCTGGGCTCGGGCGCCACCCTGGTGATGACGCTGGGCGATACCAGCGAGGTCTATGTCAAAGGCAAGGTAGATGAAAGCGATATCGGAAAGGTCTATCTTGGCCAGCCGGCGCGTATTCGAGTTGAGACATTCAAAGACAAGGTCTTCACCGGCAAGGTGACCAAGATCTCGCCCATGGGCGTGGAGAAGGACAATGTCACTACCTTCGAGGTGCGTGTCTCCATCAACAATCCGGGTGGTGAGCTGAAGGCCGAGATGACGGCGAATGCCGAGATATTGCTCGACGAACACAAGAACACGCTGATGATTCCCGAAGGCGCCGTCATGTATGACAAGGACAAGAACACGTCGGTCGACATACCCGACCCCAAGGGAAAAGATGGAATGCGCAAGGTGCCGGTCAAGATCGGAATCTCCAATGGCGCAAAGACCGAGGTGCTGGCGGGGCTGAAGGAAGGCCAGGAAGTCGTGTTGCAACAGTAAATCGCTTGTTTCCTCCTGACTGGGCTGCCGCATGAAGCAGCCCAGTCTTACAATTCCGCTCTCGCGAGGGGTTATGAAAAAGATTGCGCTTGTGGTCTTTCTGTTGGGGCTGGCGACTCCTGCGATGCTGTTGGCCCGCGCCGAAGGCAAGTTTGATCGCACCTTGACTGTAAACGGACCGGTCACCATGGACCTGACAACGGGCTCGGGAAATGTCACCGTGCGCACCGGCGGCTCCAACCAGGTGGTGATTCATGGAGTGGTTCATGCCAGCAACGACTGGTTCAGCAGCGATGGCGAGAGCGCGGTGCGCGCCGTTGAAAGCAATCCGCCCATCGAGCAAAGCGGCAACAACATTCGCATCGGCTACAACATTCCCTCTGAGGCCAGAAACCACGTTTCCATCAGCTACGAAGTCACGGTTCCCGCTGACACGTCGCTACAAGCCCATTCCGGCTCAGGCGACGTTGGAGTTCAAGGATTGCGTCGCAGCGTGACAGCTACCACAGGATCGGGCGACGTCAGCCTGCGCGATCTCGGTCCGCAGTCCAACGCTCGCACCGGCAGCGGCACCATCAAAGGTCAGGACATCGCGCTGCCTTTCACCGCGCATACCGGTAGCGGAGGCATCCAGGCGGACTTGACCGGCAGCGGTGATGCGGACGTCGAGTCGGGCTCCGGTGATGTGCGCCTGCGCGGACTGAAGGGCGGCTTGCGGGCCCGCACCGGTAGCGGCGACATTACGGTCGACGGCACGGTTGGAGGCGGTTGGAACTTGCACACCGGATCGGGATCGGTGCGCATGTCGCTGGGATCGAGCCAGGGCTTCAATCTGTCCGCGCATACCGGATCGGGGACCATTCATTCCGATCTCCCCATCACCGTGCAGGGCAACCTGAATCGCCATGAGCTGAAAGGCTCGGTGCGTGGCGGCGGCCCGGACCTGGAAGTGTCCACCGGCTCCGGCGATATCGAAATCAAATAGCTGGCAGATTGTGTGAAAAGCCGTCCTGAGCGACGGCTTTCTGCTTTTGACCACAATTCCATCGCAGCCCTTCCCGCCAATCCGGCGTTCCGCATAAAAATCGTTCAAATCCATAAAATTCCTCTTGACATGAATAACGATCCGCTCTAACTTAACGATGTTAAGTAAACATCGTTAAGTTAAAGGCCGACGTTATGGGAGTCAAGGAAAGGCGAGAGCGGGAGAAGCTGGAGACGCGGGAGAAGATCCTCGACGCCGCGCGCGAGCTGTTCATCGCCGAAGGCTATGAAGGCGTCTCGATGCGTAGGATCGCCGACAAGATCGAGTACTCGCCGACCGCCATCTATGTTCACTTCAAAGACAAGGACGAACTGTTTCTCGAAATCTGTCACCAGGACTTCCGCCGGCTGGCGCAGACGTTTCTCGCCATCGGGAAAATTGCCGATCCGATCGAACGCCTGCGGAAGACCGGCCACGCCTACATCGATTTTGGCCTGAAGAACCCCAACCACTACCGGACGATGTTTATGACGCCGCATCCCCCGATCCTCGAGAAGGACCTGGCCCTGGAGGGCAAAGGCAATCCCGAGGAAGACGCTTACGAATTCCTGCGGGTCACCGTAGCCGAGGCGATCAAGGCCGGCGCATTTCGTGATGACCTGAAGGACGCCGACCTGGTGGCGCAGACCATGTGGGCGGGCGTGCATGGCGTGATCTCGCTGCACATCGCAAAGAGTGAAGACCCGTGGATTCCCTGGCGGTCGCTGAAAAGGCGCGCCGAAACCATACTCGACGGCCTGTTGCGAGGCCTGCTGAAGCCGGAGGAAAAGTAATGCCACCGCTGGCGCGACGCAACCTGGTGCACGACAAAGTACGTCTCGCCGTCACGCTGACGGGCATCGTCTTCGCCGTGGTGCTGATCGTGGTGGAGCTGGGGCTTTTCGTCGGGTTCACCGTGACCACCTCGAGCATCATCGACAACTCCAAGGTTGATCTTTGGGTGGTGTCGAAGGGCACGCCGTACATCGAGCAAGGCGCAGCATTTTCCGAGCGCAAGCTCTACCAGGTACTGGCAACGCCGGGCGTTGCGGCGGCCGAGAAATACATCGTGCGCTTTGAGCAATGGAAGACGCCGAGCGGCGCGAACGAGTCCACACAGGTGGTCGGGTTCAATCCCTACACGGGGATTGGCGGCCCGTGGAACCTGGTCGAGGGCAGTGTCGAAGATTTGAAGACGCCCGATGCGGTGATCCTCGACGAGCTGTACAAAACGAAACTGGGCGTGACCAGAGTCGGCGAGGTCTTCGAATTGAACGGGCGGCGTGCGCGCGTGGTGGGGTTCACGCATGGGATTCGCGCCTTCACCACGACTCCCTACGTCTTCACCAGCTTCAAGAACGCGCAGGCCTTCGGCAATCTGCGTGAAGACCAGACGGTCTTCATCCTGGTGAAGGCGGCGCCGGGCGTGAGCGTGCCCGAGCTGCAGCGCGCGCTGCAGGCGCGGCTGAGCGATGTCGACGTGCTCACCACCGCCAAGTTCAGCAGCATGACGCGGATCTACTGGATGTTCACCACCGGCGCTGGGGTCGCGGTGCTGATCGCGGCGCTGCTCGGGCTCGTCGTGGGAGTAGTAGTCGTTGCGCAAACCATTTATGCCACGACGATGGACCATATCCGCGAGTACGGCACGCTGAAAGCCATGGGCGCTCCCAATGGCTTCATCTATCGCGTGATCGTCACGCAGGCGGGTCTCAGCGCGGTCGTGGGCTACTTCCTCGCCATGTTCGTCAGCGTGTTCATCGTGCGAGCCAGCGCGAGTGGCGGGGCAGCCATCCTGCTGCCCTGGAAGATGGCCGTCGGGATCTTCTTTCTGACGCTCATGATGTGCGTGAGCGCGGCGGTGGTTTCGATCAACAAGGTGACCAGCCTCGATCCGGCGATGGTCTTTCGCGGTTAACCGTGGGTGAGGAGAACAGGCAATGCAATCGGCGATCTCGGTACGTGGGGTAACCAAGGTTTACGAAGAGGGCGCAAACAAGGTGCAGGTGTTGCACGGCGTCGACTTCGATGTCGAGCAGGGCGAAGTCGTGCTGCTCATGGGGCCTTCGGGCAGCGGCAAGACAACGCTGCTGTCGATCATGGGCTGCATTCTGCGCGCGACTTCGGGAAGCGTGCAGGTGGCGGGTCGCGAAGTTGCGAAACTTAGCGAGCGTGAGCTGCCCGCGATCAGGCTGAAGCATATCGGATTCGTCTTTCAGGGATTCAACCTGTTTCCGACGCTCACCGTCGGTGAGAACGTTGAGCTGGCGCTGCACCTGAAGAAAATTCGCGGCGATCACGCGAAGCAGCAGTCGCACCACCTGCTGGAACAGGTCGGCCTGGCCGCGAAGTACGATGCCTTTCCCGCCGACCTCAGTGGAGGCCAGAAGCAGCGTGTGGCCATCGCGCGGGCTCTGGCCGGATCGCCGGGCGTGATCCTGGCGGACGAGCCGACGGCGGCGCTCGACTCGCACTCCGGGCACAACGTGATGGAGATGATGCGCGAGCTGGCGCGCACGCACGGAAGAGGCGTCGTAGTGGTGACACACGACAGCCGGGTGCTGGAATTCGGTGATCGCATCGTGCACATGGAAGACGGGCGGATTTCGCAGGCGCCGCCGGAAGAAATGAAATTCATGCCGGGGATTGCGATTAGCAGCGCGGGTGGATTGTTGATGTCGGCGTGATTGATTTTTACTCAGGGCCAGACTTCGCGTTACGGCCGATCGGCGGCTTGCGAAACTGGGGTGTACGGGCAAGCAACTAGCGCCGCAGGCGCGGCTCAGTGTAGCCCAGCACGTAGGCGAAGCCGGAGTGCGGGGTGGCCTTGTAATAAATTTCCGAGTCCAGTAGGGACGGCAGCCTTGAAAGAGCCCGGATTCAGCTGGGATTCCTTCGGCACGACTTCAAGTCGTGCCCCTTCAGAGCAAGGAGCAGGTTATGAAGCGGAAGATATATATCGCGATAGCAGTCGTGGTCCTGACCGGGGCCACGGCAACGCTGATCTGGGCCCATGCCACGAATGCTAAGAAACCCGCGCCCACCGCAACCCTGAGGAAGGGCGAGGACCTTATCGCCGGCGCGGGGCGCGTCGAGCCGAGATCGGAAAACATCAAGCTCGGCTCAGAGTTGAATGGCATGCTGCAACACGTCTATGTGAAAGAAGGCGACACCATCCATCGCGGCCAGGTATTGGCTGAGCTCGACAACGCGGATTATCGCGCGCAGGTCGAGTCAGCGGAAGCCGACGTCAAACAAAAGCAGGCCGAGCTGCGCAAGGTCATCAACGGCTCGCGCCAGCAGGAGCGCCGCGAAGCTTCGTCGTCCGTGGCCGAAGCAGAAGCGGTAATGAACCATGCGCGACTGGAGAAAGACCGGTATCGCAAGCTGTTCGAGGCGGGTGTGGTTTCGCGGGAAGAAGCCGACAATTACGCCAAGGAATACGATGTGGCCAAGGCGCAATTCGACGAGATGTCGCACCACCGCGACCTGGTGGACGCCAGCGGCCGGGAAGAAGACCGGACCATGGCCGAGGCGGACTTGCAACTGGCGCAGGCCAAGCTGGACGAGGCGCGCGCGATGCTCGAGAAAACCTGCATCCGTTCTCCCATCGACGGCACGGTGCTGCGCAGGCATCATCGCGAGGGCGAGACTGTATCCAACTCAGCCAGCGCCCCGGATCCGATCTTCACGGTCGGCGATACCAGCTCGTTGCGGGTTCGCGTGGATGTGGACGAGGCCGATGTCAGCAAGCTCGCGCTGGGAGAACCGGCCTACGTGACGGCTGAGGCTTACGGGAACCAACGTTTCTCAGGGCACGTGGTACAGATTGGGCAGGAGTTGGGGCGCAAGAACGTTCGCACCGACGAGCCCACAGAGCGCGTGGACATGAAGATCCTCGAGACCCTGATCGCGTTGGACCCGGGCCAGGATTTGCCGGACGGGTTGCGCGTCACCGCCTACATCGTGGCGGCAGGCAAGTAGAAACTCAATTTGTGCTGCATAACAGTTGCTCTCGAATCTCGCTCAGGCGATGAGCGCGGATTCCAGTCCGCAGCGGTCGTAGCCCGAGGTTAGGGGGATGCCCAGCACGGGATGGAGCCGGGTGAGCATGATGAGTCGCGCGACGAAATCGGAGGGATTTACGAAGCGCACGGCGCGCCCCTCGCGCAAGGCCCAGTGTTGTAGCTCTACGAGCAGGCCCAGGCCGGAGGCGTCGACGGTTTCGACTTCGGCGAGATCGATTTGAAGTGCCCGCTCATGGCGGAACCTGGTAACGCTGCGTAGTGTCTCAGCTTCCACTCCGAATACGATGCGTCCGCTGCAATGAAGAATGGCTGTTCCATTGTGGCTCTTAATGTCAATTCTGAGCATGATGGGTCCTGATGCTTCCCTCTTTAGACGTTCGGGCGTCTCGCAAGGAAGCACCCGCGAGGCGGAATGGCAGGTACTGCTGACCAGCCGCGCATCCCGTGAGGTAAGTGCCATTTCAATACTCCTGACTGGGAATTAACCTTTCTTGCTACGATTTTCATTGAATCTTCAACGCCACCGATTATGAAATAGTTAGCGTAGGCGCTTTGTATTCGTCTGTTAACTAGTTGTGCCACGGGTTTGGATTCCGTATGACGTCGCCGATTCCGCAAGCCGGCGACGGTGCGAGAGACGCAGCCCATGGCCTTTTCACGGGGCGGCAAGGACCACGTCCCCCAGGCAGGGAGAGTCATGAGTTCCGTCCAGATGGAACCGCCTTCTCCGGAGCAGGTCTCACTGCACCTGCAAGAGCGCACGCTGGAAGCCTGCCAGGTAGCGCGAAAGGCCGCCGGGATCGTCGCGGAGGGCATCGCGACTGGCGTCGCCTCACTGCTGGAAGGGGTCCGCGAACGCGAGAAAGAGCTGGACACGCTGGATCGAGAAATCGACGAGGGCGTAACCTGCATCATCACCAAGGTCAGCGAGCAGAGTGCGCGTGAGCTGCTGGCCTGCATGAAGTTCAACATTGGGCTGGAGCGAATTGGCGATCTCCTGCTGAATTTCAGCAATCGGGCAGCAGCGGTGGGCAGCCGCATTGACCTGCAGGACATCCGCGACCTCACCATGATGGCGTCGCGGCTGGAGAAGATGCTGGGCGATGTCCACGATGCAATGAAGGAACGTGATCTGAGCCGGGCGATGGGTGTACTACGATCCGACGCAGAACTGGATCGCATCCGCAACCTGGTATTCCTGCGCCACCTCGAGCACCACGACAACTCTCCCCGCCAGGAAAGCTTCCATGTGCTATTCATGACCCAGGCGCTGGAGCGCGCCGGAGACCACGCCAAGAATCTCGCCGAGGAAGTCTGTCACCTGATCAGCGGACAAAGTGTCCGGCACGTGCTGCGCTCCAACGACAAGTCTGACGAGCAACGGTTCATTGATGACCTGCGGCGCCGGCAGAAATTGCGATAACTCCTTTCCCCCCAGCCGGAAACCTCCACAAATAGCAGCTCAAGACATAGCTGAAACGTGCTCTTCACTCGAAATTTATTGTTCTGTAACAAAAATTTAACTCCATCACGATAGAACGGGTGAGATTTCAGGTCTTCATTCAAGGAGGCAATCTAGTGATTCGCACACTCAGGGTGTTGCTGTGTCTGGCAGTATTTGCGAGCTGCGCCTGGGCGCAGACAACCATTAACGGGGCGGGCGCCACTTTCCCAAATCCCATCTATCAAAAGTGGTTCAGTGAATATCACAAGGAGCATCCAGACGTTGAGTTCAACTATCAGTCGATCGGCAGCGGCGGTGGAATTCGCCAGGTGCAGGCCGGTACGGTCGATTTCGGGGCCTCCGACGGCCCCATGACCGATCAGCAGATCGCGGAATCCAAAATAAAGGTCATCCACCTTCCTACGGTGTTGGGGTCGGTGGTCCCGGCTTATAACATCCCTGGCGTAAACGAGGAGATCAAATTCACCCCCGAGATTCTTGCTGGAATCTATCTGGGAAAAATCTCGAACTGGAACGACGCCTCGATCGCCAAGGTAAATCCGAACATCAAGTTCCCTAACCAGAACATTACCGTCGTGCATCGTTCGGACGGCAGCGGAACCACTTACATCTTCACTGACTACCTCTCCAAGGTGAGCTCCGAGTGGGCTGGTGGACCGGGGAAGGGCACGTCCGTCAAGTGGCCGGTGGGCGTTGGCGGCAAAGGTAACGAAGGCGTTGCCGGCAACATTCGCATGCTGCCCGGATCCATCGGCTACGTCGAGCTGATCTACGCTCTGCAAAACAAGATCACTTACGGCAGCGTGGAAAACTCGTCGAAGAACTTCATCAAAGCAAGCCTGGAGAGCACTACCGCGGCCGCTGCAGGAGTGAAGATGCCGGCCGACTTCCGCGTCTCCATTACCAACCCCAAGGGGAAGGACGCCTATCCGATCGCCAGCTTCACCTGGCTGCTGATTCCGACGCAGCCGAAGGATCCCGCCAAGGGTAAGATCATCAAGGACTTCCTGTTCTGGATGCTGGACAAGGGCCAGGGCATGGTGGAACAGCTCTCTTACGCTCCGCTGCCAAAGGATGTAGTCGCGGCAGAGAAGAAAGCGATCAACGAGAGAATTAAGTAGCTTTTCCCGGCAGCTTCAACGATCCCGCCAGTTCCGGCCCCTCGGGGCCGGAGTTGGCGCTGGTGCGCTAACCTGTAACCGTGCTTTAATCCGCGTTTGGTAGCGTCGAACCCATGAATCCTACGGATCCTTCTGCGGGCCACAAGCCGGTCACTTCTGTGCCGTCACTGGCACGGACCAGCGCCGAACGCAAACACACGGTCGGCGCCGCGGTGCTCAGCAGGATCAGGACTAAGAACCCCAGCAGCAGTCGGATTCCCGATGCCGCCTTTCGCGCCATCATCGCTCTTGCCGCCTTTTCGGTTTTCGTCATCGTCGTTCTGATCGTCTTCGAACTGATCGACAAGTCCAAGCTGTCATTGCATCAGTTTGGAATCGGGTTCTTCTGGGGCCGTGACTGGGACCCGGTGAACGGCGAGTTCGGAGCCTTGCCCTTCATTTTCGGAACGGTAGTGTCGTCGATTCTGGCCCTGATCCTTGCGGTGCCGCTTTCCGTGGGAGTGGCGGTCTACATCACTGAGATGTGCCCGGTTGCATTGCGCGCTATCATCTCGTTCCTGGTGGAGTTGCTGGCAGCGATTCCCAGCGTTATCTATGGCTTGTGGGGAATTTTCGTCCTGGCCCCACTGTTGCGCGAGTACCTGGAGCCGTTCCTGGCGAAGTATTTCGGTTGGACTGGGCTGTTCGAGGGCCCGCAGTTCGGATTGGGCATGCTGGCGGCGGGAATCATTCTGGCGATCATGATTGTGCCCATCGTTGCCTCGATCACGCGTGAAGTCCTGAGCGCGGTCCCGCAGAACCAGCGGGAGGCGGTTTTGGCGCTGGGCGCGACCCGGTGGGAGATGATCCGCATGGGTGTATTGCGCAACGCACGCATCGGCATTGTGGGCGGTGTCATTCTTGGCTTGGGCCGCGCTCTAGGCGAGACCATGGCCGTCACCATGATCATCGGCAATCGCCCGGAGATTTCGAAATCCTTATTCGCGCCCGGCTACACCATGGCCAGCGTTATTGCGAATGAATTCAGTGAAGCCACCGGCGACCTGTACCTCAGTGCCCTGGTCGAAATCGGACTGGCGCTGTTCATTGTCACCCTGATTGTGAATGCCCTGGCGCACTTGCTGGTCTGGAGCATCACCGGAGGAACAGCGAGGGTGAATGTCTAGCCCGGCCCAGACTCGCTCCGCAAACCTAAGCCTCTGGCGGAAGCTCACCAATGCCGGCGCTACAACCTTCGCCGTCGGCTCAGCTATCCTCGTCTTGGTCCCTCTGCTGGCGATTTTTGTGTACCTGCTGATTAAAGGCGTAGGGTCGGTGAACATCGCATTCCTCACCCAAACTCCGAAGCCGGTAGGCGAGCCTGGCGGAGGCATGGCCAATGCGATCGTTGGCTCGGGCGTGGTCCTGCTGATCGCCAGCGTCATCGGAATTCCGCTGGGCATTGGTTGCGGTATCTACCTTGCCGAATACGGCCGCCATCGTCTCGGCGACTTTATTCGCTTCACTGCCGACGTGCTGAACGGAGTGCCCTCCATCGTGATTGGCATTGTGGCGTATTCGCTGGTGGTGCTCCGTCAGAAGCACTTTTCGGCGTACTCGGGCGGAATCGCGCTGGCCATCATGATGGTGCCCACGGTGGCGCGCGCCACGGAAGAAATGCTGCTGATGGTCCCCAACAACATTCGCGAGGCGGCCCTGGGGTTGGGAATACCGAAGTGGCGTACCACGCTTTCCATATCTTTGCGGACCGCCTCGGCGGGCGTAATCACAGGTTGTATGCTGGCGTTTGCCCGCGTGGCCGGCGAAACGGCTCCGCTGCTGTTTACCGCCTTCGGAAACCAATACTGGAACCTGAATCCGAATCAGCCGACGGCGGCGTTGCCGTTGCAGATCTTCGTCTATGCCATTTCGCCCTTTGACGAATGGCACCGGCAGGCGTGGGCAGGAGCCTTGATTCTGATTGTCCTCATCGTCGTGGCGGTAGCGGCCGTGCGCATCGTTACCAGCCGCGGAATGCTAAAGGGGGCCTCGTAACCGTATGGGCGTTGGAATCGAAGTAAAGGGTTTGAATGCCTGGTACGGCAAGAACCTGGCCTTGAAGGACATCGACATGTCTGTCCAGGCCAATCACGTGACAGCGGTAATCGGACCTTCAGGCTGCGGCAAGAGCACCTTCGTAAGATGTCTGAACCGCATGCACGAAACTATCCCCGAGGCTCGTGCCGACGGCGAGGTGAAGGTCGGCAACATCGAAGTATACGGCGATGGAACCGATCCGGTGGAAGTGCGCCGCAAGATCGGGATGGTGTTCCAGAAGCCCAACCCGTTCCCCACCATGTCGATCTATGACAACGTTGCCGCCGGCTTACGGCTTAACGGCTTACGCAATCGCAAGCAGATGAACGAGTTGGTGGAGCGTTCGCTGAAGCTGTCGGCGCTGTGGGAAGAGGTGAAGGACTCCCTGCACAAGAAATCGGGCGCCAGCCTCTCCGGCGGACAGCAGCAGCGTCTGTGCATTGCTCGCGCGCTGGCGGTCGAACCCGACGTGCTGTTGATGGACGAGCCGGCTTCGGCGCTGGATCCCATTTCGACCAGCAAAATCGAAGAGCTTATTTTTCAGTTAAAGCAGCACTATACTGTTGTAATCGTCACACATAACATGCAACAGGCGGCGCGCGTGGCCGAATTTACCGGCTTCTTTCTGATGGGCAGCTTGATCGAGTACGACAAGACGGAGAAGATTTTTACCACGCCCGCGGACAAACGAACAGAAGATTACATCACAGGCAGGTTCGGATAATGCGAAGCCGCTTTCAGCATGGCCTGGACGAGCTACGAGACAAACTGTTGCGCATGGGTGGGCTTGCCGAACAGGCGATCGACCGGGCCACCGAAGCCTATCGCACCCGCGACGCGAAATTCTGCCAGATGGTGTTTACCGGCGAAACTGCGATTAATCAGGCCGAGCGCGATATCGACGAGCTGGCGCTGGACCTGCTGGCCATGCAGCAGCCCATGGCCATCGATCTGCGCTTCATCATGGCGGTCATCAAGATCAATGCTGACCTGGAGCGTGTGGGCGATCAGGCGGTGAACATCGCGCAGCGCGTCCTCGACCTGATCAGCGAGCCGCCCGTCGATTTGCCGGTGGACATTCCCAAGATGGCTGCCAGTGTGAGCACCATGGTGCAGCGGGCGCTGGAATCGTTTCTCGATGGTCATGCCGAGGTGGCCGAGTCGGTACTCCAGATGGACAACATCGTCGACCGCATGAAGGATGAGGCCTTTGTTGTCCTGGTGCAGAAAATGCAATCCGATCCTGCGCTGACACGCGCGGCCTTGAATGTGCTGCTGATCGCACGGAACCTGGAGCGCATCGCCGACCATGCCACCAATATTGCCGAGGACGTGATCTTTTGGGTGCGCGGAGCGGATGTCCGGCACGGCGGAGCGCATTACCCGTACTGAGCCGGGACCGGTTTAGAACAAAAAACCGGCCTCGCAGGGCGCGGGGCCGGGTGCGTGTCCCTCAGGAGGTTTGTTATCTCCGCTTCTCAACTTCATTATCGGCTGCCCTGCCGAAATCTTTAATGGCAGCGCTTGTCCGATTGAAAAAAAAGCGGATCTCCTCTCCCGCTCGGCCAGGGCGGGGATTCTTGGGTGGCGGTCCGTCGGCCTGCCTACTTCGATGTAGGCAGTAGTGCGGTAATTTGAATCTACGAGTCCGGGACACAATTCCCTATTTTTTGCCCGGTAAGTACCCAATATTTGCGGCTTCAGCTATTCGTTTGTGCTGACCGGCACCTACTTTCGTGCCACCGCCATCGGCGGGCAAATCGGCCCACAATAAGTTTCAAAATCGTGCAGGTGGTTTACCGAGCGCACAATATGGCCGCGGCAAATGCAGCTTGAAGTAACCGCGGCAAATAGAATAGAATCTGTGGTATATCCCCCTTTCTCGAAACTTGCATTTTCCAGCAGTATATCTTTGCAGAAGTGTGATATAAAACTATGCGACTGACCTGCTGATGATATCGCAGATTAGGCTTGGGCCTTCCATGTAGTTCCGACAGCTAACATGACGGGATGCAAGGACGCTCGAAGTTGCGCACAAGCGGGAACTCGGTAGCCTAGTTAATTCCGGGAGATCCAATCCAATTAGATATTCTTCAAAGTAGCTCACATGAGGATTTTCCTTATATGTGGATGCTTTCAATAAGCTTTCGTTCACCAACCAGGGAGAAGGGGCGATGAAAAGGAAGAACCGGGCTGACAGGGAATTGTACGAACGCCAGGCTAACCTTTGTAAGGCCTTCGCCAATCCTACCCGCCTGCAGTTAATTGCTATGCTCGAAGAGTCCGACTGCTGGGCCTCGGAGCTGCAGCAGGGGCTGGAGATTTCCAAGGCGAACCTCTCGCAGCATCTTTCTATTCTGAAAGCCGCCGGCATCGTGCAGACACAGCGCGAAGGCAAGCAGCTGCACTGCAAGCTGGCTATGCCGGAGGTCAAGAAGGCCACGACCCTGTTTCGCAGCATGCTCAAGTCGCAGATGCGCGAGAACCGCCGCTGGGCCTAGGTGGAGAACGCGGCGAATCGTGCCTGGGCGGGACTTCGCGGCCTTGACGGCATGACAGGTTAGACTGCTGTTGCATGCCGCGCACCACCGTAGTGGAGTATCTCGAGAACTTCCGCCGTCACTCTTCTCAGCCGGCGTATGTTCATCGGCGCGGATACCGGGTCCTCCATTGGAGTTACGGCGATGTGCTGGCGAGCGCCTATCGCTTTGCGCGGGAACTCGGCCGTCGAGCCATCAACCCGGGCGACAAGGTCCTGTTGTGGGGCGACAACTGCGCGGAATGGGTGGCGACTTTTTTCGGCTGCCTATTGCGGGGAGCAGTCGTAGTTCCCATCGATAAGATCGCCGCTCCCGACTTTGCCTTACGGGTTGCGCAGCAGGTCGATGCCAGGCTTGCCGTCTGCGGCCACGGCAATCAGCTTCCCGGTGTACCGCGCTTCGATCTGGAAACCTTACAAGACGAGCTGGCGGAGCACTCGGCTGAACCGGTCGATCCACCGGCCCTCTCCCGCGACGACATCGTCGAGATCGTATTTACTTCCGGGACCACCGCCGAACCGCGCGGCGTCGTCATCACCCATGGCAACATCCTGGCCAACCTGGAGCCGCTGGAACGCGAAATCGGCAAGTACCTTAAGTACGAGCGCATCTTTCACCCCATACGGTTTCTGAATCTTCTACCGCTGAGCCACGTCTTCGGACAGTTTCTCGGTATCTTTCTTCCGCAACTGCTTGCAGGAACGGTGATCTTCCACGACAGCCTGAACCCGGCGGAGATCATTCGCCTCGTCCATGACGAGCGGGTCTCAGTAATCGTCGCCGTGCCGCGCCTGATGGAATCGCTGAAGGACAAGATCGAACGTGACATGGAAGTTGTGGACCGCAAGCAATGGTTTCAGCGGCAGTTCGAAGCGGCCGAGGGCGAGAACTTCGTGAGGCGGTGGTGGCGCTTCCGCAAGATTCACAGCCGGTTTGGATGGAAGTTCTGGGCGTTTATCTCAGGAGGCGCTGCGCTCGACGCGGCGACCGAGGAATTCTGGCGGCGGTTGAGTTTCGTGGTGATCCAGGGCTACGGGCTGACGGAAACTACTTCGCTCATTTCACTCAACCATCCGTTCCATACCGGCAAGCGTTCCATCGGCAAGGTGCTCGAAGGCCGCGAGATGAAGCTCGATGAGAACGGCGAGATCCTGGTGCGAGGGGCCAACGTCGCTGCGGGCTACTGGCAGGGCAAGGAACTCAAGCCGGTGCTGAACGAGGAAGGCTGGTTTCGCACCGGCGATCTCGGCGAGGTCGACGCCGAAGGCAACCTCTATTTTCGCGGGCGGAAGAAGAACGTCATCGTCACGCGCGAGGGCATGAACGTTTATCCCGACGATCTGGAGGCTGCGTTGCGCAGCCAGCCCGAGGTGCGCGATTGCGTGGTCGTGTCCCTGGAGCAGGGCGGCAATGCCGAAGCGTGTGCAGTACTGCTGCTGCCCGACTCGACCGACGCCGACAGTGTGGTACAGACGGCCAATCAGCAGCTTGCCGAGTTTCAACGGATACGCCGCTGGCTGGTGTGGCCGGAGCAGGATTTCCCGCGCACGCCGACACAAAAGCCGCGCACCAATCTCATTCAGCAATTCGCGCAGCAGAAGCTGGCTTCCGGCGACGGCAGTGCCGTGGCGCAGGGATCGCTCGTTGAGCTCATCAGCCGAATCACCGGGCGAAATGTCGGGAATCTTTCAGCCGATTCAAAGCTGGAAGACGAACTCAACCTCAGCTCGATGGATCGGGTTGAGCTCATGAGTGCGCTCGAGGACCGCTACCAGGTGGACCTGGGCGAGGCAAACTTTGCCAGCCTCACCACCGTCGGCGAGCTCGAGCACCTGTTGCAGCAGCCGGAAAAATCGGCGCGCAGCGGATACCGCTATCCCCGCTGGGCACTACGTTGGCCGATCACCTGGATTCGCACCGCCATCTACAACCTGCTGTCGCTGCCCGCCACGCTGATCATGGCGCATCCGCGCATGGAAGGCCGCGAGAATCTCGAAGGCCTCACCGGTCCGGTGCTGATCACGTGCAATCATGTGACCTACATCGACGTGGGATTTGTGCTGATAGCGCTGCCGCTGCGCCTGCGTCACAGGCTTGCAGTAGGCATGCACGGCGAGCGCCTGTGGGGGATGTGGCGGCCGCCGCGCGACATGAATGTGTTCGCGCGCTGGTGGCAGCAGGCGGGATATTACCTCGTCGTGGCGCTGTTCAACGTGTTTCCCTTGCCGCAGCAATCGGGAGTGCGCGAGAGCTTCGCCTTCGCCGGCGAATGCGCGGATCACGGTTACAGCGTGCTGGTGTTTCCCGAAGGCCGCCGCACGCCGGATGGCAACCTGTCTCCATTTCGCTCCGGTATCGGATTGCTCGCGTCGCGGCTGAACGTGCCGGTCGTGCCGATGCGAATTCACGGCCTGTTTGACATGAAGCTGTCAGGGCGGAAGATCGCACGTCGTGGCGAGCTGCGCGTCGTGATCGGCAAGCCCGTACGTTTTCCGCCAGGCACTCCGGCGGAGGAGATCACGAACCAGCTGGAGCACATCACCAATGAGCTGTGACGCTGAGGTTCGTGTTTCTTAGAACTTGAAGTTGAACAATTGCGCCAGCAGGAATACGGCTTCGCCCGCGACCAGCGCCATCCAGATCTTCTGGCGGAAGCGGCTGCGCGACAGGTCGCGCTTGAACTGCATCTGCGCGGCCCACAACTCCTGAGCCAGGGGCACGCCCGCAGACGGCACAGGGACAGCCGCCGGCTCCAGTACCGCGGCGGCGATCATCTGAGATTCGACCGGAACGTCGGGAAGATAGACCTTCGGCGTGCTCAGCAGCGAGGACCAGTCCAGCAATTGCAGCCAGCTATTCGCACCGTAGGCTGCAATCGGTTTGGCGGTCAACGACAGCGCCGGTTGTTTCTCCGGCGACAGGCGATAGCGCAGTCCGTCAAGCAGAGAAGCCCACCAGCCGTGGCTTAGCTCGTCGCCCAGCAATTCGCCCAGATCCACGGGACGCGATGTCAACTCCAGCGGCGGGCTGGTGTCAGCAGACACCACGTCCGAAATATTGCTGAACACCGTGCGATACCAGGGAAGCGCCAGCCGGTCTCCGAAGAGCATGCCCATATCCACCGGCTGCGAGGTCAACTCCAGCGGTGGAAGGCGTTCGGGCGAGATGCGATCTGCAAGATTCAGGATCAGCGATCGCCACAGCGGCATGTCGATGCCGGCCGGCGGAGACAGGTCGAGATCTTCCACATATCAATCATAGCAAAGCAGGCGCTCTTAGTTGCAAAGCGGGCTCGCCGCGTCAATTGCCGGAATCCGCTTTGCGGGCAATCGTCCACGCGATCCCCGCCACACCTACCGTGGCGAGCAGATAGGCCCCCCAGGCCAATTCCAGCATGCCCTGTCGTAGCCAGGCAGGGCCGACTGTCGCCAGCCGGGAGAATGTTTCCGACGGGGAGAAGGCCCCAAGAGATAGCGGACCAACTCTCTCTCCAACATGGGAGATCAAGCCCGTGTAATAAGGCAGCATGTAGGCGTGGACCCCATACAGGTCGATCAGAGCACACAAGGACACACCCGCCGGAATCAGCCAGCGGACCGCCTTTGTGTTAAACAACTGCGACAACCCTGCGACCAGAAGCGCTATCTCGCCGAAGACCAGACAATACAGATACCAACCCGTGGATGCCGAGACTCCCGTGTGCACGTACGTGACCAGCACGTGATAGCAAAGGCCGATCCAGAAGCAAACGTAGAACGACGCGATGGCGATAACGGCGTCCGGCGGCCTTCCTGACCTGAACCATTTCGCGATATAAACACACATCCCGAGCGCCGCAATGGCCGCCGGCAGGAGCATGCACAGGTAAATCCACGCCGGGAAGCGCAGAAAACTCCAACCGCCAAACCAGACGTGGGAGAGCAGAATCGAGGCGAATCCGCTTCGCCAATTTACGTGCACGACCTGGGCCAGCAAGGCTGAGCGCGGGAGTTGATGGGTCGCGACATCGTCCGCCTGCCCCGACCACGAACCCGACGCGCGGTGAACATGCCAGTACCACGGACCGGCGATCGCAACGATGATTACCAATGCCATCACCAGTGCAGCGAGAAAGCGCATACTCTCGCGCGGCGGGCGCAACTTTAGCCAAAGAAGAAAGACGATCGCCGGCAGAAAGGCGAGGCAGTAAGCCTTCGTCAGCAACCCAAGTCCCAATGCCGCTGCGATGGCAGGCACGTAGTACAAGGGACGCTGCGCCTGTGCAAACGCAATCGACAGCAGCAGCAGGACAGTACAAAGCAACAGGGCGAGAGACTCGTTCGAGACGCGCCCCAGGTCAATGAACAGCTCAGGCAGCGCCACGGCTAGCGCTGTCGCCAGCAATGCCAGCTGTTCCTCGCCAAGGGCAAGTCGTAGCACTCGATATCCCAAAGGCACGGCTGCGGACGCCAGCAGAAGCCAAAATAGCCGCAGAGCCAGTACTTGTCCCGGCAAGCTCAGGTTTGAGACGGCACGAAAAATCGGTGCCGATACGAAATAGAACAACGGCGCCTGCTGGCCTTCATAGTTCCAGACCACCGGATCGGAAGCTTCGCCGGCCCAGGACTGGGGTAGCGACAGAAGTTCGCGACGAAGCTGCTCGCGCTCTTCGAGCAGGCAACGCCCAGTACTGCTCCTGCGTGAAGACTGGCTTGGGTAGCTGGTGAAGGCGCAGCATCCAGGGAGCAGGCGAGAGATAGATCGAAGCCGCAACTTGTTGGCTTACCGGAGTGGCCGGCGTAGCGGCGTGCGCCGTGTGAGCGCCGCGTATTGGATGGCGGCAAACTGGTACGGTTCGTCGAAGCCCTCCCACAAAGGCAACGCGAAGCAGTAGAACACCCCACGAACGAGAAACAGAAACCAAAGGCAGATGAGGAGGGGCCGGGCGCGGAACCCGTTGCGGCCGATGCTATGGCGTGTCACGGGAGCATTGTATAGAGCGCAAGTGCCCTAAGAAAAAACCCGGGACGAGCTCTGCGCGGGCCCGTCTCCGGGGCGAGCAATCGCGTGCTGAAGCTAGCCTTTGGTGGCGCCGGCTCCGTGCATCTTCGCGCGCTCAATCAACATCTGTACCTGGTCCTTCTGCGGGTAATCAGGATTGGTCTGCAGCAGCTTTTCCCAGGCCACCACCGCGGCCTTGGGGTCCTTTTTGCCCTGCCACTCCACGATGCCCATGTTGAACAGCGTGCCCGGATGATTCGGGCGCAGGGCCAGGGATTTCTCGAAATTAGCCAGCGCCTTGTCGGGATCGCCGCTGAACCAGTAGGCGGTGCCGAGGTCGGTGCGGACGTCGGGGTTGTTGGGCTGAACCTTCAGCGATTTTTCGTAGTAGTCGATGGCCTGCGGGAAGCTCTGTCCGTCGTAGTAGAGGTTCCCGAGCTGCGCCAGAACCTCGGCATTGTTGGGATTGGTTTTCAGCTGTGCCAGCAGGGGCTCAGCTGCTTTGGCCAGCATCTCGGGAGAAGCGGCCTGTTGCTGCGGCGTGCTGCCCGGCAACTGGGCGGGGCCCATGTTGGCCGCTGCGCCGCCCGGCGCCGGCGTGGACGGGGCCGACATCGCCGCCTGGGCACTCTCGGGAACGTTGGGGGTGGTTGCCGGAGCGGAGCCGCGAGCAAAGTAGCCCACCGCAATGCCGATAACGAGAGTGATAACGGCCAGGGTGTACGCCTGCACGCTGGTGAATACGGTGGTGCTGCTCTTTTGCTTTTGCGCAGTTTCAGTCATTTCAGTTCCTCTTTTGTCTGAAGTCCTTTTACAGTCAGTTCTTGTTTCAGCTAGTTCTTCGTTTCGGTCGTTATGACCGGCAATTGTTCAATACCGAGAAGGCGATGCAAAGTCGCGTTCAACACCTCGGCCTCGCCCTTCCCGGGCGGTTCCTTCAACTCGCGGGCCAGGGAACTGGCAATGCGCTGCGTCACATGGGCGGCAAACGCCGTCATCGCCTGGTCCTGATCTTCGGTAAACGGTCCGAATTCCTTGCGCAGGACTTCCAATTCCTGGCGGCACAGCTCATCCAGGTGCCGCCGCAGAGCGACGAATGCGGGCACGGCTTGCTCGGCCGCCAGCTTGCGGCGGAACCCGGCAACTTCGGCCCCAACGATCTTCTCGGCGGCTGCGGCGGCTGCCTGCCGTTCTCCTGAGGTGCGACGCACCGCCTGCTCCAGATCGTCGATGTCGAAGAGGCGGATGCCCTCCACCAAACGCGCCGCAGGATCAACATCCCGCGGAACCGCAACGTCAATCAGTACCAGGGGACGGCGCTCGCGCGCATGGGCCACCGTTTCCGCTTCCTCGCGAGAGACCACGTAGTGCGGAGACGAGGTCGAGCTCACGACGATATCTGCGGACTTGAGATACCGCCGGCGCTCTTCGAAGGGCACACACCGGGCCTTGAGTTTGATGGCCAGCTCTTCCGCGCTGGTCTTGGTGCGGCTGGTGATGTTCACCTTGTTGGCGCCCGCGTTCATCAGGCATTCGGCGGCCAGTTCACTCATCCTGCCCGCGCCGATCACCAGCACCTCGCGTCCCGTCAATTCACCCAGCGCCTGCATGGAGAGCTCGACAGCGGCGTAGGGTATCGAGATCGTTTCGTCGCCAATGGCCAGCTCCTCACGAATTCTCCGGGAAATGTTCAATGCCTTTTGCACGATCGAGTCCAGGAAACGCCCGGTGCAGTCAGCCTCCTTGGCCTGCATCCAGGCTCGCTGCAGGTGAGCGGCAACCTCGGGCTCGCCCAGCACCATCGAATCCAGGCTGGAAGCGACCCGGAAAATGTGGCGCAGCGCCAGATCGTCCATGAGGCGGTAGAAGTGCGACCATTCGCACAGCTTTAACTCGTACTCCTGGGTGAGGAAGCGGAGCACCGAATCCGCCGCGCTGGGCACATCTCCGCTCCACATGATGAACTCGGTGCGATTACAAGTCGCCAGGATCACGATCTCGTCGATGCCCTCGGCGCGCACCAGGTGATGCAGAGCATTCGCGCGGCGGGGTTCGCTCATCCAGAACCGCTCCCGGATGGCAACTGGTGAGGTGCGGAAGTTGAGGCCAATCACAGCCAGCGTCGGTTCCAAGGCAAGCCTCTCGGGGATACGTTCCCACCGCTGTAGAGGCATTGTGGATGCCAAATCGCCGAGCGCTGGGGTTGTGACGCAACTTGCTGATAAAAAGCGGGTTATATTTTAGGACGGCGGGTGCCGGAGGAGCCCGCTTCGTAACCTTGTGGCATATCACCCGTCCGACGGGTGTTTTTCCTCGCTACAAAATCTATTGGCGTGAACGTGGTCGCGGTAGTAGATTACCTGCGAAGTCCAATATCATCACCACCCGTGACACTGTCGGGGTGAAGGAGCAAATGGAATGAAAGTATTACGATTTGTTGTTCTGTTGAGTCTTGTCGCCGCGTTTACGGTTCCTGCCTTTAGTGAGAGTGCGGCTGACCTCTACAAGTCAAAATGCGCTATGTGCCATGGCGCTGACGGCACCAAGACGATGATGGGGGCAAAACCCCTCAGTGGAGCCGAAGTGCAGGGCATGTCGGATGCCGACCTGAACGGAGCCATCACCAACGGCAAAGGGAAGATGCCGGCTTACAAGGGCAAGCTCACCGACGCCCAGATCACCGAGCTGGTTTCGTACATCCGCACGCTGAAGAAGTGAGAACCGGAGAAGTAAGAATAGGCACTTAAAGTATCCTCGGCGACGGAAAGCGCCCAGCCCGTCGCCGTCTTTGTACTCCCCCCGCGCTACTTTCGTCCCGTGTGCTGCGCCTTCCAACGCGCGGGAGTTATACTCGCCCGTTGGGTTTGGAGGGTATCCATGCCACACGATGATCGTCCGCCAAAGCCGGAGAGCGACTCCGGCGTAACCCGCCGCGACTTCATGAAAATTTCCGCCCTCGGTGTCGCCGTTCCGGCGGTTCTGGGTCCCGGTGTCGCGGATGCCGCTGCCGAGGAAGTCGCCATCCAAGGGCCGGGCAAAGTCCCGATTACCTTGCAGGTGAACGGCAAGAAACTCAGCGCGCAGCTTGAGCCGCGGGTAACCTTGCTTGACGCCCTCCGCGAGAACTTCGACCTGACCGGCGCCAAACGCGTCTGCGACCGCGGGGCCTGTGGGGCCTGCACCGTGCTCATGGACGGCAAGCTGGTCTATGCCTGCTCGGTCCTGGCCATCGATGCGCAAGGCCGATACATCAACACCATTGAGGGGATGGCCGAGGGTGACGCTCTCACCCCGGTCATGCAGGCTTTCGTCGCCCATGACGGTCAGCAGTGCGGCTTTTGTACGCCGGGATTCATCGTCACGACGACTCATTTCCTGCAATCCAATCCCACCCCCACCCCGGACCAGATTCGTCGCGGCCTGAGCGGTAACTTCTGCCGCTGCGGGACCTACGACGGCATCCGCGCGGTGGCGCTGGCGCACGCGGGAGGGAAACAGTCATGAGCCAATACGAATGGCCCGATCATGCAACCCAACCTCTGATCGGCAAACGGATCTCGCGTATCGACGGCCCAGCCAAGTCCTCCGGCCGTGCCAAATATACCTATGACTACAACCCCGACGGCCTGCTGATAGGCCGGATCGTGCGCTCACCGTATGCACATGCCCGGATCAAGAGCATCGACACCAGCGCCGCGGAAAAGATGCCCGGCGTTAAGGCCGTCGAGATCATCCAGAAGCCGGGAACGGAAATCTTCTGGGCGGGTGATGAGATCGTGGGTGTCGCCGCGGTTGACGGCCCGACGGCAGATGACGCGGTGCGCGCTATCAAAGTCGAATACGAAGTGCTGCCGCATTTTGTCTCCGACGCCGAGCCGCCGAAGAATATCGCGCCGGCTAGCGGGCCCATCAGCCAGGAGGATTTCGAATCTCTGGAGGAGAACCAGGTTCCCGACGATGAAGTGATCGCGTCCATCAAGCACCGCGGCATCAGCTTCACGCCCGACGAGAAGTGGATCAAGGGGATGGAAGGCGAGGGCGTCGATCCCAAGGTGATCGCGGTGTTGCGAACTGCGAAGATCCTCCCGCCCTCCAGCGTGAAGTCTCCTTACAAGCGCACCGCCACCCAGAAGCAGGGCGATGCCGACAAGGCCTTTGCCGCGGCGGCGGCTACGCATGAGGGCGTGTACGGCGTTCCCTGCATCGTTCACTGCTGCCTGGAATCGCATGGCTCGGCATCGGAGTGGAGCGGCAACGATCTGACCGTCCACATCTCCACGCAGAACCTTTCGGGCATTGCCGCGCAGATGGCCGAGCCGCTGAGCATTCCCGCGAGCAACATTCGCGTTCTGCAGCAAAACATCGGCGGCGGATTCGGCAGCAAGTTTGCCGCCGACCGCTGGGACATCGTCGCGGCGAAGCTGTCGAAGTCCGCCGGAGGCAAGCCGGTCAAGATGATGCTGGCGCGCGATGAGGAGTTCGAGGTCGCAGGCATGCGCCCCTCCGCCTACGCCCGGGTGAAGATCGCCGCCGACAAGAGCGGCAAGCTCGTTGCCTGGCAATCGAGCTCGTGGGGCACAGGAGGCATGGGCGGCGGCGGCATTCCGCCGATTCCGTATATCTTCGAGGTCCCCAATCAGCACAAGCAGCACACATCGATTGCGACGAATCAGGGTAGCGCGCGTGCGTGGCGTGCGCCGAACCACCCCCAGGCTGCGCTCATAACCATGGCGCCATTCGAAGACCTGGCGGCGAAGCTGAAGATGGACCCGGTCGACATGCTGCGCGCCAACATGGACATCCTCGGCCCCCGCGCGAAGGTCTACGCCGAGGAGTTGCAGATCGCCGATCAGCTCATGGGGTGGAAGCAGCGTTGGCATCCTCGTGGCGACAAGACTTCCGGGCCGGTGAAGCATGGGCTCGGGCTGTCGATCCACACCTGGGGAGGACGCGGCCACAACAGCGATTGCGATCTCTCGATCAACCCCGATGGCTCGGTCGATATCAAGCTGGGCAGCCAGGACCTGGGCACGGGAACGCGCACCGTGCTCGCGATCGTTGTCGCCGACACGCTCGGCATTCCGCTGGAGCAGGTGACGGTGCTCATCGGCGACAACCGCTATCCTCCTTCGGGCGGCAGCGGCGGAAGCACCACCGTCGGCGGCGTCAGCTCGTCTTCGCGTCGCGCGGCGGTTGATGCCCGCGATCAACTCTTCGCCAAGGTTGCCCCCGCGCTGAAAGCTCAACCGGAAGAGCTGGAAGCGGCGGGTGGCATGGTGCGAGTGAAGAATGACCCGTCACGCAGCCTGAGCTGGAAAGACGCTTGCGCGAAGATCGGCGCGGTCCCGCTCGTGGTGCGGGGAAAAAATCCCGACAAGTCCAAGCCGCCCGACCTGACCAACAGCGGTGTCGGCGGCGTGCAGATGGCTGATGTCTCCGTCGACGTCGAAACCGGCATCGTGCGGGTGAACAAGATGGTCGCCGTTCAGGACTGCGGATACATCATCGACGTGAAGACGGCCGAAAGCCAGGTCAAAGGCGCGCTCATCATGGGCATCAGCTATGCGCTGTATGAGGAGAAGATCCTCGACCCCGTGACCGGGCGCGTGCTCAACCCGAATCTGGAGTTCTACCGCCTCGCCGGGCTGAACGATATCGGCGAGCTGGTGGTCCACATGATGACCGGCAAAGGATACGACGAGCGTGGCGTGATCGGATTGGCCGAGCCGCCAGTGGTCTCTCCGGGAGCCTCAATATCGAACGCCGTGGCCAACGCTATCGGCGTGCGCGTGCCGTTCCTGCCGCTCACGCCAGCACGCGTGATTGCAGCCCTCGAGCAGGGAGGTGCAGCATGAGGACTTTGAAGGGGCGCGGCTTTACAGGCTGCGGAAGAACTGGACTTGGGGATGTTTTGAAGGGGCGCGGCTTTAGCTGCGCCGTCGCCGGGGCCAAAATTATTTGTCATCACGAGGGAGCTTTAGCTCCCGAGGGATCTGCTCTTCTCACCGGAGGCGCCCATGCAACCCTTTGAGTACGCCAGCCCCACCAGCAAAGAGCAGGTCGCCGCGCTGCTCGGCACATCGTGGGAGCAGGGTGCGATCCTCGCCGGCGGCACCGATCTGCTGGAGCTGATGAAGGACGACGTAGTCGCGCCCAAGCGGCTGGTGAACGTCAAGCGAATTGCCGGTCTGTACGGAACTACCTATAAGCCGGCCAGCTACCTGCCGCCCAACGGCCTGCGCATCGGCGCGCTGACCACGATCGCCGAGTTGTCCGAATCGAAAGACCTGGCGCGCTACCCAATGTTGCTCGAAGCACTGAGCGAAGCGGCGAGCCCGCAGATCCGCAACCTGGCCACCATCGGCGGCAACATGTGCCAGCGCCCGCGCTGCTGGTACTTCCGCAACGGCATGGGCCTGATGCCCATGACCAAGGACGGCAAGTCGATGGTCGTCGCCGGCGACAACCGTTATGCTGCGATTCTCGGCACGCAGAGCGGAGCGTACTTCGTCAGCCCGTCGACGATTGCCCCTGCGCTGATCGCCTACGGCGCGAAGATTCGCATCTACTCGGCGAAGGCTTCCGGCAGCGGAGTGCGCGAGCTGCCGCTGGGCAGGTTCTTCATCATCCCCAAATCAGCGAACGAGCGCGAGCACGACCTGAAGCCCGACGAGATGGTGATCGAGTTGGTGGTGCCGCCTCCGTCGCAGGACCTGAAGGCGGGCTATTACGAAGTTCGCCAGAGGGCGGCGTTCGATTGGCCGCTCGCCATGGCCGCGGTCACCCTGGAGATGAATGGCAACACGGTGAAGAGCGCGCGGGTAGTGATGGGGCACGTCGCGCCAGTTCCGTGGGTTTCCGACGAAGCGGCGGAAGCGCTGGTCGGCAAGACGATCACGCCCGAGACCGCGATGGCCGCCGCCAATGCCGCGGTCGCCAAAGCCAAGCCGCTGAGCATGAACAAATACAAGATCACGCTGGCCAAGGCGGCAGTGAAACGCGCCATCCTTAACGCGTCATTAGCGGATGCTGGCCAGGTTGTCGGCGCCGCAAGCGCGGGAGGTGCTGCATGAGCGATTTGAAGGCGCGCGGCTTGAAGGGGCGCAGCTTGAAGGGGCGTGGCTTGAAGGGGCGCAGCTTTAGCTGCGCCGTAAACGGCACCCAAATCATTTGTCATCCCGAGGGAGCTTTAGCTCCCGAGGGTCCTGCTGTTCCCACCGGAGGTGCGGCATGATGATGCTTCCTGATCACGAGCGCTTCGATACCACTTGCGAAGGGCTCTGCTCCGCGCTGCGCTGGAAGCAGCAGTTCATCGGCGTCGCGCATGACCCCACCGTGCCTCCGACGAACGATGGCCTGTTCTGGTGCCTGCACACCCAGACCTGCATCGGTCCCGACGGCATGCTGGCCGAGCCGGGCAACTGCTCGTCGGCCTCTCGCCCTTGCCATGGGACGGGGAAGTGTGGGTGAAAGAAAGCAACTAGCAATTAGCAGCTAGCAATTAGTGTGGAGTGCGATGAGAGCTGCGCGCATACTCGTGGTCGCACTAGTCTGCTGCTGTAGTGGTCAGGGTGCGGATGGTCCAAATTTTTCTGGGACCTACACTCAGCGAAAGCCCGAGCCGCAACAATAACTTACAAAGGTATAGTAACCAATCAAGTGTGACGACCGTCACATACAAGCATTACCAGCATCGTATAGTCTCATCTTGCGATGATCTAGGGGTAAATGCAGTTGGCAACCGGCGCACTCACACCGGTCACTGAGTCAGGTCGTTGCCGATCCGCCATTCAGGCGGTTGAGGCACGATAACTATTTTGCGCCAAGTCCCATACTGATCGTTACACCCTACGGAATCTCGTAGGTCATAAAAGAGCGCGCTCCACCTATTAGTTCGGGTAGTTGGGAACGTAAGCGGTAGCAGGAACAGCAGAAAGAGAGCGAATCCAGCGAAGATCGAAGCAGCAAGTATTTAGAACGGGTTTCAACCTCGCCAACGCTTCACGCCGAATTGCGATGCGTCGCCAGGCGCTTGCACCTCGGTGGTCGGCAACTGAAGCGTACGTTATTGGCCGTCGCCCAGTTCGCCGCCGTACGGCTCGATGATGCAGCCGATGCCCCCTGCGAGCATCGCCGGACTCGGCAAAGTCGGCATGGCACGAAGGTGTAGCACGACCGAGCGGTCCACTCGATTTCATCAACATTTAGGGCTCAATTCAGCAGGACTGGGTTATAATGCCGCTCGCGCTGGTGCGCAAGGAGGAAACGGATGCGTAAGTGTCTCCTGCTGACCTTTCTTCTGCTGGTGTTCTCCACCTTAACGGCTTACGCCGCGCAGGTCGACGTCAACTTCGACGACCTCCAGGGCGACAATCTGCCGGTGCCGGATGGCTACGGCAATATAACGTGGTACGGCAACTGGACCCATTATGGGTTTGTTCAGCCGCCTTACAACGCGCATACCCCACCGCAACGTGTTTACACCGGCCTCGCGGACTCCGAGTTTACCTTCAACAACGGCCCCGTGGCCTTCGATGGAGCGTGGTTCGCGGGTGTGGATACCACTACCGTGGAGTTCCAGGGATACCTCAACAACCAGTTGGTCTTCACTTCGGCCATGCTGACCACCTCCGACACTCCGACCTTCCTTAGTTCTGGATACGCCGGAGCTGTCGACAGGATTGATGTCGTGTCGAACGCTCCTGACTATTACGTCATGGATGACGTAACCTACGAAACGAGTGTGCCCGAGCCGGGTTCTCTGGTGCTGATGGGAACCGGACTTGCAGGACTGGCGGGCTACATTCGCCGCAAGTTCTAACCTAAATCTTGAGCGAAGTCTCCTGACGACCGGAACGCCCTTCCGGTCGTTTTTCTTGCCCGCATCACGCGGCGACCGCCTCTGATTACGCGCCGGCCCGGGCGATGCAGAACGCCCATGCACGTTCGATCCACTACAATCGCTGCATGCTTCTTCGCTTGGTTCTGATCTTGTTAGTGGCAGCCAGTTCTGCTCACCTGGAAGCTCAGCAACGGCCTGCGAGCACCACGGCGCCTCGGGACATCGCATCCATTCCGGCCGATGCCACAAAGAGCCCGTCAGGGCTGGCGACAAAGATACTCAAGCCGGGCACTGGAACGCAGCACCCGGCGAAGGACGAGGCCGTGGTTGTCGATTACACCGGCTGGACCAGCGATGGCAAGATGTTCGACAGCACGGTGGCCCGAGGCGCCCCGACGACTCTGGTTCTCAACCGCATACTTCCTGGCTTGAGCGAGGGCGTGCAGATGATGGTGGTCGGCGAAACCCGCCGGCTATGGGTTCCCGAAGCGCTGGCCTTCAAAGGTAAACCGGGAAAACCGGCGGGGCCGCTGGTATTCGACGTAACCTTGCTCGACATGCCGACCCGAGCTCCCGCCGACGTGAAAGCTCCTCCTGACGACGCTGTGCAAACCAAGAGCGGCCTTGCCTACAAAGTGCTGCAACCCGGCACAGGTCAACGCCACCCCAAGAAGATCGATGAGGTCACGGTGCAATACACCGGCTGGACCAGCGATGGCAAGATGTTCGACAGCTCCTACACCCGCGGTGAGCCCATGACGCTGGCGCTCGATCGCGTCATTCCCGGATGGGCCGAAGGACTGCCTCTGATGGTCGAAGGTGAGAAGGCGCGCTTCTGGGTTCCGGAGAAGCTTGCCTATAAAGGAAAGCAGGCACCCTATGGGATGCTGGTGTTTGATATTGAGCTGATCCGGATACGGTGAGCTGGTGGAGTCATTATGCTTTGCATCATGATACAAGGCATTCACCGGCAGTAAGCGGGGCCCGTTGCTGTTCCGCCTTCAGAAAAGGATGGGGCACCGGCGACGAACAGGAGCTCGAAGAGCGAAACAATCTATTGCCCAGGACGGAAGTCCTGGGTACGCAGCCCGTCTTTAATTCCGGAGCCCTTCAGGGGCGGCACCGCCTTTTACAAGGCACCCTCGCGAGCCGGTGACAGGAACCGGCGCTCTCGCTGTACGCACGAACTGCAGGTCCCTCGGCTCCTCGTCCGCCGCAGCGGACTCGTCGCTCGGGATGACACGGCTTGTACCGGACTGAGCCAAGAGCCAAAAGCCAAAAGCCAATCGCCTAGAAATTCACGATATTCAAGTCCATCGGAAACTGCTTCTTTCTCGGGCTGGGTTTGGTGGCGAAGCCTTCACTCCAGTCACCTTCCACTCCCGGAGCGGCATCAAATTGCGCGCGGGGAACTTCACCATTCAGGGCGAACGAGTCGATCTCGTAAGGAATGCCCTGCGAGCCCAGAACGGACGGGCCGTCCATCAAGTGAAAATGCAGGTGCGGGGCGGAGGTGTTGCCGCTGTTGCCCAGCTTGCCCAGCAGTTGCCCGCGTTTCACATGCTCGCCCTTATGCACCACGACCGAGTCCTTGATCATGTGGGCGTAGAAAGCGTAGGCACCGCCGCCCAGATCGAGCACGACGTGATTGCCATCGACGTTCTCTACCGTGATCGTCTTCGGGTCGGGCAGTTGGCCGGGCTTCTGATCGTCGAGATTGTTCAGCGCGTCGACCACCGTGCCATCAGCGACGGCGATGATGTCAGCGCCGTAGGAGGTGTAGTTGTGCACGTCCGACGCATCGCCGCGAACGAAACGGCCACCGTCATCCAGTCGCATCCAATCGATGGCGAAGCGCTGGGCGAAATAGATGCCGCCATTGACGGCCAGCCCTGCACCGCGGTGGACCGAACCCGCTCCGCAACAGCCATTGGTCGCAACCCAGAGATTGCCTTTCAGCGGCGGGCCAATCACCCGCAACGCGCGCGAGACTTGTATGGGCGCGGCGACATAGTTCATTTCGACGGCCGGCGCCGGCGCCGGCGAGGGACCGCCCAGCAGATCGAAGCGATGAATCAGGCGCGACGGGATCGCTTCACTGGCGGGCAGCGCAATGTCGATAAGGAACAGGCGCGTGGTGCTCTGCTCGATGTTGGCATTCTTCACCGGAGGCGCGATCGCCGGACGCAAGCGCGCGAGCAGCGCGTCGCCTTCAAAGGTTGCCATCACCTTGTCCGGGTTGGACGCATCCAGCACGCTGATCTTGTTCAGCGTCGCCTGGGTCGGGTTCGTGTTGGTGATGACCAGTTCATAGACAAGATGTTGCTGGCCATCGGTGCCGACGACCGGCGTCACGCTTGAGGTCAGTGCCGAGGCGACTACGGGCGTGAACTGGTCTTTCGCGGCCGCGCTGCACGCAGCGAGCAGGATCACAAAGGCGGCCTTCAGGAGCGACGCGAGGGAACTCTGCTTTTGCATCGCCGCATTGTACACGCAGGATGGCGTTGGGTATCGAGTCAGCGCGGGGTTTCGGGCCGTGCCGCATGAGGTTGCGGTTTGCGAGGATCCGCGTCACGGCACGACCTTCGGTCGTGTCTAACATGCCATTGTTTCCATTTATTTTCAGCGACTTAGCGCGAATTATGCCTGGGATGGGGCAACGGACGATGGATGTCATAGTTTCGATTCGAAGCCAAGCCCAGAGCACCAGGCCGATGCGCCGTTGACATCCGCCGGGAGTTCATGAAGAATGCGAATGGGAGTTCGTGTTCTCGTTCGTTCCGTCGGGCTCCTTCGATCCCCGCCGGTAATTGCAACACGAAGCTTCGCAGGAGTGCCGCAAAGTATGGGTGTACCGATTTCGCAGATGTGGACTGTTGCTTCCTACGTCCTGAAGCAGCGCGTCAAGGGGCGCAAGCGCTATCCGCTGGTGCTGATGCTGGAACCGCTGTTCCGCTGCAACCTGGCGTGCGCCGGATGCGGCAAGATTCAGTACCCCGGCCACGTGTTGCGTCAGCACCTCTCGGTGGACGAGTGCATGCGCGCGGTCGACGAGTGTGGCGCGCCCATGGTGTCGATCCCCGGCGGCGAGCCGCTCTTGCACCCTGAGATCGACAAGATCGTCGAAGGGCTGGTCGCGCGCAAGAAGTACATCTACTTGTGCACTAACGCGCTGCTGCTGAAGCAGAAGATCGACCTGTTCAAGCCTAGCAAGTACCTGACGTTCTCGGTTCATGTGGACGGCCAGCGCGAGCACCACGACTTCTCGGTGTGCCTGGAAGGCGGATACGACAAGGCGCTGGAAGGCATGCGCGAAGCGGTCGCGCGCGGCTTCCGGGTCACCACCAACACCACGCTCTTCGATGGCGCCGATCCCAATAGCGTGCGCGCCTTCTTCGACGAGATGATGGAGCTGGGCGTCGAAGGCATGATGCTCTCGCCCGGTTACTCATACGATAAGGCCCCGGACCAGCAGCACTTTCTGGGACGCGATCGCACGCGGCGGCTGTTCCGCGCCATGCTGTCGAATCGTAAGAAGCGCTGGGTCTTCAACCAGTCGCCGCTGTTCCTCGAATTCCTGATGGGCAAGCGCGATTATCCCTGTACCCCGTGGGGCATGCCGACGTTCAACCTCTTTGGCTGGCAGAAGCCCTGCTACCTGCTGCAAGACGGCTATGCCGACACCTTCGAAGAACTGATGCAGGCGACGGAATGGCACAAGTACGGTTATGAGTCGGGCAATCCGAAGTGCGCGAATTGCATGGTGCATAGCGGGTATGAGGCTTCGGCGGTGAACGATACGTTCGGTTCATGGAAAGGTTTCATGGGAACCGTGCGCGCGACCTTCTCAAGCAAGTATCAAGACCCGGAAGCCGCCGAGATGCTCAGCGAGGAGTATCGCCCGGTGCACAGCGTGAATCCGCTGGTGCAGATCTCGTAGCACGCCCTGTCGCAAATCTTTACTCCTTGCGATACTACATGTGATATCATCTTTAGCAGGGTCAGCGAGCTGTAGAGGAAGGTGGCGATGAATGCGCGATGGTAGGAACAATGTGACATGCCGACGAGGTAGAGATGTCCACTATCGAGAAAGTCATAGACAAGATTTCGCAAATTGCGCAACGTCGAAAAAACACGACCGTCCCTGAGATCGAGTGGGTTGTGAATCAATTGCGTGAACACGGGTTTGAAGTTAGAGAACCTCGAAAAACGCGCCACGGTATCCTTTACGGGGTCGGGCCCGTGCGATTCATGGTCTGCACGCATAATCCCGGCAGCAAGCAGGTTAAGGCTTGCTATGTAGACGACTTCCTCAATGCAATGTTGGAGCTCGGGTTGTATGAAGAATGAAGTCACGAAAAAGCAGGAGTATTATCGCGCTCTTCCCTACGGAATCATCCTGCGCAAGGACGAAGAGGGTGATTGGATCGCCAGAATCGAAGAACTGCCTGGTTGCACGGCTCACGGTGCCACCCAAGCAGATGCTCTGAAGGGCTTGAACGAGGTGATGGAGGTATGGATCGAGGACGCGGTGATGAGCGGGGCGGAGATACCTGAGCCCCGGATTGCGCAAGGACTTCCCAGCGGAAAGTGGCTGCAGCGAGTTCCAAGATCACTGCACAAAAAGCTGGTTGAAGAGGCTGCCCGCGAAGGTGTAAGTCTTAACCAGCTTGTTACATCAATGCTGGCTGAAGCCGTCGGCTTGCACAATTGTTCACCCGAAGTTTCTGAGAAAGCGTTGCACGAGGAGAGAATGCCCAGTCTCATGGTGGACCGGCCGAAACGGGCAGTTCATGTAAGGAGATAGATCTTCAAGTAGCCCTCCAAAAGTAGCCCTCCAATCGAGAAGGGGGCCAGGTTAGGCAGCGACATGTCTGAACCGCAACGTAACCTCACTACCGACTCCCTTGACGTCGTCCCCGGCCACGAACGCGAACAGATCGAAGGCTGGATTCCGGAGCTCGCGTCGGAAGAAGACCTGCGCGAGGCGCTGGAGAAGGCATTCGATTACCGCGGCGATGTGACCATTACGCGCAAAGACGGATCGAAGGTCGAGGGCTACATCTTCGACCGCCGCAGCGGCAAGACGCTGGCTGACTCTGCCGTACGTCTCATCCCCAAGGACTTACACCAGAAGCTGGCGATTCCGTACTCCGACATCGCCGCGCTGGTTTTCAGCGGACGCGACATGGCCGCCGGAAAAAGCTGGGAAGCCTGGCTGAAGAACTACCGGGAGCGCAAGGCCGCGGGCGAGAAGAACATCGGGATCATGCCGGAAGAGCTGGAATAAGCGCGGGTCCGGCCTTCCGAGCACATTCCTTCTCCGCACCTCATTGTGTCGGTACGCGCCTGACGTCTCGAGCTGCCCGTGATGTCGGCGCCTTCTGACGCAGCGTCTTGGGCGCCAGTTTGGCCGGTGGCGGCACCGGACTTACTGCCAAATAGTGCGCACTGTCGGAATCGGCAATCGTCGTGACAAGCGGGTCTTGGTTGTGTGCGAGCTTGTCCGCGTCCAATATGGCAATCAGACTGTCGTCCTCAATTGCAGCGTAGATGTATTTCCCGTCAGGCGAAGCGGCCAGTGGGGAATACACATAGTCGCCCTCTCCCGGGAGATGATAGATAACATCAGGACGATAATCATTGTTTGCTGGATTGAAGTTGAAAGCTACTATGGTTGGGTCAATCGGTCCAAGAGCAAACAAGTGATTGCCCGCTATTACGTAGCTGCGTATATCAAAATAGGTATCTCCCCGCATGCGTGGCGGAGTAATCAAGCCCACGAGTCGCGGATTATTGGGATCGGTCCCGATATCCAGAACTTTGAGCTGATAAGGCTGATTACCGCGGGACGCAAACCCCATCAGGACAAGCCATTTCCCGTCAGGCGAGATCGTCGGCTGATACTGACCCGTTTGTAAGTTGAAGCGATCGGTAGACACAACCGTCGCGGTGCTATGGACCGTGTCGTAGATTGCCAGGTGAGTCTCACTACCGGAGCTGTAATAGGTAAACCAAACGTAAACATACTTGCCGTCAGGCTTAGAAACTACCGCCCAGATGGAGGGCGAATAATAGCCTGAACCAGCAGGAATTTGCCTCAGTATCGTATTGAATGTCGGCGACTGAGGGTCGGCATCAATGACGTCTAGTAGAAGGTCGTGATCTTGACCGACGGTGTCGCGCGTGGCAGTATAAACCACGGGCTTACCAGTGAGCGGGTCAGTCGAGGGCGCCAAAGGCCGGCGACGGGGTAAGCCGCTCGGCACGTAAAGGTAATTCCCTCGCAGCTGTCCCGTCGCGGTGTTCCACGCCCAGAGATGGATGGGATCGGCTCCGAATAAGTCGGCGCCATCCGAAGTGAATTCGATTGCGTTAACTCCGGGCAGCACTGGGGGTGGGGAGAAAGTGGTCATCGCCCGTTGTTTGAGGTCGAACGTCCGTACCGTGCCATACCCGCTGAAATTCAGGGATGCAAATTGCTGCTGAGGCTGAAAGGCGGGGTTAAGCCCGATTTTTAGTTGCCCGGCCAGCAGCCCGCTCTGGTACTGCTGGTCCAGGCCATTGTTTGTCTCTGGGTTGGTCACGATGACGTCGATCCCCGGATCGGCGGGCGCATTAATGGGCACCGTCACGCGCAAACTATTGCCATTGTCAACGCTTGCAGGAAGGAACGGAATTCCACCGATACGAACCAGCGCGCCGTCCATAAAGTTCGTGCCCGTCACAGTGATCTCAGTTGCTTTGTCATTGGTTACGTCACCTTGTACTCCAGTGACGGTCGGAGCCGAGTTGGGGGGAGTCAAATTAACGATTCCGATACCAAGTCCGTAGGTGTTCGCGCCTCCAACAACTATTTGGCTGTCGATAATGGCATTCGTGGGATCGGTGAGCATCTTTCCGGTGTCGAGCACAAGCAGGTTCGGCCCAAACTGCTGCTGCCCATCACCCGCGATAACAAGCTTGCTTCCATCCGAGTTGATCGCAAGCCCACTTCCATAATTATCGCGATAGAAATTAGGCAATTGAACGGTAGTGTTCGGAAGAACTTGTCCATACGTCTGTGAGCCAGGGCGAAAGTCTACAACGGCAGCAACCTGGTTATAGCTTTGATCGTCAAATCCAGTTATATATCCGAAATACTTTGATGGATCGTTCCGGTTAGGTGTCACCACGATGGCATCTGGGTAATCTACTGTGAGCGTTTGCGAAAGCACTTCGTAGGTGGTGGTATTAATAAGAAGCAGTTCGGGTATTTCTCCCTGACCATTCTCGGCCTCCAACACCATCGCTACATACTTCCCGTCGGGTGTAGCAGCGGCGTTGCCTGTCCAGCCGACGTAGTAGAAATAGTTGCTGTTATTAAACGGCAAGGGTATCGCCGTGACCTCGAAGGTCGATAAGTTGACAACACCTGTGACATAATTGTTATTCGGGCTGTAAATGAGGTACACAGGCGCCAAGAATGCCTTGTTCCCAAGTTGAACAACAGTGCCCCCGACTCCTGCTTGGGATCCCATGGCTGGGACTAAATTCACTCTCTTCGTCACCGTGAGAGACGCCACATCAACGATGTCGAGGGTAGAATTCTCGAAGTCCCACACAAGCACGCTCTTTCCATCATCTGTCAGCGTGGCAGACACGCCCCAGACATTAGGAATCTTCTTGATCTCCCGGCCGATTGTCAGATCGACGACACTCATCGGCTCCGTATTCGCGGACAGAAACGCCAATCGCGGATTAGCGCCTACGATGACCGAGTGAGTGAAGTAACCTGCTGTCATGGTCTTCTGAAGCTGGTAGGTTGCCAGATCAAAGACGCTAAAGCTGTTGTTGTCGGTCGTGACCAAAAAGCTCTCCTGTGCCCTCGCGAGGTGTACCAGGCCGAAGAGCGCTAGCGAGCCGATCAGCATGCTGCCGACGGTTTGGCTCAGAAGGAAACGGCGAAGAGTAGCCAAAGACATATCGCCTCCCAAAAACAGCATGGGTTGAGGATAGACAGCGTTTGGCGGGGGCCTGAACCGGGGAACTGAGAGACAGTGAACTCGAACGAGTATCTCAGCATCGCTCCCGCGGCTCGAAGCGATCATCTTGATCTTTTAGTCAGGTAAATTGCAATAGCGCAAAGGTGTTGTGCCGTATGGTTCACTTCGGCCATCCCCAATGGCTGTTGCCTGAATCCGAAGCACAGTGTTCCTCTCAGCTCGCCCGAACTCGCTGCGCAGCCGGCCTTTACCGCGTCCAGGCCACGCTCGTACAACTCCCCCTGCTAGAATCGAGCTTTCGGGTTTGTGCCCGGTTCCTCCGATCATGAAGTGTCCGTTCTGCGGCTTTGAAAATGACAAGGTAGTCGACTCGCGCGAGAGCAAAGAGGGCGAATCCATTCGCCGCCGCCGCGAGTGCCTGAAGTGTGAAAGGCGCTTCACCACCTACGAACGCATCGACGAAATTCCCTACATGGTGGTGAAAAAAGACGGGCGACGCGAGAAGTTCGAGCGGCAGAAAGTCCTGGCCGGGTTGCTGCGGGCGTGCGAGAAGCGGCCCGTCTCCATGGGCAAGCTGGAGCAGATCGTCAACGACGCGGAAGGCTTCGTCATCGATTCGCCCGAGCGCGAGCGCAAGACCAGCGAGATCGGCGAGCTCATCATGAATCGCCTGAAGCGCATCGACAAGGTTGCTTATGTGCGCTTCGCCTCGGTCTATCTCGACTTCAAAGATGTCGGCGAGTTCATGTCGGAGCTGAAAGATTTGCTCGACACGAAGGAGCACACGCCGGTTAAGGGCAAGTGATCAGTTGTCAGTTGTCGGTTGTCAGTTGTCAGTTGTAGAAGACGAGTTGTCAGTGTTGGTCGGCAACCGTGGCTATTCAACACTGGGAGTTAACAACTGCGTGCTGACAAACCGATCGCTGGCAACTGGTTTACTGACAACTGAGAACTGACAACCGACAACTCAAAAAAAATGGCACATACAGTTACCCTTATCCCCGGCGACGGCATCGGTCCCGAAGTTATCAACGCCACCGTCCGCATATTGGAAGCCACCGGCGTGAAGTTCGATTGGGAGCGCTACGCCGCCGGCGCGGAAGCGTATGAGAAATACCACGAATACATTCCCAAAGAGCTTATCGAGTCGATCGAGCGCACCAAAGTTGGCCTGAAGGGCCCGATCACGACGCCCGTCGGCGGCGGATTCTCCAGCATCAACGTCGCGCTGCGCAGGAAGTTTGAGCTGTTCGCCAACTTCCGCCCCATTCGCAGCCTTCCGGCCGTGCTCTCCCGCTATCAGGGCATCGATCTCATCGTAGTGCGCGAGAACACGGAGGGACTCTATTCCGGCATCGAGCACGAAGTCGTGCCCGGTGTGGTGGAGAGCCTGAAGATCATCACCGAGAAGGCTTCGACCCGTATCGCGCGGTTTGCCTTCGAGTACGCTCGCCGCGTCCGGCGGAAGAAGATTCATTCCATCCACAAAGCCAACATCATGAAAATGTCGGACGGGCTCTTCATTCGCTGCTCGCGCAATGTGTCGAAGGAATACCCGGAGATCACCTACGGCGAGCACATCGTCGACAACACCTGCATGCAACTGGTGATGAATCCGTACCAGTACGACGTCCTGTTGCTGGAAAATCTTTACGGCGATATCGTCTCCGATCTGTGCGCCGGCCTGGTTGGCGGATTGGGCCTGGTGCCGGGCGCAAACTTCGGACACGAGTGCGCCATCTTCGAAGCGGTGCATGGCTCGGCTCCCGACATCGCCGGAAAAGATATGGCCAACCCCACGGCGGTGCTGCGCTCGGGCATCCTCATGCTGCGCCACCTCGGCGAAGAGAACGCGGCGAACCACATTCGCGCGGCAATCGAGAAGGTCTTCACCGAGAAGAAGCACCTGACGCGCGACATCGGCGGCACGGCAAGCACAACCGAGTTCACCGACGCCATGGTGGACGCGCTGCACACGATTCCGCCACCGCAGCCGAAACCGGTGGAAGTGGAGATGTAGGCCCGTGGAGCGGCGCTTCAGCGCTGTGTGCAGAGCGAAGCAAACTTCAATCCCGGAACGCACACTTGACATCCGTAATGTAACGCGTTACGGTAGGCGATGATTCGCTCGATCCGTCATAAGGGACTAAAGCGTCTTTACGAGGACGACGACCCGCGCGGCGTGAACCGGGAGCACCTCATCAAGCTGCGTGACATACTCGCCCGGCTCGATGCGGCCCGCACTGTTGACGATATGAACGTGCCGGGGTTTATGTTGCATCCGCTAAAAGGCCGGTTGAAAGGTTTTTGGGCGATAACGGTACGCGCAAACTGGCGAGTGATTTTCCGGTTTCCTGACCATGATGCATTCGACGTTGATTATGTGGACTACCACTGAAAGAGCCTGAGGCCATGCCGATGAAGAACCCACCCCACCCTGGCGGCTTTGTTTTGCGCCAGTGCATTGAGCCCCTGGGCTTAAGCATCACCGACGCCGCCGCCGCACTTGGCGTCACCCGGACCACGCTTTCCGAGCTGGTAAACGGAAAGAGGGGTATATCTCCCGAAATGGCCGTCAGGCTTTCGAAGGTTTTTGGCTGCAGCGCCGAAAGCTGGCTTGTGCAACAGGCGCAGTACGATCTCGCCCACGTCCGCGCCGACAGGTTGAAACTCAAGCGGCTGGAATTCGCTTAAGCCGGGGAAAGAACGGGTCGCGGAGTACAATCCAGCCTGAGGTAAAACCATGTCGTTCAAGAATGGTGATCGCTCGCGCGCTCACCGGCTCCGCAAAGCAAAAATTAAGCTGCGCACCAAAACCCGCGATTTGCGGACCGTACCTGCAACCCCAACGCGCTCCCAGGCGGTCAAGAAGAAGCCCTAACTGCGCGATCATGATCTTTGCTCACCGCGTCTCATCCGTTTGCCTGCTGACATCGTTGTTTCTCTTCGTCTCGGGCTGCAACGGCAATGCTCCTCGTCCGTCGGGCAGCCAAACTGCAAAAACGGAGTCCAAGCTACCGCCTATCGATCCGGCGACCACTGCGACCGTCAGCGGTGTCGTTACGTTCGAAGGGTCAGTGCCCCCGTCGGAGCAGATCGACATGTCGGCTGATCCGGCGTGCAAGGGCGACACTACATGGCGGCCAATCGTCGTCGATAAAGGCAAGCTGGCGAACGTACTGGTCTACGTAAAGAATGGTCTTGGCGACCGGACGTTCGAGCCACCATCAACAACGGTGACGATTGAGCAGAAAGGCTGCCGATACATCCCGCGGGTAGCGGCGGCCATGGCCGGGCAGACAGTCGAGTTTCTCGACGAAGATCCCACCATGCACAACATTCATCCGATGCCGAAGAACAACCCGGAGTGGAACCAGGCTGAGCAGCCCGGCGGCAAGCCGATCCGCCGCACCTTCGACAATCCCGAGCTGATGATCCCCATCAAATGCAATCAGCACCCGTGGATGAAGATGTACCTGAACGTGATGTCGAATCCGTTCTATGCGGTTACCGGCCCGGATGGCAGCTTCACGTTGAAAGGTCTGCCGCCGGGAACGTACACCATCGCCGCGGTGCAGGAGAAGCTGGGAGAGAAGACGCAGACCATCACCGTCGGGCCGAAGGAAGACAAGCAGGGCGTGGCGTTTGCGTATCAGTGACAGAATTTTGCGCTGTCAACTTCAGCGCAGCTAAGAACCTGCCGTTTCCTTTGCCGCAAACATTCTTGCTTTGTCATCACGAGCGAAGCGAGGGATCTGCTCTCTGCTTGCGGCGGGACACTTTCACAATGGAAACCGATTCGGTCAACCGGCGAGAACAGATCCCTCGGGCCGAAGCGGCCTCGTGATGACAATGCAGACGGAAATGCCTTGAGTGGACTGTCAGTACCCCATCGCCTTCCCTGCATTCCGCCCGTCGCTGGCGCCCAGGCGTTCGCCCGTCTTGGGATCGATGGCAATGCACTCGGCATCGCCCCAGAAGCCGGGGCGCACATTTATCTTGTGTCCCATGTGCTCAAGAATGCCGATGGTATCCGGCGAAAAGCCAATGTGTTCCATCATGATCTCGTCGGGCAGCCACTGATTGTGAAAGCGCGGCGCGTTCACCGACTCCTGAATGTTCAGCCCGTAATCGACTACGCCCATCAGAATGTTGGCGACTGTTGTCGTGATGGTTGGCCCGCCCGGCGTGCCCAGCACCATAAACAGCTTGCCGTCTTTGAGGACGATCGTCGGCGTCATTGCCGACAGCGGCCGCTTGCCGGGGCCGATAGCGTTCGCCGGGCCTTGAATGAGCCCATACATGTTGGGCACGCCCTGCTTGGAAGCGAAGTCATCCATCTCGTTGTTCATCAGGAAGCCCAGCCCCTCAGCCGTGACCTTCGAGCCAAAGCTGCCATTGAGCGTGGTGGTTACCGAGACAGCGTTGCCGTCTGCATCAACCACTGAGTAGTGCGTCGTATTCTCGGGCTCCTTGATGGGCCTCCCCTGAGGATGCTCCTTCGCATACCGATCGAGCTGATTGAAGACCGCCGGACGTTTCAGGTCTCCGCTCGGAGTGGCGCGACGGATGACGATGGTCTCGCGCCAGGCGCCGGCATAGCGTTTGTCAATCAGTTGCGCAACCGGAATCTTCGAGAAATCGGGATCGCCCATGAACTCGGCGCGATCAAAGTAGGCGCGCTCGAAGGCTTCCGCCGTCAGGTGAATGCTCTCAGCCGATCGGTTGCCTTCTTTTGCCAGGTCGTATCCTTCGAGAATATTCAGACTCTCCACCAGCGCTACGCCGCCCGACGACGGCGGAGGCGCGCTGATGATCTCATAGCCGCGATAGGTGCCGCGAATCGGCTGGCGCTCTTTGACTTCGTAGCTGGCAAGGTCCTCGGTGGTGATCAGGCCGCCGCCCCTCTGCATGGCAGCGGCGAGCTCGCGGGCCAGGGAGCCGTGATAGAAATCGTCAGGATTTTCGGCGATGCGCTCCAGCGTCTTCGCCAACTCCGGCTGGCGAAAAACTTCGCCCGGCTGGTAATAATTGCCATCGCGCTCGAAGATGCGGTACGAGTCGGGAAATTTCTCTAGTCCAGGATGACGCAGGTCCATGGCTTCGGCGTAGTCGAGGGTGAATCCGTCACGGGCCAGCCGGATCGCCGGCTCCATCACCTGTGCAAGCGTCAGCTTGCCCCAATGCTTTTCGGCGTAGACCATGCCGGCCACCGATCCGGGAACGCCGATCGCCTTGTAGCCAAGCGTGCTCATGTCCTTGATGACCTCGCTGTTGCTGTCGAGATACATGTTGGCCGATGCCTTTGCAGGCGCCTTCTCGCGATAGTCGACAAAGTGCACCTCGCCTTCGGCGCGGCGAAAGAGCATGAAGCCGCCGCCACCGATATTTCCGGCCTGGGGATGCACCACCGCCAACGCGAAGCCCACGGCGACCGCCGCATCGACAGCGTTGCCGCCCTGCTTCATGATCTCGACCCCGGCTTGCGAGGCCTCGGGATGCACGCTCGCCACCATCGCCTTGGGAGCGTGCGTGGGCTGCACCATGTTGCCTGCGAACAGGGGCAGGGAGGCCGTCAGAAGCAGCGCGAAGATCAAGCCCGGGTGGAGAGTGCGGTGCTTTAGAGATGATGTACGGTTCGGCAAGATTGCAACTGACAACGTGGGTAAGGATTTCATGCGGCTGTAAGATTCCTTGTGCACACGAGGCTAGTCTTCGCCACCATGGGCGTCAAATCCTGCGATGCTGGTTGCGCCCTTTAGTCCTTGCGCTCCGTCCAGTCCTTGTTGAGCTTCTTTTCTGACGCGAGCTTGTTTTGCTCTTCGAGGGTCTCGCGAGTGTCTTGCGCACTGCCGCTCACCGCGTCTTTGGCGTTGGCCAGGACAAACGAATACTGCTGCAGCTCTTCCGGCGGCGATTGTTCCTTCAGCTCGCGCAACTGAAGCTGCCATTCGCTATCGGCCTCGATCAGCAGCTTGAGTCCTTTGCGCATGTCGGCATTGTGTGAGCCGTACATATCGATATTGTCGGAAATTTCATCGAGTATCGCGACAAAGTCCTGCAACAGTTCGTGGATTGTTTGCGGCCGATCAGGAGGGACCTTGGTTGTCGCGCGCAAATCGCTGATGCTTTTCATGCGCGAGCGCGCAAAGCCAATCATGAGTTCCAGCCGCTTGTTGGGATAGTCGGCAGTTTCGCGCATCTGGTCAACTTCCTGTTCGGTCAGCGGATCGCGGCTGTGTACCTGCGCGACCGTGGGTGAGGCCAGGCAGAACAGTGCCACAGTGCCCAGCAGCACAATATTCAGTTTCTTCATGACTTGCCCCCCGGCTCAACTTGCTTGCCAAACATTGCAATGAGCAGATCGGCGCGCAACTTATCGATCTCGTCCAGCGACTTCAGCAACGGCGGCCGGTCGTCCAGGTTCAGGCTCTCGGCAATGTCCGCCATGCGTTTTTCCAGCTTGCGCAAGTCGATCTCGGTCTGCTTCAGGCGCTTGTGGGATGAGGTGGCTGCGCCGGTTGCTTTTCGCGCATACTCCATGACACTGCTCACCGCAGACTGTGCGTGGTCGACGTCGCCCTTGGTGAACAGATCGTTGGCGTACTCCAGTTCGCGATGCGCATATTCGACGCATAGCTTCGCCTGTTCCGCCCCTTGAGCATCATCGGCGCGCGTCTTCAAATCCGCCAGGCTCTCGGTCTTCGCCGGCGCGAAGCAGCAGAGCAGCAACACCACCACCGGAATTTGCCACCGCAGTTGCATGTCACTTCTGGGACCGATACTTGCTCGCGTTGGCGGGATCCAGCGCGATCAGGCGATGCCGGGCCTGCCACTCCATATCCGGCTGTTGCCCGGCATCGGTCTGGAGAAAGCGCTTGTAGTATTCCACCGCCTGCGGCGCCGCCTTCAGATTGTCAAACGATGTGGCGCGAAGAAAATAGGTTGCCGGGGTCTCCGGCAGCAGCTTGGCACGCGCATCCAGCGCCTGAATCGCCAGCTGGTAATTCTTGTTTTCCGAAGCCACAACCGCCAGGTTGCCATAGGCCTCGCCGAGATTGGGCTTCAGCTTCAATGTCAGCAACAGCTCCTGCTGCGCCTCAGGATACTTCTTTTCCTCCATCAGCACCGAACCGAGGGCGAAATGGACTTCCGGGTCCTGCGGCAGTTTCGCGACAGCGGCGCGGAACATCTGCTCCGCCTCGACGTACTTCCCGGCCTTGGCGTAAAGCGTGCCCAGCTCCAGCGCAGCGTGCGGATCGTCAGGCGCCTTGCCGTCGGCGGCTCCCAGCTCTTTGGCCGCTTCGTCATTCTTGCCCTCCGCGGCCAGAATGCGCCCCAACTGAGTTCGCACCACCTGGTTCTGCGGATCGGCAGCCAGCAGTTTGCGCAGCATCGCCTCCGCCTGCGGGTACTTCTGCTGCTTTGTATACACCACCGAAAGCGCTACCACCGGCTCAATCGACTTGGGATCGAGCGCCATCGCCGCCGCATATTCCTTCGCGGCGTCGTCCAGCCGGTTCTGTTTCTCCAGAAGTTCCCCGGCGGAGAGATGCGGCTCAGGGTTGTCCGGCTCCAGCTTCGCCGCCTCAGCGAAAGCGGCAAGCGCCTGCTGCGGATCGCCTTCTCCCAATGCAATGCCCAGCGATTGCCACGCACGAGCGCGCCCTTCTTCAACATGGGCGGTGGGCGTCAGTTGCGTAGCGGCTTTCAGATACTTCACCGCTTCCGCCTTGTCGCCGTGCTGCGCCAGCAGGATGCCGAGATTGAGATTCGACTCGAAGATGTCGCTCTTGGCGGCGGCGGACTTGCGATAAGCGTTGATCGCAAGTTCCGGACGATTGGTCGCCTTGTACACATACCCCAGATCGAACCAGGCACGGAAATCATTCTCCTTGTCGGCGGTCGCCTTCAACAGCAGTGGCTCTGCCGTGGCATAGTCGCCCTTCTGGATCGCAGCCTCGGCTTGATCGACCTCAGGCGAGGTTTCAGTGATGGCGACCTGATGATGGCGTATCGTCGGCTTGCTCTCCTGCGTATCGGCGCGCAGATAGAGCGGCAACAGCAGGCAAGCGCAGACAAGAAAGAACGTCAACCACGGAGAGCACCGAGGACACCGAGTCTTATGGGAAAAGAATCGCCCACGTTTTTCTCCGTGTCCTCCGTGCCCCCGGTGGTGAATCTCCCTACGCCGCGTCATCGCTCTGCGAGCTCCCTTCACGCGCCAGCAGGCGCGAGAGCCATTGCCCGGTGTAGGATTCCGACGCCTCCGCAATCTTCTCCGGCGGCCCTGCCGCAACCACCCCTCCACCGCGAGCGCCGCCTTCCGGGCCGAGATCGATGATCCAGTCCGCAGTCTTGATGACGTCGAGATTGTGTTCGATGACGACGATTGATCCTCCGGCCTCGATCAAACGGCGAAACGCCGCCAGCAATTTGCTGACGTCGTCGAAGTGCAATCCGGTGGTCGGCTCGTCGAAGATGTACAGCATTCGCGGAAGCCGCTGGTCGCGCTCCTTGCGCGAACGTCCCAGATCACGCAGCCGCGGTTGCAGATGTGCCGCCAGCTTCATGCGTTGCGCTTCGCCGCCCGACAGCGTCGTCGCCGACTGCCCCAGTCGCAAGTAGCCAAGCCCGACTTCTTCTAGAACACGCAGCTTCTCCACGATCTTCGACACGCCGGAAAAGAAGTGCAACGCTTCTTTGACGGTAAGATCGAGCACTTCGTGAATGTTCTTGCCGTGGTAGCGAATCTCCAGCACCTCGGGCTTGTATCGCGTGCCTTTACACTCCTCGCAGATCAGCTCCACGTCGGCGAGGAACTGCATTTCAACCGTGACGGTTCCGTCGCCCTGGCAGGTCTCACAGCGCCCGCCGGGGATGTTGAACGAGTAGTGCCCGGCAGTATAGCCACGCTTCTTGCTCTCGGCGAGGCTGGCGAACAGCTCGCGAATAGCATCGAACGCCTTTATGTACGTCACTGGATTCGAGCGCGGCGTGCGTCCGATGGGCGACTGATCAACCAGCACGACTTCGTCGATCCACTCCGCGCCCTCGACGCAGTCCACTTCGGCGCGCGGTCCGCCGGTGACCTGCCCCTTCTCGGCAGCCAGCGCGTTGAAGAGTACGTCATGTACCAGGGTCGATTTGCCCGAACCCGAGACGCCTGTGATCGCCACCAACATGCCCAGCGGGATCGTCACGTCAATCTTCTTCAGGTTGTGTGCCCGCGCGCCAAAGAGCTTGATCTTCCTGCCACTGCCGTTACGGTGTACATGCGGAGTCTGGATGCGCAGCTCACCGGTCAGATAACGCCCGGTTAGCGACGCGGGATTCTGCATAATTTCGTCATAGGTGCCACTGGCAATAAGGCGGCCGCCATTCTCACCCGCTCCCGGTCCAAGATCGAGAAGGTGGTCGGCCGCGCGCATGATCTCGGCGTCGTGTTCGACCACGAGAATGGTATTCCCCAGATCGCGCAGGTCATGCAGGATCTTGATCAGCCGCGCGGTATCGCGGCTGTGCAATCCGATGGAAGGCTCATCCAGCACATACAGCGTTCCGACCAGGCGCGAGCCCAGCGATGTCGCGAGCTGAATCCGTTGCGCCTCGCCTCCCGACAGCGTCGACGCCAGCCGGTCCAGCGTGAGGTATTCCAGGCCAACGTCGTTGAGAAAGCGCAGCCGGTCGCGGACCTCGATAAGCAGCTTGTCGGCGATCTCGGTTTCCTCGCGCGTGAGCTGCAATTCATCGAAGAAGCGTGCAGCCTGCTCGACCGTAAGCGACGAAACCTGGCAGATATCTTTGCCGCCGACCTTTACCTGCCGCGCCTCGGTGCGCAAACGCAGGCCGCTGCACTCCGAACAGATGGCATACCCGCGATAGCGGCTGATGAAAACGCGAACGTGCAGCTTGTATTTCTTGCGCTCCAGATAATCGAAGAAGCCGCGCACGCCCCAGAAGTTGTCGTCACCCTGAATGACCCACCTCTGCTGCTCCGCCGTCAGGTCGCACCACGGAACATCCAGCGGAATGCCGGCCGCGCGCGCATAGCGTCTCATCTCGGTTGCGAACGGTTTGTACTTCGGCTTCGTCCACGGCTCGATAGCGCCTTCGGCCAGCGTGAGCGACTTGTTGGGAATGACGAGGTTCAGGTCGAAATCGATGGTGTTGCCAAAGCCCTGACACTTGGGACATGCGCCATAAGGATTGTTAAAGGAGAAGAAGCGCGGCTCGGGCTCTTCGTACTTGATGCCGCAGTTCTTGCACTCAAAGCGCTGCGAGAAGCGCAGGCGCTGCAGTGCTTCGTCATTGCGCGGCGCGGTGTCGTCGCCGCTCTGGGGCGCAATTTCGTCGCCCCGCCGGGGCGCGATCTCAAAGACGACCTCTCCCGCTTCGCGATATCCTTGCTCGACCGCATCGACGATGCGCGCACGCACGTCAGGCCCAACCGCGATGCGATCGATCAGCAGATACACCGGCTCGTCGAAATTCACATCCAGCAGCGACTCCGGCGTTGAGAACTCGAACACCTGCCCGTTCTGGTACAGGCGATTGAAGCCCCGCTTGCGAAGCTCGAAAAGGCGTTCTTTGAGCAGTGAATCTTCCGCCGGCTTCGCAGTCTTCTTCTTCGCGAATTTGGCCGATTTCGCCGGGCGGCGGCCTTTCACCTTTTCCGGTTCCAACGGCTTGGGCGGCGGCTGCAAGGGAAACAGCACCTGCACGCGCGTCCCTTCGCCCAGCCCGAGGATGCGGTCCGCCACCTCATCCACTGTGTCCTTCTTTACCTCCTGGCCGCAGTTGATGCAGAAGGTGCGTCCAATGCGGGCATACAGCAGGCGCAGGTAGTCGTAGATTTCCGTTGCCGTGGCAACGGTCGAGCGCGGGTTGCGCGTGGTGTTTTTCTGCCGGATGGCCACCGCCGGCGCAATGCCATCGATCACGTCGGCATCAGGCTTCTCGATGCGCTCCAGAAACTGCCGCGCATAGGCCGAGAGCGACTCGACGTATCGCCGCTGCCCTTCGGCATAGATGGTGTCGAAGGCGAGCGAAGACTTGCCCGATCCCGACACGCCCGTCACCACCGTGAGCTGGTTGTGCGGTATCTCGAAATCGACGTTCTTCAGATTGTGGACGCGCGCGCCCCGGACAACGATGCTATCGGTGGACATTGCTCTATCGACTCGGACCTCTCGGGCAAGAAACTGCGCGCATCCCTACAGAATGGCTCAGCGACGACTGCTGAAATCTCTGATTATAGATGCCAAGGGCGCCTTATCGTAGCTTGCTACAGAGGAGAAAAGTAAGGGATAATATTGAGGTAAGGGGAAATCAATATCGTAAGGAGTAAAAATTGTTACATTCCACAGTGACGAGCAAGGGACAAACGACGATTCCGAAGAAAATTCGAAAGGCATTGCGCATCAAGCCGGGCGACAAGTTGGAATATGCGGTGGAGGGAGACCGGGCCACCATCCGCGTGCATCCGGGCATTGGCTCACTCAAGGGCGCGCTCGCCAGCAACAAGGGAAGGGGGATGGCTTTCGCTGAAATCCGTCAAGCCGCTGCCCGTGCCGCGCGTCACGAGGGTCCGCGGTGAGCCAACGAAGACTGGTCGACACCAACCTGATTATCCGTTATCTGGTGCAGGACCATGAGAAGCACGCCAAAGCAGCCGGGAAGCTGTTCGATGCCTGCGACCGAGGCAAGATGGAAATTGTGGTGTTGCCGGTGGTTTTGGCGGAGTGCGTATTTGTACTTGAGTCTTTCTACGGGCATCCACGTGCCGACATTGCCTCTGCACTCGGACGCCTCATCTCCAGCCCTGGCGTCGAGATCAGTGACCTGAGGGTTTGTCTCGACGCACTGGACCGCTATAAAGCAACCAAGGCCCATTTTGTTGACTGTCTGATCGCCGCCACCGCAGTTGCTAAGGACCTGCCGGTATCTACATTTGATCAGGACTTCCGAAACTTTCCCGAAGTGCGCGTGCAAACCGAATAATTACTCGCCGGCGTGGCGTACACATTCCCCTACAGAATGGCTCGGGAGCGACGGCTGAAACCTTTGATTATAGATGGTCGGGGGCGGGAGATGTGGCAGGCTGGCGATAGCCCGATTTGGCGTCAGCTAGTTGTCAAGACCAAGCCAGCGACCCTCCTCGCCATGACTGAAACAGCTAACTCTTCCTGCGTTGTTGACGTGTAGCTCGACCGGCGTCGGACACGGAACGGCGACCACATGATTATCAGAAAGAAAGCTGGCACTCTGCGGCGACCCCTCACGTGATGTGCCGAAACTATCGAACGAAAACGCCACAACGTGGTCGGAGTTCCCAGCCAATCCGAGCGCAACTTCGGAATCCACCCCCCAGAGGTCATAACGCACATAAAAGGAATGCCGATTCCTGAACTGACGTAGAACGCACTCGGATGCCGCCTCTGAGTCGGCGTTTATACACACCCGCCCACAATTCTTGGCCCCACTTCCAGCTTGTTTCTGAAGCGCATGATCTAACAGCCTTGAGCTTACTTGGGGAGGTTGGGAAACCAGCGACAGGACAAATGAAACCTGCGTAACCGCGGCTGTATTCACAGATGCTCTGAGACACTTCTGAACGAAGCCTTCTCGCTTTCCGCAGACCCGATACGTTCCCTCTCGAACTTCAACAGAGAACTTTCCGGAACCGTCCGTCTTCACGGTTAGGGGCCGTGTGGTCGCGGATGACTCGACAATAATCATCGTCTCGGGGATTACGGCGCCGCTTCGGTCCCTTACAGAACCCTCAATGGACGCCGAACTGGGGCCTTTGTTGTGGAACTGCGGAAGCTACCGACAGAACTGACATCAGCCCTGCTGCTAATGCTGTCGCGAGGTTCACGGAATCATCTTAACGCGCCGGGTGCCGTAGTACGGCATCACAGCCGTGTCTGTCGTCCAGCGGGAACCTTCAACCGATCCTCGTCAAGAGAGATTCCTTTGCGGTTTCCAGCGCTTCGATGGCCATCTGGCGGCTAACGGTGGGGAATTGCTCCAGGAACTGGTCCAGGGTGTCACCCGCTTCGAGATAATCCAGCAGGTTCTGAAAGGGAACACGCGTTCCGCGAAAACACGGAATTCCGCTCAGGATTTCAGGATCGCGCACGATTATGGTCCCGGCCATAACGGACTCCTTGACTCACATAGTAAAGTAAACCGCCTGTAGCCACTCATCACAAGCAAAGAAATAAGTGGAGGCAGCCGGCCGTTCTACGCCTCGTACCGTTCCACGTAGGCGTCGATCAACCCCCGCAGCATGCGCTGATACGGCACCCGGTTCAGCTTTGCCTGCCGTTTAAAAAACTTCAGGCTGTCGGCCGTCAGTTCCAGGGTCACCTTGACCATTTGGGAACGCTTGACGAGCTTTGATGGCGGCGGCAGGAAGTCTTTTACGCGCTCGCCCAGTTCAATCGGCTCATCCGTGTATTTTGTTTTCCTGCTCATAGCGTTTCTTTCCCTTTCTCCAGAAGCCCGCCCCGTAAATCCTGATTTGCCCGCCTCGGTAGCTGAACCGCACTGTCAGAATGCCGCCCTCCACCTTGCCCAGGCAGAAAAACCGCTCCTCCCGGCTCCTGTCATGCGCCAAGTCCCGGACGATAACGCGCCGGGGATCGTCAAAAGCCCGCTGTGCATATTCGAAGGAAACATGGTGCTTTTCCTGATTGATCAGGCTCTTCGCTTCGTCCCAGGAGAAGCTCGCCTTATCCATATAATTTACCATATTTTTATATGGATTCTTACCGTCTCTTTCGGCCCGGTGCCCAGGCCGGTGCCCCGGGCTCGCCCCGTCTTTGGGCTAACCCGGGAGCGCTCGGTGGAAGCAGCGGTGTAGGCATGGATCAGCCCGTCCCGCCGTGCGGGACAGCATACCTAAGCCCACCGTTTCAACGGTGGGTAGCGGAGTGGACACCGCCCGAGTCCCGCCAGGGACGACATATGCGCGAGGCGACGGTGTCATAGACCGGATATCTCGGCGAGCCTCAAACGAACCATCGGTGAATCGCAACACCTGTGCCGTCCCTACGGGACTCGGGGGTTGGATGGCATGGTCCCCACCGCTGAAGCGGTGGGCTTAGATATGTTGTCCCCTGCGGGGACGGGGCCATCGCAGCGTGGATACTCCCGCTTTATGGGCAGTTCATGGCGATTCTCGCGACCGTTGTTGACAGCTTGCAAATTTGGAGGTTCGACGGCCGGCGCCCAGCCTCGCCCCGTCTTTGGGCTAACCTGGGCTCGCTGCGTGGAAGCAGCGGTCTACGCATGGATCAGCCCGTCCCGCCGTGCGGGACAGCATATCTAAGCCCACCGTTTCAACGGTGGGTAGCGGAGTGGACACCGCCCGAGTCCCGCCCGGGACGACATATGCACAAGGCGACGGTGTCATAGACCGGATATCACGGCAAGCTTCAAACCAAACCATCGGTGAAGCGCAACATCTGTGCCGTCCCTACGGGACTCGGAGTTTGGATGGCATGGTCCCCACCGCTGAAGCGGTGGGCTTAGATATGTTGTCCCCTGCGGGGACGGGTTCCTCGTGAGAAAACTGTGACTCTGCGATTCTGCCCCAAGCGGCATCCTCTTCCATCTGGGCGTCGGTAAGCATGTTGTAGTATGCGGCAATCGATGCTTGACGACGAGCCTGCTCACGAGCCATGCGCTCCCGAATTGCAGCCCTTTCCCGCTTCACACCGATGCCTCCAGGACACACCACGTTCGCTGGGACATTTTCACCGCACGAAATACACCAGCCCGAACACGTACACCCAGAGCAGGGCCATGAAGTGCCAGTACCAGGCCGTGACGTCGATGACGATGCGGCGTGATTCCGGCGGGCGGCGCAGCCAGGTGGTGGCCCCGGCATAGAGTAGCGCCAGGATCCCTCCCATCAGGTGGACGGCGTGCACTCCGGTGAGCACGAAGAAGAAGCCGCTGCCGATGCTGGTGCTGAGATTTTTGTTGTCGGCTGCGAGCCGCGTCCACGCGTAGTACTGTCCGCCCAGGAAGGCGAGACCGAGGACCACCGTCGCATAGAGCCAGGGCAATGCCGACCGGGAGCTCACGCGGATGCCGGGCATGTCGGCGATCGGCGCCAGGGCTACGTCCGTAGCCGCGCGCCGCCGCGCGACTTCCAGCGTGAATCCGCTCAGCAGCAGAACCAGCGTGTTCAGCAGGAGCGTCTTCACCGGCAGAACGGCCGGCACCCAGTTGCTGATGTAGTCATTGCGCGCGGGGTCCCAAACCGCCCCAGCCTTGCGAACTACATAGGCCGTGGTGAAGGAAACGAACAGCATCACGACGGAGGTCAAGCCGAGCACCACGCCCATGCGATAGCGCCGAAGCCGTTCGCGGTAAGGGACGTCGTCTCCGCCGCCGCGGCCGCCCGGCCCACCGCCTCCGCCCGGCCAGGAATTGACAGGCGGACGCCCCGCCCCGCCGTGCGAGGTCTTCTGATCGCGGACGTTATACTTCGGGCTCAAGGGCGCAGTCCGGGTGTTCGTTACGCAAGGGAGCCGCTCGATTTGCGGGGACCTCCATCGAGCAAGAGTTCGCCGACTCTATCCCACATCACAAATCCCTGTGACATATGATGCCCGCGCGCGGGCTGGAACTCAACCCGATAAGGTGAGAAACTTTCTCCAGCAGGAAGGAACGGCGGGCGACCCAGCGGGCCTCTGCGCCCGAAAGCAATGAAACGAGCGCTGATGAGCGTCGTCGTGATGGTCGCTCTGATCTACCTGGGCGACTATGGCTGGCTGGCGTACCGCGCCCATAGCAACCGGAATGCCTTTGGAAGCGTGACCCTCGATACGTATTACTCGGTGAAGCTGAAGAATGGCAGGACCGAGTTCGACTACGCCGGCCCGAAGATGGTGGAGTGCGTAAACTCCCTGCTGCCGCATATGGGCGACAAGCCCTGCTGGTACGAAAGCCGCCAAAAAGAGCAGCAAATCAACATCGATTCCGGCGAGCCCAATAATCCAAAGCTGTTCTGATCACGCGACCGCTAGTATTTCAACCCCAGCGCCCTGGTGGTGAACTCCACCAGAGGGGCCATCTTGCGAACCGCAGCCGCGTAATCGCGCAGAAACTTGGCGCCACAGATGCAGTCTTCAGTCAGCTCAATCGACGAAACGAAGTCCTTCCTCTTCAGGTCTTCGACGAAGGGATGTTCGGGATCGAATCCGCGAGGCGGCTTCTTCAGCTTGTCGCCCTCGAGCGAGAGTTTGCCTCGTGCCCGCTTCCACTCGTCAGGCTGGTTGACGATTGCGGTGCGGACTTTCGTCAGGGCGCGGTTGTCGGGATGCCAGATCCCAGCCGCTGCAAAGCAACCTCCCGGCTCCAAGTGCAGGTAGAACACAGGCGCATGTATATCCTTGCCTTTGGCGTGAGAGAAGTGAATTCCGATATGCGTCTTGAAGGGCAACTTGTCGTTCGAGAAGCGCGTATCGCGATAGATGCGGAACAATGATCCCCGCGTGGGCCGAGCGTCGGCAACAAAATGCGGGCTGATCTCATTCAGGTATGGCGCGAACGCGGAGATGAATGCCAGCGCCGGCTTGACCACGCTTGCTTCGTAGCGTGGTTTATTTTTGGCAAACCACTCGCGGTCGTTATTGCGCTTGAGCTGCTTCAGGAAGACGAAGATTTCCGGGGTGAAGAAAGCTGTATCAGGCACGGTGGTAGACCTCAAAAATAAGAGTAAACGAGTTCTCGCGTTTTTTTCACCACGGAGGTCACGGAGAACACGCAGAAGACAGATCTCGATTCCTCGGTGTCCTCCGTGTCCTCGGTGGCGAACTGTTTGTGCGCGTCTCGGCGCGGCTAAAAGCCGCGCCCCTTCTAATGAGATGGGACTGCCGCTGGAACCTTGGGCGGCGGCGATGGCGGCAGTTGATCGCGAATGGCATCGTCAAGTTGAATGTCTGAATCCTCAACTAACGTCCCCAGGGCGCGCTGCAAGGCGACCTTCGACTTGATGTAGGTGCTGCGCGCTACGACCTCGGTGGAACGCGCCTGCGCCAGGTAGCTCTCGTCCTGCACCACAAAGAAGTTGGTCGAGGCGCCGACGGAAAGCTTTTCTTTCTCAGCCTCCAGCAACTTCTCCTGATAGACACGGCTGCGCACCGCCGCCGAATACGCCGTGCGCGCTACATCGACCGCTATTGCGGCGTTTTCGATTTCGTCGCGAATCTGGTTCGCCAGCTGCTGGACGCGCGCCTGCATCTGCCGGAGTTGCATTTCATCGCGCGCGGCGTCGGCCTGGGCAACGCGGTTGCGGAAGGGCAGATTGAGCTGCACGCCCGCTTCGTAGACGCTGGCCTGGCTGACGCCGGTGGTCGTCGGCGGCAGGGGCACGCCACCGATGGGAGTAAATCCGGTGTACCCAATGGCGCCGTGCGACTGCACCGCGGCGACCGCGTCGATCTCCGGCCGGACATTGTTGCGCGAAGCCTTAACTGTGATCTCTCCGTTTTCGACTTGAATCCCGGCCTGCGCCAGGTCGGCGCGGTTCGACAGGCCCTGGTCGATCAGTTGCGGGATGTTGGGCTTCTCTTCGCCCTGGGGGACGACGATGGTGTCGGTCGGGAAGATCGTGGCCGCTTGCAGCCATGCGTCCGCGCTGCCCGTACGCGAAATCATGCTCTTGACCACCGCCTCCTGCTGGCGCACCAGCCCCTGCGAGCGCGTCAGGTCCAGCTCAGCCGAAGCCACCAATGCCTCCACGCGCGCAAGCTCCAAAGGCGCCAGAGTTCCCACTTCGACCTGCGCCTTGTCGTCGTTGTAGAGCTGCTGTGCGGTGACCAAGGTTTCCTTTTTCACCTGCACGTCTTCGTTAAGGCTGACCAGGTCCCAGTAAAGGCGGCTCACCCCGTAGATGAGATCAACGAGCTGCTGCCGGAAGACCAGGCGCGAAACCCTCTGGTTGTTCTCTGAAATCTTGATGTAGCGCCGGTTGACATTGAAGCCCGCGCCGCGCAGCAGCGGCTGGCTGGCCTGAAACACCACGTTGGGATGGCGAAAGGGATCGGCATACGACACGTTCGACAGGTTGATGTCGTTGATGTTCGAAACGCCCGCCTGCGCCTGCAAGCCGGTGCTGAATCCCTGGTAAAGGAACAGGTTAGTCAGCGTGTTATCGGTTGGCGCGAGGAGTCCGCTGTTCGCCGCACTCGTAACATCACCCGGGTCGCGGCGAACGTAGGCCAGTGTCCCGGTGAAGTTGGGATCGTAGCCCGGCACCGCCGGGCCGGTGCTGAACGGGATATTTCCCTGCACTGACAGATTGGTTTGCGCCTCCGCAAGCTGGTTAACGTCGAAGACGTTGCTCACGGTCGAGGGCGTAGGGCTCACCGCTCCGGCCGCGGCCGCCTGGTTCAGCAGCGTGCCCCCCGGCCCGCCAATACCGACGGGCGACTGCTGGATGGTCAGCGGCAAGCCTCGCGTCGTGCCACCGCCCTTGGCGCGAAGAACGTCGGTGCCCGCAATCGACAGATCGTAGCGCTGCACTTCCACATCGAGGTTGTTCTCGACGGCCAACTCAATCATGTCGTGCAACGAGAGATACAGCGTGCCGTTGACGATGAGTGAGCGCAGGCGATCGCTGTTCTGCAAGCTCAACGGCTCAACACTGTGCGCGCTCCAGGTCTTCCAGAACGTCGGCTCGCCTAAGCCGGTTGCCCGCTCGGTCGTGGGCAGCGCCTTGGTCTGCTCCGCATTCTGAATGGCTACCGAAAGGCCCTGGTTCGCGGTGGTTTGCGGAGTCGCCGGCACACTCGCAGTCCCTGCCTGCTGCGCGCCGGCGACACAGGAAAAGAGCAGCATGATGGCAGCGGCGGCTCTCAGGTATCGCGGAGCAAATTTCATCTGATTTGTCGAATGCCCATTGCAGTCCAGTGAAGTCAGCTAGTGTGGTTGCGTACTGGTACCGTTCGAACCTTTCGCATTCGGATTGCCGCCGCTCTTCTGGCCCTGCCCCGACATGTTGTAGGTACCGTAATCAGGCTGCGGACGAACAATCGGACCCGGTCCCTGCAACTCGCCGGGCGCACCCGGTTCCGGTCCTTTGGAGAGGGGCACATTTTTCTCCGGATTCGGTGGCTGCACGTTCTGCGAACTGCCGTGCGGCTGGTTGCCCGCGCCTCCGGGCTGCGGCCCCTGTTTCAGTTCGTGCGGCCTGACCCGCGCGCCTTCCTGCGCCGCATCGGTCGGATTGATGATGACCAGATCACCCGGATTCACGCCGCTGATTACTTCCGTCTGGGCGCCATAGTCGCGCCCGATTTTCACCTTGCGTAGATGAACGACACCATCCTGCACCACGGCAATACTCAGGCCATTGGCTCGCGCGATGATGCTGTCCGACGGCACGATGATGGGCGGCTCGGCGCGAAGATGCGCGAATACTGCGCGGGTAAACATGCCCGGCAGCAGCCTGCCATTTGGATTGGGCACCTGCACCTCGGTGAGCAAGGTGCGGGTCGTGGGATCCACCGCATTGGCCGTGCGCGTGACTTTGCCCTCGAAGGGTGTCTGGCTGACGGCATCGAAGTAGCAGTTCACGCTCTCGCCCACCGTAATGTCGGGCGCATAAACTTCGGGGACGGTGACAAACAGGCGCAGCCGGTCGATCTGCGCGACGCGAAACATCTCGCCCCCCTGCGAGGTGCCGGTAGTCGGCAAAGCCGCGCCGGTCACGCCCGAGCCAAGGCCGCCGCCGCTTGCGGAAATCAGCGAGCCGACGTCGATGTTGCGTGCGGTGACGATACCGTTGAAAGGTGCCGTCACGCGCTCGTAACTTTGCAGATGCAGCAGACGATCGAGGGCGGCGCGATTGGCGAGCACCGTACTCTGCGCCGCCTTCACATTGGCCTCGGCAACCAGGTAGTTTGCGTGCTGCGTGTCACCTTCCTGTTTTGACAATACCCCCCGCTGCACCAGGACGTCCCACCGGTCCCAGGTGATCTTCGCCAAGTTGAGCTGGGCTTCGGTCTGCCCGAGAACGGACTCGCTCTGTCGCAGGTTCGAGCGCGCCTGATCGACTTCCTGGTCCAGATCAGGAGCATCGATGACCGCCATCAATTGCCCGGCGCGCACCCGGTCGCCAATATCGACGTAACGCTTGGAAACGTATCCGCTGGCGCGGGCGTAGATGGGAGCTTCAACCAATCCGGTGGTGGTGCCGGGAAGTTCCAGGTCTGATTGCGCGGAGGAGCGCCGCGCGGCTACGACATCGACCTCCAGCAGCGCCGTCTCTTCCTTTTCCGCCAGCGCTCGGGTAATGCGACGGTCCCTCAGCCGCGGCAGAAAGCCGAGGACGAAGATGATCGTGAAGACGATCAGGAGTATGAGCCCGAGCAGTGCGACCTTGCGTGGCGAAAGCTGTACATGTTCCGGCTCATGCTCGCCGAGCTCGGCTTCGACCGCTTCGCGGTCAATGATTCCGCCGTTTTCCTCGACAACCGCGACTCTGCCCTTGTCATATTGCTGTTGCGAGCCGTCGCGCGGCGAGCCGCCATTGCCGCTTGCTTCCGCACGCCGCTGCTGCTCCGCGTTCAGTTGCTGTTCTTCAGTTTCCTTCACGCGAGCTGCGTCCCTTCTTCGGGAAGTTCTTCGTCATACTCCAGTTGAATTTCCTTGTCGTAATCCACCGGCGGCGTCTTACGGAAGATGGTATAGAAGATGGGAACGATAAACAGCGTTCCAAAGGTTGCGAACAGCAGGCCGCCGATCACCGCGCGGCCGAGCGGCGCATTCTGTTCGCCCCCTTCGCCCAGCGCCAGCGACATGGGCAACATGCCGATGATCATAGCCAGCGCGGTCATGCAAACCGGGCGCAACCGGGTGTAGCCCGCCGAGAGCGCCGCCTCAAACGGACCTTTCCCCGTGGCGCGCTCATCGTTGGCGAAGGTCACGACCAGAATGCTGTTTGCAGTGGCCACACCGATTGCCATAATGATGCCCATCAGCGACGGCACGTTGAACGTGGTCTGCGTAATGTACAGCATCCAGAGAATGCCGGCGAACCCCATCGGCAGCGCCATCAGAATAATGAACGGATCCAGCCACGACTGAAAGTTCACCGCCATCAGCAGGTAAACAAAGATGACGGCGAAGGCGATACCGATGCCCAGCCGCAGGAACGAATCCTGCATGGTGCGGACCTGCCCACGCATCACCGACCAGGAGCCCTTGGGAAGTCCTTTGCTCTCCTCGTCCACGACCTTTTGAATCGCGCGCGCGGTGCTGCCCAGATCGCGCAGGTCGGCATCGCAAAAGATGTCATAGACCGGCTGCACATTATAGTGGTCCACGATCGCAGTGGAAATACCCCGCCGGACGGTCGCAACGCTCGACAACAATTGGGTGTTGCCGTTGCCGTCGGCGGAGGTCACCGGAGTCCGCTGCATCGCGTCGATGGAGTCAATTCTGTACTGCGGCGTCTGTACCGTGACGCTATAGTTCACGCCGTTTTGCAGATTCAGCCACTGGTTGGGCGCCGTCTGATAGCTTCCGCTGAGCGAGATGAGCATGCTGCTGGCGACATCGCGCTGCGTCAGGCCGAATTGCTGCGCCTTATTGCGATCGACGTTCACGTTCAGCGTAGGATAGGCGATCTCTTCGTGAATGCGCGCGTCCACCACACCGGGAATTGCCTGGATGCGCTTCAGCATCTTTTGCGTGACTTTGTAATTGTCCACCTGATCGCGGCCCACCACCTGCACGTCAATCGGCGCCGGCAAACCGAAATTCAGGATCTGGTTGGTCATGTTCGCCGCGGCAAAGAAGAAAGTCTCCTGCGGAAACTTTGCGTTCAGCACAGCGCGCAGCTTGCGCATGTATTCACGGGTGCTGCCGTGTCCTTCCTTGAGGGCGATGAGAATGTCGCCGTCGCTGGGCCCGATGGTGGAAGCGTCGCTGAAGGCCAGGCTGATGCCGCTGTTCGGCAGACCGATGTTGTCGAGGATCAGGTCAACTTCGCCGGGCGGAAGTGTCCTGCGGATTTCGTCCTCCACCTGTGCGAAGAGCTGTTCCGTCTCTTCGATTCGCGTGCCTTCCGGAGCGCGCACGTGCAGCCGCATCTGGCCCGAGTCCACGTAGGGGAAGAAATCCTCGCCGATAAAGAACACCAGGAACCCTGAGCCCGCCACCATCAGCACGAACAGGATCATCACGTACTTGCGATGGTGGAGCGACCACTCCAGTACTTCCTTATAACGCTCGCGAAACCGCTCGAAGCGATGGTTGAACCGGAAGTGCACCCGCCATACCCAGTTCAGCCCTTCGATGTGAGCTGCATGTCCGCCTTCGCCCGCAGCATAGATCGGGACTTCCGGCCCGAGCATGTAGTGCACCATGGTGGGCACCAGCGTGCGCGACAGGAAATACGAAGCGAGCATGGCAAAGACGACCGCCATCGCTAACGGGACAAAGAGATAGCGCGCCGCCCCCGTCAGCAGCACCACGGGAACAAACACAATGCAAATCGAAAGCGTCGAAACCAGCGTCGGCACCGCAATCTGCGACGCGCCGTCGAGAATGGCGCGCGTCAGGGGCTTCTTCATGCCCATGTTGCGGTGCACGTTCTCCAGCTCCACGGTCGCGTCGTCGACCAGGATGCCCACCGCCAGCGCCATGCCCCCCAGTGTCATCACATTGATGCTGTGCCCCAAGGCGGTCAGGATGATTTGCGAAGTCAGAATCGCCAGTGGGATCGAGGTGCAGACGATCAGGGTGCTGCGCCAGCTTCCCAGGAACAGCAGAATCATCAACCCGGTCAGGACGGCGGCAATGACCGCCTCGCGCAGTACTCCATAGATGGACGCTCGCACGAAGAACGATTGATCGAACAGCGGCGTCACCCGCAGGTTTGGTGGCAGCCCCGCGAGAACGCGGGGAAGAGCAGCTCTTATCTGGGCAACGATGTCGAGAGTCGAGGCCGGGCCGTTCTTCAATACGGTCAGCATCGCGGAGCGCGTGCCGTTGTTGCGCACAATGTTCGTCTGGGGAACATAGCCATCCCGCACCTGGGCAACGTCTTTCAAGGTCACGACCGCGCCATTCTCCGCTTTGATCGGCAGGTCGTTCATGGCGGGCACGGTCGTGGGGCTGCTGTTTAGCGCCACCTGGTATTCGCGGTTGCCGATTTTTGCCGTTCCTGTGGGAAGAGTCAGGTTCTGCTGGTTCAGCGCCGCTGAAATGTCCTGCGGCGACAGGTGGTGGGCATATAGCTGATTGGGGTCGAGATCGACCATGATCTGCCGTTGCTTGCCGCCGAAGGGCAACGGTATGGACGCTCCCTGCACCGTTGCCAGTTGCGTGCGAATGAAGTTGAGCCCCAGATCGTAGAGCTGCTGCTCGCTCAGCCCCTGTCCCGACAAGCCCAGTTGAAGGATGGGCACCGACGAGGCGTCGTACTTGATGAGCAGCGGCGGCGTGGTTCCCGGGGGCAGGACCTTCAGCAGCGTTTGGCAGATTGCGCTGATCTGTGCCAGCGCCATCTCCGGCTTGACGTTGGGCTGGAAATAGACCTTGATAATCGCTACCCCATTGTAGGATTGCGACTCGATATGTTCGATATCGTTCACCGTCGTCGTCATGGCGCGCTCGGTGATGGTCACCATTCGCTTTTCCATGTCGTCCGGAGTAAGGCCGATGTAGGACCAGATCACGCTGATGACGGGAATGTCGATGTTGGGAAAAATGTCCTTCGGTGTGGTGACAATGGCAGACACGCCGAGAATGAAGATCAGCAGCGATACCACCACGAAGGTGTACGGGCGGCGCAGCGCTAAGCGGACAATCCACATGACTACTTAGCTTCCAGGCTCATTTCAGAGCCGCATTACGGAACGATAAATGAGGCCTTCCTCTCAGTTCCAGTTTTCCCGGCCAGCGCAACAATTCTTAACCTGCGAGAAAACAGAGAGTTAGAGGTATACAGATAACCGTGGACGGACCAAAGGTTCAATGGTGCCGAAGTTTTTTATCGGGTCCGGAAACTCACTGTTGTCTTAGAACCGCCGCCTCCCGGCAGCAAAACCCTGAGCGCAAGAACTGCCATCCAAACAGAGTTCTTCGGGTATCATCTTGAATCGAGTGCAGCAGGCAACCAGCGGCCAAACCGTCTTGCAGAACAGCGATCATTCCAGCGCCACCTGGTACAAGGACGCCATCATCTATGAGGTCCACGTCCGCGCTTTCTACGACAGCGTGACGGACGGCATGGGCGACTTCGGCGGATTGAGCCAGAAGCTCGACTACCTTCAGGACCTGGGAGTCACCGCGGTGTGGCTCCTGCCCTTCTGCCCCTCCCCGTGGCGGGATGACGGATATGACATTTCCGACTACACCGGCATGCACCCGGCGTATGGCACGCTGAAGGACTTTCAGAAGTTCCTGCGTGATGCCCACCGGCGCGGCCTGAAGGTAATCACCGAGCTGGTGCTCAATCACTCTTCCGACCAGCATGAATGGTTTCAGCGCTCACGCCTCGCGGCGCCGGGCTCGCAGTGGCGCAACTTCTATGTGTGGAGCGACACCCCGGAAAAGTACAAAGACGCGCGCATCATCTTCAAGGACTTCGAGAACTCCAACTGGACCTGGGACCCGGTGGCCAAGGCCTATTACTGGCATCGTTTCTACTCCCACCAGCCCGACCTCAACTGGGACAACCCCGAGGTCAAGGAAGCCATGTTCGCGGCCATGGACTTCTGGCTCGACATGGGCGTCGATGGCCTGCGGCTCGACGCCGTTCCTTATCTCTATGAACGCGAGGGCACCAACTGCGAAAACCTCCCCGAGACCCATCAGGCGCTGCGTGAACTGCGCAAGCATGTCGACGAGAAATACCGTGACCGCATGCTGCTCGCCGAGGCCAACCAGTGGCCCGAAGATGCCGTAGCCTATTTCGGCAGCGGAGACGAATGCCACATGGCGTTCCACTTCCCGTTGATGCCGCGGCTGTTCATGTCACTGCGCATGGAAGACCGCTACCCCGTCACCGACATCATGAAGATCACTCCGCCCATCCCGGAAAACTGCCAATGGGCAATGTTCCTGCGCAATCACGACGAGCTGACGCTGGAGATGGTCACCGACGAAGAGCGCGACTACATGTACCGCAGCTACGGACGCGACCGGGAAATGCGCATCAACCTCGGCATTCGCCGCCGCCTGGCGCCGCTGCTGGAAAACGACCGCCGGCGCATCGAGCTGATGAACGCGCTGCTGTTCTCTCTGCCCGGAACTCCCGTGATCTATTACGGCGACGAGATCGGCATGGGCGACAACGTCTTCCTCGGCGATCGCAATGGCGTACGCACCCCCATGCAATGGAGCGCCGACCGCAACGCCGGATTTTCGCGAGCCAATCCGCAGCGGCTTTATCTGCCGGTGAACATCGATCCCGAGTACCATTACGAAGCGGTCAATGTCGAAACCCAGCAGAACAATTCGCACTCCCTGCTGTGGTTCACCAAGCGCCTGATCTCGCAACGCAAGCAGTTCCGGTCCTTCGGGCGAGGCTCGCTGGAGTTCCTCTATCCCCGCAATCGCAAGGTCCTGGCATTTGTTCGCCACTATGACGACGAAAGCATTCTGGTCGTTGCCAACCTTTCACGCTTTGCCCAGTCTTGTGTGCTTGACCTGTCGCAGTTCAACGGATGTGTTCCGGTCGAAGTCTTCGGCCACAACCGGTTTCCCAATATCACCGACCAGCCCTATCCGCTGTCGCTGGGCCCGCACGCCTACTATTGGTTCCATCTTCAGCCGCGGGAAGTGGCTGAATCCCTGGACTTCGGTACCGCCGCCGACACGCCTCTGGTACTGCAAGTCGACGCAATCGACAAGGTCTTCTCCGAATCGACCCTTGCGTCTCTGCGACGGATCTCACCCGGCTTGCTGCGCAAGCGCTCCTGGTTTTTGGGAAAGACGCGAACCATCACAACCGTGCGCGTACGCCACATCCTCGCGCTACCGGGCACGACTTCGCACTTGCTGGTCGTACACGTGGACTATGCCGACTGCGAAGGTGAAAGCTATCTGGTGCCGCTGAGCGTGGCGGCCGGCGACAAAGCGAACGCCATACTTCGCGACCGGCCGGAAGCGGTGCTGGCCCGGCTCGAAGGACTCGGCCAGAATGCGCTTGTCTTTGGAGCCATGGCCGACCGGGATTTCAGCGACGTCCTGCTGCGAGCGATGGTGCGGCGGCGGCACGTTCGGGGCGCCGGCGGCGAGCTCGTCGGCTCTCATACCCGCGCCTTTCGGAAAGCGTGGACTTCAGTCCGCTCCAACCTGGAGCCCCGCCCCAAGGCGACGGAGCAACCCTTCACCGAGATCGACTACGGCGACGACTTCCTTCTGAAGCTTTACCGCAAGCTGGAGGAGGGCCCCAACCCGGGTTGCGAGATTCCCGAGTTTCTCACCGAACAGACGAATTTCACCGCCACTCCCCGGGCTTTGGGATCGCTGGAATTCCGTTGGACGGATGGCGACCCGGAGGTCCACACCGCAACCCTCGGAGCGCTCAGTACGTTTGTCCGCTCCGGAACGAAAGGTTGGAACTACACGCTCGACCATCTCAGCCTGTTTTTCGAGCATGCACTGGCGATCCCGCAGGACGACTCCAGGCTTCGCGAACTGCCGCTCCCCGACCCATTCAACTGCCGGCACCAATCCATGCCGCCGGTAATGTCGGACCTGCTGGGCAACTACGTCGAAGTGATCCGCAGCCTGGCCCGCCGCACCGCCGAACTACACCAGGCCCTGGTCAGCCATCCGGAGATCCCGGCCTTTGCTCCCGAGCCCTTCACCGAGTTCTACCGTCACAGCGTCTACCACGGCATTCTGGGGCAACTGAATCGGGCCATGGATTCTTTGCGCAGCAGCGCCGGCACGTTCGCTCCCGCCGCCCGGCAGGACATTGCTCAAGTCCTGGCGCGCGAAACCGAGCTTCGCACCCGGCTCCAGTTGCTGCGCGACAATCGCATTGGGGGCCTGCGCATCCGCCAACACGGGGATTACCAGCTTTCCAATGTCATATACACCGACAACGACTGGATCATCACCAACTTCGAGGGCGACCCCTACCGCTCGCTCAGCGAACGGCGAATCAAGCGCTCAGCCATGCGCGACATCGCCACCATGCTGCGCTCCTTCCACTACGTCTCGCACGCCGCGCTTGTTTGGCGACGTTCCCGGAATCATTCCCAGCCGCGGAGGCCGTCCCACCATCGAGAAATGGGCGCGAGCCTGGTACCGCTGGGTGAGCTGCATCTTCGTGAAGGAGTACCTGCACGTTGCATCCGAAGCGGAGTTCCTCCCCAGGCAGCAGAATGAAATCCGTATCCTGCTGAGTTCATATCTCCTGGAGCGCGCGCTGCTGGAGATTGAGCACGAGCTTGAGCATCGCCCGCAATGGATTCGAATTCCTCTGCACGGCATTCTTGAGCACCTGGCAAAGGAGTGATCGACGGCTGACCCACAAAAAAAACGCCGGAGCATTGCGCTCCGGCCCTGACAGATTCAAACTGCAGAGGATAGGTTTAGAGCCCGAGTCTGCGGCGGAAAACTCCGGCTATCGCCAGAACGCCGCTGCCCAGCATGACGAACGTGCCCGGCTCAGGTACGCCGGTGGAAAGGATCTGGAAGGTGTACAGGGTCGCACCTTGGACTTGGGTCCAATTAACCCCATCCTGTGTGTAATCCACTTGTCCGATGTCGTTGATGCTGTTCCAGTTCCATGCATCCCACGTATCGTTCGGCGTAGAGCCCACCAGGAAGTAGCTTTGGCCTTGCGTTACGCTGACTCCATTGATGCCGGTAATGGCGTTGTAGCCGCAGCAAGAACCAAACTGCGGCAGGTTGGAAATGTCCCAGGAGCCCATCTGTGTGCCAGGGACACCGTTGTTGTTGGTCCAAAGACTTACAGTTGCGCCGTTGGTTCCTACGACGAAGCCGATGGCAACGTCGATTTCGGAAACGTTTCCGCTAGCCTGAGCGGTGAACAGGACGCCCTGATCGATCAGGCCCACGGGTGAATTCGGGCCACCTAGAGTTCCGCCCGTGCAGCAGTTGTAGCTAAAGCCCGAGCCGAAGTTGTTGTAGACCACATCGGCCATGGCCGGCAGGCTGCAGACACACAGCATTACCAGCGCAAGAAGGGTGACAATGCGAAGTTTGCTCAAGTGTTGCTCCTCCTGTTATGCAGTGTATGCACACTGCGGATTCACTGCGTCGGCACGCCGCACGCAGTGCGGTTAGTCTTTGCAGACCGCCGAGGCCCTGAAGTTTACTCCTCGGGTGGCGACCTGTACAACCTATTTTTAAGGGAAGGTTCGCGGAAAATAAACGGCCGCGGCCGTTGCCTCAAGACACCTCCACGACTGCGCACCACCAAACAAAACGCCGGAGCGTTGCGCTCCGGCGTGCTTGGAAACTAAGCGGAAGGAACTACACACCAAACTTACGGCGGAGGCCGCCGATGGCCGCAAGCAAACCGCTTCCCATCAGCACCAGGGTGCCCGGCTCAGGAACGCCGCCATCCACGCGCATGCCCATAATCGTCCCGCCGTAAATGTTCCACGGACCGTTGATGCTGCCGAGCTGATTGAACGCCAGCGTGCCCTGCTGGTCCTGATAGGCAAACATCCACGCCTGCTCGGTGTTCGGGTCCTGCTCCCAGGCAGTGATCCAATACTGGGTGCCGGAATTCACGGTACCGCAGCCGTTGCAGTTGAACTGCACCAGGCCACCTGGGAACGGCGGAATCGTTCCCTGCTGGGTAAGGGTCGCCAGAACGTTCCCTGGCTGGCCACCGTTGTCGCTCATGAGATAGAGGCTGACAGGGTTGTTGCCGCCGGCATAGTTGCCCAGCGCCAGCACTGCGTCGGTCATTGTGGTAGTTTCGCTGGGCGTAAACGGAAGCGACAGCACCTGATTGTAGTAGTTGGATCCATCGACGAAATAGCCACTGCCTGTGTCATATTCGCCATTAGGTCCAAGGGACGTGTACAGCACATCCGCGCTTGCCGTGGCGCACAGCGCCATGGTGAACACGGCCACAAAAGCCAGAAGCATGATCTTGCGGGACAAGGTTTCCTCCTATTCGCACACAAAGTAGCTGCACAGCTAAGCGACGGAAGTTTATCTCTAATCAGGATCGTTAGCAACAATATATTGTTGTGCGTTGCCAAAAAATTGCTTGCTACTCCCGCCGCAGACCCGTCAAGGTAATACGATGGTGGTTACTTTGGTGATCCGGCAGTCGCCGACAACGCCATATCTTTCAGGAAATGCTGAGCTACTTTGCCGGCATCGGCTCGCCTGCCGTCCACTTCATAGTTCATCTTCCGCATTTCCTCGGCGCTGATTCTGCCCGCGAGCCGGTCAAATGCCGGCTGGGCCGCAGGAAATCGCTGCAGCAATTCCGGCCTGAACACTGGGACGGCATCGTAGGGAGGGAAGTAATGGCGGTCATCCTCCAGAACCACCAGTCCGAGCGCATCAATCAGCCCGTCCGTATTGTTCCCGGCGATGATGTCGACCGTCTTGTGTTCCAGGGCGTTGTACAGAAGACCAAGATCCATCACCACCGGAGCGCGGCGAAATTTCAGCTCGTAGGTCCGCGCCAGTCCGTTGAAGCCGTCCGGGCGTTCCAGAAATTCGTAGCCCACGCCCAAAGTCATCTGCGGAGCGAAGCGCGCGATCTCCGACAGCTTCGTGATCCCCATGCGCTTCGCGTCATCGCCGCGAACGATCATGGCAAAGCTATTGTTGAAGCCCAGCGGAGGCATCACATCGAGGTTGAAGCGCTGCTTGTAGCCCGTCTTCATCTGCTCGTACACCTGAGCGCGATTGCTTGAGAACTTTTCCTTCAAGACGGCGGCGACGGCTGTGCCCGTGTACTCCACATAGGTGTCAATGCGCCCGACGAGCAAGGCCTGCTGGCAGATGTAGGTTCCTCCCATGTAGAACCTTCCATCGGTAGGAGCGGAACATGTCTGCCCGAGATATTGTTTCAGGATCTCTCCCAGGATGAGCTGCTCAGTAAAGTTCTTCGATCCGACGACGATGTCATTCCCGCGCCGCGCGCAGCCGGTCATGAGCATCGCCGAAGCGCCGGCAAGAAAGAGGCGGCGATCCATGTTTAGTGCCCTCGCCGGGCCAGCCATTTTTCGAGCCCACCCAGGGAAAGATCGGCCACCAGCGCCATGGCTGCTGCGGGTAGAGCGCCTGCGAGAATCACGCCGTTGTCCACCATGGCGATCCCGCGGAAGATGAACTCGCCCAGACCGCCGGCGCCAATAGCCGCTGCAATGGTTGCCACTCCAATGCTGATCACCACGGCGGTGCGAATGCCGGCGAGGATCACGGGGGACGCCAGCGGCAACTCCACCATTACCAGCAACTGTCGCGAGGTAAGTCCCATCGCCAGTGCCGCCTCGCGCACGGGCGCGCTGACGCCGACAATCCCGACGTAGGTGTTGCGTACGATGGGCAACAGCGCATAGAGCGCCAACGCCACGATGGCTAACCGGTCGGCCCTCGCCCCTAGCCACGGCAAAGGCAAGAGAAGCCCGAACAGCGCGAGGCTGGGAATGGTCTGAATGACGTTCGTGCTGCCCAGCACCAAGGCCTTCATCTTTGGGCGCCGTGTAAGCAGAATCCCCAGCGGCACTCCCACAGCCACCGCGATCAGCATGGAGACACCCACCAGCCACAGGTGTTCGGCGGTGAGCGTCACGACTTCGCGCGGGTGTGTGAGGATGAAATTCATCGCTGTTGTTGCAACCAGAAAATGTCGTATCAACTGCAACCAGACTTTGTCACCCCCTGTGGTTTAGGTAACGGCCGCTAAAGCAGGGCGGCCGGAGAGGTTGTAGATGCGGGGCATCGGGGTTTTTCTTTTCTGCGCAGTGGTGCGGGGCGCAGGGCGGCGATCGGGGACTTCGGCCAGAGGCAGAGGCTGGGCATAGAGCAGACGGTCACCGCGATAGACGCGCAGGGTCCCGTCCAGTTGATGGGAGAGTTCGACGGTTTCTCCGGCGTAGCCGCGAGCGCGGGGCAAGGGCGGCAGGGCGATGGAGTGCTCGCCTAAGGTGACGGTATGGTCGGCGGCGACGACGCGTTCGTAGCGCAGGGCCACGCAGCGGGCGAGATCGAAGCCGCGGGGCAAGCGGCGAAACTGGCCAGCTGGCTGGGCGGCGGGGCGGGCAAAGCGCTGGTTATAGTCGGCGCAGAAGCGCTGGAGCACGGCATTGGCCTGCTCCAAGGTGGTGGCGCCGGCGAGGCGGAGTTCGCTGACCAGCCGGTCCTGGCAGGTGCGCCAAGCGCGTTCGATGCGGCCCTTGGCCTGGGGCGAGTAGGCGGGGATTTGCTCGATGCCGAGGGCTTCCAGGGCGCGTCCCAGCTGGGTGGGCGATTGTTTTCCCGCGAGCTGTTCGGCGACGGTCCAGTGGGAATCGTTACGCTGGAAAATGCTGTGGCGGTCGCGGTAGAGGCTGAGCGGGATGCCATGGGTGGTGATCATGGCCTGCAAGGCGCGGAGATAACCGAGAGTATTTTCGGCTTCCAGTTGGAAGTGAGCCGCCAGGATCTGGCTGGTGGCGTCATCCTGAAAGCCGATCAGGGTGAGCTGGGGACCGCGGTCTTCGAGCCAGCGATGGCGGCTGGCATCGGTGAGCGCCATCATGCCGAAGCAGGGGCGGGGCGGCCGGCGGGAGCGATACTTGGCGGGCCGACGCTTCTGCGGAGAGGGCAGTTTGGCGGCCCGCAAGATGCGGCGCACGGTTTCGCGGCTGAGGGCGAGGTTCTCCTCGGCCTGAAGTTTTTCGGCGAGATGGGAATCATTGAAACCCTGATACTTGCCGCGGGCCAGGCTTACGATCAACTGCTTCTGGGGAAGAGAAACGGCCCAGGGCATGGCGCGTCCGCAATTGCCGTGCTTCACCCAGGCGATGTCATCCGGCTGATAACGCCGTTTGAGCCGCTGTACCTGGCGCTCGCTCAATTGCAGCAGACGGGAGGCTTCGCGTACGCTCAGCCTCCCGCCCGCTGCATTCTCAATCACTTTCACCCGTTGAAACTCTTTCTGAGTCATCGCCACCATCCTTACAGGGTGACAAAGTCTCGTTGCAGTTATGGGGTGACATTATCTTGGAGCATCTACAGATGAAATTCATCGCTGCGCGCTCTACTGAGCTTGTTGTAGTGCCTCTAGCTCAACAGACAGGATTCGGGGTATACCCGCTTGCTTTGTATCAGGGCACGACTTCAGTCGTGCCGCAATCCTGCTGAAAACCTCGGGCTTTAGCCCCTGCCACCCCTATGCGAAGAGCCGCAGCCGCTAAAAGCCTGCTTCGATAGCCGTCTGTGGGCGGCACGACTGAAGTCGCGCCCTGATACAAACCTAAGGGCCCAACATCTCCCTCCCGGCCCGCACCACTTCCATGTAGGACCTCACCAACTCGTCCTCCGCCCGCAGAAACTGCTCTCGCGTATACATACCGCGCAGATGTCCCGAGTCCATCAATGCGATGCGGTCACCCAGCAACAGAGCTTCGCCCACGTCGTGCGTCACGAACACGATCGTCTTTCTCAGCCGTTGTTGCAGCTTCTGAAATTCCTTCTGAATTTCAGCGCGGGTAATCGGATCGAGCGCTCCGAAGGGCTCGTCCATCAGCAGGATTGGCGGCTCCGCAGCCAGCGCACGCGCCAGCCCAACTCGCTGCCGCTGTCCTCCGGAAAGCTGGTTGGGATAGCGCTCGGCAAACTCGCTATGCCTCAGGCCAACAAGCGCGAGCACCTCTTCCACCCGCGCGTCGACGCGCGAGCGCTCCCACTTCTCCAGCTTTGGAATCAAGGCGACGTTTTCGCGCACGCTGTAGTGAGGGAAGAGGCCCACATCCTGGATGGCGTAGCCGATCGATCGCCGCAGGCGGATAACATCCCACTGCGAAAGCGCCTTGCCTTCCACATAGATCTCGCCGCTGGTCGGCTCAATCAGCCGGTTGATCATCTTGAGACAAGTGGTCTTGCCCGAGCCGCTGCGGCCCAGCAGCATCAACGTCTCACCGCTACTGATCTGAAGGCTGATCTGCTGCAGCAGGACACGGCCCGGCGCAAGCTGATACTCGACGTCGCGAAACTCGATCGAGACCGCTGATGGCTGGGTCATTGGCGTCCGTTGCAGGATGGTGAATCAGCCTATCAGAATGCGATGCCAGACGGCCCATTGCAATTGCTCTTCCGCATTCGTCCGTGCACCTAACGGCGCGCCGGCAACGCCAACAGCAGAGAGCGGAAAGCGATTTAGAGCAGGTATACTCAAGGGATTCCCATGGCCGGCAAACTGGAAGAGATCATTGCTGTCACCCGGGCGCGCGTTCGGGACTCGAAGGCGACAGCCGATTTGCGCGCGCTGGAACAGCGTGCCGCTGCTCACCAGCCGCGTGGATTTCGCAGCAGCCTGGTCGAGGTTTCCAAGTCCGGCCCCGCGATCATAGCGGAACTCAAGAAGGCATCTCCCTCCCGGGGGCTGATTCGATCCGACTTTCCGGTCAAGGAACTGGCGCAAGAACTTGAGGACGCCGGTGCAGCCGCGCTCTCGGTGCTCACCGATGAGCAGTTCTTCCAAGGCTCTCTGCACAACCTGGAAATCGCCTCCCAATCCACCTCGATCCCCTGCCTGCGAAAGGACTTCATCGTTGATGAGTTCCAGTTGCTTGAGGCCCGCGCTTATCGCGCTGACGCCGTACTCCTGATCGTCGCGGCACTCAGTCAGAATGAGCTGCTCGACCTTTCGCATCGTGCGCGCGAAACCAACCTCGACGTTCTGTGCGAAGTGCATGATGCAGCAGAGCTGAATCGCGCCCTTGACGCCGGACGCGACATGATCGGCGTGAACAACCGCAACCTGCATACCTTTCGCGTCGACTTAAACACCTCGCTTCAGCTTGCGCCGCAGATGCCGGCAGGCATCGTCAAGGTGGCGGAGAGCGGCATCGAGACCGCCGACGATATTGCCAGACTTCGCCAGGCGGGCTTCGCGGCCTTCCTGATCGGCGAGACGCTGATGCGAGCATTGCACCCCGGTGAAGCCTTGGCTAGCCTCCTGGCGCGAGTGACGGCCGGCGTATGACCTGGATCAAGATTTGCGGCACGACGAGCCTGAGCGATGCCAACCTGGCGATTGCCGCCGGCGCGGATGCAGTGGGATTTGTTTTTGCGCCCAGTCCTCGGCTGATTCCGCAGGAGACGGCCGCCGAAATCATCGCCGCATTGCCGGCCAGGGTCGAAAAAATCGGCGTAACCGTGAACGAGCCGCCGGAGAGCGTGGCCAGGCTTGCGCAGAATGCCGGGCTGTCGGGCATACAGCTACAGGGTGACGAGCCGCCCGACCAGATGTCGGCTTACCGCTCGGCGCTTGCGACGCGCAAGATCATTAAGACGCTGCAGGCGCAGCAGGTGCTGGCCGGAGGAGATGATTACCTTTATCCGTATCTGCGTGTCAGCGAGTTCTTCGACGCCATCCTGATTGACGCAGGCGCCAACGGCCAGCGCGGTGGTACCGGCGCTACCTTTGATTGGAATGCTGTTTTGCCGCTGGCCGCACGGATTCAACAATGGACGCGCGTCATCATCGCCGGTGGGCTGACATCGGAGAACGTCGCCGAAGCTATTCGGCTGTTCGCTCCCTGGGGAGTGGACGTGGTTTCGGGGGTGGAGAGCGAGCCCGGGCACAAAGACGAAGCCCGGTTGCGCAACTTTGTTGAAGCGGTTCGCCGCGCAAGTTTTCCCCACTCTGCGCAAGACGCAACCGTTCCCCTGAAGGAAGCCGGGTCGCCGGTCCGCTAGCGAAGGGCGAAGAGCCAAAAGCGAAGAGCGTTTCTTATGGAGCACAGGTCCGAATCCCAATCCTCACCGTCACCACCTCACGCGCCGAAGCCGCGCCGCGCCCGCGCTGTTCCCGGCCGCTTCGGCTCGTACGGCGGGCGTTTTGTTCCCGAGACGCTTATGTCGGCGCTCCAGGAACTCGAGTCAGCTTACGAGCAGGTGCGCAAAGACAAGACTTTCCGCAACGAGTACCACCGTCTGCTACAGGAATACGCAGGCCGGCCGACGCCGCTGTTTCTTGCTGAGCGTCTGACCCGCGAACTCGGCGGTCCCAAAATCTACCTGAAGCGCGAAGACCTGCTGCACACCGGCGCGCACAAGATCAACAACTGCATTGGGCAGGGCCTGCTGGCGCGGCGGATGGGCAAGCACCGCATCATCGCCGAAACCGGCGCCGGCCAGCATGGCGTCGCGACAGCCACGGTGTGCGCGCTGTTCGGCATGGAATGCGTCGTCTACATGGGCGCCGAAGACATGCGCCGTCAGGAGCTCAACGTCTTTCGCATGCGTCTGCTGGGCGCAGAAGTACGCGCCGTGGAATCCGGTTCGCGCACGCTGAAGGACGCCATCAACGAGGCCATGCGCGACTGGGTGACCAACGTCCGCACCACGCATTATTTGCTGGGCAGCGTGCTGGGCGCGCATCCCTATCCCACCATGGTTCGAGATTTTCATCGCATCATTGGCCGGGAGGCGCGCACGCAAATTCTGCGCGCGGAAGGCCACCTGCCCGACGCGATCTTCGCCTGCGTGGGCGGCGGATCGAACGCCATTGGCGTCTTCTACGAGTTCATCAAGGACCGCCACGTCAAGCTGATCGGAGTCGAGGCTGGTGGCCGCGGCCACGGGCTGGGGCAGCACGCCGCTCGCTTCGAGGGTGGAGGGCCCGGCGTGTTGCAGGGAACATATTCCTGGGTGCTGCAAGACCAGGCCGGCCAGATCGCGCCCACACATTCCGTGTCTGCCGGACTCGACTATCCTGCCATCGGGCCCGAGCATTCCTGGCTGCACGATCAGGGCCGCGCGGAATATGTTTCCGCCACGGATACCGAGGCGCTTGACGCGCTGAAGCTGCTGGCGCGGACCGAAGGAATCATCGCAGCCTTGGAATCGGCCCACGCGGTGGCGGAGGTTGTAAAACGGGTGCCGCACATGCCGAACGACGACGTCGTCATCGTTAACATCTCCGGACGCGGCGATAAGGACATCGGGATATTGCGGGAGAATTTGGCGTTTTGAAGAAAGTTGTCAGTTTTCGGTTGTCAGTTGTCAGTAATTAGAAGCCATTTCAGGGAGCAGGTACTACGAAAGCGTGCATACATCAAACAGGAATGGTGCGAACCCATTGTCAAAGAGCCACTGGTGCGAGCAGCGCAGTCCGATGGCCGCAGTTTTAATTGCTAGTTGCTAATTGCTAGTTGCTTTTCTATGCCGCTTACCTTCAAGCACAAACCCGGCCTGGTGGCCTACATCACTTGCGGCGATCCATCACTCGAGGTGTCGCGGGATGTCGCCCTGGCTGCCATCCGAGCCGGCGCGGAGGTGATCGAGTTAGGCGTGCCGTTCAGCGATCCTGTCGCCGATGGCCCAGTCATCCAGCGCGCCAGCGAGAGGGCCCTTCGCCAGGGCACGAACCTCGACAGCGTGTTGCAGGTGGCGAAGGAAATTCGCGAGCAGTCCAAGGCCGGGCTGATCATCTTCTCCTACATGAATCCCATTCTCCAGTTCGGGCTTGACCGCTTTTGCTCATCGATAGCGGCTGCAGGTGCGGATGGGGCCTTAGTTACAGACCTTCCCGTTGAGGAGGCCGACGACTATCTGCGCGCCATCAAGGCCCGTCGTCTTGCGCCCATCTTTCTGGCCGCGCCCACCAGTACCGACCAGAGGCTGCGTAACATCGTCCGCCATTCACGCGGCTTCGTCTATGCCATCTCACGCACCGGCGTGACCGGCACTCGCCAGGAAGTGGCCGACGATGCGCGCACGCTGGTGGAGCGGCTGCGCGCCGTGACGCAGCTGCCCATCGCCGTGGGCTTCGGTATCTCCAATGCCGAGCAGTTTGCCGCGGTCGGACAATACGCCGACGCCGCCGTCATGGGCAGCGCCATCGTGCAAAAGGTGGAGAGCAATCCGGGGCATGAAGCCGAAGCGGTTGCAGAATTTCTTTCCTCGGTGACGGGTGTACGTCAGCAAACCGGCATGCCGGGTTAGGTTATAACTGAAAGTACGCAAAGGTGTGAGGGCGGAGCGCTTATGGACATCGGAGATTGGCGGCGCAAAATTGATGACCTGGACCGGCAGCTGGTCGCCCTCATCAATCAACGCGCAGAGTGTGCCCTGGCAATCGGCAGGCTTAAGCGCAACTCAGATATGCCGGTATATGAGCCGGATCGCGAGCGGGTGATTTTTGAGAACGTTGCCCGCAATAACGCCGGGCCGCTGTCGGACGTTCATTTGCGGCGCATCTTCGAGAGATTGGTCGACGTCATGCGCCAGATTCAGGGGGAACAGATGATCGCCCCGGAGGCGCACCTGCAAGACAACGGCCTCAGCGAATTGGAGCCGAGGGACTAGTCGCTATTCGCTTTTCGCTCCTGGCTCCTGGCCAGAGACGCATAGAGGCAGAAACAGAGTAGGCGGACCGATCCGCAGAGGGCTCTGCGTGAATTGACCCCCTTTGCAATGCCGTCGCGATGGCGCTGCTGGGCAGCTCTGAGCTGAAGAGCTGAACAGCAAGAACTCACAGCAGGACGAAGGAGCCCTAACTCACCCCATGATCGTCGCGATGCTGGAATCCGCCACCGAAGACCAGATTCAGGATGTGACCGACCACTGATGCGGATGGGCTTTGCGGTGCATCGCACCACCGGCGCACGCCAGTCGGTTTTGGCGGCGGTCGGCAAGCGTATCGACTTCGACACTCGCGACCTTGAAGTGCTGCCCGGCGTGGAGCGCGTCCATCGCATCAGCGCCCCCTACAAATTGGTGGGCAGACAATTCCGCGGGCACGACACCGTAGTTAAGCTCGCCAACGGTACGGAGATCGGCGGAAAAGAAGTTATCGTCATGGCGGGACCATGCTCAGTGGAGTCGCGCGAACAGATCTTCCACGCTGCCGAGCACGTCGCCAAGGCTGGGGCGAAAGTCTTGCGCGGCGGCGCCTTCAAACCTCGCAGCTCGCCATATACGTTTCAGGGCATGGGCCAGGAAGCGCTCAAGCTGCTGCGTGAAGCCGGCGACGCACATGGGCTCATGGTGATCAGCGAGGTCATGGAAATTTCGCAGATCGAGATGATGATGCCCTATGTCGACATCTTCCAGGTGGGCGCGCGCAACATGCAGAACTTCAACCTGCTGCGCGAACTGGGCAAAGTCCGCAAGCCGGTGCTGATGAAGCGCGGCATCGCCGCCACCATCGAAGAAATGCTGTTGTCAGCCGAATACATCATGTCGGGCGGCAACTACAACGTGGTTCTCTGCGAGCGCGGCATCCGCACCTTCGAGACCTACACGCGCAACACGCTCGACATCTCGGCCATCCCGATCGTGCATAAGCTGTCGCACCTGCCCATCACCTCCGATCCCTCGCACGGCACCGGCTTGCGCGATAAAGTTGCGCCTATGGCGTGCGCGTCAGTAGCGGCCGGAGCCGATGCCCTGCTCATCGAAGTGCACCCCGATCCCGACCACGCATTGTCGGACGGCGCGCAGTCGCTCTTCCCGCAGCAGTTCGCGGACTTGATGGCCCAGTTGCGCATGATCGCCCCGGCCGTGGGAAGAACGATTGGGTGAACCCCAGTTCACCACGGAGGCACGGAGGTCAATGAGAAGACAAGAAGTAATTTCCAAACCTCCGTGTCCTCCGTGGTGAATCATTCCTTTCATCTGCCAATGTATCTTGGTAGCAGACAATGCCCATCCCCCAAATCACGATTGTCGGTACCGGCCTGATTGGCGGCTCGCTAGGGCTGGCTCTGCGCGCGCACGGCTTCACCGGGACGATCATCGGCTGCGACAAACGCCCCGTTCTGGAGAAGGCGCAGCAACGAGAGGCCATTGACCGCGGTGAGCCCAACCTGGAGGGCGCGATTCAAGGCAGTGACGTCATCGTCCTCGCCACCCCGGTGGGTTGCATTCTTTCGCAATTTGAGGCGATCGCCCCACTGGTTTCACCCGAGACGCTTATCACCGACGTCGGTAGTACCAAGCAGCAGTTCGTCGACCGCGCCCGCCTGGTTTGCGGGGCCGATGCGCACAATCGCGTGCTGCCCGGCCACCCGATGGCGGGCAAAGAGCATGGCGGAATCGATCACGCTGATGCCAACCTCTTTCGCGACGCCGCTTGGATCATCACGCCAATCGACCCCGATGCACCATATACCTCGCGCCAGCAGGAATGGCTTGCCCTGCTCGCCGCCATCGGCGCTCGCCTCATCACCCTCGACGTGGAACGCCACGACAGGCTTTGCGCCTGGGTCAGCCATCTGCCGCAGATGATCTCCACTGCGTTCGCTACTGTGCTGCGCGATGAGTTGGGCGACGACGATATGGTCGTACAGATCGGCGGGCGCGCCCTGCGCGAGATGACTCGCATCGCGCACAGTCCATATTCCATGTGGCGCGATATCGCGCTGACGAACAGCCAGAATATTGAAGACGTGCTGCTGCGCTTCGAGCAGCAGCTGACTTATTTGCGGGAGAATCTGCGCGGGCCTGCGCTGCGCGAGCTGTTCGAGAGCGCGAATAAGTTCGGGCGGGAATGAAACCTACCGCACGAAAACTCGCCGAGTACTATTCAGCGCTTGTATGGCGTTCTCCCGCGACGAACGGTCATAGGCTTTCTTGTAAATGACGCCCTCAAACTCCTTTGGGATCTCGGACTCTTCGTCTAGTTTCAAGATGACCACGCGCCGCCCGCGCCGCCTTTCGTCTGCCAGAAGTTCGCGAGCCAATGCCAGTTCCTTCCTGCAGTGGCTGCTTTCCGCCGATTTCGCCGAATACAAGAGCAAGAAAGTGTCTGCGGATTGGATGAGTCTGCGGGTTGCGCCGTCTAGGCTCTCGCCTAGCTTGAAACGGTCCTCGTCGCGCAGCACTACACAGTGTTGCCTTCGGAGCAAGGCTTCGACGTGATCCGCCGCATCGTTGTCTCCGTGGGAATAGCTGATGAAGTAATGATTATTGCCTTGCTCTTCAAATGGGTACAGAGAGGCCTCCCGACGCCACTCCCAAGACCCGTATTGCAGGACAAGTTGTTCGTCCAATCCAAGCCATCGGCCGCGCATTGTAAGCTTGCCCTGTAGCAGTCTCACTTGGAAGGCGCCAGTCAAGTCTCCGTCCCTCCCCGTAAGTCGGTACGTGCCGGTCAAGAAGGTGCTTCCATGAATGCTGGCATCTAGTTGATGCACCGTCCCGTTCCAGGCGAATTCTCCCGTGCATCGGCTCCGAATCACACTCAATCGAATCTCAAATTCCTCTTCGCGCGTTAGGGGGTCGCCGTGCTTAGCCCAGACAGAGCGCCATTCACCTGACAGTTCAACGGACGAATTCATAGGTGGGTATAAACAATGGCATTTGACAACAGCTTGAGAGAAGAATCAAGCGGTTCGAAGAGGGCTACTGCGAGCAACCCAACCTCGACGTTTCAGCAGGAACCCGCCTTCGTCGCCCCGCAAAAATCGAAGCGGTCGCAATACGACTCGCTGTTGGCACGGAAGGGTATGGCCTCACCGTTTTCCCGCCCCCGCCGTCTCGCTCTCCGCGTACAGCGCCTCGATCTCCGCGCGATAGCGCTCCTCGACTTTGCGCCGCCGCAGCTTCATGCTCGGCGTCAGCGTGCCATCGGCGATGCTAGGCTCGTGAGGCACCAGCAGGATCTTTTTCAACTTTTCAAACTGCGCCAGGTTCTCGTTCAACTCGTCCACAATGGACTGGTACAAGCCGCGGACTTTCTCCGAGCGAATCAGCTCCTCGCGCGAGCCAATCTGCATTCCGTGCCCCTTTGCCCAGTCTTCCAGGACGGTGAAATCGGGAACGATCAGGATGGCCGGGAAGCGCCGGCGGTCGCCCAGCATGGCAGCCTCAGCGACGAACATGTTCACCTTCAGCGCATTCTCGATGGGCTGAGGCGCGATGAACTTTCCGCCGGAGGTTTTGAGCAGGTCCTTCTTGCGATCGACAATCGAGAGATAGCCTTCGCTGTCGATGCTTGCGATATCTCCAGTCTTAAAGAACCCATCTGCGAACGCGGCTGCAGTTTCCTCCGGCATCTCCCAATATCCGCGGAAGACCGACGGCCCGCGCACCAGCAGCTCACCGTCGCTTGCCAGCCGCAGCTCAAGGTTCTTGAGCGGCTGGCCAACGGTTCCGATCTTGTAGGCTCCAGGAACATTGATCGCGATCACCGGCGAGGTCTCGGTCAACCCGTAGCCTTCGTAGATGATGATGCCGGCATTGGCAAACCAGTTCGCCAAATCGACACCCAGCGGCGCGCCGCCGGAGAGAAACAGCCGCACTCGGCCGCCCATCTTCTCCACAATCTTGGAGAACACTAGGTGGTCCGCCAGCTTCCAGTCCAGTGCGCCCGGGCGACGGCCGGCCAGAATAGTCTGGCGATGCTTGCGCCCCGTGCGCAGCGCCCACTCCAGGATGCGCCTCCTCGGCCCTTGCGCCTTGAGCTGTACCTGGTTGCAGACTTTCTCATATAGCCGCGGCACGGCCACGAAAATTGTCGGCCGGACTTCCATCAGGATCTGCGGCAGTTCATCAATCACCGGACAATACGCAACGGTCACGCCGCGGTAGTAGAGCAAGTAATCCAGGTGCCGCGCCGTGATGTGCGACAAGGGCAGGAACGAGATGCAAACGTCATCCGGACCCACCTCCACCAGGTGCCGCGTCATGCTCAGGTTCGACGCGATGTTTCCATGCGTCAGAATGACTCCCTTCGGTGTGCCCGTGGTGCCGGAGGTATAAATGAGCGTGGCGACATCGTCTGCCTGAACACGGCCGGCAATTCCCTCGATCTCGGCATCGGCTCCCGGCCGGACGCCTTCCAGAATCTCGGACATAGGGATCACGTCGTGCCGCCCACCGGCGTAATCCATCATCACCACACGTTCTACCCTGGTCAGCGGAATGACGGCGGAGACTTTCTCGTATTGCCGAGCCGTGGAGACAAACAGCACCTTGGCGCCCGAGTGCTGCAAAATGTGCAGGCATTGCTCCGCAGTTTGTGTGGCATAGATCGGCACATCGACTGCTCCGATCAGCAGAGTGGCAAAGTCCGCGATTGCCCACTCCGGACTGTTCTCGCTCAGGATGGCGACGCGATCGCCTTTGCCGATCCCCCAGCTTTTCAGGTGCCGTGCCGTAGCGTAGACCTGCGCCTGCAACTGGGCGGCGGTGATCGGCTGCCACGTCCCCGATTGACGCGTCATTGCAACCCGGTTATCGCCTCGTTCCGCAATAGTGAAAAAAACGTCGTTCAGCGTGCTGAGGTTCATTGCCGTCTCCTGTGCTGCCTGGAGCTCGGCGGAGCTCCGTTCGCCAATAACTGCATTCCGTTGAGCAGAATTTCGACGATCGCGTCAGCCGCGTTAGCCAGGGGAAAATCGTGCTCGCTGAGCACCCAGGAAGTCACCATCTCGTCCAGCGCGCCGAAGAAGCAATTCGCGGCAATCTTGTCAGGCAGGTCTCTACGGAATTCTCCCCGCCGCTGCCCTTCCTGAATGGCATCGCGCACCAGGTTGAAGTACTCGATCAGATGATGATGCGAGAACTCCGACAAGCGCGTGCTCTGGCGCAGCTCCATCTGGAAGACGACGGCGGCATTGCGGTTGCCGCCTAACGCCTCCAGGTGCAGGCGTGCCAACTTACGCAGCCGCTCCGCCGGATCAGCGATCTTTTCAAGCTCCGTGCGGGCGTTGTTCATGAAGGTGTCGAAGGCGGTGTTGATTGCTGTAGCCAGGATCTCGTCCTTGTTCTTGAAATAAAGGTAGACCGTTCCGTCGGCCACATTAGCGCGGTCCGCGATGTCGGAGATTCGCGACACGAAAAAACCCTTTTCGGCAAACACCGCCATGGCGGCCTCGAGAATCCGGTCGTACTTCTCCGGGTTGCGGACCACAGGTGCAGCCGGTTCCGATGATGGTGACAGTTCACGCTTGGGCAAGTAAGACCTCGTGACAGGTCAAAGGCGGCCAGACTTCTGTCAGTCAAATACCGCCGAATGAACCCTCATTCACTTTAAGACCAGTTTCGCGAATTCGCAACGAAACGCGGGCATTGGGAGGCTTTCATGGCCCGTTATGGGAGGCTTCGATTCATGTGTCACAATGTGTGCACGGGGAGAGGAGAGATTCATGAAGCAAGCATTCCTGGCGGCGCTGCTGGCGGCTGGTCTGTTGCCCGCCGTGCATGCCGCCGATCAACCAACGCAACCGCCGACGCCCACGGTCAAGGTCGGCGAGGTTGCGCCCGATTTCACCTTGACCGACCAGAACGGCAACAAGGTTTCGCTGCACGAATTCAAGGGCAAAAAGAACGTCGCCCTGGCGTTTTATGTGTTCGCCTTCACCGGTGGTTGAAGCGAGGAGATGAAGGGTTTCCAGCAGAACCTCGCGAAGCTGGAAGCTACAGATACCCAGGTCCTGGGTGTGAGCATGGATTCTCCTTTCTCCAATAAAGCGTGGGCCCAACAGATCGGCGTCACCTTTCCGCTACTCAGCGACTGGGGCGGCGACGTCACCAAAGAGTACGGGCTCTACAATCCGAAGTACAAGGCAGCGCGGCGGGCAACATTTGTGATCGACAAAGAGGGTAAGGTCGTGGACATCAAGCTCGACAAAGATGCCCTTGACCCGACGAAGACCGTCGATGCCTGCCAGGCAAGAAAGCTGAACCGGTAACGCCGAAGGCTTTGGAAGGGGCCCGGCTTCGGCTACGCCCCAATCGCCCTGCCCGGAAGCGCGTCACCGTCAATGTCTCGTCGGCCTGCTGCGCTTCCCCGCAGAGCTCGTGCACCGAGCGAAGAACGGACCCGACGACGGCGGGAGCCGAATCTCTCCGCAATGCTGCCGGCCGGGAGATCAGCCGCGAACGTCGCATCATGGAAAGCGCCGCCAATCGGGGCCCCTGGCGCCGACTCAAGTGAGTGAAGTCCCCGGCTGCGAGCGTACAACGTGAGAATTGGATAAACTTTCCCCTTGCCAAGGGACGTCCTCCCGGGTCACAATGGACGCCTCGATAACTTTGCTCGCGTGTATGCACGGGGTTGCTATGTCTTGTCGAGGGCTCCTGTGCGCAAACCTTGTGCATTCTAGTTGAGAACTTAGGAGGAAACCATGAAGAAATTGCTCCTGTGCCTGGCGCTGGCTGGCCTGTTGGTCGTGCCTGCCTTGGCTGACACCCTGATTATCGGCAACCCGCCCGATAACGGTAGTGGCAACTGCTTCCCCTTCGGCTGCGCTTACAATGCCGAATATCAGCAGATCTATAATCAGTCGGACTTCTCCGGCGCGATCCAGATCTCCGATCTGTATCTGTACAACACCCAGTACAACAGCGGTGCCACCCAGACGCCGGCCGGCACCTACACGGTCAGCCTTTCGACAAGTTCGTATAACATCAACACGATCACCGGCAACTTCGCTCAGAACGAAGGCGCTGACAACACCCAGGTGTTCTCCGGCAGCATTAATCAGGCGTGGCAGTTCGGCGACACGCTCGACATCCACTTCAGCAAGACATTCAGCTACAACCCGGCCAATGGCAGCTTGCTGATTGACATTGTAGGTAACGGCATCTCGCTGCCTGGCGGCGCGATCTACTACGACGTGAACAGCACTGGCGGCTACTTCAGCCGCGTGTACTGCCCAGGCGGAGTTGACTGCGGCGAGAACGGCACGGTTGCGAATGGCTACGGCTGGGTTACCGGCCTTGGCTACACTTCCGTTCCCGAGCCCGGCACGCTAGTGATGTTGGGTACGGGCCTGGTCGGCGCGATCGGCGCGATCCGTCGCCGCATCCTGTAAATCGTTTTCGTTCAACCCTGCTTATTTAGGCACGGTCTTCGGGCCGTGCCTTGCTTCTTCACAGCCCGAATAACTCGCGCAGCCGCTTGGTCTGGGCGCGGCTGACGGGAATCTCCGCCTGGTGCTTGTCGTCCATGCGGATCTGGTAGGAGCTCTTGAACCAGGGAACGACTTCCTTGATGCGATTGATGTTGACCAGATACGAGCGGTGGGCGCGCCAGAACATCTTGGGATCGAGCGAATCCAGCAGCTCTTCCAGGGTGCGGCAGTTGGATTGGCCTTCCATGTTGGTAGCCACGACGGTGATGATGCCCTCTTCGATCCAGGCGTAGCAGATGTCTTTCTGGTCGACCAGGAACAGCCGGCCGCTCGCCTTGAGCAGCACCTTGGCGGTCTGCGGCCTATGCTGCTGCTGCTCCAGCAACTTGACGATGGTGCCGATCTGGTCGGTCGCCGGGGAACTCTCCAGCTTTTGGCGCGCCTTCTCCACCGCTTGGGCAACGCGCTTCTTGTCGAAGGGCTTGAGCAGGTAATCTACCGCGTTCACTTCGAAGGCCCGCACTGCATATTGATCGTATGCAGTGGCGAAGACGATCTGCGGCAGCGGCACCTTCTTGTCGATCAGCTTCTTGATCACACCGAAGCCGTCAAGGCCGGGCATCTGCACGTCAAGAAACACCAGGTCAGGCGCCAGCTCCTTGATGAGGTTGACCGCTTCGACGCCATTCTTGCCTTGCGCGATGACCTCGACATCGGCGTCCTTCAGCAGGTAGGCCAACTCCTCCCGCGCCAATTGCTCGTCATCGACAACCAGTGCAGAAATCGCCATCAAGACTCCGTACGAAATTCCTGACCGAGTATAGCGCGGTGGTGCGCCTGACCTCACTTCCGCTAGCAGTACAAACTGAAGGTTCACCACGGAGAACACGGAGGTCACGGAGAAATCTTGTTTTCCCAATTCCTGACGGGGAATGCCTTGCTTTCCTCGGTGCTCTCTGTGTCCTCAGTGGTGAGTTGTCCGTTTTTACCGCTGGCGCCTGCCTGAACACGCCGCCGCTTCAGTCGCGGCGCGCTGGGTCTCAATGTAGTGTGGCCAAAGTACCGATTGACATCCGCGCCGCCGAGAGTAGAAGCTGTGTCCATCATGCGCATCCCGGTTGCCGTGCTGATACTCTGCTCCGCTCTCACGCTGTCCGCCCATGCCCAGTTCACCACACCCAGCCAGGCCGATCAGGCGACGCCGGTCGATATTCCCAACAAGGCGCCCGACATGGTCTGCTTTGGCGAAGGGCCGAACTGGAGCATCCAACTCCAGCAGGGCCGCGCCCGCCGGCTTGGCATCAACCAGCCCGACTCCTTCTATAACGGCAAGTTCGTCTGGGTGCCCAACGAGAACCTTTGGAACTGGACCGGTGACAACGCCGACGGCAAAGGCGAGCACCTGATCGTGACCATCCAGAAGAAGACCTGTGTCGACAACCAGCGGAAGCAGCAGTTCCCCTACAACGCGCAGACCATGCTTCCTACCGGTGACATCGTCTTCGGCTGCTGCCGCAAGCTGAAACCGGGCGAAGCTGCGGTTGGTCCGGAGGGTGTCACGCCGCCCAACCAACAGTAAGACCGCGCTCCTTCGCTTCGCTCAAGATGACAATCGTAGGTTTCCAGTCGAACGGCGGCGTCACCCAAGCCTGCAAATCACCCGTCTGTCGTACACTGTAGCGAGCGATGGTCGTCATCTACGGGATTCATGCCGTCAGCGAGGCGCTGAAGTCAGGCGCGCGCAGCTTCGAGTATGTGGGCATCGCGCGCGAACGGCATGACCAACGAGTTCAGCGCCTGATCGACGATTGCCGCGCCAGCGGCGTGCAGGTCCGCTTCCTTCCGCGCGAGCAACTCGATCGCACTGCCAATACCAATACTCATCAGGGCGTGATCGCCGTCACCACCGGCAAGCAGTATGCCGATGTCGACACCCTGCTGGAGCAGCGCCGCGGTGAGTACAGCTTTATCGTCGTGCTCGACGGAGTCGAAGACCCCCACAATCTTGGCGCCCTGATTCGCACCGCCGACGGTGCTGGAGCCGATGGCATCATCATCCCCGATCGCCGCGCTGCCGGGCTGACCGGAACTGCCGTGAAGGCGTCCGCCGGAGCATCCGAACACCTGCCGATTGCACGCGTCACCAACATCTCGCGCACGCTGGAGGAGTTGAAAGACCGCAACGTGTGGATCGTCGGCCTTGACGAGCGCGGCACGCAAACCTACGACGAGGTTGATTACGAAATGCACTGTGCCGTCGTGCTCGGGGCGGAGGGCAAAGGCCTGCACGAGCATGTGCGCCAGCGCTGCGATTTTCTGGTTTCGATTCCGATGCTGGGCGAAGTGCCGTCGCTGAACGTCTCGGTGGCAGGCGGAGTAGTGATGTACGAAGTCGCCCGCCAGCGCCGGGCTGCCAAAGAGCCGGCGAACACCGTGCAAAAGGCGGCCAAGAGCAAAGCTTCACGATGAAACGATGTCTCCTGCTATGCCTGCTGTGTGTCGCAGGCGCGACGCACCTCTACTCGCTCGATCGCGACGCTTTCACCATTACCAGTTACCGGCTCAATGTGCAGGTGGACCGGGCGTCGCACGTGTTCGCCGTCACCTACGGCCGCCTGGTGTTGCGCAATGACTCCAAGGCCCCTCAGAAAAATGCCGCGCTCCAGATCTCGTCGTCGCTGCAATGGAATGACATCGGCACCGACGACGAGCCGCTGAACTGCAACTGCTTCTGCCCAACCGAAACGCAAGCTGCAATGGCTGGGCGAAACCTACACTTCCGACATTGACCACACCGGCGCCTTGTCGGAGGCGATCGTTACGCTGGAAAAACCCGTCCCACCGGGTGGGAGTGTCGCGATCGATGTCCAGTACGGCGGCAAGATCACGGCCGAATCGACCCGCCTCACGCGCATGGGCGTTCCGCAGGACGTAGCGCTGCACAGCGACTGGGACCAGATCAGCGAGCCGTTCACGGCAATTCGCGGCCTCGGCTACGTGGTCTGGTATCCCGTGTCGATTGACGCCGTGAGCATGAGCGATGGAAACGCTGTTTCTGACGCGATCGCCCTCTGGAAAGAGCGCCACCGCAGCAGCGAGTTTTACGTGACGCTGGGGGTCACCTCGCCGGCGAACTCGCCCAAGCCCTGCATCGCTTCTAATGTTGCCAAAGCCGGTGGCGCCTGGGCCGTGGGCGGAGGGGCGGGCAACTCGAAGCCGCCGGGAAATGAGCCCGCCCAGGAGCAGCAGGAGGTTAGCGGCATCACGCTTGAAACTCGCGGCCTGCTAAACATCACGCCGGCATTTGCCATGTACTCCAGTTGCGATGAGCTGTCGCGCCCGGCCGTCGAAATCACCTTCACGCCCGACCATTCGCTGATCGCGAAAGACTATGCTGCTGCGGCAGAAGCCAACGAAACGCTGCTTGACGCCTGGCTGCCGCAACTCTCCAATCGTCCGCTGCGGCTAATCGAGCTGGCCGATCTTGACGCCAACCCGTATGAGGATGGAGCAACGCTGTTTGTGCCTCTGCGCTCAGCCATACAGCAAAATCTGCAAATGCTCTTCCTGCCGACGCAGGTGGCGGCGCGCTTCCCGAGCCCGCGTCCGTGGATACAGGACGGGCTCGGGGTGTGGATGCAGGCAATTCTCACCCGTGAGCATGGTGGCCGGGATGCTGCGCTCAAGTTTCTTGACCAATATCAATCTGCCCTGGCCAAGGCGGAAGAGCTTGCACGGTCAGCCAGTCCGGTTGATGCGAAAGCGCGGCGGATCAGCGACTCCGACAATACTTTGCTGAATACCACAGACGAAGTGTATCTGCGCGTGAAGGGCGGATTCGTCTTCTGGATGCTGCACGACATGCTGGGGGATACCCCAATGCAGCAGGCGCTCGCCGCCTATCGCCCCGAAGCGGACAGCGATCCCACCTACTTGCAGAAGCTGCTGGAGGCGCAAAGCAAGCACGACGTGGAATGGTTCTTCGATGACTGGGTCTATCGCGATCGCGGCCTCCCCGACTTTCACATCGCCACCGCATTTTCGCGCAAGCTGCTGACCGGCGCCGAGAACGAGTACGAGGTCACGGCAACGATCGAGAATCTGAGCGCTGCGGGGGCGGAAGTGCCGGTCGTGGTGGAAAGTGCGCATGGACGACGAAGCATGCGCGTGCTGGTTCGGGCGCACGATAAGGGTTATGCCCGGGTGGAGATTCCCGAATTGCCGACCCGCGTCGTCGTCAACGATGGCAGCGTGCCCGAGGGTAAGACTGGCAACAATGTTTATGTTTTCAAGGATCAGCCGCAGCCGTGAACGAAGAACACATCACCACGGAGACACGGAGGCACGGAGAAAGCTTGGTTTTCGGCTCTTGACACCACTTCGAAATCGTTTCAGAACCTGTTGTCAGGTAAGAGAGACGCTCCGGAATTCATAAAGATTAAGATTCTCCGTGCCTCCGTGGTAAAAAAGACCTGTCCATAAGCGAGGTTCCTTGGCTTACATCCAGTTCTTGGGTGCAGCCGGCGTGGTTACCGGATCGAAGCACCTGATCAATACCGATGGCCCCAGCGGCAAGCAAGGCATTCAGGTGCTTGTCGATTGCGGCCTGTTTCAGGGCCAGAAGGAATGGCGCGAGCGCAATTGGTCCGACCTGCCCATTCCCGCGCGCGAGATCGACGCCGTGATTCTCACGCACGCCCATCTCGACCATTCCGGCTGGATCCCGCGGCTGGTGAAGCAGGGCTTTCATGGCCCCATCTACGCGACGCCTCCGACCATCGATTTGTGCAGCGTCCTGTTGCCTGACTCGGGGCACCTGCAGGAAGAAGAAGCGGAGTTTGCCAACAAGCATCGTTATTCCAAGCACGATCCTGCGCTGCCGCTCTACACCATGCAGGAGGCGCAGCAGTGCATGACGCTGTTCCGGCCGGTCGCCTTGGGCGAAGCGAAGCGGCTCAGCGATGAGCTTTCGTTCCGCTATGTATCTGCGGCGCACATCCTGGGCTCATCGATGGCTGAGATTACGCTGACGAGCAACGGGATGCAGAGGCAGCTGCTGTTTACCGGCGACATCGGGCGCGTCCGCAATAACGCTCATTGCGCCCGGGCGCGTTATGCATTCCGGTCCAACCGAAGGCGAGAGCTGCGACCTGCTGGTAATGGAGAGCACCTACGGCAATCGCCAGCATCCGCATGACGATCCTAAGCCGGAGCTGGCAGCGCTCATTCGCACAACCATCGCGCGTGGCGGCAGCGTGGTTGTGCCGGCGTTCGCGGTTGAGCGGACGCAGAAATTCCTGTTCTTGCTGAAGGAGCTGATGGAATCGGGCGCGATTCCGCGCGTGCCGGTACACACCGACAGCCCCATGGCAATCAAGGCGGTAGAGGTTTTCCTGAAGCACGAGGAAGAGTTCAGCGACCAGACGAAGGCCCTGATCAAGAAATACGGTTCGCCGCTGCATTGGCCCAGCTTTTACTTTGATACCACCCAGGACGACTCCAAGAAGATTAACGAGTCGAAGTACCCGACCATCATCGTCTCCGCCAGCGGCATGGTCGCCGGCGGCCGCGTGCTGCATCACCTCGCGCAGCGCCTGCCCGACCCGCGCAACCTGGTGCTGTTCATCGGATTCCAGGCGCCGGGTACACGCGGCTGGAGCATCAAGCACGGCGAGCGGGAGGTGAAGATGCTCGGGCAAGTCGTGCCCGTCCGCGCGCAGATCGCTGCGTTGGAGCAGTTCAGCGACCACGCCGACACCCCCGAGCTGCTGGAGTGGCTTCGTACTTTCCAGCGTCCGCCCCAGCGGACGTTCCTGGTCCACGGCGAACCGGACGCCGCTTCGCAGTTGCGCGACACCATGATCAAGGACCTGCATTGGAATGTGCAGGTCGCGGCGTATAAGCAGAAAGTGAATATCAGCTAGAGCAGACCTGCGGTAGCGCCGGATCTGATCAAGCCCAAATCCTGAAGGGGACGGCCTTCAGGCCGTCCGTAAGCGCCTGCCATAGAGCTGGGCTTTAGCCCCAGAGGGACTTCGATTCGCACTTAATTCAGATTTTCCCTAAACTGCTCTAACCGGCGTATCTAACCGGATTGGTTACAATTAACTCACGGTGTCTGCCGCGCAACGTCCGCAGGAATTTCAGTTTGACCTCTCTGGAGGCCATCTCGCGCTCGACTTCGCCAACACCGTCAGCCGCCGCGATTCTCCTGAGAAAACAGTCGAGCACCTGAACCGCTACCACGACCTGATCGCTTTCGCGCGGCAGAGCAGGATACTGACGCCAGAAGCAGTGGAGGCACTTCGCCGCAAAGCCGAGTCGCAGTCGCGACAGGCTGCACAGGTCGTGCGCGCGGTGATTGCGCTTCGCGAAACGCTATTCCGCATCTTCATCGCTCTGGCCCACGGCAAGCCAGCCCCACCCGAGGACCTTGGGTTCCTCGACAAAGCGGCGACGGAGGCGCTGGTGCATCGCCACATCGTTCGCGTGAACGGGAGCTACGAGTGGCGATGGGATGACGAGCCGATGTTGGAAAAGATCCTCTGGCCGATTGCCGAGTCGGCGGCTGCACTGCTGACGTCTGCCGATCTCGCCAAAGTTCGCGAATGCGAAGCGGCTGATTGTTATTGGCTCTTCCTGGATAGTAGCCGCAACCACAGCCGCCGCTGGTGCACGATGAGTGCCTGCGGCAACCGTGAAAAGGCGAGGCGGCACTATAGAAGGCAGCGTGAAGCATGATGCTGCGATTGGTTCTCCGATGTCCTTGACCACTCTATGCTGTCGTGGGACTCTAACTCATGCCCTCAATTAACCTGTCGCAATTACGGGATACTCGCCGGTTGAAGGCTTGGCTCCGAGCGGGGAAGACGGTCGAGTTGCGGGAAAGACACCAAGTTATCGCTCGTATCGTGCCACGGCCGCACAGTCCGGCGAAGCGCCGCAAGCAAAAGCCAGTGGAATGGCCTGACTTCGCCGCGCGGGCCAAGGCGATTTTTGGAGATCGAGTTCTTCCTGGGGCCGGCTTGCTGATCGAAGAGCGGGAGCGTTCACGGTATTGAATGTACGAGCATTTGCGGGCCCCAGGCGTCGTGGCTTCGTAACTGGAGGCTTTCATGGAACACCGAGTTTTCGTGTCATCTACGTTTGTTGACCTCAAGGATCATCGGGAAGCTGTTCAGCAAGCAGTTCGCCAGCTCGGTGCTATTGATGTGTCCATGGAACACTTTGGGGCACGGGACGAAAGGCCGAAGAAAGAGTGCGTTCGCTTAATCACGGAACAAGCGAGTAGCTTCGTTGGGATCTATGCCCATCGCTATGGTTACATTCCACCTCGCTCCCGCAAGTCAATCACTGAAATGGAGTTTGACGCAGCCTGCACTGCGAAGCTGCCCCGGTTTGTATACCTTTTGGATGATGATGCGCCCTGGAAGCCAGCCTTTATCGATGATGGTGATGCGAAACAGCGGCTAACCCTCTTCAAGGACCGGTTGAGGGAGGCACTGATTGTGAAAGCGTTTTCAAATAAGGACCAACTCGCGACGTACGTCGCGGCGGATATTGGTCGCCATATTGCCGCGATTCAATTGAAGCGGGTCGAAAGCGCGACCCCAGCGAGCGTAGAAAATCTGAGCAAGCAGCAGATAAAATCGATTAAGGAATGGAGCCGACATCGAAATGGTATCTATAGCACAAACCGAGGTCTCTTCTTAGTTCACACCTTATCACCGTCGCGCGACCCCAAACAGCTTTTCGATATCTTCATTTACCTCAGAAAACACAAGTCGGCGGAAATACCCGAAGTTGCATATGCGGAGTTCTTTTTGGGACGATTCTGGGGCAACCGAGTTCTTAAAGTGCGGAACAACGGAGGATTGGTGGGTATCTCTACCTCCGCATACGGAGAATTCCTGTGCGTGTGCCGGGTTGAGCTGAAGGATCACACCGAAGTCATGTTGGAGCGATATATAGACTTCGGCACCTACATTCCGCCAGAACCCAAGAATTCGGGTTCCATTCTGCTGGATGCCTGATCCAACTCGGCCCCCGCGTTGTATCACGCGAACGCGCTCTCCTCGTACGTGCCGTAGACCTCGCGCAGCGCGTCGCAAATCTCGCCCACCGTCGCGTACGCCTTCACCGCATCGATGATGAACGGCATGGTGTTCGCCGGCGAAATCTGGCCGTTCTCCCCGGCCTTGGGCTCCTGGGCGGCGGCTTTCTTCAGCGCGTCGAGAGTACGGCGGACTTCGTCGTTCGAGCGGCGAGCCCTAAGCGCGTTTAGCTTCGCCGTCTGGTGGCGGGCGACCTCTTCGCCAATGTAGAGAATGTGCGGAGACTCCTCTTCGACCACGAACTCATTCGCGCCGACCGTGATCTTCTCTTTGGCTTCGGTGGCGCGCTGGAACTGGTAGCTGGCCTCGGCGATCTCCTTTTGCGGATAGCCCTTCTCGATCGCCTTAACCATGCCGCCCATGGCGTCCAGCTTCTCGAAGTAATCGAAGGCGCCGTTCTCCATGTCGAGCGTCATGCGCTCGACGAAATACGATCCGCCCAGCGGATCGACGGTCTGCGCCACGCCTGATTCATAGGCGATGATTTGCTGCGTGCGCAACGCGATGCGCACCGCTTCTTCGGTCGGCAGCGCCAGCGCTTCGTCGTAGCTGTCGGTGTGCAGCGACTGCGTTCCACCCAGCACGGCGCCCAGCGCCTGGATGGCCACGCGCGCGATGTTGTTCATCGGCTGCTGCGCGGTTAGCGAGACGCCGGCGGTCTGCGTGTGGAAGCGCATCAGCCAGGTGCGCTGGTTCTTCGCGCCCCAGCGGTCGGTCATCAGGCGATACCAGATCTTGCGCGCGGCGCGATACTTTCCGATCTCCTCGAAGAAATCGTTATGCGCGTTGAAGAAGAAGCTGAGACGCGGACCAAATTCGTCGATGTCGAGCCCTCGGCGCAGCGCCCACTCCACGTACTCCACGCCGTCGTAGACGGTGAACGCCAGCTCCTGCAATGCGGTCGAGCCGGCCTCGCGAATGTGGTAGCCGCTGATCGAGATGGTGTTGAACTTGGGTGTGAACTTCGTGCCGAACTCGAAAGTGTCGATCACCAGCCGCATCGACGGCGCCGGAGGGTAGATGTATTCCTTCTGCGCGATGTATTCCTTGAGGATGTCGTTCTGGATGGTGCCGGAGATGTTCTTCCAGTCCGCGCCTTGCTTCTCCGCCACGGCGAGATACATGGCCCACAGCACCGATGCGGGAGAGTTAATGGTCATCGAAACTGTGGTTTTCTCCAGGTCGATGCCGTTGAACAAGATCTCCATGTCTTCCAGCGAATCGATAGCGACTCCGCACTTGCCGACCTCGCCTTCGCTCATCATGTGATCGCTGTCGTAACCCATCAGCGTCGGCAGATCGAATGCCACAGAGAGGCCCTGGCCGCCCGATGCCAGCAGGTACTTGTAGCGCTCGTTCGTCTCCTCAGGCGACGCGAAGCCGGAGAACTGGCGCATGGTCCACATCTTGCCGCGATAGCCCGAGGCATGAATGCCGCGCGTGTACGGCGGCTGGCCGGGATAGTTCAGGTACTGGTCGTAGCTCCAGTCCTCGGGAAGATCGGCGGGCGTGTACAGCCGGCGAATCGGCATTCCTGAAATCGTGGTGTAGCGGGCGTGCCCGTGTTCGTCGAGGTTCACACCGGTAGGCGCGCCAATCGGCTTCTCCGGAGCTTTCTCCAGCGTTGGCGCGAGCGTCTTTTCTGCCCACTGCTTCTCGGAGCCAGAAGGATGGCGGCCGTTCTCGGGCAAATCGCTGACGGGCGACTCAGCGACACTTTTGCCAGTATTGTTCAGGTCAGGCATAGACACTCCCCGCGGAAAGCAAACCTGAAGTTTAGTAGATGCCTGCAGGGCGGGCAAGGAGCGAGCAGAGATGTGGTAAATCCGGCTGTGGTAAATCCGGCTTGCGGCCGCAGGCCTTGTCATATATCATGGATATAGACCACGTAGATCGCGGAGAACAAGGGAATGGCGCAAACCGCAAAGCTCTTTCGCAACGGCCGCAGCCAGGCGGTACGCTTGCCTGCCGAGTATCGCTTCGAAGGTTCCGAAGTGTATGTCCGGCGTGACCCTCGCACCGGGGATGTCATTCTGTCACGGCGTCCAGAGTCGTGGCAGGAGTTTTTTGAGCTGCTAAAGAACGTCGACATACCCGGCGATTTCCTCAGCGACCGCGACCAGACACCACCGCAGAAGCGTGACCTCTTCTAATGCCGGCACGTTACCTGCTGGATACCAGCACCGTAAGTTACATTCTGAAAGGGAGCCCGCCTCGCGTACGCCAGCATCTCGCCAGAATACCGATGGAAGGCATCGCCATTTCGGTAGTTACGGAAGCCGAGCTGCGTTTCGGATTGGCGCGCCGGCCGGACGCGAAAAATCTTAGATTCGCAGTCGAAGAATTCCTGCTCCGGATTGACGTCCTGCCCTGGGATTCAGCTGCGGCCACGCACTATGCTGACATCCGCGCTGACATCGAACGTGCCGGCGCCCCGATGGGAAACATGGACATGATGATCGCAGCTAAGGCACTCTCTGCCGGAGCTACGCTGGTGACCAGCGACCGCAGCTTTCATCGCATTAAGCGGTTGAAGATTGAGGATTGGACGAAGCCATGAACTGGGAAGGAGCGATCACCGCGCCAAATCCGATTGGGGGATCGTTAAGTCAAAACTGCCACACCTACAGTCCGGCTCCGCAGAACTCGCAGAACCTTATTGGTGTCGCAACGGAAGGGCCAGTCGTCAATCCGCAGCGACGCAGTAGGCTAACTTCCGAGCCGCCATCGCCACAGGGCGCCGCTTACCCGCCGGAGTTAACCGTGTTCAACACCTTCAAAGCCTTGTCCGCAACGGATGATGGAACCGGGACGTAACCCACCTGCGAGGCATAGCGCTGGCCGTCCTGCAGGCACCACTGGAAAAGGTCACGCAGCGCAGTCGCGGTTTGGGGGTCGTTGTAGTGCTTGCGAAGCAATACCCATGAGTAGGTGACGATGGGATAGGAGGTTGCTCCACTCGGATCAGGGACAAACGCCCGGAGATTGTCGGGAAGATCAACCGATGCCAGGCCGGCGATACAACTTTGCTCCGATGGCTGAATAAACTTGCCATCCTTGTTCTCGACTGCTGCCATGTCCAGGCCGAGTCTGTTGGCAAACTCGTATCCAACATAGCCAATCGATCCCTCGGACTTCTGGATAAAGGCCGAGACGCCCTCGTTCCCATTTGCGCGCATCGCGTTCCCGGGCCAGTTGACTAGCGTGCCGGGACCGAACAGGCTGCGCCATCGGTCGTTAATCGCGGAGAGATTGTTGGTGAAAGCGAAGGTGGTTCCGCTGGCATCTTGGCGAACGGCAAGAACAATTGTTAGATCCGGCAGTTTCACGCCAGGGTTCGATTTGGCAATCACGGGATCGTTCCATTTGGTAATTTCGCCGAGAAAGATGCCCGAGTAAGCTGCACGCGAAAGCTTGAGATCACCATGGAAGCCGGGCAGATTGTAGGCCAGGACAAGGCAAGCAGACGTGACTGGAATCATCAGCGCATTGTCGTTCGCCCGTGCAATCTCCGCATCGGACATGGCCGAATCGCTCGCGCCGAAGTCGACCTTCTCTTCACCGCCAATGTTTTGTCCAATGAAACGGCGCACGCCCTCTCCGCTGCCCACCGAGGAGTACTTGACAAAGATATTGGGATGGCTGTCGTGATACGCGGTAAACCAGCGGTTGAAAAGAATCGCGTCAAACGAGGAACCGGCGCCGGTAAGGGAGATGCTTCCGGCGGGAAGCTTGTCCGCATTGGGCTTTGAGCTCGAACAACCAGCTAAGACGGCCACAATTGCAAGCACTGCAAATGCGGGTAACGATGCTGCCGCAACTTTTCTCACGTGCTTCCTCCGCGTTCAAGCTATTCGGTTCGCAATTGACTAATGCTGTGAAAGTATATACGCATGAACGCATAAAGCAATATGAAAAAATGATGCACAACACCGCTGCAAAAGCCGGCCACGATCCTTCGCGGGGGAGGCGCTCATTCGCGACCGATCCGATCGATCTCTTTCTGTATGGCAAGCTTGTCGAGACTCGCCAGGGGCAGACACATAAAGATGCTGATGCGGCGGTCGAGCATGAAGAACGCGTCGCGGAAAGCTCGGGATACCTCATCGGGCGTACCTTTGACGGCGGCAGGGTCAGGAACGCCCCAGTGCGCGGTCAGCGGTTGTCCGGGCCACACCGGGCAGACCTCCTTGGCAGCGTTGTCACAAACGGTGAACACAAAGTCCAACCGGGGTGCACCCTTTTTTGCGAACTCTTCCCAACTCTTACTGCGAAGTCCCTCGGTGGGCAGGCGAGCCGTTTCGAGTTGCTTCAGCGCCTCCGGGTGCACGAATCCGGCGGGATGGCTACCCGCGCTGTAGGCAATGAAATTGGGAAGGCCTTTACGCTTAAGGATGGCCTCGGCCATGATGGAGCGGGCGGAATTGCCAGTGCACAAAAACAGTACGTTGTAGCGGCCTTGCATGGTTGCACCTCGCAACTGCAACTCGGTCAAACCTTGACTGTCTCGCGCGAAGAGGAACGACCTGTTTTGGATTTGGGTAGCGCGGAATAGGGTTTCCATTCACTGACTGTGCACGAACCTGCCGCGATCGCCTCTTTCAGACGCTCGGTATCACGCTGCAGTTGCTGCTGGTCTCCGAAAGCTTGACGGAGGAAATCAAACAGCATGCGCCTTGTCGGTTCTCCAGGATCGGTAAGACGGTAAAAAATCCGATATCCGTCGCGGCGGTCCAGCACCATTCCCGAGTTCTTCAGATACGCCAGGTGACGAGAAATGTTGGGCTGCGAATTCTCCAAAACGTACTGAATGTCGCACACGCAAAGCTCCCCGTGCAGCAGCAGATTGATGATTCGCAGCCGATTGTTGTCACTTAGGGCCTTGAAGCACTGTTCCAACTCTCTCATCGATTAACCTCTTCGATTTCTATCTGGCCGCCCCGGCCGTGACCTCGACCAGTTGCGTCAAACGCTCCGTTCCGACTGGCGCATCCGGCTGCCACGGAAGCAGGAACACTCTTCTGGACAGGCTCCTCACTTCATTGATGTACTGCAATTCAGCGCCTGCACGCGCCGACAGAACGGAATCCTTGGTGTTGGTTGCAGCAAAACTCTGGTTCACGACCCAAGCGTACGGGGTGATGCCCGCGCGAGCGAGGTCTTCCTGCAGGCGCGCCGCTTCGTGAACCGGCGTCGCTTCCGGCAGGGCCACAATCAGGATTTTTGTGAATTCAGAATCTCGAAGCTGCGGTAACAGCCGGCGAACACTGTCGGGGATGTAGCTCAGGTTGCGTTCGACGTCGCGGTGATAGGCGTTGGCGGCGTCTAGCAACAGAAGCGTGTGCCCGGTGGGAGCGGTGTCGATCACTACGAACCCGCTATTTCCCTCATCCACCGTTTGCGCGAAGGCACGGAAGACGGCAATTTCCTCTGTGCAAGGCGAGCGAAGGTCCTCTTCCAAGAGCGCAAGCCCTTTCTCGTCTAAACCCTCACCGGACTCGCGCAAGACCTCTTCCGTGTAAGCACGAGTCTCGGCCGCAGGGTCGATTCGGCTTACAGTCAGACCTGGTGTGCCTTCCTCGACTGCCATGGTCAGGTGGGCCGCGGGATCCGTGGTGGTCAAGTGAACTCGATGACCTAATTGGGCGAGTCCAACCGCAAGCGCAGCTGCGACCGTTGTTTTTCCAACCCCACCTTTGCCCATGGTCATGATCACGCCCTTACCCTGAGCGGCAATTTCCGGAATCAGGTCCGCGAGAGAAGGAAGTAAGTCGGAAGCTTCGAAAAAAGAAGGATGGGTGGTAGCGGGGACTTTTTCTGTTCCCAGGGCGCGAAGGGCATCTATGCCGATCAGAGCCTGCGAGACGAGCGGGATTTCCAAACGCGGCAATCGAAGAAGTTCATCCGGCATCGCTGCCATCGCGTCGATGCCCCGTCTCTCCAGTGCCGCGGCAACTACATCATCCGCACTGGCGCGAAAGAGGCCATTTACGATCAGACTCTGATTGCAGACACCAAGGGCCTGCAATTCCCGGCGTGTCCGCTCCGCCTCCGCCAACGCAGAAAGCTCCGGCCTGGTTACCAGGTAGACAGCAGTCCTATCCCCGTCGCACAGCGCACGCACGGTGTTGTCATACAGTTCATGCTGTGCCTGCAATCCACTCAGAGGACCCAGGCATGACGTCCGACCGACATTCGTCTCGATAAAGCCCGACCACGCTGCCGGAAGTTGCAGCAGTCTGAGCGTGTGTCCGGTTGGCGCGGTGTCGAAAATGACATGATCAAAGTGCACGGTAGCGTTATCATCGCCCAGAAGCTTCGCGAATTCGTCAAACGCGGCGATTTCCACGGTACAAGCGCCCGACAACTGCTCCTCGATGCTCCGGACGGCAGGCTCGGGCAGCAATCCGCGGTAAGGACCGACCACACGTTCGCGGTATTCCTGCGCCGCTTCTTCCGGGTCGACGTTCATGGCGAAAAGACCGGGAACGCGCTCGACGCCAGTACGAATCATTCCGAGCGTTGTACAGAGCACCTCGTCCAGGTTCGAGGCAGGATCAGTACTCACCAGGAGAACGACTTTGCCCGCATCGGCCAGAGAAATGGCTGTAGCACACGCAATGGAGGTCTTGCCTACTCCTCCCTTGCCGGTGAAGAGTAGATTGCGGGTCAGCTTTCCTAACAGCTTCATCTATTTCTTCGCCTCCAAGCTGCCCAGGCCAATACCGACCAGATCGGCCGGGCGCGTCTTGAACACCGGTCCAAGCTCGTAGCTGACGCCGGTGAAGTTAGCAAGCTGTTCGCGCGTGGGATACTCGCCTTGCGCTACCACCAGTCCATCGACGAGTACCATCGGCAAGCACTTCGTGCCTTGCGAGTTGAGTGCCCGTTTGACGGTAGGGTTCGCGGCAAATGCCGCAAGGTCCTGCGCCAGGTTGTAGCGCTCGACCTCAACGCCTTTTCTCCTTAGCCACTCCAGATCGGCAGAAACACGGGGCAGGACCGGATCTACATTGGGTCCGCAAACACCTGTGGAACAACACATCGCTGGGTCGTACACCTGAAGCTTTGACATTATGAGTTCTCCTTACGATCTCCGGCCATTGAACGTAACCATATATTCACATACAAGCATAGACGTATGATACCATCTCCGCGAGAATGTTCGTCACCGATCTTTGTGACTTCCGCGAGGGTCACACTCGCCTTGATCTTGAGGAGCAATGGACGTCGAGAACAACCTGAGATTTTTGATAATCGGTGGCAGCGACGCGGGAATCAGTGCTGCCTTGAGGGCGCGTGAGCTCAACGCCACGGCCTCCATAACTGTCGTCCTTGCCGACGGCTTCCCGAACTTCAGCATCCGCGGGCTACCGTTCTTCCTGAGCGGAGGGACGCCGGACTGGCATCAGTTTGGCCCACAGAACCGAGTTTGACGGAATCGAACTGTTGACCTGGCACACGGCCCGAATCCCACGGCTTGCGTCCCGCAATCACAGACAATCCCTTTCCGATATGGCTAAGGTTATGGACAGTTGCAGGGCACCTAGGAGACGCTATGGGCTTTTCCAATGTTGTGGACAGGATTGAGAACCGCACATTCGACGAACTGAAGGTAGGCGATACCGCCAGCATTTCCCGCACTCTGACTCAAAACGACATTGAACTCTTCGCGATCATGTCAGGCGACGTTAACCCGGCGCATGTTGACGAGGAGTTCGCCAAGAGCGACATGTTCCACAAGATCATCGCGCATGGCATGTGGGGCGGCGCGCTGATATCCACGGTACTTGGAACCCAACTGCCAGGGCCCGGCGCGATTTATCTGGGCCAATCCTTGCGCTTCCGCCGGCCGGTGGGCCTGGGAGACACGATCGTGGTGACTGTGAAGGTGTCTGAGAAGGAGGGGGAAAAGCATCGGGTGACACTGGACTGCCAGGCCGTCAATCAGCGTGGCGAGGTGGTCATCAGCGGCACGGCGGAGGTCATCGCGCCGAGCGAGAAAATCTCGCGTGACCGCGTCAGCCTGCCGGAAGTGCGGCTCCTCGAAAAAGGCAGACATTATCGTCAGCTCGTAGATATGAGCCACGGGCTCTACCCCATTCTCACCGCCGTCGTTCATCCCGTGGATGCGACCTCTCTGTTGGCGGCGTTCGAGGCCGCCGAAGCCAACTTGATCATTCCGGTGCTGGTAGGACCGGAGCACAAAATCCGGGCCGCCGCGGAACAGGCGCAGATTGACATCTCGCAGTTTGACCAAGATTTCACCGAGCACAGCCACCAAGCGGCCGAGCGCGCCGTAGCCATGGCGCGTGCTCGTAAGGTAGAGGCGCTGATGAAGGGTAGCCTGGCGTCCGACGAACTCATGCATTTTGTCGATGCCCCGCAGGGCTTGCGCACGGCCGGGCGTATGAGCCACGTGTGCGACATGGAAGTACCCGGCTACCCGCGTCCTCTGTTTATTACCGATACCGCCCTGAACGTTGCGCCCACGGTCGCGGATAAGCGCGACATCGTGCAGAACGCAATTGATCTGGCACATGCGCTTGGCTTGCCGGAGCCTAAGGTAGCAATACTGTCGGCACAAGAAGCCGTGACTCCCAAATTGCAGTCTTCCTTCGACGCGGCGGTGTTATGCAAGATGGCAGATCGCGGACAGATTACAGGCGGTGTGCTCGACGGTCCTCTCGGCTACGACGTTGCGGTCTCCGAGGCAGCGGCGAAGAACAAGAAAATTCTCTCGCCGGTCGCCGGGAAAGCAGATGTCCTCATTGTGCAAGACCTCGAAGCCGGCACCATGCTGGTAAAACAATTGGAATACATGTCGGACGCACAGAGCGCTGGCATAGTCGTCGGCGCGCGCGTTCCCGTCATCATGACCATCCGAACCGATCACAAGCTGGCGCGTCTGGGTGCATGCGCAATGGCTTTGTTAAGCATAAGGAACGAGAAAGGAATGCGATCCTCATCCTCCGGGCCCGCGGAGTTCCAGGATTAGGAAGTTGCTGAATCATACGGCAATTTCGCCCGACTCTCGAGCTCGCAGAATTTCATGGACGGCACTGAGACCGAGGCTGTCCTGATGGATCAGTTAAAGAAGAGAAGTGAAAGGTCAAACAAACTCAACCTGATTCCACTTCGGGCGCGAATCCGGCCGCCGCTTCTTCTTTCTCCTGCGGATGCACCTGTGCGGTGGTGACCAGCGCCACCGCGACTACAACCACCGCCGAACCGACCGCGATATACGCGTCAATGCGCTCCCGCAGCACCAGCCAGCCCAGGATCACGGCGATGATCGGATTGACATAAGCATAGGTCGCCACCTTCGGTGTCGGCACATGTTTCAGCAGCCAGATATAGGCGCTGTATCCAACCCATGATCCGAAGACGACAAGGTACAGCACCGCCGTCAATGCGCGCGGCGTGACTATGGCTCGGCGGTACTGTCCCGTGGCCAGCGACAGCACCACGTGGCCGCATCCGGCAAAGATCATCTCCCATGCGGTCGCGACGAAGGGATCGACGGCCAATTGCCACCGGCGCGACAACACCGACCCGAATGCCCAACTGAAGGACGAGAACAGCAGCGTGGTGGCGCAGACCAACTGCATGATGCCCAGCGTTTCGCGATATTCGAACTTCGGCCAGAACAGGATGGCGATGCCACAGAAGCCCAGCACCACCCCCGCGACCCCTCGCGAAGAAAGCCGATCGCCGCGAAAGACAAACGCCTCCAACAGCACAAACCAGATGGGCGTGATAGCAACGATGAGCGCAGCGAATCCGGTCGGCACATGCTGCTCGGCCCAGGCCAGTCCTCCGTTGCCGCCCACCAGCAGCATGCAGCCGATCAGGGCCAGCCTGGCCAGTTCCTTTCGCGTGACGCGTACGCTGCGGCCCATGACGGCGCACGCCGCCAACATGATCGGCCCGGCGATAAAGAAGCGAATGGCGCACATCACGAACGGCGGCAGCTGCTCGTCATCGGCAATGCCGATGGCCAGGTAGGTCGAGCCCCAAAACACGTAGACCAGCGCGAATGCGACGACCACCTTCAGGCGATGGCTGGAATTGGTCGCCATGCGGGCTTCAGCCGTGATTGCGCGCCGCCGCGGAGGAGGCTTCAGGACGCCGCAGACGATATCCGGTTCGAAGCACGTAGTGCACGCCTGAGACGGTGGCGAAGGCGAAGGTGGCGTACAAGAACAAGCGCTCGGTCATCGCTATCCACGGCTGGGAGTAGACCTGCGCCAGCACTACGAAGAACACGGCGGCAATCTGGCAGAAGGTACTGGTCTTGCCAAACAAGCTGGGACGAAAGTCGCGCATCCCAACCGTCGCGTACAGCACGACGCAGGTGGAAACGATGATGAGGTCACGGCTGAAGACGATGATGGTGTACTTCCAGGGAATCTTCTTTACGAAGGACAGCACCAGAAATAGTGAGCTGAGCAGCAGCTTGTCTGCAATGGGATCGAGATATTGCCCCAGCATCGTCTGCTGATGCAGCACGCGCGCCAGCAGCCCGTCGAGTCCGTCGCTGGCTCCGGCCACGATCAGCAGGCCCAGCGCCCAGCCCCAGTTGCCGTCGAAGACGTTGATGATGACGAAAGGAATAAAGAGAAGCCGCAGCAGGGTTAGCTGATTCGGCGCGGTCCAGAACTCGTGCTTCACTCCGCGCTCCGGTGCACCGGTCGCGCAAAAAAAGCGGCAGCAGAAGACGATCTTACGGAGCGGTATTGGTTCAAGGGAAGCACGTCGTATTTCACTTCGATTGTGACGCTTGCTTTACAGATTGGCAAACGCCGCCAGCAGTCTGCACTGAAGCCTGTGACCGGAATCACGGGAAGAGCGCTCGCCGCGGGCTAGAGTGTGGTTGGCGGAATGAATCGATGACGTGGCTGCTCAAGTCGATGACCCGAGTGCTGCAGGCAATGCAGCGTGTCATCCCACGGAAGCGAACCGCGCACCTGCAAACCGGCAGCCAGGGAGAGACCGAGGCGTATCTGTTTCTTCGCAGCCACGGCTACAAGATCGTCGCCACCAACTTTCGCGTGCCGCAAGATCGCGGCGAGATTGACCTCGTCGCATGGGATGGCGATACGCTGTGCTTTGTCGAGGTGAAGACGCGCGTCGGAGAAGCCCTGCTGCCGCCGGAAGCAGCCGTTGACGCCGCCAAGCGCTCGCACATTCGCTCCGTGGCGCGCAGTTATCTTCGCCGCTTGCGGGGAGAGCAGAGCCCGCCTTGCCGCTTTGATGTGGTGAGCGTGAGCTACGCGGAGGCCAAGAGCAAACCCGAGATCAGACTCATCAAGGGCGCGTTTCACTGGCGAAGAAGGGTTGCTGAGCGGGAGTATGTTCCGCGACCGCGGCGCGAGAAGTGGCAGCCATTGCGATGAGTGGGCGTGCCCTTGCCTGCGCCAGGTGCGACGGCTAGAATAAAGCATGCTTCCGCAGAACGACCGCGATACAGGCGCGTAGCTCAGTTGGTTAGAGCGCTACCTTGACACGGTAGAGGTCAGGAGTTCGAGTCTCCTCGTGCCTACCATTTATCTTGTTGAATTTACTATCCCGCGAACAATCGTCAGGCCGCCGGTTTCTGCAACTCGTCACCATTCGTCACCAAATGAGCCAGTTGCTCGACCGCCATGCGCTGATGCGCGGGCAGGGGTTGCGTGTAGATTTCGTGGGTGGTCGATAGCTTGCTGTGACCGAGTTGTGCTGACGCATCCTTGAGAGAACCGCCCGCCGCCTGCAACAGCGTGGCGTGGGTCCGCCGCAGCGTATGCCAGCTTAACCACGGAGCGCCGATCTTCCGGCCCGCAGGTTTCAACTCCCGATGCAACAGATTGTTGTCCTGATACGGCGTTCCTTCCCGAGTACGGAACACCAATTCCTGCCCCGCGCCCTTGAATGCGGAGAGAGCATCCCTTGCCGTTTCCGGCAGAGGAATAACGCGACGGCTCCCCTTGGTTTTTGGAGAACCCAGGCTTCCCCGATAAACCGCCTGTTCCACTTTCAGCAAGCCGTTTACCAGGTCCACATCCTGCCAGCGGAGGCCGAGGATTTCCCCGACGCGCAAGCCGGTCAACACTCCCAAGAGAACCATCGTCCTGCACGGCTCTTTCAGGAGCATCAAAAGCGCACGAATTTGTTGAACGCTTAGAACGTGCTTTTCCCGTATCGCTTTCTTTTCCGGCAATTCCACGCCTTGCGCCGGGTTGTCGAGCGCGAAAAAGCCCCACCGCTTCGCCATCCCGAAAACCTTCGACATGAGATTGCGAAGATGCGAGCAGGTTTCCCAACCGAGGCCACGTTCCATTTTCTGCAATACAAAACGCTGCACGTCGAGAGTCCCGATCTCCGATAGCCGGGCGTCCCGGAATGCAGGCAAAAGGTGAGTGTCGAGTGTGCGGCGGTAACGCTCCTGCGTTGAAGGTTTCAGCGTCGGCAGGAAATTCGGGACGAAATGAACCTCGACGAATTGCCCGAACGTCAGACTTGAAAGCGGAGTAACCTTCCCTGCATTTAACGGGCGGAGATGTTCTTCGGCCAGCCGCGAAGCTTGCCGCCGGGTAATCTCGCACGCATTGCCGAGGATTGCCGACTCCCGCCTTCGGGCGAGCCTGCCGTCTTGCCCGATGTAATCCGTCCACCATTGAAGCTCCCATACCGGATGCCGTTTACCGCGTTTGCGGATACTGCCTTTCTGATAACGCCGACGGGCCATGTCTTGCCAGCCTCCTTGCTGGTCAAGCCCGTCCTGCTTTTCCGTATTTGGCAGTATATTCACGCGCACGTCCGCGACGAAATCACTTCTCTGGTTCGTCAGCCATCGGCCCCCGACCCGAGCAGCAGCAAACGTCCGTGGAGTTTGCGGGCTTCCGGCGTTTCAGGCAGCGCCACCTGCCGGACGCCTTCGGCACCCGCCGCCGAGAAGGCCGCCACGTTCGCAAGCAATTCCCGCAATACCGCGCCGCTGTCGGGCCTGAATTCCACATAGACGCCGCCACTGGCTTCGGCCATGCGCTCGAACACCGGCCTTGCCTTCAACGAATGCTGATCGTGATCCGCGCATTCATGAAACACGAACAGCGGCACGGACCTCTGGCCGAGCGTTTGAGCCAGCTTCACAAGATCGTCCGCATCGTCCTCGCAATGGTCCCCGACGAACACCACGCCGGACACCTTTTCGTCCTCCGCGAGAGCCATGCGCAACACCCGCGCGATCTGCGTCTGTCCCGTCTTGCAGGAGAGCCGCCGCATGGACTCAGCGAGGACGCCGGGATCGTCGTGCCATTCGCTCGCCCGGCATTCCTTCGCGCCGCGATAGTAGACGAGGCGCACCGCGACCCTGCCGATGGCCTTGATGGCATCGAACATGGCCGCCGTTGCGATCCGCGCCTGACGCAGGCTGTGTTCGCGGCTTCCCGTCAGATCGAGCGCGAATATCAACCGTCCCCGCGCCCGTGTTTCACTTTCCGCCTGACGGAGACGCGCCAGGGCTTCATTCATCAATTGCCGCTCGATGCCGAGGGCGTTGTTGTCCTTGCGTTGTTTTTCAAGCCAACCGCTCATAAGTGATTACCTCGACCTTCCGGCCCATGTGCCGCCGCCGCCACTGGCGCCGCTCCATTCGCTGTTGCCTTCGCGTTCCTGTTTCCGCTGGAAGTAGCCGGGATGCTTTTCGATCTCCGCCCGTGGGCGCAACTGCTGTTCCGGCTTCTGCCCCCGCGACTCTTCTTCGCTCGCCGCCTTGCCCTGTATCCGGCTGCCGGTAAAGCGGGAGAAATCCACTTTTTCGCTGCCGCTCATAAACCTCCCTTCCTCCTACCGCCCCTTCCACCCGTTGAGCAGGTGGTTCAGGAAACTTGCGTATTGATTGAGCGTCACCGGATGGCCCGCCGCGACGCACGCGACGAGGTAGCCGATGAGCGTTTGGAATGTGAAGAACGCCGAGGCCTTTTGGTAAACCTGCGACCCCTTCTCCTTTATCGCTTGCCAGTCCCACATTGTGGGCCTCCTTTACTTCGAAACTCTCGCGGTGAAATGCCGATGTCACCAACAGCAGCAGCACGATCACCACCACCGCCGCGATCACGCCGCCATTCATCGGCCCGAAGCTCGACGCGGGGGCAGGGGCCGGTTTTGTTGCCTGCTTTCCCGCCTGCGCCCGTTCCCGCCTCAGCAACTCGGCCAGTTCCCGCACGTCGCGGGTCCGCTCGGTCAATTCCTGACGCAGGGCCGACGCCTCTTCCCGCGCCTTCTGCAACTCCGGGCTGTGTTCCCGCACCGGCTGCATTTGATCGTCAAGCGCCTCTTTCACTTCGGCCCGTTCCATCACATCGACGAACCGCACGCCCGCGTTCTCCACCATGCGCCGCATGGCGCGCGCGGCATTCATGGCCTCGGCTTCGCTCGGATTGCCCATATCGAAGCGGGCCATCAAGGACGCGAAGCGTCTGGCGTCGAACCCGTTATTGTTGGCAGCGCCCGGCATAAATCACTCAAACAACCAGCTAAGGAACCCCCCGCCGCGTTTCTGAAAATACGGATTTTCCCGGTACTTGCCGCTCAGGTCACCGCACTTGAAATACGGTTTTCTTTTGGCCCGGCACACGCCTGGCAGCCCATCGCAGAACAGCAGCATTTCGTCGTCGCCAAGGCCGAAGCGCACTTCGTCCGGATGCAAAAGCGGGCGGGCCGTCTGGCTCATGTTGTCGCTGACATTCGGCTCGCCCTGACGGTCAATCGTTACGCCGCGCGACCGCGACAAAACCTCGGTCACTCCGCATTGCTTCGACACCATCAAGGCACTCTGTTCGTCCCTCACGCCGAAGTACATCGCACAGCCCGAGTTTGCAGCCACCGTCTGAAAATTATTCGCGCCAAACTGGCTCAAAATCTGGCCGACATTCTGGTACACAAGCATGAGCTGAAGTGAGGCAGCGCCCGCAGCCATGCCAAGACACTCGGTAAGAATCTTGAGAGGGCCTATCTGCGCCACCTCGTCAAGCACCGCCAGAACGGGAGCGCCCTTGCCGCGCAGACCTTCGTTCAGGATGTCCGACATCGCCGATGCCGCCACGACCCGGAAATACTTGTTCGACACGTCAAGCTTGTCGAGAGGCAGGCAGACAAAAACCGTCGTGCCGCGCTTGCGCTTCAGATCACGGAAGCGGAAGTCCGAACCGCTCAGGCTCTCCGCTATTGCGTCATTGCCGATGAAGCCGGTTTGCGTGTCCGCCGTCGAGACGATGCCGTTCAGTTCCTTGTTTTCCTCGGCGTTCGGCGCAGCAAAACGCGCGAGCTTCTGCCGCACGTATACGTCCGACAGGGCCATGCATTCGCGGCAAAACTCATAGACCGACCGGCCCATGCTTCCGGTGATGACATTCCGCACCGCCACCAGGTTCTTGTCCGCCGCCGCGCCGTATTTTGCGAGGGCCGCGATGATGCCGGAGATCAGCAGCCGGGCGCTGATGATCCAGTGGCTGTCGCCGTGCGATCCTTCCTCCCAACAGATAGCGTCCGCCAGCTTGTCGCAGTCGGCATGGAAGGACCGCGAATTCGGATCAAGCATCGACATCGGATTAAATTTCGCCTGTACTAGCCCCTTCATGCGGTCGAGAAGAATGCCGAACGGATTCAGCACGTACACCCTGCCCAACCTCCTGAGCCAATGGCCGCAGATACTGACAAGCTCCGCCTTCGGATCGAATACCAGCAGCGAATAACGGCGGGGAAGGCGAAGAATGGCTCCCACCAGAACAGTGACGGCCTTGCCGGTTCTAGCCCCCGCAACCAGGAGAATGTGCCCGGCTCCGTTGAAGAAAATCCGCCGCCATCGCTCCGGCGAGAAGCCAATGCAAATCCCCCGGCCCTTGAACATCCCCGCCTCTTCCAGATCGTCGTTAGTCGCGTATCTCGCACCGCCGAGCACCTGCGACGGGCGGAAGTCGTAAGCCTGCCTGATACGTTTCTTCCGCGCCCGCTCTGCCGCCATTCCCCAGAGAACCACCAGAATGAAAAACCCCACCACCCATTCCATAAGACCCCTTCTTTTCCTACCGCCCGCCCTTCACAGGAATCCGCAATCGGCGAGAAACTGCCTTTCGTGTTCGTCCGTCACAGTTATCGCCAGGGTTTGTTTCAGCATCAGGTGAAAATCCGGCGAGTTCGCCGCGTTCTTCACCAGGGCGCGGCCCACCAACGCAAAGAGCTTCGCGTCGTTCTTCGCCTTGCGCCGCGCGGCGCGTACCCGCTCCGCCTCGATCTGGGCGCGGATTTCAAGTTCGCGCCGTTTCAACCGCTCTATGCGGCTGTCTTTCGTTCCGTTGATGTCCATTGAATTCCCCACATCGAAATTCGTTTTGAAACGAACGTTCCAATCACCTGTAGCCATTTCAACTAAGAAACGCTGGCTTCTACTTGCCTATGATGGTGCTAATAAAGAAATCTATTTTGTAAATATTGGCTGAAATGCAAGTATTGTGCGCAACTATACTTACCGCCATGCACATTCTTACGGAAACCTTTCCGGCGGGAGTTCACTGTGTCCAGACCGAAGAAGAAAGACCCCACCACCGCCGAGATGCTGAGAGCGTCTCGGCTGTTTTACAAAGACAACTGGAACAGAAAGCAGATTGCAGCCGAGATGAACACCGACATTCGCGGCGTCACAAAGATTCTCAAACAGGCGCAGCAACAGGGCGTTGTCCGGATACAAATCCACGAAACCGTGGAGAGCGGACTTGAACAGAGCCTTCGCGCCAAATTCCCGCACCTCCAGAGGGCGCTTATCGCCACGGGCGGGCAGATCACAACGCCGGACAAGCACGCCGAACTTCACCAGAGATGGGCGCTCATGGCGGCGGATTACTTCGATGAACTTTATGAGAGCCACCCGGACGACAGGCCGCTGCATGTAGGCGTGACGGGCGGAGAGCACGTTCTGGAGTTTGTGAACGCCGTTCCCGAACGCGACCGCAGGAACCTCTTTATCCATGTGACAGCGCTTGTCGGACGCGGCCCCTTGTCGGAGTCCGCCAGCCACGTTGACCCGGTGGTGAACGCCAACATTCTGTGGAGCCACAGCGGGCGGTTATCGGGCCATTGCGAATACGCAACGGTGTCGCCTTATGTAACCAAAGGCCCCGGCCCCGCCGCACGGCGGGCCGTCAGGGAAGAAATCGAGAAGGTGGAAGCCAACCAGACGGTTATCGGCGTGGTGAAGGACATGGACCGCATTGACGTGGTTTTTGTCGGTATCGGCAGCGTGAACCCCGGCAGGGTTCATCCGGTTACCAGAAACCGCGTGACGATGACGGGACTGCTCGAAAACATCGTCACCCCTCAGCAACTCGCGCGGGAAGGAGCCATAGGCGATCTTTCGTATTGCCCGTTTGACCGCCACGGGAAGTCACAAAAGAAATGGCAATTCTTTCTTACTGCCGGTCACTTCTCGAAGCATCCGGGCGTCAAGTTCTACAAGCGCATGGTTGCGACGGGGAAGAAGGTTGTCGCCTTTGGCGGGCCGTACAAGCTGGACGCGATCAAGGTTGCGCTCAAGGCGAAGATGTTCAACGTGTGGATCACCGACGAGCACACCGCGCGGCAGATAGCGGAGGGCACCTAAGCCCGGCGCGTTTATGCGGCAGCCAATTCCAGCCCCGGCTTTTCTCTCCCTACCGCCCCCGTGTTTCTCGGCCCCGCTGTTTCTGCCTTCTCCCTACCGCCCGAGCATATTGCCGTCGGAGCGTTCCGCGTGCGGAACGCTCCAAAATGGGATTGCGGCGGTCGTGATTCTCCGATTCAGTCGGAGCATGATTCCGGCCAATATCGCGGACAGCAAGTTGTGCGCGTCATTGACGCGCCACGCTCCGGACGGACGGCTTTCAGCCGCCCGCCTTCGCTCAACCTGGCAAGGAGGGGGTGCCCCCCTCCGTTGCATCCTTCCCCTTTTGGCCGCTTGCAGCGGCAGCGGAAACCGTGCCCGTTTCCGCGCCTTCGGCCCTGTCCGGCGTCTCCGCCAGTCGAGGGTGCGCCCATGACGGCGAACGACAACCCGCCACCCGGAGGCAAACGCCGCAGCAGCCAGAAACGCCAGCGCAGGAACTCGCTGCAAATCGCGCTGACCGACAAGGAGCTTGCCGAGGTGCAGGAAAGGGCGCAGGCCTGCGGCCTGTCCCGTTCCAGCTATGGCCGCGCCGCCATGCTTGGCGCACCCGGCCCGCGAGCACAGCGCAGCCCCACAGTTAACGCCGTGGTCGTTGCCAAGGCAACCGCCGCGATCAACAAGGCCGGGAGCAATCTCAATCAGATTGCCCATGCCCTCAACGCCGGAGGCGCGGTTGCGATGGGCCGCGAACACCTCTCCACTCTCGCGCTTCTCCGCGCCGCCGCGAGCCTGATCCTCAGACTTGGCGGGCGAAAGGGACGGCCGTGATTGCGAAAGGCACCTTCCACAACAACGGCAACAAATTAGCCGCTTATCTCATTACCGGGAAGGAGGGCGAGCGGGCGGAACTCTGGAAGATGCGCGGCTTCGCCTCCGGCGACATCAGGGAAGCTTTCCGCAGCGTTGACCAGATGGCCGACGGCACCCGATGCACACAGCCGTTCTTTCACGTTCAGGTGCGTAATCCCGAAGGCGAGGAAGTCACCCGCGCACAGTGGGAGCGCATCGCCAACCGCATCGAATCCAAGCTCGGCCTGACCGGCCAGCCCCGCGCCATTGCCTTCCATACCAACGAGAAAACCGGCCACGAGCACATGCACGTGGCATGGAGCCGGATTGACCCGGACACCCTCAAGGCGAGGCCGGTACGGTTTTTCAAACTGCGGCTCAAGGAAGTCTCGCGGGAACTGGAAAAGGAGCTTGGTCTTACGCGCGTGAAGAACGAGCGCGAAGGCCCGCTCAAATACGCGCCGACGCGGGCGCAGGAGGAACAGGCCCGGCGTCTCGGCGTGGATATTCACGAGGTACGGAACACGATCCGCCATTGTTGGGGCCGTTCCGATTGTGGCCGCAGCTTCGAGGCCGCTCTTGCCCATGAAGGCTTGACGCTCGCGCAGGGCGACCGGCGCGGCTTCGTGGTGATTGATGACCGCGGTGGGTTGCATGTTCTGAGCAAGCGAATCCTCGACGTGCCCGCCGCCAAAATCCGCGACCGTCTCTCCGATCTTGACCGCGATCAATTGCCGACCGTCGAACAGGCCCGCGCCTCTATACGCGGCCTTTCGTGCGATCGGCAGCAGAAACAGCCCGAACCCGCATGGGATCGCGACCGCGACGACAAGATTTGGCACGACGCAGTTACCAAGGCCGCAATCGAAAAAGACAAGACCGAGCGCCGGTTTATCGACCCGGAAAAGAAAAGGGCGGAACGCGCGGGCAGTAGGGAAGAAAAGAAATGGCCAGCCATGCCGCCGAGGACGTACCGCACCGACCCCATGACATTCGAGCGGGCCGCGAGAGAGGCGGAGCGCGACAAGCGCCCTGAGAATTTGAAGGGTATGGGCGCGCGTATCTGGGAGGTCTGGCGTCAAAGCCACACGTCAAAGGCCCTGGACGCGGAGATTGTGTGGCCGAATCCGCGTCAAAGCTACAGGATCGACGCCAAGGCCTTCGCCGCTGCGCTTGATGAAAAAGGAATTGGCTTCGCCAGGGTGACAAAGCAGGAAGCCGAACGCAGCCACAGGGAGGCGGAATTCGCCAAAGCAGTCGGCAACTATGCCCCGCGCTTCAAGGAAGGTGAAATCGTCGCCGTTACCGCGCAGCGTCCTGAATATCGGCGCAACGGTGAAATCATCGAGCCGCGCCGTGTCCACAAACTGGACCAGTCCCTTGCGAGGAAATTTGTAGCTGCGCTCGACAGCGGAAGTAAGCTGCAAGGCATCGACGCCACCAAACAGGCGTTGAACGAGCGGGCGCAACAACGCTCCGCAGAATGGCAGGCTATCCGGCTTGAGAACGCCACAAAGAAACGCGGGGCTGCACCAATAAGGGCCGGGAAACTCAGAATCCCCTCTATCGTCGCAAAAGTTCCGCTTCGTGAGATTGGCAAGACACTGGATCTTGTCGGCAATGTCTTTGAGTCTCTGTTAGCGCCGAAACTGACGCCCGAACAGGTACGCCAGGGCGAGAGAGCCAGGCAGAAACGCGAGGCCGAGGCGGAACACAGCATCGACTTCTCGAAATACACCACCCTCCGCGCACAGGAGCGCCAGCAACAGGACAACGAACGGGAGGCCGAACGGCGGCAGCACCGCGGACGCGGCGGAGGCGGACGGGAACGATGATAAGCCGGAGGCCGACCCCCATCCTCTGGCAGCAACCCAAGAGGGGCAAAAGCGGAAAGACAGGCGGAAGCCGGAGCCGAGGTGGAAGCACGGGGCCGGGCGCTTACCACGCGTTGACCGCACTCACCCAACTGCCGCGCCGGGGCGCACCTTTCTCCGAACGCATGGGCCGAGGCGAACTGTACGAGCATTACAAGCGTATCGGGATGCTGGACGTTTATTTCGCGCTGTTTCCCGGAGGTTGAGCCAAAGGCCCGCACGTGGTAAAAGCAGCGCCGCATGTCAGCGCCTAACCGGCTTGAAGCAAGAAACCCATACCAAAAAAGACAGGTAAGAACAAATGAGGGGAAATCTACCAAAGCGTCCATCCGGTAGCTTTGTTCTATGTGGCGGCCTTTTTATCGCTCTAACTTCACTAATATCAATGCTCTGGATTGAGGGAGAGCAAGCACTTCCAATGGTTGCATTTGGAGTAGCTGGGGCTCTATATGGCTGTTACCTGTTGTATAAGGAGAAAAAGCAGAAATCGTAGGCACCCTATGTAGTTTTCGTTAGCGGCAGCGCAGCATCACCCGTAAATTGCGCCGGGTTATGCCACGCCGGAGAAGCAAATGCCCATTGACCCCACGGACTGCACCCAACCGGTTGAAATCCTCAGCGACGAAGACGACGAATGGCGGGTTTCCTGGTACGACGGGCATATGACTATTGAAATGCCCGAAGAGGACGCGCGCGAGGTCGAGACGCGCGCCAAGGAAGCCGGGGTTTCGATAGAAGTTTACTTCCGCCGCAGACTTGGCTTTCCAGAGGAGCCGCCGCCGTAACCGCCATGAACCGAGCCAAAGAAAGCAAGGTTCTCCGCGAGCACTATGAAAGGCTCAATTTTCTTCGGAAGCGCGGCGCTGATGTAGCCGCCGATCCTGCCCAGGTCATAACCCGTTTTCCGGCCACGACGGGCAGTGATTGTCATCCGCCTGTAACAGGCCTTCTGATAACATAATTTCCCCGTAAGGCCATCGAATCGAATGTGGCCTGGAAATGGGGGGCGTAAGCATGACCCTCACCAGCGCTATCTCGTATAGTGCCTCGTCGTGCACGCAGTTAAGCAATTTCTTGTTCAGCATCAAGCCTCGCACAAAACATTCCCGAGCACGGACGGTCCATAATTCAACTGCACACAGAAACTCGTTTCTGATTCTCTTTGTCTTGTTTCTGGCCGCGTTCGTTACGCCCCGTACGGCATTCTCCCAAGAATATAGGGTATATATGGCAGGTGCGAGGGCATTTCAGGTAATAGACACAAGTACGAACCAAATCATCACACAATTCAACACCTTGGGAGCGGATGACCTTGGGCTGGCCATTTCACCCGATGGGAGATTTGTCTATGTCTCTGACTTCGACGGATACAACAATCCAAATGGCGGTGAGATTGACATCTTCAACACCGTAACTCAAGTGTTTGGGGAAACCATTAGCTTCCCGACTTCGCTGCCCGCAGGATCGGGGATCAGTGCGGATGGCCAATATCTGTATGTCTTCACACTCCCCATCGGGGGTCAATCCGCTACAGCAATTGCCGTAGTCAGCACCACGACTAATTCGATCATTGGCACCATACCGCTTCCATTTGGTGCGACGACTTGTGTCTTAGGTCAATGCGGAGGCACCTTCACTCCGGACGGCAGACATGCCTATGTGGTGAACCAAAATGATAAGACACAGATTGCCGAAATTGACACCGGCACCGGCCAGGTAATCTCGTTTTTCTCCCTGCAATACACATATTTAGACCAGCAGCAGATGAGACACACCTTCACATTCCCTGTTAGCCGAATCAGTTTCACACTGGACGGCACCAAAGCATACGTCGAAGGACGTGGCCCAGGCGACGGGGATCAAGTAACGGTCATGCTGGCTATGGCCACAGCTACAAACAGCGTCATTACCAATGTGCAGGTTTCACCACAGATAGCTCAAGGTAACGACTTTGCTGGACCGCTGGTTTGTGGCCCGCGCGGACAGTGCTTTCTGTCGGATGCTGACCAGGGCGGATATGTTTTTGTTATCAATACGGGAAGTAACTCATTTGGTGGGAGCATACTCGCCGGCCAAGAAGGGAGAGCTGCGGAGGTCCTTACACCCGATGGAAGGTTCTTGTACGTTCCCCCGCTAGATTACGAGATGAGGGTAATTGACACGACCACCGACATGGTGGTGGCGCTGATTAACAATGGGACGAACATAAACTCAATGGGCAGTGCGGCTCCTCCCTTCGCCACCTTCTCAGCCAAGACACTTGGTGATTGTCCTTGCAAGTGCGCCGGGTGCGCCGCCGCCGGTGAGCCAGTTACGATCAGCAGCGGAAATGTCTTTGAGAAAGTGGAGGACTACAAGACCGCAGGGGCCAATCCGCTGGAGTTTACCCGCTATTACAACAGCCTTGCCAATGCCTCCGGCATACCAAATTTTGCCCAATCTCTCGGGGTTAACTGGCGTTCGACCTATGACCGCTACTTGCACATCTCGCCGCCGACCGGACAGGCACTGACTGTGCTCGCCGAACGTGCAGACGGCCAGATACTCACTTTCACCTACAATAATGGCAACTGGATCAGCGACAGCGATGTTGATCTTCAACTGAGTGAAGCTGGTCCCACATGGACCCTCAAGGATCGAGACGACACAATTGAAACCTACACCGCCGACGACTCCGGAAGGGGGACGTTGAACTCAATCCGGGCGCGGAACGGCTACACACGAACCCTACATTACGACGCAAATAATCTGCTCGCAAGGGTCACGGACTCTTACAGCCGGTCACTGAGTTTCACCTACCTCGACAATACGCTGATTCAGACGGTCACGACCCCTGACAGCCTGGTACTGAATTACGGCTATAACTTCACTATCCCTGGGATCCAGTTGAGCCAGATCATCTACAACAATGGAAGCAGCCAGAGTTACTTGTACGAGGACGCCACGCTACCATTTGCGCTTACCGGAATGATCGACGAAAACGGCAACCGCTACGCGACCTGGACCTATGACGACATGACGGGTCGCGCTCTAACCAGCCAGCACGGCAACGGCGCGGACCTGACGACGCTGACATATAACGACAATGACGGCAGCCGCACAGTCAATAATGCCCTGGGCGTTTCTGACACTTACAGCTTCACGACACTTCAGGGTGTGCCAAAGGTGACACAAATCAGCCGCGCAGCGACAGCGACCACGCAGGCGGCGCAGCGCCAGTTCACCTATGACGGCAACGGCTATCTCGCCAGCCAAACCGACTGGAATGGCAACGTCACGAGTTACGTCAACGACTCCCACGGACAGCCAACCCAGATCACCGAGCCACTGCGCACGACGACCGTCAGCTATGACCCGACATTCGTGCATTTGCCGCACCAGATCGTCACGACCGGCCAGACCTCGACCTTTGCTTATGATGGCAGCGGCAATCTTCTGACCCGGACGGATGTAGACACAACAACCCAGAACATTCCCTATTCGACGAACGGCACGACCGAAGTGTGGACCTATACATGGCAGAACAACCTGCTTGCCTCCATCAAAACACCCCGCACGGACGTGAACGGGTTGACCCAGTTCACATACGACGGCTCAGGAGCGCTCACGGCCATTACCAATGCCCTCGGCCAGCAGACCCGGATCACGCAGCACACCGGCGGCGGCTTGCCGCTGACCGTCAACGACCCGAACTCGGTGACAACGACGCTGACCTATGACGGACGGCTTCATCTCAACACCAGCACCGTGCATACGGCGGCCGGCAGTCTGACGACGACTTACACCTACGATCCCGCTGGCAACCTGCAAAGCGTGCAACTGCCGGACGGCTCTATGCTGACGAACGGATACGACACGGCGCACCGCCTGACCAGCATTACCGATCTGTTCGGCCAGAGCACTGCATACACGCTCGATGCGCTCGGAGACCAAACCCTCGTGAATGTTCTCGACGCAAACCACACGGTCAAAAAGACGCATTCAGGCGTTTTCGATGCGCTAGGCCGCGTGTTGCAGGACATCGGCGGCGTGGGCCAGACCACGGCTTACACTTATGACAACAACGGTAATGCCCTCACCGTCACCGATCCGCTGACAAACCGCACAACTAGGGTTTTCGACGCCCTGAACCGCCTTACAACTTCAACCGATCCGGACCACGGCGTCACCAATGTCACCTACGATGCACATGACCGCCCGCTCACCGTCATCGATCCGAACGACGGACAGACCGCTTATACCTACGACGGTTTTGGGAATCCGATCCAGCAGGTCAGCCCGGATTCCGGAACAACAGTCTATTACTACGACCTGGACAACAATCTCGTGAAGCGCGTTGCGGCGACGAACGCCGTGACCCAACTTACCTATGACGCGCTCGACCGTGTGCTGACGACGACTTACCCCTCCGATCCATCCGAAAACGTAACCTACACCTATGACCAGCCGGGGCACGGCTTCGGCGTCGGCAGGCTCACATCCGTGGCAGATGCCGCTGGATCGCTCGCCCGCTCCTACGATGAACGCGGCAACATCACACAGGAAGCCCGCCTTAAAGGCACGCTGCGTCTCAACACGTTCTACGCGTACGATGCCGCCAGCCGCTTGGCCTCAATCGTCTACCCGTCGCTTTGGCGAGCTTCTTATAGCCGCGACATCATGGGTCGGATTACCGGGATTAAAGCCGGGCTAATCGTCGCAAGCGTTCGCCAGTCGATAACCCCCCTTCCCGTTGTATCGAATATCTCATACGAACCCTTCGGGCCGGTGACCGCCCTTACCTTCGGCAACAATGTTGCTGAAACCCGCAGCTTTGACCTCGATTACCGTCTGACGAACCTCTCCGATACCGGCAACGCCGCCGTGCAGAACTTGACTTACGCTTACGACGCAGGTGATAACGTCAGGACCATTACGGACAGCGTTAATCCGGGCAACAGCCAGACTTTAGGTTACGACGTGCTCAACAGGCTCAGCAGCGCGACAGGGGGCTACGGCAACTATTCCTGGACTTACAACCCGGCCAGCAGCCGCCTGACTGAAACGCTTGGCATGGTCACAACCAGCTACGGCTACGGAGCGCACAACAACCAGCTTCTGACGTTGACCGTGAATGGCATCGTCACGCAAAACATCGGCTACACCGCCGACGGCAACAGCAACAGCTTCAACCCCGGCATCATGTCTCCCGACCACGCGTTAATCACCTCCCTGGATTACAACCAGGCGGGACAACTTGCAGCGGTGATGTCGGGCAGCGACGCCCTGGCTCAATACACCTATGACGCTTTCGGCCAGCGCCTCGTTAAGGCTCTTACGGGCGGCGCAGGAGCGATCTATCAGAATGACCGCGAAGGCCGTCTGCTCGAAGAGACCGATGCTCACGGTGTGGCGCAAGCGGACTATATCTATCTTGACGGCAGGCCAGTCGCTACGATTTCACCGAGCAGCAAAGCAGTTTACTTTTTGCACGCCGACCGGCTAGGCACGCCGCAACTGGCGACCGACAGCGTGCAGCAGACGGCCTGGAGTGCCACGTATCTTCCATTCGGTCAGACCAGTTCTGTGCAAGGTCTGATTACACAGAACCTTCGACTCCCCGGCCAGAACTTCGACTCCGAGAGCGGTTGGAACCACAACGGATTCAGGGACTATGCGCAGGATTGGGGCAGATACCTGCAAACGGACGTGATTGGACTTAAGGGCGGGTTGAATACATATCAATACGTCAGGGCCAATCCGCTTAAGTTTGCGGATAGAAGAGGGTTGGACTGGACAGACAATCTACCGCAGCCTGTGCCCATAGGAGAATCAGCATCCGGCGCAAACCCTAGAATTGGTCAGCCTCTTACTCCGCAGCAACGTCAAAATCTTGTCCAATTTCTTGACAGCTTGTCGAATGACAGCGGATACTTGGCAGGATTTTCGCTGAGCAACCCTTTAACATTTTCTGCGGCTCCCTTTTTTGGCGGTCTGTCAGCATGTGCGGCGGAGGCTTCATATTTATTAAAGCCAGCACCAAACGTAGTTGACGCAGATGCCTTAATCGATTTTCTGACAGCGCCGTTGCCCCCAGTTCTTGGGACATTTATCGGCGGTGCCACGAAACAACTCGTAAACCCCTATATCCCGGAAAGTACTCCGCACTGAGAAGAATCAAGAAATAACAGCGCGGATCGTAGCACGGCACCACAATGAACATGACGGATTAACGGATTAACCGACGCTTACACCAGACAAATAGGGAATTCGATCCAATGACAAATCCGATACTTATTGTCATCGGAGTTTGTAGTGTCGGCTCCGGCACGTTTCAAATCCGCAAAGCTTTCCGGGACGGCACATTTTATGGCAAAGGAGGAATCGCCTATCATGAGGACCGTAGGTCATTCTTCTTCTGGCTTCATCTATTGTTGATAATTGCACTTATTCTTGGCGGGGGATGGCTCACTTGGTTGGGGCTGCTGTAACCTATGGATCGCCATGTTCACCCGAGCAACAAACGACCTGCACGCATAAGTATCTTCATTATGTCTTCACCTAGTGGCCTGTCGCAGAGTAAACGTTAGTAAGAGTATTTGCGTCTAACTGTGCATGGCCAGTGATGTGGTACTTAGCCAAGAACAGCAGTCCGAACTGTCCAGCATTGCTCAGTCCCGTTCGTTACCTGCGGGATATGTCTTTCGTGCAAAGCTTATCCTGATGCTGGCCAAAGGCGCTTCCTTCGCCACCATCCAGCAGCGCCTGCAGACCACCGCGCCTACCATCCTGCGCTGGAAACAGCGCTTCCTGGCGGCTGGGCTCAATGGTCTCGACACCTACCATCCCGGACAATTGGCCACGGTGTTGACGCCCGCTCTCAAAGCCCGCATTCTCTCCGCCACCCGCAAGAAACCCGGTGATGGTTCTACCCATTGGAGTTGCCGCAAGCTGGCAGCCTACCTGGGCATCAGTAAAGATGCCGTACATCGCGTCTGGAAAGAAGCCGGACTCAAGCCTCACCAACTGCAACGCTATATCGCCAGCGACGATCCCGACTTCGAACGTAAGGCCGCCGACATCATCGGCCTGTATCTCAACCCGCCACAGCACGCGGCCGTCTTCTGCGTCGACGAGAAGACCGCCATTCAGGCGCTCGATCGACTTGACCCCGTACTGCCGCTCTCGCCGGGACGCGCCGAGCGGCATGGATTCGAGTACTACCGCCACGGCACCCTCTCGTTGTACGCCGCCCTGGATACCGCCAGCGGACGAGTGCACGGCAAAACCGCCGCCCGCCACACCAGCCGGGAGTTCGTCGATTTCCTGCAGGAAGTGGTTGGCTTGTGTGGGCCGCGCCAGCAGATCCACATCATTCTCGACAACCTCTCGGCCCACAAAGCTCCAGCCGTTCGCCAGTTTCTCGAGCAGAATCCGCGGGTTCATTTCCACTTCACCCCCACCTACTCTTCCTGGCTCAACCAGGTCGAACTCTGGTTCGCCAAGATCGAGCGTGATGTCATCGCTCGTGGCGTCTTCCGCTCCGTCCCTGACTTGGCCCGCAAACTTCGCCGCTACATCAACGCCTATTCCGCCCATGCCAAGCCTATCCAGTGGAAGTACTCCGACCATTCACGTCGCATTCGTACTAACGATTTCTCTGCGACAGGCCACTAGTATTCCATACTCACCCTCTGCGATTCGTTGGTTTCGCCGGGAGATTCCTGTCAAGTTCAAGTATGCCTGACCGGATGTCAGGACGGCATTCAAATCCCCTTAGACTAGGGTCCGAAAACCCCTCGTTGACGAGGACGCGCAAAAGATTCCAGATGTCATCCTGACACGCACAGTCAAGAGACTAAGCTCACAAGAACCCCGGTCTCCAGGGTTCGGCAGAAACCCCTTAGCCATGCACGTTTCGAGCGTTTGCCCTCTGTTCCGTCCCTATGCTACAAACAGAACGCATGGACAAGACCATTCGCAAGTACAACGACTTTAATGAGATGAAAGCGGACGAGTACCGCTACTGGCAAAGCCGCCCGGTCCATGAGCGGCTGGATACCGCCGCCGAATTGTCGGTGATGGGGCATCAATTGAAGGAACCAAGGCGCGATGTTCAGTCAAGACTTCAAAGAACTCTTGTCCGCGTTCAACGAGCACCGCGTTAAGTACCTCATCATTGGCGGGTACGCCGTCGCCGTTCACGCTCAACCCCGCGCGACCAAGGACCTCGATCTTTTTATTCAGCCAAGCGTAGAGAATGCGAAAGCTGTTGTCGCGGCTTTGGCGAAATTCGGAGCGCCGCTTGGCGACCTGCGGCCCGAGGACTTGATCGACCCGAACGTCTTTTTTCGCATGGGAACGCCGCCGCAAATGGTCGAAATTCTGCCCCGGATTTCCGGCGTGGAGTTCGATCAGGCATGGGAGCACCGCATTGAGGCGGTCATCGACGAACGCACCGGCCTGAAAGCTTTCGTCATTTCGGCGGACGACCTCATCGCCAACAAGACCGCGTTCGGAAGGCCCTATGATCTTGCTGACGCCGACGCCGTGCAGACTGCCCAACGCCTTCGCCCCTCAAAAAAAAAGACCCCGGAACCAAACGGCCCTAGTCAGTGACTTCCCCTTTTTGCTTGACGCTGCCCCCAACGCCGAAAACACCGTGACGCCTGATCTACATCTTGTGTCTTCGCAGTCGTCTTTCGCAAGGTGCCGGGCAAGTATTCGCGGCCCACTCCGGGCGACTGATTACTTGCGTTTTGAAGTGAAACCGTGTCCCCTGCCCCCGCCCGTGTTTCTTTGCTTTCCGATTACTTGAAATCGCTTGACATAATGGCGCTTATGCGTCTGGCGCAGTTCCCGGCAAAACACAACATATAGAAAGCCCGTTCCCGCCCATGCTACGCTTCCACCAACGCAGCCATGAAAGTGCTTATCGACCGCAACATCGAAATAAATGCCATAACCCACAGGACCATGCTCGCTTCGAGGACAATAAAATGGGGACCGCATTATCACAAGCTCGATGTCGCAGAGCGGGTCTATTTCGCGCCCAGGGCCGATGAAGCTTTTCGCAGAGAGCAGCTTCCCTTTCTTGCGGCCCTCTGTGCTTCCGCAAAACGCGGCGAGCCGGAATTCTTTAGCTCGCACGAAATCCGAATGGAGATGTTTCGACAAAAGGGCCGCTCTGAAGGCTATCTGGGCATGGACCTGCTCAGGGATGTGCCAATCAGCAACGTCCCCTCGCCGACGCAAAGATCAATTGTCATTGGATCAAGCGGCAATATCGGCACGACAGAAAACGAACAAATGGACTTCTTCCGGTCGATCACGCATCCCAGATTCCTTCAAATCAGGACATTCACCGGGGATGCTCATATTGATGACGCCTACCATCTGTGGACGGCTGAAAACGCGAAGCTGGACGCGTTTCTGACATTGGATAAGCGGTTTTACCAGGTGGTGAAACAGAAAAAGAATCTGATCGATTCCGCTGTACTAGTCGTCACTCCCAGAGACCTATGCGAACATCTAGCACTTCAACCAATCGACATCGAAGAACTGGCCGCTGGCACCAACCCATTCAGTTAACCCAACCGTTCTGGGAAACCAAACCTCTACGAACTTTTCTTAACCGTCTTTTTTCTAAGGGATTTGGGCGACCCCCCACTATTCAGGGTGAGCGTCAACTTGTCGTACTCATGAAGTTCGGCCAACGCCTTTCTTAGTTCCCGCGCGTTTGGAACCTTGATCTTCAGGCCGGGCCGCTCGATTTCAATGCGTCTGCCCTTTCTCTCCTTGAGCCAGAGGGCGAAGACGCCAAAGATTGCCGTTCCGGTTACGCTTGGATTCCGTGCCAGGTCAAGTACGAATTTCCAGACATCGCCAGTGGCCGGGTTTTTTCGTGACGGGCGCGGTTCAAGACCGAGGCTGCACAAACTGTTGCGGAGGTCGTCCGGACGATTTTGTTCGCCAGCAGCCCGGTAGAGATGAAACGTCATCTCACGTTCGACGTTAAGGGCACGGATAATGGGCATAAGCGCGTGATAGCGTCTCTTATCCTTCGACTATCCCCTCTTCCTGTTTCCCGGAGAGACCCGATGCCTTGGACAAGTCAGGCTGTGCATAGATGTTGTGAAGGGCAACGAAAAGTTGCAGAAGGGTAAACATGCTGTTGACGCAATCGGTCGCGAAATCGCGTGTGGCTCCCCAGCCGCTTCCCTTGTGCACAAATCGATTGCGAATATCTGACGCGGCTCTCATAAGCTGCGAAACCGGACAAAAATCCACCCCTTCATGCGAGGATGCATCTTGGATTGCCGCGCTCCAACTTTTGCCGATGAGCGCACTCAGCAGAGCGAACTTCTGGTTTGTCAATTTATTATCGTCGAGAAGTTTCTTCGCAATTCGATCAGAGACCCTATGAGCTCGGAGCAGATAATTGAGCAGATTGTTTAAGAGCGCCTCGCGCAAGATACAGAAGAACAGCACTACGCCCACATCAGATGCCTGTGGCCCAAGTCCGTCTTCCATTACCATCGCAGAATGGTACGACTGTTGAACAAGGTCGATCAAAACTGTGACATTCAGATCAAAGTACAACCGCGCTCTGCCTGCCGGTTTGTGACATGACGGGCAGGGTGTATCCACAATAATCCTTGACCGCTCGCGATCAACGATGCCGCAATGTTTGCAGATCATGAAGTCGTCAATTACCGAGCTCAGACTTTGGCCGACGATTTCAGCAAGTACTGGCACTCTCCTAACCTCTAATCAGCGCCTTCCGGTCGGATTATACCCGCCTACTCCCAGGATGACGCTCACCGGGCGCTCGCTGCTTCCAAACGACAGCCCCCTGCCCATTTTTCCACCGCTCACAGCCACAAAATACGCTGTCAAGTGTGATACAGTACGCCATTATGCGTTTCGAATTGCAAAAGGGAATCCAGCGGGAGATGGATACACGCATCCCTCGCGGGCCGAGAGGCAGTCTCCAAAACGAACTTCGCAGTCGTTTTTACTTCTTCCGCAGTCAGCGAATAACGTTTGAGGTGAGTTTGACAAAGGCGGTGGGAGGCGTCAAGGAGCACCACCCGGACTTCGAGCCGAAGATTCTGCGCACTCTGTGAACTAAGGTTTCGATACCCCTACCCTCGCGCCGAGGATCCGCTAATGCGGATTTCCGGCGCTTCATTCTCATAAGCGAAGCGGGTAACTCGCCCTCCCAAGATTAATCTCGACACGAATCAGAGAACGATTCACACTCCGCAGCCACGCGGCGTGGTTGCCGCGTCCTGCCTTGCCATTCTGAGGAGATAGAGAAGCCCAGAAACAGCAAAGCCCGCCAGTGGCGGGCCGTACAGTCCGGCGTAAACCGGGGAATATCGTTTCTTTCGCGAGACCGACTTTCCCCGAAATCAGGCCAAGAGTCAAGCGGAAACTTGTTTCCGCTAACGGGTCGTTTTGCGCCGGTTTTCGGCCCTCCCGGGCGGTTGTCCACAACCCCAAGGAGTTCACTACCCATGACCGAGAAACAATTCGGGACCATATACGGCCCTCCCCTGCAACGTGGAGACAAGACCGCCTGCATCGTCAGCCTTCACGCCGAGATCGAGCGGCGCGGCGGTGTCCCCTATGGCTGGATGAAGATTTACGAAACCTTGCTATTCGCCTTCTACAATCCGCGAACCGGCGAATGCTTCCCGTCACATGATGCGATTGCGGCTAAGGCCCGATGTGCCGTCAGCACCGTACAACGGGCGTTGAAGTGGGCGCGAGAAAACGGCCTAATACTGTGGGCGCACGGCCTTGTGCGCGACGGATGGCGGGTTTTGCGGACGAGTAATCGTTATGCCTTCGCTGCTTTCTTGAGCATCCGCCGCATTGCCGCGTCCATTGCCGCCTCTAACGGTCAAAAACGGCGAGGAGTACCCACCTCATATAAATCCTTCACACAAATTGCAGGCGAAGCAAGAACATTTCGTTTCCCCCCTTCCCCCTGCATGACCTGAAATCTCAGGACAGTAGGGAAAAACAAGACTTCGGCCCAATTAGCCGGGAACGGAGAACGGGACAGGACTGCTTTGAAACACGGCGGGGATACAGCAATTCCACATTGACCCGAATTGCGAACCTGCTATTGTGCACAACTGCAAATCTGAAAGTCTGCACATGCGAACAATTGCCATAACGATCAACAAGGGCGGCATGGGTAAAACCATGTTGACGAAAAGCCTAGCAACGGCGGCAACCTTTGCGGGCTTCAACACCCTAGTGCTCGACATGGACACGCAGCAGAACGCGACGAGCTGGGGACGACGGCGAAGCAAGCAGCAAGACACACCACTGCCACTTACTCGCTTTACGACCGAGCATGATTTGACCGAAGAATTGCAACGCGCCGAAAGTGCCGGTTGTGATTTGGTTTTCATCGACACACCCCCAGGACGCAACAGCGAAGCACCCGCCGCCGTTGAATGTGCAAACCTCGTTCTAATTCCCTTTTGGAACGATCAGGACGCCTATGACGGAGTTCTGAAAACCGCCGGACTGGTAAGGCGTATTGGAAAGCCCGCGTTCGGAGTCTTGAATTTTGCGCCGCCGAATAGCCGCAGCCACGAGGAAACGGCCCGCGCTGTACTTGAGACAATCCCCCTGCCCTTGGCTTCCGTCGTTCTGCACCGTTACGACGTACACCGGCTGGCTAATGTCAAGGGCTTAACCGCGCAGGAGATGGAACCCGATAGCGTTGCATCCGACGAGATTACCGCACTGTGGGATTGGCTTAGTGCAATCTTGCACTTGAGCACAAATGCAAATGTGCACAAAGGAGCAGCATGAAGAAACCGTCCAAGGCAGCCGATTTCCTGCAAAACATGGCTCACGACTTGCCAGCGAGAACGCCGCCAGAACTGAATGAGCAGGCCGGAAAACGAGCGCAGCAAAGACCCCCTTCAACTCGCACCGGCCTAAAACACATTGGCGGTTATCTCGACACGGAAACTGTTGAGAAGGTCGCAATCCTTCGGGCACGTCTCGGCCTCGACAATTCCGGGCTGATTAAGCTGGCCGTCGATGATCTTCACCGCAAGCACATGGCAAAACGCGCATTTGGTGACGCATGACCGGGTATGCAGACATGCACAACAGCAATCTTGCAATTGAGCGCAAGTGCAAATGTGCACAATCAGCCTTACTGCCAGCCGCATGATGCACGAGCCAAACCACCCCGAAATCCGTTTCTCCCTTCCATGCCAGGATTGCGGTTGCCGCACCGTGTTCCAGGCACTAACCACACCCGCAGACCATTCCAGTGCCATTTTCCGCTGTTGTCAGTGTGGCCGGGCACGGGCAGACCTCAAAGCCTTGCGCGACCATCCACCACGCACCCCAGAACGCCGCAGAGCGTAGGGCAGGGGCCTCAGCCGCTAGAATCGACGCCGCGCCCCCAAAAGCCCGATTCGTTTTGGACGGTAGGGAAGGAGGGATACTCACACCATCCACCCGCAGCAAACGCACCACGGGCCAATACAACGCGAAATTCTGTTGCGTTGAAACTCGTCACCAATTCGTCACCAAAACTAGGCCGTTTTAGGGCGTTTTTGCGGTATTCTGAATTCGGAAAAGCAAGACAGGCAAAGGGTTTTAGGTTGTTGAGATCGAATTTGACACGGTAGAGGTCAGGAGTTCGAGTCTCCTCGTGCCTACCATATTCTTTAGATTCAATGCCTTCACGTGAGCTCTACCTGGAGCGCTACCGCGCCTGTCACCACTACCGGGCCATTTCGGGCGTTTTCGCGATATAACTCGTCACCAACTCGTCACCAAAACTAGGCCGTTTTGGTTCGTTTTTGCGGAATGGTGAAAGCGGAGAAGCAAGAAAGGCGCTGATTCTAGGCGCGCACGGGAGTGTGGTAGCTAGATGTCAGGGAATGCGTTGCAACAGATCTCACGAGATTAGCCGCACTGGCATTCTCACGCAAATTCACCAAGTTCTCCGCGATAGAGAAGCCGTTCCATCTCCTCGACCGATTCCTGAAAAATGTACTGGAGGTTTTTCTCTTTAGCTAGCCAACCACCCTCGCTTAAATGATCAGCGATACGACTAAGGTGTCGGTGGAGACGCCGGGTAACCTCTTGTTGAATAGAGGGGTCCTCGTACGAAATTTCCATCGCCTGTCGGATCTCCGCCTGCATCGCGGATACATTTGAAACCACCTCAGACCGAAGTTCGTCAGGCAAATTCGACTTTTCAACATTGAACCTAACCCTGTCGAGATTCTTGTCCACGTACTGAAGCCCACGTTCTGATCTGGGGCCGCGAAACGCTTCGTGTCGTCCGAGCCGCACCTCTCGATCAAAGCGCGTGCGTATGCCGCGGCGATTGGAATCAAGTTCCGACTCGAACGGGGACAACTTCATCGCTGAGGTCGATTGGAGTGCATTTCTGAAGCACGGGTGCAAGACAAACTCCAGATCATTCGCCTGGATCTGGCGCTCTGAATTTTGCGAGTAGGAATAACAGGTTCTTCCGTGCCGGGCTACGCCGAGGAAACCAATCGAATACAATACCGACAATAGAGTATCAGTCGAGAATACGTGACCGAGGCTCGGATATCGAGTCAACAAGTCCCTCTTCACCTGTTCTACGGCAGATTCAAAATTTGCTCTCGTCAACATGTAACTAGCATTTGATAAGAGAACAAAAAGGTCAGCCAGGAAGGGATAGTTAACGCTCCATTCGTTCTGAAGGTCGCTCAGTTTCCAACTTGAATAAAGGGCCATCGCCTTATGAACGTCGGATTCCTCAATTCTGCTGTGCCGATTATTTCGAGCCGTATCCCGACAAGCATTACAAAGCTGGATGATGTCCCTCGGTCGCATAAGCGTGCGCGAGATTAGAAACTTCTGGCAATCTTTCGAATCTACTGAAGCGGGAAAATATCGCCGCCAAAGATCCGTCGTCGTAATCGCGACCCCTAGGGATGCCTGAGCTCGTGTGAGTATTAGGTCTAGCAGGTTGTCTTCGTCCCAGTCGATATGAAACTCGTCGCCTCTAAACTTGTCGCGATCCTGAAATTGCAGGCTCTCATATATATCGGTCCGCAGGAACACTGTCGCCACCGCGAATCCGAAACGCCGCTGAAGCTCTTTCGCAGCTAGCATCAGTCCGACCACCATGGAGTCCGACTCGCGGTCGTTGGACCAGACCTTTTCGATCTGATCTACCAAAATATGAAACGGCTGTGCTTCTGGCGACAGCCCAAGTGCCAAAGCCACGACATTTAATTGCGCCTCAACGAAGTCAAGCTGGTCATGAGCCTTCGTCCCGGCGGACGGCGGTCGGACTTGGCCGTCAACCTTCAGCTTCACGGAGAACGCTTCTAAGGAGATGGCGCCCTTTAGCCGCTCTATCACCTTCCAAAATCGCTCTGTGAACGTGAGATCCTCGATCTCACCGTTATCCAGGAGAAACTTACGAATCGCCCCGAGTTTTTCGGTCAGCTCAGACGTTTTGACTGAAGCCTTCTGACCTGCAGCGAGTATGAACTTGGCAATCTGAACGTCGAAAACATAGCGCCAGATTAGCTGCTTTGATTGCTCTCGCGGGATTCCCGGAAGCTGAAAACGGCGAATCTCATCGGCAGATATTTCATCCGTTGTAACGAGCGCACAACGGTTCTCCGACGACAGGGCCTCCCGGAGGATGAGGCAAATCGCGCTCTTGCCTGACCCCTTCCGTCCGATGATAAGGGTCTTTGCGCCGGACAGGGCTTCTTCGTAGGCGCGGGTCCGCATGAAACCCTGACGTAATAAGCCTCCGCGAGCGAAGTCTGATTCCGCGTCATCCTTTCCGAAGTACAGCTTTTCTAGACCCGGCAAAGTGTCAGGAGTCGTGTTGGACGACATCGCTAAGCCTCGGCCTCAAAGTATACTACTGGGTTAGCATATGAAACGGGTCTGTCCCCCGTGCGGAGCTAAAGGCGCTGAAACTCGTCACCAACTCGTCACCAAAACTAGGCCGTTTTCGGGCCTTTTTCAGCCGTCTCAACTCGGAAAAGCAAGACAGGCAAAGGGTTTTAGGTTATTGAGATCAAAATTGACACGGTAGAGGTCAGGAGTTCGAGTCTCCTCGTGCCTACCATTCTTTTCAATCATTTCCCCATTGACAACAAAGCCAGAATCGCCTTTTGTGTCGTTCTTTGTGTCGTACCCTGCCCTTCACCCCATCTGGAGAGGGCATCCAAGGCTTGCCGCTTCGCGTCCATCCGAACGTGTGAGTACCGTGCAAGCATTCTCGCTGAGACGTGTCCGGCAACGCTCATGATGGTCTGATCGCTGGCTTGCGACTCCGCCAGTTCCGTTATCGCGTGGTGCCGTAGATCATGGAACCTGAGTCCGGGTATCCCCGCAGCTTTCGTTATCTGACGCCACGCGGAGCGCCATGTCGTCATCGGCCTCGTTGGGTCAAACCGCTCATGCTCACAAGCCGGAAACAGAAAGTGCTCCGGCTCTGTGCCGTTGAACTTCTGCGCTCTCTCTCTGAGTTCGCGGATTGCCGCAAACGCGGCATCGTTGATCGGAATTGTCCTTTCGCCCGCTTCCGTCTTGCTCTTCTGAACCGTGAGCACCCGCGCCAGTAGGTCTACGTCTCGCCAGCGCAGGTTCTTAATCTCGCACCCGCGCATTGTCGTATTGAGCGCCAGAATGCCCGCCAAACGAGCGTTCTGCCACTCAAGACGGCTCTTCGCTTTCGCCAGTAGCTTCACCTTCTCCGAGTGAGACAAGGCCCTGCCAATCGAACGAGGTTCGCGCAAGGGCTTGATCTCTGCTCCTACAAGGTGCCATCGCTTAGCTTTCTTCAGCATCCGGCGAATTGCGCCCATTTCCATGTTGATGATGGCTGGGCCGACGCCTGCCTTCACCCGCCATTCCCGGAAAGCGATCAGATTCTCGGTCGTGATCCTCTGGAGAACTTGCGCCCCAAAGAAGTACCTCGGCTGAGCAAGCAACTGCTTCTCTTTCTTCCGGCTTGCCAGGGAGAGGTCTAAGCGCCGACCGTCGAGGGATCGGTCAGCGGCCTCACCGAAAGCCAATTGCCCGAATAGCTGAGCAAGAGGGTTTAGGCCGGTCAGCTCCGAAGCTGCAGGCAGAGACGAGTTGCATGTCCGTATTCGGCCTCGCCGTCAAAGGTTTGACGTGACCACGTGGTTCGCTGCTTCCTGCAAATCCGTCCGTCCACTTCTAACTGCTTCCATCGAATTGCATTAAAGGCCTTCCGGTACGTGCAGGTATTTGGCTACCGAAGTGCTCTTTGAAGTGTGTCTGGGCAGGAGAAGTCGAAGCCCTCGCCTCGGCCTCTCATTGCTCGGTTAAAGGCAAGGAACTTTGGCCAGCAAGCATAGCAGTTGTAGTGCCTGTTGTCCAAGAAACACATTTTATGGTTAGGACAAATTACCGGAGGGCTTAGTGAAATTCATACGTCTCGCATTCTTATCTACGGTTTGCCTCTATCTGCTGGCGGCAGTGACGCCAGCTTCAGCGGCAAAGGCAAAGCCGGTCACAACAGGGCATAAAGCGAAAATCAAGGGCATGATCATCTCACGCGACGGTGATGCGGTTAAGGTTCAAGATAAGAAGGATGGCTCAACCAAAATCGTCAACCTCACCGAAACGACCAAGATCGAACGCGACGGATTCATGAGTAATTCCGCCATGAACAGTAAGGCATTGGTGCCAGGCTTGACCATCGAGGCGAAAGGCGTTACCAACGCCAAAGACCAGATTGACGCCAAGAAAGTCAAGTTTCATCCCGATGCGTTTGCGATTACCGTAGCGCAACAGCAATTGATCCTGGACAACAAGGCGGCAGCTGGCCACGCGCAGACCACCGCAGACCAGGGAGTAGCGAGTGCGTCTGCAGCCCAGTCATCCGCCAACAAGGCCCAGTCTACAGCGGACCAAGGCGTAACAGCAGCGCAGGCGGCGGGTGCGGCAGCGGCCTCGAATACGGTTGCCGTGCAGGCGGTAAACAAGCGGGTTTCGAACCTGGGCGACTACACGACCGTCGCCACGGCAGGAGTCTACTTTGCGAACAATAGTTATAGGTTGAACGACGCCGGCAAGGCAGCTCTTGACCAGCTTATTTCCGCCAATTCGAACGTCAATGGATACCGAGTCGAGATTGCAGGTTATACCTCCAGTCCCGGCGGTCCGAAATACAACCAAAGGCTCAGCGAACGGCGGGCTGCTGCTGTCGCCCAGTACCTGCGCGAAAACGCCAGTGTTCCTATATGGCGATTCGTCACACCCGCGGGCTATGGAGAGACACATCCTGCAGCCAGCAACGATGACGCCAAGGACCGCGCCTTGAATCGTCGAGTCGAGGTCAGGATCCTGGTCAGCAAGGGGCTGCACCAGGATTCACAGGTAGCAGTTGCTCTACCTTGATCCCGATACTGCCCAACGCCCGTGATTCATTTTCAGACATGAAGCACGGGCGTATGGCAGTTCGTCCTTTTCATCCCACGCACTGCTGGGCGCCATTAATAAGCGTGGTTCCTCTGTACCTAAAAGGCGCCCAGCCACGAATACGCATGAGCTCTTGGGTCCGGGGCGATCAAGTGCGCTGCGATTGTAGCGCCACGCGTGAGTACTCGCTCCGGACCATGTCGCCGCGGAATAGCGTCAGGTTTTACTCCGAATTCCCGCGATCTTGGTAGGATTCGTGGTGCGCACCAAATGCGGCGGTTGGGTGGGGCCCTCGACAGCAAAGATAAACACAAAGAGCACTTCTATCTGGTCGCTACCAAGACGATCACGCAATTCAAATTCTCGCCGATCGGCGCCAACTTCGGCATCAAAGCCACAAACCCCTCCGTACTGGGCATAGCGGGCAACGCAACTAACTGGCAAGACCGGCGCTTCGGTGCGGTTGGATTTGTGGCTCCTGGTCCGGTAAAGAGCAAAATCATAGTCGGTTTAGAATTTCTGCAAGAGTCTCGCCACCTAGCGGGTCTCCCGGGAGCCAGCCTACCGACGACGTTAACCCATTCCTCATGCCGTGATGCTGTGAATGCGGTGTTCTGCAAAATCTCCGATCTGTTCACTACGACGCGATCCGCGGGACACCGCATCACGTTCCGGTAGCGGGCACTCTCGCTGCTTCGGCTAGACGTGCCGGCAAAGTGAAGTGAAACGTAGCGCCCCGGCCTTCATTCGCAGCGGCCCACAAACGGCCGCCATGCGACTCGACGATGGAGCGGCTGATCGCAAGACCCATACCCGATCCTTGCGCTTTGGTCGTAAAGAACGCATTAAAGATCTCGTCCTTCTTTTCAGTCGGCAATCCCACACCGGTGTCACTCACCGAGATCAGCACCCGGCCGTCCTGGTCCAGTTGTGAACTGACCGTAAGTACTCCGCCTGTCTCCTGCATCGCCTCGATGGCGTTGAGCATGAGGTTCATGAGCACCTGCTGCACTTGCACACGGTCTGCCGTGATTTTGGGAAGGTCGGGCACAAGGTCCATGCGTATCGACACTCCGTACCGGTGGGCCTCACCCCGCAGCAGCACGACCATCTCCTTGACAATCTCGTTCATCTCGACCAACTCACGTTGCGGCGGAGCCTTCTTGTAGAGCGACCGCAGACGGTCGATGATGTCAGCGGCGCGCTTTCCGTCCTCCACGATTCTTTCTGATGCCTCGCACGCCTCATCCAAGTCCGGCTGTTCGCGCTTAAGCCATCGGATTGAGGTCTTCGCATTCGTCACTGTGGCGGTGATGGGCTGCTTAAGTTCGTGGGAGAGCGAGGCCGCCAGTTCGCCCATCATGCTGACCCGGTTAATGTGCGCAAGGTCCGACTGGAGTTGTTCCGCGCGCTTGCGATCTTCAATGTCGGTCGTGACGCCAAACCATTTGAGGATTCTCCCTGCCTTGTCCCGCATCGGCACGGCGCGAATCAAAAACCAGCGATACTCCCCGTCCGCGCCGCGGCGGAACCGCACCTCATACTCCAAAGGCTCACCCGTGGCCAGTGACATCCGCCATTTGTTGACAACTCGGTTGAGATCGTCCTCATGAATTGCACTCTGCCAGCCTGAGCCTGCCACCTGCTCCAGGGTCAACCCCGTATATTCCACCCAGCGCCGGTTTACGAAGGTACGGGCCCCGTCGGGCATTACGATAAAGGCCATGGCTGGAATTGTCTCGATTGCTTCGCGGAATTTTTGTTCTTGCTGCTGCACTTGCCGCACCCGGAGTCGATAAGCCGCCCAAAGTAACGCGAGGAAGGCGGCCGCGCACAGTGCGCGGAACCAGTTCGTCTGCCAGTACGCCGGCGCAATCGCGAAGTCCAGCGCCGCGCCCTGCTCGTTCCACACCCCGCTGTTGTTGCAGGCGATCACGCGGAAGCGGTACTTACGTGGCGGGAGATTGGTGTAAAAAGCCTGGCGACGATTTCCTGCATCCTGCCAACCGTGATCGCGACCTTCGAGCTCGTAACGAAACCGTACCTTTTCCGGCGCTGCCAAGCTCAAGGCCGTGTAATCAATTTGCAGATCGCGAACATTCGGAGGCAGTCGCAAGCCACCGCTTCCCTGAGAAGACGCGTCATAATTGTTGTGGTCGGCGATGACTCGTTCGACGTGCACCGGCGGCGGAAGTTTGTTGAAGGCAAGACGATGCGGATTGATGACGCTTACGCCGTCGGGGGCGGAGAACCATATTCTGCCATCTGGCGATTTGGTCACATAGGGAGTGTGGCTCCCATTACGGCCAAAACTCCATACCCCATCGGAGCTGTCGAAAACTTTGGTCTGAATGGCGCGCTTCGAATCACTCACCCAGGCGTCCAGTTCGGAACGCGTTATCCGCACCAGGCCGCAAGGCATGTCCAACCAGAAGGAATGATCGTTGTCTTGGATCGCCCACTGAACGGCGTCGCAGGGCAGGCCGTTCTTGCTGGTAAGAGTCGTGATGCGACCGTCTTTCACTCGGCTCAAACCACCCTCGGTCGAGGCCCATAAGGCACCGTCCGAACCAAGCCGAAGGTCCATCACTGCGCCATGGCCCAGCCCATCAGCGGTGTCGTAAGAAGCACGGACCTGGCCGTCCTTCAGGTAAGCGATTCCACCCTCAACAAATCCGAGCCATAGGCCGCCCTGCAGCCGATCAGGCAGCAAAGCTACCGCCGGGTAAGTGTGTCCGAATCGGGCCCAAGGAATGCGCTGAACGGCACCCTCAGTTGTCGAATAGATGAGGCCCTGGTCGAAGTTGCTGATCCAAACCTTCCCGTGCCCATCCCCGACGATTGAGGATGTATCTCCGCCGGGGAGGCCAGGAACCTGCACAAAGCGGCCGCGGTCAAAGTAGAACACACCCTCGCGACTTTCAGCCCATAATCGTCCCAGGTCATCTTGCCCGAGCGAATTGACCTTGTTTCGAAGTCCACTGTTTGCGACTTCCGTTACCCTCGCGTTAACAATGGCAGCCTGCTGATCTGTTCGCCCGTTTTGCCTCTGAACATTTCTCCGGCCGTAAACGGTCATGTGCCCGTCTTGCCAGCGATTTAAACCATCCGCCGTGGCAATCCAAATACTGCCATCTGGTGTCGCCTGCAACACGTCAACTGCGGCAATGGAAAGACCCTGGTTTACCGAGATTGTCGGCATGGCGAATTGACGAAACCGATCGAGCCCGGTTGACGTGCTGACCCAAACACTGCCTTCGCGATCTTCAAAAATGCTAGTTACGAGATCGCCAGACAGGCCTTCGGCAACTGAGAATCCATCGATCCTGCCCTTATACAGGTGCAACAAACCTCGGACGGTGCCAATCCACAAACCGCCATCACTGCTCCGGAACAGGCGAAGGGGCGTGAACTGCCCAGCGATCGCGGGAAGTGTGTAGTCCCGAATTTTTCCAGCCACAAGATGTTTCAGCCCTTCCATCGAGCCATTAACGTGACCCTCGAACCGGCCGGACTTGTTGGTTGTCATCAGGAGTGCACCGTTGTCATCCTCGAGTGAGTTCGTCGGCCTGAACGCCCTCGGGAAGACCGTAGTGCTCAGGAGGACCAGGCGCCCATCGCCACAGACCGGTTTGAGCGGAGACCCACAGATTGCCTTTGTGGTCCTCGTATAAGGCAGATACGGAAAAGCCGAAACTCCCGTCCCCTTGACACTGCGCAATGCCGACTCGGACGGCACAGATCCTCCCCGGGTTTTCAGCTGCAAACCAGATCGTTCCGCCAGTATCTTGCAGCAGTGAATAAATACGGTAACCGGCAAGTCCTGGATACTGTGTAAACTCACCGTCTTTCCAACTGGCTAGCCCCTTGTCTGTGCCAATCCAAAGAGTGCCGTCGCGCGCAACCAGAAGTTCCTGGACAAAATTGCTGGGGAGTTGTTCACCGTTTGGCGGCTGCCACGGGACGGCCTGGACACCATCGAAGCGGACCAACCCGAATTCCGTGCCCAGCCACAGATAACCGTCAGGCGTCTGCGCAATCGCAAAGATGGTGCCTCTGATGAAGCCTTCGCGCACCTTCCACGCCGTGTGCGCGTACTGGCTGATATCGAGTGAGGGATCGAGTCCAAAAGCGCAGGCGCCTGTCGCCAGCAGGATCGACAGGCGGAAGACCGCCTTTGTTAGCGCTTTTCCCATATCGGCGTTTCGCCGCACCAGATGGCCGGGGCTGCGGGGAAATCATCTCCAGTTTAGTCCAAGCTCGATTAGGTGCCGACTTACGCACGTCGAATATTCGTAATCGAAAATACGACAGTCCCAGGCTTCCGGGGTATAAAATGCGTGCCTGGTCTAACCGATCTGGGTTATCGTGGGCCAGGTCCATGGCGCGTATCGCGAGATTATCTTAGGCATCCCTCGCTGGCTGTTAGGAGGGCCGATCCAAGCGTGCCGAACTACTGTCGAACAACAAGTACGGCGTTGACGCTGTCGGCGCACTTGGTCGTCGGCTTGCTGTTGCTAGCGGCCATACCTCACCTGATGGGCCAAGTAAATACCGGCGATGTGATAGGCACAGTGACCGACGCTTCGGGGGCGATGCTACCCCGCGCGAAGGTGACCATCAAGAACACGGGTACGGGCGTATCGCGAACCGCACAGTCGGGAAAAACGGGAGACTATAGCTTTAGTCTTCTGAAAGTAGGGACCTACGAAGTTACGATTGAGGCCACGGGCTTCAAGCCCTTCGTGACTAAAGACTTGAGCCTGTCGGCGGGAGACCGTCTCCGCGTGGATGGTAAGATGGAAATCGGCATGGCCAGCGCGAGCATTTCGGTTTCGGCCGAAGCCGCTCCCGCACTGCAGACCGACTCCTCCACCATCGGCACGTTAATCCCGACGCAAGCCCTGGCAGACTTGCCCCTGAACGGCCGCAATCTGACAAATTTAATTCAGCTCTCGGTGGGAGTGACCCCGGGGGCTTTCAACGCCGCCGGAGGCGGGAATCACAGCACAGACCGCCGTCTGACCTCTGCCTTCTCCGCCAATGGGCAGAACGACTTTCTCAATAACAATATGATCGATGGAATGGACAATAACGAACGGTACTTCGGCACCATTGTCGTGCGGCCCTCGATGGATGCAGTTCAGGAGGTCATAGTCTCAACCAATTTGTACCCGGCGGAAGTCTCCCGCACTGCGGGAGGCGTGGCCGATGTGATTACTAAGTCTGGCACGAACGCCTTCCACGGTTCGCTGTTCGAGTATCTGCGCAACGACATTTTCGATGCGCGCGACTACTTTGCGACTACGGGGCCGAAGCCCGAGTTGCGTCAAAATCAATTTGGCGGAAGCATCGGCGGCCCCATCCAGAAGAACAAAACCTTTTTCTTTGGCGACTACGAGGGATTTCGCCAGGTATATGCCCAGAACACGTATGTCTCCACCGTGCCCACGGCCGCGCAGGAGCGCCTCATAGCCGCAGCGCCAGTGGAGCAAACGATCCCTGCGGGTTCTTTGCTGGGTAACACAAGCTCGTTTGTGGTCAGTCAACTGGGCAAGAACTTATTCTCGCTGTATCCCACGCCGACGAACTCCGGGACGACAAACAACTTCGTCTACTCTCCCGCCAGGACCCAGTACAGCAACACGTTCGATGTGCGTGTCGACCATGTCTTCTCAAATCGGGACACGGCGTTTGCGCGCTACTCATTCAATGACGTGAACACCTATACTCCGGGGAGCCTCCCGGATGTTTCCATTAATGGAAAGACATTCGGTCCCAGTAACCCGCCGGGAATCACAGGTGGACCGGCCCTCGAACGTGGCCAGAATCTTGGATTGGACTATGTCCACGTCTTTCGACCAGACCTACTTTTGAAATTGCAATTCGCTTACCTTAGATTTGCCAACCAGTCGTTGACTATCAATGGCGCCGACGCCGGCGTGGAACTGGGCTTCGATGCCTGTTCTTTGGGAACCGGTTACTGTATGAATGCCGACAGCGGCGGAGCGAAATACGGTCTACCAGCCTTTTTCCTGGCTCCGCCCTACACTGGCTTAGGCGACACATTGTTCGCGCCGCTCTTCGACTACAACAACACCTTCCAATACCAGGAGTCTTTGACTTGGATCCACGGTCGTCACAGCGTGCAGACCGGGGCGAGCTTAATCCGGCGGCAGCTGAACTGGCAGCAGAGCATCAGCCCCCGAGGCGTCTATTCCGTCAACGGGACGTTCACCGGCAGTGCCCTCGGCGACTTGGTCGCCGGGTATGCCTCAGACGCACAATTCCAGAACGATGTCGCCTTCCCGCATTTCCGTTCGTGGGAGGTCGGCGGCTACATTCAAGACAACTGGCGTGCGACCAGGTGGTTGACGCTTACCCTCGGGGTCCGCTATGACGTCTTCACCCCGCTCACCGAAACGGACGGTTATATTTCCAACTTTGACACAGCCACCGGCTACGTGGTTTCTCCAGTCCTCTCAGGGGCCAACCACGGCACCAGCACCGCGAACGTGAAGACCGACTTCAGCAACGTCTCTCCTCGGCTCGGCTTTGCCGCCTCGCTGGGTCCGAGCATGGTGCTACGAGGCGGGTTTGGTCTCTCCTACTTTCCGGTTTCGGTTGGCAACTCTGCCACTCTGCAAAATGTTCCATTGGTAGTCAGCCGAGACTGCGGGGGAGATTCCTTCTACCCCGTAGAATGTCCGAGCGCGATCGCCGGGCGCGGCGGTCTGGGGCTCACGATGGCGAGAGGGCTGTGGCAGCCCTCCATCGATCCAGCGAGTGCGGACTATCCGAATGCCGCGCTGGGAACGGGGGTGGCGCCGGGGACGGAAATTGACGCTGTTGCGAACAATCTGGAGTCGGGGCGCCTTGTCCAATACGTCTTGCAACTCCAGAAGGGATTCGGCGCCAGCGTATTCAGCCTGGGATATGTGGGCAACCAGGGGCGTCACCTGCCGGTGGTGCCGAACATTAATCAGGCGATCTACGCCACGTACAACTACAGCGGCCTGGGGTGCATGGTCAACGGGAAGCCGACATACTCCGCCAGTTGTTTCACTCAGGGACCTATTCCATACCCGGCCTACAGTGGCGATCAAATCTACGTGCTGGAGAGCGCAGCAAACTCCAACTACAACGCCTTACAGGCGTCGTTACAGCTCCGTTTCCCAGCAGGTCTGATGGCGAACGTCAATTACACCTGGTCGCATACTCTGAACAACGGCTCGCCGCAGGGTGAGGGCGGCAACCGCCCGGTGGAGTGCGTCCGTAACGGGTGCTTGATGGATTCGGGCAATGGCACGCCCATCCCCGTCAACAGCTTCCTGCAGTACGATTACGGCAACAGCGACCTGGATGTGCGCCAGCGCTTCACGGTCATGCTCGTCTACGCGGTACCGTTCGGCCAGTCACTGCACGGCGCAGCTGGGTTTCTCGTCAAGGGCTGGAACGTCAATGCGATCTATTCATACGCCACGGGTTTGCCGACCAGCATCAGCGAACAAGGAGGCGGGCCTCCGGGAACCATCACCAATGCCAGTGGTATCCTGGGATTCCGCGGTGGCGACGCCCCTAACCAGGTGGGAGACCCCACCGTAGGAAACGTCCACACCATCCAACAGTGGTTCAACACCTCCGCTTTTGCCGTGCAAACGCCGGGGTTGCTGGGCAATGCGCGGCGCAATTGCATTTACGGTCCACCGCAGAGGTACCTGAACTTTGGGCTCTTCAAGAACTTCCCCATCCGGGAGACCCTAACGCTGCAGTTCCGGGCGGAGGCCTTCAATCTCACCAACACTCCGAACTTCGCGGAACCGAATATCACCCTCGGGGCCCCGACGTTCGGTGAGATCACGTCCACGGCCCCGTTTTCCAACCCACGCCTGCTGCAGTTTGCACTGAGGCTTGCGTTCTAGTTCAACATGTCCTGCTTTACGTTTCCGGGCGACTATCGCCTTCGGCGACGAACCTCGGGTCGCCCCCAACCTGACCTCGGACGGCGTCAAAACAGCAAGCGCAAACCGAGTTGAAGCTGTCGCATCGGCTGCGCGCTGGTGATTTTGCCGAAGGTCGAAGGCGCTGACACTGTCGTTCCAGGCGCGCCCAGGCTGACGATGTTCAAGGCGTTGCTGGCTTCGCAGCGCAACTGCAGGTTGATTCTCTCGGTGAGCTGAAAGATCCGGGCCACGGCCAGGTCCACATCGCGCAGTCCAGGAGCATCCAGAATGTTGCGTCCGGAATTGCCCTCCACCGGATGCCCGGTTACGATCGGATTTTCTGCGAACGCCGCAGTGTTGAACCACTCCGCGGCGGAAGGATGGGCCAGGTATGGATTGCCGATCAGTTCGGCACGATCGGTGTTGTTGCCGTCAAGATTGGCGTCTACACCATTGAAGATGGTCAAGGGCAGTCCGCTCCGGAGTGTGACGATGGTCGAAATCTGCCAGCCGTTCAGTGCGAGCCTGGCGAATCTGTTGCTTCCCTGATAGTAGTTGAGCTGCCAGACCGCCGCCAGGTTGAACACCTGCCGTATGTCCGTGTCGGCGCGTCCTTTTTCGGCCGCCAGGTTGTTATAGTCTTGCGCCGAGATCGTAGTGTTCTGGATACCTTCGCTAGTGAGCGTCTTGCCCCAAACATAATTGGCGGTAAGGCTGACACCGTGCGTCAGGCGCTGCGTCGCAGAAAGTTGCAGCGAGTTGAACCATGATTGCGCGATCGATTCCATGTCCTGTTCCTGTCCCAAGGTAGAAATCGGACGGCGCGACAGAATGTTTGCCGCGCTGTCGGTGGCCGTGGCACTCGGCACCGGATAATTCCGATCCACCAGGAAGGGCAGGTTGTTCCCTATCGATCCCACATAAGCAATCATTGCGGAGAAGCTGTTGGTCAACTGGTGCTGCACCGAGAAATTCATCTGCTCGGTGTAGGGCCACTTATAGTTAAGCGCGATAGTCTTGACGTTGCTCCCAGTAATATAACCGCCGCAGTAGGGAAATGGACTGCCACCTGGATAATTCCGGTAAGGGTCGGAAAGAGTTGCGCCGGTGACGCTGTTGGAGTTGGGGAACGACAGGCTGACGGTGAATGGCACGAAGTTAGACGGCTGGTTCCAGCCATTACCCGAAACTGTTCCCCAGAAGATGCCGAACGCGCCGCGGACGGACGTCCTCCCATCGCCAAACGGATCCCAGGCAAAGCCTATGCGCGGACCCAAATGCATAAAGCTGAGTTGCGCGATGCCGCGCGGCACTCCCTTATCTCCGGGATAGACCAACCCCATCGGCATCTGCGGATAGACAACGGATTGCTGACCGGGTACAAAGGCAGCCTGACGATTGGCGGGATCGGTCGGCGGCGTTTGAATGTCCCAGCGCAAGCCAAGGTTCAGCGTCAACCGAGGGGTAACCCGCCAGTCATCCTGTACGAACAATGAGGTTGTCCACGAGTTGGTCGACGGCGCAACCGGCTTGTCCTGCTGGATCGCGTTCGGAATCCCCAGCAGAAAGTCGGCGAACCCATTCCCGGTAATCGACCCATTGAAGGAGAAGATTCCAAAATTGTTCAGATTGGTGAACTGTTCGTCTTTGTTGAGTGACTCCTCGGCGCCGAAACGCAGATTATGTTTCCCGTTCGCCATGCTGACGAGATCCCGCAACGCGTAATAGTTATTACCGGCCAAGGGGCCCGAAATCTGTTCGCCGAGGGTGAAGTAGTTAGTCGCCGCTATGTTCGGCAGGTTCGGTGCGCCCTGCATCTGGTAGGTCGAGCCCAAGTCCTGCAAAGAAGTCTGCGGATAACTCACGCGCGATCCGAAGGCGCGGGTGTAGACGAACCAAGCCTGGTTTAGCGTGCTGCTGCTCTTCAACCAGGTATCGCTTAGGTTGAGGTTCTGCTGGCGCCAGGAGTATTGCAGCCGGGAATAGGGAAGGGGCGAACTGCCCGAATCGACCCACTGAAATCCGCTGGTCTCAAAGTAGCTGCCGCTCAATCGCTGATTGTTGTTGATCTGATGATCGATCTTGGCCAGCACTTCGTTGGAGCCGCTAGGTGTCGAGATGTTCGCCTGGAAGGTATTGCCCGGGCCGTTAGCGGTGGCGGGAACGTAGGTGGAGAGGATGGTCAGCGCGACCGGATCCATGCGCGAGGCGGGAATGGTGTCATTGGGAAATGGCTTGCCGGTCAGTGGGTCGATAGGAGTTTGGCTGGACTGCGAAAAATTACCGCTGCGCTCTAATGTAGTCGGCAGCACGGCGCTACTGACGAAGCTATAGGAAGACTGCCGCAATCCTGCGTAGGACCCGAAGAAGAAGGTCTTGTTCTTGCGAATCGGTCCACCCACGGTGAATCCGAACTGATTGCGGTGCAGCGGCGCCAGTGGAATCTTAGATCCCCAATTATTGGCGTTGAGATCGTTGTTACGGAGAAATTCAAACAACGTCCCATGGAAATTGTTGGTCCCTGACTTGGTGACCACGGAAATCACGCCGCCGGCGAAGCGGCCGTATTCGGCGCTATAGTTGTTCGCCAGAATGCGAAATTCCTCGATCGCGTCTGGGTTGGGCAGGATGTTGCCGGAGTTGCGCAGACTCCCCACGTTGGCACCGCCGTCCAGATAATAGTTGACCGAAGCCGAGTATCCCGCTTCTACGCCGCCATTCATCGAGGTGTGCTGCTCCGGCAATCCGAGCCCGACCTGGTTGGAGTTCTGCTGCACCCCGGGAACGATGTTGAGAAGCGTGTACACGTTGCGATTCACGATCGGCAGCTCGGTGATCTGGACATTTTCGATCGTGGTCCCCACTTCGGCACTATTGGTGTTGACGAGGGGCGCCGCGCTCTTGACTTCGATGCTGTTGATCACGCCCCTGGGACTTAGTGCAGCGTCAACCCTCGTGCTCTGGGTCGCAAGCACAACAATGCTGGTCGCCTCGAATGTGGAAAAGCCGGATGCAGTGATGCCCACCGCATATTGTCCTGCGGGCAAGAACTCGATCTGGTAATACCCGGCGCTGTTCGTGGTCGTGTTGCGCTTAACCCCAGTCTGGGTATTGGTAGCAGTGACCTGCGCATTGGCTACAACCGCCTCCGACTTATCGCTAATCGTTCCAAATATCGAGCCGGTTGTGCCTGACTGTCCGCACAGAACGGGAGTGAAAATGAGGAACAAGGCGCCTGAGGCCAGGGTGTGGGCCGCTATCTTCGCAGTCGATCTCGTTCTCCAGCGGACCATGAGCCACCATCTGCGCAGGGGGAGACATCATGTTATCGCGCTCCCACTTGTTGCATAAGCCAGAATTCATCGACCACAAAGAACACGCAGTGACACAAATCAAGCCCTAACGGTCTTTGCGGGGGCGCGACTCATCACGCGGAAGCGATCCCCTTGATGTGAAGCCTAAACCAAACCATCTAAGAGCTACAATGCTGCTACGTGGACAGAGCCCAGAGGCAAAGAGGAGCCGTTGTCACGCTGGCCATTCTCCTGGCGTGCTGCCATGGTGTTTCCGCATTGGACCCATCTCTTGACATCAGTCAATATGCGCACACGGCGTGGAAGGTCCAGGAGGGCTTTTCCAAAGGCGCAATCAACGCAATCACCCAGACACCCGACGGTTATCTCTGGCTAGGCAGCGATTTCGGCTTGTTTCGGTTCGATGGGGTTCGCAGCATCCCATGGCAGCCGCGAGGGAACGAGCATCTCCCCAGCAGCATCGTTCGAACACTCCTCGTCTCGCGCGATGGGACTCTTTGGATCGGCACTCATAAAGGGCTGGCCAGTTGGAAGGACGGCAGGCTGACTCAGTACCCGGGGATTCCTGGACAGCGGGTTGATGCGCTCCTTGAAGATCGTGACGGAACGGTATGGGCAGGCGTCGAGACGATTCCCACCTGGAGACTCTGCGCGATTCGAGATGGAAGCGTCCAGTGCTACGGAGAGAACGGCAGCCTTGGTCTCGGAGTGGGCACCCTATTTGAGGATAGCAATGGCAGTCTGTGGGCGGGGACGGGAACCGGGCTGTGGCGATGGAAGCCCGGCTCTCCGAAACGCATTCCGCTGTCAGGCCCCGCCTCCGAAATCCACGCTCTGATCGAAGGCGACAACGGCGCACTTTTGGTCGCCACACGGGCGGGAATGATACAGCTCGTTGACGAGAAGCCCGCGCCGTATCCGCTTCCAGGTACCGGGCCGCAGTTCAATCCTTTTTGGCTGCTCCGGGATCGCAGGGGCAGTCTGTGGATCGGGACGAAAGACCGCGGTCTCTTCCATGTCCACCAGGGAAGGACGGACCATTTTGGTCACTCTGAGGGTCTCTCAAGCGATTCTATAGAAGATCTCTTTGAGGATCGCGAACGCAATGTGTGGGTAACCACTGGTAATGGCCTCGACCGCTTTCGCGATTTCGCCGTCTCCACGATTTCCGTCGAACCAGGGCTTGGTGAGTGCCAGCGTGGAGTCGGTTCTAGCCGCCAGGGATGGCAGTGTTTGGCTTGGCACTCGCGATGGCCTGGACCGATGGAATGACGGTCGCGTGATCCTGTACCGGAAGCGACGCTCGCAGGTCCTGGAGACGGCGCGAGAGATCACCGACGCTGGATTGCCGGATGACTTTCAGAGCTCCCTGTACCAGGATCGTCGCGGGAGAATTTGGGCTTTCTCCCCCGGCGGAGCTGCCTACCTTGAGCGCGGTCACTTCATCCCTGAGCCCACCATGCCCGGCGGATTCGCGCATGCCATCGCCGAGGATGGCGCGGGGGATCTTTGGATCAGCCAGGATCAAGGTTTGTTTCATTTGCTTCGGGGAGGCGTGGTCGAAGTGATCCCCTGGACCAAGCTGGGGCGTCAGGGAGTGGCTCTTGCTCTCGTCGCTGATCCTTCGGGCGGCTTATGGCTTGGATTTTCTCGGGGTGGTGTGGCGTATTTCAAGGATGGCCAGGTCCGCGCTTGGTATGCAGCCGATAGTGGGCCGGGCGGCGGCCGTGTTAGCGGACTTCGATTCGGTACTCGCGGTACGCTGTGGGCCGCGACCGAAGGCGGGCTGAGTCGGATCAATAACGGGAAAATCGCGACCCTTACGAGCAAGGACGGACTTCCGTGTGATGCGGCCCATTGGTCGATGGAAGACAACGATCATGCCGTCTGGTTGTACATGGCTTGCGGCCTGGTGCGCATTGCCCGCACGGAGTTGGACGCGTGGGTCACAGATCCCAGGCATACCGTTCAGACCATGGTTTTCGACAATTCCGACGGGGTCAGGTTGGTTGCGCTCACCGGCGCCCTCAGCCCACGGGTCGGCAAATCCACCGATGGGAAAATCTGGTTCGTATCTGGCGACGGCGTCAGCGTTCTCGATCCCCGCCATCTTCCCTTCAACAAAATTCCACCTCCCGTATACATCGAGCAGATCACCGCCAATGGCGAAACTTACGATGCTTCGAACGGACTGCGCCTGCCTCCCAGGGTACGCGATCTCTCGATCGATTACACGGCGCTGAGCTTCGTTGCGCCGGAGAAAGTGCGCTTTCGCTTTAAGCTGGAAGGGCAGGATAGCGACTGGAGGGAAGTCCTCAACAACCGGCACGTGCAGTATTCGAACCTGGCTCCGGGCGATTACCGTTTTCTTGTCACCGCCTGCAATAACAGCGGCGTGTGGAACGAAAAAGGGGTGTCTCTGGATTTCGCGATCGCGCCGGCCTACTACCAGACGAACTGGTTCCGCGCGCTGTGCGGGGCCGCTTTCCTCGCGTTGCTTTGGGCGGCTTATCGACTGCGAATTCGGCAAGTGCAGCAGCAAGAACGGAAATTTCGCGAAGCCGTCGAGACCATTCCGGCAATGGCTTTCACGGCCCTGCGGGACGGCTCACGCACGTTCGTCAACCGGCGCTGGGTGGAGTACACGGGGTTAACCGCTGAGCGTGCGGCGGGCCTGGGCTGGCAGGCTGTAATTCATCCGGACGACCTGAAGCGGGTTCTGGAGAAATGGCGGACGTCAGTGTCCACCGGCGAGCCGATGGAGTACGAAGCGCGGGGCCGCGGGGCCGACGGGGAATATCGCTGGTTCCTGGTGCGTGCTGTGCCGTTGCGGGCCAAGGGAGGAAGTATCCTCCAGTGGTATGGAGTCATGATCAACATTGAAGATCGCAAGCGCGCCGAACAAGAGCGCGAGGCACTGCGGGCAGACCTCGCACACGTGAATCGCGTGAGTATGATGGGTGAGCTCACAGCATCGTTGGCACACGAAATTAAGCAGCCCATCGCTGCGACCGTCACCAATGCGAACACCTGCTTGCATTGGCTCAAGCGCGACCCGCCCGATCTTGATGAGATACGCGAGGCAGCAGGCAGGATCGTGGAGGACGGATTGCGCGCCGGTGACATCATCGACCGTTTGCGGTCGTTGTATAAGAACTCTCCGCCAGAGCGTGAGTTGGTTGACGCGAACCAAACCGTCCGTGAAATGGTCGTTCTGCTGCGGTCCGAGGCCAACCGGTATTCGGTTTCGACGCGCACGGATCTTTCCGCCGACCTTCCCAAAATAACCGCAGACCGTGTACAACTGCAGCAGGTGCTGATGAACCTCATGCTCAACGCCATTGAGGCGATGAAGGAGACGGGTGGAGTGCTTACGGTCAGTTCACAACTGGACCAGGACGGCCGGGTACTGATCTCGGTGAGCGACACCGGTGTGGGACTGCCGGCCAAAAAGGCGGACGAGATCTTCAATGCCTTTTTCACCACCAAGCCGCAGGGCTCCGGCATGGGCCTGGCGATCAGCCGTTCCATCGTCGAGTCGCATGGCGGACGCCTGTGGGCAACACCCAACTCCGGACGGGGCGCCACCTTTCATTTCACTCTGCCGACCGCCTCAGCCAAGGAATTTAAAGTGCCGGCTCTCGGAACGTGAGATAGGGGCTTCGACTTTCTTCGCCTTTGGCTCCGATCAGGACGGTATAAAGAATTATTTTCGACGGAGCGTTAGAGACCCCGCTCGGCCGAACCCGCTCCACTCGCCACAATCGCTAGAAGATAAAATGATCACATGGGAAGACGAGCCGTCATCGCGCGGGCCGTCATTGCGCTAGGTATCCACCTGGCGTGCTGCACTTGTGCTTCCCCGTTAGATCCATCTCTCGACGTCAGTCAATACGCACACACCGCGTGGAAATCGCGCGACGGGATTCCCTTTAGAGGGGGGATAACAGGGATTGCGCAGACTCCCGACGGCTATTTGTGGCTAGCAACAGAACTCGGGACATTGCTCCGCTTCGATGGCGTGCGTACTGTGGCGTGGCAGCCGCCGATTCATAAGCATGTAGCTTCGATACTCACGACTCGCGACGGTGCACTTTGGATTGGTTCTGAAGGCGGCCTCGCGAGTTGGAAGAATGGCACGCTGACCGAGTACAAGCAATTCGATGGATATTACGTAGGTGCACTTTCTGAGGACCGGGAGGGCACGGTATGGGCTGGCATCGCGTGGGACCCCGGCGGCAGGGTCTGCGATGTCAGAACTGGTACGGTGCAGTGTTACGGAACGGATGGCAGTTTAGGGCGTTACGTACGATCGTTATGCGGTGATGGCGACCGCCTCTGGGTGTACGCCGAAACCGGACTCTGGCAGTGGAAGCCCACTCCATCGCGGGTGCCGGAAGTGCAAGAGCCGCAGTCTTGGCACTTATCCCGCATGGCTTGCACGAACGATGGGGGCCGATCCTTGATCGCCGTCCCAGGCGGAATCAAACAGGTCGTCAGTGGGAAGATTATCGCCAACGCCGTTCCGAATGTACCTGACGTTTCCGATCCGACAGCCATGTTGCGCGATCGAGACGGCGGACTATGGATTGGAACGGCGGGTCACGGCTTGATCCACATACACGAAGGAAGAACAGATCGGTTCACGCGTTCTGACGGGCTCTCCGGTGATCACATTCGAACTCTGTTTGAGGACCGTGAAGGAAATGTTTGGGTTGTCACCTTTGAAGGACTAGACCGCTTTCGAGAATTCGCGTTCCCCACCATTTCGGTGAAACAAGGCCTGGTGACCAATGAAGTATGGTCCGTGCTGGCCGCCCGGGATGGAAGCGTGTGGGTTGGAAGTAGCCATGCGTTGCAAAGATGGAATAACGGACGGGTTAACGTCTATCCCAAGGGGCACGGCTTAGGGGATTTGCCGGGATCGCTTTTTGAAGACCACGACGGGCGTATTTGGATTTCAACGAATCGTGGCCTGACATACTTCAACAATGGCCGATTCACCGCTGTAGACGAGCAGCCGAGCGGCCAGATCCATTCGATCACCGAAGACACAGCCGGGCGCGTCTGGTTCAGCGAAGACTTCGAAGGCCGTCAAAGCATCGGATCGGTACTGGACGGTCGCGTGGCGGAACGCATTCCCAGGTCCCGGCTGGGGCTCAAGGAAAGCACCATCATTCTGTCGGCGGATCCTTTCCGTGGCGGGCTTTGGATTGGCTCAAAAGATGCACTGGCGTACTTCAAGGACGGATCGGTTCAAGAATCCTATTCCGGCCCTGACGGTCTTCCTTCGGGCGATGTGAACGACATTTATGTTGACGGCCAGGGCACTGTCTGGGCAGCAACAGACGGTGGCCTGGTACAACTCAAAGATGGCCGGCTGGCGACCCTCAAGACCGGCAACGGTCTACCTTGCAGTGGTGTTTCATGGGTAAGGGAGGATGACGATCACTTTTTTTGGCTCTACCTGCAATGCGGGCTGGCACGCATTGATCGTTCTGAGGTTGAGGCGTGGGCTGCGGACCCGAAAGGGAAGGTTTCCGCGACCCTTTTCGACAACCCTGACGGTGTGCAGGTCCGATGGAATCCTTCCTCTGGCTACGGTCCGATCGTTACCCGGTCCAAAGATGGAAAGCTGTGGTTCGTTAACTTGGAGGGGGTCAGCGTCATTGATCCACGCCGCCTCTCGTACAACCAACTGCCGCCGCCGGTGCACATTGAACAAATTACCGCCAATGGGAAGCTCTATTGGCAAAACTTGACCGGCCCGGTTTCCTCAAAGCTCCATCTCCCGCCGCGGATCCGCGATCTGGAAATCGAGTTTACCGCTATAAGCCTTGCCGTGCCCGAACGGGCCCGCTTCCGGTACAAACTCGAAGGTCAAGACCTTGACTGGAAAGAAGTCATTAATGTTCGCAAGGTGCAGTATTCGAATCTTCCACCCGGCGACTACCGCTTTCGCGTGATCGCCTGCAACAACAGTGGGGTATGGAACCAACAAGGCGCGACATTGGATTTCGCGATTGCCCCCGCCTACTACCAGACGAACTGGTTTCGCGCGCTGTGTGCAGCCGCACTGTTGGCGTTGCTGTGGGCGGCTTATTATCTTCGTGTTCGGCAGCTGCGGCAGCAGGAAAAGAAGCTTCGGGATGTGATTGAAACCATCCCGACATTTGCTTGGACGGCTCTGCCGGATGGCTCGGTGGAATTCGTCAATCATCACTGGGAGGAATATACGGGTTTGTCCATTGAAAAGACGGTGGGCTTCGGCTGGGAAACCGCCGTTCACCCCGAGGACGTGGAGCGAAATCGGGAGAAATGGCTCACCTCGATGGAGACCGGTGAGCCGTTCGAAAATGAGCTGCGTTATCGGAGCGCGAATGGGCAATATCGTTGGTTTTTGGAACGCGCCGTTCCGCTGCGGGACGCGCGAGGCAAGATCGTCAAGTGGTACGGCATCTCGACTGAAATTGAAGATCGCAAGCACGCCGACGAAGCTCTCCGGCGCAGCGAAGCCTACCTGGCGGAAGCTCAGAGACTGACTCACACGGGTAGTTGGGCCTATCGAACTGAAGGAGAGGCTCTCTATTGGTCCGAAGAAAACTTTCGAATCTGGGGATTTGATCCACAGAAGGGTCCGCCGGACGTGGAAAGCATGCGGCAACGGGTTCATCCGGAAGATCGCGACAGGGTGCGGGCAAATTCCGACAACGCAGTGCGCACGAAAGCTGATTTCGCCAACGAGTTCAGAATCGTGCTGCCCGACGGAACCGTGAGACACATCCATGCGGTCGGACACCCGGTTCTCGGTGCGAGCGGAGAGGTGATAGAGGTGGTGGGAACTCACGTCGACGTGACGGATCGCAAGCGCGCCGAAGAGCTACAGGCAGACCTGGCTCACATCAACCGGGTGAGCCTGATGGGCGAATTGGCGGCCTCGATCTCTCACGAGCTAAAGCAGCCCATTGCGGCGGCAATTATGAATGCTAAGACCACCCTGCGCTGGCTGAAGCGCGAGCAGCCGGATTTGGAAGAGGCGTGCGAAGCCACAGACAGAATCGTGCAGGACGGTAACCGCGCGACTGAGATCATCGACCGCCTACGCTCGTTGTACAAGAAGTCTCCTCCGAAACGGGAACTGGTCGAGGTTAATGAGATTGTGCGCGAGATGGTCGTACTGTTGCGCGGCGAGGCCAACCGTTATGCCGTCTCGATACGCACGAATCTTGCTGCGGACCTTCCCAAGATAACGGCAGACCGGGTTCAACTGCAGCAAGTCTTGATGAACCTGATGCTCAACGGAATCGAGGCGATGAAGGAGACAGGCGGAGTCCTTACGGTCAGCTCGCAACTGGACCAGGACGGACGGGTGATGATCTCGGTAAGCGATACCGGAGTGGGTCTGCCGGCGGAAAAGGCGGATCAGATATTCAATGCCTTCTTTACTACCAAAGCGCAGGGCTCTGGCATGGGGTTGTCCATCAGCCGCTCCATCGTCGAGTCACATGGAGGGCGCTTATGGGCCACGGCGAATGACGGACGGGGCGCTAACTTTCATTTCACTTTGCCCGCAAGCGTAGCCGAAGCAGCGAGAGTGCCCGCAACCGGAACGTGACGCCGGAACGGGACTTTCGAGGTCTATTTCTAGGTGTATCCGCCGATGCCTAGTTTGCCTTGACCGGGAGGGGAGCAGGAGGGGGATCCAGCAGCTTTTCAATTGCCCGCTGCATCGTACTGTTCATCGCGGACACAACGGCAGGCACATCGCGCTGGCTGACTGTTCCAACCTCGGAAATAGAGTTGGTCCACACTGTCGCTCCCGTGGCGACGCTTACCATCTGGGCGGAGATAGCAACCTTCACCTTGACGCCACCTTCGTAGTCGATTTCGTCAAGCTCTTCGAGGCGTCCACTGAGAACATAATTGATGTCGGGGCGCCCGTCGTAGGTTTTGACTTGCGCGAAGTTTCCGCTGGCGCGCACGCGGTCCGCCACGGCATTGGTCAGGAACTCCCGCGGATCCACCGCCCAGCGCTGGTAATTGTAAAAGCCAATCTGTTCCGGCGACGTCTTGTACACAATGGCACCTTCCCGCAGGTAAGCGGGTGCACGAAATTCGCGGATCGCCAAGGTTGCGTGGGCATTTTCCGACATCGGCGGGTCCGGTGGCGGCGGTGCGTAGAGCGTGTAGTAGTTCGGATACTTCACCGGCTTTCCGCAGCCAGCCAACACGATTAGGGCCCCAAGCGCGAAACCAGCTGCCTTCAGATGCTTTTTCATGTCCACCCTCATTGTTGTGGGACCTGCCGCTCTTTCGGCTGCTTGATCCGAATCATGCTCCACGGGCGCTGCTTCAGCGAGTCGGTCAGTTGATCCAGGTTGTCGGTTGCCACGCGCAGGTTGTCTACCGTGTCGTCGATCTTGTAATCGTTCGCTCGTACCACGACCTGGATGTCCGACAGTAATTGCTTGGCTTGCTGCAAAGTGTTCTGCAGTTCGGCCAGATCTTTGCGCATCGGCTCCCGTACATCGGTAACGGCGCCATTTACGTTCTGGACGGTGTCATCGGCGTGCTGGCTGAGCACGATCAGTTGATCGGAAATCCGATCGATCTTCGGGCCTTCGGTCGCCAGAATTGTGTTGACGTGATCCAGCATGGCTTGAATCTTCTGTTGCGTTGGCGGGCCCGTAACGGTATTCAGATTGGCGAGGAGATCTTGCGCGTTGCCAGTGATGCCTTTGAGTTCTCCCCGCACTTGCGTGATGAGGCCGTCTGCGTTATCCGCGACGGTGGCAAGCTTGCCCTCGATCTCATCCAGACTGGCTGCTTCCTGGGACGGGATCGATGATCCGGCTGCAAGCCGCTCCGCGTCGTTGCTGCCGGTGGAGATCGACAATGCAGGGCTATTCATGATGCTCACCAGCCCGAGCTTGGCGATCGACTTCTCGTTTAACGGGGTGCCTTGTTTAACTTCGAGCAGGATTTCAATCTTGGTCGGATCTGACGTCCAGGGCCGCACGGCTGTGACTTTGCCAACGGTGATTCCACCGAAGAGCACGTCAGCTCCTGGCTCAAGTCCGCCGGCGTAACGCAGATAAGCTCGGTAGGGAACCATGTCCCTGCTGAACTGCGCGTGCATAAGGTAGATGACCGTGAATGCAAGGATCGAGAGGCATGCCAGGACGAAGGCCCCCACCTTTGCTTCCGTTGTCACTAGTTTGGCTCCTGATTCTGCAGGTATCTTTCGAGATAAGCGGCGATGGCCGGTGAATTTGCAATGTTGTCAGGCACGGGATCAAGGAATTGTCTTACCTGAGGATTCACGCTCGACTTGATCTGGTCCTTGGTTCCCACCGCGCAGAATGTGCCGTTGTACAACATCGCGATGCGGTCGGCGATTCGGAACGCGCTGGGGAGTTCATGAGTGACAACGATCATCGTCATCTGGAAGGCTTCTTTGAGGAGCAGGATGAGTTCGTCCAGCTCCGCCGCAACAATCGGATCCAGTCCGGCAGAAGGTTCATCGAAGAACAGAAGTTCGGGATCCAGTGCCAGCGCCCGCGCAACGGCCGCGCGCTTGATCATGCCGCCCGACAGTTCCGGGGGGTAGAGTTTGCCGGAGTCCGCCAGACCAACCACCGCCAGCTTCATCCAGACCATGAGGTCGATGATGGAAGGGGCAAGTGCGGTGTGCTCCCGCAAGGTGAGAGCGACGTTGTCCTGAACTGACATTGAATTGAACAAAGCGCCACTTTGAAAAGCGACTCCCATGGAACGCCGGACCTTTCCCAGTTCCGCCAGGGTGCAGCGGGTGATATCAGTTCCCTTCACTGAGATGCTGCCCGACTTGGGACGCTCCAGCCCGAGGATCTGACGCAACAACGTGCTTTTCCCGCAACCGCTGCCGCCGAGCAGGACCATCGTCTCCCCTTGCTCGATGTCCAGGTTCAGCCCGTCCAGCACCCGGCGCCCGTCGTATTCGACAACCAAATCGCGAATCGAAATGATGGACGTCACATTTTCCCCGTAAAGTAAAAGAGGGCGGTGAAAATGGCATCGGCCACGATGACGAGGAATGTCGACCTCACTACCGCGCTGGTCGTGGAGCGGCCCACCGCATCGGGCCCTCCGCGGACACGAAATCCTTCCAGGCAGCCGACATGAGCAATAATGGCGGCAAACGCTACGCTCTTGATGAGTCCACTGATCACGTCCCGCAATTCGATCGAATTGAGCACGTATCGCAAATAGAGCACCAGCCCCAGGCGCGTGCTGAAAAACATGAATAATCCGCCGGAGAGAATGCCACAGAGATTCGAGACGATGCTGAGGCACGGCACCGCAATCAACGCCGCCAGAAATTTTGGCGCCAGGACGAATTCAACCGGTTCAAAGGCCATGACCCGGAGCGCATCGATCTCCTCGGTCACCTTCATGGTCCCGATCTCCGCCGCGAATGCGGAACCCGACCGTCCGCTGACGGCGATCGCCGTGATCAGCGGGCCGAGTTCACGCGTGAAGCCGACTGCAACCAGATCAATGACATAATGCAACGCCCCGAAACGGCGAAGTTCCGAAGCTCCTTGCATGGCAAGAATGAAGCCGCTACAAATCGCCATCAACGAAACCATCGGCAGTGCATCCACGCCAATCTGCAGCATTTGCTGCACCGTTGCCTGCCATCGCCAGCGGTTCCCGACAAAAGGCAACGCGGTCCTGATGGCGCGTAGCGTGGCCCACAACTGAACGCTCAGACTTCCGACGTAATCGAGTTGGGCGATGGTCTTCCTTCCGACGTCTTCGAGAACAGCTGCCATCAGGACACCTTTGACGCTGTGGAAGCACTTCTACAGCCGTTGGTTTCGAACAGATTCAATATGCCGGTAACTTCGAACAGACGAAGCACCCGGCCTTGCAGCCCCTTCAGGCACAAAGTGTCCTGGCCGTGGCGGGCGATCTTGAGCGCTTCGACCAGAGTCGCTATGCCTGAGGCATCAATGTAGGAGACCTCGGTCAGATCGACGACGATGGCCTTCGTCGATGGCCGTCGCAAGACGGCCAGAAGCTGATCACGGAAGGCTGGCGAAGAGTCGATGCTGAGGCGTCCCCGCAAGCGCACGAGCGTCGCCCCATCGCCCTTATCCAGGCTGATCTCGAGATCGGGCGCAGTGAGCATTTTGCTCGTCAACCGACTATCCTTCTGGCGTCAAGTGCCATCTGGGGTTGCTCAATATGGTTAAGGATCGATCAAAGGCATCTGCGCCAATTGCAGATCCATCATCAGACCGAGTCTCCAATCAATCTGGAAAAACCGTGCCGTTTGCCGGCCCGAAAGGACCTTGCGAAAGAGGGGAATGTACTTGAGTCTTAACTGGATGACCGATTCCTCGGCAGCCGCGCGCTTCTGCAAGTAGTTCTCAGCCTCATCGCTGCTCATCATGTCGAAGGTCTGCATGTAGTGCTTAATCAGCGTAGCTTTCGTCTCGTCAACTTTGCTTAGATCGGCCGCGTACTGGTCGTAAACGGGCCAGAATTTCTCGGCCTCGGCGTCCGTCAGGCTCATGTTGGCCGCAACCATCTGCTTCCTCGCTGATCGGAGGTCCTTCCTGAGCAGTTCCATATCTTGATCACTTTGCGCTTGAGCGCCATCGCCTTGGGCAGACTGGGCACTCAGCCCGCCCGGCTTGTTCTGCGGCAAAGCGAAGTCCTGGGAAAAAGCCAGATTAAGAGGCGACAGCAATACCACGATGAGCGCTGCGATAACGAACAAGTGTTTTCTATGCATTTATCCGCCTTACCATGGACCGGCAATTGACTAGCCCGGCAGAACCGCTGCAAAGCCGGCTGGCGCGAGTCCATTCTTCTTTCAGCACTCAAGGTTCCATTCAAAGCCTCAGCGCCATCGAATGCCGGGCGGGTCGCCTGCGAGTGTTTGGCAAAGGCGTTTCTGAGAAATCAAGTCCCTCCGGCACAGAGCGGAAAGGAGATGATCGAAGCCGCCGCCGTTCTTAATCGGGCGTTCTTAGCTCGTACCGCCGGCAAGAAATCAGGGTGACCGATGCCAGATCGGGATCTCGTAGTCGCCCTTTCGACGGAAGTGTTGGCTAATTGACACTCGACATCCGAAATTGTCGGCGAGGCGTCCTCCCATCGATAGCAAGTCCCTGGAAGGCATCATATAAATCGGGTTTGAAAGGGCACGGCTGTAGCCGTGCCGCAAACGATCAAATCAAGACAAGCTTTAGCCTCGAAAGACTGTCGGTTCCGAGATTTATGAGACCCTCTATAGTCATTCGATTCCAATTGTCCGCAACACGTGGTTTTCGCCGGCGAAATAGAGGTCAGACTGGGTTTGCCATTGGTACGGAAAGTGCTGTGTACCTGGTTGCAAGGCGCAGCTGCGTGGGAACCAATGTGGCACAAACTGTACGACGCGTCGGGTGATTTCCCGGGGGCGGGCGACAAACGAATGGCCTTCCCTGATCGCCGTACTGCCAACGTCCTGCTGACCATTTTGTTCTTTGCCGTGGTGTGCGCAGCCGCCTACTGTGCTCGGCGCATCATCCTGATCTTCGTCCTCGCCATATTTTTCGCCTATTTGATTAATCCTGTGGTCAAGTTCCTGGAGAAACATTCTTTACTCTTCAGAAATTTACGAGGGCCCGCGGTAGTGGAGGTCTATCTTGCCTTCGTGATTCTGCTGGCAGTGCTGGGTTATGCATTTGCGCCAGGTCTCGCCAGACATACCGTGAAATTGGTGGACGAAGTGCCGGTCTTGCTCGATGGGCTCTCCACCGGAGATATCGCCACCCAACTGGGAGGGGAATACGGTTGGAGCGAACAACAGGAATTTCGCTTGCGAGCCGTACTTACGAGGCACAAAGAGGACATCCAGGACCTGGTGCGAGTCGTAGATCGTTATCTCTCCAACACTGTGCAAGTGTTGGCTGGGTTACTTCTGATTCCCATCCTGGCAATCTTTTTCTTGCGCGACGGCGACCATATCGCGGATGTGATGATCCGGCTCTTCTTTCCCGCGAAACAGCGGCCGAGGATTCGCGCCGTAGCAGACGAACTGCATGTCATGCTCACCAGATATATTCGCGCGCAGGTACTTCTGTGTGGTCTCTCTTTCTTGTATTATTGCGGCGCCTTGGGGCTTCTGAGGTTTCCTCACGCTATCGCTTTGGCTGTGTTGGGAGGATTATTAGAGTTCATTCCGGCGTTTGGCTGGATGAGCACATTCGCCGTAATTATCGGCGTTGGTATCGTCAATCACTCACACTGGATTTGGATGGCTGTATTGCTGGCTGTTTGGAGATTGGCGCAAGATTATTTTATTTCGCCGCGGGTCATGGGAGGTCGCTTGGAGCTTCACCCGCTGGCGGCGATTTTCGCGGTACTGGTCGGCGCCGAGATCGGCGGAATCGTCGGCATTTACCTCGCGATACCGCTAATGGCGTCGCTGGGAGTGATTTGGCGTGTGTGCGCCAGCACAGAGCAAGACTCCTCATGTTATCCGCAGCTCACCGCGTCCCTGTAGTGTTCAAAGGCTCATTGTTATTTGAAAAGATGGTCTGCTGAAATAGGAAGGCGGGGTTTCACAGGTTTCCTAAGAACAAAAGGACACGTATTACATTGCGGCAGTATATGGAGATCGGAGCGGCCGCTTTGTAGGAGTGAATGATGTAACCGGCAGGCAGAAGCCATCCTTTCTGTCTATCCTTTCTACCGAAAACAGTTGCCCCCTCCCCTGAATAGCGGCTCAAGCCCAGATCATGGAGGACGGGAAGCGTGCCCCTGACAACATTGTGAGCGTTTGCGATCGTTGTACAAGATATCTCCGCAACTGGACCAGGGTGGCCAGGCGCTGGTCCCGGTGAGTGACACTGGCGTGGGCCTGCCGACTGACAAGGCCGACCAGATCTTCAATGCCTTCTTTACCACCAAACCGCAGGGCTCCGGCATGGGTCTGGCGATCTGCCGTTCCATTGTCGAGTCGCACGGCGGCCGCTTATGGGGGCAAAACTCAATTCCGGACGGGGCACTGCGTCCCTTTCACTTTGCCCGCCGCAGCCGAGGAAGTGACAGTGACCGGCACCGGGACGTGATTCCAGAACCGGACTCACGGAGCCTATCTCTGGGTTTTCGTAAACCTGCGCAGTAAGAATTCCTGGGCAAGGTTGCCGATCATGCGTTCGGCGGTGCCAATGGCGAAGTTTCCGAGCACCAGGCCTGCCCCGCGATTCGACTGGGGATAGTAGACGTTCGAAAGAGCAGCCGATGCCAAGTCGCCCCCCAGGCTCGAGTAATTTGGCTGCAGATGCCCGTTGTCTCCCAGGCAGACAAATGGGTGAGAGAGTGCGTGGAAAATGCGCGATGTCTTTGTTCCTGTACCTTGGTAGAAGTAGCGTGGATCCTGATGCAGAAGGGATGGCAGGACCGCCCCTCCAATCATAATTGAACTAAAGGTATTGGCCGCCGTGACTCCAAAACGTTGGCCATACCCCCTGGCGCCCTGTTGGAAGTTTGGGCTGTCTGCCGCCTGGCGTATGCCGGCAACGAGGCCTATGCCAAGGCCGGTTACAGGATCAGTGGCGACTTTCATAGCAAGCTGGAACTTGAGTCTTGCAGTGAGCGGCTCAGGATAGCGATCATAGTTAACATAAAAATTTGGAATAAAGCCGAACACCCGCTGCTGCTCCTGCGATGCGACCTGCTCGCTAGCAACCTCTACCGACGAGTAACCTACGTCAACGCTGGTTTGTACATCCTCGAGCCGGAGTTTACAGCCAGTTAGGATTTTGTATTGGCCTGGCTGGAGCACAAAGGAGGGCGAGGTCCAGTCGGCAAACCCGCCGGCATGGATCGTGACACGATAAGGAATTCCTGACCTGACATCGCCGAATTCGAAGAAACCATTGTCATTCGCCACGGTGGTATCGCGGTCGCTGGACGCAGGGCCTTGCAGAACCACCGTGGCGCCTGGAACAGTGTCCCCGTTCGGATCGATTACGGTTGCAGCAATACTCCCGAGCTGCTGCTCCGCGGTCGGCACCTGCTGTGCCAGCGTTGGAACTGCCGACAACAATGCAAGCCCCACAAGTAGTAGGAAGGACCGGGACGCCTCCAGCAGATATGTAATGTACCTATGCATGTTCAAAGTATCATCCTTGTGGTTATCAACGTAGCTTCATGCTCCGCCAGTAACCAAGCTCAGGGTTTTAGCGGAAACGACAAGTCGCGGACTCGACAACGCGAGACTCGCGGCAGCCATACGACATGGAATGATGTAACTCGGTCCGCGCATCTTCACCTGTTGACGAACGATGCAGCTAACGTGCCACGCCAGTAGGCTCTAAGTTATTGAAGAGAGGGGTCGATCGAGCAACGGTGTGCAGCTGGCCGTCGAAATATTGGCATTGACGGACCATAGGCAGACACGGGACTGTGAGAGAGTGGGTGGGGCGGTGCTCACCTAGAATAGACCATGCGGTTCTTTCTGGGTATGGACTTCCAGTCCGCCGTCAGGATGAGAATCGCGCAGTCGATTGGCATGTTCATTCCAACCAGGACACTCGTTGCGGTATTCATACCTGCCTAGTCACCCATCCCAGCGTTTGGCGCCAATAGCGTCTCTAATGTTCACTGGTTCTCGTTGTCGCGCCCCAGTCTGTTCGCCGGCTCCGCAGCTTGAGTAAGCGGGAGCGCCAGCGTGCGGGCCAGCTAGCTCCGGGTCCTTGAGCTCGATAAGCCGGGTCACAACGGCAAACAGGAAGCTTGCGGAGAGTCCGCACATCAACATACCTGTAAGGCTCTCTACCGGGCCCATCGTTCGCCACATTTGTTTGAGAAAAAGATCCCCCGAGCCGACTGTGGAATAATTGGCCGCCGAAAAATAGAAAGCCGCTTCCCATGTCGCAACACATTTCCAGTGATAAAACGATGCCCACAACAGAATCTCCGCCATGTGCAAGCACACAAGCAGACTGGTGAATCGCACCACGAGCAGGAAGGAGCGGAAAAGGCCGAGCTGGTGAATACCATTGGGAAACTGAGCTTTTATCCACTGGATGAGAGCGGCCATGCCTGCGCCCTGCAATATGAGCGTGAGCGTTACGAGAATGATCGTCACATAGCCTTGGTGGACGAGAATCATAGGCTGCTCAATTCACCTGCATCAAATTCAACTGAGCCGTGCGGCGCACCCAGCTACTGCTCTCTCCCTTAACTGCTGGGTCAGCCAGCCCGGTTCGAGGTTCTTTACCTCAAGGTTTTTGCAGGCTAGCGATGTGCTCTGCGAGTCCTAGCGTCTTCAATACCGTGGGGCTAGCTTCCTCAATTGCGAGGGGCTCGTGGCAGGTGTTGCAGTCCTGCGTGATGGTCATCTTCTTATCGGATGTGGAGTGCGATCCATCATGGCAGCGAAAGCATCCTGGGAAGTCGGTATGTCCGAGATTGTTGGGGTATGTGCCCCAGGTGACCTTGAGATCGGGAAATACGTTCCGGTTATAGATGGCAGCGATCTCAGCGCCGGCGCTGGAGATGTCCTTGGCACGCTGCGATGAGATGGCTGGGTAGCTCTGCTGATAGTAACCAGTTAATGTTGCTTGGATAACGCGCGAAGCCTCTGCATTACTCGAATACTTCGCCTTGAGCAGTTCGACCGCTTTCTTTCTAATGAAGGGTAGAGTTGGAGAAATGTTTCCCAACCCCATCGCTTCGTCCACGGCGCGCTCCGGAAGCTCAAATGTATGGGTCGGGCGGTTGTGGCAGTCGACACACTGCATCTGATAGCGGGGCAGATTCGCGACCGACTTCGCGGTTGAGCCATCCGCAAGAAATGTCCGGATCTCACCGGTGCTCTGATTCCTGTACTCCACCCAGGGAATGGTCTGACGTTTGGGATCGGCGGTGGCGTAATGGATTTCAACTCCTCGACCGAGATGTTTCCCGTGAATGCCGCCAAGGTCGCCCCCGCCCGTTAGCATCATCAAAACTGTCTGCGTCTGGGTGTTGGCCTCGTCGTCTTGGAAGTGGAAAATCACCCGCAGCTTTACGGCGTCAAACTTTTGTGGCCAGTGGCACTGTTCGCAAGTGACTCGGGAAGGGACCAGGCGATTGCTTTCCATGGCCGATTCGATCGGGTAATGGACGCGGTGGAAGACTGTGTCCCTCAACTGCCGCAGGCCGCCTTCCTTACTCTTCACCCAGCCAACAGCGCCAGGGGAAACGTGGCAATCTACACACTCCACGCGTGCGTGCGGTGAGTTCTGGTGGGCGATAAACTCTGGTTTCATGACGTGACAGCTCTGCCCGCAGAACTGTGGCGTTTCCATATGCTCAACCGCACGGTAGGTGCCTTGGGTCCCAATCACGATGTTAATTACAGTGGTTGCAGCGAAAAAAATTGCAAGCTTCCGAAACACAGTTCGCCGATCGGCGGTCGCCAACAGTGCCTGCTCGGTGCTTTCGATCCGCCGCCGCGCCAGGAAGACTCCGAGCGGTATCAACGCGAGGCCGAGGATGAAAATAATCGGGATGACGAGAAAAACCACTATGCCAATGTAGGGATTGCTGGCACGGCCTCGAAGCTGGATGGGCAAAACGAACAGCCAGGAAAACCCGGCGGTTGTCACCAGCGCGACGCCTAACATGCTGATCCAGTGGCTGGTGAGCAATACCAATATTGGCTGTTTTGAATTGTCGCTCATGGTTTCTTAGCGTTGCCGGTTGGGCATCCAGCTTCGATCTGGCGTATCGCGTTCACTCTCAGGTTGGAGCCTGTGGCCCGCGCGAATTCGCTCAGGCCCAGACGTATTCGCATAGCGTGGAACGCCGAGCATTGCGCTTTGGACAGGGTAGTTCCATCTTCTGCCCACGACAGGCTGGGGATCAGAATGTACAGCACTGCCGCCATCGCCAAAATCAAGATCGCAATTTTCGTTACCTTCATGGCTTGTCCCAGTTGGCCGTTGCCGCAGAACTTGCGACCCGCACTTCCGTCATGCTCTTTGCGGGCGGCGTGTTCGCAGGAGTGCCCGGCTCCTGTGGCGCATACTTGGAAGCACACTTCGCTTGCAGTTCCTGAGCTTGGAAAACACCATCGTGGCCGAAGCTGCCCTCGGCCAGAGCTTGAGCATTATCCTTGAAAGTATCGGGTGGCACTTCCGTCCCGGTGTACACCACGTTTAAGAGTTGATCCTTCTCCACCAAGACAAATTCGACTTTGCTGCCGGTACGCTGGATCGAACCGGGCTGGACGCTCCCACCCACGCGCAACCGCTTGGTATAAGCGGAATCGCCCATACCACGCAATTCCTTAATCGTCACGTAGTAGCTCTTGTTTGCCTGCACCCCGGTGTATGCCAGATAACCCAGGGCAATAATGATCAGAACCGTTACGCTGCCGAATTTGAGATACTTGCCGGTATCGCGCGACATAATAAGTTCCTGCTTGGAGCGGACCTTCTTCGTCTTTTGGCTGGGTTGGCCCAGCGAGACATCTGGCAGCTTTCCAGGCTCCTAATCCGAGCCTCAGGCCGCGAGAACAGAGTTCAAGGTAGTGGCGCAGGATCGGGGGGCCTGCGTCATCACTGACTTGATATAGTCTTCACCTGCGTACATCATCTGCATCCACATGATGTAGGCTCGATCGCCTTCGTTGAAGAAGGCAACGGCTTGTTGCGGATCCAGGAATCTTCCTTGTTCCTGCATGAGCCTCATCAGATGCGTGGCTGTAATCTCAGCGACAACCTTTTCGCGTTGTTTTTTTGGCCTCATTGGCTCCCTCCACCGTCCTGCAGTGTCGAAACACACCTCCATGAGCACTCCGGTGGCCAAACATTTGTGTGCAGCGGAAGTCCCCCCATGAAATCCAATGTGAGTGATTAGATCTGGACGGACGGGACTTGAAAAACAGGCAAGCAGCGGAACCGCTTTGTCAGATGTCAAGCTCTTGACCGTCGAGACCAAATACGGACACCACTACCTCGTCGCGTCCAACCACTAACACAAACTACGGTGTGCTGGCCGCGTTGGAGTTGTGGTTGGGATGTTTATCTCTGACTGAGTCGTACCACCTTTAGCGCTGGCGAAGTGGAACCATCCACTCCGTAGTCCGGCGGCGCCTTTCACATCATAGAACCACACGCGACGGTTACTCTTCGCGTAGTTTCCGCTTTGTGTGACGATGTCGGGTCGAGCGCGGTCTAGAAAGGCGACAGCCAGCGTGGCCCACCGGACATTTACATCCTTCACCCCGCCACACTAACCGGTCATATCAAGTTATATTGTTGTCAGAGCTGCTGCAGCTCATCTCGCAAGTCACCAGATTGGCGGGCGCAGGCGACAACAGCCACGGCGAGAGCAAAGAATAGGGCTGTAAAGAGGCATTTTCCATATAAGCCTCAGAAGGCTAGTCGATACTGTTGTCATACTAACCTCTACCGACTGTCCCTCAGACCCAGCCGCGGCTGGTGACGAATGCTGGTTCTGGCGAATACTGGTTCTAACGGTAAACGATGGGCACTTCAATCCTGGAGTCGCCAGACGGCGCCGGCCGTACAGATTCTGCCGTCACTACACGCCTTCCATACGGTCCCGACGCCCCGTAAAGATAATATCTTCCCTTTGCAATCCTGAATACGAGTTTTGCGTGGGCCTCTTTTACCGGGATATCATCAAGTGGAAGAGTGTAGACTTCGTGGACGCTCTTACCGTCTTCGCTGCGGAACACAAAATATGCTGACGAACCGATGTATTCGATCTAGTAACCGCCGGCCGGAAGGAGGCTCCCCTCGATCCAGAAGTCGAACGGAACGGTGGCCTCGACAGTACGTGGGCTCTGCGCCGACAATCGAGGTGCGCCGACCAGGGTTATGGCGAAACAAAACAAAATGAGTACGATCAGTCGGTGTTGGATCATCATGATGTGCTCTCCACAAGGTCAACCAGAGTGGGTTCTTGCAGATCGAGGGCCATTTTCTTCCGTGGGAGCGCGCCTAATTAGGCAGCCAAGTGCTCGGCAGGACGAACTACCCGCGGGTTTGGCAGTTTTCGCAAAGCAAGATAGACATCTGCTCAGCTACAGAATAATAGAATGAGTGCTTATGGATGTTGCTAACGGTTGACCAGTTCTCGGTAAGTACATAACCCACATCCATTTCCGCGCCGCGTGCCTCCGTTGAACAACCCTCTGTCAACCTGTTGACAACTGCCCAAAGAATGTCAGCCGCCCGCCGAGCTATGACTTACTTCTTGCTGCTTTCGTCTGCCTGCGGCTTTGGAATGCCAAGTGCTATGACAACGCCCAAGGATGGTGCCGAATGTCAGCAAGCCAATTCAAACCTGAACCACTCAGCCGGCTACTATCCTTCTATCTGACGCTGCTGTATCAGAGCCTTCGGTCAAATAGAGCCGCAGCTTCGTTTGGTAATCCTCCTGGCTCCTCAAGCTTGAAGGCGAACATAGTGTCGCGGATCTCAATGCGACGCGGCCTCGCTCTTCGAGACGATGGAGCAACCGTCAGCCGTCCTGGCTGGGCCTTAACGGCAATCCGTCAAGCGCCTTATGTGCTGATTCTATTTTGCTGGCTGGCTCAAAGCGGATACGCCCAGAATGTTCCTGGCGGGACCTGCAGCCTGAAAGGAACCGTATTCGTCGGGGACCCAGGTAGCGAGGCATACGTGGCGAAGGCAAAAGTGCTGGTCAGCGGGCCGACCATGGCGATAACCGAAACAGATCAGGATGGCAAGTATTTCCTCTATAATTTGCCGCCGGGGGACTATGCCGTGGAAGCAAGTTTCGAGACTTTAAAGTCAGAGATGAGCATCACCCTCGAGCCCAACAAGGTAATTCAACTTCCCATACAGCTTACGCTAGCCGACGTTAAGACCTCAGTAACCGTAACCGCGACTGATTCCTCGTCTTCATCTCCTGCTCCCGTTGAAACCATCGACGAAAAGACTGTAGACAATGCTCCTAACGTCAACGAGCAATTTCAAAGCTTGCTTCCTCTCGTGCCCGGTGTCGTTCGCGGCCCCGACGGGATGATGAATTTGAAGGGCGCCCGGAACACGCAGAGCGGCGCGCTCGTTAACAGCGCCAATGTTACCGACCCGGCCACCGGCAGCCCGGCCATCAGTCTGCCAATCGACGTCGTTTCGTCAGTGAAAGTCATTTCCAACCCCTACGATCCTGAGTATGGGAAGCTGACAGGAGCTGTTTCCGACGTCGAGACTAAGACCGGGGACTTTGACGGCTACCACTTTTCGATCCAAAACATCATGCCACGGCCGCGCGTGCGCGACGGCAGCATTATCGGACTGTCGTCGGCCACGCCTCGCATGACCTTCACTGGTCCTCTGATCAAAGACCGTCTGGCAGTCACCGAGTCGTTTGAGTATCGATTTGTCCGCACACCGGTGAACAGCGATACTCTACCGCCCCTACAAAGAGACACTAAGCTGGAGGGTTTCAATTCCTATAGTCAATACGACTTGACGATCAGTCCAAAACAGACGGCAACTCTTTCCGTCGCAGTCTATCCGCAAAAGCTGGACTTCCTTGGGCTGAATACATTTACACCGCAGCCCTCTACCGGAGACTTCCACCAGCGGGGATATCAGCTCTATGGGCAGGACCATTACTTACTTGGGCCCGACAGCATTCTCACATCTCAGCTCAGCTTTAAACGATACGACGTGGACGTCACGGCCCAAAACAACCAACCCTTCCAACTTCTGGTTGACACGACCGAGGGCGGGTTCTTCAACCGCCAGTCCCGACGGGCCACTCGATTCGACTGGCAAGAAACTTATCAGATGGCTCCCAAGAGCTTCCTGGGCTCACACCAACTGAAGTTTGGGGTGGAATACGCTCACTCGACCTATAACGGACGCGAAACCTTCCTCCCGGTCGAGCTTATCGGAGCCAACAACCTGCCGATAGAGCGATTGACATTTACCCCACCGACTTACTTTGGTACCACCCAGAACGAGGTCACGTGGTTCACCGGGGACCGGTGGTCGCCTTTTCACCGCCTGACGCTCGACATGGGGCTCCGCTTCGATAGCGACAGTGTAACCAGCTCGACTCACGTTGCGCCTCGCATGGGTTTTCTGCTGGCTCTCACTAATGACGGCAAGACGCTGCTTAAGGGTGGCATTGGTATTTTCTACGATCGTGTCCCCCTCATGTATCCGGTCTTCGACCAAATGCCGGATCGTACTGTTAGCCTGCTCGCTCCAAACGGCCAGACGCTCAGCTCCACCGCTTATGTGAACCGTCTTGGCGGAGAACTCCAGAACCCACGCAGCACAGCGTGGAATCTCGCGCTGGAAAGACAAGTCACGGAGCGCTTCACTCTAAGGCTTGCCTATGAGCAACGCAATACGACGAGAGACTTCGTGGTCAATCCCAGCGCCGGCCAGGGTTCAGGCTTTATCACTCTTTCCAACGCGGGAAGCGACTCTTACCGGGAGTTTCAGATAACGGGCAGATACAGCCTACCTCGAATGATGCTGGACGCCTCCTACGTTCACTCACGAGCCTACGGCGACCTGAACGATCCGCTGCTGTTTTTCGGCAACTATCCTCAGGCGGTGATTCAACCCGATGTGCAGGGGAGGTTGGCTTTCGATGCTCCCAATCGGGTTTTGGTCCACGCCGACATCGAGGGTCCGTGGAAGCTGACCATCGTCCCGGTATTCGATGTCCATACCGGGTTTCCCTATTCCGTAGAGAACGAATATCGCGAGTACATCGGCGCGAGAAACGTCAACCGGTACCCGTGGTTCTCGTCCTTCGATCTCCAGGTGACTCGTCCTATTTCGCTGCCATTCCGCGAGCATCATCTCAAAGCGCGAATCGGAGGCGGTGTCTACAACCTATTCGGTCGCTTCAACCCACGCGATGTGCAAAACGACATCGCCAGCACCAATTTTGGCCAGTTCTATAACAGTCCTGCGGTCCTATTCCGAGGAAAGCTCGTTTTTCAATTCTAGGTATGAAAACTCGAATCATTTGCGCAGCACTACTTTTAGTCTTGACGGCGATTTCCCTGAGCGCCGGAGAGAACAACGCCTTAACTGACGCCAATGCTGTAGTAGCCGTCATGCAACAGCGAGACGCACAACGGCACACATTGGCCGATGGATATCAGGGAATGCGCCGGTATGTGCTTGAGAACGATCGCATGCATAAGCGGGCAGAACTGCTTGCGCACATGGAATCCGGGTCCGACGGGACCCAACACTTTGAGGTCGTCGAAGCAGACGGATGGAAAGCGGCCGAAAAACATGTATTTCGCAAGATGCTGGAATCGGAGGCGGAAGCCTCCAGCCCCCAGGTCCGCGTCAGAACACAAGTCAACGCGGAGAACTACGACTTTCAGATGGTTGGCACGGATATGATCGGCGGCCGCTTAGCCTACGCCATCGACGTCACGCCCAAGCGACATGAGGATCGGCTATTTGCAGGGCGCGTCTGGATTGATGCTCAGGATTACGCCCTGGTCAAAGTAGAGGGTAAGCCCGCCAAGAATCCCTCTTTCTGGACCCGCAGTATCCACTTTACTCATACCTATCAAAAAAACGGCCCATTCTGGTTCCCGGTTTCAACCGAGAGTGTGACGGACGTCCGCATATTCGGAACTACCAAGGTAACCATCAACTACTTCGATTATGCACCGAAGCCTCGAAGTAATTCCGAAACGGCTAGTGTCCGGTCGCAGCCAGGCCCGAATCAGTAGCGGCCAGGACAACCCAGAAAGAGACAACCCATGTCAAACATTCATCAATGCGTTATCCTCGCCGCAGGCAACGGCAGCCGATTGGTTTCGCGGTCTGCCGGCAAACCTAAGCCTCTGGTGGAAGTCCGCGGCGTGCCCCTGCTGGAACACGTGATGCTCGCCGCGCAGGAGGCAGGCGTCACAAAGTTCACCATTGTCATCGGCTATTGCGGCGAAGCGATACGAAGATGGATTGCGAAACGAAAGTTCGCCGGGATCAGTATAACTTTCGTCGAAAATACCGAATACCATAAGGACAATGGCATCTCTCTGTTGAAGGCCCGTGCCGAAGTCCGTGGGCCATTCTTGCTGCTGATGTCAGATCACATCTTCGAAGCTGCAACCGCCAAAGCTCTGCTGCAACAGCCGCTCGACAAAGGGGAGGTCATCCTGGCCGTCGATCCGAACATTGATAGCGTTTTCGACCTTGACAACACAACCAAGATTAAGCGGAATGGCGACCGGATCGTTGCGATTGGCAAGAACCTTGTGGACTACGATGCTTTCGACACAGGCATGTTCCTGTGCAGCCCGAAGGTGTTTGACGCCCTCGAATCCGCGAAGAATAACGGCAACTGCTCGTTGTCCGACGGAATGAGAAGACTTGGAGAAGCTGAAAAGTTCCGCGCCTTCGATATTGGCGACGCCGCCTGGCAAGATGTTGATACCCCCGAGGCGTTGGCTTTCGCGACAACGATCTTCGACCAACACTTTGGCACGAGTTCTGCAATGCAGGAGTACGCCAGTGCTTAAGGCTATTTCAGGTAAGAGTCAGGTACTTCGGGTCCTGATGGGCCTGTTCGGAGTTGGCCTGCTGGCATACTTGATCAACCGAATCGGCTTGGCGAAACTGATCCACGATGCCTCAAAGCTCGGCTGGGGAATCGCGCTCGTCATCGCGTTGGGTGGGGTCGCTCACTTTGCGAAGGCGTGGGCATGGCGGTTTGCTGTTGCCGACGAGCGGAACAATGTTCCTTTTCTCCAATTCTTCAAACTTCGGCTTGCGTCGGAGGCGGTAGGACACCTTGGTCTTCTTGGCCAAGCGTTGGGCGAAGGATTACGAGTCTCAGCCCTCGGCTCGGAGGTGCCAATCGCCTCCAGAGTGTCCTCTGTCGCCATGGATCGTGGGCTGTTTGTCGCAACCGGCGCGATGGTGGCCCTGGTTGGAATTTCCGCAGCGCCGTTCGCCCTGAATCTAGCGCATGCATGGTTATCGTACGCAGCTATCTTCGCTGTCGCGACGCTAGTTCTATTGCTCGGGTTGGCCTCGGCGGTTCAATGGCAGTGGCCCATATTGACCGGCTCGGTGCTTGTCGCTAAGAAACTGCGTTACGGCAGATCCTGGCTGGAAAAACGCGAGCACCTGATTGCCAGCATCGAAAGCAAGCTATTTAATTTCCACCGTGATACCCCACGAGCATTCTGGGCATGCCTGGGCCTGAACCTTCTGACCCATATGGCGGCGCTGTCGGAAATCTTCGTGGTCATGCGGCTAATGGGCTTCAACATTGCTATATTTGGCGCGCTGATATACGAGGCTTTTACCAAGCTTGTCAATGTGGTTGGATTGTTCAATCCTGGCAACGTAGGAACTTACGAAGGCGGCAACGTTCTTATCGCAAGAATGTTCGGCCTCGGGGCTGATACCGGGCTGGTGGTCGCTGTCGCCAGGCGCACTCGCGCAATCTTCTGGGCAAGCATCGGAGTCGTATGTCTGCTCGTTCTGGCCAAGCACAAGAATCGCTACCCATCTCAGAGTGGAGCCGACTCTCACAGCGAAAATGCAGGAGCACAGCCTTTGCCGGCATACCGCGGCGCTTCGCGGCCCGCGGCCCGGTCACGTGTAGTCATTATTCTTGCCGGTAGTCCGCAAAGCTGGTATGACATTGGACCACCACTGAGAAAGGTCGGTACTCTCCCAGTAATTCTCCGCTCCATCTTAGGAGTTCAGAGAGCAGGAGCGAGTCGCATTATTGTCTGTGTGCATCCGGCCAATGCGTCGAGGCTGCGCTACCACCTCGCCGTCACCGATCGCCTTCCTCAATCAGTCGAGTGGCTTGAAGTCGTACCAAGTGCCGACAACTTGAGTTCAGCAGTTGCTCACCTCGCCTCTGTGGATGAACAGGGATATCTGTTGGTGATCGCCGGTGACGCAGCCTATTATCCAGGGCTGCTCCGGGAGGCAGTGGCGTGGGATGGGAGCGAGGCACTCACACTAATGTCTGGCGATGTGCCGATTGGGATCTGGAGCTTACCTTCCGCAATCGCAGCGAGAATCGCCGGGCAACGCGACCAACCGTGCCACACCACTGACATTTACTCGTGGCTTGACGGAGAATTCCACCCAGCGTATGGAGGTGCAGGAGGACCGCTGGCAGGTTGTGATCACCCCGGCTGACCAGGTCGCCGCCGAGGGCAAACTCAACCGCTGGTTAACAAAGCCTACCGACGGCTTCTTTGCCCAATTCAATCGTAGGATCTCGGTCCCCATCAGCCGGCAGCTCATAAAATGGCCAATTACGCCAAACATGGTCAGTATATTTACATTAGGCGTCGGATTCCTCTCTGGTGTGTACTTCGCGATGGGCGGGTATTGGAACACGTTGTTCGCGGCCCTTCTTTCGTTGTGGGCGAGCATTCTGGATGGTTGCGACGGAGAGGTAGCGCGCCTGAAGCTTCTGGAATCCGATTTTGGGTGCTGGCTGGAGACGATTTGCGACTACCTGTATTACCTGTTCATATTTACTGGGATGACCATAGGGCTGGTGCGGACCGTGGGGCCGAAATTCGTGGTTTGGGGTGGGTTGCTTTTGTTCGGGGCAGTCACAACATTCCTGGTAACGGGTTTCGGACGGCATCGGCTAGCGCGCGGACGGCCTGAGCAATACCTGGCAATCTGGCAGGCTCAGGCTGAGAAAAGACGAGAGAATCCAATTCTCAGACTCGGACGACATACCGAGTTCATGATCCGGCGCTGCTTCCTGCCCTGGGCTATTCTGGCGTTCGCAATTCTAGGGTTGACGAACGCAGTGCTGATCGGAGCTGCCATTGGCGCAAATTGCGCTTGGCTGATCTCACTCTATTCATATCGTACCTTTGCGGTCACGCCGGTAGCGTCGTTGACGAGCTCCTCTGTTCAAACCTGAGCATGGGTGGCCCGTAACCTGACCGCGTAATCTCGTGTCGATCATGGACATCAACTCCAAAAACCCGATCGAAACGGGCTGCTTTGCTCCATGGAGCCTATCGCTTTGGCCGCCCAATTCCATCCGTATCGTGGATTGGAACATTGATCGCGGACTGCAGTTGAGCGGTGTGATCGAGTTTCTCGCGGATACCAAAGCTGACCTCCTGCTTTTGCAGGAGGTCAACATGCATGCCAAACGTACGCACCGCCTCGATGTGGCCCGAGAGATCGCACAAAAGCTACGGATGAATTACATTTGGGGTTGCGAGTTCCAGGAACTCACACAAGGCTCGCGCAACTCCCCTGCTTTCCATGGACAGGCTACGCTCTCCCCCTGGCCCCTATCCAACCCACGGGTTCTAAGGTTCCAACGGCAGTCAAATTTTTGGCGTCCGCGTTGGTATCTTCCTGACACGACGCCGTTCCAGGAGAGAATCGGCGGACGGATGGCCCTGATCGTCGATGTTAACCTGGCAGGACGATCGCTGGTCAGCTATAACCTCCACCTCGAGAGTCGCGGGGATGCAAATTTGCGCCAAGCTCAACTGCGTGAGTGCCTCCGCGATTCAAAGAAGTACAAACCTAGTACTCCCATGGTGCTTGCGGGCGACATGAATTTCGATGTTGCTGGGACCGATGCCTGTTCGGAACTGAAGCGCGACGACTTCCAAAGTCCCTTCACTGACCAACAGGTCAAGACGACACCCCCAAAATCCTTGTTCGACCGCGGAAGCGTAATCGATTGGATTTTCACACGCGGCTCAATTCGCGCCATGAATCCCAGAGTACATACCTCAGTTGCGGCCTCGGACCACTATCCGCTTTCGGTCAATCTAAGCTTCGGATAGATCGAGGTATATCCGCCGACAAGTCTCCTGCAAACCTTCTCGAACTTTCACCCTTCGCTGCGATACCAAACCCTCGGCACGAGTTTCGAAACTGGGACGGCGCGAAGCACGATCAAGATAGATCACTGGCGGTGGCAAAGCGAGCCCGCCGTATCGCAGCCGGGATGGCCTTCCGCTTGCAACAAGAGTGAGCAAGTCAAGAGCACCCGCGAGAGCGCGAAGTGACTCTTACGAGACAAGGAGTAAAGCCAATGTGGACCAGAAAATGTGCAGTCTGTAAGTCTCTGCTCAAGAAGCTTCATCTCTACGACATAGTGCGCTGCCACTGCGGCTGGGAGTGGTAACGGGCCGGGCGCTCGTCAACAACTCTTTTAGCAGGTTGTAGAATCCGGCACCGTTCAAGAAACAATGGTGATTACAGTGGCGAAGATTATAGAATTCCCCAAACCAAAGGGGCCCCAGCGACGATGGAAGCCTCGGAGCTATCAGCGCTTCGGCAAGGTGATTCCCTTTCGCAAGGATGCGCAAGGCAACGTTCCAGATCAGAAGCCGCTGCCAAACGTCATTATGAGGATCATGCTCGCCGGAGAGCCATGACCGCCCAATATCGTTTGTCGAACGCAACCGTCAATGCATAGACACGCTGACCTTCAAGGCAGCAAACCCGAGAGCCAACACAGATGTCGATCTCCAAAGAAACTCCCTGGCGCCATAGCAACCGATACAATGCGGAGTCAGCTTGTTGGCACTGCGCCGCCATAATTCGACACGAACCGTGGTGCAGCACACAGAACGCCAGGGTTCAATACGCGTTCCACGCCGTTGAACATCCTGATCACCTCACGCTTCAGGACACTTTGATCCTGCACGCGCTAGGCGTGAGTTGGTACCGCAACGATAACCAGTCCGATTACCACTCCCAGAGCTTCAGTCCCCAGTCGGAGCGAGCAGAACTCTGAGCCATCCACTGGCCGCTCCCGAGGATCGCTACTTCTGGGGGGAAGGGTTCGCATCTGCTAGTTCGTTGTCGATCGCTTGGGCGAAAGGGCATTTGTCTTCGAAGGCTACAGTTTGCGCGACCAGAAGAACAAGAACACCCAAGGCACTCCTTCCCGAGTTTGGTCTCTCAAATGCAAGAATAGTTGCTGTGAAAGCGTTCGATCCGCTATTCGGAAGGACGAGGAAACCAAGGCGCTGAAGGGCAAACCGGCCCTGCAAGCTATTGCCAGGAGTGCTAGTGCCAACCGACACGCAAAATCACTCGCCGGAGAATCTTCGTAATCGACGCTGTAGCAACAACCCCAATAACCTCCTCCCAGGCGGGGGTATGCCGTAGCGCGAACCCCCGCCTCCCGCCTTTCTCAGCAAAACACCTGACTCGCGCTGGGCTATCGCAGGAATACTCATTTCGCTCCAGGTGATGACGTTCTTGCGCAGGCTCGGATTACGACAGGAGGCATGAACAGCACGCGCGATCGGAAATGGCTGGTGGGGTTTGTGATCGTCTGCATCGCGCTGGCGCAGTACTTCCGCCCAGCTCGGCTCAGGCATAGCCACCCGAACAAAGAGTCAGTAGGGTGACAGTGTCAATAAGCGGATGTCAGCATGCCGCCGCTCCATAAAACTATCAACCTTCTGGAGCCAGATTCACCATTGAAGCGCCCTCCCGGCGAGGTAGCAAAGGTTCGGGATGTGGAATATCACGTGCAAAAAGATCACTAAGGCAGACTGAGTGATGGAGAGGGTTAGAGTGGAAAAGGCAACGCAAAAAATATGGGTCCCCGAACCACCACGCAGCCTTAAGACATCGTCGGCCAAGAGCAACTCATGGATCGTTAGCAGCCGGACCGTGGTGGGCCCAACACAGTGTGCTTGCTCAGCACCGACGGTCATGTGGGAATGCGAATACTTCTGCTCGTTGACCGGCTTGCTGTGCAGCGAGTGTACGGGCACGCATCAATCCCTTTGGAGAACAGGAAATGAAAACTCTACCCTCGCTATATCTCTTGCAGAGAAAGGAGCGTAATTAGTGTCCGCAGCTCCTATCCCCGTCGAGCCCGCGGTGCCCAAGCCGAAGCCGGAAACACCGAGCAAAGAGCAGAACGCGGCGGCGCCACCTGCATCCCGTTGGCAGAAATACGTCACACCTTTCCTGGTTGTGCTACTCGCTCTCGGCATCTTGATTACCGTTACCCGGAACTGGAATTCCTGGGAAGGCGGCAGGGTGGAACAGGTCACCGACGATGCTTACGTTCGTGGCGACCTCACCCCGCTTAGCACCAAGGTTGCCGGCATCGTTAGCGTTGTACACGTCTCCGACTATCAGCAGGTACACAAAGGAGACCTACTGGTCGAACTGGAAGATAGTGACTTCCGGGCGCAGGTTGAGCAGGCGAATGCGGCCGTCGAGGCTGCCAGAGCTGCCATCGAAAACAATGTTCGCCAGCGCCAATTGCAGGACGCCCGAATTGCGAAAGCGCTTGCCGGAATCGATCAGGCCAAAGCACAGATTGCCGCGGCACAGGCGGGCAAGCAAGCTGTCGAAGCCGAATTAGTGCGTGCCCGCTCTGAACGAAAGCGCCAGGAGGGTCTTTATCAAACCCACTCAGCAACACAACAGAGGTTAGAGCAGGCAGTCGCTGATGAGGAGCGCCTCGCGGCGCAGTATGCCAGTCGCGACGCCGACCTGGAAGCGGCCAGAACCATGCTACGCAGCAGTGAAATGACAGCCGAAGCCGAGAGACGTGAGAAGACTGTCCTGGAGTCTCAGGAAATAGAGCTTATCGCTGATATGCGCGCCAAGGAGGCATCCCTGGCTGTGGCGCAAGTCAATCTTGGATACACGAAAATCTACGCGCCGGGAGACGGCACGGTCGGCGAACGACAGGTTCGCCCCGGACAATTGGTCTCTCCGGGAACGCAGGTGATTCCTTTTGTTGACAAGACGAAGTGGGTGCAGGCAAATTACCGCGAGACCCAGCTAACCCATGTCAAAGTTGGCGATCCCGCAGAGCTTCGCATCGATGAATATCCCGGTCAGGTCATCCACGGCAAGGTGATTGAGATTGCACCGGCCAGTGGATCGCAGTTTGCGTTGTTGCCGCCGGACAACGCGACCGGCAACTATACCAAGGTTGTACAACGAATTCCGGTCAAGATTGCGCTTGATGACACCAACCTGGCCGCCAAGCTAAGGCCTGGCCTTTCTGTAGTTGCCACGGTCCGTACCGGCAAGTAACTGAAGCATTATGGAATCTTCCGTCACTATAGCCCGCCCCTTGACACCCATAGAGATCGCTCGCGCCACGGCCCGGGCGATCCCTTCGGAATTGTCAACCCGGCCCGTGATTGGCATCCTCGGCGTCCTCATTGGGGCCCACCTCGTCACCCTCACTGCTCGCATGCTTACGCTGGGTATGGCTGACCTGAGAGGCCATGTCGGCATCAGCTACGACCAGGGTGCATGGCTCGACAGCGCCTATAACGCGGCCCTAATGTTTATCGGACCGTTTACCGTCTACCTGGGAGGTTTGCTCGGCCAGCGCCCCATCCTTCTGTTTTCGGCAGGAGTATTCACTGTGACCTGCGCCTTCCTGCCGCTGATACACAGCTATAGTCTGCTGGTTGCGGCGTTGATTGTCGCGGGGCTGACGTCAGGCACTTTTTATCCGCTCACTCTTACTTTCGCACTTCGCATTAGTCCCTTGCGATACCTGCCTATCACGATGGCGTTCTATGCAACGGCTATCGATGGGGCAGTCAATATAGCGTCATCACTCTATGGCTGGTATAGAGACCACCTTTCCTGGCACTGGATGTTCTGGGGTTCGGCCGTCGTCGCGCCGGTGATGATGGCCTGTATCTACTATGGGATACCCGCTAAGACTCGAGAGAAGGACGGCCCTGTGCCGCCCAGCTTCGTAGGATTCCTGTATCTGAGCGCGGGATTGGCCCTGATATTCACGGCCCTCCAGCAAGGCCAGAGGCTCGATTGGTGGCGCTCCGGAATATTCAACGCGTTGTTTTGGTCCGGCGCGTTCTTGCTGGTGTGCGCGCTCATACGGCGAATGCGCGGCCCCAACTGGCTGGTGGCGCTTCCTTATCTCTGGAAGCGGAACACGATCCTGCTGGGAAGTCTTCTCTTCTGGTTTCGGTTTACCCTCACCTTAACCATCATCCTGATTCCGGAGTCGCTGGCCATCCATGGTTTCGAAGCGAATCAGATTGGGCCGGCCATAATCTGGAGCGCTGTTCCGCTCCTGCCCGTTGCGCTTACCGCGGGACTCCTAATGCTTCACGGGGTCGATCCTCGGCTGATCTTCGCTGCCGGGCTGACATTGACCGCCGTTGCGGCCATATTGAACGCTCAGTATACGAGTGCGTGGGCGGCACAAAACTACTACCGCACCGAGCTGCTGACGGGCATTGGACAAGCGTTTGGTCTCATAGGGCTGGTGGGATGCATCATCCTTCAGGGAGTCTTTACGGAGGGGTTGATGAAACCTCAGTGGATACTGACGTTTTCTGCCTTCTTTCATACCATCCGCTTATTTGGCGGACAGGCAGGGGCCATATATATGGTCCACTTTCTCGCCGATCGCGAAAAACTGCACTCTAATCTTCTTGGGCTCCATGTAAAAAGCGGGAACTGGATTACAGATGCAAATATTCACGCAATGACGGCTGGAGTCTTAGAAAAGTCCTCCGGGCTGCCAGCGGCCGGAGCGCGCGCAGTCGATCTCATCGCGGCCCGGCTGCGCCTTCAGGCGTATTCGTTGAGCCTCATTGACGGGTTCCTGCTGGTCGCGTGGAGTTGCGTTATCGCACTTCTCTTCATCGCCTCGCTGCGCAAGTCGCCGTTCAACTACTGCGACCTGAGCACGATGCAACCCATTCCCGCCCCAGCCAAGGAGTCGAAACAATGAAACCGAAAGCACTGGCCCTGTTGATAGCAATTGGGCTTTGCAGCTCTCTGGCGTTTGCTGGAGAGCCAGGCGATAATGCCTCCGCTCGCCACATCACCTTGCACGAGGCGGTGCAGCTTGCGCTGCAGCACAATCACAACATCCGCATTGCTGGATACAAAGTCGAACGAAAAGCAGCACGCCAAAGAAGTTGCAAGGAGCGCATACTTTCCCAGCATACGAAATGACAGCAGTTTCATACACCTGACCGATACGCAGTTGATACAAATCTATCCAGGCACTCTCGGCACGGTCGCAGGCAGCCCGGTTCCCACTGCGAATTCGATCATTAACCAGGGTGGGCGTAACTTGACGACCAGTGGCACCCAGCTCACACAGCCCCTCACTACGCTGCTGAAAATCCGGTCAGCAAACAAGATGGCGCAAGCGGATCTAAAGGCCTCACGACAGAACTCGCAACAAACGGAGAACGATGTTGCTCTTAAAGTTCACCAGCTCTATTACAAGGTTTTGATCGCCCAGGTTCACCGTGACGCCACCGAAGCCAGAATCAAGGCATCGCAAGACCTGCAAAGCGAACGCGTCCAGCAGGTGAAATATGGCAGCACCTTGCAGGAGAACCTGATCGAAAGCCGGGCGCAACTCCTGCAGGCAAAACAGGAGCTGTTGACCACCGACTTACAGCTCTCCGACCTTAAGCTACAGCTCAACGATGCCATGGGACTTCCGCTTACAACGGCGCTGGATCTCGATCCCAACACCGCCGAAGTGCAGCCGGCCTGCGCTCGCGAAACCTGTGTAACTGAGGCACTCGGATCCATCCCGAGATCATCGCAGCGCGCGACGAAGTGGAGAAAGCGAATGCCGCGGTCCGCCTGGCAAAAACGGACCTCTATGTGCCGGATGTGGACGCCTTTGCTCGTTACAGCTACCAAAACAACGTCCCATTTCTGGCCCGTAACTTCGGCAGCTTCGGAGTTCACTTCGGCTACGACCTCTTCGACTCAGGGCGCAAGCGCGCGCTCCTCCGCGAGCGTGAAGCGCAACTGTCACAGGCGAAAGAAAATCTTGCCCGGGTCACCGATGATGTAGAGCTGGCAGTGCAGACCGCATACAACAAGCTGGAAAGGACCGATCAAATGCGGAGGGTGTCTGAGGAACTGTTGGCCTTGCGCACCGAATCCAGTCGAGTGCTGCATGAGGAACTGGTGCGCGGAGAGGCCCTCAGCTCCCAGGCCGATATGGGAACAGCCCAGGAACTTGATGCCCGAACATTGCTCTTGCAGTCACAGCTGGACTACACGCAGGCCAACGATGAGATCATCCATGCCATCGGCCGGACACCTGAATAGAGGAATCTGACGGTCCACTGATGCTCGCCCCGGCGTTGATCATGTTGTTTGCTTATAGCTGCGTGAGATAAGCCATTCGGCGACGGTCGCTCACTGAAGGCGCATGAGAGAAGAAGATGAGCGCACTTCCATCTTGGACCCCAGCAACCATCTCCGCATTAGCGGCCATCCTTGGCTCGCTGACCGGCGCATTGGGTTCAAGCTTCAGCGCCTGGATAGGCCAGAGGCATCAAGACCGACGGGACTTACTCGAAAAAAAAATTTCTCAACGAGAGCAGTTGTATTCAGATTTCATCGGCGAGACCGCGCGGGCGACGCTCGATGCAATACAAAACAACTTCCAGGACCCCAGCAAGCTCATACCTATTTACTCGCTTCTGGGTCGCATTCGCTTGACCTCTTCGACCACGGTCGTGGAAAGCGCGGAGAGTGTCGTTACAACCATCCTTAAGACTTATTCGGAACCCAACCTCACACCCCAGGAAATTCAATCCCGGGCTGCCAAAGGCGACGATCCACTGCGCGACTTCGGCAACATTTGTCGCGGTGAACTTGAATCGCTGTGGAACGGTTTTTTACCCCGGTAATCATTTCGCGGGTAAGAGGCACGGAGGAAACCGGCGGTTCCTCCGTGGGGCCGGGAACGACGAGCGGTTTGGGGCAACTTAAAAATGGGAACTATGGAACAATATGGACGCTACTGGCTGGTGGGGAGGCATGAGATATCGCATCACCGCTGAAGGAGTCCTGGAGACCGGGCTCTCGGGCTTCGACCTGATCAACTTCCCGATGCTGAACAAGGGGACTGCGTTCACTGAAAACGAGCGCACGGACTTTGCGCTGCACGGACTGCTCCCGCCACACGTTGGTCATCTGGAAGATCAAGCGGCACGCCGTCTTAAGGCGCTGCGCGATTTTGAAACCAATTTCGAGCGTTATGCCTACCTGCGGGACCTGCAGGACACGAACGAGACCTTGTTTTATGCTGTACTGGTGCGCGACATCGAAGAAATGATGCCGTTAGTGTACACGCCGACGGTCGGCGAGGGATGCCAACGCTTCAGCGAGATTTGGCGTAAGCCGCGCGGATTGTTCCTCAGTTACCCCAACCAGCATAGAATTCGCGAGATCCTTTGCCATCACCGCTATGACGCAGTCCGTGCAATTGTGGTCAGCGATGGCGAGCGCATTCTCGGACTCGGCGACCAGGGCGCGGGAGGCATGGGAATCCCCATCGGCAAGCTCGCGCTCTATACCGCCTGCGCCGGCATTCACCCGCAGGCGTGTTTGCCGGTGCTGCTCGATGTCGGCACCGACAACGCGGAGCGCCTCGAAGATCCTCTTTATATCGGGTGGCGTCACCAGCGGGTGCGCGGCGCCGGATACGACGATTTCGTGGAAGCATTCGTTAGCGCCGTGATAGAGCGCTGGCCCCACGTGCTGTTGCAATGGGAGGACTTCGCCGGCATCAACGCGGGGCGGTTGCTCGAACGCTACCGCGACCGGCTTTGCACCTTCAACGACGATATCCAGGGAACAGCGGCAGTGGCCGCAGGGACATTGCTTGCCGCCATCCAGGTCACCGGCACGCCATTGACAGAACAGCGTATCGCGCTCTTCGGAGCGGATCGGCCGGCATTGGCATCGCCACACTTCTGCTGAGCGCGATGAAGAAGGCCGGTCTGAGCGAAGCCGCAGCGCGCCGGCGCCTTTATGCCGTCGATAAAGACGGATTGCTGGCGGAAGGCCTGCCGGAAATACGTCCAGCACAGGAGCCGTTTGCGCAACCTCGTTCCGCGATCGCCAACTGGCAGTTGGAGCACAGAGATCACGTCGGTTTGCTTGATGTAGTAAAGAACGCCAAGCCAACGACGCTTATCGGGGTCTCGGGACAACCAGGTTCCTTCACCGAGGAGGTAATCCGCGCGATGGCCGCCTCAGTGGACATGCCGATTATCTTTCCCCTGTCGAACCCTACGTCGCGTTCGGAGGCCAACCCGGCGGACTTGCTGAAGTGGACTGAAGGCCGAGCGCTGATCGGCACGGGCAGCCCGTTTGCTGCGGTGAACTGGAACGGCCGCGACATGCCTATCGATCAGACCAACAACTCGTACATCTTCCCTGGAATGGGTTTGGGTATCCTCTCGGCAGGCGCGCTGCGCGTCACCGACACGATGTTCATGGCGGCTGCTAAATGTCTCGCCAACCTCTCGCCCGCGCGGCGCAACAAGTCGGGACGGTTGCTGCCGCCGGTTTCGGAACTTCGCTCAGTGTCGTTCGCTGTGGCTAAAGCAGTTGCACTTCAAGCGATCAAGGATGGCGTGGCGGACCCGCTTGACGAGCAAACCTTGGAGTCCCACATCCGCGCCAATGTCTGGGAGCCAGTCTATCTTCCATACCGCTTCGCCCCCAGTCCGTAACTCTACAACTCTGCGAATCGGGTCCGATATCAAGCCGCGATCAGCACGCAGCGTCGGGGTCGGCTCGTCTCGCGGTCTCGAAAATTAACCTTGGTCACGAGGCGCGCAAGGGCAATTCCGCGAAAGCGAGCCAAACTCACAACACCGTGAACGGCGAGCCCCGAGGGACACCGGAATCACGTCCCAGTGCCGATCACCGTCACTTCCTCGGCTGCGGTCGGCAGAGTGAAATGGAATGTTGCTCCACGCCCAGAGTTGGTCGTGGCCCACAAGCGGCCGCCGTGCGATCCGACAATGGAACGGCAGATCGCCAGACCCATGCCGGATCCCTGCGGTTTCGTCGTAAAGAACGCGTTGAACATGTGATCGGCCTTTTCGGCCGGCAGCCCAACGCCCGTGTCACTCACCGAGATCAGCACCCGGTAGTCCTGGTCCAGTTGCGACTTCACCGTGAGTACGCCGCCTGTCTCCTTCATGGCCTCGATGGCGTTGAGCATGAGGTTCATGAGCACCTGCTGGAGTTGCACACGGTCTGCCGTAACTTTGGGAAGGTCGGCGGCAAGATCCATGCGTATGGAAACTGCATACCGGTTGGCCTCGCCTCGCAGCAGTATGACCATTTCGCGGACAATCTCGTTCACCTCGACCAACTCGCGTTTTGGAGGAGACTTCTTGTACAACGATCGTAAACGCTCGATGATGTCACCGGCCCGCTTTCCGTCCTCCACAATTCTTCTTGTCGCCTCGCACGCCTCTTCCAAATCCGGCTGGTCGCGCTTAAGCCAGCGCATGCAGGTTTGAGCGTTCATGACGGCGGCAGCGATAGGCTGCTTCAGTTCGTGTGACAGCGAGGCGGTGAGTTCCCCCATCGTGGTCACGCGGTTGATGTGGGCCAGGTCTGCCTGCAGCTGCTCGGCGTGCTTGCGATCTTCAATGTCGGTCGAGGTACCGTACCACTTGACGATCTTGCCTCGCGCATCCCGCAGCGGCACTGCGCGAAGCAGGAACCAACGATATTCCCCATCCGCCCGCCGGAAGCGCACCTCACTTTCAAGGGGCTCGCCGGATGCCACAGAGGCGCGCGCCTTCTGCTTGTGACGACTTAAGTCTGCGGGGTGAACGACGGCTTCCCAACCTGAGCCCACAGACTGTTCGGTGGACAAATCCGTATAGTCCAGCCAGTGGCGATTAACGAAGTCCACGGAGCCGTCGGGCAGAGCGGTCCAGGCAAATGTCGGGATGGTTTCAATCACATCCCGAAGCTTCTTTTCTTGACGTCGCAGTTGCCCAACCCGGATCTGATAAGCCGCCCAAATTATCGCGAGGAAAACGGCCGCGCACAATGCGCGGAACCAGTTCGTCTGGTAGTAGGCCGGCGCAATCGCAAAGTCCAGAGTCGCCCCTTGCTTGTTCCAGACGCCGCTGTTGTTGCAGGCGATCACCCGGAAGCGGTAGTTGCCAGGCCCGAGATTGTTGTAGAAGGCACGACGACGTGTTGCAGCATCTTGCCAGTCTGAGTCGTGGCCGAGAAGCATGTAACGGAACTGGACTTTTTCCGGGGCAGCAAAGCTCAGGGCCGTGTAGTCAATCTCGACGTCACGCGTCAAGGCGGGCAGATGGAGCATTTCTGCGATCGGATAGTCCTTGTGATCGGCCATCACTCGTTCGATTCGGACGGGTGGGGCTATGCCATTCCTGTACGTTTTCGTGGGATCGACCATCTGGAGAACATCGGAGGCAGCGAACCAGAGTTTTCCATCCCGCGTTTTTGTGGCCATCGGCTGCAACGGCAGGAAAGTAAGGCGCGGCCGTAACCCGTCGAACTTATCAAACACCTCAGTCTCTAGCTTGCTGTCGCTGTGGCTGAGCCACTTATCGTATTCCGCCTTCGTGATCCTGACTAAGCCTCGTTGCGCATAGAGCCAAAGAGCACCAGCATCATCGCGGATTGTGGTAAAGACCGCTCCCACGGGGAGGCCATTACGGTGGTTGAGTACCTGCCAATGTTGGTTGTCCCAGCGAAAGAGTCCCTCGCTGGTCGAGAGCAACAAGGAATCGTCGGAGTCCACTGCAAGGTCCATCAAGGTGAATTCGCTGCCTTGCGCGGGTATTGAAATCGTACTGGTCTGGCCGTCGCGGTAATAGGTGAGGGTACCATTGAGCGAGCCGATCCAGAGGCCACCTTTGTGATCGGGCGCAAGATAGCCCGTAGGCCGGTTGTCGCTGCTCACCGAAATCACCAACTGCGCGATTTGGTCTTTGACTCGAAAGAGTTCATGATGTGGCGCTAAGGCCCAGATCGTGTGGTTGGCGTCCTCGGTGATTGCGGCAATCCCCCCCTCGGCAATGCTGGAGCCATCCGGACGTTTGAATTCTTTGAACCGGCCGTGCTCATAAGACATCAACCTGCCATCGAGCCCCAGCCAAATAACGCCACTGTGGTCCTGATAAAGTGCACCTACGTTCTTGCCAGGCAGGCCTTCCTTGGCCGACCGCACCGAGTGCTCTCCATGGGCAAGAATGTCGATGGCGCTGCCGTTTCCAACCCATAGAGAACCGTCTTGCAAGCCAAGAACGGTAAGAATGGATGCCTGCGACAGCCCCTCGCGAGTGGAGTAGGTGATGACGGGAATATCACGGAACTTATCTATCCCCCCGTCGGTACGCACCCAGAGATTGCCCTCGCGATCTTCATAAAACGAATCCACCGATTTGCCCGAAAGCCCTTCGGCGATCCCATAGTGTTCTGCTCTGCCGTTGCGAACCCGATAAATGCCGTCGCTCTCGGTGGCGATCCACAGTAAGCCGTTCCGATCGACGTACAATGCCTTGGCATCGAATTTGCTTCCGTCGAATCCTGGAATGACGTACGATGCCGACTTCCCGCCGGAGAGATAACGGACACCTAAGCCGGCGCCGGCGCCGTCGGTCGCAGCCCAAACTGTGCCCGACTCCCCGATTGCGACATCGTTTATCCCTTCTCCGGCATCTTGACGATGGGCTAGCTCGTTCAAATACGCGGTGGCGGAAGTGCCGGGCCGCCAGCGATAGAGCACATTGGAGCCAAACCATAGATTTCCCGCGCTGTCTTCTGTCAGGCCAAGGGCATAGTGGGCGGGAATTCCATCGTTCTTCCCATAGCAGTGCAGCCTCGTTCCCTCAACACGGCATAACGGCCCTTCGCCGGGGGGAACATGGTAACGAGTGACCCAAATCGTGCCTTGATTATCCTCGAATATCTTGGCAGTACCCCTATGCTCGGCAGGATCGGAGTACCACTGGAACTTGCCATCTTTCAAGCGGCCCAGACCGCTGGTTGTGCCGATCCACAAACTGCCATCGCGAGCGCCTAGCAGGTACTTATAGCCACGGCTCGGCAGCTTGAGGTCAGGCGGGGCATAGGGGGCGAACGTCACGCCGTCAAAGCGCATCAGGCCGCTAGCTGTTCCGAACCAGAAGTAGCCATCGGCAGTCTGAGTGAATGGGCCGTGAAAGTCCTCGGCGACATCTTGCATTCGCCAAGCGGTATGTGCGTACTGACTGATGTCGAGCGACGGGTTCAAAGCGGAAGCGCAAGCGCAGCACGCCAGCAGAATGCCTAGCGCGATCGCGGCTTGTCGTCCCATTTGGTCATCTTAAACTCTTAGGGATACCGGCGGGTAGTGCGGGCCAACTAGACAGATCAGAAGAGCTCGGAGAACGGAGACGGGGCCCATCGCGTGCCTTCGAAGATAATTCCAGGAACGCATTAGGGGCGCCCGATTGAGAGCCGTTATCAGACTGGGAGCTCACCATGGTGCTCAAGGCCGCCGGAGCATGGCTCTGGTTCATGCGTTTCTCCGCGCGTGCCCGGTCTCGCGCAGAAATGCACTCAGAAGCATGGCGGCGATTATGCTGATCATCCAAAACAACCCACTCTCGCGAAAGTGGGCGACATGGTTTAACGTGTTGGCCATGCCTTTACCGAGGAAATCGGCAAAGACCGGTCCAACGAGCGCGGTGACTCCGAAGGTGAGAAAGTTAATTGCTCCTGTAGCACTACCCTTCACCTCATCGGGATTAACTTCCTTAACGATCGTGTACGGAATCATTGCCGCGCCTGAGGCTATCCCAAAAAACAGGCAGCCTACCACAGCGGCGGTGTGGTCGGTACTGAAAGCAATGCCGGCAGCAGACAACAGCATGGCGGCCGCGCCTCCGATGAGCACGGGCTTGCGACGGCCGATCCGGTCCGCGAGCCAGCCGAGCACGGGACAACCAATTACCCATCCCAGCGGAATGAGGGAACCTGTGACCACGGCATTGTGATAGCTGAACATTCTGTCGTGCTGAAAGAAAGCGACGCCCCAGGTCATGTCGCCGATGGTTGTGGGCACAAACAGGAGTCCTGCCACTGCCCCGCAAAGATAGGACTGCGGGTTTCGAAATACGACTGAGTACGGACGAAGGACTGATGCCCAGCCGGAACCCGCAGTATTCGGGCGGGTCTCGGCAGGAGTAATTGCGAACAGCAACACGGCGACCGCGATGCTTGCGAGGCCAAGAGAATGCCAAACGGTTTGCCATGGAACGCCGTGTTCGAGTAAAGGTCCCACCACGAACTGCCCGGCGGATCCTCCCAGCATGCCGAGGCACTGTGTGACACCTATGGCAGTGGCCAGCCATCGTGCCGAAAAACCGTGCGTCGCGAGATAGACGGCCCCGGTGAAAGCAAAGGCCGAACCGGCGCCTTGCAGCAGCCTTCCCGCGTATCCAGCTGTCGCGGTTGACAGGCTGAACAGCAGACATCCCACCGCCAGTATGAAAATGCCGATCGGCACCGCCTTTTTCGCACCAACCCGGTCCAGCGCCGCGCCGGCGACGAGGCTGGTGATCGAGTAGGTGTAGTAGTAGGTCCCGAGAATCGCGCTGACGCCAACCGCAGTCGTGCCGAACGCCAGGGAAAGGTGCGGGATCATTACCGCAGGCGCAGATCTCGCCGCATATTCAAGAAAGTAAAAGCACAAAGCGAGCCCCCAGGCGACCTGGAAGGCCCGCGTTCGCGACGCGCTGGTTGCTTCAGACGTAACGGGCGCTGTAATGGCTTGTGTCGTCATGTGCTATCCCAAACTCCTTGACCTAGCGAAACAGGTTGACCTTGGCGAGATCGAGGACTTCGTCACCACGCCCGTTGAGCACCGCTTTGAGCATGAACAGGCTGAAGCCCTTGGCCTCCTCATAGGTAATCGTTGGTGGCATTGAAAGTTCCTGGCGTGCGACGGGGATCTCGATCAACGCCGGACCGTTATGGTTGAGCGCTCGCGCGAGCATGGGTTCAACCTGATCCGGAGTTTCAGCCTTTAGTCCGAGTATGCCTGCTCCATCTGCGATCTTGGTAAAATCCGGATTGTGCAGGTCGGTGGTGAAATCGAGGATGCCGGACGCCTTCATTTCCAGTTCGACAAACGCCAGCGCGTCGTTCTTGAAGACGATGATCTTTATAGGCACTTGATGTTGGCGAAGTGTGAGCAAGTCGCCATCAGCATCGACAGTCCGCCATCGCCCGACATCGCGATCACTTGCCGGCCGGGATGACTGATCTGCGCGCCGATGGCTTGAGGCATCGCGTTAGCCATCGACCCGTGGATGAAGGAACCGATGATCCTTCGTTTCCCGTTCATCTTGAGATAGCGAGCGGCCCAAATCGTCGGAGTTCCCACGTCACAGGTGAAAATGGCATCCTCAGCTGCGAGCCCGTCGAGCACGCTCGCGACGTACTGCGGATGAATCGTTTTCTCTCCGGAATTGGGTGTGGCGAGGTCGTCCAGGCCCTTGCGTGCCTCGCGATAGTGCTCCAGCGATCTCTTCAAATGCGCTTCGTACTTGTTTTGCTCCAGCTTCGGCAAAAGCGCCTGCAACGTGACTTTTGTGTCGCCAACGAAACCGAAGTCGAGCTTGCTGCGGCGTCCTAGCTGTTCGCCGCGAAGGTCGATCTGCACGATGGTGGCGTCTTTGGGGTAGAACTGCTGATACGGGAAGTCGGTCCCGATCATCAGCAGCAAATCGCAATTCATCATCGCGTGGTAGCCGGAAGAGAATCCCAGTAGGCCGGTCATACCTACGTCGAATGGGTTGTCGTACTCGATGAACTCTTTTCCGCGCATGGCATGGACGATAGGGGCTTGTAGCTTGCCGGCGAGTTCGACCAGCTCATCATGGGCTCCGGCGCAACCGGCGCCGCCGAGAATGGTTATCCTTTCCGAGCGGTTCAGGAGGTCGGCGAGGAGGTTGATTTCGTCTTCGGAGGGACAGACCGTGGGCCTGGGGTCGGGAAAATGCACCCGGGGATTTTCGTGGACGGCATCACGCATCGCGACATCGCCGGGGATAACAACGACGGCAACACCGCGTCGCGAGATTGCCATCTGCATCGCGATCTCGAGCACGCGGGGCATCTGCTCGGGATGAGAGACCAGCTCACAATAGTGGCTGCACTGAGCGAACAGGTGCTCAGGGTTGGTCTCCTGAAAATATCCGCTACCGATTTCGGCGCTGGGAATTTGTGCAGCAATCGCCAGCACCGGCACCCGGTTGCGGTGGCAATCATAGAGTCCGTTGATTAGGTGAAGGTTCCCGGGCCCACAGCTGCCGGCGCAGACCGCTAATTTGCCCGTCAGGTGAGCCTCAGCGCCGGCCGCGAATGCAGCCACCTCTTCGTGACGCACATGGACCCACTCGATCTGCCTTTGTGTGCGAATCGAATCCGTTATTCCGTTCAGCGAATCGCCGCTCACGCCGTAGATCCACTTAACTCCTGCTTCCGCAAGAACCTCCACTAGGAGATCCGCTACTCTTTTGGCCATAGCTCAATGCGCTCCCTTTTGACTGAGACTTTCCACCTCAGGCGCTGCAATTTCACTTCCAAGCGACGAAGCGCACGCAGCGCCTTATCTGCGACGCATAAGGTAACTCGCTAGTTGCTTTTGAAGAGTTGCCCCTCATCGTGCAGTTGATAGGTCGTCATGCTGTCAAGAATTCTCCTGTCAAAGGAATGACACTACAGCTGAGTCTCGTCATGACCGACACACTGAACGCAACGCGTTTCTTGGAATGTACGGAAGATAGTCCGGCAGGCCTGACGCATACGAATCGCGTTCAAATTGGCACTCGACATGCTTAACGTCCAAGTAGGCCAGTGGGAGTTAGCTACGGCTGGCCCCGGGAGTCTTGCTATGAACGGCGAGTTGTGTAATTCGACTGATCAAGTGCTTAGACAGGGTAGTCGCGAGAGATTCATCCCTGTAACCACAGGGGCAGCGATTCCTGTCAGCGAAGAGCACTTGTCCGCAATTGCGAACTGTGTGTGTCCCGAATGTGGCGGGCCCATGGGGGGACGCTCGAACGTATTCAAGTGCCAAGGTCGATGTGGAACGGATTGGCGGTCAGTTTGGCAAAGCTCATTCATCACAAAGCGGAGCAAGCCGCGAAGCGCGACAGATCGTCTCGCCGCTTAAACATGAGCCGAACGCCGAGGAGCGCCGCCTGACCAGGATGATAGGTAAGTTTATGTTCTGCGACTGTACAACTGACGCGTTGTTGGACGGCTATGAGAAGGGAAGCCCAACCGGTCTTGCTCTCAGGGACTTTTGGGACAGTGTCTTGGAGTACTTGGGAGAACAATATGAGGATGATATGTCGAAAGCGACCATTCCTCAACTCCAGGCAACTTCCCTCGTCATGCATCTTAGTTTCTGACTGACTGGTAGGCCAGTCACCTGGCTATTGACGTATTTTAAGCGGCGACAAAACGCCACCAACTAGTTTCCTCCATACCTCCCCCGAAAGGCGGGGGATCCAGTGGTTGGCCGCACCGGACTCCCGCCTCCCATCTACGCTCGGGCGGATAAATGGACGTAGCGACCTTGACTTGGACCGCACGGCCTGGTCCTTCCGGAAAAATGCAGGAATGGCTGTCGGATTGCCTGCTGGAAAAACATGTTGTGGTGCCGCTCCTCACCTGCGTTGAGCGCAATGATAAACGCGTTGGAGCAACACGCGCCGTCGGCTGGCTGTTGATCTGAATTCTGACGAATGGATTGAGCCGACAGCCATCCGATCGCGCCGTTTCGGTTGACCTGCCCCCCGGAAATTAGTCCAGCGGAAATGAGACTTCTCCCCTTAACATAGCCCGCTAGGGCGGAGGAGGAGTCGTGCGCAAGAGTCGATTCAACGAAGAACAGATCATCGCCATTCTGAGGGAATCGGAAGCCGGGGCCGATCCCGGCGAGTTGTGTCGCCGGCATGGCATTACGCGAGCGAGCCTGTACCGCTGGAAGGCAAAGTACGGCGGGATGCAGGTGAGCGAGGCGCGGCGGTTGCGGGCTCTGGAAGAGGAGAACCGGCGGCTGAAGCACCTGGTAGCGGACCTGACGTTGGACAAGCAGGCGTTGCAGGCGGTGGTCGCAAAAAAGTGGTAAGCCCGCAGATGCGGAAGCAGGCGGCGGTAGTGATGCGCTCGGAAATCGCGGTCTCGGAGCGACGCGCCTGCGGGCTGATCGGACTGCATCGGGGGACGTACCGCTACCGGGCGCGGCGCTCGGAGGACGGGCGGCTGCGGCAGCGGTTGCGCGAGTTGGCGCACCAGTTCCGGCGCTTTGGCTATCGCCGGTTGCATGACCGGCTGGTGCGCGAGGGCTGGCGGGTGAACCACAAGCGGATCTGCCGGCTCTACCGGCTGGAAGGGTTGCAGGTGCGGAAGCGGCGGCGTAAGCGTTGTGCAGGCGTGCCACGGCTGCCGCTGCCGGCGCCCACGGCACCGAACCAGGTGTGGTCGCTGGACTTCATGGCCGACACGCTCAGCTCGGGGCGCAAGCTGCGCACGCTGAACGTGGTGGATGACTATACGCGCGAGTGCCTGGCGATAGAGGTGGACACCTCGCTGCCGGGAGCGCGCGTGGTGCGGGTGCTGGAGCGGCTGGTCCGCCAGCGCGGACGACCGCGGCAGATCCGCACCGACAACGGCCCGGAGTTCGCCGGGCGTGCGCTGGACCAGTGGTGCTTCGCCGAAGGGGTGGAGCAGCACTTCATCCAGCCGGGAAAACCGATGCAGAACGGCTATATCGAGAGCTTCAACGGCAAGTTCCGCGACGAGTGCCTGAACGAGAACTGGTTCGTCTCGCTCAGCGATGCGCGGCAGATCATCGAGCAGTGGCGGCGACACTACAATCAGGAGCGTCCGCACTCGTCCCTGGGCTACAGAACGCCGGAGGAGTTTGCCGCTGAAGTGAAAAGCTTCGACAGAACTGGAGTGGGGCCAGGGGCCTCAAACGCCGGCCCCTTGCCCCACACCCCCATCCCCGCTACGCCAGATCAGTGGGGCGAACAAAAACCGGAGAAAGTCTCATTATCCTTGGACTAAAAATGGGGGGCAGGTCAGGTTGGCTGATGGTTGCGAGCGGCTTATTGGAGGGAGTTTACGCATTTTACGTGCGGGGTTGGAGTGTAGAACTTTTCCACGTTGTCGGGGCGGTAGTCGGCATCCTAGTGGGCTCAAGCGTGGTGACGCATCCCGTAGCTGGAGTTCTCGCGACACTGTTGTTCGCAGCCTACTGCACCGTCATTGGGATTTTCCGCATGATCGCCGCAATTCAGTTGAAATACCAAAGCTCAGGCTGGGCGGTTTTCGACGGCTTTGTGACGCTGGTTCTGGGCCTGCTGCTCTGGGTCGAGTGGCCGGCTTCGACAATCTGGTTTCTCGGGTTTGCTCTCGGAATTGCGCTGATCCTGCGCGGAGGGACAATCGTGATGTTTGCCTTCGCAGTTCGAGCGTTCACCCACACGCTCCCAACAAGAGAGTCGCCTAGTGATCATCAAGTTCAGTGTTTAATCTCGTTAGGAGCGCAAGACTAACGCGTGGCACGGAAGAGCGGGTCTCGTACGTTTTTACAAACCGTCCTCAAGCATCTGTCATCGCCTTCTCCCGCAATCACTTTGCGAGAAAGCCTTGTCATTTTAGGCACGTGCAGGGCTGCTCACATGTGTCGACGGAAGGACGCGTCAATGAGCCTGTCCTTTTTATCCTATATCTTGGTCACAGAACAATATGATGGGCCGTCACATCAATTGCCAGCACTGGGCAAATAAACTTGCCGCGCGAAGGTGTTCCATGGCTCAGGTAGTCCCCCATAAGGCCACGCCAGACCCCAAATATAAGCTGCGACCCTTCGTTAGTGGCAGCATTGTGACACTTACCATCTCGAATTAGTCAACACATTGACACTTTAGAGTTTGGATCCCGGCTCGAGTTTGTTGAATGCACAGATATTACAGTCTCGATGCCGCACGAAGAGCCCTGGTATGCGAATTGCCTTAATTGAACAGTGTTGGAAGTCAGGAAGGGTTGGCTTTTCTTTTTTCTCTTCCAGAAAGTCCAAGTGGCTTTATGCTCGGTCCCCTCGTTGCTTCGTCCAGAGTTCTCGAGACCATCGATGAGCGCCTGATGCGATGTGGCGTCAGCCGCCGCGCCTTTCTCCAGTTCTGTTCCTCTCTGATGGTCGCCGCACCCTTCGCCTTGGCGATCACAGATAAGAAGACTCCCGAAGATGTTGCCGCAGGACTTGGGAAAGTTATTCGCCCGCCGGTGATCTGGTTGCACTTTCAAGACTGCACCGGCTGCACCGAGACGCTTCTGCGGCCCTCTCATCCGGATCTGGGCGATCTGATTTTGAACGTCATCTCCCTCGAATACCACGAGACGTTGATGGCGGGTTCGGGTAAGCAGGCCGAACAAGCGCTTGCGCAGGCGGTTGACCGCTACTCCGGGAAGTATGTTTGCGTTGTCGAGGGTTCCATCCCCACCAAGGACAAAGGCATTTACATGAAGCTGGCCGGACGGCCGGCCATGGAAGTCCTGGCCGACGTCGCGGGAAAGGCTGCGGCCATCATCGCCATAGGGTCTTGTGCGGCATGGGGAGGGATTCCGTCGGCCGATCCTGATCCGACAGGGGCAGTTGGCGTGGTTGACCTCCTACCGAACAAGACGATCGTCAATCTTCCAGGCTGTCCGCCGAATCCCTACACGCTGCTCGGGGTGGTCCTGCAATTTGCGGACAACGGGACGCTGCCCGAGCTCGACGCAGAAAAGCGGCCAAAGTTCGCCTACGACCGCGACATTCACGAGCATTGTCCACGTCGGGCGCATTTCGATGCCGGCAATTTTGTGAAGCAGTTCGGCGATCAAGGCCACCGCGAAGGCTGGTGCCTTTATGAGATGGGCTGCAAGGGACCCGATACCCACGCCGGATGCTCGACGCGGCATTTCAACGAGATTCCCGACGTGTGGCCGATTGGCATCGGCGCGCCTTGCATTGGATGCACAGAGAAGAGCATTGCCTTCCGCGTGCCGATGTTCAAGGTCATACAAATCCATACTCGCGCCACACCGCCCGAGACCTACCCGCCAATCAACGCGCCCCAGGGCGTTATTAGCCCGCTGGCGACGGGCCTTGTTGGATTGGGAGCCGGTGCGCTCGCGGGGGCGGGCTATGTCGCCTCGCGCAAGTTCTCTACTAAGCCCTACGACGAGAGTGTGCCAGGCTCCAACCCTGCTGCCGAAGAAGGAAACACCGAGGCCAGCTCGGAAAAGAACCCGAAGAGCTAACCATGAGGGCCGCTGGCACATTCGTGTTGCTTCTCGCAAGCGCGATGTGGTCTGCGCTCCCGAGCATGGCCAAAAAAGGCGAGCCGGAGCCTCCCTGTATGCAGTGTCATCAGCCAAGGGATACCACGATCGATCCAATGCAGTTCGCTCACTCCGTACACGCCAGCTTGGACTGCGCTACCTGCCATGCGGAAGGTTTCAACAAGTTTCCTCACACAAGCAGCCGCGCTGCCATGCCCGACTGTATCGACTGTCATAGCGGGATGGTGGTTTCCCCTACCATCGACTTCGACAAGATCGCGCAGGGAGTGCAAGCGAGTGTTCACGTCAAGATGGTCGATCCGGCATTTCGCTGCACCAATTGCCACTCGCCACATTACTTTATTCCGGCAATCCGCATGACGGATGCTTCCGCAGCCCGTTCCGCAGCTAACAAACCCTGCCTGGGATGCCACGCCACCGGAGACACTCCAGCCGCCAGGGACCTCGCCTTTGAGAAGCTCGCTGAAGAGCATCGTCTGTTTCCCCATTGGAAGTTGCACGTCCAGGAGAATGCGTGTGTGGCCTGTCACACTCCGCGCGGAGAACAGACGGTGCATCTCATTCTCCCCAAGTCAGAGGCGCTAAGGGATTGCGCAGCATGCCACGGTAAGAACTCGGTTCTGGCTACCAAGCTCTACACCCATCTGGCCCTGAAAGAACGTGCCGAACACGGATGGGTGAATGCGATGGTGTTCAATAACGCGTACCTGACCGGGGCCATCCGGAACAGGTGGCTCGATTGGACAACTCTTGCGCTGGCCGGGCTAGTTGTTCTTGGAGTTGCGGCTCATGGGATAGGCCGGTTGCTATTCGCGCGTTTAAGGAGGAGGTCATGAGGCGCGAGTTCGGTGCTTATCCTCTTTGGCTCCGGTTTTGGCATTGGGGCAACGCGCTGCTCTTCGTGACATTGCTTATCACCGGCCTCAACATGCATTACTCCAAGCCTGAACCGGCGATTGGGTTCCGAGGCGATGTCCTGATTCATAACACGGCCGGGGCGCTTCTGACTCTGTTCTACTGTCTATTCCTGTACGGGAATTTGCGACTCGGGAATGGTCGCTACTATCGAATCGTGGCCGGCGATATCGAGCCGGGATTGCTCCGACAGACCCGCTACTACTTGTGGGGAATTTTTGTGGGATCGCCCCATCCCTATCCGCACAGCCAAGAACGCAAGTTCAATCCCCTCCAGAAGCTGTTCTATCTGGTGTTGATGTACCTGCTTTTCCCCATACTGACGGTGACCGGCTGGGCCCTGCTCTTTCCCGGGCAACTGCCCGAAGCAATGTTTGGCATGCCCGGCATCAGCTGGTGGGCTCTCGCCCATACCTACACTGGCTATCTCCTTTCTCTCTTCATGGTCATTCACGTGTATCTCGGAACTACGGGGACAACGCCGGGCGCACTCTTCCGCTTCATGTGGTATGGCCACGCTGAGCCGGAACCGGCCTCCCCGGATCACGGCCCCGATTCAGGGGATCAGCCCGGAAATCACAACGGAGTGCCGGTGATGGTCCCGAAGGAGCACATATGAGCTTTGCAATTAACCGCCGGCAGCTCCTCTTGGGGATTGTCGGTGCCGGGGGCGCCGTTGCCGAAGGTCTGGTCACATCCGCTGCCGCCGAAGAGCACCCGGCGCATCCTGTCGCTCCGCCGGACGCCGTGGCCATGCTCTACGACAACACCATCTGCACCGGCTGCCGTGCATGCATGACGGCTTGTAGCGAGGCCAATGGCTTGCCCCCGGATACCGCCTGGAGCGTCCCACCGGACACGGCGCTCGCCACCGGTCTCTGGGACATCCCCGCAGATCTCAACTCGGAGACCAAAAACATCATCAAGCTCTACCAGGAACCGGGTGGAGGTTTCGCCTTCGTCAAGAGGCAATGTATGCACTGCCTCGATCCTGCCTGCGTGACGGGCTGCCCATTTGGGTCCCTGAAGAAGAGCCAGTGGGGTGCTGTCACTTGGAATAGTTCGCTGTGTATCGGGTGCCGTTACTGTGAAGTGGCCTGCCCGTTCGACGTGCCAAAGTTCCAGTGGGACAAGTGGAACCCTGAGATCGTCAAATGCGAGTTCTGCTTCGACCAACGCCTGAAGAAGAATAAGGAGCCCGCCTGCACTGCGGTGTGCCCCACGGGAGCAGTGATTTTCGGCACTCGGACGGGCCTCCTGGCCAAGGCCAAAGAGCGCGTCGCGGACGCGCCCGATAAGTACTTTGAGAACCGGGTGTATGGAGAGCATGAGGCAGGAGGAACTCAGGTGCTCTATCTCTCCAACGTTGCATTCGAGAAGATCGGTCTCCCCAAGCTCGGCTCGACCTCGCTGGGGCACTACGCAACCAAGGTGACATCCGTGATCTACAAGTGGCTTTCGGGGCCGATTCTGGTGGCCGCAGTTCTCGGTGCCGTGATTAAGCGGAACTGGAATCGTCACGAGGCGGAGAGACCTGAGCGTGAGAAAACAGGTCTCAAGGATCAGCTATGACCAGTTGGAAGAAGTTAACCGAGTTGCTGTCTGCGGCCAATCTCCACAACACAACTACGGGCACCCAGGACGAAGGCGGCGCAACCCTTGTCAACCACTGGCAGCGAGGTGTTCCCGTCTATAACGAACCGGTAGTTACACCTACACTGCTATTCTTCACAGCCCTCGCGGTAGTCGGCTTGAGCCTGGCTCTCGTGCGGTTCTTCTCCCCGCTCGGTCCATTCTCTGGGATGAACGATGCCTACGCCTGGGGACTCTGGAAGACCTTCAACGTCATGACTCTGACCGCCCTGGGCTCCGCCCCCCTGGCGGTGGGCATGGCGGCCTGGGTCTTCAACCGGGAAAAGCTGCACATGGTGATGCGGACCGCCCTCGTGAGTGGTTTCCTCTTCTATGCGACCGGCCTGGTAGCGCTCGGTTTCGATGTGGGGCGTGCGTGGAATTTTTATAGCATCGTGATGCCATGGCGCTGGAACACCGAATCGGCGATGCTCGAGATATGCTTTTGCATGCCCGTCTACTGCGCAGTGTTCCTGGCCTTCGAGAACCTTCCGCTGGTCCTGGAGCGCTTCTACTATACAGGCACCGATGAGACTAAGGCGTTTCTTCGCCTATTGGCCCCGCCTCTGCGCCGGATTTATCCATTTATGCTCATTGGAGCGTACATATTCCCCCTTATGCACCAGTCTTCTTTGGGTGGGCTGATGCTCCTGGCCGGCGACAAGGTCTACCCCCTGTGGCAGACGCCACTTCTGCCGTTCCTGTACCTCCTGGCCGCATGTCTGTGCGGGCTGGGCTTTGTGACCTTTCTGCTTCTTATGACCTCTCTCCGCTACTCGCGTCCACTCGACCTGGGAATATTGGGGGAGTTAGGCAACCTGCTGTCGTGGATGTGCTTCGTCTTCCTTGCCTTCCGTTTCGGTGACCTCATCTGGCGGGGACAGCTCCATACTGCTTTCGCGTTCGACAAGATGAGCCTCCTCTTCCTCTCGGAAACAGCACTCATCCTAATCCCGGCCATCGCGCTCCGCAGCAAGACCGTACGCGAGACACCACGAAGTCTGCTCAACATGGCCGTGCTCGCCTGTTTAGGGGGACTACTCTTTCGCTTCATCCCCACCACCATCGCGTTCTTCCCTGCGCGCCACGCTAGCTACTTTCCGAGTGTGCCCGAGTTGCTCATGACCGTCGGGTACATCTCTCTCGGAATCGCGGCTTTTGGCGTCGCGGTCAAATACTTCGCAATACTCCCTGGAGAAATCAAAGACTGGAATTACATGTTCAGAGTTGTGCGACAGCGCCGCCCGGCGGCTCAGTCAGAAGGAGAAACAACATGGCCCGCATCACTATCGACCCGATAACTCGCATCGAAGGGCACCTGCGCATTGATGTCGAGGTCAATGGCGGCAGCGTGCAGAAAGCATGGGCGAGCTGCACCATGTGGCGGGGAATTGAGACGATTTTACAGGGGCGAGATGCCCGCGAAGGCTGGGTCTTTGCGCAGCGCTTCTGCGGAGTTTGCACCACGGTCCACGCCATGGCCTCGGTGCGCGCGGTAGAAGATGCCCTCCAGCTTGAGATTCCGGCGAACGCCCAGTACATTCGCAACCTGATTCTTATCGGCCACGCCCTGCACGACCACATCGTGCACTTCTATCATTTGTCCGCACTCGATTGGGTGGACATCACGACCATTCCTAAGGCGGACCCGGCACGCGCAGCCTCCATCGCAGATGGGGTGAGCAACTGGCCGGGAAACTCGCGTGGCGAGCTCGAAGCGGTCCAGAATAAGGTCAAGGGATTAATTGGGAGCGGCCAGCTCGGAATTTTCTCCCACGGCTACTGGGGCCATCCGGCGATGCGCTTGAGCCCGGAAATGAACCTGATTCTGTTTGCCCACTATTTGCAGGCTCTTGAATTTCAGCGTAAGTCTTGCCAGGTTGTCGGAATTCTTGGAGGAAAAACCCCACACATCCAGAACCTCGCCGTCGGCGGCGTAATGAACGCGATTAACCTGAACAGTCTTGCGACTATGAATATGGACCGCCTAGGCGTGTTACAGTCTCTGTTCCAGGAGATGATCCCGTTCGTGCAACAGGCCTATTTCGTAGATGCCTGCCTGCTCGCCGCCTCCTACCCGGAGTGGTTCCGCTATGGGCGCGGCGTCGCGAATTATCTTGCCGTGCCTGACCTTCCGGTGGACGCTAAGGCGACGAAGTTCGATCTTCCCGGCGGCGTTGTCATGAATGGGAATCTCGGTTCTGTGCGGCCGATTCAAGATTGGCACGACCAGCCCATCCGCGCGGCAGTTGCTGAGGATCTTACGCACGCGTGGTACATGGGCGATGAGTCGCAGCAGCCCTGGAAAGGCAAGACCGACCCCTACTACACCGATTTCCGGGAAGAAGGGAAGTACACGTGGGTAAAAGCGCCACGCTACGACGGTCAGCCGATGCAGGTTGGCCCGCTGGCGAATATTCTCGTCGGCTACGCCTCCGGCCATCCGCTGACTCGCAAATGGACGGATACCGCTTTCAGCCAAGTCTCCTCGGTAAATGGTTTGAAACTCACGCCGGATGCTCTGCAATCCACCATGGGGCGTTACCTAGCCCGCGCGGTTCGCTCGGCCATGCTCTCCGACCTCGCGCTCCAGCACTGGCAGTTGCTGACTGACAACATTCTTAAAGGCGACGACACCACGTACAATCCACCCCAATTCCCTCAGCACGAAGTGGAGGGCGTGGGGATGCATGAAGCGCCCCGGGGCTCACTTTCTCACTGGGTGGTCATTGACAAAGGCGCCTTCTCCAACTACCAGGCAGTTGTGCCGACTACCTGGAACGCCAGCCCTCGCGACCAGAAAGGCGTTCCCGGTCCGTACGAGAGCTCGCTCCTCGCCAACCCTGTGGCCGATCCGGTGAAGCCGCTGGAGGTACTCCGCACGGTGCACTCCTTCGATCCATGCATGGCCTGCGCATGTCACACACTGGATGCAAGCGGCCGCGAAATCGCGCAAGTGAAAGTCTTATGAATACAAGCGCCGATCGAGCGGTGTGGGGATGAATGTCATGAAGCCTGAGCGCTCGCCGGTCCGACAACGCATGTCATTACCAACTCCGAAGCGGGTATGCGTCATTGGACTAGGAAACGTGCTTATGGGCGATGACGGCTTTGGTCCGTTGACCGTCGAAAAGTTCCGTTGCGAGTATGAATGCGGCCCAAATGTTGAGATCCTTGATCTAGGCACACCTGGATTGGATCTCGCCCCGTATTTGTACGGCAAGGACATGGTCGTGATAGCCGACGCTGTAGATGCGGAAGAGAAGCCCGGAACGCTGAGCATCTACCGCGAAGCCGACCTTTTGGCGCACATGGCCCAGCTCCATCTGACGGGCCACGATCCAGGACTTCAGGGATCTCTGGCCCATTTGCGGCTGTCCGGCAGATCCCCGTCCGAAGTTATCATCGTCGGCGCAGTTCCCGAATCGTGCGACGTCGGCAAGGGCATCAGCCCCTCCGTTTTGAATGCCTCCTCGATTGCTGTCGATGACATCGCTTGCTTGCTGGCCGAGCGCGGCCACAGTTGTTCTCGCCGGGATGCTGTGCTCCAGCCAAATCTTTGGTGGTTGTCGGAAGGCCAATCTACTTTTGTTATTCCCAAATCAAACTTGCAGAACCGGGTGTTAACGAACGATGGCGGAATTGCCCTAGGCCGAACTGTCCCTGCTGGACAATTCAAGAGCTAAGGTTGTGGCATTTGTCCGGCTCTGCTCGGGAAACTCCTAACCACACGATCCTTGAGGAGCAGAATCTGGGCCTGCGCCGCCCATCCCCGGGCACGTTCTGTCCCGGCTGACAGGTCGAGCGCCTGACACCCGTCACCACTGACACGCCTCCAGCGTCAAATGAGTGACACTTTGCCCGTGTCTCGACGGCGCTGATCCGCGGAACGCGCTGGGAAGCTGCAATCCATCACCTTCGACTGAACGAATGACTGTGCACGATCCTGAATACCTAGTTGGGATTGCATCCACTGCTCTAGCGGCATCTTCTGCCAGCTATGTTTGCGAAACTTTGAAGTTTTCACATGGGTTGGCGAATCGTTCGTCGAGGCCAAGGAACTTTGGCATGGCAAGTGCCTCACTAGGGACAGAAGGAGGCGCAAGATGCGCAGAACAAATCTTGCCACCGCGTTGGATCCTAGCCGTCGCAGCAAGGAAGCCACTGAATTCGAGAATATCCTGCGACGGAAAATCGTAGGCCAGGACCAGGCCATCGAGAAGGTTGTGGAGATCTATCAGACATTCCTGGCGGGATTGAATCCGCCGGGACGTCCGATAGGGAACCTCCTGTTCCTTGGACCCACCGGCTCTGGGAAGACCCGAGTGGTCGAGACAATGGCGGAAGCCCTGTTCGGTCACCCGTATGCCTGCATCAAGATCGACTGTGCAGAGTTTCAGCACTCCCATGAAATCGCCAAGCTCGTTGGCTCGCCTCCTGGATATCTTGGCCACCGCGAGACCCACGCTTTGCTGACCCAAGAATCACTCAATCAATGGCATACCGAGAAGCTGAAGTTCTCGATTCTGCTCTTTGACGAGATCGAGAAGGCATCGGACGCGCTATGGCAGCTTCTGCTCGGAATTCTCGACAAGGCAACACTCACACTGGGCGACAACCGCCGGGTGGATTTCTCGCAGTGCATCATCGTTATGACCTCGAACCTAGGGGCCTGCGAGATGTCTAACCTGGTGCAGGGCAGCTTGGGTTTCGCTGGAAAACGGGACGTTGTGGACGCCGGCTTCGACGAGAAAGTCGATCGCACTGCCGTGGAAGCAGCAAGGCGCAACTTCACGCCGGAGTTCATGAACCGCATCGACAAAGTTGTAGTGTTCAAAACCTTGCGACCAGAACATCTGCAAGCGATTCTCGAAATCGAGTTGGGAATGGTGCAGCAGCGGATTCTCACGGCACAGGCCGTAAGCAAGTTCTGTTTTTACTGTACCAAGAGTGTAAAGAAGTTTCTGCTGGAAGAAGGTACGGACACAAAGTACGGAGCCCGGCACCTGAAGCGGGCCATCGAGAAAGAAATCGTTGCTCCGCTGGCTAACCTCGTCGCGACGGCCCAACTAAAACTAGGTGATTTTGTGCGCATCGACCTCGGCCCGGAGCGCCAGCTGACTTTCGTGAAGGAAGCAGACGGGGCAAATTCCCCCTTTTCCTGGGGGCCCTACGGACCTGCAGAGGAAGTTGCTGCCATGGCAGCGCACGTGTCGGCAAATACCTCGGCTTCTACGATTCCTCAATGGCCGGGATAATTTATGGTGGATTTCAACGTTGCGATGCAAACGACCTTGCTGCTCGTGGACGACGACATTCGTCAACTGGAGCTACGGGCCCTTGTGCTGAAGACGTCCGGGTTCACGGTCCTAACCGCGATCAGCCCGGTCGAGGCGCTTGCCATGGTGGCGCAAAATTGCGGGCGCAAGGTGGATGTCGCCGTCCTCGATTACGACATGCCGGTGATGAACGGCTGTGTGCTGGCCGACTATCTTCGGGCCCAGTACCCCGATCTGAAGATCATTCTCCACTCCGGCTCTCTGGATATTTCGGAGGGCGAAATGAGCAGTGTTAGCGCCTTCGTGCCGAAGGGCGACGGCGTAGCGCGGCTGATCGAGGAGGTCTCAGTACTCGCACTCCCACCGCTTAGCGCTACGACTGCGACCGCTGTCATGGCGCCGGAGGCCTGAATCCATCCATCCTGCGGCGAGACCATTCCAAGGTTCATAATCAGGCTGGCAGGAATGCGCTATTATTTTTGCTACTCAGTAATAGCTGCGGCGGATTGACAAATGTCACGCACGTTCATCGCCGAGCCGCCCATGTTGCAGGAAGCCGGGGCGGCACTGAGAGTCGCTGACACCGCATTTCGATCGGCGGCCGGGATCAAATGAACCAATCTGCTAGCGGCGCGAGCGAGTCCGTCGTCCATCGATCATCGGGGACGCCGCGCCTGACACACCTTCAACGCTACGGACTTGCGGTTGTTTCCGTTAGTGTCGCATTGGCGCTGGCGCTGCTTCTGCAGCATTACCATTTCCGCGATGCCGAGGCTCCGCTGCTGCTTTTTGCGGTCGCAATAACTTCCTGGTTTGGAGGGACGGGACCTGCGGTGGTGGCGGTCGTCCTGTCCTTGATAGGCTTCAGCTACTTCTTTGTGCAGCCACTCTACACCTTCTACATCGCACGGTCGGATCTCCCATATGTCATCATCTTTGCCGCATTCGCTGCACTCATCACGCGATTCGCCACGATGCGGCGCCGCGTCGAAGAAGATCTTCACCAGACTCGAATCAAGCTCAGGGTCGAAGTCGAAGAGAGATCTAGCCTGCTCGACCTAACGCACGACTCGATCTTCATCCGGGATATGAATTCGATCATTGCCTACTGGAATCGAGGCGCGGAAGAATTCTACGGGTGGACACGGAAGGAAGCCATCGGCAAGCGACCCGCGGAACTCCTGCACACCGTTTTCCCAAAGCCGTTCGAAGAAATTTGGGGGGAGTTGCTGCAGACGGATCGTTGGGAGGGCGAACTCACGCACACCAAGGCTGATGGCGCCCAGGTGATCGTGGCGAGCCGGTGGTCGCTGCGGCGCGATCAACAGGGCCGCCCGGTCGCGATCCTCGAAACCGGCAACGACATCACTGGACGAAAGCGCTGGGAAGAAGAGATACAAGCGCTCAACCAGCAGCTGGCAAAACGGTCCGCGGCGCTCGAAGCCAGCAACAAGGAGCTGGAAGCCTTTGCCTATTCCATATCCCACGACCTGCGCGCCCCACTACGCCACACCGCAGGTTTTGCCGAGCTTCTGAGCAAGAGCGCGGCTTCGTCTCTCAATGAAAAGAGTCAGCGATACCTGACGATGATCCTGGAAGCAGCAAAACGGATGGGCAGCCTGATCGACGACCTGCTCGCGTTTTCTCGGATCAGCCGTGCCGAGGCCCACAATTCTACCGTCAGCCTGGAGCAGCTCGTTCGCGAAGCCGTGGCCGAAGCCCGCCAGGATGCTAACGATCGCAAGATCGTCTGGAAGATAGATCGATTGCCCGAGTGGTATGGAGATCGCTCCATGCTGCGGCTGGCGCTAGTCAACCTGATTTCTAACGCTGTAAAATTCAGTCGCACACGGCCCCAGGCGGAAATCGAAATCGGATGCGCGGAACACAACGAAGATTACATAGCGCTGTTCGTCCGAGACAATGGGGTCGGATTCGACATGAAGTATTCCAACAAGCTGTTCGGCGTCTTCCAGCGGCTTCACCCGCAGGAGGCCTTCGAAGGTACCGGAATCGGGTTGGCGACGGTCCAACGCATCGTACACCGCCATGGCGGCCGCGTCTGGGCGGAAGGCAAGGTGGACGGCGGCGCCACCTTCTATTTTTCACTTTCCAAAATCACGGGAGCTAACTGACAAAATGGAAACTTTAGGACGCATTTTACTTGTCGAAGACGACCCGAAAGACGTTGAGCTTACGCTAACGGCTTTGGATGAATACAATCTCGCGAACGAGGTCGTTGTCGCTGGCGATGGTGAACAGGCGCTGGATTTTCTATATTGCCGGGGAAACTTCATGCGACGCGCTCGCGAGAACCCTGCGGTCCTCCTGCTCGATTTGAAACTGCCAAAGGTCGATGGACTCGAAGTGCTGAGGCAGATCAAGAACGACGAACAACTGAGGATGATTCCGGTGGTCGTGCTCACGTCATCTCACGAAGAAAAAGATATGGTGGCAAGCTACGCATTGAACGTTAACGCCTATGTGGTGAAGCCGGTGGATTTCCACGAATTCGTGAACGCCATCAAGGAGCTCGGGGTTTTTTGGGCGATTATCAATGAACCACCGCCGGGGAGCGTAAAAAAGAAATAGTGGAACCCTTGTCGGCGAAGTGCGGACGGCGCCGGGGTTGAATTGATTGAAATCGACTAGGGATCTTACAGTTGCGAATTCTCTATCTCGAAGACGAACCCAGGGACGTAGAGCTTGTTCAGGCAAGCCTGGAAGCCGAAGGCGTCGTCTGCGACTTGACACGTGCAGACACACAGGCCGGCTTCGTCGCAGTCCTTCAGCACGGTGGATTTGACCTGATCCTGGCGGACTACACTCTACCTTTATTTGATGGCATTTCTGCGTTGAAAATTGCGCAAGAAGTTTGTCCGGAGATTCCATTCATCTTCGTGTCTGGGACTATGGGCGAAGAACTGGCGATTGAAGCCCTCAAAATGGGGGCCACAGACTATGTCTTCAAGACGCGTCTTTCGAGAATTGGGCCTTCCGTTCGTCGGGCATTGCGTGAAGCCGAGGAACGATCCCAGCGCAAGCGCGCGGCCGACGCTCTCCGCCAGACGGAAGCGATCTTGTCCCAGGCCCAACGCATCGCTCAGATCGGAGTCTGGGTGACCAAATCGCCGATGATCCCCGAGTATTGGTCCCCCACTGCCTTTGAGATATTTGGCATTGATCCCGCCGCCGGACCCCCGCAAAACTGGCAGGAGTTCATGCTTCACGTACACCCCGATGACCGCGAAGGTGTCGTGCGCGAGACTGACGGTTTAGAGACGGGCCGCGTATTTGAATGCAAGTATCGCATTATCCGACCGGATGGCACGATCAGGTTCATTCGCGAAGTTGGCTCGCCAGTAGACGAGAGCGGTGGTGTCCAGCGCTTTGTCGGTGCGTGGATGGACATTACCCAGCAAGAAGAGATGACCCGGGAACTTCAGCGTCGCGAAGCCGCTCTGCAAGACAGCGAGGAACTGTGGAGAGCCACCTTTGAGAGTAACCCGACGATGTACTTCATGGTGGAGGAGGCGGGCACGATCCTCTCGGTAAATCCGTTTGGCGCCAAGCAACTCGGTTATAGCGTGAGTGAACTCGTGGGGCAACCCGTTCTAAATGTTTTTTATGAACCGGACCGCGCGGCCGTCCAGGCGCATGCGAAAAATTGTTTCCGGCAGCTCGGCACAACAATGGGATGGGAGGCCAGGAAGATCCGTAAAGATGGCACGATGCTCTGGGTAAGGGAGACCGCCAATGCCGTCTCCCTTAAGCAGCGACCGGTGCTGCTCGTCGTATGCGAAGACATTACCGATCAGAAACGAGCCGAAGAGGCTGCCCAGAGGAGTGAAGGTGAGCTTCGCGCGTTGATCGAAAACATTCCAGCCATGGTGTTTATCGCCTTGCCTGGACCCTCCAATGCATTCATAAGTCGGGGTTGGCGCGAATACACGGGCATGTCTGCGGAGGACACGGCAGGAGCAGGCTGGCAGAGTGTAGTGCACCCCGATGATCTGGAACGACATATGGAGACCTGGCGAGTGTGCTCGGCGACTGGGGAGCCGTACGAAGACGAGTCGCGTTTCCGCCGCGCGGCGGACGGCGAGTATCGCTGGTTTCTGGTTCGAGCTGTGCCGCTCCGCAATGAGCAGGGGGAGATTCTTAAGTGGTACGGGACCCTGACAGATATTGAAGATCGAAAGCGGGCTGAGCAAGAGCTCCAGCGCAGTGAAGGTTATCTGTCGGAAGCACAAAGGCTGACCCATACGGGCAGTTTTGCTAGCGATGGCAGCAGCCGCGAAATCCTCTACTGGTCTGAGGAGGATTTCCGAATCTGGGGCTTCGATCCGCAGCAGGGCCCTCCGACCCGCGACATGGTGTTGCGGCGCATCCATCCAGACGATCGCGACAATGTCCTCGAATACGTCGATAAGGCTCTCCAAGAGAGAAGAGAGTACTTCGCCGAGTTCAGAATCGTGCTACGCGACGGAACCGTGAGACACATCCATGCGGTCGGCCATCCGGTTTTAAGTGCGAGCGGAGAGGTGGTCGAAGTGGTGGGAACCCACGTTGACGTGACGGAACGTAAGCACTATTTAACCGACCTGCAACGGGCGGAACAGAAGTTCCGGGGTTTGCTGGAATCGGCGCCAGATGCGGTCGCGGTCGTGACTCGTGAGGGCAAAATTGTTTTGGTCAACGAGCAATTGGAGAAGCTGTTTGGTTATCAACGAGCAGAAGTATTGGGCAACGAAATCGAAATGTTGATACCCGAGCGGTTCCGAAGCAAGCATCCGCAACACCGCATGGCTTTTGTTGCCAACCCTCACGCACGGCCGATGGGGTCCGGGTTGGAATTGTACGGCCGGCATAAAGATGGACGGGAGTTCCCTGTGGAGGTCAGCCTCAGCCCGCTGGAAACCGAGGAGGGCGTGCTGATTTCCGGTACCATTCGCGATATCACGGACCGAAAGCAGGCGGAGGAAAAGATTCGGCAGAGCGAAGCGGAGCTTCGACAGCTTGTCGATGTCATTCCGCAGCAAGTCTTTGTTTTCGGCGCGGACTGGAGTCCGGTTTTTGCGAACCGGCGAGAACTGGAATACACCGGCCTTACTGCGCAAGAGGCGCAGTCGAACGAAACAGTTGCCCGAATCTTTCATCCGGAGGATCTGGAGAAGTTAGACGCCGCCCGTGAGCGGGCGCGCTCCGACGGTGCCCCAATTGAGATGGAGGTACGGATACGGGGAAAAGACGGAGGGTATCGCTGGTTCTTGCTCCGAGACAATCCGCTACGGGATGAGCAAGGGCGCATCCTGCGGTGGTACGGCACGCGCACTGACATCGAGGGCCGCAAGCGGGCCGAAGAGGCTCTGCGACGCAGTGAAGCCTATCTGGCGAAATCGCAAAGGCTGACTCACACCGGCAGTTGGGCCTACCAAGCCGGAGGACTAGATGCTCCCCGCTACTTGTCCGATGAAAATTTTCGAATCTGGGGCTTCGATCCACAGCAGGGCCTTCCGACCAAGGAAATGTTGCGGCTACGGATCCATTCAGAGGATCGCGACAGAGCGTGGAAACATTTCGAGAAGGCGCTACGAGCCGGAACAGATTACGCCAACGAGTTCAGAATCGTGCTACCCGACGGAACCGTGAAACACATCCTTTCGTCAGGAAATCCGGTTTTCAGCGTCAGCGGAGACTACGTTGAAATGATCGGTACGAATGTGGATGTAACCGAACGCAAGCGCGCCGAGGAAGAGCGCGAGAGGCTGCGTAAGCTGGAGGCAGAGCTGGCGCACATCAACCGCGTCAGCATGATGGGGGAGCTGGCCGGATCCCTGGGCCACGAAATCAAGCAACCCATTGCCGCCGCCGTCACCAACGCTAAAACCTGCCTGCGATGGCTTGAACGCGACCAGCCCGATTTGGCAGAAGCGCGCGACGCCGCCTCAAGAATGGTCGAAGATGCCATGCGGTCAGCCGAGATCATCAATCGAATGAGCGCGCTGTACAAGAAAGGCGCTCCGCAACGCGAGTTGGTCAATGTCAACGAGGTAATCAACGAGATTGTGGCGCTGTTGCGAAATGAAGCGGCTCGATACGGTATCTCCATCCGCAGCGATCTCGCCGCCGATCTTCCGGACGTGATCGGCGATCGCGTTCAGCTGCAGCAAGTGCTCATGAACCTCATCATTAACGGGATCGACGCCGTGAAGGGGATTGACGGCGTACGTGAAATCACCCTCACGTCGCAGCCCGACGGCAATGATAAGTTGCAGGTCTCGGTCAGTGACACAGGCGTGGGATTGCCGCCAGAGGTAGATCAGATATTTGATGCCTTCTTCACAACCAAGGCCCATGGGACGGGGATGGGATTAGCCATCAGCCGCACCATTATTGAGTCCCACGGCGGCCGTCTATTGGCGACCTCGAACACCGGCCGCGGCGCCACGTTCTACTTCAAACTTCCCGCAGCGAGTAGCATTCCAGCGTGACGACGGAAGATGCATCCACGGTTTTCGTCGTAGACGACGATCCTTCGATTCGTCGCTCAGTCCAGGGACTCCTGAAATCCGTGGGACTGCGCTCGGAGGCATTCCGGAGCGCCCAGGAATTCCTGGCCAGGCGCGCGACCGAAGGGCCTAGTTGCCTAGTTCTGGATGTGCGGCTCCCGGGCGTCAGCGGCCTTGATTTTCAACGGCAGTTGGCGGACGCGGGTGTGCAGATTCCTATCATCTTTATTACGGCGCATGGAGACATCCCGATGTCGGTCAAGGCGATGAAATCGGGCGCGGTGGAGTTTCTGACAAAGCCGTTCCACGATCAGGATCTGCTGGATGCGGTTCAGCAGGCACTCGAACGCGACCGCACGCGGCAGCAACAGCAGCGCGAAGTGGCCCGGTTACGAAAGCGCTATGACGAACTGACCCCGCGAGAACGCGAGGTCATGCAGTTGGTTGTCACCGGAATGCTCAACAAGCAGGTAGCCGCGGAACTCGGAACCAGCGAAGTCACTGTGAAGATCCAGCGTGGAAACGTCATGCGCAAGATGCAAGCTGACTCCTTGGCCGCGTTGGTCAGGATGGCGGATAAGCTGCGGCAGTTGTCGCCCAAGTGATCCCACGCCTTGCCCAGGTGCCTGGTGACTTCACGATAGCGCGTCCCTCTTCCCCCCCGCAGCTACTCTCGCCTCGGTATGAGCAAATGCATACCAAAGGATAATTGTGCGCTGGCTGCGCCTGACTTAATCTACTGTCATGGCTAGCCAACCCCAAAAAATTGTTGCCATTGTTGACGATGATGAGTCAGTCCGGAGGGCCCTGCAGGGGCTACTGAAAGCAGTCGGTTTGCAGGCGATGGCGTTTGCCTCGGCTGAGGAATTTCTGAACTCTGGCCACCAATACGATACGGCGTGTCTTGTAACAGACATTCGCATGCCCGGAATGTCCGGGCTCGACCTGCAAGCCAAGTTGAACTCGCAAAATTGCAGAATACCGACCATCTTTATTACTGCACACGGCGACGCAAACATGCGCATGCAAGCGCTTCGCTCAGGGGCAGTGGAGTTCCTGGCGAAACCCTTTAGCGACGATGTGCTGCTCGAGCACGTAAGGGCAGCTTTGACAATGTAGCTAAGCGGGCTGAGGATTCAGCAAAGCCAGGAGGTTGTGATCTCGATGGCAACTTTGGCAACGATGAACTCGGGCGAACACAGCTTTAGCGAACGCCGGTTCGAGCAGATCATCGGTAACAGTCCCGCGTTGGAGACCGTACTCCAAAAGGTTGAGCGAGTAGCGCCGACCACGTCCACGGTGCTGATCGAAGGGGAAACCGGGACTGGCAAGGAACTGATTGCACGCGCGATTCACAATCTGAGTCCGCGTTGCGGACGGCCATTCATCAAATTCAATTGCGCGGCGATCCCGCTGGATCTACTCGAGAGTGAACTCTTCGGCCACGAGAAGGGCGCGTTCACCGGCGCCGTGGCACAGAAGATTGGCCGGTTCGAATTGGCAAATACCGGTACTCTGTTGCTCGACGAAGTCGGTGACATTCCAGCGGCATTGCAACCCAAGCTGCTGCGCGTACTGCAAGAACAGGAGTTCGAGCGCCTGGGAAGCGGCCGCACGCACCAAGTGGATGTTCGCCTCGTTGCCGCCACCAACCGCAACCTCGCGGAGATGGTTGCTCAACAGCAATTTCGCAGCGATTTGTACTATCGCCTGAATGTTTTCCCGATTACTGTCCCGCCTCTCCGCGCCAGGCAGGAAGACATCCCGGCCCTCGTCACCCACTTCGTCGGGGTTTTCAGCCGCAGAATGGGTAAGCCGATCGAGGAGATTTCAGAAGAAACCATGGCAGCATTCACGTCATATCCCTGGCCCGGAAACATACGCGAGCTTCAGAACCTCATCGAGCGCGCTGTGATTCTAGCGAATGACGGCGTGCTCCCGAACCCGCTGCCCGCATCTCCGATCAGCACAGCGGGGTCGCCTGCCATAGCGTTCATGCCCGCAGACTCGCCGGCTGTCCTCCCTATAACGCTCAGCGACTCCGAACGAGCGCTTATCCTTCGGACGCTTGATGCAACCGATTGGGTCATTGGAGGAAACAATGGTGCCGCCGCAAAGCTTGGCCTCAAGAGAACTACTCTAATTCACAAAATGAAGAAACTTGGCATCGAACGGCCGGCGCGTCGCGGCGCCTTGCCCGAAATGCTTGCCATCCCTGAGCAATCCAAAACGCCGGCAGAGCTTGATCAGTCTCTTTGAGATTGCTGACGTAGTCTCCCCGTTACGGCCTTACTGTCGCCAGAGTCCAAGGACACGATCGGCCTCCGCCATTTCGAGTGTGCAGCGTCAGACGCGACCGTGTATTTAAGCTGTCCATAAGCCCACATCTATTTCTGCTGCCGCGTGCATCCGCCGACAATGCACCGTCAGCTTGTTGACATCGGCGCCAGAGAATGCCCGCCACCCACTCAGTACACCTAACTTCTCGCTGCTTTGGGCACCTGCGGTTTTGGAAGGCGAAGTGCTCCGACAAAGTAGAGGAGTGGTGCCGAATGTCAGCCGGTGAATGCAAACAGGAACCACTCAGTTCGAACCAACTCGAATTTTACAGGGCATGGCTAGACAATCCTCTAAGCAAACCCGCGGCCTCCACGCTGATTGAGCTCGGCGCCAGGTTGGCCGAGGTTGCATCCGGCACACCGACACCTGGATTGTGTTCTGGCTGTAGAAACTATCGAGATCCGCGAACCTCCACCGCTCAGTGCCGGAATCTCTTCTGCTCGCAACGGTGCGAGCAGGAATTCGTTCGCAACGCGCTGGCCCCGGTGACGCTGGGGGATTGCATCCGCATTCAGGAGCGGCTGGACACGCTCCTCATAGGCGCGGCGATCTACGGCATGAACTGCGACGCGGATTGGAGAAGAGATCCCGCTGCGAGTGGAATCCTATGGTGCGTTGCGCACAGGACCGGTGTGATTTGGAACGCCCCGTGCAATGACTCGATCTGTGACTGAGCGGCGGCCGGGTCTGAATTCTCGGGTGACCGTACCCGCAGTGTCTCGGTTGTTAGGGTGAAATTGTTATGTTGCACATGTACCGCAAATTCATGGTTAGCATGACCTGCGCAGTTCTACTCGTCTTTCCGCTCGCGTCGCATGCGGCCGAGTTGAAGGAAGAGACCCTGCAAGCCTGGGATGCGTATGTCGCGGCGGCGACCTCGCAGATGGGCGACCGCGCGCATGGCACCTTCCTCTGGGTTGACGAAGAGCCCGACCGCATCCAGCGGGTCCGTAACGGAGAGATTCTGGTATCCCCCGCTGGTCGGCGCAATCCCAAACCTGTGCCTTCCGGCTTAATTCACGACTGGATCGGAGCGGCCTTCATCCCACACGCCAGGCTTCAAGACGTTCTCACTGCGGTTCGTGACTATGGCGACTATAAAGAATTCTACAAACCAATGGTGGTCGATTCCAAGCTGCTCGGCCCCGCCGGAGATTGCGACAAGTACTCAATGCGCGTTGTGAACAGCGAGGCCGTAGAAACCGTGCTCGACGGCGAATACCAAGCCTGCTATCTCCAACTCGACGCGAAGCGCTGGTACAGCATCGCCCACACCACGCGTCTGCAGGAGGTTCGGAGCTGCGGCCGGCCTGATGAGCGGGACCTTCCACCGGACCAAGGTAATGGCTACGTCTGGCGGCTCTACACCATCACCAAGTTTCAAGAGAGGGATGATGGAGTCTATATTGAGCTTGAGGCGATGGCGCTCAGCAGGGACATTCCGGTTGCTGTTCGCTGGGTGGTCAATCCCATTGTGCGCAAGATCTCGAAGAACTCGCTACAAACTTCTCTCCGCCAGACGGAGGATGCGGTCCGCTCCACGGCAGTAGCGGAGAAAACCAAACAATCCACAGTTGCAGGGAATGATCATGAAGCCGCGATCGCTTCTCGGACAAAATAGCGAACCATTGGCCGGCGCAGACTCGACTCGAGATCGCACGCGCCTCGACTTGAACGGGCGCGGGGCGGATCCCGCCAAGCCGAAACTTGGAAACGCGCATGCACGAGCTGCCTGTTAGTGTAGGTGCCGCGTGACCCGCTTCTAGAGTGAGCCGCTGTTTGGAGTCCAGTACCTGAAGGGGCTGCCACGAGGATACGCAAACCGTGTCTAATCCCCTCGGCGCTAACAATTAATCAGAAGGCAAGGCAACCGCCGGATCTCTAACCAGGCGAGGCCAACTCAAACTTTTCCGTTCCGCTGGCTTCACCATTTAACGGCAAATCCCATTAAGAAGGCTGTCGAGGTCCGGGCGCCCCGCGCATCATAGTATGATCACGCCTTCGACGTCGCCCGTCGCCGGTGGTCCTGCCATGAAGATTCCATAAGGGCTGGCCCTTAAATCAATTGTCCGGCACGACGATGTGGCTTGGCCGGCTCATCGGAGAGCTGCTGGATACGCTCGCCAAGGCCCGACTCGTTTACCTCGATGCCGCTCTTCTGAAGGTACGACGTCGCCTCAGTGCTTTCTTGGAAGCGCTTCGGGAACGTGTCGGCGATCGTTTCGCGGAGAATTAACCTTTTTGCGGCCACGCAGGACTCTCCGGTGTTGTTCATTCACTCCCAGACACCCCACTTGACGGCGGTGCGCTTATCGGCATCGTCCGGCACAATAAAGGCATCGCTACCGCCGTTTGCTGGGGACAACACGCCCGGTGCTTTGCTTCGCAAGAAGCTAAAAGCGGTATGAAGCTCCCAACGCAAACTGCGATCGCACGTGCAGGTTCACACCCGGCGCAATGTTGTTGGCCACTTGGGCCACACCGAAATCAACGTTGAAGGGTAGTTCGCCGCGAGGGATGACTCTTGCAAAGTAGGTTAACGTCGTCGGTAGGCTGGCTCCCGGGAGACCCGCTATGTGGCGAGGCTCTTGCAGAAATTCTGAACCGACTATAATTTTGCTCTTTACCGGACCAGGGACCACAAATCCAACAGCGCCGAAGAGCCGGCCTTGCCAGTTGGTTGCGTTACCCGCTATACCCAGTACGGAGGCGTTTGTGGCCTTGACGCCGAAGTTGGCGACGATCGGCAAGAATTTGAATTGCGTGATCGTCTTGGTAGCGACCAGATAGAAGTCTTCGTTGTGCGTATCCTTGCTGTCGAGGACCCCACCCACCCGCCGTACATTGGTGCGCACCGCGAATCCCACCGAGATCGCGGGAATATAGGTGTGCCTTCCTGGCTTTTCGCCCAGCAGATTGGCTTTACCATGGAAGATGTTGAAACCGCCGTTGAACAGTGGGCTGAGAGGAGGTTCCGACCCATCCGAATTCATCGCGCGAGTGTACCCAACTTCGAATCTTTTGAGGAACCCGACGGTCCCCGAGACTTCGTAGAACCCTCCGAGCACATTACCGCCATTGAGGTAGTGAAAACCGACAGCCGGAAGTCCAAATCCTCCCGCAGGCGAAGGGCTGGTGTACGCGAAGGGCGTTATGAAGGCTCCGGTCTGCCCCTCCCAGTTGAGGTTTTGCCCATGACCGGCGGGAGCGATCCAGGTGAGAAATATTACAAGAAGACTCCAGCCCCAGTTGGTACGTTGTGCAAACGAGCGGTAATGAGTGAAGTGTCGAAGCCTGCGCCAGAGTGTCATCTGTGATTTTCCTATCCAACGTCAGTTGATAAAGCACTTACCCTTGCAAAGAGGAAAGTTCCCTCCCACGTTAGGAACAGCGAGGTAGTGATTGCATTTCGTCACGCCTTAATATGGCGTCTGTTGTCGACATTTCACACGCCAAGGGCAGAGCAAGCTGCTATCGTCCCGTCATCGCGCTCCGCCCGGGAGTAGACCTCCCTCGTAGAGTTAGTTTGTTCCCGATGACCTTGACCTTGATGTATTCGCCGTCCAGCTAGTCGGCTTCGCCCGAGGGCACTCTCTACCTGGGGCCGAAACGTGAAGGGATCCCACGACATCGTCTCAAGACAGTACTCTCGCGTGGCTCCGCAATCGCAGCACACTTGATAGCTACGACCCTTGATCGTGAACACCCGGCTTATCGTGCTGTGGTGGCAGCCGAATAAGATGTCCAACGCACGCCCAATGAATGTTTTCATTTTTCTGACTTCCGAAAAGCCGCGGCCTTGACACCGCATATCCAGACGCAGCTCTATGAGCACTTCGCTGGCCAAATACTTGTATGTACTAAGAACTCCTCTAATGCAATTCGATTTGAGTAGTTAGGGGTGGACGGACGGATTTGACCAGAGCAGCAAACCACTTGGTCACGTCGAACCTTCGACGGCGAGGCGAAATGCTAACGACTTCCAGCTCTTCTTGGAAAATTAGACGAACATTGTCAGCTGTCTCTATCGCGAATCACGCATCGGGCTGATGGTTGAGGCTTTCGCCGATCGAGAGTCAGGCACACCGTTGATTTTCACCAGGGAAATGACAGAACTTCGTCAGGAAGACCAAATAATGACGTCGAAGTATGCACATCGCGGACACTGTGCCGCCATTGTCCGGATGGCCTCGCTGGAAACCCCTCATTTCGCACCGTTTGCTGGCGGTGTCGCCGCCGATTCATTTGGCATGCGTCGTGCTTTCTGCTGTGACAGAAGACACAGTCTCTTGTGACAGGAGGCACAGCAAACCTATGATCACAGTGATTCAAGGCAGAACGAAGCGGGCGTCCTCACAAAAATACTCGTCGACAACTAAAGCAAACGGTAATTCATCGCCGTCCACAGTCACGATAGGCAGTTATTTGGCGACCAGGCTTGAGCAGATCGGGCTTAAGCATCACTTTGCCGTAGCCGGGGATTACAACCTTGTTCTATTGGATCAGCTGCTTCTGAACAAAAATGTCAAGCAGGTCTACTGTTGCAACGAACTTAATTGTGGATTTGCTGCTGAAGGTTATGCGCGCGCGCACGGTGCTGCGGCCTGTGTGGTCACTTACACCGTGGGGGCCTTGTCGGCGTTTAACGCTCTCGCCTCGGCCTATGCTGAGAGCCTTCCGGTGATACTCATCTCCGGCAGCCCAAATACAAACGATCTCGGTGCGTATCATCTCTTACACCACACGTTGGGGACACTAAACTTCCGCTATCAATTGGAGATGGCGCGCCATATTACGTGTGAGGCGGTCGCAATCACTCATCCTGAAGAAGCTCCCTGGCTGATTGATAAAGCTATTCGCGCTGCCTTCCGGAACAGAAAGCCCGTCTACATCGAAATCCCGTGTAATTTATCTGGGGCCTTGTGCTCGGCGCCCGGGCCGCGCTCCTCGCTTTTGGACTTACCTGAAAGCGATCCAGTGTCATTGGCCGCGGCAGTGGATGCTGCAACCGCCTTTCTTCGAAAGGCAGTCAGGCCAATTCTTCTCGCTGGACCCAAGCTTAGATCTTACGGCGGAGTGAGCGCCTTTCGCGAACTCGCTGAGGCAGTCGGCTGCGGTGTGGCGATCATGCCCAGCGCGAAGGGTTTCTTCCCGGAGGGGCACCCCCAGTTTGTCGGCGCCTACCTCGGTTCAGTCAGCAGTCCAGGTTGTAACGAGTTGGTTGAATCGGCTGACGCCGTGCTAGCTGCGGGACCCATCTTTAATGACTACACGACAGTAGGATGGTCCTCACAACCTGCGGCAAGCAAGACGATCCATGTAGATCCAGATCGTGTTCGCGTCGCTGGAGTCACTTACAACGATGTATTCCTGAACGATTTTCTGGCGGCACTCGCGAGAGCGGCGAAAAAGAACCTCACAAACGCAACAACCTTGACTGAGTTCCGTCGTACTCGGGTTGAATCTGCCCAACCAGCAATAGCCGACCAGGACGCTCCGTTGACGCGGGCTGAAATGTGCCGTCAGATTCAAGACGTTGTCGATCCAAATACAACGTTGATCGTCGAGACCGGCGACTCCTGGTTCAACGGCTTCAACATGGCGCTCCCGGACGGTGCGAAGTTCGAGATTGAGATGCAATACGGTCACATCGGCTGGTCCGTGCCGGCGACCTTTGGATATGCTGTGGCCGCTCCTAATCGGCGAATCGTCCTGATGGTGGGTGATGGATCGTTCCAGCTGACCGCGCAGGAAGTCTGCCAGATGGTCCGACTCAAGCTGCCGATAATCATTTTTCTCGTTAACAATCGCGGATACACGATCGAGGTGGAAATTCACGACGGGCCATACAACAACATAAAGAATTGGGACTATGCGGGAATTATGAGTGTCTTTAACGCCACTGACGGCGACGGACGAGGGTTCCGCGCTACCACCGGAAAGGAATTGGCCGCAGCCATTGAAGAGGCGCTCGCCCATAAGTCCGGCCCGACGCTGATCGAATGCACCATCGACCGCGACGATTGTACGAAACAACTGATGGAGTGGGGATCCCGGGTTGCCGAAGCCAACGGGCGACCACCCCAGTGCGCTTGATTGCTCCACACTTCTCCCCCGGCTGGATCATGAGGTTGGCAAGACGAAGCATCGCAAAGGCGCGACAAAAAATGAAGATAATTCCCAATGGCGCTGAGACTACGAGGCCGCAAAGATCCACTGCATCCGACGCCTTCGCGATCGAGAGGGATCGAGGCATATGAGTTGGCCGCTGCTGGTCTATTTCGCCTTCGTCATTGTTCTGGTCGCAGCGGTTCTCGCGGTCTCTTACGTGTTAGGCCAAAGGCACTCCGAACCTGCCACGGCCGAGCCGTACGAGGGCGGGATTGTTTCAGAAGGATCCGCCCACGTTCGCTTTTCGATGCGCTACTACCTGGTGGCGATGTTCTTCGTGGTCTTCGACCTGGAAGCGGCCTTCATCTACGCCTGGGCCGGAGCGGCCCGCGAAGTTGGCTGGGCCGGATATTGGGGAGTTGTGCTGTTCGTCGCAACGCTGGCAGGAGCGCTGCTCTACGTCTGGAGAGTCGGGGCATTGGACTGGTCGAGGAAGTCGCAGCGCGCAAGGTGAGAACCGCATGCAGTGGACATTAACTAAGCCGGACATAACGGGACTAACCACGATTCAGGACCCGGAGCCACTGGAACAAACGGTGCGGCGGAGCATCGTTCTGTCCCGCCTCGAGGATTTGGTGCGGTGGGGCCGCAAGAACTCGGTGTGGCCGTTCAACTTCGGACTCTCCTGCTGCTACGTGGAAATGGCAACCAGCATTACAAGCAAGTTTGACGTCTCGCGCTTTGGCGCCGAAGTTATTCGCGGCACACCTCGGGAAGCAGATCTGATGGTAGTCGCCGGCACGGTCTTCCTGAAGATGGCGCCCATCGTTCAGCGGCTTTATGAGCAGATGATGGAGCCGCGCTGGGTGATCTCGATGGGGTCGTGCGCGAATTCGGGTGGCATGTACGACATCTACAGCGTGGTGCAGGGTGTTGACAAGTTCCTACCCGTAGATGTCTATGTGCCGGGCTGCCCGCCGCGGCCGGAAGCGTTTCTGGAAGGACTGCTGTTGCTGCGGCAGGCAGTGGGAACGGAGCGGCGCCCGCTCAGTTGGGTCGCAGGCCCTCAGGAAACTACTCGCGCGCCAATGCCCTCGATGCGAGACCTGATGCAGCCGTCGCGGAAGAAGATGACCGTGCTGCGGGAGATCGACGAAATATGATCGCCGTTCCCACAATCGTAGAGGAAATCAGCGAGCGGTTTGGCCCGGCTGCGACGGCTCAGGAGACGCACGACCATATACCCACGTTTTGGGTGGCGAAGGACCGCATGCCTGCGCTTCTACGCTTTCTCAAGGAAGAGGTCGAGCAACCCTACAAGATGCTGTACGACCTCTCCGCGATCGACGAGCGCATGAGGACACATCGTGATGGACAGCCTGCGAGCGATTTCACCGTGGTTTATCACCTCCTCTCATTCCAGAGGAACGAATACCTGCGCATCAAGGTAGCATTGGCCGAAGGCCGGCTCTCGCTGCCCACGATCACTCACATCTGGCCGGCGGCTAATTGGTACGAGCGTGAAGTGTGGGACATGTTCGGGATTGTGTTCGACGGACACCCCCATCTTGAGCGACTCCTGATGCCCAAGACCTGGACGGGTCACCCGCTGCGCAAAGATCACCCGGTTCGCGCCACGGAAATAGGTCCCTATCAGTTGTCGCTCGAGAAGGAGAACGCCGAGCAGGAGGCGCTTCAGTTCCGCCCCGAGGAGTGGGGGATGCAACGGGAGCGCGACGGCTCGGATTTCCTTTTTCTCAACATCGGCCCGCAGCACCCCGGCACCCACGGCGTGCTCCGCATCGCCGTGCAGCTTGACGGTGAAGAGATCGTCGATGCGGTTCCCCAGATTGGGTTTCACCATCGCGGCGCCGAGAAGATGGGTGAGCGGCAGTCCTGGCACAGCTACATCCCATACACCGACCGGATCGACTACCTCGGTGGGGTGATCAACAACCTGGCCTATCTGACGACCGTCGAAAAGTTGGCCGGGATCCAAGTGCCGCCGCGTGCGCAAGTAATCCGTGTGATGCTTTCGGAGCTGTTTCGCATCATCAGCCACCTGGTCTGGTACGGGACGTTTGCGCAGGACCTGGGACAGATGTCGCCGGTGTTCTTCACCTTCAATGACCGTGAGCGCGCGTTCGGCATTGTTGAGGCGATCACCGGCGCGCGCATGCACCCAGCCTGGTTTCGCATCGGCGGAGTAGCCGCGGACCTGCCAAAGGGCTGGCAGAACATGTTCCTCGATTTCATCCGCTACCTTCCGCCGCGTTTGATCGAGTATGACCGCACGATTATGCGGAACGCCATCTTCAAAGCGCGCACTCAGGGGATCGGCGCATTCACCGTGGACGAGGCAGTCGAGTGGGGCGTGACCGGCGCGAATCTGCGCGCGTGCGGGCTGGAATGGGACTTCCGGAAAAAGCAGCCCTATAGCAGCTATGAGCAGTTTGCGTTCGACATTCCCACAGCCAGCAAGGGCGATTGCTATGCGCGTGCCTCGGTGCGCATCGAGGAGATGCGGCAAAGTCTCCGGATCATCGAGCAATGCGTGAAGAATATGCCCGAGGGTCCGTACAAATCGGATCACCACCTGGCAACTCCGCCGGTCAAAGAGCGCACCATGCACGACATTGAGACGCTGATCACGCACTTCCTGGGTGTGAGTTGGGGACCGGTGATTCCGCCAGGCGAAGCGCTGGGCGCCATCGAAGCCGCGAAGGGCAACAACGGTTATTACCTGGTGAGCGACGGAAGTACCGTTTCGTATCGCACGCGTATCCGCACACCATCTTTTGCACACATCCAAACCCTGCCGCTCCTATCGCGGGGGCTGACGGTCTCGGATTTGGTGGTGATTCTGGGCAGCCTTGATTTTGTACTGGCAGATGTCAACCGGTAAGGACATAACCATGCTAACGATGGAAGAAATTCACGAAATTGAGAGCGAGGCGGTGAACTATCCGAAGCGCGAAGCGGTTTCCATCGACGCGCTGAAGATCGTCCAGAAACACCGCGGGTGGGTGTCTGACGAGAGCCTGCGCGACATTGCAGAGCATATCGGCATGTCTGCGACGGACCTGGACAGCATCGCGACGTTTTACAACCTGATATATCGCAGGCCGGTCGGGCGCCACGTTATCTCAGTTTGCGACAGCGTGAGCTGTTGGATCATGGGCTGCGAACAACTACGGGAGCATCTCCAGCAGCGCTTGGGCGTCCGGCTCGGCGAGACAACACCCGACAATCGTTTCACGCTGCTGCCGACCGTCTGCCTCGGGTGCTGCGACCATGCCCCGGCACTGATGGTGGATGGCCATCTGCACGCAGATCTGGATCCGCTGAAAATCGACACCGAGCTCGAGAATTACAAATGACAAGCTTCACTGAAAAACCGCTGACCGGAAATATCCCCCAGGATGGATCTGTTCTGGATTTGCCGGCCTACGAGCAGGCTGGTGGCTATCAGGCGATCCGAAAGGTGTTGACCGGCGGCATGGCTCCGAAAACCGTCATCACCGAAGTGAAGAACGCGAATTTGCGCGGCCGGGGCGGAGCAGGATTTCCCACCGGCGTGAAATGGTCTTTCGTCCCGCAAGGTGACAACGCGCCCAATCCCACTTACCTGATTGTCAACGCCGATGAGATGGAGCCGGGCACTTTCAAAGACCGGTTCCTGCTGGAGCGGAATCCACACCAGCTCCTAGAGGGCGCAATCCTGGCAGGCTTCGCTATCGAGGCTGACATCGCGTACATCTTTCTGCGCGGAGAATACACGCTTGCTGCAGAACGGCTTTCACGCGCCATTACGGAAGCATACGAGCGTCATTATCTGGGAAAGGACATCCTCGGTTCCGGCTACAGCCTGGAGTTGCATCTGCACCTCAGCGGCGGCCGTTACATCTGCGGAGACGAGACGGGATTATTGAATGCTCTGGAAGGTAAGCGTGCGAATCCCAGGGCGAAGCCGCCTTATCCCGTTGCGGTGGGCCTGTTCGGTAAACCAACGATCGTGAATAACGTGGAGACCATCAGTTGCGTGCCCCACATCATCAACCACGGCGCAGAGTGGTTCCACGGCCTGAGCCGGACAAGAGACGGCGGCACGAAGCTATACGGTGTCAGCGGAAAAGTGAAGCGTCCTGGCCTGTGGGAACTGCCCATGGGGACTACGGCCCGCGAAGTTCTCGAGGAGCACGCCGGCGGAATGCGTGACGGGCTGACGTTTCGCGGATTGCTGCCCGGCGGCAGCTCTACACCTTTCATCGTCGAAGAGCACCTCGATATTCCCATGGACTTCACCGAGATGCCCAAAGCGGGCAGCCGCCTGGGAACAGGAACCATGATCGTGCTGGATGACCATACCTGTCCGGTGGGTATGGCATGGAACATGACCAAGTTTTTCGCGCGTGAATCCTGCGGATTCTGCACCCCTTGCTGGAGCGGGTTGGGGTGGGCGGAGCGGATTCTGCAGTCGATCGAAGACGGCCAAGGAAAACCGGGTGACCTCGACAAGCTTGCCGCCCAAGCCGACATGTGGGGTCCTGGAAAGACTTTCTGCGCACTCGCGCCTGGCGCCGCCGATCCGCTGCAAACCGCTATGAAATACTTTCGCGCCGATTTTGAGCGCCACATTGCTGAGCACCGGTGCCCGTGGAGATAGGTATGGCTACCGTCTACGTTGACAACAAACCGTACCAGATGAACCCCGAGGAGAATTTACTCCACGGCTGTGTGTCGCAAGGCTTGAACCTGCCGTACTTCTGCTGGCATCCGGCTTTGGGTTCGGTGGGCGCTTGCCGCCAGTGCGCGGTAAAAGTCTTCAAGGACGAGCACGATGCGGAAGGCAAAATCGTGATGTCCTGCATGACGCCGGCTGCAGAGGGCACCCGCATCTCCATTGTGGATGCGGAGGCTACCGCTTTCCGCGCGGGCGTCGTTGAAGGACTCATGCTGAATCACCCGCATGATTGCCCGGTATGCGATGAAGGCGGCGAGTGCCATCTGCAGGACATGACCGTCATGACCGGTCACGACTATCGGCGCTACGAATTCGAGAAGCGCACGTTCCGCAACCAGGACCTGGGCCCGCTGGTGAATCATGAGGCGAACCGATGCATCCAGTGTTACCGCTGCGTGCGCTACTACCGCGACTACGCTGGAGGCAAAGACCTGAACGCGTTCGCCTCACGCAACACGGTGTTCTTCGGCCGGAACGAAGACGGTGTCCTGGAGAATGAGTTCAGCGGAAACCTCGTCGAAATCTGTCCCACCGGCGTATTCACCGATAAGACCCTGAAGCACCATTACGCCCGCAAGTGGGACCAGCAGTTCGCTCCGTCGGTGTGCGTCCATTGTGCTGTGGGCTGCAATATCGATGCCGGTGAGCGCTATGGCACTCTGCGGCGCGTCGTCAATCGCTACAACCACGACGTCAACGGCTACTTCCTGTGTGACCGGGGAAGATTTGGCTACGAGTTCGTGAACAGCGAACGACGGCTTCGGCAACCCTTGCTCAACGGCAAACCTGTATCCGCAACGGCGGCTCGGCTTCATCTGGAAGAACGGGCCGCCGGCGGCACCGTGATCGGTATCGGCTCGCCGCGCGCATCGCTCGAATCGAATTTTGCTCTGCGGACCCTTGTCGGGCCGGAGCGGTTCTATTCGGGAATGGCCGATGCTCAGGCGACGTTGGCTCGCTGCATGATCGAGATTCTGCGGCGCGGCCCCATGCGGACGCCCACATTGCGCGAAATCGAAGAGTGTGACGCGGTATTCATTCTGGGCGAGGATCTCACCAGTGTCGCCCCCAGAATGGCGCTGTCTCTCCGGCAGTCCGTGCGCCAGCAACCGATGGAGATTGCCAGGCGATCGAACATCCCGTTGTGGATGGATCACGGAGTGCGGGACGCACTGCAGGACTCGAAAGGCCCACTGTACATTGCGACCCCGTACGCCACTCGCTTGGATGAGGTAGCGACGGCTACGTTCCGCGGTGCGCCCGATGATCTCGCCCGGCTGGGCTTCGCCATTGCCCACGCTCTCGATCCGCAGGCGCCCTCGGCCCAGGATTTCCCACTGGCCGCCGAAATTGCGAACGCCCTGAGAAATGCGAAGAAGCCCCTCGTTATTTCCGGCATGAGCTGCTCCAGCCAGGCCGTCATGGAAGCGGCCGCCAATGTGGCGATGGCAGCGCCCGCGGCGCTCAGCTTGACAGCCCCTGAATGCAACACCGTGGGCACGGCTCTGATCGGCGGATCTCCGCTCACGGCGGCCTTTGAAGCCGTCACCAATGGACGCGCGGATACAGTCATCATCCTAGAGAATGATCTCTACCGGCGTGCCCCCGCCGCCGAAGTGGATGCTTTCCTCGCTGCCGCCAAGCACGTGATCGTTCTCGATCACCTGGCCAACGCGACTTCCGACAAAGCGGAGTTGCAACTGTCGGCCGGGACCTTCGCCGAATCCGATGGCACATTCATCAGCAGCGAAGGACGCGCCCAGAGATTCTTCCAGGTTTTTGCACCGCAGAACGAAGTTCTCGCCAGCTGGCGCTGGTTGAAACCGGATCGCTGGCAGAACCTGGACGATGTACTTGCGGCTCTTTCGAGGGCGCTACCAGAACTCGCGCCGGCGGCCTATGCCGCACCCTCCGCCGCATTTCGAATTGGAGGAGCCAAGATCCCTCGCTCGCCGCATCGCGAGAGTGGCCGGACCGCTGTGCTCGTCAACATCGATATTTCCGAGCCCAAGACCCCTGAAGATCCCGATTCGGCGCTGTCTTTCTCGATGGAGGGAACGCCGGACAAACCTCCAGCAGCTCTTATCCCCTTTTTCTGGTCGCCCGGCTGGAATTCCATTCAAGCGACGAATACATATCAAACCGAACCAGGCGGACCTTTGCGTATCGGCGAAGCAGGTGTTTGCATGTTCGAACCGGCAGCGCCAAACGGGCAGTCGTGGTTCAGGGCTATCCCGCCCGCGTTCGAGCCGCGCGAAGGTGAGTGGCTGCTGCTGCCCATGTATCACTTCATCGGCTCCGAGGAATTAAGTGTGGTGGCGCGGGGACTCGCCGAACTGGCGACGAAGCCGCATGTGGCCGTCAACTGCGCTGATCTGGCCGAGGGCACGGAAATCGAAGTGAGTTGTGCGAGCGGTACGTTCCGCCTTCCGGTGCGGCTCCGACCTGATCTTCCGCGGGGCATTGCGTGCCTGTCTGCCGGAATCGCACCGCTGAGCGGAGTCACGATGCCCGCTTGGGGCAAGATCGTGAGGGCGAAATGACGAGTCCGTACCCGCTTCTTTCGATCCTCGGAATCGTGATTGTGGCTCTGACCATCGCCGCCTCTCTTATATATGTAGAGCGCCGTTTGCTTGCCCTTTGGCAGGACCGTTACGGTCCGAACCGCACCGGGCCTTTCGGCCTCCTGCAGGTTGTCGCGGACGCCATCAAGATCTTCATGAAGGAGGACTGGGTCCCTCCGTTCGTCAACAAACCTGTTTTCATTCTCGCCCCGGCCGTCATCTTCGTGACTGTGCTCATGTCTTTCGCGGTGATTCCGGTGGCGCCGGGAATCATCGTCTCTGACCTGAACATCGGCCTGCTGTTCTTTCTGGCCATGTCGTCGCTGGGCGTTTACAGCGTCGTGCTCGCGGGATGGTCCTCCGACAACAAGTACGCGCTGCTTGGCGGGATGCGAGCCGCAGCCCAGATGCTGAGCTACGAAGTCTTCATGGGCCTTTCGCTCATGGGGGTTGTGATCATGGCGGGATCGTTCAGTCTGCCGGCCATTGTCGAAGCGCAGAGGAAAATCTGGTTCGTGATTCCGCAATTTCCCGGCTTTGTTCTGTTCCTGATCGCCGGTTTCGCCGAAACGCGCCGCATTCCCTTCGATCTGTCGGAGGCCGAAAGCGAACTCGTGGCGGGCTATCACTCCGAATACTCGGGGATGAAGTTCGGCATGTTTTTCGTGGGGGAGTACATGGGAATCACCCTGATCTCGGCCATGATCTCGGTTCTGTTTTTCGGAGGCTGGCTGGGCCCGGTTCTGCCCGGAGTGGTCTGGTTTCTGATCAAAACCTTCTTCTTTATTTCATTTTTCGTTCTGGTGCGGGCGGCTTTGCCTCGCCCGCGATTCGATCAACTCATGTCCTGGGGCTGGAAGGTGATGTTGCCCCTGGCCCTGGCTAACTTGCTGCTGGCCGGCGCGGCGGTTCTATTGCGGAGTTAACTCCATGTTTAGCATCCTTCGAACCATCTGGTACGTGTTCCTCCACGCCTTCCAGAAGAGGTTCACGGTTCAATATCCGGAGGAGAAGCCATATCTCGCGCCGCGCTACCGCGGCAGGATCATCTTGTCCCGTGATCCGGATGGCGGCGAGCGCTGTGTGGCGTGCAACCTCTGCGCCGTCGCATGTCCGGTTGGTTGTATCGCGCTACAGGCGACTGAGGACGAAAACGGGCGGCGCTATCCGGACTTCTTCCGCATCAACTTTTCGCGCTGCATCTTTTGCGGCTATTGCGAGGAAGCATGCCCGACGTACGCCATCCAGTTGACGCTGGATTTCGAGATGGGCGAGTTTCACCGGCAGAACCTGGTTTACGAAAAGCCCGACCTGCTGATCGATGGGCCAGGCAAATATCCGGGATATAACTTCTGGCGCGTAGCTGGAGCCCAGATTGGTGGAAAGGACAAGGGCGAAGCGGAACACGAATCACCGCCCGTGGACGTGCATTCGCTGTTGCCGTGAGGCCGATATGGAATTGACTTTTTACATCGCGGGTGCGGTCGCTGTTATTTCGACGATCCTGATGCTGACGCGTTTGAACCTCGTTCACGCGCTTCTGTACCTGATCGTGTCGCTGCTTGCCGTGTCGGTAGTGTTCTTCGTGCTCGGCGCGCCGTTTGTCGCGGCGCTCGAAGCCATCGTTTACGCCGGCGCCATCATGGTTCTTTTCCTTTTCGTGGTGATGATGCTCAACATCGGAAGGCGCGCCGCGTTAATGGAGAGACAGTGGTTGACACCGGGAATTTGGACCGGCCCGGTGATTCTGGCCGGCATCCTGATTCTGGAAGTTGTCTATTTAGCGCGAGGGGCATCCGCAGTTCTAGGCACGGGCGCCACTGGACCGAAGGCGGTCGGGATCGCCTTGTTTGGTCCTTACATCGTCGGTGTAGAGCTGGCCTCCACGCTCTTGCTGGCGGGGCTGGTGGGTGCATATCACCTGGGCTTCCGCAAAATCGAAAAACCGGAGATTCAACATGACACAACTACCCATGAGCAACGGGCTGATGCTAGCGGGGATCTTGTTCTCGCTGGGACTGACCGGTCTGCTCGTACGACGTAATTTGCTTTTTGTTCTGATGTCTCTGGAGGTCATGCTCAATGCGGCGGGGCTGGCATTCGTGGTTGCCGGGTCTCGATGGCATCAGGCGGACGGTCAGGTAATGTTTGTGTTCATTCTGGCCATGGCGGCTGCAGAAGTAGCCGTAGGACTGGCGCTGGTGCTGCAGATTTATCACCGGTTCAAATCCCTGGACGTGGACGCGCTCAACGAGATGAGGGGATAACAGTGATTGGCTTGTTGTGGCTAATTCCGGCATTACCTTTTGCCAGTGCACTTGTACTCGCATTGCTCGGCTCGCGTCTTTCGCGTCGAGCGACAGCAACGGTGGGGGCGGGATCGATCGGGCTGTCCGCGCTGGTCACCATGCTGGTAGCGGTGGGCTTTTTTAGTGCGCCTCCCGCCGGCAACGCTTACACGCAGGTTCTTTGGACCTGGATCAATGTAGCGGGCTTCCAGCCGCAGATCGGCTTTTACCTCGATGCGCTCTCGCTCGTGATGGTTTTGGTCGTTACGTTTGTCGGCTTCCTGATCCATATTTATTCGGCCGAGTTCATGATCGAAGACAAGGGGTACAGCCGCTTCTTCGCCTACATGAACCTATTCGTCGCGTCGATGATCACGCTGCTGCTTGGAAACAACCTTCTCCTCCTCTTACTCGGATGGGAAGGTGTGGGCTTGTGCAGTTATCTGCTGATTGGCTTCTGGTACGGCGATCCAGCAAACGGGCGCGCCGCGCGCAAGGCGTTCATCGTAACCCGGGTGGGCGATACCGCGATGATGGTCGGCTTGTTTCTGCTCTTTACCCGTCTGGGCACATTGCAGATTCAGGAACTCATGCGGCGTGCTTCAGAACATTGGGCTTCGGGATCCACCTATGCAGTAGCAGCAGCTCTTCTTCTGTTAGCGGGCGCGATGGGCAAATCGGCACAGCTTCCGCTGCAGGTATGGCTGCCCGACGCGATGGCCGGCCCCACCCCGACCAGCGCCCTCATCCACGCAGCTACGATGGTTACCGCTGGCGTTTATCTGATCGCGCGCACGCATGTCCTATTCTCACTGGCGCCGTCGGCCCAATTCACGGTGGCAATGGTCGGTGCGGGCACAATGCTGCTCGCCGGGTTTAGTGCGCTTACGCAGTACGACATCAAACGCGTGCTCGCCTACTCCACCCTTAGCCAGATCGGTTATATGTTTCTCGCACTAGGAGTCGGCGCATGGCAAGCAGCCATCTTCCACTTCATGACGCATGCCTTTTTCAAGGCCCTCCTGTTTCTTGGCGCCGGTGTGATCATCAATGCGCTGGATGATGAACACAGCATCTTCCGGATGGGTGGCTTGCGCAGGGAGCTACCCGTCGCTTTCTGGACATTCTTCATCGCGGGTTGCTCTCTGGCGGGTCTGCCCTTCATCACCGCGGGCTTTTTCAGTAAAGACCTGATCATCTGGGAGACGTGGTCGGCGGGACAGGGACACGCCGGATTTTGGATGGCAGCGATGGCCGGTGCACTGTTGACTTCCCTGTACACATTCCGGCTGATCTTCCGAGTCTTCTTCGGTCCGCTGGGCAAACCGGTGAGCAAGCGTCCAGGCTACGCCATGAAGATCCCTCTCATGATGCTGGCTTTACTTTCGATCGTCGGCGGCTATCTGAAGCACCCATTACTTGGTTTCCTGAGTTCGGTTTTGCCGAAGACGGTAGAAGTTCATACCGGCGGTCTGACAGAGATTCGCTCGGAGGCCATTGCCGGACTTTTGTTTCTGTGCGGCCTCTATTTTGCTTACTTGTTCCACCTCCAGAAGCGGAGCCTGGCGGACGCCCTGGTCGCGAACCCCGTCGGACGCACCTTGCACAAATGGTGGTTTGGCGACTGGGGCTTTGACTGGATTTACGACAAGGCCTTCGTACAGCCATTTATCTGGGTGGCTAACGTTAACAAGAGCGATTTTGTCGACGCATTTTATACGGGAGTCGGGCGAATAGCTGAGACGCTCTATCGCTGGCTCAGCAGCACTGAAACTGGTCGCGTGCGCTGGTACGCCACAGCAATGGCGGCAGGTTCAGTGCTGTTCATAGCGATAGTGCTGGTTTGGTAGCAATGGTGTTTTTCCTATGATCCTAATTCTCTTAATTGGCATTCTCTTGCTTGGCGGTATTCTCGCTGGAGTATCGGCCCGCTGGAGCACGCAGGCGCCGCGATGGATCTCGCTGGCTGCAATCGCTGTGGATCTTGTCCTGGCGGCGCTTATCTGGGCCGGCCGGTCGTTAAGCACTTCGAAAGCCTGGTACGACGAAGTGGACTGGAACTGGGTGCCGAGCTTCGGGATTCATTTTCATCTTGCCGTCGATGGTCTGAGCTTTCTGATGCTGATACTCACGTTTTTCCTCGGCATTGTCGCGGTGCTGTGTTCCTGGACCGAGATCCGAGAGAAAGTCGGCTTCTTCCACTTCAATCTGATGTGGGTCCTGGCGGGAATCGTAAGCGTGTTCCTGGCGATGGATCTATTCCTGTTCTACTTTGCCTGGGAGCTGATGCTGGTCCCGATGTATTTCCTCATAGTGATCTGGGGCCACGAACGGCGCGTGTACGCGGGGACAAAGTTTTTCCTATTCACGCAGTGCAGCGGTTTGCTGATGCTGATCTCTATTCTGGCGTTGTACTTCATTCACCATCAGACGACCGGCGTTTACACCTTCGAGTATTCGCAACTGCTGGGCACGCAGCTAAGTCCCGGCGCCGGGCTGTGGATCATGCTCGGTTTCTTTGTTGCTTTTGCGGTGAAGCTGCCGGTCGTGCCGCTGCATACCTGGCTGCCGGACGCTCACACCGAGGCGCCCACTGCGGGAAGCGTCATCCTGGCCGGGTTACTGTTGAAAACGGGCGGATACGGCCTGCTGCGTTTTGTCATCCCACTGTTTCCGCGCGCTGCTCATGAGTTCACTCCGATAGCTCTGGTGCTGGCAGTGATCGGGATCGTTTATGGCGCCGTGATGGCCTTTTCGCAGACTGATCTCAAACGGCTGGTGGCATATACCAGCGTTAGTCACTTGGGGTTTGTCCTGCTCGGAATTTTCTCCTGGAACCGGCTCGCGCTCCAGGGCGCGATCATGACGATGATCTGCCATGGGCTGAGCACGGGCGCCCTGTTCGTCCTGGTAGGCGGCTTACAGGAGCGGATGCACACGCGCGATCTGAACCGCATGGGCGGGCTCTGGACTGTCGTGCCGCGGCTAAGCGGAGCTGCGCTCTTCTTCAGTATGGCCTCGCTTGGTCTGCCGGGAATGGGTGATTTCGTCGGCGAGTTTCTCGTGTTGCTCGGATCTTACAAAGTCAGCGTCCCGATCACCGTCATCGCAAGTCTCGGTATTCTCGCTTCCACCTTTTATGCGTTGCGCATGATGCAGCGCGCCTTTTTCGGCCCGAACTCGAATTCGTGGCGACTGCCCGATCTCACCCCTCGCGAGGGACTCATTATGACCGTGTTGATCTTGAGCCTGCTGTGGCTGGGACTCCACCCGCAACCGGTCCTCGATACTTTCACGCCGGCAATGGACAACTTACGGCGTGAGGTCCAGATGCCGGCTGCAGCGCTGAGGACACAGCCATGAACACCACCAATACACTCGCCCTCCTTCCACTGCTTTTGGTCTCCGGCACCGCGGTTGTGGTCATGCTAGGCATCGCGGTGAGGCGGAGTCACAAGCTAACCGCCGGGCTGACGCTCACTGGCCTCGCCGCTGCTTTCCTCTCGATCTTCGCGGTTGCTCCGCTGGTTCCGCGGCAAGTGACTTCGCTCTTGCTTATCGACGGGTATGCTTTGTTCTATCTGGGCCTGATCATTGCTTCGGCGGCGGCTGTGACAGTGCTGTCCTACCAATATTTCGCCAAACACGACGGTCAACGCGAGGAACTATATCTGCTGCTGGTTCTGGCCACCCTGGGTTGCGGGGTCCTGGTGACGAGCGTCCATTTTGCATCCTTTCTTCTCGGCCTCGAGGTCCTGAGCATTTCCCTGTACGGCATGGTTGCGTATTTCACGGGCCGTGGCCAGGCACTCGAAGCCGGCATCAAGTACCTGATCCTTGCTTCAGCCTCGGCGGCGTTCCTCCTCTTCGGCATGGCGCTCATCTATGCCGGTACCGGCACACTGGCATTATCGAGTATCCAGGACCTCTTGCTGGGTAGATCCAGCCTCGCGCTCCTGCTGCCGGGTATCGCCCTCAGCGTTACCGGCATCGGATTCAAACTGGGCGTAGTCCCCTTCCATCTATGGACACCGGACGTATATCAGGGCGCCCCGGCGCCGGTCTCAGCTTTCGTCGCGACTACCTCCAAGACCGCGGTCGTGGCGCTGTTGCTGCGCTATTTTTATATATCGGGTGCGTTGGAGCATCCTGGTGTGTTTCTCGTATTCTCTCTCATTGCAATCGCCTCCATGTGCGCGGGCAACCTTCTCGCGCTGCAGCAGAGAAATGTAAAGCGCATTCTGGCCTACTCCTCGATCGCCCACTTTGGATACATCCTGGTGGCGTTTGTGGCAGGCGCAACCGTGGCGATAGAGGCGGTCGGCTTTTATCTAGTGGCGTACACCGTGACCATCCTTGCGGCCTTTGGAATTGTGACCGTTCTCTCCGGCTCTGAGCGCGATTGCGATGATCTGGAGGACTACCGCGGCCTGTTCTGGCGGCGGCCGCTGATTGCTGGCGTCTTCACCGCCGCGCTGCTATCACTCGCCGGCATTCCCGCCACGATGGGTTTCATCGGTAAGTTCTATGTCCTAGCCTCCGGCGCGAATGCTTCAGTCTGGCCGCTGATGATGGTCCTCGTTCTCACGAGCGTTGTTGGTCTGTTCTATTACCTGCGCATCGTGGTTACGCTCTTTTCAGCAGCGCCTGAGCGTCAGTATTCGATGCAGAGACTCGAGTGGGGCAGCGCTTTTGCCCTCGGCGGACTCGCAGTTCTGCTCATATGGTTTGGCGTGTGCCCCGCGCCGCTGCTCGATCTTATCCGAGCAACGATAGGCGGTCTCAACTAACGGGATGTCTGGGAAATCACCGGACACGGGTACCGATAAAAGCTGCGACGGTTCCATTCTTGGACCGGACTTATAACTGCGTCCTCTCGCTCGCAGGGGCGGACGACTTTCGACAAAAAAAAAGAGGAGTAATTTGATGGAGTATCAAACAATCAACCCTTTTACAGAGGAATTAATCAAAACATTTCCAAACCATTCGGACGCGCAATTGCAGGAAATCATTGCAAAAGCCGAAGCCGTATATGAGACAGACTGGAGTCTGAGGTCCCTTGCGGAACGCAAGAAGATCGTTAAGAAGGCAGCCGCGATTCTCCGGGAGAAGCTTGATGAATTCGCAGAGCCCATCACGCTCGAGATGGGCAAACTGTTCCGCGAGGCGCAGGCGGAGGTCGAGCTGAGCGCGGACATACTGGACTACTATGCCGACAACGCTGGGACCTTTCTGGCGCCCCGCAAGCTCAAAGTAGCAGAAGGGGAAGCTCTCGTGGAGAGCGAACCGATGGGGGTGCTGTTCTGCGTAGAACCGTGGAATTTCCCCTATTATCAGCTGGCTCGGGTTGCCGGCCCGAACCTGATGGCGGGCAATGTTCTGATCGTCAAGCATGCCCCTAATGTGCCCCAGTGCGCCCTGGCATTTGAAAAGCTGTTTCTGGATGCCGGCGCTCCGAAAGGCGTCTACACCAACGTCTTCCTTTCGAACGAGCAGGCCGCAGAGGCGGTTGCGGATTCGCGGATCAAAGGCGTCGCACTGACGGGCAGTGAGCGGGCAGGCGCGGCGGTTGCGTCCGAAGCGGGCCAGGCTCTAAAGAAGAGCACGATGGAACTTGGCGGCAGCGATGCCTTTATTGTGCTGGACGACGCCGATATGGACACTGCCGTCAAGTGGGGTGTCTGGGGGCGAATGAACAACACTGGTGAGTGCTGCGTGGCCGCGAAAAGGTTTATTCTCCACGAAACAATCGCTGACACGTTCCTGGAGCGCTTCCGAAAGGCACTCGAGGCGTTGGTTCCCGGTGATCCGATGGATCCAAAGACCACACTGGGTCCGCTGTGCACGAAGGGTGCGCTGGAGTTGGTAGAGAAGCAGATCCAGACGGCGGTCGATGGTGGCGCGAAGGTGCTCATGGGCGGCAAGCGGCTCGACCGACGTGGCTACTTTCTGGAGCCTACAATCCTGACCGACATTACTCCGGAGAACCCGGCTTTCCATGTGGAGTTCTTCGCCCCGGTTGCGCTGATCTTCCGCGTGAAGAACGAAAGAGAGGCGATCGACCTGGCTAACGACTCACCGTACGGGTTGGGTGGCTCGGTGATCACCAAAGATGTCGAGCGGGGAAAGCGCATTGCTCGCCAGATCGAGACCGGAATGGTCTTCATCAACCGGGCGACCTGGACCGCGCCTGACCTTCCGTTCGGTGGGGTCAAGAACTCCGGCTATGGCCGCGAACTCTCGGATCTCGGCATCGGTGAGTTTGTCAACAAGAAACTGATCCGCGTGGCCTGATCGGTCCTGTAGCAATTTTCGCAGTGTTTACCCACTCTGGGTATCGCGGTTAACTTGACGGTCGGGCGCTCCAGTCGTAATCCCTGGCGTGAAAGGCGAGACGGGCGTGACAAACACGCCCGTCCGTTCCTCGCGTGCAAATCGCTGAAATTGTTGTGCTCAATTTGCGGCCCAGGAAATCGTCAATCGCACTCGCAATCTAATTCGCATGCGCTACATCCGCAAGGATCCCCTATTGCGTAGTAGGGTGAACTCTTACGCGGTCGCCGCTGTTCCGGTCGGTGCTTTGAATGTGAATACGGCGAGCTCTGCCAGCTTCCAGATCAGGTGGCCGCGCTCGGATGGTGTCAGTTGCGACCACGGTCCGTTTTCAAACGCATTCCGCGCCGCCTTTACCGCGCGATCGATGTCCTCGCGATCACCTTCGGCAATCTTTGCCAGTACTTCGCCGGTCGCCGCGTTGTATGTTGGAAATGTCTTTCCCGACGCAGAGTCAACCCACCTGCCGTTGACCTACATCTGGTGTTTCCCGGAGACAAAGTTTGTGACTTTGTCTTCCAGTGCAATAGCTGAAGTTGTAGCCATATCCGTCCCTCCTTAGCTGTTAGGGGATGCGAGCACCCACCTCCGGTTTGAAGGGACCGGGCACAGATGCGTTCGATAAATAGCCCAGAGGAGAAGCCGAACGATCCCCGTTCAGGCGCGATTGTCAATCATGCGTCGCTGTCGCGAACTCCCTGGTTTCTTTCGGTGCGGCCTGCTCGCCAATCCCAAGCACCACGCGGCCGTTGACCTTTCCCGTTTTGAGCCGCGCGAAAATGTCGTTGATGGAGTCCAACGGCTGCACCTCGATGGTCGCCTTTACTTTACCTTCCGAGGCGAATTGCAGCGCTTCCTCCAGGTCCGTGCGCGTACCGACGATTGAGCCGCGGATGGTGTAGCGGTTCAGCACCACATCGAAAATCGAAACCGGGAACTCTCCCGGGGGCAGGCCATTCAGTACGCATGTGCCACCGCGACGCAGCATTCCAAGCGCCTGCTTAAACGCAATCGTTGAAACCGCTGTCACCAGCACACCGTGTGCCCCGCCAATCTGCTTTTGAATCTCAGTCGGCGGATCTTGCGTCTTTGCATCGATGGTGATTTCGGCTCCCAGCTTCTTTGCCAGGGCCATTTTCTCCGGACCCAGGTCCACTGCCGCCACGTGCAATCCCATGGCCTTGGCGTACTGGACGGCAACATGGCCCAACCCACCGACTCCCGAGATCACCACCCACTGGCCAGGGCGAGTCTCGGTCTCTTTGAGCCCTTTGTAAGTGGTGACGCCGGCACAGAGAATGGGCGCCGCGTCCACAAACGAAAGATTGCCGGGGATTCGACCCAGATAGTCGGCTTCCGCTACCGCGTACTGCGCGAAGCCTCCATTGACAGAATAGCCGGAGTTCTTTTGTTCCTTGCAGAGAGTTTCCCAGCCTGACATGCAGAACTCACAGTGACCGCATGCGCCGTGCAGCCATGCGACGCCGACGCGATCGCCCTCCGTGAGGTGTGTAACGCCGGGTCCGAGCGCGACCACAATTCCGGTGCCTTCGTGTCCGGGGATGAATGGAAGTGTTGGTTTGACGGGCCAGTCCCCGTCGGCTGCGTGCAGGTCGGTGTGACAGACTCCGCTGGCAATGATTTCTACTAGGACTTGACCGGGCCCAGGAGTTGGCACCGGGACTTCTTGAACTACTAGCGGCTCGCCGAATTTCTTGACGACTGCTGCCTTCATCGTTCTCGGGATAGCCATGACTTTACCTCCCGACGAGTGGCGGTTTTGATCGGCGCCATTATACGCCTGATGCAGGTCACATGGGTCGGTGACAATGGAACAATGGTAGGCGATGGGACTGCGCATCACTGGACGGAGCTCGAGATACCTGTCAGGGCAGCAAGTCCACGTCGCAAGGGGAATCCGCCCCTTGATCTTCAACACTTCAACCCACAATCCAACCCACAAAAAGTGATGTCTTATACGACTTGCGTGTACTTAGGCAGTCTCCACGCACTTGTAACTTGTTGAAAAGCCTATCCGGGCTGAATTGACACGGTAGAGGTCAGGAGTTCGAGTCCCCTCGTGTCTACCACGTTTTCTCCAGTGTTTACGCGGGTTTGCTGAGTTCCTCCTTTGAGAAGTCCACCCCAAGAAGAGTGCTTACTCCCAATTTACTCCTAACCGCACTGCACCAAAATCTGTGCAATCGATGAGGTTCCAAGCGCCGGCGAGATCAAACTCCATTCACGGGCCTGGCGTTCGGCAAATTGAGATATCGCGGATCCCCGGCTTACGTTGGCAGTCGCCACCTAGAGGTTGAGACACCGTTCGCGATGGGGATTAGCGCCGCTCCCTGCGAACCGATGAGATCGCCTCCGTCGACGCGGGGATGAGATCCTCCCTCTTCGGCATCAGTTCGACGAAGACGACGGTGACGTCTCTCTCTCCCCGGCTCCGCCGCGATCTCGTCGTGGAGATTCCTTCGATAAGGCGCCCGGTTCAACCGGTTGACCGCTTGGCGATCATCCTTTGAGCCTCCCGCTTGCGCTTCCCAACCGCTCACCCGAGTGACTTCGCTAATTGAAGGGGGTCCGGTTTCAGCCCTTCGGCCGCAACGTAACCGTCTCCCAGGATACGATCGCGCAATTTCGCGGGCGGGGGTCGTTTCTCTTTTTGAAGGGGTCCGCGCGATGTTTTTGGCCCGAGCTCGCGACGTGAGTCGCCAGTGTTGAAGCGGGTTCGGGCGACTTTCTCATAGCTGGCATGTGCCCTCGCAAAAGGAAACGAAACGCACAAAAAGAGTTTTTTCACTGGTGTTTGTTCGGGGATCGAATTACCCGTGACCGAGCACCCGTCCGGAAGGACCCGCGAGCTCGGGTGGTCGTTCATGGCTAGAGCCTTGCCGTCGCGATCGCATCCGCGAGGGCCTCATTGAAGAGCTGTTTGTAAACAAGCGAGTATGTCTCTTGGGTAATGGCATAGAAGCGGAGCCGCTCGCGGTAGGTCGGAGCATTGGATTCACCTACTTATCTGTCTCACTTCGGCGGCAAGGCCTCTTTAGAAATCGAAGATGGCCAACTGGCCACGTCGAACTTGGGCGCAGTGGCCGGATGGAAATCGAGGAGAAGAATTCTGCTGTCGGAATGATAGGTCTCACCGGATGCCGTCTGCGCCTGAAATACTGGCTCAGGGGAATGCAAATATTCCCGACTGACCGACGAGGTGTCCGCCAAGTTGGCTCCGATGAAGTCGCGCTCTCTATCGACCGCGGGATCGATCCTGTGGTTGATCAAACGCCCTCGCGTGGCGATTTCAAGTGCAACGTCGTGCGTAGCGGCAGCCGCCCAGATGGACATTCCTTGCATTGCGTACGCGGTCTTCCAGATTCGAAGATGATGACGCCGGGTAACCACTGCGCCCGGATCGGGCAAGGCATACGAATAGTCCTGCACTCTCCCGTACAGATAGAACCTGGCCATCGGCAACAGCGCGTCGTTGGTCCGGCGTCGCAACAGATGCCAGACAAATATCGGCTTCCATTTGTCAGTTTGGACCCACCCGGCGCGCTCAAAGGCATCCTGCAAATCTTTCTGTTGGGCGACGAAAACCAGGTTCACCATGTCGCCCTCGCGCCCCTCGCCGTTGAAGACACGTGGCGGCAGATAATCCAACATCGCGCTGAGCTCGGAGGAACCTTCTCGCGAGCGCGGCAACCCTGCCGACAGGACCGGCGTGGCGCCATTGATTTGCGCAGTGATTTCTGTACTCTTCAGCGCGGTGCTCGCGTGGCCACGGGTGAGCAGGAAGACCGGCGCCGCGGGCAGGAAGAACAGGCCGGTGGCGATCATCCCCAGGGCCATCAGCCTGGTGCGGGACTGCCCCTTCGCGCGCATGCCGGCACGCAATCCCACCCAATCGCCGTTGGCCAGCTTCACGGAATCGAGTTTCAGGGTCACGCTGCCTCCGATTCCCAGGAACCGACTGCCCTTAACTCCGGTGACTGAACCGCTGGCCATGGTTCCGGCCGGAATTACGGTGAAACCGCCAACGTTCACATCCCGCACCACGACAAAATCCAGGCTGTCTCCCACGCGGGCGTGAGTCGAAGAAACGTTTTCCGCAAGTTGAAGCTTGACGGGAGTTCCGTCGGGAATCGTCAACGCGGCGGGAACCGCCCTTATCTCCTGCGCCGACGCATCGGGCAGGAGAAACATCAGGAGAAGAAGGTAGGCCGATATTTTGTGGAGACAAACAATGGACAAGGAATGCCGCCTTTACTAGAGGCCTAACAGCTGCTCCGGTTACCGCGTTAACCAATTGAGGATGAGACCTACGTGCCCATGGGTGTCAAGTTGTAGCATCGCGCAAGATCATTGATGTTCGCGCGCAGAGCGGCCCAGTATTTTTGTGCCTGAGTGCCGTAATTCCCCTTAACCATCACCTGATTGACACGGCGCGCGCTGTCCATGACCTGCTCCATTTGCGCCTTGGTCTCCAGATAATTCGACGTTGCATCGAATTTGCGCCGGAGACGGTTCGTGGTGCGATCCAGATCGTCCATTGCATTTTCGAGATCGTCTTTTGTTTGCTTGGCTTGGTTCCCCTGACCCTGTGTGTTCGCTGAATTGGAACGCTGGCGACGCGTTGTCGCTCCGCTGCTCTGTGCCGAGTCCGCCCGGTTCTGAGCGTCCTCTCCGCGGCTCTCCAGATACTTGCTGAATTGGTCCACTCCGTCTTCGACCTTGCGGATGCGGTCGGCAACTTGAGGCTTCGCAAATGGAGTCGTTTGGGCACGCGTGGTGGTGGAAAAGCTGACAGCGACGAACGTCGCCGCGAAGAACAATGCAGTTCGCATCCTGTAGTTCATATCGGGCCTCCCACTTGAAAAACCTGTGTTCGTTCAATCCCGTCGCGACGTTCCCGCTGTGCAATCGGTGTCTGCCTGAAAGCGATCCTACTTCGGTAGAGTTTCACGAAGACCTCAAAAGCTGCGGGATACTGCCGTGACCGAGGACTTGCACCTCAAGAAACGGGCAACTCTCGTGAAGTGCGGTTGACGATCATGAACCCGAGCGGTTCTTCCGGTTCACGTACCACCAGATGATGGCGGCCAATACCAGAAGAACCAGCAACCAGATCAGCCACGACGGTAAGCCACTCGTGGCCTCTGGCGCTGCTGCTGGTGCCGTAGCTGGTTCTGCCGCTGCAGCCGGCACCGCCTCTTCGCTCCCCTCCGCGACCAAGATGGGTACATCCGGGGGCGGTGCAGCCTCGCCCGTCACAGTCTTCTGTTGCGTGATTTCAGTGGTGGGCTCTTCCACGACCTTTGTAGCGGTGAGGATCATCCCCTTGCGGACGGCAAAAGCATCGAGCATCTCTCCATCTACGTTAAATTTTTGTCCCTCGGGAATCTTGAACCGCTGGTTTTTGCCGTCTTCGAGTGTCAAAATTATGCTCAACGGCGGAACGATTTCCCAAACCTTTCCCTTAACCGTCTGTACGGTCGTGATGGTCATGGGAGTTGTAGTGGTGGTGATGGTTCGCTGGAGTTTCATGCCCGGCTTCAGATCGCGAATGCCGAGCTGCTTACCATTTACCGTCGCTTTGGCGCTCTCGGGCACATTCTCAAAGTTGCGGAGAGTGCCATCTGCCATCTTGACCACCAGGTCGTTGCCCGAGACGGTCACGACTTCACCTTTTTCGACCTTGGTTGCGACGGTAGGTTTTCCTGCCGTTGTGGTCGTTTGTGTCTGCACCTGGGCGCTCAGACTCAAGGCACAGGTCAAGCAGGCCGTGGCCACCACAGCAGACCACCCACATTTCCAGCCTAGTATGTTCATCGCTATTTCTCCTTTCATCAAACTAAGTATGTCGAGATTCAGTCTGAAGGGCCCTGCTCCCTCCCTTTGACTTGGAAGACTGTAGAGAGCATTGACTGTCCACCCCGATCCTGATGGGCGCAAGGAACACTAAGAGTACAAACGCCATGGCCGTCGCCAGAATGGCCGTTGTCAGGTCAGAGATCGTGCGGACGAGTGAATCGCAGAATTGCCATTTGCTGGACATCGCCTTCACTCCTCGCCATGTGGCTCGAGTGAGTTTTACCTGCGGACGGGCCTACTGGCGATCGCCGTATCGGTAGTTCGTCAACGGCCACTGAACGCTACTTGACGATCGGAATGTTTGCGGCAAACTGCACATCGAGCAGCAGATTGATGCGCCGGTCCAATTGGTAGAACAGCGCAGTCTGCTTTCCAGTAAGCACCTTCCGGAACTTCGGAATCCATTGCTGGCGCAGGGTCGCGGTTTGCACATCCAACCTTGCCATCTTATCGGCCAGGCTGTCGGCCTCAGCGTCCGTCATGTTCACGTAGCTGTTCGCGTATTCCTTTACGAGAGCGTAAGTGGCGTCGCCTAGCTTCGTGGTCTCTTGAGTGTACGCATCATAGACCGGCCAAAACTTTTCGGCTTCGGCCTCCGTCAGCTTCATGTTTTCCGCGATGATTTGCTTTTTCGTGGAGCGTATGTCGGATCGCAGCAGCTCTATGTCTTGCTCACTAACGGTCGGCCCCGATGCCGGCGTTTCCGATTTCTGAGCGAACGCCGCACTCTGAATCAACATGAGTGACGCTCCCATAACAAGGGCTATCGTTAACTTCTTCATTGATTCCTCCGGTGAATCTGGCTAATCGACGACCGAGAGCAACGGGTTCAGCTCGCCGCGTGGTAATCCTCGGCCCCGAATTGCTGAACGCCTCAGTCCAGACCCTGAATGCCGTCAAGGTGATTGCTCATTAGAAGGATGAGGGGTGATGTCGCTTCCGGCAACTAGGGAAATCCCTAGTTGCCCCGGGAACCGGTGCGGGCCTAGGCTGTGCTGCATGATGCGCCCCGTCGAACCGGGGTGCCTTGACCGGAGTGTCCATCTTAATTCCCAACGGTGCCGTATTGTGGACCAGAATGAGATGGGTTGTAGACGACCCGGGTATTCCGGACTTTTGTGCTTTCGTTGGTTCGGCGCGGAGTCCACTCTCTGGAGCGGTACGCCTTGTGCCGAACTACTAAAGTGCCGCAACTGGGCTAGTTCACTTCGTGGAGGAGCATTATCATGAAATTCAAGACCATTGCTTCGATTGTCGTCACGTGCCTCTTTGCCGCCAGCGTATCCGTCGCGCAGGACAAGGACCAGGACAAGAACGAACAAAACCGGCAGAAGATCGAAAAGATGGCGGCGCAGACCCTGCAGGATCTGTACAAGTTGCAGCCTGCCTCAAAAACGGCCATCCAGAAGTCCGCGGGGTACGCTGTATTCAACAACACGGGAACGAACATCCTGGTGTTAAGCACGGCGCGTGGCGCAGGCATCGCCGTCAACACGAAGACCAAACAGGAAACCTATATGAAGATGGTCTCCGCCGGTGCCGGGCTGGGCATCGGCGTGAAGGATTACCGGGTTATCTTTATCTTCGAGAACGAAGGTGCGCTGAACCAGTTTCTCAACTCCGGATGGTCAGGCTCGGCGCAAGCCGATGCCGCAGCCAAGGCGGGCGATAAGGGTGGTGCCTACTCAGGAGCGGAGGAGATGAGCCCGGGTGTATGGGTTTACCAGATCACCAAAAACGGCCTCGCCCTCCAAGTAACCCTGCAGGGCACGAAGTATTACAAGAACGACGACCTGAACAAGAAGTAGTTCCATGTCAGGCGGCGTTTTGTCGGGTCAATTGCGGCAGCCCTCGTAAGGGCGAAGGGCTGTCAACGGCCGAAGCTGGAAACCCTTGATTTGTACTTCCTCCCGAACAGGGTACGATACTCGTGTCCCGTGATGTATTTTGACGAAAATTCACAGCTCTGTTTGGAGGAGATATGTCGATCACAAAGCGTGCGATTGCTGAATTCTTCGGAACATTTTGGTTAGTCTTCGGAGGCTGCGGGAGCGCGGTGTTGGCAGCAGCGTTTCCAAACTTGGGGATAGGCTTCCTGGGGGTCGCCTTTGCCTTCGGCCTGACCTTGCTGACTATGGCCTTCACCATCGGCCCAATCTCCGGATGCCATATCAATCCGGCGGTGTCGGTCGGACTCTGGGCAGGCAAAAGATTCCCTGCGTCCGACCTGCTGCCGTATGTCGTCGCCCAGGTGGCGGGCGGCATCGCGGCGGCGGGTGTCCTCTATGTGATCGCGAGCGGGAAGGCGGGTTTCACACTAGCCGGCGGATTCGCTTCCAATGGGTATGGGGAACACTCGCCGGGTGGGTATTCACTTCTGGCCTGCTTCGTGGCCGAAGTGGTTCTCACCATGTTCTTCCTTTTCATCATCATGGGCTCCACCGAACAACGAGCGCCAAAGGGCTTTGCTCCCATCGCGATCGGCTTAAGCCTCACCCTCATTCACCTCATTTCCATTCCGGTGACCAACACGTCGGTGAACCCCGCACGTAGCACGGGGCCAGCTCTGTTTGTGGGAGGGTGGGCACTGGGACAGTTGTGGCTGTTTTGGGTAGCCCCAATTGTGGGCGGCGCCCTGGGCGGCTTCATCTTCCACACTTTGTTCGGCGAGACTCCGGAACGAGCGGTTCGCACCGCCGAGAGCGCGCGCTGACCGGGAAAAGAGAGCCCCGTTGGGAGAGACGCAAGTAAGGGACGCTAACTCCAGAACAGCATTACCAACAGCGGGTGTACTGTGTGCGGATATAGCTTTCCGGTTTGAGTTTTGATGGCCTGCGGCGCCGGCCTGGCAGTTCTCCCATACTGGTACTCTCGGCCACTGGGCAGCTTTCACGCGGTTTCGCTGCCCTAAAGCGCGTAAGACGATGTAAGAAGTAATCCCACGCCAATGGGATTGTCTCAAGCACTCCGAGAGAGACGGCGATGTTCCCTCAGCGTCCGATGTCTGGCGAAGCTTCCTGGCGACAGATAATGGAGCTCGAGTCGCGTAAGGAGGTGATTAAAGAGTGGCTTTCGAGCCCCGACATTCCCTCTCACCTTGTTGAAGTGTTGCAAGAGATGTTGGCAACAACGGAGCGCCAGTTACAGGCGGTCAGGAGCCAGGATCTCGAGAATGCAAATCCATCCCCTCTCCGTGAGGCGGAGTAAAGTCCAATCGAGGGTTCGTGCTTCGAATTGGACCACAAACCAGTCGCCTGTGGCGCGACCTTTACCACCATTGGCAAGATCAGCGCCTTCAGGGCCGGTAAACCGATGACAGAAGGCTCACCATGAAACTAATGGCCCGATTGATCGTTCTCATCCTCTTCTCACTCGTCGCACTCGACTCGGTGGTTGCCCAAACACAACCGACTCCAAAGAAGGCTGCTAAGCCGGCAAATTCAAAAAGCGAAACCTTGGAGCTTGGCAAGTCCTATGCCTCGTTGCGCCCCGAGCAAAGGCAACTGGTAGACGACTTCATACGTCGTTATAACGCCACCACCGGAAGCAAGTTAATTCCCGAACAGGCCTACGACGGCGCTCGACTGTCCGTCCGCACCACATTCGACGCCGTGACCCATGCATTGCTGAACGCCCAGATGACCGATTCGCAGGGCAAGAGCCTAGGTTCTGGGATCGACCTGGTGGATGCCGTTAACGAAGTGATGGGCGAGCAATCCGGCGTCGGCGGCGACCGCCAGTTCCGGCTGTATGTGTACCTGAAGCCCAATGCGGTCAACATTCTCAGCCGCAGTCAGGAGTTCTCTCGCGATCGTGACAACAGTGTTTACCACAAGGGCTTTCCCACTTGTTACCGGCTGAAGAACGGGCCTCCGTCGATTCAGTTTTCCATCTCGCGGGACCATAAAATGGCCGATATCGATGTTGACTATCGCGCTTCCGGCTTTCCGAAAGGACTGGTCAATGGGCACCTGTCCTCTTCCAACTCGGACGTCCGCGCCGGAAACAACCTGGACCGCCATGACGGTCGCTGGTCGGGCCTCAACGGCTGGTGGCGCAACGTCTTTGGACAGCTCGGTAGCGGCGGCAAGCCGGCAAAGGAGAACGCCACCGAGCGCATCGGAAAGATTCCATTGAATCCCGCTGTCAAAGCCGATCAGGGAGTCGACAAGAGCGCCCACGATTTCCTGCAAAGCTGGGTAGTGGCGAAACAACCGAACAAGTCAGTTGCTTACTTTTCGCGCCGCAGGTATCCGTGCTTGGAGGTGACGGCGGGAAAAAGCGGCCATCCCGTGCCGCAGGGCATGGTTCGGCTGCGGGCGCTGATGGCTATGGAGAAATTTAGCGATAGCTTGGGACCTGTGAATTCCGTTGGCGACGCGTTCGAGCCTGCCGAAAAATGGGCGCCTGCACTGAAAGCGGCAAAGAATGCGTATGCGTCGGAATTCCTCCTGGTAAGCGTCCCGGCGGATATGGCAGCGGACGAGGAATGCGTTGCCACACCCAACGACGATTCGAGCAAACCCTCTAAGGAAAAGTACTTCGCCACTGCGTTTCGGGGCAAACAGGGAGACAGCCGGAACAAGGTTATGTCCTTACTCTGGGCTCAGGAGGGCGGCTACTGGAAGATCGTTGCCATCCGTCTTGAGGATGGCAAGGACATGGGCATAGTCCCAAACAACGCTGCAGCTCAGGCCGAACCCGCAGTGGAAGAACCGCAGAGCATCGCCGGTGATCCCGCCGCAGTAAAAGATATTACGGAGTTCTACCAGACCTGGATCGTAAAACGGGATGTTGCCCAAGCTTCGACCTTTGCGTCACAGAACTCTTACCAGTGTCTGGCGCCACCGTCCGAAGACCAGAAAAGCTTGACGCCCATCGCCAGGATTCAGTCTGGGCTGCAACAGCCGCTCACGCGAATCCCATCGGGTGCGAATCTCGCGGACATGATGTCGAGTCTGCAGCCCACCAATGATCTTCTGCGCCCAGTCCAGCAGGAAAACTCTAAAGCTTACGCGATCATGGCCGTGCCCGACCAGAAGGCCTATAGCTTTCTGTGCCAACATCGTCAGCAACCCGAGCGCTCTCCAGAGTTGAATCCCGCTGATGCGAAGTACGGGACCTATTACTTGTCCGCCAGCCGATTAAACTATGGGGACGAACAATCGCCCGCGCTTCTGCTGTTGTGGACCAAAGAGCAAGCGGGTTGGAAGGTCGTGTCTTGGGCTGTAGAACTTCCGTAAGCATCGTTGTGTCCCGAAGCTTAATCGGCGAGGCCTCGGGTAGGAATCCGTAAGGACTGAATCGGGCTGTGGTTCTGAAGTTCTAAAACCAATTTCTCCACCGTCTGAACGGCAGAATGTCCTTTTTTGATTCTGAACTTCTGAGGAGATCGGGTGAATAGCAGCGACGAAAAACCAGTTCGCCCCACTGCTGAACAACTTCAGGTGGATCTTTGTCGGCTCGAATGGGCACAGGGGCTCAGCCAGGAAACGTTAACGGCAATCGCGGCCGCGGCCGAGTGGGTCGAGTTTCACACCGGGGAAGTGGTCATTGAAGTCGATTCAGACATCACGCACATGTACTTCCTGATCACAGGCAGGGTGCAGTCAATCCTCCACGATTCGCTGGGCAAGGCGGTTGAGACCGACACTATCGGTCCAGGGCGTGCTATTGCATTGATTGCGCTGGGTTCAACGGATCGCGCTCTCTTGCACGTCGAAGCTGTTGAGCCTGCAACAGCAATACGATTGACGCCGTCGGCCCTGCTGCAGCTCGCGGCTAAGCATGCCGACTTCCAAGCTGCTGTATTTCGGTTGGCAGTGAATGCGTTCAAACGGTACGTGATGGTTGATCGCTCCCTGCCAAAGCCATCTGTTGTCGGCATTGTTCACCACAGCGAGGCGAGCCGGCCACTCGTCGGTCGCTTGGCACGCCGACTCAGAGAGTTGGACGAGCACCCGGCGGTGTTCGGCGACGCCGAAGAATGGGGGCCGGATGGTGACATCCCGTTCAAATTACTTGCTGGAGAAGGCCAGATCCGACAAGACATTCTTAAAGATTGGCCTTTGAACAGTCGGTTGTTGATTGATGTTCGAGCCGATTATTCACCAGAGTCAATGATGCGGCTGTTGAGTTATGTCAACACGGTGCTTTGGTGTGTTCGGCCGCAAGATGCGCGCGCAGCAGTTGTTTTGCTCGAAGGGCTGATGAAGAGCACCCCCAGATGGCGAGACAAGATCCGCATCGTGTGGATTCTCGACAGCAAAGAGCCAATCGCTCCGTATGTTCCGGAGTTGTATGGGCTCGCTCAACGAGACTTCAAACTCACCTTTAATGCTCCTCGAGCAAACCAAAATACTTTGCTGCAGCATGGATTCGAACGCATTGTTCATCACTTGCGAGGCATCCAGATCGGTTTGGCCCTGGGAGGTGGCGCAGCTCGAGGCATGGCTCATCTCGGGGTGCTCAAAGCGCTGGAGCGGCATGGCATCTACATCGACATGCTGGCGGGTACGAGCGCTGGTGCGATGGTTGGCACAATTTACGCGGCTGGCTTCGGTCCCGACTACATTGCTAAACGTTTCAAGACCGAATTGCAGCCATCGTGGTTCTTTCGACAGCTGCCCGGCGCCGGCTACTGGTACTTGCTCTACAAGTACAGATGGCGCCAATTCGATTCCATGCTGCGGAAATACCTGGGTGAAGCCCGGATGGAGCAATTGATACTTCCGACGTTTACGGTTTCCGTTGATCTCGTCCAAGGAGAGTCGGTCGTGCGCGACGCCAACGACGCGACGATCGGCGTCATGGAAAGCATCAACCTTCCTCCTCTATCGCTTCCTATCATTGAGTCACGCCAGGCATTGGTGGACGGCGGGCTACTCAACAATGTTCCTGCTAATGTGCTGGTAGCCAAGGGATGCAACTTTGTCATCGCATCAACTGTGACGGCAAAGCTAGAGAAAGATTTTGAGGGAATTAGTTCCAGGTTTACCGGCCGGTTCCTGTCAACCATTCAAGTGATCATGCGACAGACCATGGTCCAGGACTACAACATGAACTCCGTCGGGGTTCAGCCGGCAGACTTTGTGCTCGCGCCCGACGTGACGTCTTTTGATATATCGGAATTCACTCGGGCCGATGAAATGGCGCATATCGGGGAAGCGACAACCAATGCATCCGTCGCAGAGCTGCGCAAGATGCTTAGCAGGCTTGATTTCAAACTCTTCGAAACCGGAGTAAGCCGATGCAATTGAATAAACGCGCGCTAAAGATCGCCGGAATCGTTTTCGCGGCAGTGGTGGTAATCCTCATCGCGCTTCCACTGTTCATCAATGTCAACAGCTTTCGTCCGAAAATCGAGTCGGAGTTGACGAATGCTTTGGGACGGCCCGTAACCTTGGGAGAGCTGAGCCTTTCGCTTTTGTCCGGCAATGTCGGCGTGGAGAATGTCAGCATCGCCGACGATCCGGCCTTCAGTAAGTCACCGTTCATCACGGCGAAGTCGTTAAAGGTCGGTGTCGAGCTGATGCCGCTCATCTTCTCCAAGCAGCTCAACGTGACCCGGATCGTGCTGGAGGAGCCTCAGATTACGTTGCTCAAAGTGCCCAATGGAACCTGGAACTTTTCCAGCCTCGGTGGGACCACCAAGAACCAGTCGCCCGGCTCACTGGGGGATTCCAGACCCAGGGCGACACTCAGGTACTGAATCTGAAGGTCAATGCACCAGACATGCCGGTCGATGAACTGGAGGCCATGCTCCCCGCGATGGGTGTAGTACTTCCTTCCGGGTCGAAATTGAAGGGGGGAACACTGTCGGCCGACCTGGCAATCAGCGGTCCGCTCGCAAACCTGGTGATCTCCGGTCCTGTGCGAATGTCCAACACGAAGTTGGCCGGTTTCGATATGGGTGCAAAATTGGGAGCATTATCGGCCTTCAGCGGAAAGGCCCCATCGAATCCTGACACCGTAATCCAAATGCAAGCTCGAATGTTCGCATTGCTCCTGATGGGACACGGGCCGACGCCATCAACGTCACGATACCCTCCCTCGCCGTGGTAACCGGGGCGGGCACGATCAGTCCATCCGGGGCGCTCAACTTTCAAATGATGGCCGACCTACAGGGCAACAGGTCCGAAGCACGCGCCGAGAGAGTGGGCCTGGGCGGCGGCGGCGATAGGGGAGGTGTGCCCTTCGTGATTCAAGGGACAACATCCGACCCGAAATTCGTTCCGGATGTAGGAGGTATGGCCGGTAGCGCTGTAAAGGGGGCGGTGCAAAAATCTGCCTCTGAAAAAACTGGTGGCAAGACCGGCTTAGGCGGTGTATTCGGGAACAAGAAGCCCAAATAGCAATATAGCAATGGGAATCTTCAGATCTTCAGATAGGGAAAAAGCGTTGGGCGAGGCTAGTCTAAAAGCCAGGCTGAGGCTGGTTTTTTGCTTCCTGTCGCCAAGCGCCCACACATTCCTGGTTTTTGTTCAGTCTCATGACATCCTTTCCACAATGTCCCGGGACATCCTTTACACTCCCGCGCGAGCCTAGCAAGGGCGGGAGTAAGACAGGATGCCTTGGAAGACGATGGATGTACGTGAGCAGCGGGTGCAGTTCGTGGTAGCGGCGTCGCGGCGGGAGAAGTCGTTGTCGGCGCTATGTGAGGAGTTTAACGTTTCCCGGCCGACCGGTCGGTTGTGGCTGCAACGCTATCGGGAGCAGGGGATCGGCGGCATCGCCGAACGCAGCCGCGCGCCACATCGGCCGACGCAGACGCCCGCGGGGTTGGAGGCGCAGGTGGTCGAGCTGCGGCGGCAGTATCCCGACTGGGGTGCGCGCAAGCTGCAGGTGCTGTTGGCGCGCGCGGGGCTGGGACTGACCCGCAGCACCATCCATCGTATTCTGCTGCGGCAGGGTCTGGTGCGGGAGCAGGATCGGCATGCCGCGGCGGTGCAGCGTTTCGAACGCAGCCAGCCCAATGAGCTGTGGCAGATGGACTTCAAGGGTCCGCTGCGGCGGGCCGACGAGACCGGGCCGCTGTCGGTTCTTGACGACCACAGCCGCTACCTGATTGCGTTGCGGGCGATGGAAAGTCTACGCGGCGAAGCAGTACGCGAGCAACTGGAAGGGGCCTTCACGCAGTGCGGGGTGCCGGAAGCGATGCTGATGGATCACGGCACGCCGTGGTGGAGCATGCGTTCGGGTGGAGGCCTGACGAACTTATCGCTGTGGCTGATGCGGCAAGGGATCCAGTTGCACTGGAGCGGGATACGGCATCCGCAGACGCAAGGTAAAGTGGAGCGCTTTCACGGTTGCTTACAGCGGGCGGTGGATCGGCGAGTCGGGGGCGAGGCACTGGGGCAGCAGTGGCTGGATGAGTACCGCTGGGAGCACAACCAGGTGCGACCGCACGAGGCGCTGGGGATGGCGACGCCGGCCAGTTGCTGGCATGCGAGTGCGCGCCGCTACGATCCCCATCCGGTGGCCTATGAGTATGAGCCGGGAGCGTGGGTGCTGAAGGTGGACTGCCAGGGCAAACTCGATGTGGGCGGGCACAAGTGGCAGATTAACCGTGCCCTGCGCGGCGAACGGGTGCAGCTGATACGAATCGAAGAACGGGTGCAGGTGTATTACTGTCGCACCCTGATCCGGGAACTCGACTTCGCCAGCCAGCGGTCCACGATCGTGGACCGCTGGCTGGCAGACTGAGTTCTATACAACAACTGTAAAGGATGTCCCGAGACACTTTGGAAAGCATGTCCTGGGACTAGACATGGTTTTGGAATGTGTGGGTAAAGAACAGCCTCAATGAAGATTTGAAAAGGGGGCCGCGCCAGCGACAACACTTCACCTCATTCCCGAACGGCAGGAATAGGTGGGGCCCCCGGCTGAAAAGACGCCGAGCTAAGCCCGATGCCGCCTAGCCTTGAATCCGACGTGCTCCCCGTAGGCCTCTGCTTGCCATTGCAGCAGAGATCAATAGAAGCCCAGCAATTCCGAGCAGCGGCCAATTGCTTCCGGTCTTCGGCAATTGGCCGGAAGTCGTTCCTTCGGCGGTCGTGGTTCCCCCACCGCCCGGCGCTGCCGTGGGCTCACCTTTAGCAACCAACACCGTTGCACCCGGCGGGATTGTGCCAGTCACCTGCCTTTGACTGGACACTAAATTCTGCGGAGACTCCACGATCTTCGTCGCGGTTACCACCATTCCCTTCCGCAGGGCGAAGACGTCCGTTTCCTGGCCGCCTACGGTGAATTTTGTCCCCTCTGGCACCTGGAACTTCTGGTTCTCTCCGTTTTCCATGTTGAGTATGACCCAGTGCGGTGGTTGTACCGCCCAGACTTTCCCAGTGACCGTTTGTATGGTTGTGACCCATTGAGGAGTGGTTGTCGTGACCGTGGTGCGCTCGAGTTTCATTCCCGGCTGAAGGTCGTGAATGCCAAGCTGCTTGCCGTCCACGGTGACTGTGGCGCTATCAGGAACATGGGGGAAGTGACGAACGCTGCCATCGGCCATCTTGACGAAAAGGTCATTCCCTTCGACGGCAACGACTTCACCGCTCTCAACCTTGACTTCATGGGTAGGTGTTCCGGTTGCGGTTTTTGTCTGAGTCTGTACTTGCGCGCTGATGGAGACTGCAAAAGTAAGGCAAAGAATCACAGCCGCCAGCGCCAAACTCTTTCGGAAAGTGCTGTCTGCTTTCATTTTGTTCTCCTATTCTCTTGACTTTAGAAAATCATTGGCCTAAGTCCATCTGAGTCTGAAATGGAAAGTTAGTTAGTGCGTCCGTCTACCTGAGGCTTTGTCTGACGGAGCGGCGTCTCAGGGCTTCTCAAGTCATCCGCATCGGCCGCTGTTGCGTGCACGATGTAGCGCGAGGGCGCGCTCCCAACGAAATAGAACGGATAACAGGTCACCAAGGTGAGGGAAGATTTCCCTCGCGGCGCGAGGACGGACACATCATCGGGTGAGACGATCTGGATTTCATCCACCATGTAGCGTGAACGGCCGCGCTGTGTGTACACATCAATGGTATCCCCGACGTGAACATCTTTGAGTCCACGAAAGAAACCGTCGCGGTGCCCGGCAATTCCTATGTTTCCAGGTTCACCAAGGGATGCAGTGCCAGGAATATGGCCGACTGCACGATCGAGCGTCAGGTCGTCCGTTCCTTCCAGAACCGGCACCGAAAGGTTAAGAGAGGAGATCTCGAGAACGCCCAGCGGCGGAGATACATGCGCCGCCAGGCTCGTCTGGTAGGCTCTGATACGCTTCTGTGACCAAAGGCGGAAGTCGGGTGTGCGGCTATGCCATCTCGTTTGTGTGTCGGCCTGATCCGGAGGCGGGGCTTGCTGGGCCCAGAAACTCTGCACGCTGACTTGCGAGTAAATGGCGCCGTAGAGCCAATTGGCGAGGTACACCGAGAGCAGTAATACTCCGAAGAGCAGCAAGACCTTCTCCACTCTGCTGAAGCTTCGGGTAGTACCGGTCGGTAGCACAGGTCTAAACCTCCGAACATGTGTACCCGTCGAACTGGTGCACTGAAGTCTTATATATTAGAGCGACGTTTGATGATCAACTAGGGAAATCCCTAGTGGCCTGTCGCAGAGAAATCGTTAGTACGAATGCGACGTGAATGGTCGGAGTACTTCCACTGGATAGGCTTGGCATGGGCGGAATAGGCGTTGATGTAGCGGCGAAGTTTGCGGGCCAAGTCAGGGACGGAGCGGAAGACGCCACGAGCGATGACATCACGCTCGATCTTGGCGAACCAGAGTTCGACCTGGTTGAGCCAGGAAGAGTAGGTGGGGGTGAAGTGGAAATGAACCCGCGGATTCTGCTCGAGAAACTGGCGAACGGCTGGAGCTTTGTGGGCCGAGAGGTTGTCGAGAATGATGTGGATCTGCTGGCGCGGCCCACACAAGCCAACCACTTCCTGCAGGAAATCGACGAACTCCCGGCTGGTGTGGCGGGCGGCGGTTTTGCCGTGCACTCGTCCGCTGGCGGTATCCAGGGCGGCGTACAGCGAGAGGGTGCCGTGGCGGTAGTACTCGAATCCATGCCGCTCGGCGCGTCCCGGCGAGAGCGGCAGTACGGGGTCAAGTCGATCGAGCGCCTGAATGGCGGTCTTCTCGTCGACGCAGAAGACGGCCGCGTGCTGTGGCGGGTTGAGATACAGGCCGATGATGTCGGCGGCCTTACGTTCGAAGTCGGGATCGTCGCTGGCGATATAGCGTTGCAGTTGGTGAGGCTTGAGTCCGGCTTCTTTCCAGACGCGATGTACGGCATCTTTACTGATGCCCAGGTAGGCTGCCAGCTTGCGGCAACTCCAATGGGTAGAACCATCACCGGGTTTCTTGCGGGTGGCGGAGAGAATGCGGGCTTTGAGAGCGGGCGTCAACACCATGGCCAATTGTCCGGGATGGTAGGTGTCGAGACCATTGAGCCCAGCCGCCAGGAAGCGCTGTTTCCAGCGCAGGATGGTAGGCGCGGTGGTCTGCAGGCGCTGCTGGATGGTGGCGAAGGAAGCGCCTTTGGCCAGCATCAGGATAAGCTTTGCACGAAAGACATATCCCGCAGGTAACGAACGGGACTGAGCAATGCTGGACAGTTCGGACTGCTGTTCTTGGCTAAGTACCACATCACTGGCCATGCACAGTTAGACGCAAATACTCTTACTAACGTTTACTCTGCGACAGGCCACTAGTTCGCAGGGAATGTCGCGTGGGACCGATGAGAAGATCGAACCGTTTGACGCGCCCATCGCTCAGTGTACGAGCGGCGCCGCAAAGTAGGACAGCCCAAGTCTTTTCCAATACAAGATGAGCCTGAAGGAGGAATCAGTTTCTAACACAAGATGAGCCTGGAGAAGGCAGGCATGCTGAGAATGGATGATCAGCGTGCACGAAGCAGAGAACTTGAGTCTGGAGGGGATCGCGGCCTTTCTTCAGGCCAGCGAAGAAATCCACTTCCTCGGCGAAAACCGCCAGCAGGTCTATGCCTGGATCGAGCAGGTCTTGCGGCAACAGCAGTACATACAGCAAGGCCGTAAGGGGCGCGGCTTGCTGCGTCGCTATGTGGAGAAGATGACCGGCCTCAGCCGGGCGCAGGTGACGCGACTGATTGCCCGTTATCAGGCCCACGGCACGGTCGAAGCGGTGAACTATCGCCGGCACCGCTTTGCGCAGCGCTACAGGCGGGCCGACATCGAGCTGTTAGCCGCCGTCGACGAGGCCCACGAGACGCTCAGCGGACCGGCGACCCGGCGCATTCTCGAGCGCGAGTACCAGCAGTACAGCAAGCCGGAGTATGAGCGGCTGGCCACCATCTCGGTGGCCCACCTGTACAATCTGCGCCGCCATCAGCGCTATCGCGCGCGCCGTCTGAGCTATCAGAAAACCAAGCCCACAGCGGTGCGTATCGGCGATCGGCGGCGACCCGATCCTCAAGGCCGACCCGGGTATTTGCGGGTGGATACGGTGCATCAGGGCGATCAGAACTCGGCCAAAGGCGTCTACCACATCAACGCCGTCGATGAAGTCACCCAGTGGCAGATCGTGGCCGCTAGCGAGCGCATCAGCGAGACCTACCTGGAGCCGGTACTGGCCGCCCTGCTCCACCAGTTTCCCTTCCGCATTCGCGGCTTTCACTCCGACAATGGCAGCGAGTTCATCAACCAGACCGTGGCCCGACTGCTGAACAAGCTGCTGATCGAGCAGACCAAAAGCCGGCCCCGCCACAGCAACGACAACGGGCTGGTGGAAAGCAAGAATGGCGCCGTCATCCGCAAGCACATGGGCTATGGCTACATAGCCGGCGAACACGCGCAGGCCGTTCATCGCTTTTATGCCCAACACCTCAATCCCTATCTCAACTACCATCGTCCCTGCGCCCAAGCCGAGGTTGAAGTCGACGACAAAGGCCGGCAACGGCGCCATTACCGCCGCTATCAGACTCCGCTGGAAACGCTGTTGGCGCTGCCCCAGCCAGCTCAGTACCTGCGCCATGGACTTACCCTGGCTACCCTGAAACGCATTGCTGCACGGCGCAGTGACACGGAGGCGGCGCAACAGATGCAACACGCCAAGCGCCAGCTCTTCGAGCAGTTTCGGCCGGCGGCTTTAGGACGATGGAAATGAGTCCGGCACCAAGAATCGCGGTGGAAATGACGGTTGTGGAAAGCCCAAAAGGCGGGGCTTCCCCCAACCTTGGAAATCGCTGCGCGATTCCCACATTCCCACCGCGCGACAACTGCTGTATAGATTTCAAAACCTTTGCCCGAAAGGAGCTTTCTCAGCGCCTGCACCTTCTCCCTTCAGGCTCATTCTTCAATTAGAAAAGAGTACCCACCCGAACAGCGGACGGTTGTGAGTGCGTCTGCTCATCCGGTTACTGCCGCCTTTGCATCTGGCGCGGCTACAATATCGGTTGACTCGGCACTGCTGCCCTCGATCCAAGCCAGAAACAGCTTGTAACCTACCGACAACACGATCGCACCAATGAACAGGCCGATGATGCCCATGGCCATAAAGCCACCGATGACTCCCAGAAACACCACTGCGATTGGAACGGCAGCGCCCCGCCCCAGAAGCAGCGGCTTCAGGATGTTGTCCATGAGTCCAACGACGATGCACCAGACAAGAAAAATCACGGCCTTGGTGCTTGAAGCGATAGCGAAGGCGTAGATCACTGCTGGTACGAGTACCAGCATTCCAATCTGAAGAACCGCGCCGACAAGGAAGATGACCGACCACACGCCGGCAGCAGGAAGCCCGACTACGAAGAAACCCGCAGCCGCGAACACCGTTTGAATCAGGGCAACCCCCAGTACTCCGTTGGTGACGCTGCGAACGGTGGATCCGACGAGACGCTGATATTCCAGGCCACGTTCACCGAACAGCCGATTCGACAAAGACAGTGTCATTTTGTAAGCGGCCTGCGCGTTAGCCAGAAGAAACCCGGAAATCAAAATTGAAACTAAAAGTTGCAATACAGTCGAAGCAAAACCAGCTGAAGCGGACAGAATGCCCGGAACAGCAGACTTGATCTGTGGTGCGAACTTCGTCAGCGTAGCGCTTAGGTTGGCGGAAGCCGCACTCCACGTCTTAAAGAGAGGAGCGCCCATGAGAGGCCAGTTTTCGACGCTGGCAGGCGGCGGTGGAAGGACTAGTGTTCCGTCCCGCAGCTGGTCGGCAAAGGGCTGAATACCCGCAATCAGGCTTTGGGCCAGCAGCACCATCGGAACGATCAGCACCGCAAGGAGAAGAAGGGTCCAGACAGTGGCCGCAAGCCCTCTCTTGCCCTTGAGAGCTCGCTCCAACTTTAGAAACGTCGGATACGAAGCTATGGTGATAATGATCGCCCACAGGAGCAGGGGTACAAAAGGCTTCAGAATCAGCAGGCACCCGATGACAAGCACGGCGGCCAAACCGATCTGGATGGATGATTCGAGAGGTTGGTTTACTTGAATCTTCTCGTTGGTAGCAGCTTCTGGCGACATGTTAGCCTCCTTGCACTACGTTGCCCTTTTGTAAGCCATCATTTGAGAATCTTAGTGGCATCATGTGCGGATAACGCGAAAGCAGCGGCGTGTACTGCTATCGCGATCACTATTCCAGTGAACGTCAGCCCTAGCAGACCGATCAGGATGGCCATCAGCCTCGACATCACCTTTGTTGGTCTCAGATCGCCGTATCCAATGGTGGTCGCGGTAATGAATGACCAGTAAAAGCTGTCAGACCTTCGCCATCCTTAGGCTCTCCCGGCAACTTGTCCAAGCACCGTAATCGCCAGCGCCAGACTGAGAAGCAACGGCAATGTCAGCCAGATGCCTAGACCAAGCTCCTTCAGAAACGTAAGAGTCAATCCACTCAGTAACAACTCAGGGCCTCACATCCGCAAGGGTATGTCCGGTGCGGAAGCTTGGTTCATCGTTCTCCCGCATATTCGTTACGCACGAAATTGTACTTCGCGCTGATCTGAATCCGGGGTGCATTGCCTGTGGAGTCGTCCTTATTCGTTCGCCAGCCGTAAAGGAACTCCCCGCCCACGGTGAGTGAACCAAACGGATTCCAGATCAGATTGCCGCCCATGTACTGGCCCTGATGATATATCGAAGCGATCTGAGCCTCCGTGTTTTGCACTTGCACGAAGCTGTAGATCGCGCTGGAACGTACGCGCGTGTTCCAGAAATGCTGGAGAGCTCCGTACGTCGCCACCACTGGCAGCGCCTGGATGTGAGGATTTTGCAGGCTGCTGACGGCAGCATCGATGCCGAGCCCGGAAGTATCGTTGATATAGCGCTCGATTCCATTGCCATAGGCGCCCTGAAAAACGACCGTGTCCTTGCCCCAAACGCGTTGGTTTCCGGCGAAGTTGAAGCCCCAGCCGAATACCGATTCATGGCGCCCGTCCGGCAAGAACGCCGCTACACTCCGGAGTAGCGCCGATAACTGCACATGCCCGCGGTCCATCTCGCGGCGGATCTTCAAAGTCCCGTCGGGAGAAGGGCTGTTCGGCTGAGCCTCGAACTCCGGCGTGGTGAAAAGCACGTCCGAATTTGGCTTCTCGGCCGAGATGCTGAAGGTGGTTTTCTTTGCAATAAGCAGGCTGTATTGAAACAGTGGGCTACGGATGGCCACTTGGGCGTTCGGCCCCTGCTCGTCTATTTGATCCGGTCCGGCGTCGGGATCCATGAAATTCGAGAATGTTTGGCCCACCAAGAAGTTTTTCGCCTGGCCATATGCGTGGCGCAGCCTCGGCGTGGTTGCATTCGTGCCGAAGAGGTCCATTTCAAAGTAGAATCTGTAACTGTCGCCCGATCTTGTGGGTACACGAAAGTCCAGACTGAAGCGGGTGCCCCTTACCGACATGGTCGAGTTGGTGAAGTTCGCAGGGGCTGGGATAGGAATGGTCGCGGGGATGAAGGCGTCGAGGTTACCCGCTGGCCTTATGTCGTAGATGAAGTCTGTCTTGGCGTAGCCGCCTATGCGCATCAGTGTATTCGTGCCCGGGATGCGGAAAAAACCCGGGAAGCGAGGATCGAGCGGCTCGTTGTTGATACGTGCCGCTGCGAGCGGGTCCTGCGAGAAGGTCCTGTAGGTCGCGGTAGCTTGGCTCACCTCCTGTTGTTTCGGGGTCAGTTCGACTTCAACCTGTTCCACGCTGCTCTTCTGCTCGGCAGCAATTGCGGTGTTGATCTCACTCTTCAGGTCCGCGGGTTCCGACGGTGCTGGTTCACCAGAGAGCCGTCGTATTTCACCCTGCACCTCGGACATTTGACTCTGCAATGCGTCCAGTTTCTTCTGCAGGGCTTGGATTTGTTCGGGGCTCGCCTGTGACGTGGTTTGCGCATGGGTTGCAGGCGAAGCAACTGCAAGCAAGCCTGCAAGACAGAGGATGGCGCATAGCGCGCTGCGTGGATTCATGGGAGTGCCTCCTTCCGCCGAGAACATTAGAGCCATGCGCGATCTCAACAATCTTGCCGTCCAGTTATTGCTGGTGCAGCGCGGCGCTCCGCCCGCTTCGGCACGGAATTTCAATGGTTGATGGGCAAACCATAAACCAGCGAGGCTGGGTTGGGGACTAGGGATTTCCCTAGTTGTTGTCGGAGAGCCCAGTGGCTACCTTGTGGCAGAATCCGCTTCTTACAGTCGCCCGCTACCAGGACCTCGCGCTTTTGCCAACGCCAGCGTCCTTTTGGTTGTGATTGCGTTCCTGGTGGCGCAAGCAGTCGTTAAGTCAGGACTTGGCCGCCGGATCAGCTTCTTCATGGTGAGCCGGTTCGGCCGCTCGTCGTTAGGACTTGCGTACAGCATCGTGCTCACCGATGCGGTGATCGCGCCGGCTTTCCCAAGCAACACCGCCCGAGGTGGTGTCCTGTTTCCGATTGTGCTGTCCGTGGCAGAGGGATCGGGATCCAAGCCGCACGACCCTGAGGGGCGAAGGCTTGGCGGCTATCTGATGTTCTGCACGATGGCGAGCCTGGCTGTGTCGTCCGCTCTGTGGATGACGGTAACCTCGGCAAATCCGATTTGGATACGAGTGGCCCACGAGTATGGGATCCAGATTGGCTTCGGAAAATGGTTGGTTGCGTCGTGCGTGCCGGCACTGACAGCGATCCTGGCCCTGCCTTGGCTGATCGCCCGGCTGTTCCCGCCACGCGTGGATGAGACGCTGGAGGCTCCAATCGCCGCGCGAAAAGCCCTTGCGACATTGGGATCGCTCTCGCGTGAAGAGCGAATCACCGCAGTTGCGTTCGCTCTGATGGTCTCTGGCTGGATCTTCGCCGACAAGCTGGGACTGAATGTGACCAGCATCGCCTTCCTTGGTCTCGGCCTCCTGCTAATGGCGGGTGTGCTCACCCTCCACGACATCTCCAACCAAGGCGACACCCTGACTACGTTTCTCTGGCTGGCTGTGCTGTTTGCCTTGAGCGGGCGACTCAATGAACTCGGCTTCATGGGTTACGCAGGCCAGATCCTCGCGAAGCACATGGGTGGCCTTTCCTGGCCAGTGACTTATGTTGGACTGATCGTGACCTATGTCGCCATCCACTACATGTTCGTGAGCCAGTCGTCACAGGTTCTGGCGCTCTTGGGAGTGTTTCTGGATGTTGGCATCCGCGGCGGCGTCCCCGCGCCGCTCATGGCATTCGGGCTTCTTTTCGCAAGCAGCTACTTCTCTGTGATCACGCCCTAGGGGGAAGCCAGAATGTCATCTTCGTCGGCAGCGGCTATCTTACCCAACGCGAACTCTACAGGCTCGGTCTGCTGACGACCGTCTTCTTCCTCGCGGTGTTTCTGGTGATCGGAACGGGATGGATACTCTTGGTGGCCCGCTGACTAGGCTGCTGAGATTCGGCCGTCCGACCAAAACTGGTGTCGTGTGCCGCAGGCGGCGCCGGTCGGTCAGGTTGAGGAGGAAACTCAGGGAAGTCGAGCTTGGCAGAAGCGTTCCCTCTGCTTCTTAAGCTGATCTGTGCTGATCGGCCACCGTTGCATTCACCGTCTGATCCGGCCTTTTGTGAGAGCAAAATGAGGTTCCCTATCTTCTCCAGAAACTCCGATGGTGTAATCCCCTTTGTAACGACCAAATCCGCCTGAGCGGCGCTTGGTGGCGGTTCGTCGAGACCTGTCAGCAGCACAATCGGGACATCCGCACGTGCGCTTTTCATCTTGCCCATGACGTCAGTTCCAGCCATATCCGGAAGCATCTGGTCCATGATTACGAGATCCACGCGGTTCGCCAGAAACACATCGTAAGCCGCTCTGCCGGAAGTGGCCGTTACCACCCGATATCCTGCCGATGATAGAAGGAGTGTTCGTACCCGTAGAGCGGTGTGTTCATCGTCGACGCACAAAATGAGAATCGAAGAGGTCATCGAATTTGTTCGGCACAGATCAGAAAGTGACGCGGTGGATTAGGGGGTGAGTCACGCAGAATAGAGCTAGTCAAAAGACGTTGCGCCCAAGTCCTCCCCTGAAAACCTTTCACTCACGAATTGCTTGTTGGCAATGACGGCTCGCATCGCACAGACCAAATCTCTTGCGGCATCCGACTTCACGACGTAACCACGACCGCCGGCACCAAGGGCTGCTCGAACGATCTCGGGCTGGAAGTTTTCGCTTATAAAGAGGATCTTCGAGTCTGGAGCGAACTTTCGGATCTGGCGAGCTACTTCGATACCGTTTAGCTTCGGCAACCCGATATCCAGCAGAACCAAGTCAGGAAGCAATTCTCTGCTCTTTTGAACCGCTTCTAATCCGTCGCAGGCTTCGCAGATGATTTGCCAACCAGGGTCATTTTGCAGGAAGGAAAAAATAAAACGTCGCCACGGTTCGAAATCGTCAACAATGAGAATACGCACGCAGTCGGCCAATACAACATCCTTGCTGGTAAGTCTGCGACCCCGCCAAAGCCCTGGAGTCAAGAACAAGGATCGTATAATCGCTGCGGGAAATCGATGTCCGAGAGCATTCACGTAATTGCTGCAGAGCAATTAGCGGCTTAGGAAATGCCGGGGAATCGCTAGGAGGCTGCTGAAAAACTGGGAAAAGCGGATCGCTGGCCGACTAGCGTCGGCTCGCGATCCAGAGAATAAAAGGATTACGACGGCGCAGCTGAAGCTGCGCCCCCTTCAAAACATGCCCTTACCGAGTTTTTCAGCAGCCTGCTAGGCCTCTTGAAGAAGCAGCCTCTCGGGCGAGCGCAACACGAGCTTGCCACGGCTCTTGCGCAGGATTCCACGCCGCTGCCATTCACGCAAGAACCGACTGGCTGTAAACGGTGTCACGTTGGCCTCGTTCGCCAGCTCCTCGTTGAGAACATCGAGCTGGATGCCTTCTGGAACTCTCCGGCCCATGCCTGTGGCAAGATTGACGGTGATTATTTACTTGACTCGCCCATAATTTTAGCTTATAGTTTTGCTTGTGAAAGGCGAGACCATGAGCGAACCGAAGAGTCTGCAAGAGGCCATCGTTTACTTTTCCAGCCCTGATAACTGCATCAGCTACCTCGCCGCTCGCCGCTGGCCCGACGGAGTCATCTGTCCGACCTGTGGCTCCGATAGCGTGAGCGCGTTCAATCCCAAGCGCAAGACTTGGAAGTGCTCGAAGCATCACCCCAAGCGCGAGTTCTCTGTCAAAGTTGGCAGTCTCGCTGAGGATTCGGCTATCGGTCTGGATAAGTGGCTCACCGCACTGTGGCTCATTACCACCTGCAAGAACGGCATCAGTAGTTGTGAACTTGCCCGCGATCTGGACGTGACCCAAAAGACTGCTTGGTTCATGCTGCATCGGATTCGTCTGGCTATGCAGGACGAAACCTTCGGGAGCAAACTCCGTGGCGAGGTCGAGGCCGACGAAACCTTCATCGGAGGCAAAGCCCGGAACATGCACAAAGACGTTCACGCACGGCGAATTACTCAAGGCTTTAAGGACAAGACTATTGTGATGGGAATGTTGGAGCGTGGCGGTCGCATTCGCACTCTGGTCGTAGCAGACCGCAAGAAAGAAACCGTACATCCCATCGTTCGTGAACACGTCCAAGCTGGCGCGGCTCTCTTTACTGACGAGATGGGCGGTTACAAAGGACTGCATGATGAGTTTGAGCATCAGATAATCGACCATGCTGTTGAGTACGTGAATGGTCGCATACATACCAACGGTCTTGATAATTTCTGGTCGCTGCTGAAGCGCGGCCTTTCCGGTACTTACGTTAGTGTTGAGCCGTTTCATCTGTTCCGGTATCTTGACGAGCAAGTATTCCGCTATAACAACCGCGCGACTAAGGACAATCCGCTAGCTGACTATGACCGCTTCGATATGACCGTTCGCAAGCTATTCGGCAAGCGTCTTACCTTTGCCCAACTCACCGGAAAGCTGTGCGAAACGACCGCATTCTAATCCTTACCGTTTGAAGCGCGGGAAGCAGGCGAAGTCTTAGCCCGCTTTTGTTTTGCTCGCTTGCGTTTCTGCTGGTATTGCTTCTCTCGCTTCACGATCTCATCATGTGGCACGGAGAAAACTTTCCGCACCCCAGCGTCGAATTTGTCAAATTCCGTACTCATACTGAAACCCCTAATTGCGAATTCTCGGGCTCTATCTTGGAGTAGACGATGCGGTCTTTAATAATGTTGTAAAAGCCCTCCGCCAAATCATCTCCACCCTGAAGATGCTTCCCAATGAAATAGGTACACAAGTCGGCCATTTGTAGACCCACGGATTCCTTGGAATTTCCAAAATACATTTCATCGTGTATGTGAGAGAAGTTATCCATTCCCGGCATTTCCCCCACCCGGTAGTGCGGCGGTCGCATTGGTTTTCGTAAGTCCCTGAATGATTGTCTTAGCTTCAGTTTTAAGTCCTTATCCTGTTGAAAGTCGTCGGTTATCAATAGGGCAAATTGCTTGGCATCGTTGGTCGCTATCCAGTCTTCTATCCCCTTGGCGCAAATGCGGAAGCAAATATCAATCGGACTCGCAGAGGCGTAGAGTTGCTTTCGAAGAGCACTAGTATCTACTGCTCCGTAAATAATGGGGATTTCGACACTCGAAATCATCCTGAGAAGAAATGTGATTGCTGTCATTCGAGCGTCTTGGTCAACGCACTCGAACACTCCATGTCCTCCATACAACTGGTAAGCGTGGAACTCCTCAAACTCGTCGAGTTTTCCTTCTGGAATGATCTTCTCTATGGTGTAGCCAGCAGCACCTTCGATCTGTCGAAAGTGCTCGTCTTTAAGCACGAGCGCTGACAATACCTGGAGATTGTGTTTCTTCTCCGCTTTCCTTGCAGAATCGTCAATGTACGCGAGATACACGAAGGGCCTCCCGCCTTCTCGTATGGGCAACTGCACGACCAACTCCTTTCATGGTTGAAGGGTTAATGTTGATCGGCAACTCGTTGACTTTACTCCAATGGGCGAGTCAAATCAATAATTGCCAGATTGACCAGGACCTGTGCCAGCCGCTGTGACGCCGACTCGCAAGCCATCGAAATGTGGAGCCCGCGATAGCAAACGAGGTAATCGAACGTTACTAGTGGCCTGTCGCAGAGAAATCGTTAGTACGAATGCGACGTGAATGGTCGGAGTACTTCCACTGGATAGGCTTGGCATGGGCGGAATAGGCGTTGATGTAGCGGCGAAGTTTGCGGGCCAAGTCAGGGACGGAGCGGAAGACGCCACGAGCGATGACATCACGCTCGATCTTGGCGAACCAGAGTTCGACCTGGTTGAGCCAGGAAGAGTAGGTGGGGGTGAAGTGGAAATGAACCCGCGGATTCTGCTCGAGAAACTGGCGAACGGCTGGAGCTTTGTGGGCCGAGAGGTTGTCGAGAATGATGTGGATCTGCTGGCGCGGCCCACACAAGCCAACCACTTCCTGCAGGAAATCGACGAACTCCCGGCTGGTGTGGCGGGCGGCGGTTTTGCCGTGCACTCGTCCGCTGGCGGTATCCAGGGCGGCGTACAACGAGAGGGTGCCGTGGCGGTAGTACTCGAATCCATGCCGCTCGGCGCGTCCCGGCGAGAGCGGCAGTACGGGGTCAAGTCGATCGAGCGCCTGAATGGCGGTCTTCTCGTCGACGCAGAAGACGGCCGCGTGCTGTGGCGGGTTGAGATACAGGCCGATGATGTCGGCGGCCTTACGTTCGAAGTCGGGATCGTCGCTGGCGATATAGCGTTGCAGTTGGTGAGGCTTGAGTCCGGCTTCTTTCCAGACGCGATGTACGGCATCTTTACTGATGCCCAGGTAGGCTGCCAGCTTGCGGCAACTCCAATGGGTAGAACCATCACCGGGTTTCTTGCGGGTGGCGGAGAGAATGCGGGCTTTGAGAGCGGGCGTCAACACCGTGGCCAATTGTCCGGGATGGTAGGTGTCGAGACCATTGAGCCCAGCCGCCAGGAAGCGCTGTTTCCAGCGCAGGATGGTAGGCGCGGTGGTCTGCAGGCGCTGCTGGATGGTGGCGAAGGAAGCGCCTTTGGCCAGCATCAGGATAAGCTTTGCACGAAAGACATATCCCGCAGGTAACGAACGGGACTGAGCAATGCTGGACAGTTCGGACTGCTGTTCTTGGCTAAGTACCACATCACTGGCCATGCACAGTTAGACGCAAATACTCTTACTAACGTTTACTCTGCGACAGGCCACTAGCAGCGCGTTCTCGATGAGACGGGGATATCGCAGCACTAGCTTTCACATTACGGCCTTGTCCCACACCACCACAGAGCTGTGCTTCACCGCTTCGGTGCTGAGCAGGTACTCCGAGCGCGTCGGCAGCAGCGCCGCCCCGCCGAAAATTTCGCCCGGCGGGACCCAAAACAAAACTACTTTCCGGCCATCGGCAGTGACGTAGAAGTAGCGGGCCCGTCCGCGGGTGAGCAGGAAAAAGTTATTTGCCGGGTGTCCCTGGTTCGCGATTACCGAGCCTGCAAGGAAATGCAGTGGCCTGCCCGCAGCGATTATTGCCTTGATATCGGCCCCGGCAAGGCCTTCGAAAAACCTTGATCGTATATTTTGGGGAGTTACGAGTTTTGGGGCAGGCATTCTTCGAATCCTTTACGCTGCCGGCACAGAAGCGGGAAGTCTACAGGTAGTGTTCACGACGGTCCATCAACTCTGATGAATCCATAGATAATGATCAATCCCTTTGGTGACGGTTGCAAAGAAGTTTTGCTCGCCAAAACGAGCGACGAGTCCGAACCGCTTTAGCTTGTCCTTCACCAGAGCTCCCGTTTCCGCGAAACACGATTGGATTGTCAACAGCTCGGAGGTGTTCATGGGGTTCGCTGAGGGCGCAGGCTGCGGTCCGGCTGCAACTAGGAAAATCCCTAGCTGCCGCGGGCGGCAACTTCTAGACCAGCTTGGGGCTATCCAGTCCAAAGCGGTTTAACGCACCCGATTAGGTTACGTTACGTTTAAACCGCCTGTCACCTGTTGCTCTGGATTCGGACCGCCGGTGCATCGAGGGGCCCAAGTCGGACGCCGTCCTGTTCTTACTTCTCCCCCGTCGCTGCTGGGAAAACCCTCGCCGAAGGCACTTTTGTCCTTGAGGCTGTTGTTGCAACCAGAAAATGTCGTATCAACTGCAACCAGACTTTGTCACCCCCTGTGGTTTAGGTAACGGCCGCTAAAGCAGGGCGGCCGGAGAGGTTGTAGATGCGGGGCATCGGGGTTTTTCTTTTCTGCGCAGTGGTGCGGGGCGCAGGGCGGCGATCGGGGACTTCGGCCAGAGGCAGAGGCTGGGCATAGAGCAGACGGTCACCGCGATAGACGCGCAGGGTCCCGTCCAGTTGATGGGAGAGTTCGACGGTTTCTCCGGCGTAGCCGCGAGCGGCAAGGGCGGCAGGGCGATGGAGTGCTCGCCTAAGGTGACGGTATGGTCGGCGGCGACGACGCGTTCGTAGCGCAGGGCCACGGAGCGGGCGAGATCGAAGCCGCGGGGCAAGCGGCGAAACTGGCCAGCTGGCTGGGCGGCGGGGCGGGCAAAGCGCTGGTTATAGTCGGCGCAGAAGCGCTGGAGCACGGCATTGGCTTGCTCCAAGGTGGTGGCGCCGGCGAGGCGGAGTTCGCTAACCAGCCGGTCCTGGCAGGTGCGCCAGGCGCGTTCGATGCGGCCCTTGGCCTGGGGCGAGTAGGCGGGGATTTGCTCGATGCCGAGGGCTTCCAGGGCGCGTCCCAGCTGGGTGGGCGATTGTTTTCCCGCGAGCTGTTCGGCGACGGTCCAGTGGGAATCGTTACGCTGGAAGATGCTGTGGCGGTCGCGGTAGAGGCTGAGCGGGATGCCATGGGTGTGATCATGGCCTGCAAGGCGCGGAGATAACCGAGAGTATTTTCGGCTTCCAGTTGGAAGTGAGCCGCCAGGATCTGGCTGGTAGCGTCATCCTGAAAGCCGATCAGGGTGAGCTGGGGACCGCGGTCTTCGAGCCAGCGATGGCGGCTGGCATCGGTGAGCGCCATCATGCCGAAGCAGGGGCGGGGCGGCCGGCGGGAGCGATACTTGGCGGGCCGACGCTTCTGCGGAGAGGGCAGTTTGGCGGCCCGCAAGATGCGGCGCACGGTTTCGCGGCTGAGGGCGAGGTTCTCCTCGGCCTGAAGTTTTTCGGCGAGATGGGAATCGTTGAAACCTTGATACTTGCCGCGGGCCAGGCTTACGATCAACTGCTTCTGGGGAAGAGAAACGGCCCAGGGCATGGCGCGTCCGCAATTGCCGTGCTTCACCCAGGCGATGTCATCCGGCTGATAACGCCGTTTGAGCCGCTGTACCTGGCGCTCGCTCAATTGCAGCAGGCGGGAGGCTTCGCGTACGCTCAGCCTCCCGCCCGCTGCATTCTCAATCACTTTCACCCGTTGAAACTCTTTCTGAGTCATCGCCACCATCCTTACAGGGTGACAAAGTCTCGTTGCAGTTATGGGGTGACATTATCTTGGAGCATCTACACTTTTGTCCTTGAGGCTTGCGCAACTAAGAACTTACAATTTAGACACTTACCTGAACCCTTCGTCTCGTGCAGTGTAAAGTCAGAAGTGGTGCCGCGAACCAGTCTGCACGGAAGGATCAAAGATGTCGCTGGGTGTGACTCGTCGGGGCTTTCTCAAACGTGCCACTCGCGGTTCCGCGACTTTCTGCGTTCTGTGCGTATTACTCGCCGCAACAGCAAACGCCCAACCCCCTCTCCGCAAGAACGTCTTAATCATCAATGAGGTGGGGTTGGCCCACCCCGCTATAGCTTTGGTGACGGAAGAGGTGATGTCACGTCTGGCGGCAGACCCGCGCTATCAGACGGAATTCTATGTGGAGAGCCTCGATTCCCCGCTCTTTTCTGACGAGACGCCGCAGCGAGACATCGAAGCCGAACTCCTTCAAAAATATCGAAACCGGAAGATCGACGTGATCGTCGCCACAGGACCTGCACCAATCGGTTTCCTGCTTCGGAACTCGGAAACGTTTCTGCCTGACGTACCCATCGTGTTTTGCGGTAGCACGCAGGTGCAGGCCGGGAACCCCAAGCTCACCTCACGCTTTACTGGAACCTGGATGACCTTCGATGCGGCAAGCACGCTGGAGGCGGCAATGCGTCTGTCCCCGGGAATCCGCGATGTGATGGTCGTGAGTGGAAGTTCGCAGTTCGACAAGGCCACGTTGAGGCTCGCAAAGGCTAGCTTGGACGCGCATCCCGTGCCGCTGGAATTCACCTACCTTACGGACCTTGATATGAGCAGCCTGCTTGAGCGGCTGCGCCATTTGCCGGAGCGCACGGTGGTCCTCTATCTCACTTTCTTTCGCGACGCCAGCGGAAGTCAATTCATGAATGCTACGGCTGCTCTTCCGTTGGTCTCCCGCACCGCAAATGCTCCAGTGTTTGGCGTCTCCGATGTGTATGTGGGGCGTGGGATTGTAGGGGGGTACGTGGTCAGCTTTGCCGAACAAGGGAAGATTGCTGCAGGCCTTGTTACAGAGATCTTCGCGGGCAAGAACCCGGCAGATATTCCGATCTTATCTGCACCCAGCGTCTACATGTTTGATGCAAGCCAGTTGAAGCGGTGGGGTTTCAGCGAAAGCAGGCTGCCTGCTGGAAGCATAGTTCTCAATCGCGAGGTCACGCTCTGGGAGAGAGCCAAGTGGGCCTTGCTCGCGGCTTTCTTCGTCATCTTAGGGCTAGTAGCGCTGGCTGCGTATCTGCTGTACGAGCAAAAACAGCTTATCGCTGCCCGAAACGAACAGACCAGGCTTAGCGGCATGTTGATCAATGCCCACGAGGATGAGCGCAGCCGGCTGGCATCAGAGTTGCACGATGATTTTAGTCAGAGGCTAGCCCTGCTGTCGCTCGGCTTGGAAACGGCCGCTGAAATCATTCCCGCGTCACCAGAGGAGGCGAATCGGCAGCTACAGGAGCTTATGAATTCCGCCAGCGAACTAGGTGCCGATCTTCATACACTGTCCCACCGTCTCCATTCTTCTACCCTCGCGCGCCTGGGACTCGCTCCGGGAGTCGCAGCGTTCTGTAAGGAATTCACCGCTCAGAAAGGAATGCAGGTTGTATTCTCACACCAAGATGTGCCACGGTCCGTCTCTCCGGACATTGCGCTGTGCCTGTTTCGTGTGGTACAGGAAGCACTGCGCAACGTGAAGAAGCACAGCGGAGCTGCCCGTGCGGAAGTGCAGCTCCAAGCGCTGGACCGTACGCTCCACTTGTCCATCGCCGACGATGGCAAGGGATTTGACATCCAACCCCTTTCCGATGGGCGGGGGCTGGGCTTATGGAGCATGCAGGAGCGGGTGCGTCTCCTAGGCGGAGAATTCGAGATTCATTCGGGAACCCATAGGGGAACCCGAATCGACGTGCGAGTGCCATTGAAGGATACTTCTGATACGAGTGGTCGTGAGCCCGCTGGCGTGCCGACGCGTGCGGCGGCAGTTGTTCAGGACACGACGCCAGTTGATCCTACGCGTGTCTAGTATCCACAGCGACAAGGGGCCCAAACAACGGAGACCTTGAAATGGAGTCCCGGCCACAAGTCCTGATAGCCGACGATCACGTAATCTTTGCTGATGGCCTTCGGCTTCTCTTGGAGAAGTGCTATAAGGTCGTTGGCACCGTAACGGACGGGCGCGCTCTCATAAGGGAAGCCGTGAGACTCAAGCCAGACGTGATCGTCGTCAACATTGGCATGCCCCTTTTGAACGGTCTGGACGCTGCCGAACGGGTGCGTCAGGAATTACCGAAAGCCAAGCTGGTATTCCTGACGATGCGGGACGATCCCAACCTCGCTGCCGCCGCTCTTGAGTTGGGATCCGCAGCATTCGTTCTCAAGCAGGCGGCAGGCTCAGAGTTGTTGCAAGCAATCGAACAGGTGCTGCTCGGCAAATGTTATGTCACTCCTAAGCTCAGACCGGAAGACTGGGTTGTACAAAGGACTCGGGCACGCCTGTACTCCGCGCGTCTAACGCCAAGACAACGTGACATTGTGCAAATGTGCGCCGAAGGGCGTCCGATCAAGGAGATCGCCGGCCACCTGAACCTTAGCCAGAAGACGGTTGAGTTCCACAAGCATCATATTATGGAAACATTCAACCTGAAGAGTAATGCCGACCTGGTACTCCTGGCCCTCAAGGAGGGGCTCATCTCTATGCATTCCAATCCTTTGAAGCGAACCTCCTGATACGTTTCGCTGTGCTGCCCAACTTGCGTACCTAGGGTATTCCCTAGTTGTGGAGGTCGCGATCCTGCACCTAACATCAGCATGTTGTTGTGAACGTGTCTCGGCGACGATCTGTCGTCATCGGACGGGCCCATGTCAGAAATTGGAATGCCAGAAGGCTTAGGGAATCGACGGCGCATTCTGCTGGCCGACAACCATCCTCTTGTGCTGGAGCGAGTGAAAATGCTTCTGCAGCCAACATTCGATGTAGTGGGAGTGGCGCACGACGGTCAAGAAATGATTGAGGAGGCAATGCGACTGAACCCGGACGTTATTGTGGCCGATATATCGATGCCGGGATTAGACGGAATTCTAGCGGCCCATCGGCTTCGCAGAACCGGAATTGCGGCCATTATCGTGTTCCTAACAATCCATAAAAGCCTTGAGTTTGTGGAGGCCTGTCTGGCGGAGGGAGCGCTCGGATTTGTGGTGAAGTCTCAGATGAAGGCGGACCTGATTCCTGCCATCAACGCCGCGCTATCCGGCCAATGCTTCGTCTCCTCCACGCGACGTATCAACACCTAGGGTTTTCCCTAGTTGTTCCTAGTTCTGCGCCGCAGTACAAAGGCACTGAACGCCGACATCGGCGGATGTGGCACATCCGCGTCTGCGGCAAGGTATATTCTCGATCGGGCGGCAAATTGAGCGGGGAGCAGTTCTGGCAAGAACACGGAGACGGCGACTATGAGTCCTAACCATAACTTTAGCAACAGGGTGATCCGGGCGGTTCGAGAACTCGCAGTGATCATATGCATCGGCGCGCTGGCGCCCGGAAATGCAGTGGCGGCACAGACACAGCAATCCGCAGCTCCCTCGGAGCAATCTGCAGCCACGCTGCCGCCGGACCAACTGGACTCGCTGGTAGCGCCGATCGCGCTATACCCCGATCCAATGCTCAGTCAGGTGCTGGTGGCTTCCACCTATCCGTTGGAGGTAATTCAGTTGCAGCAATGGCTGGCCCAGAACAAGGGCTTGAATGAGAAACAGCTGGCCGAGGCGGTAAAGAAGCAGGACTGGGACCCGAGCATCCAGGGATTGGCTGCCTTGCCGGATGTCGTGAAGCTGTTGTCCGAGAACATCAAGTGGACCACGGACCTGGGGAACGCCTTTCTCGCGCAGCAGAACGATGTGATGGATGCCGTACAGCGCATGCGCAAGAAGGCGCAGGACGCCGGCAATCTGAAGTCAACCGAACAGCAGAAGGTAGAAGTTAAGACCGTCGAAAGCAAGCAAGTGATTGTCGTCGAGCAGGCCAATCCGCAGGTGGTCTACGTTCCGAGCTACAACCCTACAGTCGTCTACGGAGCGCCAGTCTATGCCTATCCCCCAATCGCCTATCCCCCGCCCGGCTATTACGCGGCGGGCATGGCGATTTCGTTTGGTGTGGGCGTTGCTATGGGCGCGATGTGGAGCGGCGGATGGGGTTACAACAGCGGATGGGGCGGCAATAACAACGTCTACATCAATCACAACAACAACTTCGTAAACAACAGCAACCGGCAGAACATCAACAATGCCAACCGGAACAATGTAAATCGAGGCAACGCGGGCAACAATACATGGCAGCATAATCCACAGCACCGCGGCGGAGCCCCGTATGGCGACAGGGGCACGGCCAACAAGTACGGCGGCACAGCACGTGGCGACTCCATGCAAACGCGCCAGGCCAATGCGCGGCAAAACCAGGGAGCGCGTGCGAGCCAGCAGCCTGCCGGCAATCGCGGATCGGGCCCCAGCGCGGGTACCCGGGAGGCAACTAACCGTGGAACAGGTCCCAGCGCCGGCACTCGTGATTCTGGGAACCGTGGTGGCGCGAGCGCGGGCAACATGAACTCCAACCGCGGCACCGGGGCAGACCGCGTCGGTAATCAGCAGGTTCGTAACACCCCGAGCTCTACCAATCGAAGCGCGTTTGGGGGAGCATCCTCCGGCATGAGCGGCAGCCAGGCTCGAGCCAGTCAATCGCGCGGTGCCTCCAGCATGGGCGGATCTCGTGGCGGCGGCGGGTCCCGTGGCGGTGGCGGCGGACGGCGCAGATAGGAAGGCACAACATGATGAGCGAGGGAGTTATGTACTCAAGAAAATTGATTGCGACAAAGCGGTTTGCGAAGATCGTCCTCGTCCTGGTTGGCCTGTGCAGCGTCCTCCCGACGATGAGCGTGGCCCAAACCCAACCCGGAGCAAAACCTGCGGCTGCCAGCCAGAAAGGTTTCGATACTGCTCAGCAGGCTGCCGACGCGCTGATCAAGGCCGCGGGCGACTTCGACGTACCTGAATTGCTGTCGATCTTAGGCCCCGACGGCCAGGATGTGGTTGCGTCTGACGATCCGGTACAGGACAAGAGCAACGCCCAGGCATTTGCCAAAGAGGCCGCTGCCAAGAACTCGATCCAGTTGGCCAAGTCTAACCCGAACCGCGCCACCATCATCGTGGGAGACGAGGAGTGGCCATTGCCGATACCTCTCGTGAAGAAGAGCGGTAAGTGGTATTTCAATACCAAGGAAGGAAGGCAGGAAATTCTCTTCCGCCGAATCGGTGAAAACGAACTGAACGCCATCACCGTTTGCCGCGGCTACGTGTCGGCGCAAATGGAATATGCTTCGGAAATTCACGACGACTCCGGCATAAACCAGTACGCGCAGAAGATCTTCAGCACTCCTGGCAAGCAGGATGGCCTGTATTGGAAGAATGCTGACGGAACCCCCGACGGTCCGATCGGTGATGAAGTGGCCAAGGCGTTGGAGGAAGGCTACACGTCCGGCAAGGGCGGATTCCACGGTTACTACTTCAAGATTCTGAAGGGCCAAGGCCCGGCCGCCCCCAACGGCGCCATCAACTACGTCATCGAGGGCGTCATGATCGGCGGCTTTGCGCTGGTCGCCGTGCCTGCTGAATACCGCGTGACCGGCGTCAAGACCTTCATCGTCAACTACGACGGAGTCGTCTACCAGAAAGACCTCGGCCCCGACTCCCTCAATATCGTGAAGAAGATGGAACTCTACAACCCTGACAAGACCTGGCATGCGACCGACGACGAATGGCCACCCGCAGTTGCTGTGGCTCAACAGTGATTTGGATCCGATACGAAGAGCTGAAGCAGAAGCACCACGTAATAGCGCAACGCTGGTAGGAGATAGCCAAGAGCTATGACAGTCGCGCGGGAGAGGCCCTTCTCACAGCTTTTCCCCTACCGGAAGGAATGGCTGAGGCCCGACGTAATCGCCGGCTTGACCACCGCTGCAGTGGTCATTCCCAAAGCGATGGCCTACGCCACCATCGCCGGTCTGCCGGTGCAGGTGGGGCTGTACACCGCCTTCCTGCCTATGGTGATCTACGCCGTGCTCGGTACTTCGCGGGCACTCAGCATGAGCACCACAACGACCCTCGCGATCCTGGCCGCCGCCGAACTGGGGCAGGTGGTTCCGAACGGAGACCCGGCCTCTCTGTTAGCTGCCTCCGCTACATTGACGCTGTTGGTCGGAGCGATGCTCGTGTTGGCTTCCATCCTGCGACTGGGCTTCATTGCCAACTTCATCTCTGCGCCGGTGCTGATTGGCTTCAAGGCCGGCATCGGAGTCGTCATCGTAGTTGACCAGGTCCCGAAGATCCTCGGGGTTCACTTTGGTAGGGGCACTTTCGTTCAGAACTTGCTTGCCACCCTCCACGGCATTCCCAAGACATCGCTAGCAACGCTCGCCGTTGGAGTCTCGATGATTGTTCTGCTGGTCGCGATCGAGCACTTCGCTCCCAAGGCGCCAGCTCCTCTGCTAGCGGTTGCGGCAGGTATTGCTGGCGCGTACTTCCTGAACTTGCGCGCGCACGGAGTTGAGTTGGTCGGCCACATCCCGCAGGGATTGCCATCGTTCACCCCGCCGGTCCTCTCACTCGCTACCCAACTTTGGCCCGGCGCTTTGGGCATCACGCTCATGAGCTTTACTGAGACCATCGCGGCTGGGCGCGCTTTTGCACGCAGCGACGAACCCTCCCCGCAGGCCAACCGGGAGCTGTTAGCAACTGGATTAGCCAATGCCGGCGGCGCGCTTCTAGGCGCAATGCCAGGTGGCGGCGGTACCACTCAGACCGCGGTAAACCGTCTCGCCGGAGCACGCACACAGATGTCCGGGATCGTTACAGCGGCCATGACACTAGTGACCATGCTTCTGCTCGCCCCGCTCATCGGCTTGATGCCGCAAGCCACGCTTGCCGCAGTGGTCATCGTTTATTCCATCGGACTCATTAAGCCGGTCGAATTCCGGGACATCCTGAGTGTTCGACGAACCGAGTTCACCTGGGCTCTGATCGCATGTGCCGGTGTGGTGCTTGTAGGCACCCTGAAGGGAATCATTGTGGCGATCATTGTCTCCATGGTCGCTCTTGCGCATCAGGTGGCTGATCCTCCGGTTTATGTCCTGGGACGCAAGCCAGGCACGAATGTCTTCCGGCCGCGCTCCAAGGAACATCCCGAGGATGAAACATTTGCTGGCTTGCTGCTGCTAAGAGTGGAAGGCCGAATGTTCTTCGCTAATGCTGAACACATCGGCCAGAAGATCAAACTGTTGATTGAAGAAGCACAGCCTAAGGTCGTCGCCATTCATCTCCGAGGCGTTCCCGACCTGGAGTACACAGCCCTGAAAATGCTGATTGAGGGTGAGAAGCGACAGCGTGAGCTTGGCGTGAGGTTATGGCTGGTCGGAATGAACCCGCGCGTACTGGACATGATACAGAAGTCGCACTTGGGCGATGCGCTCGGACGCGAGGCCATGCAATTCAATCTGGAGATGGCGGTCGCCAAGTATCTGAGCGCTGAGGCGGATGCCAGCGCTGGTTGATGCTAACCACTCTTAGCCTTCGGAAGCTATAAACAGTCAAGTTGATGGACCATCCTCGGCAAGATCAGGAAACAGAAATGTCGGAAGCCATAAGAAAGAGGATCACCATCAATACTGACGGCGGTGTTACACCGGAGTCTCGACGCGGTGATTCACGGTGCGGCGTATGCGGCCCGAGGACTGGGTTGGGAGATCGTTGCATTCGCGAGGGATACGGCTGACTGCTGAATCCCGAACGCTCCCCGGACCGCAGTCTCATCGAACTCCATCGTTCGACGATTTGAGAAATGTCTTCTCGCCGCGCAGTGTCTCTTCATTTTCCTCCGTCTGCGCTGACCTCCTCGACACGATCGAGATGTCTTTGCAAGCTCCCCAGGGAGTCTGTTTCGAGGAAATGTCATATGACTGAGCGCTGGTTGCGTCAACCTATTTCCGATTTAAGCTAAGCCCATAGTATCGACCGGTCGCGATGCCCCCTACCGCTTTTGTGCGTCGCATTCTTGTAGTAGTCGGGGATGAGCCGGAACCCGTATCGAGGGCCTGAGCCCCGCGCAACCGAAGATCAGCTTCGGAGACGGAACTGCTCGATCCCGTGGAGTGAACCCCTAAACTGAGACATTCGCAATTGTCACACTTTGCAGGGAAAGGAAACTGCAAGTGGCAAAGAGACGAGTGGGACGATACCCCAAGGAAGACATGGAGGTGCGGTCGGCGATCCAGCAGGTCTTCGCCGAGCACAAGCGACGTTACGGTTATCGCCGGGTGTGTGCAGAACTGCCACCCAAAGCTGGTTGATGCCGGTCAGCTTCATCCGTCTGGCCAGGTTGAGATAGACCTCTAACTCGTGATCGGAATCCGTCGTGACCACGAACGACTTCGGCTGCACCGCCAGCAAGTTGTCCTCGCGCATCAACCGCGCCACGCGTTTGTGGTTTACCTGCATTCCGCGGCGCCACAGTAGCGACGCCCCGCTAGGTGAGAAAGATTCGCCTGCTCCAATCCGGGCGGCGTCCTAGTATTTGCCATTCGCGGGAATGAAGCTCATGGCTCGCTCGGCGAGAGCGGTGATGGTGAGGCTCGGGTTAACGCCGAGGTTGGCGGCGATGACCGAGCCATCGCACACGTACAAGTTCTGGTAGCCGAAGACGCGATGCTGGGAGTCGACCACGCCGCGCTCTGGGCCGTCTGCGATGGTGCAGCCTCCAATGCAGTGCGCCGTTCCCGGCACGTCGAAGAGAATCTCGGGCAGCATGCTCATGGCGGCACCGCCGGTGAGCTGTGCGAACTTCTTTGCAAACTCGTTGGCCTCAGGAATGTAGGTTGGAACCTTCTGTCCTCGACTGACAAGGCGTTTTTGGAACGGCCAGAACCAGGGCCGCTTCCATCGCATTTCAATATGTCCGTCCAACGCCTGCATGCAGAGAAGGATGACCGTCTGCTGCGCGAAGCCGAAAGGTTGCAGCAGCCGAAACGTCCGGACGGGCGACCGCAGTAGCGCCGACACCAAGCTCAGGAGCCAGAGGCCAATTCTGCGTCGCCCCGGCCGGCCTCCAGTGAGAATGGTTGTCAGAAAGCTCATGCTATCGGAGCCGCGGGGATAACGAACCGCTTCAATATGGGTGTGCTCGTCAATGTAAACGCCCGAACCGATCGCCACGCCCTGGGACAGGTCTTCGGGCCAATCCGGGATGCGAGCCCCGATCAGGGACTCAGAGTTCGTGCGCACATACTTGCCCACTTGCCTGCTAATCGCCGGCAGGGAACCTTTGTCTCTCAAGTGGAAGAGTAGCTGCATGGTGCCGAGGGACGAGGCGCTGAAAACCACAGCACGGCTGGTGAAGCGCCGACGCGCCCGGCTCCATCCGAACGACTTCACGGTATGGATTTCATAGCCGGCACTGCCATCGGCCGCTCCGGCGAGCGGCTTGACGTTGACCACCTGGGTTTCGGGGAAGACTTGCGCGCCGCGTTTCTCGGCCAGGTAGAGATAATTCAGATCGAGCGTGTTCTTTGCGCCATGGCGGCAGCCCAGCATGCAGCCACCGCAGGCGATACAAGTCGATCGCTCCGGACCCTCTCCGGCAAAGAACGGATCGGAAACAGTTGCGCCGCGCGGCTCGCCCTCAGCCGCTTGCAGAATGGCGACCTTCGTGCGATAGAAGGTCTGGCCAACTCCCGAGGACTCCGCCGTCTTCTTCAGCAACAAGTCGGCAGGGCCCAGGATGTTGTTCTCCATCACGCCGAGCATGCGCGTCGCGGTGGCGTAGTGCTGCGGCATCTCCGATTTCCAGTCAGCGAGCCCGGCCCACGATCCGTTATCCCAAATCTTGTCTGGGGGGACGAGTAAGGTTGCCGCATAGGTGATCGATCCGCCGCCCACAGCACAGCCGTGAAAGATGGTGGCGTGCCGGAAAAACCTCATGTTGAAGAATCCGCGCAGACCCAGGGAAGGACGCCAGATCCACCGCCGAAGCGACCAGCTTGTGCGGGGAAAATCCTCGGCCGCCCAGCGGCGGCCCATTTCGATTACGGCAACGCGGTAGCCTTTCTCCGCCAGCCGCAACGCCGAAACGCTGCCTCCAAAACCGGAGCCGATAACGATAAAGTCAAAGTCCAGGCTTCGCGTACCCTCTGCCATGGCGACGGGTTTCCAGCCCAGGTACTACCGCATGGTCAATGCTTGCTATGCGGTGGCGGCTTCTTTGGAGCGCGTTTTACCAGCGCCTCCAATTCCGCGACCCGCGCGCGCAGGGCATCGATTTCAGAGCCGGCCTCGGGACGAGGCGCTCCGAGAAATCGCTTCATGGTTTCAACTGGCGACAAGATGACAGACCCTACTTCGCCCAACCGGTTCTGCAGGGTGTCCTGCACCTGCTGGTACGTTTCGAACGCAGATTTCAGGTACCACATCATGAACTCCTGCCGTACCTGATCGGACGCCAAAATCAACTGACGCAACAATTCCAGGGGAAGTCCCGTGGGCTTGTCCTTCACGTCCTCGGTGATGATCTGTGTGAGGGTGACGCGCGTCAGGTCGCGGCCACTCTTGGCGTCGATGACCTGAACGTCCTTGCCCTGACGAACGAGGGCCGCGATCTCATCGAGATTCACGTAGCGGCTGTTCGTCGTGTCGTACAGCCGGCGATTCCCATACTTTTTGATGACGATCTTGGCGGGGTTCATTTTGGGACTCAGTTCTTGTGTGCGCTGCACATATTGACAATTGCATATTGACACAAGCCGCCTATATTTGTACAGTTAACTTGATGCTGCAATGCAGCATAATATGGGAGGTTGAACCTATGCCAGCAGCCGTAAAATCCGAAGCCTCTCGAGTCCACCCTCGGGAGCCATCATTTGTTACTCTCCTCTCCGGTTGGGCCCAGCAAGGGGTTCAGACCCTCTTCTCGACTCAGCGAATTCTTCTCGATCTGGTGATGCGGCAGAACGCAAATGTCATGCATGCCATGCGCCAGCATCTCTCCGATCCCGAGCACTCACCAACGGTAATTTTGAACGAAATGGCAGGCGAGGGCATGGCCAATTTTATTGAGGGACAGGCCATCCTGCTGGAGCTCGCGCAACAGCAGAACGAAATTCTCCTGAACGGCGTCAAGGAGCGCGTGGGGAACTGGCCCGCGGCTGAGGCGCTGACCGACCTGATTCGCCGCACTCTGGACAGCTTTATCGACATGCAACAGGAGTTTCTAAAGATCACCGACGAGCAGACGCATAACTGGCTCGAGGCATCAAAGGCGGGCAAGCCCTATCAGAGCGAGCATCTGATCAAGGCCGCCCGCGAGGGCATGGAAAAATTCGTCAAAGCCCAGAAACAGTTCCTGGATGTCATTGCCGATGAAACCTTGAAAGCCACGGGGGGTAAACATCACGAGGCTGCCAGAAAGGTAAAGGCGGCCGAGCTGTCCGAGCTGGCGCGTGAAGCCACCAAGTCATTTGTTGACGCGCAGAAGAAGCTGTTTGACGTAGCCGGGCAACAGATGAGCGCCAACGTCAAAACGGCCGGCA